>NZ_ADVZ01000001.1:530000-1781171 GCF_000178995.1 Afipia sp. 1NLS2 | reverse complement strand
AAATGGTTTATAAGTTCATCGTTGCCGGATCGACCGAAAAGACACCCGATGGACGGGTGGCAATCCTCCTGGAGCCTGCTGAACGCGACCTCATGCTAAAGGAGATGCGCGGTTTTGTTGAAGGCCTTCAGGAAATCTCGGAAGCTCTGTCGAAAGATGATATGAAGGGCGTAGCGAAAGCCGCTCGCGCAATGGGAACATCACGAGCCCACGATGTGCCGCTTGGAATGATGGGCAAGCTACCACTAGAATTCAAAAAGCTTGCTTTCAGCACTCACGGCGGATTTGACACCATCGCTATGGATGCCGAGACAATCGCCCTTCCAAAACACACCCTTGGCCAGCTTTCAGAGGTTTTACAAAACTGCGCGGGCTGCCACAGCAGCTACCAGATCAAAGCCACAACGCCTAATTAGATAGAACCGCACAACTTCCCGCCGATGATCTTCAAAAGCCGCAGCTTGAAATTCTTAAGCCGCTGATCATCGATCCTGACCACAGCAATGCCCAGATCCCGCTACCTGTTCCGCTTCAGGGCTTCGTAAGCCTGCCGATTTTTTGGGTGAGGAAATTAATTCGCATGCCGCGTCATCCAAGCTTCTGACGTCTGCAAGCTTCCCGCTCCCAGCATTATTCTACTCAAGACAATGACTGGCCCCCACGGAGTGGTCCGGTCAGAATGTTAGTTTAGGAATTGCATTTTTTCTATCTCCTTTGGTGCTGGCCAGACGAGGGCCTCGGGTGCTGGCGGCCGATATTTCAGCGATGAGTGTGGACGCACCGTGTTGTAGTGGCGTCGCCAGTTCTCGATCACGATCTGAGCCTCCCTCAATGTGTAGAAGATCTCGCCATTGAGCAGCTCATCGCGCAGCTTGCCATTGAAGCTTTCGCAATAGCCGTTCTCCCATGGACTTCCCGGCTCGATGTAAGCGGTTTTGGCGCCGACGGCGGCGATCCAATCCCGGAGCGCCTGGGCGACAAACTCAGGGCCGTTGTCTGAGCGGATGTGCGCAGGGATGCCCCCGCGAGACGAACAGCTCGCACACGGCTTCGATGACATCGATCGCCTTGAGCTTCCGCGCGACACGGATGGCCAGGCTCTCGCGGCTGAACTCGTCGATGATGCACAACATCCGAAACGCCTTGCCATCGTGGGTGCGGTCAGCGACGAAGTCATAGGACCAGACATGGTTGGGCCGCTCCCGCCGCAGACGGATGCAGGAACCGTCGTTGAGCCACAGACGCCCGCGTTTAGGCTGTTTGGCAGGGACCTCAGCCCCTCGCACCGCCAGATTCGCTCGACACGCTTTTTGTTCACCCTCCAGCCGGCTCTGCGAAGCAACGCCGTAATCCGGCGATATCCGTAGCGGCCATATTGGTGGGCAAGCTCGATGATGTCGGCAGTCAAAGCCGCCTCGTCATCAGGTGTCGTGGGGATCTTGCGCTGCGTCGATCGGTGTTGACCCAATGCCCGGCACGCCCGTCTCTCGGAGATGCCAAGTTCGGCTGTGACATGATCGACGCACGCGCGGCGTCGGGAGGGGCTTAGAAGTTTCCCTTTGCGGCCTCTGCCAGGATCAGCTTGTCCAGCGTCAGATCCGACACCGCTCGCCGGAGCCGGGTGTTCTCGGTCTCCAGTTCCTTCAGCCGCTTCACCTGGCCGCCCTTCAGGCCACCATACTCATTCCGCCATCGATAATACGTGACTTCCGTCACGCCTATCGCTCGGACTGCGTCTGCTACCTGATGGCCCTGTGCCATCAGCACATCAACCTGCCGTCGGAGCAGTGGGAATAGATTTCGCTTGCGCCTCAAGGGCCCCGATAGGCAACCGCCTAAATCCGAGCCTTATGCTGGAACGCGCTTACTGAGACCTTCGGCGACCCAGCATCTCACATTGGTTTGAACTCATGAGGATATTCACCAGCAAACGCAGCGCGTGATTCTGTCAACGTCACGGGTTGATTGCGCGCCAGCTTCGCCTTTGTCCGAGCGCCGACGCGCACTTTGGCAAGCATTTCAGTCGATACCGCAAGCGGGGCGTAATTTGGTGGCAGACGCCAGCCCTTGTTGGCACGTCCGTAATTGGACGGACCTGTTTCGGCAGAGGCGTGACCAAGTATCGATGCAATTTCTGGCGCAGTGAATCTGGCTCGAGCGAGCGTCGCACGACACTGTGAGCGCGTTGTTCGTAGCGTCACTCGGGATGCCCAAGCTTCCCCATGACGCAGCCGACGCAAGGCACCACCATAGCGACGCACTAACCGCGCCCTATCACCATTGACCGAAGCGAGCTCGGCTGACAGTCGTGTCAATAATTGAGAAAACTCGGCGAGGTCGAAGTCGTCGAAATCGGATAGCAACCCAATGACGCGGCTGGCAGCCAATCCTCGTTGATTTGCCACGGAAACCTTGGCCGAAACGATGTAAAGTTTGCGGCCGATCAGTCGAGCACCTATCAACTCACACGGTCGTGTGCCCACCTTGATTCCATATTCGAGCAGGCCGGCAAGGTTGTCAAAAGTTGGATGCTTGCGGCTTCGCGCCATGGTTGCCAAGGCAGAGATGCCTTCCGGCTTAATATGGTGCCGTCGTCCGGACGATGTGCGGCCTTTCGGAGCCGCACCACCAATCTTTGCGTGGGGAAGCGTGAGACTTTCCACCAGTTTTTCGGCTTTCTCCACCGTTAAGGTGCCCTCGGAGAACCAGTCGCGCAACTGCTGCAAAACGGTCGCACGCAAAAGGTAATATGAATTTGCTTTCAACGAGGGCGCCCGCCTCCGCAAATCATCGATCACGTCGATCACAGATACTGGCTCACCGCGCTTTCGTGAAAGCGTTTTCTCCATCCCGGCATATCGTTTCCGGTAGGCGGCTTCGGTCTTCGCAGATCGCGTGAGTGTCGCCCCAGAGAAATCAGGCCGCTCCAAGCAAACTGGAAATCTGACAGGATTAGTCATAGGCGCCAACCTTCGGCATCTGGGCCACATTACAGCTGAGTGAGCTGTAATGACCTTCTCATCGGGTCTAGCAAACCGCAAACGGCGATAAATGGCGATCCGATCCAACCGATGTTTCGCGTAAAGCGACGATCATCGGGAACGACTGAAGACCGAACAATTTCCATTGTGCATTCAAAACACGGTTTTTTACCATCACCGTACCGTCACCGTACCTTGAGATTCGCAGTTCAGTCCTCTAGTGGAGCGGCCATTCTCCCGACGCCCACCGCATGCGTCAGTTCAGTCCTTTTGCGCCTCAGACGCAGGCGCTGCTGGGACAGATGCTTGTGCCTGGCTATCCGAGGCCCAGGCCCACGGCGCTATCACCTCATTGAAGAACCAAGATCATTCCGACCACACATCTGGCTCTCAACATGCCGCGAGCAGGCGGCTTAAAAAGCGTGGGAAAGCAGACCGCACGAGGCAGGAAGAGAAACTTGGATCAGCCCGCCAAGCGCGAAGCAGTCGAGCCCTAGCTCAAGCCCACGACGAAGCCCTGCGGATTCAGTTTGCGACAAAAGTGGGCGCACAAAGGCTAATGGGATGTGGCGCGCACGGCTCAGAGGACATTCAAAGACATCCACTTCTGTTCAACTTCATGCTGCGCAGGCAGGCCGATCGGCCCCTCCGTTAACCATCGCAGTTCGAAATACGTCCACAGATCTGGCACTTCGTCGCGGGCGCTCCCATTTTAGGAACGCCAGAGCGTGAGAGCTTTGGCGGCCGCCGTCCGGTGTTCGAGCACCAAACGACGGCCTAACCACAACCGACTTAATAGGAGTCCGTCATGGCTAAGTGCCAGTTTATCCGCGATTCGCGGTCCTCTTCCCATCCCTTGTTGTCGATGATTGCTACCCGTTTGCGGCGGTGCCGCCGGACCATGTTCCGTCGTGGCGGCCGGGTGCCGCGCGGCCTGTCCGCCATCGGCTTCTCATCCGCCATCTAGCGATCGGCCGTCCTGGATGGTGTGCGCGAAGCACGCCTAAGGCTCGCCGTCCCGTCACCTACGCTCACTGATGTGAGAACGGCAAGGGACGCGCATGCCCCAACCCAGGACCCGGTCCCTTCACTGGTTACAACAAGGGATCCTCATCAATGTCTTCAGTTTGTCAGCCCGCTTTTGATGCGGGCACCACCACCATCATCCATCGGCCGCAATCGGCAATCACCGGATTCAGGCGGATCACCGATGAAGCGTCTCCGCTCGCGGTGTGGAGTTTTCCTTTCGCGCCACTTGGCGAGGAGCTCCGTGAACGGCTCGCGGCGCCAGCCTGCTACGTTTTGTCAGACGGCAATCAAGTCTACATCGGCGAGACCGGCAATATGACCCGTCGCTTGACCGAGCATCTGACCGACCCAGGGAAGAAATGTTTCCGCGACGTCTTCGCGGTTACAGGCGTTGCTCATCGCCCCTACGACAAGTCCGGGCCGCTGTATTTGCAGCAATGGCTGACGAGGCGGGCGGAGACCGCTGGCTTTGTCACTGTGAGGAAGGACAAAAACCCGCCGCTCACTGAACCGGCTGACTGGAGGAAGAGTACGCTTGATCGCATCATCGTCGATGCCGAGCGCCTCCTGTTCGATGCCGGCTGCAGGGCCTTTCATGCTAACAGCGACGCCCGCTTTCTCCTTCCGCCTCTCACGCTGCCTTCACCAGCCGCCCACGAAAACACCACGGAGGAGCAAAGCGACCTGATGCACATCGGTGTGGCGGGCATGCCGCCGATGGCTGCGGAATACGAGCTCAACTACTGCGGCATTTGGGCGCGAGGCTCCTCGCTTGGTGACGATTTCGTGGTGGCTGCCGGTTCGGAAGTCCGCGCCTCCGTCAATCCCTCGGCACGCCCGATCGTTACAACCCGCCATGCCATGCTGAAAGACGCCAGCGCTCTGATGCCGATCAGAGGCGTTGAAGACCGGCTACGGCTCACTGTGGCGGTGGCCTTCCGCTCGCTCAATATCGCCGCCCAAGTGGTATGTGGCACTCAGGCCTCCGCGCGGCTCTGGCGGCCGATCAACCAGACTAGCCCCCTCGTCGCGTCATAAAGGGAGCTACACATGAAGATTCAAATTTTCTCTGACCTTCACGCCGATGTCGCGGCTCCTAAGACAATCTCCATCGCCGACGACGTCGACACTATTGTGGTAGCAGGCGACACTTGCGCAGGTATCGATCGAGGGCTCGTCATCCTGCGCAAGATCGTTCCTCAAACCATCCCCATTATCGTGACGGCGGGTAATCACGAGTTCTACCGCCGATGCTGGCCGGAGGAGCTCGCTCTGGCACACAGGCTCGCGCCCCAGTTCAATGCCCATGTGCTGGAGAACGAGACAGTTGTCGTTGGGGGAGTACGGTTCATCGGCGCCACGATGTGGACCGATTATCGTCTTTTTGGCGAGAATCTATCCTCGTCTGCAATGCACGTCGCGCAGAACGGTCTCAATGACCATCGCTTGATTTTGACCTCAAAGCAGCCATTTCGCCGCCTTCGCCCCGTTGACGCTTTACGCCTGCATCAACAATCGCGGATCTACATCCAGGCTACCCTCCAAATACCATTTGCAGGTCCCACCGTAGTGGTAACGCATCATGCGCCACATCGTGGCTCGATTCATCCTCACTACAAGGATGATCTGCTCACCGCAGCGTACGTCTCCGATCTGTCGGAGATACTGCTTGGTGCTCAGGCCCCCGATCTAT
Organism: Afipia sp. 1NLS2; assembly: GCF_000178995.1. Taxonomy (GTDB): domain Bacteria; phylum Pseudomonadota; class Alphaproteobacteria; order Rhizobiales; family Xanthobacteraceae; genus Afipia. The sequence continues at coordinate 1,775,468 of NZ_ADVZ01000001.1, read as the reverse complement.
GGGTGCATGGCCATATCCATAAATCTAGCGATTATTGGATCGGCAAGAGCCAGGTGGTCTGCAACCCTCACGGTTATGGTGACGAGAACTCAGCCTTCAACCCGTCTCTAACCATCGAGGTGGGCCATGAGTGAGCCATTCGACGATGACGGCGACGAGGATGGCAATAGTCATGACGATGACAGTGTCGAGGAGATTAGCATCACTGTCGATGGCGAGCGAATCTTGCTTGGCACTGCAGCCGATAGCGGTGACCTCAAGGACGAGCGTCTTCGCCTGCATCGGCTGTTCCGCTACGGCTTACTCTGCGCAGACCGCTCAGGCCTTGCCCAGGAACGGCTTGCTGCCGAGATCAACGAGATCGCACCAAAAATTGCCCTGCAACCTTGGCTCATCGCCAAGGACTATGCCACGGGCGCCTTGCTTGCAGACGAACTTGATCGCCTTGCCACAAGGGAAGACCAGGCGATCCTGCGCTCATTCGCCGACTGCGTCCGGCTGTTGTCACTGCCAGCACCGCATATCGCCTATCATGCGAAGCACTACCGACGCGTCACGGCGGCTCTGTTCGTTGCCCGCAAGAAGCGCTGGAATACACTTAGCCAGACCATGTTGGCGGAGGTGGAGTCGTTCCTCTACGGCTGGGCGGCAGCGCCACTCATGCTACATGTTATGCCCGAGTTACAGCACTACGACCGAGCAGTGCTCGTCGCCCTGCATCTGGGCCCGCTCATGGCGCTCTGCCGTATCCAAGAAGCGAGGGATTCGGTTCGCAATGAGCAGCATCGCGATGGTAATAACAATAGAGCGCCGGCTAAGATGGCCGCCCCTAGGGACTCCATCCTTGCCAAACTACCGCCGGACCACATCTTGGTTTGTTCTCTCCCCGAAGAGACCACGAACAGCTCAAGCAAGAACTTGACGAGGATCTACACGCCCGCGATCAACACGCCCTTGCCGCTCGCTCTGACACCACCGCTTCATGAGGTGCGCTCAAAGCTGTTGTTCGAATTCCCCTACGCACACGAGGCGATCGATGCCATCCTGTCCGATCTGATCGGCCAGCGGATGGTCAGATTGAAGCCCACTCTGTTGGTCGGCAAACCCGGTGCCGGCAAGTCGCGCTTTGCCAGGCGCCTTGCGGAAGAGCTCGGACTTGCCGTCTGGCGGGTCGACGGCGCGCAATCCGACGGGGCGATCTTTGCCGGCACCGACCGGCGCTGGCACTCGACTGAGCCCTGCCATCCGTTCATGGCTATTCATCGTGCGGGCCACGCCAATCCGCTTGTTCTGATCGACGAATTGGAGAAAGCCGGGACCCGGTCAGACTATGGCCGGCTGTGGGACTGCCTACTGGGCTTCTTCGAACCGGAGACAGCTGCGCGCTATCCGGATCCGGCGCTACAGACCGCACTCGATCTCTCGCATGTCAACTACATCATGACGGCAAACAGCACGAATGCCCTCCCCTCACCACTGCGAGACCGGCTGCGGGTGATCAGTTTTGCAGCTCCAACGTCGGGTGATCTCGACGCGCTATTGCCTGCGGTCCTCGCCAGCATCGCCGTTGAGCGCCAGCTCGACCCGCGCTGGATCATGCCTCTCGATGGCGACGAACACCACGCCACCGCGCAACATTGGGGCGGCGGCTCCGTCCGACAGCTCAAGCGGATCGTCGAGGTCATCCTGAAGGAAAGAGAGAAACAGAGCATCCGGAATTAGCTGAATGCAAATAACGCAGAATCGTTCTTTTCTCAGAAGTAGGACGACCTAGCGCTGATGGCCCAGCCCGATGCCCAGCTTCAAGGCTTTCTGACGCAGCGAGCCTTCCGTGCGCTTCATCTGCTTCGCGATTTTAGCGACCGGGGTTCTTGCTTTGGAATGAACTCGCAAAGTCTTGACGTCGTCCTTTGTAAAAGGGCGGCGCACGGACTTCTTCGGCGCTTTCTTCTTCGACTTTCTCACCTTCTTGGCCATCCAACCTCTCCTCATTACTGCCGGATGCGCTTTGCGCATCATCAACCAGGATCAAGAAGTGGAGACCACGACGGGGCTCCACTTCCCAGGTCAGACGGCGTCCTTGGCAGCCTTGACTGGCCGCGCGCGAACGATCTTACGAGCAGGTTTGGCTTTAAACGTCATTGGCTCGCCCGTGAACGGATTGGTGCCTTTGCGTGCCTTCGTCGCCGGCTTTTTAATCACGACAAACTTGGCAAAGCCCGGAAGGAGAAACGTCCCGTTCTTCTTCAGTTCCTTGTAGCCGATCGTTGCAAGCGATTCGAAAACGCCCTTCACATCTCTCTTTGAGAGCTCGTTAGCTTCGGCGATCTTTTCGATCAATTGCGATTTAGTCATCTGAGTTGCCATGTCGACTCCATTGATTCGGGCAGCCGACACTACTCGATTTGGCGTCTCTTCACCGGCCCATCGGGCGTTTCCCACCGCCATCCAGAATTCGTCGCGGCAGTATTTTCAGAGCTGTGTTCTGCGCCTTGCAGGCGACAGCCTCCTGGCCGCGGCACATAAGCGCCATGCGGTGGCGTGGAGAAGAACAGCAATAATGCAGATGCATCTTCTGCCACTGGTCAGGCATGGCAAGGCACTGTCAGTGAGCGTTTGTGCCCGACAGTTAGCGCCTGGCTCGCGGGCATTAATCGCCCCTCCGCGAATTGCTTGCGCTTGATTACTGCGGAGTTTTTGAAACCTAGGACCGTAAAACGGTTAGCCCATCCGTTATTGTCAAACTTATTTCTAAGGGGCATTATCGAGAAACAATTATGCAATCTTGAAATCCACGCCGGACTATTTTGATACTTGGATGAAGGAAAACATCTTCATCGGCACGAGGATCGCAATAATGAGCATCCAGCGGCACATAATTCAGCTTTACAGCCCTCTGAAAGGCCTTCCGCATTTACCCGAGCATTGCAATTTCCCTATTCAAGGGACTGTTCCACGCTGGCAAAGAACCAGGCGACCTCATTTGCCTCGCTGCTGGAGCCGGAAGAAGTCAGCATAGCGCCCATCCTTCCGAAGCAAATCACTGTGGGAACCGGCTTCGACGATCACTCCGTCTTCAACCACCAGGATCTGGTCGGCATGCATGATCGTGTGAAGGCGGTGCGCAATGACGATCGTCGTGCGATCTTTGCATAAACGCGCGATTGCTTCCTGCACGAACTTTTCCGATTCCGAATCGAGAGCCGCTGTTGCTTCATCGAGCAGAATGATCGGAGCATCCTTGATCAAAGCCCGGGCGATCGCAACCCGCTGACGCTGACCTCCGGACAATTGAGTGCCATGCTCTCCAACCGGGGTCTCGTAACCTCGAGGAAAACCCATAATGAAATCATGCGCACAGGCGGCGCGGGCCGCTGCAACGATCTCCTCCTCGGTCGCGTGAAGTTTTCCGAACGCGATGTTCTCACGGATGGAGCCGCGGAAGAGATAGACATCCTGCCCGACATAAGCAGTCTGCCGGCGAAGCGAGGCACGCGAGCAATCCGAGATCGGCTGGCCGTCGATCACCACTGCTCCTCCATCCACCTCGTAAAATCGCAGGAGAAGCGATAGGATCGTCGACTTTCCGCCACCGGATGGGCCAACCAGCGCCGTCACCTTGCCAGGGTGCGCGATGAAATTCATCGACTTGAGTACAGGCTGCTCGGGACGATAGGCAAACGTCACGTCGCGAAATTCGACCTGCGCATGCGCGAGCTTCAAAGCCGGCTTGTTACTGTCGTCGGGCTCGGAAGCCGGGCTATCGACGATTTCAAGCAGCATACGTGCGCCGATCAGCATGCCGCTCAGATCGATATTGACACGCGCGAGGCGCTTCGCCGGTTCATAGGCAAGCAGAAACGCCGTGATGAACGATACGAACTGCCCCGGCGCCGCATTGGTCCCGATGACGCGATAGCCGCCGTACATCAAAGCACCAGCGATCGCGATGCCGCCCAGCATCTCCATCAAAGGGCCGGAGCGATTTGAAACGACAGCCATCTTGTTTGCATGGGCTTCGACTTCAGCAACGCTCCGATCGACGCGCGCCTGCATCGTCCCTTCGAGGGTAAAAGCCTTTACCGTGCGGATACCCTGCAAGGATTCCTGCACGGCCTCCATAATCGTTGACGCGCTGAGAAATTGGCTTGCGGCAAGACTCTTCACCCTATGTACGATCTTGCGCACAAACAGAAACATCGGCGGCGCAACAACCAGACTAAGCAAAGACAATAAAGGATCCTGCGATACCATCACAGCAACAAGGCCGACCAAGGTCAGAAAATCCTTGCCGACGGCCGTCATAATCAGCGACAGCACTTGAGTGATCGAGGCCGCACCTGCGGATAGACGATTCAAATAGTCCGATGAATGCGATTGCGAATAAAAACCGATGCTTTCCTGCATCATTTTCGCAAAGAGCCTGCGCTGATTGTTGGCAAGGATGGCATTGCTGATCCGCGACAACATTACCGCCTGGAAATAGGTGGCCATGCCTTTGGCGGTAAAGAGCCCGACGACCAGTATCGACAGGGTCATGATGCCGCTGATGCTGCGATAGACATAAGCCTGGTTGATAACTTTGCCGAACAGGTATGCAGACCCGGCGCTGGCGCCGGCCCCGATAGCCATCAGAAAAAATACGAGCAGGTAACGCCGCCAATAAAGTGCGCCCTGTTCCGCAACCAGCCTCTTGATAAGCTGAAACGCTCCGTAGGGATCGTCGGTGATTTTCCGAGGAGTCGAAGGCATATATTATCCAGGCGGCAAACAATCAGCCGCCTGATTGCCCACTATGAAGTCCATTTTCAAGTCGAAAACCAAGCCATTGAGGACCCAAAGGCCAATTTTTCCGGAAATAGGAGCAATCGTAATCCAGAGATGCCGATCTGTTCCTTTTTATTGCGGCATCCTATGATGGCAATTCCATTAAAGAGATATCATCGCAAAAGCCAAAACATGATGCTTTTTTCTCATTCCCGCTTTCAATATCAGCCGAATTCCGAGCCTCTTGTTCTGGCGCTTTCATCGGACGTCGAACTTAGCGAGATCCGCATCAGACCGTTTCTTGCGGCGCTTCTTGCTCGCGGCACGATCGCGGGCTTCCAGATGGCCGACCGCAAAATGCATTCGATGGGATGGCACAAGGATTTTTCCTTTACCCACATCTGGTGCCACCGCAACGTATCGACAGAGCAATATCGATTTTTGCGGAAAAACCAGAATGCCCCGATCGTCTACGATCTCGACGACCTGATGACCGTCACGCCGGACTTCGTCAAAGCGAGACCGCGTAACATCGCACGCATTCGCTGGTGCCTGGAACATGCACAAACGGTGACGACCTCGACCGACGTCTTGAGAGGCCATTTGCTTCAACAGATCCCTTCACCGAAACCGGTCATCACCCTGAAGAACGGATACTCCGGACACGCAACGCCAATCCCTTTTCCAACCATACCACAGAAGCGAATTGTATGGACCTCGGGTGATCACCCCTTCGTGACCCGCGATAATCCAGAATTCACAACCCGGCTCGCGAACATCGCGAATCGCCATGGTTATGAAATGATTATCATCGGCCGCTTCGACCCGGCCCTTGGCAAGCTCTTCAAGCTGTCCCGATACATCCAGCGACTCGACTTCAATTCTTACCGAGAGATTCTACAATATTTCGTCGGCGCCATCGGACTGGCCCCATTGCCGTCGGGGCTTTCGCCGCACAACCAGCAGTTCTTCGATGCGAAGTCTGATATCAAGCTGCTCGACTATCTCGCCAGTGGGCTCGTGCCGATCTGCACCAGCACACCGCCCTATACGCAGTCCGAGCTCTACATTCCAGAACTCGCCGCCGAAAATCCAGATGGCCTTCTCGACAAGCTGGAAAGCTGCATCGTCAACCACGCGAGCTGGATCGAGCGGATAGGCGATAAATTCTATGCAACCAATGTCATGACACAGCGGCAGTTTGGCCCGCTATCACAAGCTTTGGACAACATCTTTCCTGCTCGACCAGAATCAATCGGATAACGGCTTTGTCAGCGGCCATGCCGTTTCTTCGATTGTCATAGGGGGACACGCCAATCCCGGCAACGCTCCGAATATGCGCTCAAGCGCGTGCTGAAGGGTGCCATCGGTTTGTCCGGCTTCTACGGGGAAGTCATCCTGAGAGAGATTCAACGACTTTAACAGATCAAGCAATTCACGACGAACCCAAAACATCGTTCCAGCAAAAAAATCAAGTTTGAAGCGCTCTTCTGGACATCCAAGCCGTTTTGCAAGCTCAAGTGTCAGCGCTGCATTTCGCGGCCATGTACCAAGATAATTCCCCCGAAAATGGGATGAACCTACCAAACCCAGTCCGGGCTGGCTTATAAATCTCTGAAGAATAGCCCTCACCAATTCATCCGATCCGACCAAATCATTTAGAAGCAGTCGCCGCCAGATCTCGCCGAAAATCATACGTGGACCTAACGAAACTGTTTTCTTCCCGTGCAACTTGCAGATGAGTTCAAAATCGTCGAGATGACCCTCTCGCAAGAGCTGAATGAAAGGCCCGACGTCACGGCCACGATTGGGATACACTAATACTTTGGCGTTAGGAAACTGTCCGGCAACCCGAGCGGCAAAATCCGGGTTCGACTCATTTAATGTCACGATCAAACTAAATGGGCATGTGAGATTTCGCAGGCGCTTCTCGAAGTCGGGCCAAACATCGCAATAATGCAAATGAACAATAATTCCAGTCGCAATGCGCCCATTCAACTGCAGCGGCTTTGGCGCCCCAGGAAACCCGACGATATCGTATCCCAGCGTCTGTTGCAAAGCGGAGCTTGAAACTCCAACGTCCCATGCCGCGAGAGTTCTCATGGCGCGCGACGTTTCAAGGCCTTTAGCTCCATATGCGTGAAAAAGGGGGAGTATCGTCAGACAATCGTCCGCATAACGGTTGAAGCGATGAAATCGGAAAAGCCGCAGCGTTTTAAGAAAATCCTTTGGACGAATTCTCCTGAAGGATTTTACACTGACTTCTTGCTTAAGAACGTACAAATCCGTGTCCCGGCCAGAAGACTTCATGATGTATTCCGTTTCAGGAACCGCCGGAATAAATAACGGATGCGAATTCGGATCTGCCTTCCAAACTCGGACAAACGGCTGAAAATTTACTTTGCAGAGCGCCCGCAAATAATAAAGTTGATCCTTCCGAAGGCTAAATTTGCTCCATGCCACATCCGGACTCGCCATGACTCCCTCAAACGATCCGTGAGAACCAATCATACTAATCGTCCAACGTGCCCTGCAGATGCTAACCGGTTTAGGCACTCCGCGGCAGCCAAGCCGCTCAATCCCAGCTACCGTGGCTTATAGGAAAGTCTTCGCCCTGTAATCCACTTTAATGCTCAAATGATACGCGAGATGGCTTCAACAGCTGCATCCAAATGCAAGCCCGTGGAGATCGCAAAGTCGGACTCGGCACCTCTACCGGTGCATCGCAAACTGCTATCTCGAAGAGCAATCTGCATAAAGCCGCAACATTCATCTCCCGACAACCGCGTACATTTCGATTGCCTTCAATATCGTGCCCGAGAAAACATTATTCAAATCCATATACAGCACCGAAGCACTGGTCGATTCAAGCTCACTCTCGTTGGCTGGATGCCTTTATATTAGGACAAGATGAATCGGCCAATCCGCTATCCAGCATCAATTCTGCCTCGAAGTACTTGCTTCGAAGAACAACCACGTTCGAAAACATCAAAAACTCGAAGATCGGCCTTTATTTGCGTCCGCCCCTCGAAGGTAGGCGTCATCTGACGCTCCTCATGATCAGCAGGCATGGTTATGTTACCGGATAAATTACGCCGGGCTATCCGCGCCCCACGAACGGAGTTCAAAGAACCGTCGTCGATTTTCTGCTATGATTCGCGACGTCCTTTCGACGACGCACAACGCGAATTCATGAGCGACCGTCACCTCTCCGGCGTCCGGATAAAAGGTGATCTTGCCGATGGTTTCGGCGTGCCCAAACATCTTATATCCTGTATAAACCTCGCCTTCAGTAATAGGCTCCTCTGGTGAGCTACGCCGCCATATCATTGATTCTACTAGAAATTGTATCGAATGACCGCACGATCATCTCCCCCCATCCTCGTCACCGGTGGTGCAGGATTTATCGGCTCCAATTTCATCCGAGTCTGGCTCGCCCGCGAGGTAGCGCCGGTCATTAATCTCGACAAGCTGACCTACGCGGGCAATCTCGAGAACTTCAGCGATCTCACCAATCAGCGGCACGAATTCGTTCATGGCGACATTGGCGATATCGTGCTGCTTAAGAAGCTGCTTGCCCGCGTGCGCCCGCGCGCCATCGTTAATTTCGCCGCGGAGTCCCATGTCGACCGCTCCATCCATGGCCCGGGTGATTTCATCGCAACAAATGTGGTCGGCACGTTTCACCTGTTGGAGTGTGCGAGAGAATATTGGTTGCACCTAGACAAAGCTGAGCGGGATACATTCCGCTTCCTCCACGTCTCGACGGACGAGGTCTACGGCACTCTGTCCGCGGACGATCCGGCCTTCTCCGAAACCAATGCTTATCTGCCGAACAGCCCTTACGCTGCATCGAAAGCCGCGTCGGATCATCTCGTTCGCGCCTGGTATCACACCTACGGACTTCCGGTTATCACGACGAACTGCTCGAACAATTATGGCCCATACCAGTTTCCCGAAAAGCTAATCCCGTTGATGATCCATAACGCCATTACCGGCAAACCGCTGCCTGTCTATGGCGATGGACTTCAAATCCGTGATTGGCTCCATGTCGAGGATCACTGCGAAGCCATCAGGTGCGTCCTCACCGCAGGCCAACTCGGCGAGACTTACAACATCGGCGGCAACAGCGAAAAAGCCAACATCGATGTGGTTCATACGCTTTGCGACATCCTGGATGCCGAGCATCCCCGCTCCGATGGACAGCCCTATAAGACTCGAATCGCATTCGTAAAGGATAGACCAGGACACGATCGCCGCTATGCCATCGATGCCACGAGGATCAAAAATGAACTCGGCTGGACACCGAAGGAAACCTTCGAGTCCGGTCTACTCAAAACCGTCCGTTGGTATCTCGCCAATTCGACCTGGACTGATCGTGTAATCTCTGGCGCATACCGCGACTGGATTCAGAAGAATTATTCGGCGCGGTGATAGCTTTACTTCGTATCTAACATTCTACCTAGCGCGCTGTATATATTGATATATGTGATCCATCTCACTTTCCCATGTTCGCTGCGCTACCTCTGCCAAGCCTCCATCGACAAGGGATTGCCGGATCTCCAGATCCTCTACGAGCATCTTCACCGCTTGCAGGACAGCTGTGGGGACTGGATCCACCAATACGGAATTCACCATGTCCCGGCAAAACCATTCAACGTGCGGCCCCCTGTTCGAAATGACAGGAACACCACACGCCATCAGCTCAACGGGAAGATATGAAAGATTGGTCCCGGAGAAGGCGATACCTATATCGCAGGCACGATATAAGTCGCCTGTCTTGGCTAAGCTTAAGCTGCCCAGTAGCGTTGCTTTAAAGGGAAGACAATCTTCGATGTCGAGGCCTGCGATAACAATCTCAATATCAGGATAGCTTCGAGCAACTTTTGCTAAAGATGCAATTCCTAATTCGAAGCATCTTCGCTCAGTGGAAGGTCTTCCATAAAAGAAAATTCGCGAGACCTTTTCTTTGACCTTACCCTCTTTAGAAGATGGAAAGAAAATATCTCTGTCTGTCGAGAAAACATAGTGTTCGGCTCGCCCCCCGAACGACTCATACATGGCACGATTCCAATTGCCTCCGGCAATCGCAGGAAACCCAAATGTATAAGTGTTATTTGCCTGCATGGAAGCCGTTCCATGAGCATAAAAGTTGGATTCAAAATCCTGCATGAAATAAAATTTTGACTTCGCAAACGGGAAAGCTTTGACGAAATATGCAGACTGCCAAGTAGTTGCAAAAGCGATACTACATTCAGGGAGCAATTGTATGTCTGTAACCACCTCAAGCTGACAGTTTGGAACGGCAGCATTCAATTCCGCCTTAAGGGCGTCAGCCGATCGACCAGCCTTATTATAAGTGTAAATAATTTGTCTCGTGCCCTTCTTCGCAAAATGATTTGCAAAGCGGAATAGCGTATAATGTCCGCCACCCCATACGTTCGCCCAAGACGGAACAAACCAAACGAAGCAATCGCCAGTACCCGGCGAGAGAATAGGCGAAGTCCGCCCCCCTAGATCTAAACTCCAGTCCCAGTAATCATGCACAGAGGCGAGACTTCGATTTAACCTTCGCTTCCTTTTCTGATTTCTTAGAGTTCTGCGAATGAGCCCAGATTTATGAAACATCGCCTACCTGCTGCTTGGACAAACACTAGACCAACTTATTTGGCCGATAGCCGATTTATCTAATTTATGCCAGTCCTCCCGATAGAACATTGACGATAGCTTTATTATGGCGGCCACCTAAAGATTGAATTAGACAGGGTCCTAGAAGGTGCAAAATAGCTTAGGGATTTCATGTGACAAAGGTTTTGATTACCGGCGCAACCGGAATGCTCGGCCAATATGCACTCGCTGCTGCAAAAGCAGAGGGCTATGATATTATAACATTCGGTCGGCCACAGAATGATTTGAACAATATAGAAACGATTGCTCCTTTTATTGCTCAAATAAAACCTTCGATCGTCCTGCACCTTGCTGCGCAAACTGATGTTGACCTTTGTGAACGAGACCCCGCCCTCGCTGCACGAATCAACGTGCTTGCTACCAGGGAAGTGGCTAAGGCCACTACTATGGTGGGAGGATGGTTAGGATACGTTTCCACAAGCAACGTTTTCGGAGCCAAGGAACAGACAGTTTACAACGAACTCGATTTACCCGACCCAGTAAATTATTATGGCCGCTCCAAATTTTGGGGCGAGCAAATGGTTATTCAATACGCCCCTCACAACCACCTAATCGTCCGTGCGGGCTGGATGATTGGCGGCGGCGCTTCCAAGGATCATAAGTTCGTAGGAAAAATTATTGCTCAAATTCGAAACGGAGCAAGTCAGATTCTCGCAGTCGACGACAAACAAGGCAGCATAACCGCAGCAGAGAATTTGGCGCGTTTCCTTCTCGCCTCAGCTAAAAGAGGTCGCATCGGACTCTTTCATTTCGCAAGCAAGGGCACGGTTACGCGCTTTCAAATCGCATGCGAGATAGCCAAAAGTCTCGGATATTCCGGCGTCGTTCGCGGAGTAAGGTCAAACATCTTTCCACTCTCAGCACCTCGTGCCACATCGGAAGGAATTGAATCCATTTTTCTATCAGATGCAGCTGAAGATATTTACATAGGCTCTTGGAATGAAGACCTTCAGAAATACATATCACAATTTTAGAAAAGCGAGAGCATCCTGAACAAACAATAGGCGACTCAAATAGCACTCAATCATCAGTCCACCAACTTCACTGGCTTAAATCTGCCTATAGATAGCAGATGTGAGATCTCATGCGCCGTCGAACTACGCAAGACGAATAGTTTGATGTGGCTTACGCCATCCCGCCATCCAGAAAACGACCATAGACAGGGCGCAGAATTTCCGGCACCTATCGTGCAATCGAGAAGATTTGGTCGGCGCACGATGAGCCCTTACCGTACCCTTCTGCGCCCAACATACCTGTGCACAGGCTTTCATACCTATGCCGCGCAGAGTCGCCGAGCATAACAGAATCGGCTTGAGATGATGTCAAATCGTAAGAGAAAGGGTATCGTTCTGGCCGGCGGCTCGGGCACCCGCCTGCACCCGGCAACAATCGCCGTCAGCAAACAGCTCCTGCCGGTCTTCGACAAGCCCATGATCTATTACCCGCTGACCGTGCTGATGCTGGCGGGCATCCGTGAAATCCTGATCATCTCCACGCCGCAGGATACGCCGCGCTTCGTGCAGCTTCTGGGCGACGGCTCAAAATGGGGCATGCGGCTTGAATATGCCGTTCAGGAACGTCCGGAAGGGCTGGCCCAGGCGCTGACGATTGCCGCCCCCTTCGTCGGCCAGGACGATGTCACACTTGTGCTGGGGGACAACATTTTTTATGGGCATGGATTGCTAGAGTTGCTGAACTCCGCCTCCAACCGCAAAAGCGGAGCCACGGTTTTCGCGTATCGCGTCCACGATCCGGAACGTTATGGCGTAGTTGAGTTCGACAAAAACCATCGCGCGCTGTCGATCGAGGAAAAACCGCAAAAGCCGAAATCCTCTTACGCCGTCACGGGCCTTTATTTCTACGACAACGATGCGATCGCCCATGCACGCGCGATCAAGCCCTCGGCGCGCGGCGAGCTGGAAATCACCGATGTCAACCGGCGCTATCTCGACGCAGGCCTTCTGAATGTCGAGATTTTGGGCCGCGGGTTCGCATGGTTCGATACCGGCACGCATGAGTCTCTTTTGGAGGCAAGCCAGTTTGTCGCGACGCTCGAGCACCGCCAGGGTGTGAAGGTCGCCTGCCCTGAAGAAATCGCGTTCAACCAGAAATGGATCGATGCGGCGCAACTCGATGCGCTCGCCACGGCGCTCGGCAAGACCGGTTATGGCCAGTACCTGAAAGATCTGCTGCGCGAGGAGACCGCATCATGAAAGTGGCGGCGACCGCGTTGGACGGCGTCATGCTGATCGAACCGCAGGTTTTTCACGACACGCGCGGCTATTTCTTCGAGAGCTTCAATCATCAACGCTTTCGCGAGTCTGTCGCGGATGTCCCGTTCGTTCAGGACAATCAGTCATTCTCGAAAAAAGGTGTCGTGCGCGGCCTGCATTACCAGATCGCCCCGAAGGCGCAGGGCAAGCTGGTTCGGGTGCTCGCAGGCGAAATTTTCGATGTCGCCGTCGACATCCGGCGCAATTCACCGCAGTTCGGGCAATGGACTGGAATCAACCTTAGCGCGGATAATAAGAAGCAGCTCTGGGTTCCAGCGGGGTTTGCCCACGGCTTCCAGGTTCTGAGCGAGACCGCCGAAGTACTGTACAAAACAACGGACTACTGGTCCGCCGAACACGAGCGTGCGATCCGCTGGAACGATCCGACCCTTGCGATCGACTGGCCCCTCAAAATGAACCCTGTCGTGTCAGACAAGGACAATGACGCGCCCCTCTTGAGCGCGGCAACCCTCGCCTAGACGACATTTACCGCCCGCGCTTTCGGACGCTTCAGTCGTTGAAGTAGCGTCCTTCCTTCACCTCCGCGACGTAGCCCGCGCGGATAGCGAAGTCCCCGAAATGCTCGCCTTCCTTACGCTCACGCGCGAAGTGTCCGAGCACCTTGTCGAGCGCTTCCAGAATGGCCGGTTCGCCGACATTCTCCAGATACATCTTGTTCAGGCGCTGGCCGTGGAAGCCGCCGCCGAGATAAAGATTGTATTTACCCGGCGCGCGGCCGGTCAGCGCGATCTCGGCAACATAGGGCCGCGCGCAGCCATTCGGGCAGCCCGTCATGCGGATGGTGATCGGCTCATCCTTGAGACCGTGCGCACCCAGCAGGGTTTCGATCTTGGTAATAAGGTCGGGCAGATAGCGTTCGCTCTCGGCCATTGCGAGACCGCAGGTCGGCAACGCCACACACGCCATCGAATTCAGCCGCAGGCCGCTGCGGGTTTCGAATTCATCGAGTCCGTACTGCTTCATCACCGCCTCGATCGCCGGTCTATCCTCCGGCGCGATGTCGGCGATAATGAGATTCTGGTTCGGCGTGAGGCGGAAATGCCCCTTGTGGATGCGGGCAACCTCGCGCAGGCCATCCATCAGCGGGCGGCCGGGCTGGTTGATGACACGGCCGTTCTGAATGAACAGCGTGCAGTGCAGACGGCCGTTCTCGCCCTTGAGCCAGCCGAGCGGATCGCCGTTCGAGGTGAAGGTGTAGGGCTTTGCCGGGTCCAGATCGAACCCTGCCCGGCGCTCGATCTCGGCCTTGATCCAGTCGAGACCCTTGTCGTCGATGGTGTATTTGAAGCGCGCGTGCAGACGATCGACCCGATCGCCATAGTCGCGCTGCACCGACATCACCGCGTCGATGGTCGGAAACAGCTTTGCGGCATCGATATAGCCGATAACGCTCGCAAGTCGCGGATAGGTCTTCGGCGCCTGATCGGTGCGACCAAGGCCGCCGCCAATGGCGACGTTGAAGCCCTTGAGCTTGCCGCGCTCGACGATGGCGATGAGCCCCAGATCCTGCGAGTAAACATCAATGTCGTTGCTCGGCGGGATCGCAAAGCCAATCTTGAACTTACGGGGCATGTAGGTGCGCCCGTAGAACGGCTCCTCGCTGCCGTCCGGCACCTTCTTGATGGTGGAGGGATCGCGCTCCTCCTCGTACCAGATTTCACGATACGCGCCGGTGCGATGCAGCGCGTGCTCACTCGCCTGCTTGGCCAGCGCATAGACTTCGGCATGCGCCTTCGAGACGAGCGGATTCACAGTGGCCATCACGCCGCGGGTGTCGTCGCCGCAGGCGGCCTTGGTGTCGAGCAACACCTCACGTAGCCCCTGCAAGGCCGGGCGCAGATTGTGCTTGAGCACATGATGCAACTGAAAGGTCTGCCGCGTGGTCAGGCGCACCGTGTCGCCGCCATAGGCGCGGCCGAGCTCGTCGAGCTTCAGCCATTGGCTCGGGCTGCAGACGCCGCCCGGCAGGCGCACGCGCGCCATGAAGAAAAACGCAGGCTCCAGCTTCTGGCGGCGGCGTTCATCGCGGATATCGCGGTCATCCTGCTGATAGATACCGTGAAACTTCATCAGCTTGTTGTCGCTCGGATCGACCGACAGCGTGATCGGATCCGCGAGACTCTTCGCGATAGTACCGCGCAACTGGTCGCTATTGGCCTTCAGCGTCTCGTCGGGGCCGAGCTTGTCGAGCGGCTGCGACCGATCGCGGCTGCGATCAACTTCAACTTTCACATCCATCACGCGCGCCCTCAGTAAACGTCGAGCAGGTAGCGGCGGTCGCGCTGCAACTCGGTCAGATATTCGTTCGCCGCCTCATGGCTCAATCCGCCATGCGTCTCGACCACATTGGCGAGCGCCGCATGCACGTCGGGGGCCATATGGGCGGCATCGCCGCAGACATAGACCTGCGCCCCTTCCTCGAGCCAGGCATAAATATCGCGGCCCTGTTCGCGCAGCCGATCCTGCACATAGACCTTGTTCGCGCCGTCGCGCGAGAACGCGACGTCCATCCGGCTCAGCGCGCCGCTCTTAAGCAGCGCCTGCCATTCAACCTGATAGAGAAAGTCGCTGCGGAAATTACGTTCCCCGAAGAACAGCCAGGAGCGGCCCGAAGCCGCTTCGGCCTCGCGCTGCTGCATGAAGGCACGATAGGGCGCGACGCCCGTGCCCGCACCGATCATGATGATCGGCACGTCATTGGCGGGGAGATGGAAATGCGCGCTCGGCTGGATATAGACCGGCAGCGTGGCATCCTCGTCCGTCAGAGAGGCGAGATAGCTGGACGCCACGCCCGCGCGCGGCACGTCGTGCAGATTGTAGCGCACAGTGCTGACCGTGAGGTGGACCTCATCCGGCGCAGCCGTAAGGCTCGAAGCGATGGAATAAAGCCGCGGCTGCAACGGCCGCAGTCCCGCAAGCAGCGTTGCCGGCTCGATGCCGGACGCCGGGAAGCGGTTCACGATGTCCAGGACATGGTGGTTGTGCAGGAACGCGGTGCGCGCCGCACCTTCTTCCGGGCTGCGCAACTGTTCCAGCTCCGAAGAGCCGGTAACGGATGCCCAATGGTCGAGGAAGCGCGGCGTCGCGGCAGTGATTTCAAAAGCGCTGCCGAGCGCTTCGTGCAGCGGCAAGGTTTGCTGCTTCACCGTCACGGGGGCGTCGGCCTGCAGTTTCAGCTTCTCGATCAGCGACGCGACCAGCGCCGGATCGTTGCGCGGCACGATGCCGAGCGCATCACCCGGCTGATAGTTCAGCCCGGAATCCGCCAGCGATAACTCGATATGCCGCGTTTCCTTGCTGGAACCACGGCCCGTCAGCACGATGTTGTCGATCACGCTCGCCGCAAACGGGTTCTTCTTGTCGAAGGATGCCGCATGCGCGGGAGCAGCGGCAGACGAGACGGCCACCGGCGTTGCGGCGGAGGCCTGCACGGCAGGCGCCAGGCGATGCAGCACGTCGGCATGCCAGGCGGCGGAAGGCTCCTCGTAATCGACATCGCAATCGACGCGATCGACGATGCGCTGCGCGCCCAGTTCCTCAAGGCGGCGGTCGATGCGCTTGCCGGCCTCGCAATATTTCTCATAGGTGGAATCGCCGAGCGCAAGCACCGCGAACCGCAGTTGCGGCAGCTTCGGCGCCTTGCGGCTTTCCAGGAATTCGAAGAAACCGACACCGGTCTGCGGCGGGTCGCCCTCGCCATGGGTCGAGGTGATGACGACGAGATCCTGCTCATCCTTCAGGCCGCGCACCTTGTAGTCGGCCATGCTGGCGACGCTGGCATTGATGCCCTGCGCCTTGGCGTCCTGCGCAAAGGCCTTGGCGAGCGCCGCGCTGTTGCCGGTTTCGCTGGCGTAAAGGACGGTGAGGGTCCGGCTGGCGGCGGCAGGCGCGGGCGTCGTAGCCGCCGGCGGCGCCTTTTCCACCACAGCCGTGGCGGAACCGGTCCTCAGGCGGAAGGAATCGCTGACCCCGGAGAAATAGCCGCTGATCCAGGTCGCCTGCTCCGGCGACAAGGTCGTCGCCAGCGAGCTGATCTGCTGCCACTGGTCTTCGGAAAGCGCCGGGCCGGGGAATACTTTTGTCATTGCAACCTTGCTCTCGATGCAGCGCGAACCCATCGGTTCGCGGAGGCGCCTTTCGCTTCAAAACGCGGCTGCAGGACCACTCGCCTGCGCGCCATTCCGGCGAAGGACAACATCGTTGTGCAACTTCATATGGGCCGATGCAAACGCGATGCGAGCCATGCGCGGCATCCGGAAAATTGAAGTTATGCCTGCAAAAGAAGGCCCTTTTGCAAGCGCATGAACGAGGGAAATGTCCGTACTGCGTCCCGGACCGCAGCGAGAATATCCTTCTGCCGGAACCCGGCATTTACCCTCTCGCACCATCGGAAAAATATTTTCGTGACCCGGCAAAACACATGGCCAGCTCGCCGGTTTCCGGAATTTTCGTGACAGATTCGTCCAGCATCGCCGCCCGGCCGCCTGCCTTCCTGGCATTTGAAGACCGGCCGGAGGACATGGCCCGATGCATACCCCAGAGAAGCGCCCGACAAACCCGCTGACGCCCCGGCCGGTAACCATCCGAGCGGTTTTCCGGCCCCGGGACGCCGGAAAAGGCTGGAACGAACGGGGCTTGCCGATGTTAGTGAGGCGGACGAGCGGCTTCACGGAAAGCCCCGTTTTTTGAGGGGTCATGGAATTTTCTGACCGTTACGCCGCATCCCTGACAGACGATGGCCGTTACCGCCTGCTGGTCGAAGCAGTGACGGACTACGCCATCTATATGCTCGATCCCAACGGCATCATCACAAGCTGGAATCCCGGCGCTGAGCGCTTCAAGGGATATACGGCGAGTGAAATCATCGGCCACCATTTCTCCCGCTTCTATTCCGAATCCGATCGCGCCGACGGCCTGCCCGAGCGAGCGCTGGAGACAGCACGGAAAGAGGGCAAGTTCGAGAGCGAGGGCTGGCGCATCCGCAAGGATGGCACGAAGTTCTGGGCCTACGTCATCATCGATCCGATCCGCGCTCCGGACGGCAGCGTGGTCGGCTACGCCAAGATCACGCGCGATCTCACCGAGCGGCGCAACGCGCAGCTCAATCTCGATCAGCATCGCGAGGCGCTGCTGCATTCGCAGAAAATGGAAGCCATCGGCCAGCTCACTGGCGGCATCGCACATGATTTCAATAATCTGCTGATGGCCGTCATGGGCAGCCTCGAATTGATGCGCAAGCGGCTGCCAGACGATCCCAAACTCCATACCCTACTCGAGAACGCGATGCAGGGTGCCCGCCGCGGCTCGACGCTGACGCAGCGCATGCTCGCCTTCGCGCGCCGGCAGGACCTCGTGCAGACTGCCGTCGACATTCCCAATCTGATCCGCGGCATGACCGAACTGCTACAGCGATCGCTCGGCCCGTCCATCGATATCCAGACGCAATTTCCGCTGGTGATTGCTCCGGCTCTGACGGATGCCAATCAACTCGAAATGGCGCTGCTCAATCTCGCCGTGAATGCGCGCGACGCCATGCCGGACGGCGGCCAGATCGTGATCGCCGCGCGCGAGGAAAGCGTGTCCGAGCAAAACCGACTGGCCCTCGCACCGGGGTCATACATCTGTCTCAGCGTCGAGGACGGCGGCACCGGCATGGACACCGACACGTTGCGCCGCGCGGCCGAGCCGTTCTTCACCACCAAGGGGCCCGGCAAGGGCACCGGCCTCGGCCTGTCGATGGTGCATGGCCTGACTGAACAATGCGGCGGCCGCTTCGTGCTCCAGAGTGCAGCCGGCAAGGGCACCACCGCTGAACTGTGGCTGCCGGTCGCCAAACCGAAATTGTCGGTCACACCGCCCGCCTTGCAGATTGTCCAGCCTACTCCCGATCAGGAGTCGCTGATCGTACTCGCGGTCGACGACGACATACTGGTGCTGACCAACACCATCGCGATGCTGGAGGACCTCGGCCATGTCGGGTTGGCCGCCTCGTCGGCGAAGGAAGCACTCGCCATCCTGCAAACCCGTGACGGTATCGATCTCGTCATCACCGATCAGGCGATGCCGCACACGACCGGCCTGCAGCTCATCACCGACATCAAGACGCAGTGGCCCGATCTTCCCGTGATCCTTGCCACCGGCTATGCCGAACTCGAACGTGGCGCCGGCGACAACGTGACGAAACTGCCGAAGCCTTTCACCCAGGCCGAGCTTGGGCGTGAAATCACGGAAATGAACCGCCGCTCTCCGCGCAAGGGAGCCGGACAGGTTCTGAAATTCCGGCAGGGTGCCGTATCGTGAATTGACCGTTGGCAATTCCCGCTTGCCTTCAGGCGCGGGAATGCAACAATCGCAGCATGATCAAAGCCGCCCTCAGCATTAGATCCGCAACATTTGCGTCTTGCCTCGCGCTCGTGACAAGCGCCGCATTGTCCTCATCCGCGATGGCGCAGGACACCGTGCGGTCCCCCTTCACCTCGACGCTGTCGAACACCACGCCGCTTGCCTTCGGGATGGATGCTGAGAGCGCGGCGGCGGCACTCGGCGCACCGCTGACTTATGTGAGCGGATCGCCGGGCAACGAGACCTTCGCCGTCATCCGCATGGTCAACGGCGACGGCTTCCTGTTTCGCAAGGACCCGCTTTATCTGCAATTCCGCCATGGCCGCCTCACCGGATGGAAGGGCGACTGGAGCCGCAGCTGGCTTGGTCGATCGCCGATGTTCTAAAACCAGCGCTCGCCGACGAGAATGGTATCGCCGGGCTTGAGTGTGGTTGCGAGCGGCACTGTGGTGGTCACAGGACCCGCCGGATAGGTCCGTGTCAGCTTGACGTCCTGCCGCTGCGCGCGCGGCGTAAAACCGCCTGCGATCGCCACCGCGCTTTCCGCCGTCATGTTCGGCACGTAAGGATACTGGCCCGGTGCCGTGACTTCACCGAGGATAAAGAACGGCCGGTAGGCCTCGATCTCCACCGCCACATAAGGCTCGCGGATATAGCCGTGCTTGAGGCGCGCGGTTATCACGCCCGCGAGTTCGGCCGGCGATAATCCCTTCGCACGCACGCCGCCGATCAATGGCATCGTGATCGAGCCGCCGGCATCGACCGCATAGGTGTTGGTCAGTCCTTCCTGACCAAAGACGACGATGCGCAGTTTGTCGCCAGCATCAAGCCGGTATGGGCCTTCCGTCGCGGCATAGGCATTGGCGACATTCGCAGGGATCGCGGCGTTCGCCGGTACCACCACGGGTGCACAGCGCTCGGCCGTGCAGGACGCGGTCTTGTAGATCAGCGCATCGAGATCGGCGCGCGGCGCAACGGCAGGCGGCGCAGAGGCACGCATGCAGCCCGACATCGCGAGCGCAATCAGGGTGACGACAATCAGTGACACGCGAGACGGCCGCACCAAACGCTCCGGGCTTGCCCTTTCTCAAGAAAGGGGTTTGCTCCGGTGTGCAGCACTTATGGTTAACAAAGGGTAAGTGGCGCGGGATCGGCGCTTCCCCGGCAGGGAAAGCGCCTTTTCATTCAAGCATTGACGCCGGTACCGATCTGGCAGGACACGCCGGTACCGCCAAGGCCGCAATAGCCGCCCGGATTCTTGGCGAGGTATTGCTGATGATAGTCCTCGGCAAAATAGAAATACTCCAGCGGCGCGACCTCAGTGGAGATCGCAGCATAGCCCTTCTCCGCAAGCGCCTTCTCGTAGGCCGCCTTCGAGGCCAAGGCTGCCTTCATCTGCGCCTCGCTCGTCGTGTAAATCGCCGAGCGATACTGGGTGCCGATGTCATTGCCCTGCCGCATGCCCTGCGTCGGATCGTGGCTTTCCCAGAACGTCTTCAGAAGCGTCTCGTAGGAGATTTTGGCCGGATCGAACACCACGAGCACCGCTTCGGTGTGCCCGGTCAGGCCGCTGCACGCTTCCTCATAGGTCGGGTTGGGCGTGACACCTCCGGCGTAGCCAACTGCAGTGACGTACACGGCATCGCCGAGTTGCCAGAACTTGCGCTCCGCACCCCAGAAGCAGCCAAGCCCGAACACGGCGGTTTCCATGCCCGCGGGATAAGGCCCTTTCAACGCATGCCCGTTGACGAAATGGGACCTTGCGGTCGGGATCGGGTCGGGCCGTCCAGGCAGCGCCTCGGCGGTGGTCGGAACGGTGAGCGGCTTGCGGGCAAAGAACATGGCGGTCTCCTGCGCTGTGACGAGGATATAGGTACTACGCAGGCGACCGCGAAAGGTTACGCCCGCTTAGTCCCGCCCATAGCCGATCAGCGGCTTGGCCGGGCGGCACAGCACCAGAAGCGCGATGCCGAGGACGCCCAGCACCACGCAGGTCGGCTGATGCAGCACGACCTTCACAACATGGTCCCACAGGAACATCGAGGTGTCCTCGACCTTCGCCTGAAAGGCCCGCTGGCTCGCCTGATTGATGTCATTCCAGAAGTCGCCGAGGCGGGTCAGACGCAGGGTCTGGTCAGCGATCGAACGTGCGCCGTCATAAACCAGGAAGATGAAAGCCCCCGCCAGCAGCAGCAGGCCAATGAGGCGAAACAGACCGCGGAACATGAGTCCCCCTTGCCAGACGAAGCGGCAATACCGGGCAAAGCCGTAAAATTCAACCGAATCCGCCCAGTTTCCCTCGAATCCGGGCCATTCCCTGGCCGGGGAAGTCGTTGACGGTCGAAAGCCGCCCCCTTATAAGGAGGCCCAATTGGCGGCGGAGAAATCCGGCCGCCGCTGTTCTTTGAGGCGCGCCCTCATTCTCTGACAGGCGCAGGCTCCGGGACGCGGAACATCATCATTATCGCATCGGCCGTGTGGCCGAGCACGACCAGCCCGGCCTCTTTAAACGGAGTGCCGCCGAAGGACGCAAAGAGACCATGGCCAATACCACCTCCGCCAAGAAGGCGACCCGC
Source organism: Afipia sp. 1NLS2 (assembly GCF_000178995.1). Taxonomy (GTDB): domain Bacteria; phylum Pseudomonadota; class Alphaproteobacteria; order Rhizobiales; family Xanthobacteraceae; genus Afipia. The sequence goes on along the minus strand of NZ_ADVZ01000001.1, from coordinate 1,753,801 downwards.
AAGATTGCCCGCCGCACTGCGATCAACAAATCCCGCCGCACCCAGATGCGCGGATCGGTTCGTTCGGTCGAGGCTGCGATCGAGAAGGGCGACCGCACTGCTGCCCTCGAGGCGATGAAGCAGGCCGAGCCTCAGCTCATGCGCGCCGCTCAGCGCAACATCATTCACAAGAACAATGCGAGCCGGAAGGTGTCGCGCCTCACCGCGCAGATCGCCAAGCTCGCCAAGTAAACGATCAAGTCCATCATCCCTGCTCCCGCAGGATGCATTGAAGGCCCGGCAATGCCGGGCCTTTTGTTTTTGGGATCGCGCCGCACCATGCGCGCGTAACCATTCTTGTGCGGCGGCACGTCACATCGTACGCAACGGCATCCGCAAAAAAGCAACCACTCACACGCCGCTCTTGCGCGCTGCATCGCGCCACCGCGCGGTTTCGCGCTGTCAATAGCCACGCCGCACGCACGCATCGGCGCACCCAAAGCTACCCTGTTGCGACGAACAGAAATTAGCGCGACTCGATAATCACTTATCGGCATAGCGTGACAGACCACTTTGAAAGCGCCGCACCGCTCTGGTGAATCGTAAATGATTTATGAATTTATTTTGGCGTACCCAAGTTTTGTGACAACGCCTGACGTTCACGAATCTGTCCGGAGATTCAAAAAGTTGGCGATGCGTATCGCGACCCTCCCCAACACCGTGCCGCTGACGCTCAAATTTTTTCGTCACGCGCCAAAAATCATTCCATTGCGGGAAGTTTAGCCTCGTGTATTTCTTAGTTCGTCGCGGCGCATCGCGGCTGATCGGATCGAATGGCCCTTGGTGAAACAAGGTCCCTTGATCGAAAGGCCAAGGGCGGACGTGCAAATCAAAGTGCAGGTTTAGCGACGCTTCCTCAGCGATGATGGAGAAGGAAACTCACACAGTTTGTGAGAATGGCTTGCTATGTCGGAATTCGTCTTCCCCGTCCGGGTCACAGGCACGGGAGAAAAGCCGGAACGCAGAGCAGTCTCCTTCATTGACGCTGGGGAATGTAGAGGAACGGTACGGGCAGGCGGGTCACAAGACGGCGAAGGCGTTGGGCGCCAGGCAGCCGCGATTTAAAAATTGAAATGACTTAAGCTCGCTGCGGCCCACGTAGCGAGAGGGGGGAGAATTATGCCTTTCGAGACGTCTTTCGACATTCTCGGCCTTCACTCCGCAACGGCAGACTCCGCAACGCAAGTCGGTCCGGCTGAAAGGCATCCCACACGCGTCCTGCGCCATCGCGTGTTGCGGCCTCCCAGTACGCATCCAAATCCGCGCTAACCTTTTCGCTCTCGTCTCAGACCAATGATCGTACCGGCGCGCTTGCACCGAACGGGAAGCTGTCTGTGACGGGATGCGGAAGGAGACGCATTAACCGCCAAACCAACCAGAAACTTCAAACAGAAAAGCAAACGAAATGGCAATCGCAGAAGGCATCGAACAGGATCGTTGGACTCGCGTAAAAGGGCGGCTGCGCTCGACGGTGGGAGAGGACGTTTATTCAAGCTGGTTCGCGCGCATGGATCTTGAGCGCGTTGGCGGAGAAAGCGTGCATCTGTCGGTGCCGACACGCTTCCTCAAGAGCTGGATCCAGACCCATTATGCCGACCGCGTGCTGAGCTGCTGGCAGGCCGAACTGCCGGAGGTGAGCCGCGTGGATCTCACCGTGCGGACGCCGGTTCGCGCTCCCGTCGTGGCCAAGGATGCCAAGGCCAGCGTCGAGGAACGGTTGAGCGAGCACGAGCATCGCGGCCCTTCGGAGCTACGCTCGGTTGCGACCGTGCCGGTGTCGGCCAGCCATGAGGCGCTCGGCGGTTCGCCGCTCGATCCGCGCCTGACGTTTGCGACCTTCGTCGGCGGCCGCTCCAACACGCTGGCGCTCGCCGCCGCGCGTCAAGTCGCCGAAGGCCGCCGTGGCGACAACGTGATGTTCAACCCGCTCTACATCCACGCGGGCGTAGGCCTCGGCAAAACCCATCTGCTGCAGGCGGTGACCTGGGCCGGCAACTCAGCCGACCGCAAGGTGCTGTACCTGACCGCGGAAAAATTCATGTACGGCTTTGTCGCAGCGCTGAAAACGCAGACCGCGCTGGCCTTCAAGGAAGCGCTGCGCGGCATCGACGTGCTGGTGATCGACGACCTGCAGTTCTTGCAGGGCAAATCGACCCAGGCCGAGTTCTGTCACACCCTCAACGCGCTGATCGACGCCGGACGTCAGGTGGTGATCGCGGCGGACCGCCCGCCGTCCGATCTGGAGAGCCTCGACGACCGTGTCCGCTCGCGCCTCGCAGGCGGCTTAGTGGTCGAGATGGGCGCACTGGGCGAAGAATTGCGCCTCGAAATCCTCAAGTCGCGCGTCTCCGCCGCCCGTGCCCATCACGCGAGCTTCGATGTACCGCTGCCGGTGCTCGATTATCTCGCCAAAGCTATCACCCATAACGGCCGCGACCTCGAAGGCGCGATCAATCGCCTGCTCGCCCACTCCAAGCTGAACTCCACGCCGGTGACGCTGGAGATGGCGGAGCGTGAAGTCCGCGACCTGATCCGTCCGCAGGAGCCGCGCCGGGTCAAGATCGAGGACATCCAGCGCGTCGTCGCGCGGCAGTACAATGTCAGCCGCTCGGACCTGTTGTCCTCGCGCCGCACCGCCAATGTGGTGCGCCCGCGCCAAGTGGCGATGTACCTCGCCAAAACGCTGACGCTGCGCTCGCTGCCGGAGATCGGACGCCGGTTTGGAGGCCGCGACCACACCACCGTGCTGCATGCGGTGCGTAAGATCGAGTCGCTCGTCTCCAAGGACGTAGCGCTGTCCGACGAGGTCGAACTCCTCAAGCGGCAATTGCAGGAATAACGAGGAAACAGGCCGTTAAACGGCCTGTCCTCTCTTGCACAACGCCCCCAATCACGGCACCTTAGCGGCCCCGCGACGGGGCCGGGCGCCTCGCCTGCCCCTTCGTGGTGTCATGACCGGCGCGCCTTCGCGGCTGCCCGGTTTCCCAACGATCGATGGCAGGCGGAGTGTCATGAAAGTTACGGTCGAGCGCGCGCAACTGTTGAAGTCTCTGGGCCACGTCCATCGCGTGGTTGAACGCCGCAACACAATCCCGATCCTCGGCAACGTCCTGATCCGCGCCGACAACGCCCGGCTGAGCCTGAAGGCGACCGACCTAGATCTCGAAGTCACCGAAACCCTGCCAGCGGAGATCGCCACCGGCGGCTCCACCACCGTGCCCGCGCACATGTTCTACGACATCGTGCGCAAATTGCCGGACGGCTCGCAGATCGTGCTGGAGAGCGACGGCGAACGCGCGGTGCTCGCGATCCGCGCCGGACGCTCGCGCTTCACCTTGCAGACCCTGCCGGAAAGCGACTTCCCCGACCTCGCCGCAGGCGAGATGACCCATTCGTTCACGCTGTCCGCCGCCGACATGAAGCGCCTGATCGACCGCACCCAGTTCGCGATCTCGACGGAAGAAACCCGCTACTATCTCAACGGCATCTATCTGCATGCCGCGGGCTCCGGCAAGGAACAGACGTTGCGCGCGGTCGCAACCGATGGCCATCGCCTCGCGCAATTCGACCTGCCGCTACCGAAAAGTGCCGTCGGCATGCCCGGCGTCATCGTGCCGCGCAAGACGGTCGGCGAAGTGCAGCGCCTGATCGAGGACAACGAGGCTGAAATTTCGATCGAACTGTCTCAGGGCAAGATCCGCTTCACCCTTGCCAATGTGGTGCTGACCTCGAAGCTGATCGACGGCACCTTTCCCGATTACGGCCGCGTCATTCCGCAGAACAATGAGAAGGAACTCATCGTCGACAAGCGCGATTTCGAGGCAGCCGTCGATCGCGTCTCCACGATTTCAAGCGAGCGCGGCCGCGCCGTGAAGCTCGCGCTCTCGGCAGGCAAGCTGGTGCTGTCGGTCGTCAATCCCGATTCCGGCAGCGCCACCGAGGAACTGGAAGTCGAATATGCCTCCGATCCCCTCGATATCGGCTTCAACTCGCGCTACCTGCTCGACATCGCCGCCCAGATCCAAGGCGACGCCGCGGTGCTCAAGCTCGCCGACCCCGGCTCACCGACGCTGGTGCAAGACAAAGCCAACCGCGACGCGCTCTATGTGCTGATGCCAATGCGGGTGTGACGTCCCTTACTTCAGACTGTCATTGCCGGGCATAGCCGTTTGAAGAACGGCGTCGTTCCACTCGCCTACGCCCGGCAATCCATTGCTTGAAACTCCGGGCATCCTGAATTGTCCGCTAACGCGGACGATGGATACGCGGGCCAAGCCCGCGTATGACATTCCTCATGACCTCCTCCCGCATCCTGCGCCTCAGCCTCACGCAATTCCGCAGCTATCGCGCGGCAAGCGTGACAACGCGTGGCGATCTCGTGGTGCTGGTGGGGCCGAACGGCGCGGGCAAAACCAATTGCCTCGAGGCGATCTCGCTGCTGGCGCCAGGACGCGGCCTGCGCCGCGCCCGCTTCGAGGACATCGCCAACCGCGCGGGCGACGGCTCATGGGCCGTGTCGGCGGAAGTCGAAGGCGCGGGCGGCCTTGCGACACTCGGCACCGGGATCGACGCGCCCACGGGCGAAGACGGGAGCGCCAAACGCCGCATCCGCATCGACCGCGAGGCGGTTTCTTCCGCCAGCGCCTTCGGCGAGCATCTGCGCATGGTGTGGCTGACGCCGTCGATGGACGGGCTGTTCACCGGCCCCGCCTCGGAACGGAGGCGCCTCTTCGACCGCCTCGTGCTCGCGATCGACAAGGACCATTCCAGCCGCGTTTCCGCGCTGGAGCGCTCGTTGCGCTCGCGCAATCGCCTTTTGGAGGACCGCAATTTCGATGCGCACTGGTGCGAGGCGATCGAGCGCGAAACCGCCGAGCTTGCCGTCGCCGTCGCCGCCCAGCGCGGCCACACATTGCAACGACTCTCCGCGATGCTCGCCGCGCGCGGCGCGACCTCGGCGTTTCCTTCTGCGCGCATTACACTCGATGGCTGGATGGAAAACGCGCTGATGAGCGAACCGGCGACAGCGGTGGAGGACCACTACCGCGATATCCTGCGCAAGAGCCGCCTGCTCGATGCTGCCGCCGGACGCACGCTGAACGGACCACACCTCACCGACCTGCATGTGATCTACGCGCCGAAAGAGATGCCCGCGAAGGAGGCCTCCACCGGCGAACAGAAGGCGCTGCTGATCGGCCTGATCCTCGCGCACGCTAGCCTCGTCGCCGAGATGACCGGCATCGTGCCGCTGCTTCTCCTCGACGAAGTTGTGGCGCATCTCGACCCGCGCCGCCGCGCCGCTCTGTTCGACGAACTCGCAACGCTCGGCGCGCAGGTCTGGATGACCGGCGCGGACCCTGCCGCATTCACGGAAGCAGGCACACGCGCAGACCGATTCGAAGTCGAGGATGGCGCGATCAAGCCAGCCCGGTAGATCTGTTTTCGGTCTCTCTGCGCCTCCGAAACAGCCTCTCAAAGGGGCGCGAATCAGGCTTTTTGCGAGCCCTCGAAAAGCCCGCCGGCAGCCTTGAAAAACAGTCAAAAAACATTATTTTTTCAATAGCTTGGTTGCACCTACTTTGTCCTAGGCGCAGACCCGGTTTCGTGCCACAAATCAACAGCTCGCAGCCTCAGTTTTCAGGCGCGCATCCTTTATCCCGCAAAGGCTTCTCATGAGCGAACCTGCCCGCAAGTCGACCTCCGAACCGGCTGCCGAATACGGCGCCGAATCGATCCGGGTCCTGAAGGGTCTCGACGCGGTCCGCAAACGCCCCGGCATGTATATCGGCGACACCGATGACGGCTCCGGCCTGCATCACATGGTCTACGAAGTCGTCGACAACGGCATCGACGAAGTGCTCGCCGGTCACGCTACGCGCGTCGAAGTCACTTTGAACCCCGACAATTCGGTGACCGTGTACGATGACGGCCGCGGCATCCCAACCGACATCCACAAGGGCGAAGGCATCTCGGCAGCCGAGGTCATCATGACCCAGCTACATGCAGGCGGAAAATTCGACCAGAACTCCTACAAGGTGTCCGGCGGCTTGCACGGCGTCGGCGTCTCGGTTGTCAACGCGCTGTCAAGCAAGCTCGCTTTGCGCATCTGGCGCAACGACAAGGAACACTACATCGAGTTCAAGCACGGCGATGCGGTGGCGCCGCTCGTGGTGGTCGGCGATGCCAATGGCAAGCGCGGCACGGAAGTCACGTTCCTTGCATCGACCGAGACCTTCACCCACACCGATTACGATTTCGACACCCTGGAGCATCGCCTGCGCGAGCTCGCCTTCCTCAATTCCGGTGTCCACATCCTGCTGTCGGACAAACGTCACGCCGTCGAGCGGCGCGAGGAGTTGCATTACGAGGGCGGCGTCGAAGCCTTCGTGAAATTCCTCGACCGCAACAAGAAGGCCGTGGTCGACACCCCGATCGTGATGCGCGCCGAACAGAACGGCATCAGCGTCGAAGTCGCGATGTGGTGGAACGACAGCTACCACGAGAACGTGCTCTGCTTCACCAACAACATCCCCCAGCGCGACGGCGGTACGCATCTCGCCGGTTTCCGCGGCGCGCTGACGCGCCAGATCACCGGCTACGCCGAGGGCATGGCGAAGAAGGAAAAAATCTCGCTCACCGGCGACGATTGCCGCGAGGGCCTGACCGCCGTGCTGTCGGTGAAAGTGCCGGACCCTAAGTTCTCCTCGCAGACCAAGGACAAGCTCGTCTCCTCCGAAGTTCGCCCGGTGGTCGAGAACGTGCTCAACGCCTCGCTCTCCGCCTGGCTCGAGGAACATCCCACCGAGGCCAAGACCATCGTCGGCAAGGTGATCGAAGCCGCCGCCGCGCGCGAAGCCGCGCGCAAGGCGCGCGATCTCACCCGCCGCAAGGGTGCGCTCGACATCGCCTCGCTGCCTGGCAAGCTTGCCGACTGCCAGGAGCGCGATCCGGCGAAGTCCGAACTGTTCATCGTCGAGGGCGATTCCGCCGGTGGCTCCGCCAAGCAGGGCCGCAACCGCGAATTCCAGGCTGTTCTTCCCTTGCGCGGCAAGATCCTCAACGTCGAGCGCGCGCGCTTCGACAAGATGCTCTCCTCCGAGCAGATCGGCACGCTGATCACCGCGCTCGGCACCGGCATCGGCCGCGACGATTTCGACCTGTCGAAGCTTCGCTATCACAAGATCATCGTGATGACGGACGCCGACGTCGACGGTGCCCACATCCGCACGCTGCTCCTGACGTTCTTTTTCCGCCAGATGCCGTCGCTGATCGAGGGCGGGCATCTCTACATCGCCCAGCCACCGCTCTACAAGGTGACGCGCGGCAAATCCGAGCAGTATCTCAAGGACGAGCGCGCGCTCGAGGATTATCTGATCGAGACGGGCCTTGACGATTGCATCCTCAAGCTCGCCACAGGCGAGGAGCGCAAGGGCCGCGACCTGCAAACGCTGGTGGAGGATGCCCGCACCATCCGCGGGCTGCTCGCTAACATCCACTCGCGCTACAATCGCGCCGTCGTCGAACAGGCCGCGATCGCGGGCGTACTGAACCCGCGCGTCACCGCCGACCCGCAGACCGCCAACGCCGCCGCTGACTACATCGCCAAGCGCCTCGATGCGCTGGCGGACGAAGTCGAGCGTGGCTGGAGCGGCACCTTCACCGAGGGCCAAGGTTTCACGTTCGAGCGTATGGTGCGCGGCGTCAAGGAAGTTGCCGTGCTCGACGACGCGCTTCTGTCCTCCGCCGAAGCCCGCAGGATCGACGATCTGGCGGCTTCGCTGCAGGAAGCCTATCCGCGCAGCGCCATGCTTCGCCGCAAGGATTCCGAAACGGCGATCCACGGCCCGGTCAGCCTGTTCGAGGCCGTCACCGACGCAGGGCGCAAGGGCGTCACTTACCAGCGCTATAAAGGCCTCGGCGAGATGAATCCCAACCAGTTATGGGAAACCACGCTCGATACCAACGCGCGTTCGCTGCTGCAGGTGAAAATCCGCGAGGTGGATGCCGCCGACGACATCTTCACCAAGCTGATGGGCGATATCGTCGAGCCGCGCCGCGAGTTCATTCAGGACAACTCGCTCGACGCCAACGTGGACGTTTAATTCGCCACCGGGATCAAGGCTTCATCTGTTCCAGCGCCTCGTACATCGGCGCCGGTGAAACCTTGATGTATCCCGCGAACGGATGCTCCATATCGACGATCAGGTTGACCGCCATCGCGATGGAGAATGCCGCAACGGCAAAGGCGATGACTACGACAGCATTTGGTGGCGCGTAGACCGCGTAGCTGAAAAACAGCACGCTCAACCAGAATGTCACGACGATCAGGAAAAAATGCGGAGTGCGCGCGCCCATTTGAATGGCCAGCAGCCGGCTGTTTTGTTTCAGATCTTCGATCATGCGCAGACCGCTCGCACGGGCTTCCCGGCCGACGTCGTCCTGTGGCGCGAGGCTGCGCAGCCGATCCTGAATCTCGTTCAGCGTCGTTACGCTGCGTGAATGATCCGGCGAGACCGCCGTCCATATCTGCACAATTTTTGCTGCCGTGAAGGCCCGCAGCAATTCGCGCACCGGCTTAGCCTCCGAGCCGAAATGAACCGCCTCGCAATCGAGCAATCTGAGGCTCGTGCTGAACTGCTCGATCGCCCTTCTGCTGTTGTCGAGATCGGTCTTGGCATTCGTGACCAGAAATCCAATGACAAGTGCGGCCATGAGACCGACGGCACCCATCGTGTGCTGGACCGTCTTGTGCGTCGGTTCGGAGAGATAACGCTCGGGCAATTTCTTGCTTAGCAACAAACCTGCCAGACTGGCTCCGGAAATACAGCAGAAAGCGACAAACCCCGCGCCGGTGAACATCGAGCCACCTCAGAAGGACGAATGTGCAAAAATGGAACGATCCGCGGCGGCCCGTGCGATGTCAAGCAGCCTCGTGAGCGGCGGGTCAAGTTACCTGCCTCGCCACGACAAGTGCCTGCGTGACCTCACGATATGGCGATGTCGGCAGTACGGGCTTTAGTCTAACCGCCGCGCTCTCGCGCCTCGTTCTGATCGATGTATAATCGCACTTCCTTGTCCAGGGAGATCCACGATGAGTTGGATGCCGTCCAACGATCCGATCCTCGGCGACCCGCAATCCTGCGATGCGCTCGAACTCGTGATCGTGCCGCGCACCCGCGACCTCGGCGATGGTTTTGCCGTTCGCCGCGCGCTGCCGCACGGCAAGCGGCAGATGGTTGGCCCCTTCATCTTCTTCGATCATTTCGGCCCGGTGCAATTCATCGCAGGCCAGGGCATGGATGTACGTCCGCATCCGCATATCGGACTTGCCACCGTCACCTATTTGTTCGACGGCAGCATCATGCACCGCGACAGCGAGGGCAATATTCAGGAGATCAAGCCCGGCGCCATGAACCTGATGACCGCGGGCCGCGGCATTGCTCACTCCGAACGCACGCCGGACGTGCCGCGCGCCAATGGGCAAAGAATGCTTGGCCTGCAAAGCTGGATCGCGCTGCCGATGGATCGCGAGGAAATCGCGCCGTCTTTCCAGCATTACAGCGCCGACAGCCTGCCCCTCGTCAGCGACACCGGGCTCAAAGCCCGCATCATCGCGGGCAAGGCGTTTGGTGCGGCGTCGCCGGTCGATCAGACGTCTGAGTGGTTTTACGCCGAGGTCAATCTCGATGCCGGAGCGCGCGCGCCGCTCGACGCCGACCACGAGGAACGCGCGGTCTATCTCGTCGAAGGCGAGGTGGAGATCGCGAATGAGCATTATGAGGCGCCGCGGCTTCTGATCTTCCGCCCCGGCGACTGCATCACCATTACGGCGGTGACGCCCACAAAAATGATGTTTCTGGGTGGCACCGCGCTGGAGGGGCCGCGTTACATCTGGTGGAATTTCGTCTCCTCGAACCGAGAACGGATCGAACAGGCCAAGCAGGACTGGAAGACAGGCCGTTTCGCGCACGTTCCCGAGGAGACCGAATTCATTCCGCTGCCGGAATGAATATCCCTGTAGTCCCATGAGCGGAGACGTCTGACCGATGCCAAGCCTGACATTCGACCGCGCCTTTCTTACGAACCTGCTCGGCACCCTGACCGATCGCGGACGCGACCTGATCCGTGGGTTGACGCAAGCATCGCCGCACCGCATCGCGGATGGCGAGCTCGCCGAGCTTGGTGAAACCTTGCTGTCCCGCCGCGGCGAAGCAACCGGCGTCGCGCTCGCCCAGGCATTGCTCGCCGGTTATGAAGCGGCGACACCCGAGCAGCGTCTCGCCTTTCTCGATGCGCTGGCCGATCTGTTCGGTCCCGAGCGCGAGGCCATCGAGCGCGCGATCGAAAAGGTCCGCGCCGAAGGCATGAGCCCCGCTGCCGTCAGCGACCTGCATGACGCAGCCGAGCCCCGGCGGCAGGAATTGATCCGCCGCCTCAACCTCGCGCCCGGCGGCACCGCCGCGCTGGTGCGGATGCGAGAGGAACTCCTGACGCATCTTGCCGAACATCCGCAACTGCGCCCCGTCGACAATGATTTTGTCCATCTGTTCGCATCATGGTTCAATCGCGGCTTCCTGGTGCTGCACCGGATCGACTGGACCACACCCGCCAACATCCTGGAAAAGATCATCCGCTACGAGGCGGTGCACGCAATCAAGAACTGGGACGATCTGCGCAACCGTCTCGCACCGCCGGACCGGCGCTGCTATGGCTTCTTCCACCCCCGGCTTGTCGATGAACCGCTGATCTTCGTCGAGGTCGCGCTGACGAAGGAAATTCCCGGCGCCATCGCTCCGCTGCTCGAGGAAGCCCGCGCGCCGATCGACCCGCAGCAGGCGACCACCGCCGTGTTCTATTCGATCTCGAACACCCAGCGCGGTCTCGGCGGCATTTCCTTCGGCAACTTCCTGATCAAGCAGGTGGTCGAAGATCTCAAGCGCGAGTGGCCGAACCTCAACACCTTCGTGACGCTCTCGCCGGTGCCGGGTTTCGCGTCATGGCTCGCCCGCGAGCGAGCTGCGGACAATTCGGCAGCGCTCGACGCCGCCGACAAGGAAGTGCTCACCGCCATCGACCAGCCTGGCTGGATCAACGATCCTGCAATTGCCGAGCGCGTGAAGCCGGTGCTGCTCGCGGCGGCGGCCTATTATTTTCTGGAAGCCAAGGACAAGCGCGGCCGCGTCGCCGATCCGGTGGCGCGCTTCCATCTCGGCAACGGCGCGCGGCTGGAGAAGCTCGATTATCTCGGCGACACATCAGCCAAGGGTCTCAAGCAATCGTACGGGCTGATGGTGAATTATTGCTACGACCTCGATGACATCGAGGACAATCACGAAGCGTTTGTCGAGAAGGGCGTGATCGCGGCGTCAGCCGTCGTGCGCAAAAGGCTGCATGCCAAGACCGGCTTCAACTCCGGTTTGAGCGGCGCGGCATGACCCAGTGCGTGTCAGGCGCTCACGCGGCGCCCGACAGATAGGCCTCGCGACGACCGATCATGCGCTCCGCCGCAATCTTCGCGGCTTCTTTGGTGTCGGTCGCACAGATGCGATATTCGAGATTCGGCAGCACGATCGTGTCGCGCCGGATGAAAAACGATTTCAACGAGCGGGAAGGAATTCCCACGCGCGCCAGCGCCTCGGCGACGTTATCTACCGCGCCGAAAGCAAACAAAGCGCCGGTCGCAGCCACGCGCACTTCGTAAATTCCGGGGCCGATCGGTGCCTCAAGCTTGTCACCGCGCGCTGCCGTCGGATAGCGCTTCCATTCGCCCCAAGTGGTAATCATCGTCGCCTCGGAAAGGTTAATTCAAAACAGGTCAGTATCGATTAGCGCGGTTCAACGTCCGCCAGGTTCGATTCGTTCCGGATATGGTTGTCGCGGGAACTTTGTTCAAGAACTCGCGCTTTTGTGATCAGAGAAAAGTTCCCCCTTACACGGGTAATCCGTGCTTGTGCGCGAGTTCTTTCAGCGACGTCTGCGACCGCGCGCCGATGTGCTGGATCACTTCCGCCGCTGCCATTGCGCCTAGCCGTCCCGCCTGCTCATAGCCGGCCTCGCGAACAAGCCCGAACAGGAAGCCTGCGGCGAACAGATCGCCCGCACCGGTAGTGTCGACCACATTCCTCGCGGGGAAAGCCGAGACTGCGATGACTCCTTCCTTGGCGGCGACCACGCAACCCTTTTCGCTGCGCGTGACGACACCGAGCGCGGCATCGTTGCGCAGCTGCGCGAGCGCCGCGTCGAAATCTTGCGTGTCGTAGAGCGATTGCAATTCCGCTTCGTTGGCGAAAATCAGATCGACCGTCTTGTCGCGCATCAGGCCGATGAACTCGTCGCGATAGCGGCCGACGCAGAACGCGTCCGAAAGAGTGAGCGCAACCTTGCGGCCGTGCTTGTGCGCGATCTGCGACGCCTTGACGAACGCATCCTTGGCGTCCTTCGGGTCCCACAGATAGCCTTCGAGATAGACGATGGACGCCGCCGCTATCTCATCCTCGACGATGTCGGCCGCCGACAAATCCTGCGCCGCGCCGAGATAGGTGTTCATGGTGCGCTCACCGTCGGGCGTGACCAGAATGTAGGAACAGCCGGTGGCTGGTCCGTCCTTTGCGGCCGCCGTATCGAACGCCACACCCGCGCTGCGGATGTCGTGCGCATAGAGCTGGCCGATCTGGTCGTCCTTGATCTTGCCGACATAGGCCGCGCGCGCACCAAGCTGGGCGATGCCGACAATGGTGTTGGCCGCCGAGCCGCCGGAAACCTCCGTGGCTGGGCCCATGTCCGCATAGATCGATGCAGCGCGGGCCTCGTCGATCAGCGCCATCGCCCCCTTGGTCATGCCGTGGTCGGTCAGGAACTTGTCGTCCACCCGCACCAGGATGTCGAAAAGGGCGTTGCCGATGCCAAGAACATCGTATTTGGCGCTGTTCATTAAGATTAATCCTGCGGAATGAGGCCGAAACCGGCTAAAGCTGGTAAGACGCGGGGGTATTCGCGGCGGTTTGAACGCCAGCGCGACCTATCACGACAAACCCTCTGCCAGCAAGCAGCCGAACCTTCGACCCATTCCAAGCCAGCCTTGCCAAAACACCGATGATCCGCCACATCCTCACGGTTTCCGCCGGAACGCTGATCTCGCGGGTCTTGGGCTTTCTCCGCGACACGCTGATCGCCGCTCTGCTTGGCGCGGGGCCGGTGGCGGATGCCTTCCTGGTCGCGCTGCAATTCATCAATGTCGCTCGCCGCGCGCTCTCCGAGGGCTCGCTGAATGCTGCGCTGGTGCCGATCTATCTGCGGCTGCGCGACAGCGAGGGCGCGATCGCCGCCACCGCTTTCGCGGGGCAAGTCATGGGCAGCCTCTGCCTGATCCTGATCGGAATCGCCGTGGTGTTCACCGGGTTGATGCCGATCGTGATTGCGGTGATGGCGCCGGGCTTCATCGGACACCAGACCATGCAGCTCGCGATCGACGATGCGCGGCTGATGATGCCTTACTTCGCCTTCGTCGGTCCGATCACGGTGATGATGGGCGTGCTCAACGCCGAACGGCGTTTCCTGCTCACCGCATTCTCGCCGGTGCTGTTCAACATCATGATGATCGCCATCATCCTGTCCCTGCTTGCATGGCATCATGATGCGCAGACATCCGCCACGATCATCGCAGGCGCGGTCGGTGTCGCCGGATGCTTCCAGATGCTGGTGCTGATCCAGCGCCGCCCATGGCGCAGCGGCCTTGCCGCACCCATCCGCGTCTCCTTCAATCCGCAGATCCGCGCCTTCTACCGCAAGGCAGTGCCTGGCATGATCGCCAATTCCGGTCCGCAATTCCTGATCGTCGCGGGCGCGATCATCGCATCCAGTTCACCTGCTGCGGTATCGTGGCTCTATTTCGCCAACCGCCTGATCGAACTGCCGCTCGGCATGGTCGGCGTCGCCATGGGCACCGTGCTGATGCCGGAGTTCACCCATGCGATCCAGAACAACGACCGCTCTGCCCTCACCCATGCGCAATCGCGCGGCCTCGAACTCGCCGTCGGGCTGGTGCTGCCCGCCACGCTTGGCCTGATCCTGTTGAGCGAGCCGATCATCGGCATCCTGTTCCAGCACGGCGCGTTCACGGCCGCTGACACCGTGGCGACCGCGCAGGCGCTGTCGGTGCTGGCGCTAGGGCTTCCCGCCTACGTGCTGGTGAAGGTTTTGGCGCCGGCCTTTTTCGCGCGCGAGGACACGCGCACGCCGCTTCTCGCAACGCTCGCAGGCATCTCGAGCGCGGTGATCGCGGGTCTTCTCGTCGATCATCGCTTCGGCGTCTCCGGCATCGCCGCGAGCATCTCGCTCGGCGCCTGGGTTTGCGCCCTGATCCTGACCTGGCGCGGCGCATCCTCGTTCGGCTTCTCCATTGATGACGATGCGCGCAGGCGGCTGCCGCGCATCGCTCTCTGCGCCGCCGTCATGGGACTGACGCTTTTCACCTCGCAATATTTCGTAGCACCTCTGACGGAGAATGCACCGTTCTTCCCCCGCCTCACCATTCTTGGCGGCATGGTCGCGGCCGGCATTTCTTTCTATGGCCTGCTGCTCGACCTGTTCGATGTCGTGAGCTGGGGCGAGGCTTTCGGCGACTTGCGCGACCGGGGCTCGCGTGGCAAGTGAGCGGCGGAAGCAGCCGGCGGCTTCAGGCGGCGCTTCCACGGGAACGATATCATGACAGCGATTCAGCGGGTTTTTTCGGGCGTCCAGCCGACGGGCAATCTGCACCTCGGCAACTATCTCGGCGCCATCGTCAATTTCGTGAAGTTGCAGCAGACCCACAACTGCATCTATTGCGTGGTGGACCTGCACGCGATCACCGTATGGCAGAACCCGGTTGAGCTGACGCACAACATCCGCGAAGTGACGGCGGCGTTTCTCGCCAGCGGCATCGATCCCGACAAGCATATCGTCTTCAACCAGAGCCAGGTGGCCGAACACGCCGAACTGGCGTGGGTGCTCAATTGCGTCGCCCGCCTCGGCTGGCTGAACCGCATGACCCAGTTCAAGGAAAAGGCCGGCAAGGACCGCGAGAACGCATCCGTCGGCCTGTACGCCTATCCGAACCTGATGGCGGCGGACATTCTCGTCTATCGCGCGACCCATGTGCCGGTCGGCGAGGACCAGAAGCAGCACCTCGAACTGGCGCGCGACATCGCGCAGAAGTTCAACAACGATTTCTCGGAATCGATTGCCGCCAAGGGCTATGATCCGAAGTTCTTCCCGCAACCAGAGCCGCTGATCACCGGCCCGGCGACGCGCGTGATGAGCCTGCGCGACGGCTCGAAGAAAATGTCGAAATCCGATCCGTCGGATTACTCGCGCATCAACCTCACCGACGATGCCGACGCCATCGCGCAGAAAATCCGCAAGGCCAAGACCGATCCCGAGCCGCTGCCGTCCGAGGAAGACGGTTTGAAGTCGCGTCCCGAAGCCGACAATCTCGTCGGCATCTACGCTGCGCTCTCCGGCCGCACCAAGGCCGACGTGCTGCGCGAATTCGGCGGCGGACAATTCTCCGGCTTCAAGTCGACGCTGGTCGATCTGTCCGTCGACAAGCTCGGCCCGATCGGCGCGGAAATGAAGCGGCTGATGCAGGACCCCGGTCACGTCGATGCCGTGCTGGTGAAGGGCGCCGAACGGGCGCGCGCCATCGCCTTCGAGACCATGAAGGCCGTGAAGGACATCGTCGGCTTCGTGCAGCCGAAATAGCCCGAATACTGCGGCATTTCGGCGCTAATCCCCTGTCTTCCTGACCTTATTTCAAGGCGGCCATCTGCGTTGCCGTCTTGATCGTGCTTTTTACAACGCCATCTGTTAGGAGAGGGCACCGCAACCCGATCGCGCCGGCCTTGAACCGGCGATGCGTTGGAGACACCCATGTTTATCCAGACCGAAACTACCCCCAATCCCGCCACGCTGAAGTTTCTGCCCGGCCGCACCGTGCTCGACAGCGGCACAATGGAATTCACCAGCCGCGACAGCGCCGCGCGCTCGCCACTGGCGGTGAAACTGTTCGAGATTCCCGGCGTCACCGGCGTGTTCTACGGTTCCGATTTCGTCACCGTCACCAAGGACGACGGCGACTGGCAGCATCTCAAGCCCGCCATCCTCGGCACCATCATGGAACACTACATGTCCGGTGGGCCGATCCTTGCCGACGGCGCGCAGCCGGATGCCGGACCGCATGCCGAGGAATTCTTCAACGAGGCCGACGCCGAGACTGTCGGCATCATCAAGGACATTCTGGAAACCCGCGTTCGCCCGGCGGTCGCCAGCGACGGCGGCGACATCACCTTCCGCGGCTTCAAGGACGGCATCGTTTTCCTCGACATGAAGGGCTCCTGCTCGGGATGCCCCTCCTCGACCGCGACGCTGAAGCACGGCATCCAGAACCTGCTCAAGCACTACGTGCCCGACGTTGTCGAAGTGAGGCCGATGTAAGTCTTCCTCGCACGCGCGAGAGTGACGATTTGACGATGGCCGGGCTTGACCCGGCCATTTATTTTTCTGAATGCTTGCGTACCCCGGCAGGCTTTGAAGCCTGCGATTTCGCCCTTTCACGAAAACCTTATTCGCCGATCATGCTCGTTCTCGCCATCGATACCGCGCTGGAATCCTGCGCTGCCGCGGTGCTCGACACCGATGCGGAAGCCTTCCGCGCGCGGCAGAGCCTGCCGATGAAGCGTGGCCACGCCGAAGCGCTGATGCCGATGATCGACGAGGTGATGAAGGCGGCCAGCCTTTCTTATTCCGCGCTCGACCGGATCGCGGTCACGGTCGGCCCCGGCAGCTTCACCGGGCTTCGGGTCGGCATTTCAGCAGGTCGCGGGCTTGGCCTTGCGGCCAACCGCCCCGTGGTCGGCATCACCACGCTCGCTGCCTATGCCGCGCCGCTGATCGACGGGGAAAGCGAAACGCCGGTAATCGCGGCGATCGATGCCCGCCATGGCCATGTCTACGCCCAGGTCTTTTCCGGCGAAGGCACGAGCCTCATCAAACCCGCCATCATGCCTCTTGAGGACGTTTTCCGCGCTGCGCGCTTCGGTCCTGCGCATATTGTCGGCGATGCGGCCGACATGATCGCGGCGCAATGGCCCCCGGAATTCGAGCCGCCCGCATCAGTCGACCGGCAGGCTGCGCCGGACATCGCATGGGTCGCATGGCTCGGCGCCAGCGTGGACCCCGATGAAGCGCCGCCACGGCCTTATTACCTGCGTGCGCCCGACGCCAAGACCAAGGCCGAACTGGCGCAACGCTGATGCCGGGCCTCGTCTCAAAATTCCTGTCGCTTTTTCTATCGCGCGGCGATGCAGCGGTTGAGCCCGCAAATTTGCGCGACGCGCCCGCCTTGGCGCGGCTGCACAAGGCATCCTTTCATCGTGGATGGGATGTCGGTGAGTTCGAGCAGTTGCTGGCCGACCGCAGCGTGCTCGCACACAGGCTGCGGATGGGCCGCACCATTGCAGGCTTCATCCTCTCGCGCATGGCGGCGGACGAGGCGGAAATTCTGTCGGTCGCGATTGCGCCCAACATGCGCGGACGCGGCCTGTCCGGCCCGCTCGTCCAGACCCATCTCGGCTACCTCGCGGGCACCGGTATCCGGACAGTTTTTCTCGAAGTCGAGGAAAACAACCTGCCCGCGCGTGCGCTGTATGCGAGGGCAGGTTTTGGCACCGTGGGCCGGCGTGAGCGCTATTATAAAGATGACAGCGGCGCTCAATTAAATGCCATCGTGATGCGTCGCGACTTGTCGTCGTAGCCCCACAATGGCAAAATAGCGTCCATGCCCATCGCGAAACCCGTTTCCGCTTCGACATCGACCGACATCGAGTCGCGCTGTGCCGCAACCGGCATGCGCATGACCGAGCAGCGCCGCGTGATCGCGCGCGTCCTGGCGGAGTCCAACGACCACCCCGACGTGGAAGAATTGTACCGGCGCTGCGTCGCGGTCGACGACAAGATCTCGATCTCGACGGTGTACCGCACCGTCAAGCTGTTCGAGGATGCCGGCATCATCGAACGTCACGATTTCCGCGAGGGCCGCGCGCGCTACGAGCAGGTGCCGGACAACCATCACGACCATCTCATCAACCTGCGTGACGGCAAGGTGATCGAGTTCACGTCCGAACAGATCGAAACGCTGCAGACCGAGATCGCCCGGAAACTCGGCTACAGGCTGGTGGACCACCGCCTGGAACTATATTGCGTCCCGCTCGACGACGACAAAAGCTGAATTTCCATCAATTTCAGCAGGTTTTGCGGCTTCTCATCGCTGGATTCGGGTCCCGATCCGCTATATTTGAAGCGCTTGCCGCGAAAGGAGCCCTGCTCCTTCCGCCACCGCCGCAACCAACCCGGTTTTCATGACGCCGCCGCGCAAGCTGCACATCAAATCCTACGGCTGCCAGATGAACGTCTACGATGCGCAACGCATGGTGGACACGCTGGCGCCGGAGGGATTCGTGGAGACGGCGGACGCCAATGAAGCCGACCTCGTCATCCTCAACACCTGTCACATTCGCGAGAAGGCCTCGGAGAAAGTGTTCTCCGAACTCGGCCGTCTGCGCGTGATGAAGGAAGAGGCCGCGCGCGAGGGACGCGAGATGAAGATCGCGGTCGCCGGATGCGTGGCGCAGGCCGAGGGTGCGGAGATCACCCGCCGCGCCTCGACCGTTGACGTGGTGGTCGGTCCGCAGAGCTATCACAACCTGCCGAAACTCCTGGCCAAGGCGCGCACCGGCGCACCCACGATCGAAACCGAATTTCCTATTCAAGACAAATTCTCATCGCTCCCCGCGCCAAAGCCTGCGGCGATCCGCGCGCGCGGCATCTCGTCCTTCGTCACGGTGCAGGAAGGCTGCGACAAATTCTGCACCTTCTGCGTCGTGCCCTATACGCGCGGCATGGAAGTGTCGCGGCCGGTCGCCGCCATCGTCGATGACGTGAAGCGCCTCGCGGACAATGGCGTGCGCGAGATCACGCTGATCGGCCAGAACGTCAACGCCTATCACGGCGAAGGCGCGAGCGGACAGGCATGGTCGCTCGGCCGCCTGCTGCATCATCTCGCTAGCGTTCCGGGCATCGTGCGGCTGCGTTATTCGACCAGCCACCCGCGCGATGTGGACGATTCACTGATCGAGGCCCACCGCGACATTCCCGCCGTGATGCCGTTCGTGCATTTGCCGGTGCAATCCGGCTCCGACCGGATTCTGGCGGCGATGAACCGCAAACACGCCGCGGCTGACTATATCCGCACCATCGAGCGGTTCCGAAAGGCGTCCCCGAAGATCGCGTTCTCATCGGATTTCATCGTCGGATTTCCGGGTGAAACCGAACAGGATTTTTCCGACACCCTCGCGCTCGTCACACAAATCAGCTACGCTGGCGCCTATTCGTTCAAGTATTCGCCCCGCCCGGGCACTCCGGCGGCGGACATGCAGGAGACGGACACGGCCTTGGCGGTTCCAGCAGCGGTGATGGACGAGCGCCTGGCACGACTCCAGGGCTTGATCGACGCCCAGCAGGCGAGCTTCAACAGGGCTGCCATCGGCCAGACGGTCGAGGTGCTGTTCGAACGCGCGGCGCGCGAGCCGGGCCAGATCGTCGGCCGCACCGCTTATCTGCAACCGGCGCATGTGATGGCACCGGCAGACATCATCGGCCAGGTTTTGCCGGTCACCATCGACAGTCTGGAGCGCTACAGCCTCAAGGGCAGGCTTGCGTCCACGCATGCGACGGATACACCCCGCGCACCCATTTCAATCCCTGCAACGGAGCCTGAAACCTTTGCCTAAAAGCGCAGCGGATTCACCTTCACTCGCTCCCGGCCGCAAATCCGATCGCGACCCCTCCTCCTCACCGGAAACACAGATCGTCGTCGCCTTCGACGACAACCGTGCGGCCTCTGCGCTGGTGGGACCTTATGGCCAGCACCTTGCGCTGATCGAACGCCGCCTCGGCGTGGTCGCTGATTCACGCGGCAACCACGTCACCATCGCGGGCTCACGCGATGGCTGCGATGCGGCGCGGCGCGTGCTCGAAACGCTCTACAAGCAGGCGCTCGCCGCGACAGATATCAGCCATGGCGATGTCGAGGGCGCGATCCGCGCCATCCTCGCGCAGGGCTCGCTGTTCGATTTCGAGACGCGCACGGGGAAAACTTCGTTCGAGGAAATCAATCTGCGCAAGCGCCCGGTCCGCGCCCGTACCGCCGCGCAGGACGCCTATATCCGCGCGCTGAAGCGCAACGAACTCGTGTTCGGGATCGGCCCCGCCGGCACCGGCAAGACCTGGCTCGCGGTGGCGCAGGCCTGCCAGCTGTTCGAACGCAAGGAAGTCGATCGCATTATCCTGTCGCGGCCTGCGGTGGAGGCGGGCGAACGGCTCGGCTTCCTGCCCGGCGACATGCGCGAGAAGGTCGACCCATATCTGCGCCCGATTTACGACGCGCTTTACGACCTGATGGATTCGCGCGTGGTCGAGCGCGCACTGCAAAGCGGAGAGATCGAAATCGCGCCGCTCGCCTTCATGCGCGGACGCACGCTGACCAACGCCGCGATCATTCTCGACGAAGCGCAGAACACGACGTCGATGCAGATGAAGATGTTTCTGACGCGCCTTGGCGAAAACAGTCGCATGATCATCACCGGCGACCCGAGCCAGGTCGATCTGCCGAACGGCCAGCAATCCGGCCTCGCGGAAGCCTCACGGTTGCTGTCCGGCGTGGAAGGCATCGCGCAGGTGACGTTCGCCGCCGAAGACGTGATCCGTCACGAACTGGTTGCGCGCATTGTCGCTGCCTATGAAGGCGGGCCGCGCCCCGCCTCTCCGGCCAAGCCTGCCTGAGACGATGCCGCGTCCTCCCACCGCCGATGTCCTGATTGCCGCCGATTGCTGGCAGGCGCAGGCTGATGCCGAAGCCGTCATCCAGCGCGCCATCGCCGCCGCCGCCTCATTCGTTGAATTGCCCGCAGAGGACACCGAAGTCGCGGTGATGCTGACGGACGACGCGCGCATTCGCGAACTGAATAAGGAATGGCGCGACCAGGACAAGGCGACCAACGTGCTGTCCTTTCCGGCTGCACAGCCGCCCGGCGCAACGCCGCAGCCCTTGATGCTGGGCGACATCGCCATCGCCTATGAGACGACGCGCTTTGAGGCGGAGACGGAAGGCAAGCCATTCCAAAACCATTTGAGTCATCTCGCCATTCATGGCTTCCTGCACCTGCTCGGCTACGACCATCTCGACGATGACGAGGCCGAGGAGATGGAGGGACTGGAGCGGGACATTCTGGCGAAGCTCGGCATCGCCGACCCCTATCTCACCAGCGACCAGGCAAAGTAGTGACGAACGACTCCGACCATAGCGCAACAACGCCTACCCCCTCTGCCACCACGCTGCCCGTGCCGGTGCAGCAGGGCGAAGTGCTGCGCCCGGCCGCCGAATCCTGGCTCTCGCGCGCGATCCGTTCATTGTTCGGCTGGAAGGCCGGCTCCGCGCGCGCCGACATTCAGGTCGTGCTCGACGCGACCGCGCCCGACGACGAGACCAGCTTCACCGCGGTCGAGCGCACTATGCTGCGCAACATCCTGTCGCTGCACGATCGCCGCATCGCCGACGTCATGGTGCCGCGCGCCGACATCGTCGCCGTGCGCCGCGACATTTCATTGGCTGAACTGATGTCGCTGTTCGAGAGCGCGGGCCACTCCCGCCTCGTCGTCTACAACGACACGCTCGACGAACCCGAGGGCATCGTCCACATCCGCGATCTCGTCGCCTTCATCACCTCTAAGGCCAAGGTGGATCCCGAGGTGAACGCCAAGCGCAAGAAGCCGTTTCCGGCCGGCCTCGATCTGAAATCCGTCAATCTCGCCATTCAGCTCGCGGACACCGCCATCATGCGCGAGCTTTTGTACGTGCCGCCGTCGATGCCCGCGATTGATCTGCTGGCGCAGATGCAGGCGACCCGCATTCATCTTGCATTGGTTGTCGACGAATATGGTGGCACCGACGGCCTCGTTTCGATCGAGGACATTGTCGAGCAGATCGTCGGAGAAATCGACGACGAACACGACAGCGACGAAACGCCTTCCGTGGTGCGCCAGGCTGACAACTCCTTCATCGCCGACGGGCGCGCCAGCCTCGAGGACGTACAATCCGTGGTCGGCGACACGTTCAACACCGGCGAGGCCGGTGAGGAAGTCGATACGCTCGGCGGCTACATCGTCAATCAGGTCGGCCGCTTCCCGGTGCGCGGTGAAATCATTCCAGGCCCCGGCGAATTCGAGATCGAGGTGCTCGACGCCGATCCGCGTCGCGTCAAGCGCGTGCGCATCGGCATCCGCAAGGAAGAAGCCAGCGGCCGCCCGCCGCGCGACGGACGCCGCCGCGAACCATCCGCCGAACAGGCGCCGACAAAGCCGCCGTCGGGTGGAGAGACGAATACATGAGCGTGGCCACCGCCCTACACTCACCCGCACGCGCCACGATCCTGAGCTGGGGCTGGCGGCGCGCGGCCATCGCGCTTGTCGCAGGCGCCAGCTCCGCGCTGGCGATGGCACCTTTCAACGCATGGCCTGTTCTGTTCATCACTTTCCCAGTGCTGGTCTGGCTGATCGATGGGACCGGCCCCGGCCGGCGCGGCGTGGTCAGTGCCGCCATCGCCGGATGGTGGTTCGGTCTCGGCTATTTCGTCGCCGGACTGTACTGGATCGGCAACGCGTTTCTTGTCGATGCCGAAACCTTCGCCTGGCTACTGCCGCTTGCGATCCTTGGTCTGCCAGCGCTGCTCGCGCTGTTCATGGCTGCGGGCTGCGCGCTGGCGCGGCTGATCTGGACGAAGGACTGGTCACGTCTACTCTCGCTGGCAGTCGCGCTCACCGTCAGCGAATGGCTGCGCGGCCATATCCTGTCCGGCTTTCCGTGGAACCTGTTCGGCTACGCACTCGCCGAGCCATTGGCGATGGCGCAGGCCGCATCATTGATCGGTATCTGGGGCGTGAGTTTCCTCGCGATCGCGATCTTTGCCAGCCCCGCGACCCTGATCGACGACCGCGCCCGCACGAAACGGCCGTGGCTGCCGTTCGCCCTCTCTCTTGTCCTGCTCGCCGCCAGTGGCGGCTATGGCGCATGGCGGCTCGACCGTCACCCGACGCAATTCGTGAGCGGCGTGAAGCTGCGGCTGATGCAGCCGAACCTGCAGCAGGACGTGAAGTTCAACTACTCCGCCAAGGACGACGTGCTCGCGAGATACATGGCGCTGTCGGACCGCGCCACTGGCCCGCAGACCAGCGGCGTGCGCGACGCCACGATCCTGATCTGGCCGGAATCGGCGTTTCCGTTCTTCCTGACGCGCGAACCAGCCGAGCTTGCCAAGATCGCGAACTTCCTGCCGCCGCAGACCACGCTCATCACCGGCGCGGTGCGCGCGCCCAATCTGTCGCCGGCGGTGCGGCCGACCAAGGCCTACAACTCGATCTACGTCATCAATCACGACGGCGACATTCTCTCGATCTACGACAAGCTGCATCTGGTTCCGTTCGGCGAATATTTGCCGTTTCAAAGCACGCTTGAAAAACTCGGCTTCCAGCAACTCACCAAGGTGCAAGGCGGCTTCATTCCTGGCGCCCGCCGGCGCACCATGGCCATTCCCGGCGCGCCGCGCGTCCTCCCGCTGATCTGCTACGAGGTCGCCTTCTCCGATGCCATCGTGCCCACGGGTGAGCGGCCGGGCTGGATCGTCAACCTGACCAATGACGGCTGGTTCGGAAACAGCACAGGCCCCTATCAGCATCTTCAGATGGCACGCTTGCGCGCCATCGAGGAGGGGCTGCCGATCGTGCGCAGCGCCAATACCGGAATTTCCGGGGTGATCGACCCCGTCGGGCGTGAACTCGGCCACCTTGCGCTTGGTCAAGAAGCTGTTCTGGATTCCGCATTGCCCGTAGCATTACCGCCGACGGTTTTCTCGCACTGGCGACATATGCCGCTCGCTATCATGGTCGTGCTCTCGGCACTTGTCGTCCTGGTGCGGCGCCGCCGCGAAGCCTGATCGCCCGCGCAAGAACGATATCAAATAGTGAGACAGTGCTGAAAACCGCCTCCATTTAACCCGTTTTATTCGCGTGAATGGCTCTATCTTCGCCACAGCTCGCCATTGCGACCATATGGGTCAGAGCGGAAATTTGACGAAGCTCGAAAAAGTAGCTTAGTCGGAGGAATATCCGTACTCTTCTCACGGTCCGTCAGGGGCACTTGAATGTCGGCGAAAACGCCAAACCCGGTCGACAAATATGTTGGCAGCCGCGTGCGGATGCGTCGCATCATGCTGGGACTGAGCCAGGAGAAGCTCGGCGACGCGCTCGGACTGACCTTTCAGCAAATCCAGAAATACGAAAAAGGCACCAACCGCATCGGCGCGAGCCGCCTGCACCAGATCGCCGATATCCTGCAGGTACCGGTCTCGTTTCTGTTCGAGGGCGGACCGACCAGCAACACCAGCGTCGAGGGCCTCGGCGAAGCCCCCTCTCCGGCTTATGTCTCGGACTTTCTCGCGACGTCCGAGGGACTGGCGCTGACGCGTGCATTCACGAAGATCACGGACGCGAAGCTCCGCCGCAGCATCGTCGACCTCGTCGAGCAGATCGCCGGAACACAGAATCCGTCCTAACCACAGGCCAGGCTTGCAATAGGCTTGGCTTGCGATTTTTGGATTTCCCTTTTTGCTTCGAGCCTTTTATTGCGAGCGAACCTGACGCAGGGTTCTTTTGCGTCCTCTTCCTATCAAGGCTCTCTCCGATATGCCGGACAACCATAACCATGACGCTCCCTCGCGATCCTTCTTCGGACGCCGCAAAGGCCACAAGCTGCGCCCGCATCATGCCTCGCTGATCGAGGACTTACTGCCACGCCTTGCGCTCGACACCGGCACGCCGGCCCCTGCAACTTTGACCGCGCTGTTTCCGGCAGGCACGAATGCCGTTCGCATCGAGATCGGCTTTGGCGGGGGCGAGCATCTGCTTGCCGAAGCCGCGGCATTCCCCGACATCGGCTTCATCGGCTGCGAGCCCTACGTCAACGGCATGGCCAAGATTCTCGCGCAAATCGAAGCGCGCGGTCTTTCCAATATCCGTCTGTTCGCGGGCGACGCTGCTGAATTGCTCGCATGGGTGCCGCCGCAATCGCTGGCACGGATCGATCTGATTCATCCCGACCCGTGGCCGAAGCGGCGGCACTGGAAGCGCCGCTTCGTGCAGGACGCCACGATTGCGGCGATGGCTCGCGCGCTGACCGCGCACGGCGAATTCCGTTTCGTCTGCGACATCGACGACTACACGTCATGGACGCTGTGGCACATGCAGGGCGCAGAGGATTTTCTCTGGCTTGCGGAACGCGCCGACGACTGGCGCTCGCCGTGGCCGGGCTACACCATGACGCGCTACGGTGCGAAGGCCACGCGGGAAGGCCGCAAGGCATCTTACTTACGTTTTCAGCGGATTTGATTGAGCCTTGGTAGAGGCTTACTTTTCGCGCGCCCGCCAGAACACCAGCACGCGCTGCGCGGTGGCGGTCGAAAGCCGCTCATAGTTGAGGCGCGCTTCCTCGATATCCGGCGGCGAGGGCATCTTGCCCGGCCCCAGACGCAACACGATCAGTGCGCGCGCCGTCGCCCATTCCAGACCGATCGCGCGTGCGATCAGGAGGATCGGATCGTAGCGGTCGCCGAGGATCAACTGATCGACCGTCGCAAGCCGTACGCCGGACATCGCCGACAGTGCGGCGACGGCCTCTTCGTATTTGTGTTCCTTGGCGAAGTTGAGCAGCGCCGCCTCGTTCAAACCGCCGGACTGATGCAACGCCAGAATGAGCCGCTGCGCCGGCGCGAAGTCGCGCTTCACGAGCCGCGCGCGCGGTGCCGAGGAAATCTCCAGCATCGCCTGATTGATCGCAAGCCGCTGCTTCGGCTTCGCCGTCTCGAACATCCGGCGGCGCACGATGTCCACCGACCTCGACAGCAACTCCTTCAAGCCATCGGGCGAGATGTCTTCACGCTGCCCGAGTGACAGCGCCAGCACGCCGTCATCGACCGCGCGATTGATCAAGCCCGAATATCCCGCCGTGGAAAACGTAGCGCCTGAATTTTTCGCCAGCACACGCACCACTTCGCGATCGGCGCGGCGCAGGATCACATCGGTCAGCGGCGCCGCAAGCGTGTCGCGTTCGGAGATCGCCGCCAGATGCGCCTGACCCTTGGCGCGCGCGATTTCCATCAGCAGATCTTCGTCGATCAAGGGCGAGCGGCTCAGGATCGGGCCCGCGATACGGATTTCGTCTTCCCGCGCGAGATAATTGACGACGCCGGGCGGTGCATTGGACAGGCTCGCAAAACGCGCAGCCACGCCAGCGCGGGCCGCAGGCTCGGCCGCAGGCACGAGACCGATCAGGATGCCGTCGAACAGTTCGACGTGCTGCGGACCAAAAATCGGAGCGCCCTGCACGAACAGTTCGGCAAGCTTCGTGATCGCGGTCGCGCGCTTTTCCGCAGAGCCGCTTTTTGCGATCGCGTCGAGTTCAGGGATCAGGGACGTAACTGCCATCAAATCGGGTCCGCGCGGGGTTCGAGCGCGGTCCCCAATCTAGAGACCGCTCATGAATGAAGGGTTTAGCCGATCATTCATTTCCGCCGAGTTCCCGGTCGGCCCTTGCCGGGGGGGCGGAAACGGAGTATATCCCCACACAATAATCATCTCATACGATCGCGTAGGAGAGTGGGCCCCTTCCGGACCCGCTCTTTTTTGTTACCCGGCGCGGTCGCCTGAGCCGCAGGAGAAACGATGCTCCTGCCGCGACAAACCGGCGCTGCTCCGGCAGCGTAACGGAACCTTTTCTTAACTATAGAGACGGACCCGCTGACGCCCGACATGACCGAACCCGCTTCCATTGCCGAGACCGACATGCCTGCTGAGACCACGCCTGCGGTCGAACGCCGCCTGGTCGTCGAGCCGGGTGTCGCGGCGCGGGTGGCGGCGATCGCCGAGCCAGTGCTCGAAGGGCTCGGCTACCAACTGGTGCGCATCAAGATTTCCGGAGAAGCCGGCTGCACCGTGCAGATCATGGCCGAACGGCCGGATGGCACCATGCTGATTGACGATTGCGAAGCGATCTCCAAGGCGCTGTCGCCGGTGATGGATGTCGCCGACCCGATCCAGCGCGCTTACCGGCTTGAGATTTCCTCTCCCGGCATCGACCGGCCGCTGGTGCGGCAGTCGGATTTCGAACGCTATACCGGCCACCTTGTGAAGATCGAAATGTCCGTGCCGCACGATGGCCGCAAGCGCTTTCGCGGCACGCTGGAGGGCATCGAAAACGGACTCGTGCGCATCACGCGAGATGACGTGAAGGAACACAAGGGCGCGCAGGAAGCGGATGTGCAATTGCCGCTCGCGGACATCGCAAGCGCAAATCTCGTTCTGACCAACGAACTGATCGCCGAATCCATGCGCCGCGGTCGTGACGCCGAACGCGAGCAGCTTGAGAATGCAGGCGTGCTACCGCCTCCTCCGCCGCACGCCAAGAAAGCGCGCGAAATGCGAGACAAGGCGAAGCCCCGCCAACCGAAACCAAAGAAACCCTTGCCCAAGAACACCAAAACTCACAGGCTTGCCGCCGACGCCAAACGGCGCGCAGCCGAATCCGATTCCCACGAAGGAGAGTAAGCCATGGCCGCTGTCAGCGCCAACAAACTGGAACTGCTGCAAATCGCCGATGCCGTCGCACGCGAGAAGTCGATCGACCGTTCGATCGTGATCGCCGCGATGGAAGACGCCATCGCGAAAGCGGCACGAGCCCGTTACGGTTCCGAAACCGACGTACATGCGGAGATCGACGCCAAGAAGGGCGAGCTTCGTCTGTCGCGCCACATGCTGGTGGTGGAGACGGTCGAGAACGCCGCCAACCAGATTTCGCTGAAGGACGCGCAGCGCGCCAATCCGACCGCACAGATCGGCGACACCATCGCCGACACCCTGCCACCGCTGGAATATGGCCGCATCGCCGCGCAGTCCGCCAAGCAGGTGATCGTGCAGAAGGTGCGCGAGGCCGAGCGCGACCGGCAGTATCAGGAATTCAAGGATCGCATCGGCGAGATCGTTAACGGCATCGTCAAGCGTGTCGAATACGGTAGCGTCATCGTCGATCTCGGACGCGGCGAAGCCATCGTGCGCCGCGACGAAATGCTGCCGCGCGAAGCGCTGCGCAACGGCGACCGCATCCGCGCCTACATCTTCGACGTGCGCCGCGAAACCCGTGGTCCGCAGATCTTCCTGTCCCGCACCCATCCGCAGTTCATGGCGAAGCTGTTCGCGCAGGAAGTGCCGGAAATCTACGACGGCATCGTCGAGATCAAGGCGGTTGCCCGCGATCCGGGTTCGCGCGCCAAGATCGGCGTGATCTCCCGCGATTCCTCGGTCGATCCGGTCGGCGCCTGCGTCGGCATGCGCGGTTCGCGCGTGCAGGCGGTGGTGAACGAACTGCAGGGTGAGAAGATCGACATCATTCCGTGGTCGCCCGATATCGCGACCTTCGTCGTCAACGCGCTGGCGCCGGCCGAAGTCGCCAAGGTCGTCATCGACGAAGACCGCGAGCGCATTGAAGTCGTGGTGCCGGATACCCAATTATCCCTTGCGATCGGACGCCGCGGCCAGAACGTGCGCCTCGCATCGCAGCTTACGGGCTGGGACATCGACATCCTGACCGAGCAGGAAGAATCGGAACGCCGCCAGGCGGATTTCGAGAATTCCACGCGCGTGTTCATGGAAGCGCTCAACGTCGACGAGGTGGTCGGCCAGTTGCTGGCGTCGGAAGGCTTCTCCTCGGTCGAGGAACTCGCCCTGGTCGATGTCCGCGAACTCGCGGGCATTGAGGGCTTCGACGAGGAAACCGCTAACGAGCTGCAGAGCCGGGCGCGCGAATATCTCGAACAGCTCGATGCCGAGTTGGAAGCGAAGCGGAAAGAACTCGGCGTGGACGATGCTCTGAAGGATATTCCGGGCGTGACCGGCAAGATGCTGGTCAAATTCGGCGAGAACGACGTCAAGACGGTCGAGGATCTGGCCGGCTGCGCCACCGACGATCTGGTCGGCTGGGTGGAGCGCAAGGACGGCGAAACCGTCAAGCATGCGGGCTTCCTCGATGCGAGCGAAACCTCGCGCGACGAAGCGGAGGCGATCATCATGCAGGCGCGTCTTGCGGCTGGCTGGATCACCGAAGCCGATCTCGCCAAACCTGCGGAAGCGGAAGAAGCCGCGTCCGAAGATCATCCGGCATAAAGGACATGCCCATCGATGTTTGCCACCTCCGAGACAACGGACCTCGATCGCGGTCCCCGGGCCAAGCCCGGGAGCGCGCGGACGTGCGTCGTCTCGCGGCAGGTGAAGGGCACCGATGAGCTGATCCGCTTCGTGCTCTCGCCTGCGGGCGAGGTGGTCCCGGACGTGCGGCGCAAGCTGCCGGGCCGGGGCCTGTGGGTGTCGCTGTCGCGGACCATGGTCGCCGAGGCCGCGAAGCGCGGCCTGTTCGCCAAGGCCTTCAGGCGCGCCGTGATGCTGCCGCCCGATCTGGCGGCGCAGACCGATATCCTGCTGGCGCGCAGCGTGCTCGATGCGCTCGCGATGGTGGGCAAGGCCGGCGAAATCGTCTGTGGTTTCGGCAAGGTCGACGACGCGATCGCGGCCGGCGAAGCCGTGGCGCTGATCCATGCCAGCGACGGCGCCGACGACGGAATCCGCAAACTCGACGCAAAATGGGCCTCCGCTGCGGGGAAAAACCCGCAAATGGCGGATTCACCTAGGATTCAGGGCTTCAAAACCGATGAATTGGATTTGGCCCTTGGGCGGTCAAATGTGGTACATGCAGCCCTGCTTTCAGGGCCTGCGACGAAAACCTTCCTTTCCCGCTGGCGAACCCTCGACCGTTTCCGCACTTCGGACGGCGCGATGGACAGCAAGACGGGTAGCAACTAACGGGCCGCGTCGCGGCGCACCGAACGAGATTGGACTGTTGAATGCCTGATACGAAAAATCCTGGCGACAAGCCGCTGAGCGTCGGTTCGAAAACTCTGTCGCTGAAACCGCGCACAGAGACCGGCGTGGTGCGCCAGAGCTTCAGCCACGGCCGCAGCAAATCGGTAGTGGTCGAGAAGAAGACCAAGCGGCGTCTCGCGGGCGATCCCGCGCCGGCTCCCGCAGCCGAAGCACCTGCCGCTCCGGCAGCCGCTCCTGCCGCGCCGCGCGCGCCCGCGCCGAAGGCCCCGGCCCGCCCTTCCGGGATGGTATTGCGCACGTTGACCGAAGACGAGCAGAGCGCGCGTGCGAGCGCGCTCGCCGATGCGCGCGTCCGCGAGGAAGAAGAACGCCGCGCCGCGGAAGCAGAAGCCGCCCGCCGCAACACCAAGGAATACAAGGAACAGCAGGAGCGCGAGGCCGCCGAGGCACGCCGCAAAGCTGAGGAAGAACGCCATCGCGTCGAAGCCGAGGCCAAGGCCAAGGCCGAGCGCGAAGCCAAGAAGCGGTTCGGCGAAGCTGAAGCCAAGCCGGCGACCGCTGCGGCTCCCGCCGCACGCGCCAGTACGCCGGCCGCGCGCGCGCCTGTCGCCGCCGATGGCTCCGATGAAGACGAGGCGCCGCGCGTCCGTCGCGGACCCGGCGGTGCGATCCGCGCCGTTACGCCACCGAAGACCACACAGAAGCCCGGCCCTGCCAAGCAGCGCGGCCGCCTGACGCTGACCACCGCTCTGAATGCCGACGACGTACGCGAGCGTTCGATCGCCTCGTTCCGACGCCGCACCCAGCGCCTGACCAAGGGCCACCAGTCGAACGAACCGAAGGAAAAGCTCGTCCGCGAAGTCATCATTCCGGAAGCGATCACGCTGCAGGAACTGGCGAACCGCATGGCGGAACGCTCGGTCGATCTCGTCAAGCTGCTGATGAAGCAGGGTCAGCTCGTCAAGATCACCGACACCATCGACGCCGATACCGCGCAGCTCATCGCGGAAGAAATGGGCCACACCGTCAAGCGTGTCGCTGCGTCTGACGTGGAAGAAGGCCTGTTCGATGTCGCCGAGGATCGCGCCTCCGACACCACGCCGCGCGCGCCGGTCGTCACCGTGATGGGTCACGTCGACCACGGCAAGACGTCGCTGCTCGACGCGCTGCGTCACGCCAACGTGGTGAGCGGCGAAGCCGGCGGCATCACCCAGCACATCGGTGCCTATCAGGTGACCTCGCCTTCGGGCGCCAAGATCACCTTTATCGACACGCCCGGCCACGCCGCGTTCACCGCGATGCGCGCGCGCGGCGCCAAGGTCACCGACATCGTCATCCTCGTCGTCGCTGCCGATGACGGCGTGATGCCGCAGACCATCGAGGCCATCAACCACGCCAAGGCGGCGAAGGTTCCGATGATCGTGGCGATCAACAAGATCGACAAGCCGGATGCCAAGCCCGAGCGCGTGCGCACCGAACTCTTGCAGCACGAAGTGCAGGTCGAATCCTTCGGCGGCGATGTCGTCGATGTCGAAGTCTCGGCCAAGAACAAGACCAACCTCGACAAGCTGCTCGAGATGATCGCGCTGCAGGCCGAACTGCTCGAACTCAAGACCAACCCGGATCGTCCGGCCGAAGGCACCGTGATCGAAGCCAAGCTCGATCGCGGCCGCGGTCCGGTCGCGACCGTGCTCGTGCAGCGCGGCACCCTGCGCGTCGGCGACATCATCGTCGCGGGCGCGGAAATGGGTCGTGTCCGTGCGCTGATCAACGATCAGGGCCAGACCATTCAGGAAGCCGGTCCTTCGATGCCGGTGGAAGTCCTTGGCTTCAACGGCCCGCCGGAAGCCGGCGACCGTCTCGCCGTGGTCGAGAACGAAGCGCGCGCCCGTCAGGTCACCGAATATCGCGCCCACCAGAAGCGCGAGAAGTCGGCGGCCACCTCCGCCGGCATGCGCGGCTCGCTCGAACAGATGATGAGCCAGCTCAAGACCTCGGGCCGCAAGGACTTCCCGCTGGTGGTGAAGGCCGACGTGCAGGGCTCGCTGGAAGCCATCATCGGCTCGCTCGACAAGCTCGGCACCGAGGAAGTCGCCGCGCGCATCCTGCATGCGGGCGTCGGCGGCATCTCGGAATCGGACGTCACGCTCGCGGAAGGCTTCAACGCCGCGATCATCGGCTTCTCCGTCCGCGCCAACAAGGAAGCGGCGGCGCTCGCCAAGCGCGACGGCATCGAAATCCGCTACTACAACATCATCTACGACCTCGTGGACGACGTGAAGAAGGCAATGTCCGGCCTGCTCGCGCCGACCTTGCGCGAAACCATGCTCGGCAACGCGCAGGTGCTCGAAGTCTTCCACATCTCCAAGGTCGGTAAGATCGCCGGTTGCCGCGTGACCGACGGCACCGTCGAGCGCGGCGCCAACGTCCGCCTGATCCGCGACAACGTCGTGATCCACGAGGGCAAGCTGTCACAGCTCAAGCGCTTCAAGGATGACGCCAAGGAAGTCGTCGCCGGTCAGGAATGCGGCATGTCGTTCGAGAACTATCAAGACATGCGCCCTGGCGACGTGATCGAATGTTATCGCGTGGAGACCATTCAGCGCTCCCTGTAAGTCCAAACCTTACGGGCGCGCTGGAATAAAAGAGGCTGTCATTGCCGGGCTTGACCCGGCAATCCATTGCCTGAAAAGCGGCACTTAAACGGAGAAGATGGATGCCCGGGTCAAGCCCGGGCATGACGCTTCTCATATCAGGAATTCAGCTCATGCCCCGTCATCAGCGCGGCAATTCATCATCGGGACCGGCCGGCGGTTCGCAGCGTCAGTTGCGCGTCGGCGAACTGATCCGGCATGCGATCTCCGACATCCTCTCTCAGGGCGGTGTGCATGACGACACGCTGAGCGGTCACATCATCACCGTGCCCGAAGTGCGGATGTCGCCCGATCTCAAGCTTGCGACGGTTTATGTGATGCCACTCGGTGGGCACGATACGGATGCTGTGATCGCAGCACTTGCGCACAACAAGAAATTCCTGCGTGGCGAGGTTGCGCACCGCGTTAACCTGAAATTCGCACCTGATCTTCGCTTCCGCGCCGACGAGCGATTCGACGAAGCGGAACGGATCGAGAAATTATTGCGAACGCCTGCGGTCCAAAAAGATCTCAACCATGATTCGGATGACACTTGATGACTGCAACACCCGCTCAGGGCACGCGCGAGACGCCGCATGGCGATTCTCATGCGGCTTCTGAAAAAAATATTTTGGCGGATACGCCTGCTCATGATCGCACTGATGCAGGCGGGAATCGCCCGCGCCAGAAGAAACAGCAGTTCAAGCGCGACCGCCGCGACGTGCACGGCTGGGTCATCCTCGACAAGCCTGTCGGCATGACCTCAACCCATGCGGTCGCGGTGCTGAAGCGGCTGTTCAACGCCAAGCGCGTCGGTCACGCCGGCACGCTCGATCCGCTCGCCTCCGGCGGGCTACCGATTGCGCTGGGCGAAGCCACCAAGACCGTTCCCTTCGTGATGGATGGCCGCAAGCGCTATCGCTTCACGGTCCGCTGGGGCGAGGAACGCGACACCGATGACGTCGAGGGCCGGCCAACCCAGACCTCCGATGCCCGGCCCACAGCCGGGGACATCCGGACGATCCTGCCCCGCTTCACAGGCGTGATCCAGCAGACCCCGCCGCAGTTCTCGGCCATCAAGATCCAGGGCGAGCGGGCCTATGATCTTGCCCGTGACGGCGAAACCGTCGTCCTGCAGCCCCGCGAGGTCGAGATTCACGAATTAATCCTTACGGAACAATCGGATAAGGATCATTCGGTGTTCGAGACCGAATGCGGCAAGGGAACCTATGTCCGGGCGCTGGCCCGCGATATGGGCCGCCTTCTGGGCTGCTACGGGCATATTTCGGCACTCCGGCGCACCCAGTGCGGCCCGTTCACTGAGGACGACATGATTCCGCTGGCGGAATTGGAGGCTTTGTGCGATAGAGCCGCGTCTGGCGAGGGCAGCCTCGCCGACGCGCTTTTGCCCGTTGAGACCGCGCTGGACGACATCCCGGCACTGGCCGTCACTCGGGCGGATGCCGCAAGGCTTGCAAGAGGCCAGGCGGTTTTGTTGCGCGGACGGGATGCGCCAATTCTAAACGGCACAGTCTATGTCACCGTCGGAGGAAGGCTTCTGGCCCTCGCCGAGCTTGGCAATGGCGAACTCATCCCCAAGCGTGTGTTCAACCTCACCGGGCTCGTTGCGAACCCGGACCGCAGTTAAGGATATTTGACGATGTCGATTACCGCAGAACGTAAAGCGGAAGTCATCAAGACCAATGCCAAGAAGGCCGGCGACACGGGTTCGCCGGAAGTCCAGGTTGCGATCCTCTCCGAGCGCATCGCCAACCTCACCGAGCATTTCAAGACCCACAGCAAGGACAACCATTCCCGCCGTGGCCTCCTGAAGCTCGTCTCCACGCGCCGTTCGCTTCTCGATTATGTGAAGAAGAAGGACGAGGCGCGCTACAAGGCGCTGCTTGAGAAGCACAACATCCGCCGCTAAAGCCGCGCTCCCGGCCGCCACCGGCGCGAACATGGATTCGCATCCGGCGACGGCCGACACTGTACGAACACGCAAAGCATGGCTTGCTTGCGTGAAACCCAGCAGCAATCCGGCGGCTGGGCACGACGGGCAAGGTGCCCGCACCATCGGAAGGATGGCAGCCATCGCAAAATTCAGAAGCCATGGCAGGATCGCCGGACGCTGAAGCCCTCGCGCTCAACGTCTCGCAATCTTGCGCATGGCTTTTGCATTTTCCGGCCAGCCTGATTTTCCGAAAACGATGAAAGAACACTCGAATGTTTAATACCCATTCCGTCGAACTCGACTGGGGCGGACGCCCGCTCAAGCTCGAAACCGGCAAAGTCGCGCGTCAGGCCGACGGCGCCGTAATCGCCACCTATGGCGAAACCGTCGTCATCGCGACTGTCGTCTCCGCGAAGACCCCGAAGGAAGGCATCGACTTCCTGCCGCTCACCGTGAACTACCAGGAAAAGACCTTTGCAGCCGGCCGCATTCCCGGCGGCTACTTCAAGCGCGAGGGCCGTCCCTCCGAGAAGGAAACGCTGGTTTCCCGCCTGATCGACCGTCCGATCCGCCCGCTGTTCATCAAGGGCTATCGCTGCGACACCCAGGTGATCGTCACCACCCTGTCGCACGACATGGAAAACGATCCGGACATCGTTGCGATGGTCGCGGCCTCCGCCGCGCTGACGCTCTCCGGCGTGCCGTTCATGGGCCCGATCGGTGCGGCCCGCGTCGCCTTCGTCAACAACGAGTTCATTCTCAATCCGACGCTGGATGAGATGGCCGACACCCAGCTCGACCTCGTCGTTGCTGGCACTGCCGACGCCGTGCTCATGGTCGAATCCGAAGCCAAGGAATTGCCTGAAGAGGTGATGCTTGGCGCCGTGATGTTCGGTCATCGCCACTTCCAGCCGGTGATCAAGGCGATCATCGACCTCGCCGAGAAGGCCGCCAAAGAGCCGCGCGAGATCGAGACGATCGACAATTCCGAAATCGAAAAGGACATGCGCGCCGTCGGCGAAGCCGAACTGCGCAAGGCCTACGCGATTCCGGTGAAGCAGGATCGCTATGCGGCGGTCGGCGCGGTGAAGAAGAAGGTCATGGACCACTTCTTCCCCGAAGGTCAGGAGCCGAAGTTCGACAAGCTGCGCATCGCCGGCGTGTTCAAGGAGCTGGAAGCGGACGTCGTCCGCAACAACATCCTCGACACGGGCCTCCGCATCGACGGCCGCGACGTCAAGACCGTCCGCCCGATCGTGGCGGAAGTCGGCGTGCTGCCGCGCGCCCACGGTTCGGCGCTGTTCACCCGCGGCGAGACCCAGGCGCTGGTCGTGACCACGCTCGGCACCGGCGAGGACGAGCAGTACATCGACGCGCTCTCGGGCACGTACAAGGAAACCTTCCTGCTGCATTACAACTTCCCGCCCTTCTCGGTCGGTGAAACGGGCCGCATCGGCTCGCCGGGCCGCCGCGAAATCGGCCACGGCAAGCTGGCTTGGCGCGCGATTCATCCGGTCCTGCCGGCGCACCACGAGTTTCCGTACACGCTGCGCGTGGTCTCGGAGATCACCGAGTCGAACGGCTCGTCCTCGATGGCGACGGTGTGCGGCTCCTCGCTCGCGCTGATGGACGCCGGCGTGCCGCTGAAGCGGCCGACCGCGGGCATCGCGATGGGCCTGATCCTCGAAGGCTCGCGTTTCGCGGTTCTCTCCGACATCCTCGGCGACGAGGATCATCTCGGCGACATGGACTTCAAGGTGGCAGGCACCGACAAGGGTGTCACTTCGCTGCAGATGGACATCAAGATCGCCGGCATCACCGAAGAGATCATGAAGATCGCTTTGACGCAGGCCAAGGACGGCCGCATCCACATCCTCGGCGAGATGGCGAAGGCCCTCACCGCCGCGCGTGCGGAGCTTGGCGAACATGCGCCGCGCATCGAAGTGCTGCAGATCCCGACCGACAAGATCCGCGACGTGATCGGCACCGGCGGCAAGGTGATCCGCGAGATCGTCGAAAAGACCGGCGCCAAGATCAACATCGAGGACGATGGCACCGTGAAGGTCGCTTCCGCCAATGGCGAATCGATCCGCGCGGCGATCAAGTGGATCAAGTCGATCACCTCGGAGCCGGAAGTCGGCCAGATCTACGACGGCACTGTCGTCAAGGTGATGGAGTTCGGGGCGTTCGTGAACTTCTTCGGCCCGAAGGACGGCCTCGTTCACATCAGCCAGCTCGCGGCGAACCGCGTGCAGAAGACCTCCGACGTCGTCAAGGAAGGCGACAAGGTCAAGGTCAAGCTGCTCGGCCTCGACGATCGCGGCAAGGTCCGCCTGTCGATGAAAGCGGTCAACCAGGAGACTGGCGAGGACCTCGAGGCCAAGCAGAAGGCCGAGAACGCCCCCGCCGCCGAGTAAGGCGGTCAAGCGACCAATCAAAAGTTTGCGAAGAGGCGGCATTTTGCCGCCTCTTTTTTGTTGGGATAGCGCGACGCCCGCAGCAGCGCTGGCGTAGCCTCAGCAATCGCGCGACGACTCGCGCACGACCCATCAGGGAGACGTTCGTATGATCAGCCTTTCCCGCCGCCATCTGTTCACCGGGGCTGCCGGCCTTATCGCCACAGCCGCATTGCCCCGCATCACGCTCGCACAGGCTCCCACCGCACCGGCCGCAGCCGAGGGCCCCTTCAAACTGCCGCCGCTGTCTTACGCGACCAACGTGCTTGAGCCGCATATCGATGCGAAGACCATGGAAATCCACCATGACAAGCATCACGGCGCTTATGTCGCCAACATGAACAATTTCGCCAAGACCGCGCCGCAGCTCGGCCAGACGCCGATCGAGACCATCCTCGCCAACCTCGTCAACGTGCCGGACGGCATCCGCGTCGGCGTCCGCAACAATCTCGGCGGCCACGCCAACCACACGATGTTCTGGGAAATCATGGGGGCGAATGGCGGCGCACCGGAGGGCGAGGTTCTTGCGGCGATCAACCGCGACTTCGGCGATCTCGACAAGATGAAGACGGCGTTCAACACCGCAGGCGCCGGCCAGTTCGGCTCCGGCTGGGTGTTCGTCACCGTCAACAAAGAGGGCAAGCTCAGCATCGAGGCGCTGCCCAATCAGGACACGCCGCTGATGTACGGCAAGCGCGTACTACTCGGCAACGACGTGTGGGAGCACGCCTATTATCTGAACTACCAGAACCGCCGCGCCGACTATCTCAAGGCGTGGTGGAACGTGGTGAACTGGCAGAGGATCGGCGAACGCTATGCCGCCGCGAAGGCCGGGACGCTGACGCTCTGAAGCGTTACGTCACATTCCAAAAGGCGGCTGAGTTCAGCCGCCTTTTCTTTTGTCGCGGCGAGGCGCGAAGCATTCCTTCACCAGATCGCTGAGAACCTGAAAGTCCTGCTTGCGCGGCGAGGTGCGGCGAAACACCAGGCCGATGCTGCGCCCCGGCTGCGGCTCCTTGAACCGCAAAATCTTCACGCGCTCGTCCCGCAATTCGACATCGGCGGCGATTTGCGGAATGAGCGTGATGCCATAGCCGCTCGCGACCATCTGCATCACCGTCGCAAGGCTGCTCGCGCCGAATGTCATGCCGCCCGCATTGCGGCCGCCGGAAGCGGTGGCACAAAACGCCAGCGCCTGATCGCGCAGGCAATGGCCGTCTTCGAGCAGGATCAAGCGCTCCTGCTCGATATCGCCTGCCACGACGCGCTTTGTCTCGTCGCGCGGATCGTTCGCCGGCACCGCCAGCAGGAAGGCATCGTCGAACAGGGCAATGCTGTCGATGTCGTTCTCCTGCACCGGCAACGCCAGCATGGCGGCATCGAGCGCCCCGCTTTTTACCTCATTCAGCATTTGCCGCGTCTGCGTCTCACGCAATTCGAGTTGCAGGTCGGGGAACCGCGCCTGGAGGAGTGGCAGGAATTTCGGCAGCGCATAAGGCGCGAGCGACGGAATCATGCCGAGCGTGAGCCGACCGGCCAGCGGTTGTGCGCGATGGTGCGCGAAATCCACGAGGTCGCGCGCCTTCGCCAGCACGTCCTCGCCCCGTCTCGCGATGTCCCGTCCGGCATCGGTCAGCGTCACCGCCCCCGGGCGGCGCTCCACCAGCGCCAGCCCCAGTTCGCCCTCTAGATCGCGGATCTGCATCGAGAGCGCGGGCTGCGTCACCGCACACGCCTCCGCCGCACGGCCAAAATGCTCGTGCTGCGCCAAGGCAGCCAAATATCGCAGTTGTTTCAGGGTGATCATGTCGATCAGATTATCTTATCGGAGGCCAAAGGCAATTCGACTAGACCTGATGTTGGAATAAATCCAAACTCCGGTCACATCCACTCGCCAGACTGACCCTTGGGTCAAAGCGCGGAGGCTGCGGCACGGATCGCAGCCGGGCAGCGCGGCGGACAATCAAAATCACAAAGCAATCGGAGAGAATCCATGGACGCCAAAACCGACGACAAAGCCGCGGGCAAATGCCCCGTGATGCACAGCAAGGGCCGCAGCAACCGTGACTGGTGGCCGGAGCATCTCGATCTGAGCATTCTGCACGGCCATACGCCCGCCGCCGATCCGATGGGCGAGGGCTTTGACTACATCAAGGAATTCGAGAGCCTCGATCTCGATGCCGTCATCAAGGACCTGCATGCTCTGATGACCGACAGCCAGGACTGGTGGCCGGCCGACTTCGGCCACTACGGCGGCCTGATGGTCCGCATGGCGTGGCATTCGGCGGGCACCTATCGCATCACTGACGGCCGCGGCGGCGCGGGTGCCGGGCAGCAGCGTTTCGCACCGCTGAACTCGTGGCCGGACAACGTGCTGCTCGACCGGGCGCGCCGGTTGCTCT
The DNA here is from genome assembly GCF_000178995.1 of Afipia sp. 1NLS2. Lineage (GTDB taxonomy): Bacteria > Pseudomonadota > Alphaproteobacteria > Rhizobiales > Xanthobacteraceae > Afipia. Next base: position 1,714,245 of record NZ_ADVZ01000001.1, on the reverse strand, counting down.
GGCCGATCAAGCAGAAATACGGCCGCAAGATTTCGTGGGCCGATCTCATCGTCCTCACAGGCAACGTCGCGCTGGAATCGATGGGCTTCAAGACGTTTGGATTTGCAGGCGGCCGCGCTGATGTGTGGGAGCCGGAAGAACTCTATTGGGGTCCCGAAGGAACGTGGCTTGGCGATGAACGCTACAGCGGCGAGCGCCAACTCTCCGAGCCGCTCGCCGCTGTGCAGATGGGTCTGATCTACGTCAACCCGGAAGGCCCGAACGGCAAGCCGGACCCACTGGCGGCAGCCAAGGACATTCGCGAAACCTTCTTCCGCATGGCGATGAACGACGAAGAAACCGTCGCGCTGATCGCCGGCGGCCACACTTTCGGCAAGACCCATGGCGCGGGCGATGCGTCACTGGTGGGTCCCGCGCCGGAAGCCGCCGCAATCGAGGATCAGGGCCTTGGCTGGAAAAGCAGGTTTGGCACTGGCAAGGGTAGTGACGCAATCGGTAGCGGTCTCGAAGTCACCTGGACCCAGACGCCGACGAAGTGGGACAACAACTTCTTCGAGACCCTGTTCAAGTTTGAGTGGGAGCTAACCAAGAGCCCGGCTGGTGCGCACCAGTGGCAGGCGAAGAACGCTCCCGCCATTACGCCGGACGCTCACGACCCGTCGAAGAAGCATGTGCCGACCATGCTCACCACCGACCTGTCGCTGCGCTTCGACCCGATCTACGAGAAGATTTCGCGCCGCTTCCTTGAGAATCCGGATCAGTTCGCGGACGCGTTCGCCCGCGCCTGGTTCAAGCTCACCCACCGCGACATGGGCCCGCGCGTCCGCTATCGTGGAAAGCTGGTGCCGAAGGAAATCCTGATCTGGCAGGACCCGATTCCGGCCAACGATCGCGCGGCGCTCGGCAGCAAGGACATCGCCGACCTGAAGGCTAAGATTCTCGCCTCCGGCCTCACCGTGCCGCAGCTTGTCTCGACGGCATGGGCGTCGGCTTCGACGTTCCGCACCTCCGACAAGCGCGGCGGCGCCAACGGCGCGCGCATTCGCCTTGCGCCGCAGAAGGACTGGGAGGTCAACCAGCCGAAGCAGCTTGCAACGGTACTCGCCAAGCTTGAAGCGATTCAAAAGGAGAGCGGCAACAAGATCTCGCTCGCCGACCTGATCGTGCTGGCTGGCAATGCCGGTGTGGAGAAGGCGGCAAAGGATGCCGGCGTATCCGTCACCGTGCCGTTCGCGCCGGGCCGGATGGACGCCACGCAGGAGCAGACGGATGTAGCCTCCTTCGGGCCGCTTGAGCCGCGTGCCGATGGCTTCCGCAACTACATCGGCAAGACGCATCAGTTCATGCGTCCCGAGGAAGCTCTGGTGGACCGGGCTCAACTGCTGACGCTGACGGCTCCGGAGATGACGGCGCTCATCGGCGGACTCCGCGTGCTCGGCGCCAATTTTGGCGATTCCAAGCATGGCGTCTTCACGCAAAAGCCCGGCACGCTGACCAACGACTTCTTCGTCAACCTGCTCGACATGGGCACGGAATGGCAACCGGCCGGTGACACCTATGAAGGCCGCGACCGCAAGACCAAGGCCGTGAAGTGGACCGCGACGCGCATCGATCTCGTCTTCGGCGCACACTCGCAGCTTCGCGCTCTGGCGGAAGTCTATGGAAGCGCGGATGCCAAGGAGAAGTTCGTGAAAGACTTCGTCAAGGCATGGGCCAAGGTGATGAACGCCGACCGCTTCGATCTCGCGGACCGGCCGCAGACGCTGCAGGCCGCCGAATAAACTCGGCAGCAGACCGATCAAAAACAAACCTCCGCGATTTTCGCGGAGGTTTTTTATTTTCACCCTCGCTCTTGCCCTTTTGGGACGATTGCCTCAAAGCAGTCGCCAAATTTTGCTTCGGGAGGTTCGCATGAAGCTCTATTGGTCGCCGCGCTCACGCTCCTTCACCACGCTCTGGCTGATGGAGGAAACCGGCGAGCCCTACGAACGCGTACTGACCGACATCTCCACCGGCGCGAACAAGACGCCGGACTATCTTGCGATCAACCCGATGGGCAAGGTGCCTGCGCTGGCCGATGGCGATGCCGTGATGGCGGAATCAGCCGCGATCTGCACCTATGTCGCGGACCGTTATCCGCAGGCGAAGCTTGCGCCACCCATCGGCGATCCGCGCCGCGCCAAATATCTGCAATGGATGTTCTTTGCGCCGAGTTGCATCGAGCCTGCCATCCTGCAGGCCTACCTCAAGCTCGAAATCCCCGCTGTCAGCGCTGCATGGGGCAGCACGACGCAAACCTTCGACGTTCTGGATCAGGCTTTGGAGAAGGGACCGTGGTTGCTGGGCGACGATTTCTCCGCTGCCGATGTCGCCATCGGCGCGGGCATCAATTACGCCATCCGCATGTTCAAGATGGTTCCGACACGGCCGAATTTCGACCGCTATCTCGATGCGTGCGCCGCGCGGCTCGCATTCCAGACCGCTGCGAAGCTGACGGCCTGAGGCCTAGTCGGCGTTGCCGTTATCCTTCAGCGCATCGGGGTGCGGCATCGAGATGATGTTGTAACCGGCGTCGACGAAATGCGTCTCGCCGGTGACACCACCCGACAGATCCGACAACAGATACAACGCCGTGCCGCCCAATTCGTCGAGCGTGACGCCGCGGCCGAGCGGCGAATGCCTTTGCTGGAACGCAAACATCGCGCGCGAATCGCCAATGCCGGCGCCCGCCAGCGTGCGGACCGGCCCCGCCGAAATCGCGTTGACGCGAATGCCATCGCGGCCGAAATCGGCGGCGAGATAACGAGTCGAGGCCTCCAACGCCGCCTTGGCGACGCCCATTACATTGTAATTCGGCATCACGCGGGTCGAGCCGCCGAATGTCAGCGTCACCATCGCGCCGCCATCGGGCATCAGCTTCGCCGCACGTGCCGCGACTTCGGTGAAGGAGAAGCAGGAGATCACCATGGTGCGCGAAAAATTCGCGCGCGTGGTGTCGACGTAACGGCCCTTCAACTCGTTCTTGTCCGAGAAGCCGATGGCATGGACGACAAAGTCCATCTTGCTCCATGCGTTCTTGATCGCATCGAACGTGGCGTCAACGCTGGCGATATCCTCGACATCGCAAGGCAGAACGAGCTTGGCGCCGAGCGATTCCGCGAGCGGTTTCACCCGCTTGCCAAGCGCCTCGCCCTGATAGGTGAAGGCTAGCTCCGCGCCATGCGCGGCAAGGGTTTTAGCAATTCCCCAGGCAATGGAGTGATCGTTGGCGACGCCCATGATGAGCCCGCGCTTGCCATGCATCAATCCCGACATCGGTTCGTCCTAGCAAATGAAAACCCGTCCGGGCGGACGGGTTGAAGATCAGGCATCCAGTCGCTTGAACACCAGCGTGGCGTTGGTGCCGCCGAAGCCGAACGAGTTCGACAGCACGGTGCCGACCTTAGCATTGTCGATGCGCTTGCGCACGATCGGCATGTCGGCGAACACCGGATCGAGTTCCTGAATGTTGGCACTCTCGCAGATGAAACCGTTGTTCATCATCAAGAGCGAATAGATCGCTTCCTGCACGCCCGTCGCACCCAGGGAATGTCCGGTCAGCGATTTGGTGGCGGAGATCGGCGGGCACTTGTCGCCCACGCCGAACACCTTGCGGATGGCATTGATTTCCGGCGGATCACCCGCGGGCGTCGAGGTCGCGTGCGGATTGATGTAATCGATCTGCCCCTTCACGGTGGACAGCGCCATGCGCATGCAGCGCTCCGCGCCTTCGCCTGAGGGCGCGACCATGTCGTAACCATCAGACGTCGCGCCGTAGCCGACGATCTCGCCGTAAATCCTCGCGCCGCGCGCCTTGGCGTGCTCCAGTTCTTCCAGCACCACGACGCCGGCGCCGCCGGCGATGACGAAACCATCGCGATTCACATCGTAGGCCCGCGAAGCGGTGGACGGCGTGTCATTGTATTTCGAGGACATCGCGCCCATCGCATCGAACAGCACCGAGAGCGACCAGTGGAGTTCTTCGCAGCCGCCCGCGAACATCACGTCCTGCTTGCCGTACTGAATCATCTCGTAGGCATTGCCGATGCAATGGTTCGAGGTCGCGCAGGCCGAGGAGATCGAATAGTTCACGCCCTTGATCTTGAACCAGGTCGCCAGCGTTGCGGACGCGGTCGAGGACATCGCCTTGGGCACCGCAAACGGGCCGACGCGCTTCGGTCCCTTGGTACGCGTGGTGTCGGCGGCTTCGACGATGGTGCGCGCGGAAGGCCCGCCCGATCCCATGATGATGCCGGTGCGCACGTTGGACACATCGGATTCCTCAAGGCCGGAATCGCGGATCGCCTGTTCCATCGCGACATGATTCCACGCCGCCCCTTCCGCGAGAAAACGCATTGCGCGGCGGTCCACCACCTCGGCCGGATTCAGAGTCGGCGCGCCCTGCACCTGCGAACGGAATCCAAGCTTGGCATATTCCTCCGCGCGCGTGATGCCCGGCTTCGCCTCATGCAGACTCGCCAGAACTTCCTGAGTGTTGTTTCCGATGGACGAGACGATCCCCATCCCCGTGACGACAACTCGTCGCATGATTTTGCCTCACTCGATTCCGTGTTGTGGCCTTGTGTCCGGCCGTTCACCGGCCCTGGAAGTTTAATCCAGGCACCTCCCGCACTGAATTACTTTCCGGCCTGTGCCGGCGCGTCCTGTTGAAAAAGCCCGACCTTCAGATCGCTTGCGCGATAGATAATCTCGCCATCGGTCGAAAGCCAGCCATCGGCCACGCCGAGCACGAGCTTGGAGCGCATCACACGCTTCATATCGATGTGGTACTGAACCTTGGTGACGTTTGGCAGCACCTGACCGGAAAACTTCAGATCGCCAAGGCCAAGTGCGCGCCCGCGTCCGGCACCGCCAGTCCAGCCAAGGAAAAAACCGACCATCTGCCACAGCGCATCGAGGCCGAGGCAGCCCGGCATCACGGGGTCGCCTTTGAAGTGGCAGCCGAAAAACCACAGGTCGGGCTTAACGTCGAGCTCCGCCCGGATGACCCCCTTGCCGAATTCGCCCCCGGTGTCCGAGATCTCGGTAATTCGGTCGAACATCAGCATCGGCGGCAAGGGCAATTGGGCATTGCCGGGGCCGAACAATTCGCCGCGGCCACAAGCCAGCAAGTCCTCGTAATTATAGCTGTTTTGCCGCTCGCGCATCGAATCTCCCCCAATCGGCCCGATGCCGGTTGCGAACCGGTCCTAACATAGCCATTTCAGCCAGGCAAAGCAGCGATTGGTTTTCCGGAACCCTCGATCAAAGTCTTTGATCCAGTTGCGAAAAACTTGCATGTAGTTGCATCCTTCGCTACGATATGGCATATCTTTGGAAACTTAGTTTCCAAGCGTTGCGTATTTCAGAGGTCCGAAAAGTGAGCGAGATCGACAGCACCGAGGGGCATACCGATGCCGGTCACGTCCATGGATACGTTCATGGCCATGCGCCGGTGCTCACCGGCTGCCCGTGGCATGACGTCAACGAAATGTTGCAATCCGTCGGACTGCGCCCCACCCGCCAGCGCATGGCGCTCGGCTGGCTTTTGTTCGGCAAGGGTGACCGCCACCTGACCGCGGAAATGCTGTACGAGGAAGCGACGCTTGCCAAGGTCCCGGTATCGCTCGCAACCGTCTACAACACGCTGAATCAGCTTACCGAAGCCGGCCTGTTGCGTCAGGTCAGCGTCGACGGCACCAAGACTTATTTCGACACCAACGTCACCGCGCACCACCACTTCTATCTCGAAGGCAATCACGAGCTGGTCGACATTCCCGACCAGAACCTGATGCTGCAGCAGATGCCGGATGTGCCGGAAGGCTACGAAATCAGCCGCGTCGATATGGTCGTGCGGTTGCGCAAGAAGCGCTGAACGGCGCGCTGCGCCGCATCGACAATTTTCAAAAAAACGCCGGCCGGATGATCCGGCCGGCTTTTTTTGCGCCTGATTATTTATTTACTGGCGGTCAGTCAGTTCACCTTCTCGTCGGCGTAGACACCCCACAGCCGCTGCTGCTCGATCCAGCCGTCAAATCCTTCGCCGGTGATACGGCACCACTTCCCGGTGCAGCGCTTCACCTGCGCGATCACACCGGCCTGCAGGCGCGCCGACACCGCGCTGTCCTCGCTCGGATCATCCCGCAGCGCAGCAAGCTCGCCCTTTGTCTTCATGGTGACGACCGCAGTACGGCGGCCGGACAATAGCGAGTGATACACCCAGCCTTCCGAGCCTTCGGAATCGCGGACGCGCCGCCAGTTCTCGAATTCCGCCGTCACTTCCACCGGCAGCCCCGCACGGGTGTAGATCCAGCTCACGTCCTGATCCTTGGTCGGGCCAACCCGGACATTGACGTGATCGGACTTCAGGCTGACGTAACGCGGCACCGGCAACCCGCTCGTGGTCTGCACATCCTTGGCCGCATGCCCGGTTCCGCCCGTCATTCCCCAGGTTGCGAGCGCCATCAGCATTGCCCAGATCGAAGACCGTAATTCCATCATCCGCATTCCGTAATTTAACCGCAGCACCATGGCCTTAGACGTTCGGACGAGACGCGGGCCATATCCCGCCGCAACTGCCTTCGCCGGGCCATCCTGGTTCTTGTCTTGATCCGGCCTTCTGATAGAGAGGACCGAAGCCTTCAACGCGGGACACCTTGGGCACAGGAACGGGAAACCTTGCAGCCGGAGTCCAATTCGTACATTCGAACACGCCGGTTAATGCGGACTGAACGCCGGACAATCCGGTCTTAAGGATGAGCAATGTCGGGTAAGAAAAAGCCGCTGATCGTCGTCACGCGCAAATTGCCGGACAGCACCGAAACGCGCATGCGCGAACTGTTCGACACCCGGCTCAACATCGACGATGTCCCGATGACGAAGGCCCAGTTGATCGACGCGGTCCAAAACGCGGACGTGCTGGTGCCGACCGTCAGTGATGAGATCGACGCCGACATTCTCAGCCATGCCAACGGCAAGCTGCGCCTGATCGCTCATTTCGGCAACGGCGTGGACAATCTCGATGTCGCCGCCGCCGTCGCGCGCGGCATCACAGTCACCAACACGCCGAAGGTGCTCACCGAAGACACCGCCGACATGACCATGGCGCTGATCCTCGCCGTGCCGCGGCGACTGATCGAAGGCGCGGCCATCCTCACGAGTGGCGACTGGGCCGGCTGGTCGCCGACCTGGATGCTCGGCCATCGGATCGGCGGCAAGCGGCTCGGCATCATCGGCATGGGCCGCATCGGTCAGGCGCTGGCGCGGCGCGCACACGCTTTTGGCATGCAGATCCACTACCACAACCGCCGTCCCGTCAGCCCGGCGATCGAGGAAGAACTCGGCGCGACCTACTGGGAAAGCCTCGACCAGATGCTGGCGCGGATGGACTTCATCTCGGTGAACTGTCCGCACACGCCCGCGACCTACCACCTGCTTTCGGCCCGGCGCCTCAAGCTCATCCGCAAGGACGCCTACATCATCAACACCGCGCGCGGCGAGATCATCGACGAGGCGACGCTGGTGAAGCTGATCGAGGACGGCGAGATCGCCGGTGCCGCGCTTGACGTGTTCGAACACGAACCCGCCGTGCACCCCAAGCTGGCGCGCCTTGCCAAGGCCAACAAGGTCGTGCTGCTGCCGCATATGGGCTCGGCCACGATCGAGGGCCGCGTCGACATGGGCGAGAAGGTCATCATCAACATCCGCACCTTCCTCGACGGCCACAAGCCGCCGGATCGCGTGCTGCCGAACATGCTATGATCCACCTCAGCGGTGCGCCGACAAATCCCTGATCGTCGGATGATCGCCGTTGAGCGGGTTGGCGGGATCGCGCGCATAGCGCAGCGTCTCAAAGCGCATCGCGCGCGCATCGATCATCAATAGGCGGCCGACCAACCCTTCGCCGAAGCCGACGATCTCGCGAATTGCTTCCAGCGCCATCATCGAACCCAGCACGCCCGCGAACGCACCGACAAGTCCCGCTTCCTCGCAGGTCGGGATCGTGCCCGGCGGCGGCGCTTCCGGAAACAGGCAGCGATAGGTCGGATTGAACTCACCATCCGCATTCTTCTCATGCGCGCGGATCGTCGTCAGCGAGGCGTCGAAAATCCCGAGCGCGCCTGCAATCAGCGTCTTTCCAGCAAGGTAGCAGGCATCCGAGACGAGATAGCGCGTGGTAAAATTGTCGGAGCCATCGACGACGATGTCATAGCCGCCGATGATCTCCATCGCATTGGAAGCATCAAGCCGCGTCTCATGCGTAACGAACGCGACATGCGGATTGAGCGCGCGAACGCTATCAGCAGCGCTCTGCGTTTTCAGGCGGCCGACATCGGACGTGGCGTGAATGATCTGACGCTGCAAATTCGACAGCGTCACGGTGTCGTCGTCGACGACGCCGAGCGTGCCGATACCGGCGGCGGCCAGATACATCAGGGCCGGTGCGCCAAGCCCGCCCGCGCCGATCACCAGAACCTTCGCGGCCTTGAGCGCGGCCTGCCCCTGCCCGCCGACTTCGCGCAGGACGATGTGGCGGGCATAGCGTTCAAGTTCTTCGGAGGTCAGCATGATATCGGGAACCTACTTCTGACAGCTCGGACACCAGAAGGTCGAGCGGCCGTTCTGAGTAAAGCGTTTCACGGTGCCACGGCAACCTCGCGTGCGGCATGGCTCGCCCTCGCGATCGTAGACTTGAAACGAGTGCTGGAAATAACCGAGTTCGCCCGAAGTCTGGCGGTGATCACGCAGCGACGAGCCGCCTGCTTCAATGGCTGCGTTCAGCACCGCGCGAATCGCAGCAACAAGCCGCACGGCATGATCGGTCGGCGCGCCGCTTTTCGTTGCGAGCGTGGACGCCTGACGCTTTGGCGACAGATGCGCGCGAAACAGCGCCTCGCAGACATAGATATTGCCAAGCCCCGCGACAACGCGCTGGTCGAGCAGCGCGGCCTTCAAAGATGTCTTCTTGCCCGCGCAAGCCTGCGCCAGCATGGCCGCGTCGAACGCATTGCCGAGCGGCTCCGGGCCGAGCGCCCTGAGGAATGGTTCGCCCTCAAGATCCGCGCGCGGCACGATCTTCATGTAGCCAAAGCGGCGCGGATCGTTGAACGAGATCACCGCGCCGTTGCCCATCTCGAACACGACGTGGTCGTGGGTGCGGTTCTCGCTGCGCGGATGATGAAACACGGCCGGTATCTTGCCGTTGTCACCCTGCATGACGCGAAACGAGCCCGACATGCCCAGATGCATCAACAGCACATCGCCGGAATCGAGGTCAGCCAAAAGATATTTGGCGCGGCGGCCAAGCCCGGTAATGACGTGGCCGGCCAGGCGGGCCGCAAAATCCTTTTGCAGCGGAAAGCGCAGGTCACCGCGATGGGCCGTGACGCGAGCGATTCGCACGCCCTCCATGGCCGGGATCAGACCGCGGCGGACCGTTTCAACCTCGGGTAATTCGGGCATTTCGGATTCACCTTGAGCGCCCAAGGTGATAGCGCCATTGCGCCCGCCACGCTATGGTGCCCGCCGGAGAGCCCAACATGAGCCAAGCGCCAGATAATTCGACACATTTCGGCTATCGGGAGGTTTCGCCCGGCGAAAAGCAGGGCCTCGTCAACGAGGTCTTCCACAACGTCGCGAAGCGCTACGATCTGATGAACGACCTGATGTCGGGCGGGCTGCACCGGGTCTGGAAGAACCTGATGGTGGAAACGCTCAATCCGCCGCGCGGGGAAGCCCCCTTCAGAATGCTCGATGTCGCGGGCGGCACTGGCGACATTTCCTTCCGCGCGGCCAAGGCGGCAGGCCCCAACTTCCATTCCACCGTCTGCGACATCAACACTGACATGCTGGCGGTAGGCCGCGAGCGGGCACAGGCCCAGGTACTGGATGATCGCGTCGATTTCGTCGAGGGCAACGCCGAGGCGCTCGCCTTCGCTGACAGAAGCTTCGATGCCTACACCATCGCGTTCGGCATCCGTAACGTGCCGCAGATTCCGCTGGCGCTACGCGAGGCCTGGCGCGTGCTGAAGCCCGGCTCGCGCTTTCTCTGCCTCGAATTCTCCTCGGTCACCATGCCGGGCCTCGACAAGATCTACGACATCTTCTCGTTCAACATCATTCCTCAGATCGGCAAGGCCGTGACGGGCGATGCCGAATCCTATCGCTATCTGGTCGAATCGATTCGCCAGTTTCCGAAGCCCGACACCTTCGCGGAGATGATCCGCGATGCCGGGTTCTCGCGCGTGGCCCATGAGATTTTTTCAGGCGGCATCGTCGCGCTGCATTCAGGCTGGCGTCTGTGATTTCTTCGCTCATGCACATCACCCGGCTTGCGCACGCCGCTTTCGTGTTCGCGCGCGAAGGCGTGTTCGGCGTCGTCGACCCCTCGCCCTTGCCTCCACCCGCGCAGGCCGCGATCCGCGCCGCGCGCCTGATCGAACGCCGGGGTACGAAATCCAGCGCGCGACTGTCGCACGCGTTGACGCGATTAGGTCCCACTTACGTCAAGCTCGGACAATTTCTCGCAACACGCCCCGACGTCGTCGGCGTCGCGATGGCGCGCGACCTCGAGAGTCTTCAGGATCGTCTGCCGCCGTTTCCGCAGGACCAGGCCATCGCCGTGGTCGAGATGGGCTTGGAAAAGCCCATTACATCAGTATTTTCGCATTTCGGCGAATCCGTTGCTGCCGCTTCCATCGCACAGGTGCATCGCGCCGAGGTTTCGGACATCAACGGCACGCGCCCCGTCGCCGTCAAGATTCTGCGCCCCAATGTCGGCGCGCGCTTCAACCATGACCTCAATGCATTCCGCTACGCCGCGCGCAAGGCGGAGGGCGTTTCATCCGAAGCGCGGCGGCTGCGCCTGACCGAGATCATCGAGACGCTGGCGCGCTCGGTCGCCATGGAAATGGATCTGCGCATCGAGGCAGCGGCGCTCTCGGAGATGGCGGAAAACACGCGCGAGGATTCCGACTTCCGCGTGCCAACCGTCGATTGGGACCGCACCAGCCATCATGTCCTGACGATGGAGTGGATCGAGGGCATCGCGCTCAACGACCGCGCCCGGTTAGAGGCCGCAAATCTCGACCTGCCCGCGCTCGGTCGCAAGGTGATCCAGAATTTCCTCCGTCACGCGCTGCGCGACGGCTTCTTTCACGCCGACATGCATCCGGGCAACCTGTTCGTCGACAGCAACGAACGACTCGTAGCCGTCGATTTCGGCATCATGGGCCGGCTCGGACTGAAGGAGCGGCAGTTCCTCGCCGAAATTCTCTACGGCTTCATCACCCGCAATTATCGCCGGGTCGCGGAAGTACATTTCGAGGCGGGTTACGTGCCCTCGCATCATTCGGTGGAGAATTTCGCACAAGCCATTCGCGCCATCGGCGAGCCGATCCACAACCGCGCCGCCGACGAAATCTCGATGGCGAAATTGCTCACACTGCTGCTCGAAGTCACCGGCCTGTTCGACATGCGGACGCGGCCTGAACTGATCCTGCTGCAAAAGACCATGGTGGTGGTGGAGGGCGTCGCGCGCTCCTACGACCCCAAACTCGACATCTGGAAGACCGCCGAACCCGTGGTGCGTGAGTGGATCGAGCGCAACCTCGGCCCGCTTGGCCGTATCCAGCAGGCCGCGAGCGGCGCGGGTGACCTTGGCCGCATTCTCTTCGGTCTGCCCGCCATTGCCGCGCGCTCGGTCGCCGCGCTGGAGCAATTCGAGGCCATGACCCGCGATGGACTGGTGCTGTCGCCAGATACGATAGCCGCCTTGGGGCGATCGGAGCGGCGCGGGCGGCATTGGGAGACAGTGGCGCTCTGGATTATTGCGTTGAGTCTGCTTGGATTTCTCTGGATTTCCTTCTAGATGCAATCACTCTAGAAAAATTTGATTGCATTGCAATCACATGCTAGGCTGACGCATGGCCAGCCTCACCGTCCGCAAGCTCGACGACGACATCAAGACCGCGCTGAAGCTGCGCGCGGCCCAGAGCGGCCGTTCGGTTGAGGACGAGGTTCGGGTGATCCTGCGGCAAGCCGCGGCGCAAGGCGAGGCTTTGCCGGTACGACCCAACTCATCTGTTTTGGAAGTCCCGCACCCTGAGCCGGGACAGGCACGCCACCGCGTCACCCTCATCATCGGCGGCGGCATTGCCGCCTACAAGGCGCTCGACCTGATCCGCCGCCTGAAGGAGCGCGGCTGTGAGGTCCGTTGCGTGCTGACGCGGGCGGCGGAAAAATTCGTCACCGCATTGAGTGCCAGCGCACTCGCGAACAATCGCTGCTACACTGACTTGTTCGATGCCGAGAGCGAGTTCGACGCCGGGCACATTCGCCTCGCGCGCCATTGCGATCTCGTAGTGGTCGCACCCGCGACTGCTGACCTGATGGCGAAGATGGCGCAGGGCCTGGCCGACGATCTCGCCAGCGCCATTCTGCTTGCAACCAGCAAGCCGGTGCTGCTCGCGCCCGCGATGAATCCGGCGATGTGGAACAACGCCGCCACACAGCGCAATGTCGCCCAGCTTGTCCGCGACGGCCGCATCCTCATTGGCCCGAACCGCGGCGAGATGGCGGAAGCCAACGAAGCAGGCCTTGGGCGGATGGCAGAGCCCGTGGAGATCGCGACGCGCGCGCTCGCTTTGCTACAGCCTGCGCACCCTCCAATTTTGCAGGGCCGGCGCGTGCTGATCACGGCGGGGCCCACGCACGAGCCGATCGACCCGGTGCGCTACATCGCCAACCGATCCTCCGGCAAACAGGGCTACGCCATTGCCGCAGCAGCCGCAGAGGCTGGCGCGGAGGTGGTGCTGGTGTCCGGCCCAGTGAACCTGCCCGACCCGCAAGGCGTCAAAACCATTCGCGTCGAAGCCGCACGCGACATGCTGGCCGAGGTCGAACGCGCTCTTCCCGCCGATATCGCGATCTTCGCCGCCGCCGTCGCGGACTGGCGCGTTGCCAATGCAGGCGCGGAGAAGATCAAGAAAACCGCGCACGGCATGCCGCCGCTCGAAATGGTGGAGAATCCCGACATCCTCGCCACCGTCGCCAAACGGACATCGAACCGGCCGCCACTGGTGATCGGCTTCGCCGCCGAGACCGAGCATGTCGCGGAAAACGCCGCTGCGAAACTCGCGCGCAAAGGCTGCGACTGGATCGTCGCCAACGACGTGTCACCCGCAACCGGTATCATGGGCGGCGACAGCAACGCTGTACAGATTTTCATGAAGGACCGGGCCGCGCCGGAAAGCTGGCCCGCCATGAGCAAGGACGATGTCGCAACGCGCCTGATCGCCCGGATCGCGGACACATTCTCACCCACGGAAAGCATTGCACGCCCATGACCGAGCCGCTGCGGATCGCCGTCACCCAACTCCCGCATGGCGAAGGCCTTGCCTTGCCCGCCTACCAGACCGAGCACGCCGCCGGTCTCGATCTGCTTGCCGCCGTGCCGGAAGACAAGCCAATCCAGCTTGCGCCCGGCGACCGCGTGTTGGTTCCGACGGGTCTCGCGATCGCGCTGCCTGCGGGCTATGAAGCGCAGGTGCGCCCGCGCTCCGGCCTTGCCATCAAACATGGCCTGACCGTTCTGAACTCGCCCGGCACCATCGATGCCGACTATCGCGGTGAGATCGGCGTGCCGCTCATCAATCATGGCCGCGGAACCTTCACGATCCGACGCGGCGAACGCATCGCGCAGATGGTGGTGGCACCGGTGGTACAGGTGGCGTTTGAATCTGTCGGGGAACTTCCGCCGAGCGCGCGAGGCGCGGGCGGTTTCGGCTCCACGGGCCGCTGATTCGCGGTTTTCATCCCCGCCGCACGCCTTATTGCCGTTCCTTCCCCACGTTCACGGTCTGGACTCTTACCCCCCGAGTCCCCGGGAGGTTATTGTGTTTTGATTCGCGGGCGGTGGTTGAGAATCAAGAATGTCAGGCGTCCTCCGGACGATGCGTCGAAGCTTGTTGTCATGCACGTCGATCGTGCAGGGCGGCTTCGCCATCCTCGCAGGAACGCTGCCTGCACATGCCGCGGGGAATGGCGCCATCGACACCACACTCGCCATCCTCGGCAACCTGAACCGGCCTGAAATTACGGGGCTCGCGCTGTCCGCCTCCGTGCTCTGCTTCTCGGTGGTGTCAGCGATCCTTTTGATGCGTACGCGGCTGCGCGCGGAAGCGATGGAGGCGCAACTGCGCGCCGACAATCAATCGCTGCAGCATGAATCCGATCGCCTGCGCGCCTTGCTGTTTGCCGAGCCGCAGGTGCTGATCGCATGGTCCGCCGGCGACGAGCGGCCCGACATCACCGGCGACATCGCGCTGCTGATGCCACAGGGCCAGGCTACGTCCGCTCAGCGCGTTCTGGCGTTCGGCACCTGGCTTTTGCCCGAGCAGGCGCTTGCGATGGATCATGCCGTCGATGCTCTGCGCGAGCGCGGCGAAAGCTTCCTGCTGACAATGTCGGCCTCGAACGGCCGCGCCATCGAGGCGATAGGGCGTGCGGTCGGCGGACAGGCCATCGTGCGCATTCGCGAATTGAGTGGCGTGCGGCTCGAACTCGCGGAGATGACGCAGCGCCATCTGCATCTCATCGAAGAAACCGACGCATTGCGCGCCTTCGCCGCCGAAATCCCGCAACCTCTGTGGGCGCGGCGCGCCAACGGCACGCTGCGCTATGCGAATGCCGCCTACGCCCGAGCGGCGGAAGCAGCAAACCCCTCCGACGCCATTGAGCGCGGTGTCGAACTACTCGACAGCGAGGACCGCGCCGCGATGCGCCACGCGCTTGCCGAGGGCAAGCCTTATCGCGCGCGTCTGCCGGTCGCAATCGGCGGCGAGCGGCGCATCTTCGATGTGTTCGCCTACAACGTCACCGATGGCAGCGTCGGCGTGGCGATCGATTGCAGCGAGACCGTCGCGTTCAAGGACGCACTGATGCGCATGGCGGATGCGCACCGGCGGATGCTCGATCAATTGTCGTCCGGCGTCGCCGTGTTCGATGCCGACAAACGCCTCGCCTTCTACAACGATTCCTATCGCAGGCTGTGGGATCTCGACCGCGCGTTCCTCGATTCCAACCCGAGCGATTCCAGTGTACTGGAAAAGCTGCGTGCCGAGCGCAAGATTCCCGAGCAGCCGGATTTCCGCGCCTGGAAGGCTCGCCTGCACGAAGCCTACCGCGCCATCGAACCCGCCAAGGAAACCTGGTACTTGCCGGACGGGCGCGCGGTCAGCATCGTCACCACGCCCAATCCCGAAGGCGGCGTGACCTACCTGTTCGATGATGTCACCGAGAGCCTCAAGCTGCAGCGCCAGCACGACGGGCTGCTGCGCGTCCAGCGCGAAACGCTAGACAATTTGTCCGAAGCGGTGGCGGTGTTCGGCGGCAATGGCCGCGCGCAGTTGTTCAACCCGCCATTCGCGCA
Source organism: Afipia sp. 1NLS2 (assembly GCF_000178995.1). Taxonomy (GTDB): domain Bacteria; phylum Pseudomonadota; class Alphaproteobacteria; order Rhizobiales; family Xanthobacteraceae; genus Afipia. Next base: position 1,698,776 of record NZ_ADVZ01000001.1, on the reverse strand, counting down.
GCTCTGGAAACTCTCAACCGAAGCGCTTCAGCAGCAGCCTCACATCGAGACCATCGAGCAATGGTGCAGGCCGCTGTTCGAGGATGCCGCAACCTGGCAAGCCATCCGCGCCGCTATCACCGGCATCGACAGCCGCACCGCGCTGCAAACCCGGATCGAGCGCAAGGACGGCAGCGTGCTCGACTGCACCACGATTCCGCTGCCTGACGGCGCCACCATGCTGGCCTTCCAGGACGTCACCGACAGCGTGAACGTGGAGCGCGCGTTGCGTGAACGTAACGATGCGCTGGAGGCCGCCGACCAGATGAAGGTGGATTTCGTCCACCACGTTTCTTACGAACTGCGCTCGCCGCTGACCACCATCATCGGCTTCGCCCACTTCCTCAGCGACCCCGCGACCGGGCCGATGACGGTGAAGCAGAGCGAGTATCTCAACTACATTACCACCTCGACCAACGCGCTGCTCGCGATCATCAACAACATCCTCGATCTCGCCACTATCAATGCGGGCGCGATGACACTCGACCTCGGGCCAGTCGATCTGCGCAAGACCGTCGAGGAAGCGACCGCCGGGCTGCAGGATCGCCTGGTGCACGACAACATCCGGCTCGTGATTGATATCGATCCCTCCGCCGCAGGCTTCATCGCCGATGAGCGGCGCATCGTGCAGATTTTCTACAACCTGCTCGCCAACGCGATCGGTTTTTCGCCCACCAATGGCACAGTCCGCCTCAACGCATGGCGTGAGAACGGCCTCATCTGCTGCGCCGTCGCCGACGCTGGTCCCGGCATTCCGGATGACGTGCGCGACAAGGTGTTCGACTGGTTCGAGAGCCGCGCCAACGGCTCGCGTCACCGTGGCGCAGGGCTTGGCCTGTCGCTGGTGCGCTCCTTTGTCGAACTGCATGGCGGCCGGGTGAGGGTTGACTCGGTGGTGGGTGAAGGCACTACGGTGACGTGCGAATTTCCCGCCGACCAGACCGCCCATCGCAGCGCTGCCGAATGAACGAACCATCATCCTTCTCGGTTGCCCTTCCCAATGAGATCGCGACGGCCCACCTGATGGCCGATCTCGCGCTGCTGGTCGGCCCCGGCGACACCATCACGCTGTCCGGCGATCTTGGCGCGGGCAAGACGACCGCGGCGCGCGCGATGATCCGCTATCTGGCGGGCGACGAGGCCTATGAAGTCCCGAGCCCGACCTTCACGCTGACGCAAACCTACGATCTGCCGCCCTATCCCGTACTGCATGCGGATCTCTATCGCATCGCCGACGCGACAGAGCTGGAGGAGATCGGCCTGTCGCCGCTGCCTGAAGGCACTCTGGCGCTGATCGAATGGCCCGAACGCGCTCCCGAAGCGATGCCGGACAACCGCATCGACATCGCCTTCAGCCACAGGCCTTCGCTCGGCTCGTCGGCGCGTGCCGCCGAGATCACCGGGCACGGCGAGGCCATCGCCAAGGTCGCGCGCCTCGCCGCGCTGAGGCGTTTCCTCAATCTATCCGGCCATGCCACCTCTGACCGGCAGCGCATGGCGGGCGATGCCTCGACACGCTCTTATGCGCGCGTGATTGGCGACCAGGGCTCGCTGGTACTGATGAATTCGCCGCCGCGCCCCGACGGCCCCGCGATCCACAACGGCAAATCCTACAGCGCCGCCGTGCATCTCGCCGAAGATGTCCGTCCCTTCGTCGCGCTCGCCAACGGCCTTCGCCGTCAGGGTTTCTCCGCGCCCGCGGTGTATCACGCCGATCTCGACGCGGGTTTTCTGCTGCTCGAGGACCTCGGTGGCGCGACCTTCGTGCAGGGCGAACCGCCCGCCCCCATAGTCGAACGTTATCAGGCCGCCGCCACGATGCTGGCCGCACTTCACGGCATCGACCTGCCCGACACGCTGCCGCTCGCACCCAAGATCACTTATCGGATCCCGCAGTTCGACTTCGAGGCGATGATGGTCGAAGTCGGATTGATGCTGGACTGGTATCTCCCCGATCACGGTGTGACGCTGAGCGGCATGATGCATGCCGACTTCCTCGTGATCTGGAAGGACCTGCTCGGCCGATTTGATACGACGCGCAAGACCTGGATGCTACGCGATTTCCACTCGCCGAACCTGATCTGGCTGAGCGGACGCAAGGACACCAGTCGCGTCGGCCTGCTCGACTTCCAGGACGCGGTGATGGGGCCGGAAGCCTATGATCTCGTGTCGCTGCTGCAGGATGCGCGGATCGACGTGCCCGATACCGTGGAAATTCCGCTGCTCGGCCGCTACGTCGCCGCACGGCGTCAGACAAATCCGGCATTCGACGCCGCAAGCTTCGCCGAGCAGTACGCCATCATGTCCGCGCAACGGAATACGCGCCTGCTCGGCACCTTCGCACGGCTCAACCGCCGTGACGGCAAACCGCAATATCTGCGGCATCAGCCCCGGATATGGGGCTATCTACAGCGGGCTTTCGCTCACCCCGCCCTGAACAGCCTTAAGGATTGGTTTACGGCGAACGTCCCGCCCCCTATCGATCGCATTTGAAACGAAAATTTACGCGCCATTAGGTCGCCTGACGGTATTTTTGGCGGCATCGTCTTGCTGCTGTCATACCGGCCGCAAGACACAACGGGCGGAGACCCCGAATGGCAACAGAACGACGCAAAGGCGAGCGAGTCGTTTTCGAACGCGGCTTTGCAGCTCATATGATGGGCATCGACGGCACATGGCGCCGAAGCTGCCTCGTCGAGGATATTTCCGAATCCGGTGCAAAGCTCACGGTGCAAGGCAACGTGGAAGGACTGGCGCTGAAGGAATTCTTCCTGCTGTTGTCTTCGACCGGCCTTGCCTATCGTCGTTGCGAACTCTGCTGGGTGAACGGCGAACAGATCGGCGTGCAGTTCCTCAAGCAGGACCCGAAGCGCCGCGGCGCCACCACGCGCAAGAACAGCAACAGCAATCAGGTCGTCGAAATCTGATCCTGCGCATCCTCCGCGCAGGAGTCGTATTGCCGTCACAGAAGCGAATTACAGCGGTTCAACGCCCTGCGTCACGCCTGGTGATGACAGGCCGCGCTGCGATGCTCTAGGCTTCGCCCAGATCATCCGGCGATTCGCTTGAGAGACGACGATGCCTTTTCAGCCTCATACCGCCATGGTGCTTGCCGCTGGTTTCGGCACAAGGATGCGGCCGCTGACCGACCACAAGCCAAAGCCGCTGGTCGAGGTCGCGGGCAAGCCGCTGCTCGATCACGTGCTGGACCGCCTTGGCGAGGCTGGTGTCGATAAAACCGTCATCAACGTGCACTATCTCGGCGAGCAGATCATCGCGCACACCGCCGCGCGGCAAAAGCCGAAGGTGGTCATCTCCGATGAGCGCAACGAAGTGCTCGGCACCGGCGGTGGCGTGGTCAAAGCACTGCCGCTGCTCGGCACCGATCCGTTCTTCCATCTCAACGCCGACACGTTGTGGATCGACAGCGTCACCCCGAATCTCCAGCGCCTCGCCGATGCCTTCGATCCCGCGCGGATGGATATTCTGCTGCTGATGGCGCCGACCACCGGCAGCATCGGTTATGACGGGGCTGGCGATTTCACCATGCTGACGGATGGCCGCCTGCAACGGCGCAGGGAGCAGCATGTGGTGCCGTTCGTCTATGCGGGTGTCGCGATCCTCTCGCCCACGATCTTCAAGGGCGCGCCACAAGGCGAATTCTCGCTCACAAAGCTGTTCGATGAAGCGGCGGCGCAGGAGCGGCTGTTCGGCCTGCGGCTGGAGGGCGTGTGGATGCATGTCGGCACGCCGGACGCCATCGCGGCGGCGGAAAAAGCGTTTCTGGCCAGCGCGGCCTGATTTCCTATATTCTCTCGACAAACCCTGCCCGGCCGTGATCCGCTTGGCCGTCAGTGGAATCCTTCATGCGCGTTTCCAACATTCCCTCATCGGCACCATTTCTGCGCACGCTTTTGAGCGCGCTGGTCGACGGTCGCCTGATCGATGGCTTTCGCGCGCGTGAAGCACCCGAGCGTCTGGCACAGGCAACGCTCTATCTGCCGACCCAGCGCGCCTGCCGCATGGCGCGCGAGATTTTTCTCGACGTCATGGGACAGGATGCCGTGCTGCTGCCGCGCATTGTCGCCCTCGGCCATGTCGACGAAGACGAACTCGACTTCGCGCGAGGTGAGGCCGTCGAATTCTTCTCGCTCGCCGTGCCGGAAGCGCTGGATGGCCTGCCGCGCCGGCTGGTGCTGATGCGCCTTGTGGATGCGTGGGCCAAGCGGCTCGGCTCGCGTGAGCTTGCAGCCGCACCTCTGGTCGCGGGCGGACCTGCATCGACGCTCGCTTTGGCCGACGATCTTGCACGTCTGATCGACGACATGACCACGCGCGGCGTCGACTGGAGCGCGCTCGACAATCTCGTGCCGGACGATCTCGACCGGTATTGGCAACTCACGCTCGACTTCCTCAAGATCGCCAAGGACGCGTGGCCTGCTTATCTCGGTGAACAGAACCTCATTGAGCCAGCGCGCCGCCGCGATCTTTTGATTGAGACGGAAGCCGCGCGGATCGCGACATTACCCGGCCCGTTCATTGCCGCAGGCTCGACCGGCTCGATGCCGTCCACCGCGAAATTCCTGCATGCCATCGCGAAACATCCGCAGGGTGCTGTCGTGCTGCCGGGACTCGACATCGATCTCGACAGCGAGTCATGGCGCGCAATTGGCGGCATACGCGATTCCGAGGGACGCTTCACCGAACATCCCTTGTCGAGCCATCCGCAGTATGCGCTGCATGGCCTGCTGGAGTTGCTCGGACTGGAACGGCGCGACGTGATCCCACTCGCCGAACCTGCCTCGCATGGCCGCGAGTTGCTCGCCTCCGAAGCGATGCGGCCCGCCGCCGAGACCGCGCAATGGCATGATCGCCTTGCCGAGCAGGACGTTGCCGCGCGCATCGCAAGCGGTTTTGAAACTCTCACCGTCATCGAGGCCGCCAATCCGGAAATGGAAGCGCTCGCCATCGCGGTCGCGATGCGGGAAGCGCGGCAGAAAAACAAAACGGCTGCGCTGGTGACGCCGGATCGCGCGCTGGCACGCCGCGTGATGGCCGCGCTCGGCCGCTGGAAACTGGCGTTCGACGATTCCGGCGGCGACTCGCTGATGGATACGCCGGCCGGCATCTTCGCGCGCATTGCGGCGGAGACGATCACAACCGGGCTGTCGCCGCCGACGCTGCTCGCCTTGCTCAAACATCCGCTGCTGCGGCTGGGGCAGGCGGAAGGCGCATGGACCAAAACGGTCCACGATCTCGAACTGGCGGTGCTGCGCGGCACCCGTCCGGCGCCCGGCTGCGAAGGATTGCAGGCGGCCTTTGCGTGGTTCGTTGATGAATGGGGCAAAGCACGACGCAAGGAGCACTCCGCGCTTCATCGCTCCGAGCCGCGCTGCCGGCTGACACAGGGCGACATCGATGGCATTGCGCGCCTTCTCGTTGCGCTTACGGAAGCACTCACGCCGCTGGAAAACATCGCGCGTGGCGCGCATGACCTCGCGACACTGGCGCAGCTCCATCGCGAAACGCTGATCCGTCTGTCCACGTCTGACGATGGCCGCATCGCTGTCTTCGGCGGCCATGACGGCCAGCAACTTGCGCAAGCTTTCGACGAACTGCTTCTGCCCAGCGGCGACGCGACTTCCCCCGCGCAAACGCACATCGCGCTTGAGATTGCAGATTATCCCGATTTGTTCGCGACCGCTTTTGCCAGTGGCATGGTGCGGCGGCCGCAAAACGAAGATGCATCGTTGCGGATTTACGGCCTCTTGGAAGCGCGCCTCACGCAATGCGACCGCGTGATTCTCGGCGGCCTTGTTGAAGGCGTGTGGCCACCTGCACCGCGCATCGATCCGTGGCTATCGCGGCCGATGCGCCACGATCTCGGCCTCGATCTGCCGGAACGGCGCATCGGCCTCACCGCGCACGATTTCGCGCAACTGCTCGGCGCGGAGGATGTGATCCTCACTCACGCCGCCAAGGCTGGCGGCGCGCCATCGGTCGCCTCGCGTTTCCTCCACCGGATGAAGGCAATTGCAAAGCCGGAGGCGTGGGACGCAGCGCTTGAACGGGGCGCGCGTTATATCCGCTACGCCGAAGCGCTCGATCATCCCGATAGTATTCAGCCGATTGCACAGCCTGCGCCAAAGCCGCCGGTGACGCTGCGACCGTTGCAGATGTCGGTGACGGAGATCGAGGACTGGCTGCGCGATCCTTATACGATCTTCGCCAAGCGCATTTTGAAACTCACGCCACTCGATCCGATCGATCTTCCTCTGACCGCTGCGGATCGCGGCTCCGCGATCCATAATGCACTCGGGGATTTCACCGAAGCGCACAGCAAAAACCTGCCGGGCAATATTGCGGCAGAACTGCGGTCTTTCGGGGAACGGCATTTCGCGGCGCTGATGGAGCATCCCGAGGCCCGGGCGCTGTGGTGGCCGCGCTTCCTGCGCATCGCGGAATGGTTTGCCGGATGGGAAATCAAACGCCGCGAGGACATCACCGAGATCGCCGCCGAGTTGCGCGGCGAGATTCCGATTCCGCTCGCGAACGGACGCCGCTTCATTCTGAGCGCACGCGCCGATCGCATCGAGTATCGCAGTGATCGCACCTTCGCAATCGTCGATTACAAGACGGGCACGCCGCCGAGCGGCAAGCAGGTGCGGCTTGGTCTCGCGCCGCAGCTCACGCTGGAGGCCGCGATCCTGCGCGGCGGGGGATTCAAACCGTTCCCGGCTCGCGCCAGCGTCAGTGAACTTGTCTACGTCCGGCTCAACGGCAACAACCCGGCGGGCGAAGAGAAGATCGTCGATCTGCGCATCGCGCGTGGCAACGAACCGCAATTGCCGGACGATGCCGCCGACGAGGCGCTCGCGAAGCTGACGGCGCTGATCAAAAAATTCGAGAACCCCGAACAGGCCTACACCTCGCTCGACCTTGCGATGTGGTCGAACCGCTACGGCACCTATGACGACCTCGCGCGCATCAAGGAATGGTCGGTCGCGGGCCATCTCGGCGGAGGTGGCGAATGAGCAAGCCGCGCGCCAATATTCCGGAAGCCGTCCGCGAAGCGCAGTTGCGCGCCTCGCACCCGCAATCCTCCGCCTTCGTCGCCGCCAATGCGGGGTCGGGCAAAACTTACGTGCTCGTCAACCGCGTGATCCGCCTGCTGCTCGACGATGTCGCGCCGGAAAAGATTCTCTGTATCACCTTCACCAAGGCCGCCGCCGCCAACATGGCGCAGCGCGTGTTTGACACCTTAGGGAAATGGGTCGCTCTCTCCGACGATGAGCTGGACGCCGCGATCCGCAATTCCGGCGCACAGGTCACGCGCGACGTGCGCGCGCGAGCACGCAAACTGTTCGCCTGCGCGCTGGAGACGCCGGGCGGGCTGAAGGTGCAGACCATCCATGCGCTCTGTACCCGCCTGCTGCAGCAGTTTCCGTTCGAGGCCAACGTGCCCGCGCACTTCGCGGTGCTCGACGAGCGCGACCAGACCGACATGATGGAGCGCGCCAATCTCGCGGTTCTGCTGGAGGCCGCGCGCACACCGGACGGCGCGCTCGGCCGCGCGCTCGCCTTCGCCATGGCGCAGGCCGCCGACATCACCTTCAAGGAGGTGGTGCACGAGGCATGCCTGAGCCGCGAGCATTTCATGGCGTGGGCGGACGGCGCGGGCAGCATCGATGCCGCGATGATTCAGGTCTGCCGCGCGCTCGGTGTCACCTCCGACGCGCAGCTTGACGCCATCGAGCGCGAGATGGTCGATGGCCCGCATCTGCCGCGCCGCCGCTGGCTCGCGGCGGCTGAGGCCTTCGAGCAAGGCGGCAAGAGCGACGCCACGCAAGGCGCCCGCCTGCGAGCCGCAGCAGCTTTGTCAGGCGAAGCGCAGCTTGATGAATATCTCAGCCTGTTCATCACAGGCGAAGGCGGCGCCCGCAAAACGCTGATGACCAAGGCGCTCGCCGCCACGCAAGGTGCGCTGGCCGCCGCGCTCATGCAGGAACAGCCGCGCCTCCTTCAACTCGACGAACAGCGCCGCGCCGTGATCCAGCGCGACCGCACCCATGCACTCCTGGTGATCGCAAGCGCGGTCGCGGCGCACTACCGCCGCGAGAAGCAGGCGCGCGGCCTCTTGGATTATGACGATCTGATCGACAAGACCCACACGATGCTGACCGGCGGCTACGCCTCCTGGGTGCATTTCAAGCTCGACCGAGGTATCGACCACGTGCTGATCGACGAGGCGCAGGACACAAGCCCGCGGCAATGGGACATCATCGAGAGCTTCGTCTCCGAATTCACCGCGGGCGCGGGTGCGCGCGACATTCGTCGTACCGTGTTCGCGGTCGGCGACGAGAAGCAGTCGATCTTCTCGTTTCAGGGCGCGGCTCCGCGCGAATTCGATTTGCGCCGCCGCGCGATGATGACGCGCCACGCCCACGCGAAACTTGCCTTCGAATCGGTGTCGTTCAAGCATTCGTTCCGCTCGGGTGCCGCGATCCTCGACTCGGTCGATTACGTGTTCCGGGAGCAGGCGATCTACAAAAGCATCCATAATGACGACGCCTATCCGGTCCACGACGCGCTGCCCGACGCCGCACCCGCGATGGTCGAATTATGGAATCTGGAAGAACCGGATACGCGCGAGGAGATCGAGGGCTGGGATGCACCGTTCGATACGATCTCCACCACGAGCCCAGATGTGAAGCTCGCGCGCCGCGTGACCGCCGAGATCAAGGCGCTGATCGACGCAGGCACCATGACCGGCACTACGGGCCACCGCCGCAAATTGCGTTATGGCGACGTGATGGTTCTGGTCCGTCGGCGCGGCACGACCTTCGATGCGGTCATTCAGGCGCTCAAGCATGCGGGCATCCCGGTCGCGGGCGCGGATCGGCTCAAACTCACCGAGCACATCGCGGTGATCGACCTGATGCATCTCGCCGATGCGCTGTTGCTCCCACAAGATGATCTCGCGCTGGCGGTGGCACTGAAAAGCCCGTTGTTCGGGCTCGATGACGATGACCTCCTCGCCATCGCGCCTGCCCGCACCGGCTCTCTGCGCGCGGCATTGCAGGCGCATGCGGACACATTGCCGAAATTGAAATCGGTAAACGATTTCCTCATGCAATGCGAGAAGCGTTTCGCGCGCGTCACACCATTCGCATTTTTCGCATGGCTGCTCGGCGGCGAAGGCGGCGGCAGCGGCGGGCGGGCGCGCATTTTGCGCAGGCTCGGGCCGGAGGCGAACGATGCGCTCGACGAATTTCTCGAACTCGCGCTGAGCTATGAACGCAAGGCCGCGGCCTCGCTGCAGGGCTTCATCGCGTGGCTGCGCGCCGCCGACACCGAAGTGAAGCGCGACATGGAGATCCTGCGCGACGAGGTTCGCGTCATGACCGTGCACGGCGCGAAGGGCCTCGAGGCTTCCGTGGTGTTTCTGGTCGATACCACCACCTCGCCTTCGGATACGCAGCGCCTGAAGCTGATCCGCATGGCGCACGGCAATGCCGGGCCTGGCGACGTCGTATTGTGGGCTGGCGCGAAGCGCGACGACACAGAAGCCGTAGCGCAGGCGCGCGCCGCGATGCGCGACGACACCGAGCACGAATACCGCCGCCTGCTCTATGTCGCGATGACGCGCGCCGCCGAACGGCTGATCGTCGGCGGCTGCAAGCCCGGCAATCGCAACAATGTGCGCGAGCTGTCATGGTACGATCTGATCGACAAAGGGCTTGGCGCCTCGCCCCTTGTCATGACGGAAATCGAAACGCCCTTCGGTCCCGTCAGGCGCTACACCCGCGCGGGCGATGTCGAGCCCAAGGTCGCAGAGGACGTGGCGGCAAAGCCCGCCGCGCCCGCGCCACTGCCGGACTGGCTGCGTGCGAGTGCGCCGCTGGAGATTCCGCGCGAACGATCAATCGCGCCATCCGATGCGAGCGACGATGTGTCCCTGCCCACGCTGGCACCCGAAGCGGCGCTCCTGCGCCAGCGCGCACGACTGCGCGGCCAGTGGGTGCATCGGCTGCTGCAATCGCTGCCGGACATCGCGCCCGATCAGCGCAAGGCGGCGGCGGAGCGTTTTCTCGCCCGCCATGCGCAGGATGGATTTAACCAGGACGACCTCAATCAGCTCGCGCAACAGGTCGTCGATCTGATCGGAGAGCCGCAATTTGCCGCGCTGTTTGCGCCGGGCAGCCGCGCGGAAGTCTCGATCGCGGGCCGGATCAATATCGGGAACAAGATCGCGCGGGTGTCAGGGCAGATCGACCGTCTCGTGATTACGCCACACGATATTATCATCGTCGATTACAAGACCGGCCCCGCACCGCGCGCGGAAACACCGCCGCATTATGTCCGCCAGCTCGCGCTGTACCGCGCGGTGCTCGCGAAACTCTATCCCGACAGGACCATTCGCGGCGCGCTGCTGTGGACGGAAACCGCGCGGATGGTCGAGGTCCCGTCTGCGACGTTGGACTCAGGGCTGGCGGCGGCCTTGTCCGGGGATACAACCTAGCCATTGATATCATTACACAATATTACGCCCGGCGATTCGGCATAGCAGCAACACGGACGCTTTGCCAGCCTTGACCGGGTTGAAGGGCATTCATACGTTTGCGCCAATCAAACGGGCGCCGATTCTCAATTCGGCGCCTTCATCAACGAGGCAGATCATGGGCGTAGGCAAAGTTTCGGATACCGACTTCGAGGCTGAAGTTCTCAAGGCGGAAGGTCCGGTCGTGGTGGATTTCTGGGCGGAGTGGTGCGGCCCCTGCCGCATGATCGCTCCGGCGCTCGACGAAATCGCAGGCGCGATGGGCGACAAGGTCAAGATCGTCAAGCTCAACGTGGACGAGAGCCCGAAGACCGCGTCGAAGTATGGCGTGATGTCGATTCCGACCCTGATGATCTTCAAGGGCGGCGAGATGGCCTCCCGTCAGGTCGGCGCCGCGCCGAAGCAGAAGCTGCAGCAGTGGATCACCGCTGCGGTGTAAGCCGCGCGCATATACGGATTAAAACAACGGCCGGTGATTTCACCGGCCGTTTTGTTTTGCGATTTAGGTCGGTAGCGTGCCGTTCTCCGCCAGCACATGGCCCGCGAGATAGAGCGAGCCGGTGATGAGGATGCGCGGCGGGGTCTCGTAGGCCATCGAGGCAATGAAACTCAATGCCTCGGCCACGCCGGGCGCGACATCGGCGCGCATTTCCTGCGCGCGCGCGACGGCCGCGAGTTCCTCCGGCTCCATCGCATTGTCATTCTCAGGAATGGGCACCGCGACCACATGACGGGTCAAGCCCGAGAAGTTCGCGAGAAAGGCCCGCGCGTCCTTGTTGGCCATCATACCGACAATCAGCACCACGGGACGCTCGATGCGCTCGCCGAGGTCGGCCAGCGCCGCCGCCGTGACGCGCCCGCCATCGGCGTTGTGGCCGCCGTCGAGCCACAACTCGCAGCCTTCCGGCGCGTGCGCGAACAACGCGCCTGAGGGCAGCCGCTGCATTCGTGCGGGCCACTCGGCGCGCGCAATGCCCTGCTCGAACGCCGCAGGCTCGATGGTCAAGGATGCGATGGCGCGCAGCGTGGCAATCGCAAGCCCGGCATTGTCGAACTGGTGGCGGCCGAACAGGCGGGGAGCCGCGAGATCGAGCAGGCCGCGCTCATCGTGATAGACAAGCCGCCCGTGCTCGACGCCGACATGCCATTCCTGTGTCGCGGAAAGTAGCGGCGCGCGCATCTTCCGCGCGGTCTGCTCGATCACGGCCTGCGCTTCAGCCTGCTGCTCGGCCGAGATCACCGGCACGCCGCGCTTGATGATGCCTGCCTTCTCGCCCGCGATCTTGATCAGCGTATCGCCGAGGAATTCGGGATGATCCATGCCGATGGGCGTAATCACACTCGCCAGCGGCTCATCGACAACATTGGTCGCGTCCAGCCTGCCGCCGAGTCCGACCTCGAGCAGGAGCAGATCCGCGATGTGCTGCGAGAACAGCACGAAGGCTGCGGCGGTCTCGATTTCAAACAGCGTGATCGGCGCGCCGCCATTGGCGCGCTCGCACTGGGCAAACGCATCCTCGAGCTGCGCGTCGGTCGCAAGCACGCCCGCGATGCGAAAGCGCTCGTTGATGCGCACCAGATGCGGCGAGGTGTAGACGTGGACACGCAGGCCCGCCGCCTCACAGATCGCGCGCAGGAACGCGACCGTCGAGCCCTTACCGTTGGTGCCCGCGACATGGATCACCGGCGGCAAGCGGCGCTCGGGATGATCCAGCGCCGCGAGGATGCGCTGGATACGCGACAGATCGAGATCGATGCGCTTGGGATGCAGCGCCGTCAGCCGCGTCAGGAGATTGTCGAGCTCGCGGCGCGCAGGTGCGGCGGCGCTCACGCTGATGACGGCACCGCCGTATCCGGCGGCAGCACTTCGACATCCGGCAGCCGCGGCGCGGCGGCCTGATCGGCCTGCGGCGCGGGCGCCTTCATCAGGAGGCGGCACAGCCGCGCCAGCGTGGCGCGCATATCATGGCGGTGCACCACCATGTCGACCATGCCGTGGTCCTTGAGATATTCGGCCCGCTGGAAGCCCTCCGGCAATTTCTCGCGGATGGTCTGCTCGATCACGCGCGCGCCGGCGAAGCCTATCAGCGCGCCCGGCTCGGCGAGCTGCACATCGCCCAGCATCGCGTAGGACGCGGTAACGCCGCCGGTGGTCGGGTTGGTCAGCACCACGATGTAGGGCAGCTTGGCTTCGCGCAGCAATTGAATGGCGACCGTCGTGCGCGGCATCTGCATCAGCGACAGAATGCCTTCCTGCATCCGCGCGCCGCCGGAGGCTGCGAACATGATGAAGGGCGCATGCTTCTCGACCGCGAGCTGCAATCCCTTGACGATCGCCTCGCCCGCCGCCATGCCGAGCGAGCCGCCCATGAAATCGAAATCCTGCACCGCGACCACGGCGGGCGTACTTTCGATCCGGCCATAACCGACCTTCACCGCGTCGTTCATGCCGGTCTTGGCACGGGCGTCCTTGATGCGGTCGGCATATTTGCGCTCATCGCGAAACTTCAGCGGATCGGCCGCGACATCCGGCAGCGCCACATCGAACCACGTCTCGTTGTCGAACACCGACTTCAGCCGCGCGGTCGCACCCATGCGCATGTGATAGTTCGAGCCGGGAATGACGAACTGGTTCGCCTCGACATCCTTGTAGAACACGAGTTGACCTGAATCCGGACACTTGATCCAGAGATTCTCCGGCGTCTCGCGACGGATCATGTTGCGGATTTTCGGACGGACGACGTCGGTCAACCAGTTCATGGGCGGGCTCCCGCTTCAATTCAGCCGATATATGGACGCCCGGCGCGGGCCGGGCAACCCGAACATTTTCAAATAAATCTATTGCGCGGCGGCCTTAAACCCGCGCACGCCGGCAGCCAGCGCCGCCACGAGGTCCGTGACCGCAGGTACCGTCTTCGCGCTCGCCTTGCCGTCGGCGTCGAGTGTTCCGCGCAGCGCATCGATCAGCGCGGAGCCGACCACCGCGCCTTCACAGTGGTACGCGATGCGCGCCGCAGCCTCGGGCGTGCGGATGCCGAAGCCGACGCAGACCGGCAGCTTGGTATGGCGCTTGATCCGCGCCACCGCCTCGCCGACCTGCTTGTCGTCGGCGGAGGCCGAGCCGGTGATGCCGGTGATCGAGACGTAATAGACAAAGCCCGAGGTGTTGGTGAGCACCGCAGGCAGGCGCTTGTCATCGGTCGTCGGCGTCGCGAGACGGATGAAGTTCACGCCAGCCTTCAGCGCCGGAATGCAAAGCTCTTCGTCTTCCTCCGGCGGCAGATCGACCACGATCAAGCCATCGACGCCAGCGGCTTTTGCATCCACCAGAAACTTGTCGACGCCATAGATGAAGATCGGATTGTAATAGCCCATCAGCACGACGGGCGTCGCGGGCTCGGTCGCGCGGAATTCGCGCACGACCCGCAACGTCTTCTTCAGCGTGGTGCCGGCCTTCAGCGCGCGCAGGCCCGCCGCCTGAATCGCGGGGCCGTCCGCCATCGGATCGGTAAATGGCATGCCGATCTCGATCACGTCGGCGCCCGCTTTCGGCAGCGCCTTGAGAATTTCGAGCGAGGTGGCAAGGTCCGGATCGCCGCACATCACGAAAGTGACGAGCGCGGCGCGGCCCTCTTTCTTCAGTTCGGCGAAACGGGTGTCGAGGCGCGTGGTCATGACTTGCGCCCCCGCAGAATATCGCCGACCTGCGGCACGTCCTTGTCGCCGCGTCCGGAGAGATTGACGACCATCAGATGATCGCGTGGCCGTTTCGGCGCAAGCTCCGAGAGCTTGGCGATGGCGTGCGCGGATTCCAGCGCCGGAATGATGCCTTCCAGCCGCGACAGCAACTGGAACGCGGCCAGCGCCTCCTCGTCGGTCGCGGACAGATAGGTGACGCGGCCGGTCTCGTACAGCCATGCATGCTCGGGGCCGATGCCGGGATAATCGAGGCCCGCCGAGATCGAGTGCGCGTCCTGAATCTGACCGTCCTCGTCCATCAAAAGATACGTCCGGTTGCCGTGCAGCACGCCGGGGCGGCCACCCGCAAGCGAGGCCGCATGCAGATTGGTGAGGCCATGGCCTGCCGCCTCGACGCCGAAAATCTCGACGCCGGGATCGTCGAGGAACGGATGAAACAACCCCATCGCGTTGGAGCCGCCGCCGATGCAGGCTACCAGCGAATCCGGCAGGCGGCCTTCGGCTTCCATCATCTGCGCGCGGGTCTCAACGCCGATCACCGACTGAAAGTCGCGCACCATCATTGGATAGGGATGCGGCCCCGCAACCGTACCGATGCAATAGAACGTGGTGGCGACATTGGTCACCCAGTCGCGCAGCGCATCGTTCATCGCATCCTTCAGCGTGCGGGTGCCGGACTGCACCGGCACCACCTTGGCGCCAAGCATTTCCATGCGGATCACGTTCGGCTGCTGCCGCTCGACGTCGACCGCGCCCATGTAGACGATGCACTCAAGTCCGAACCGCGCGCACAGCGTTGCAGTGGCAACGCCGTGCTGGCCCGCGCCGGTCTCAGCGATGATGCGCTTCTTGCCCATGCGGCGCGCGACCATGATCTGGCCGAGCACGTTGTTGACCTTGTGCGAGCCGGTGTGGTTCAGCTCCTCGCGCTTCAAATAGATTTTCGCGCCGCCGAGATGTTCGGTGAGCCGTTCGGCGAAATACAAAGGCGACGGACGGCCGACATAGTCCTTCAGATAGGCGTTCATCTCCTTCTGAAACGCCGGGTCGGCCTTGGCCTGCGCATAGGCCTTTTCCAGATCGAGGATCAGCGGCATCAGCGTTTCGGCGACGAAGCGGCCGCCGAAAGTGCCGAAATGGCCGCGCTCGTCCGGGCCGGAACGGAAGGAATTTGGTTTTGGAAGACTCATGACTATCCTTGGCGATGACCGAACCCGTTCCGGTCATCCACGTTCTACTTGTTGTAAGCCCCGACCGGTGTCGAGGCCGCGAAATTATCCCGCATTGGCGGTTGCCGTGCGTAAGCTGGCCTCAGCCCCGCGTGCCGCGCCGATG
The DNA here is from genome assembly GCF_000178995.1 of Afipia sp. 1NLS2. Lineage (GTDB taxonomy): Bacteria > Pseudomonadota > Alphaproteobacteria > Rhizobiales > Xanthobacteraceae > Afipia. The sequence goes on along the minus strand of NZ_ADVZ01000001.1, from coordinate 1,683,142 downwards.
AAGGCGCGGATCATGTTGGCGTCCTTGACGCCGAGCGCGCGCTCGACACCGGAGGACACGTCGACGCCGTGCGGCCGCGCGATCCGGACGGCCTGCGCGAGATTGCCCATGTTCAGTCCGCCCGACAGCACAAACGGCTTGGCCAGATCGAGCCCCTCGAGAATGTTCCAGTCGAACGGCACGCCAAGCCCGCCGGGGCGCGTGGCGTCCTTCGGCGCGCGGGCATCGAACAGGATGCGGTCCACGACGGACGCATAGGGCGCCACCTTGCCGAGATCGGCGCGGGCTGCCACCGCAATCGCCTTCATCACCCGCGTATCGTACGTCTCGCGGATCGCCGCCGCGGCCTCGGGCGTCTCAGCGCCATGCAACTGAAACCAGTCGGGGCGAACCTGCTCCGCGATCGCGTCCATGAGCCTGGCGTCGGCATCGACGGTGAGCGCCGCGATCTCCGCGCGCCCGCGCGCCCGCGCTGCCAACTCCGCCGCGTGCGCCAGATCGACATTGCGGGGCGAAGGCGCAAAGAACACCAGCCCGACCATTTCGGCACCCGCATCCAGAGCCGCCTCAAGCGTCTCCGGTTCGGACAGGCCGCAGATTTTCACGATCAGGGACATGGGGTTTGAGCTGATTTTAAGCGATCCAAGCAGTGAAGGCGCGTTCTACAACGTCGCGTGCTGCTTGTCTTGTGCAATGGCCAGCGGCGGGACGCCGGGCCGGGGTGCGGGGGCCGGAAAAGCCGCATTTCGCCGCAGTTCCGCAAGCTCGGCGCGGGTCTGCGCGGCCTCCGCCTCCAGCCGGCGGACCGCCTTGCGGTGGCGGCGCTGCCCGAACCAGACCGCGAGACCACCCGCCAGCACGCCCAGCATCACCGAGGCGATAATGACGACGAACAGCGGCAGGGTCAGCGCCAGCGCGGGATCGCTGGGGTCGAAGGGGTTGAACGACAGGGTGACGAAACGGCGGTTGGCGAGCGCGAAGGCGAGCAACACCAGCGCGAGCGGTACGATCACCACGGTGTTGACGATCTTACGCATCCCGCCCTTTCCGAATGGTCCGGCGTATCAGCGCGCGAGAACGCCGCGCGAACGATCAGGAGGACGCCGCGGCTTCCTCGTCGTGGCCGTTGCGGTTCAGCCGTTCGCGCATTTCCTTGCCGGTCTTGAAGAACGGCACGCTCTTCTGCTCGACGGGGACATGCTCGCCGGTGCGCGGATTGCGGCCCGCGCGCGCCGGGCGGTGCTTCACCGAAAATGCGCCGAAACCTCGCAACTCGACACGATCACCACGCGATAGCGCCGAGACAATTTCCTCGAGGATCGCGTTGACGATGTTCTCCACGTCTCTCTGGTAGAGGTGCGGATTATGCTCGGCAATGCGCTGAACGAGTTCTGATTTGATCATCGGTTCGGGGGCTCGCGGTCGTTGCGGGTGACATTTCCTTGAAAAAGCCTTGAACTGTCAAGTCGCATAACGCCCAAGACGAGAGCGATTTTGCGTGACAATTGAAAGCATTCGCCCCGGCACACAGGCCGCCGGAGCGATGAAACACGATTCAGACATTCAATTCGTGCCTGCTGGCCGCCACAATGCCAGCATGCCTTCGAGTTGCAACTGCTCACTGAGGCTGGCGGCGCCATTTCCGCCGACAAACCGCGCCACCGTGGGCAGCCCGAGCGATTCAAGCGTCGTAGCCGCCGCCGCGCGCAGGAATGTCATGTCGGAAAAGCGCGGTGAGAGCTTGTAATCGCGCACCGGCAGGTCGCCCTTGATCTTGTTCTGGGCTTGCAGCCATTTCACCGCGGTCTTCTCGTCGCCGAGTTCGTCGACCAGCTTCAGCCCCATCGCTTGCCTGCCGGTGAATACGCGCCCGTCGGAGACGGTCTGAAGCGTGGCATCGTCCATGTGCCGCCGCGTCTTCACCAGATCCTTGAACCACGCGAAGGAATCCTTCACCAGCGCGTCGAGCGCGGCGCGCGCTTCCGGCGAAGTCGGCTCGTAGCCGTTCGGCGCGGCCTTCAGCGGCGCCGACTTCACCTCCTCGACCTTGACGCCGACGGTCTTCAACAGATCGGTGAAGTTCGGGAACTGAAACAGCACGCCGATCGAGCCGACCAGCGAGGTCTGCTGCGCGATGATGTGATCCGACGCCAGCGCGGTGATGTAGGCCCCCGACGCGCCAAGCCCCTCGATCACGACGACCAGCGGCTTCTTCGCTTTCAGCCGCGTCAGCGCGTCGAACAATTGCTCGGAGCCCGCCGTGGTGCCGCCGGGCGAATTGATGTGCACGATGACGGCGGCGGCGTCCGACTTCTCCAGCCGCTCCAGTGCTGCGACGCGCTCGTCGTTGCTGCGGATCAGCCCTTCGATTTTGACCCGCGCGATGGCGCTTTTGCCGGTCAGCGCCTGACGTCCGGCAGGCGTGAGCAGCATTCCGCCGCCAACCACCGCCAGGATGACGAGCAGGCCGCTCACCACGCGCCAGAACGTCAGCTTGCGGCGAATGCGGCGGCGGTCAACGATCAGGTCGGACTCGAACGACATGCGGTTCTCCGGTGGGCGGCGCGTTATCCCCGCTCAATGCTTGCGATTGAGTGACTTCGATACATCAATTGCCGGGTAATTTGAAGGTATTGAGGCCGCCCGCGATCTCTCGATGTGTCATCACCGGACTTGTCCCGATCCGGCCACAGTCACCTTCAGCCACGGTGCCGCACCCAATCACTCAAACAAAAAGGGCCCCGGAAACCGGGGCCCTTTGCAGCTGATGGAAGAAACGCCTGAAACAGGCTTACTTCTCGCGCTTCTTCAGCGCGTTGCCGAGAATGTCGCCGAGCGTCGCACCCGAATCCGAAGACCCGTACTGCGCAATGGCTTCCTTCTCCTCGGCCACTTCGAGCGCCTTGATCGACACCTGGACCTTGCGGGCCTTCTTGTCGAACTGGATGACGCGGGCATCGACCTTCTCACCGACGGCGAAACGTTCGGCGCGCTGGTCGTTGCGGTCGCGAGCAAGCTCGGAGCGCTTGATGAAGGTGGTGAAGTCGGTACCGGCGATCTGCACGTCGATGCCGGCATCCTTGACGTCGAGAATCTCGCAGGTCACGACCGCGCCCTTCTTGACGTCGCCCGGCTCGGCGAAGGGGTCGCCTTCGAGCTGCTTCACGCCGAGCGAGATACGCTCCTTCTCGACATCGACATCGAGCACCACGGCCTTGACCATGTCGCCCTTCTTGAAGTTGTCGATCACCTGCTCGCCCGGCTGCTTCCAGTCGAGGTCGGACAGATGCACCATGCCGTCGACGTCGCCGTCGAGACCCAGAAACAGACCGAACTCGGTCTTGTTCTTGACCTCGCCTTCCACGGTCGAGCCGACCGGGAACTTCTCGACGAACACTTCCCACGGATTGCGCATGGTCTGCTTGAGACCGAGCGAGATGCGGCGCTTGGCCGAATCCACTTCCAGCACCTGCACTTCGACTTCCTGCGAGGTCGAAACGATCTTGCCGGGGTGCATGTTCTTCTTGGTCCACGACATCTCCGAGACGTGGATCAGGCCTTCGATGCCCGGCTCCAGTTCGACGAACGCGCCGTAGTCGGTGATGTTGGTGACGCGGCCGGTGACGCGGGCGTTGAGCGGATACTTCGCCTCGATGCCCTGCCACGGATCGTCCAGCAACTGCTTCATGCCGAGCGAGATGCGGTGGGTCTCGTGGTTAATCTTGATGATCTTGACCTTCACCGTCTGGCCGATGGTGAGAACCTCGGTCGGATGGTTGACGCGGCGCCACGCGATGTCGGTGACGTGCAGCAGGCCGTCGATGCCGCCGAGGTCAACGAACGCACCGTAATCGGTGATGTTCTTGACGACGCCGTCGATCACCTGACCCTCTTCGAGGTTCTGCACCAGCTCCTGGCGCTGCTCGGCGCGGGTCTCTTCGAGAACCGTGCGGCGGGAGACGACGATGTTGCCGCGGCGGCGATCCATCTTGAGGATCTGGAACGGCTGCGGGTTGTTCATCAGCGGCGCGACGTCGCGGATCGGACGGATATCGACCTGCGAGCGCGGCAGGAACGCCACGGCGCCGTCGAGGTCGACCGTGAAGCCGCCCTTGACCTGATTGAAGATGACACCGTGAACCTTCTCGTTGGCGTTGAACGCCTTCTCGAGCTTGCCCCAGCTTTCTTCGCGGCGCGCCTTGTCGCGCGACAGCACGGCTTCGCCGAGAGCGTTTTCGATCCGGTCCAGGAAGACTTCGACTTCGTCGCCGACCTTGAGGGTGTTCTCACGGCCGGGGCCGTTGAATTCGCGAAGCGCCACGCGACCTTCGGTCTTCAGGCCGACGTCGATGACGGCCATGTCCTTCTCGATCGCCACAACCTTGCCCTTGATGACAGAGCTTTCCTGAAGGTTGCCGCCCGAAAAGGATTCATCGAGCATCGCCGCGAAATCGTCGCGGCTCGGGTTATAGGAAGATGCAGTCGAAGCCATGGATTCTCCAGATGCGGTTGGCCGACAGTGGGTTGATGAACGCATTGCGCATGAAGGGCCAAAGGTTCCACGACCTTTGACGACCGCCTCGCCAACCTTCACGGTTCACGAGAACGGGCCGGCCGGTGCCTGCACGAGCGATGCGATGATTTTTGTCGCGGGTCTTAAAAAAATTCGACCTCAAAGACCTTCAGAGCGGGCTGTCCTCCAATGACGGCAGGGATCAACCGTGCCGGCCCGCTCGGGAATGGCCTCGATCCTGTCGAGCAACCCGAACCGGGGCGATATAGCCCTCCACGCCTTTTGGGGCAAGGCCGGAATCGCCGCGGATGACCCGGAAACGGCCTTTTGAGCGCAGTTTCGGGCTGTTTTGGCCCTGTGCAGCCCCTAGCGGAGGGAACCGTCTTACCGCGCGGTGCGGACCTTTTCGATGATCGCGATCGCGGCGCGCACGCCGCCTTCGATGTCGAGGTTGGAATTGTCCAGCACATGGGCGTCGGGCGCGCATTTCAGCGGCGCCGTGGCGCGGTTCTTGTCGCGCTCGTCGCGCTTGAGGATGTCGGCGAGCACCAGCGCCTCGTCGGCGGCCTCGCCGCGTCCGCGCGCCTCCAGCGTGCGGCGATGCGCGCGCACTTTTGGGTCAGCGACGACGAAAATTTTCACGTCGGCATCGGGACAGATCACGGTGCCGATGTCGCGGCCGTCGAGCACCGCGCCGGGCGGGCCGGCGGCGAACTGGCGCTGGAAATTGAGCAGCACCTCGCGCACCTTCGGGATCGCGGACACCACGGATGCGGCATCGCCGACTGTCTGGGTCTTGAGCACGGGATTGCCGAATTTTTCCGGGTCGAGTTCCATCGCCGCCGTGACCGCCGCGGCCTCGTCGGTCAGCGCCGCGCCCGATTCCAAGAGCGCCTGCGCCACCGCGCGATAGATCACGCCGGTGTCGAGATGGCGGAAGCCGTAATGGTGCGCGAGCCGTTTGCCGAGCGTCCCCTTGCCCGATGCCGCGGGGCCGTCGATGGCGATGATCATGCGAAATCCGCTCCCAGTCTGCGCATCATCGGAATGAAATCCGGGAAGCTCGTGGCGATGAACGCGGTGTCGTCCACTTTGACCGGCGCTTCCGACGCGCAGCCCATCACCAGCGCCGACATCGCGATGCGGTGATCCATGTGGGTTTTGACGAGCCCGCCGCCGGGCACGAAACCTTCGCCATGCACGATCAGATCGTCGCCGGAAATCTCGACCTTGACGCCGTTGACGCGCAGCATGTCGGCGGTCGCTTCCAGCCGGTCGGATTCCTTGACGCGCAATTCCTGCAGACCGCGCATCCGCGTTGTGCCCTCCGCGAACGCGGCGGCGACCGCGAGCACCAGATATTCGTCGATCATCGACGGCGCGCGCTCCGGCGGCACGGTGACGCCGCGCAGTTTTGAGGCGCGCACGCGCAGGTTCGCCATCGGCTCGCCGGCGTCACGCACATCGCTCTCCTCGATCGAGGCGCCCATTTCCCTGAGTGTCGTGAAAAGCCCGGTCCGCAAGGGGTTTGTCATCACATCGGTGAGGGTCAAATCCGAGTCCGGCACGATCAGTGCCGCGACCAGCGGAAACGCCGCCGAGGACGGATCGGCCGGTACCGCGACGTTTGCGCCGTGCAGCTCGGGCTGGCCGGTGAGCGTGATGCGGCGGCCGTGTTCGCCTTCCTTTTCGACGCTGATCTCGGCGCCGAATTGTTTCAGCATCAATTCGGTATGGTCGCGGCTCGCTTCCGTCTCCATCACCGTGGTCACGCCGGGCGCCGACAGGCCAGCCAGCAGCACGGCGGATTTGATCTGCGCCGACGCCACCGGCGTGCGGTAAGCCATCGGGATCGGATCGCGCGCGCCGGTCAGCGTCAGCGGCAACCGCTTGCCGTCGCCACCCGATACAACCGCGCCCATCAGTTCTAATGGGTCGAGAATCCGCCGCATCGGTCGAGAACGCAGCGAGGCGTCGCCGTCGAAGGTCGCCGCAATCGGCGAGCCCGCGACCGCGCCCATCGCCAGCCGGCAGCCGGTGCCGCTGTTGCCGAAATCGAGCGGTCCGTCAGGAGCCTTGAAACCGCCGACGCCGACGCCGTGCACGGACCACGCGCCCTCGCCGGTCCGCTCGACCTTCGCACCGAGCGCCGCCATCGCCTTGGCGGTGTTGAGGACGTCCTCGCCCTCTAACAGGCCGGTGATCTTCGTTTCGCCGACGGCGAGCGCGCCAAGGATCAGGGCCCGATGGGAGATCGACTTGTCGCCCGGCACCCGGACCTTTCCGGTCAGCGGGCTGGCGCCTCGCGCTTCCAAGGGGGTCGGCTCAACGGACTGGCTCACGGCGGAATTCCTGTACAATTTGAACGGCTCCTACCATGGGTGCCGGGATACGTCACCCGCCCTGCGCGGGCCGCCCAGAGCACTATTGACAGAGCGCTCGCAACCGCCCAAGTGAAGCACCGCTTTTTTCGAAATTCCCAGGATCTTCGCCCGTGGCCAAAGCCGATCTCGGAACCAAACGCACCTGCCCCGTGACGGGCAAAAAATTCTACGACCTCAACAAGACGCCGGTGATCTCGCCCTACACGGGCGAAATCGTGCCGATCGCGCCGGTTGCACCGCCCCGTGGTGCGCGCAATGACGCCGCCGCACGCGCCGCCGCCACCACAGCCTCGCAGGAAACCGAGGTTGCGGAGAACGAGGAGGAATTGGTCTCGCTGGAAGAGGCCGACGCCGAGGAGAATACCGGCAAGGTCAAGGCCGTGGTGCCGGAATCCGAGGACGACATCGAGGTCGACGACACCATCGATGACGACGATGACGATTCCACCTTCATCCCCGATGAAGAGGAAGAAGACGAAGACGTGACCGACATCATCGGCGACGTCTCCGGCGACGAGGAATCCTGAGACAAGAGACTTGAGATACGACCTGAAACGTGGTTTCAGGTCGGTCCTGACGATTCACGGGCACGGCCAGACGGCCGGTTCCGATCGGCAGACGCATCGGACCCATCCGAACGCGGTTTGACTAAGGGGCCATAGCTCAGCTGGGAGAGCGCTTGCATGGCATGCAAGAGGTCGGCGGTTCGATCCCGCCTGGCTCCACCAACCGCCCCTTTCCCATCACCATCTCTCCATCAAGCAGCTTGTGGTGCATGGCCTGTCCCGCGGGCAGCCATGGCCTTGAACAACCGTCCAAACATCGCCATATCGGTGAAAGCTGGGCGGGCGGGAACGCTCCTCCGGCGAAGGGCGCCGAAAGGGCCCTTGGCGGAAGGTCCATCCGGGCCGGAAGCCGAGCAAAGTCGCTTCGAGAGGACTTTGGAATGTCGCGTGTTCCTTCGTTATCCAGTCCGTTCCTTCTGGGATTCGACGAGATCGAGCGTGCGCTCGACCGCGTCGTGAAAGGCGCCGACGGGTATCCTCCCTACAACATCGAGCGATGCGAGCGCTGTAGCGGCCAGCCCGAAAGGCTGCGCATCACGCTGGCTGTGGCGGGCTTCACCCGCGACCAACTCGATGTAACTATTGAGGAAAATCAACTCGTCATCCGCGGTCGCCAGCAGGACGACAAGACCCGGCAATACATCCATCGCGGCATCGCCGCTCGCCACTTCCAGCGCACCTTCGTGCTGGCGGAGGGGATGTACGTGCTTGGCGCGGACTTGAAGAACGGGCTGCTGTCGGTCGACCTCGCAAGACCAGAACCCGAGCGGATCGTTAAGACGATAGCCATCAATGAACACGAATAATGCAATGGGCGGACTCGACCGCTGTCTGACTTAGAAGGAGTCGAGGACATGGCTACTATTCTGCACCATGAGCCAAGAGACCAATCACCGGTTTCGCTGGAGGCGCTGGCCGCGCTGGGCGAGGGTCATCTCGCCTACGTCAAGCAAATCCGTTCCGAGGATGTGCCGGGCCTGTTCCCGCAGGCACCCGAGATCGCGCCGGGCGTGACGCTGTTCGCGCTGCACGCCGCCGATGGCACCCCTATTATGCTGACCGACAGCCGCGAGGCTGCGATCGCCAACGCCTGGAGCAACGAGCTTCAGACCGTCAGCCTGCACTGACCCCGTTCGGCTGAACGGCCTGCTGACAGACCACGAAGCGGCAGCGCGAAAGCGTTGCCGCTTTTTGCTTGTCCGGTCTCCTCGCGGCCTTCCGCGTATGGCTGCCATACGGACTTCTTATTGGCTTCCCTCCGGCAGGCGAGTATGGAACCAATCAATTGTCCTTGAGGAATTCCAAAATGCCTCCCTATCGTTCCCGCACATCCACCCACGGCCGCAACATGGCCGGCGCGCGCGGCCTGTGGCGCGCCACCGGCATGAAGACCGAGGATTTCGGCAAGCCGATCATCGCGGTGGTGAACTCCTTCACGCAGTTCGTGCCGGGCCACGTCCACCTCAAGGATCTCGGGCAGCTTGTCGCGCGCGAAATCGAGAAGGCCGGCGGCGTCGCCAAGGAGTTCAACACCATCGCGGTGGATGACGGCATCGCGATGGGCCATGACGGCATGCTCTACAGCCTGCCCTCGCGCGAGATCATCGCCGACAGCGTCGAATACATGGTCAACGCGCACTGCGCCGACGCCATGGTGTGCATCTCGAACTGCGACAAGATCACGCCCGGCATGCTGATGGCCTCGCTGCGCCTCAACATCCCCACCGTGTTCGTCTCCGGCGGGCCGATGGAATCCGGCAAGGTCGTCATCAAGGGCGAGAAGCGCTCCGTTGACCTGATTGACGCGATGGTCGCTGCCGCCGACGACACCGTGACCGACGCCGAAGTGGAAAGCATCGAGCGGTCGGCCTGCCCGACCTGCGGCTCATGCTCGGGCATGTTCACCGCCAATTCGATGAACTGCCTCACCGAGGCACTCGGCCTGGCGCTTCCGGGCAACGGGTCGGTGCTCGCCACCCACGCCGACCGCAAGGGTCTGTTCGTCGAGGCCGGGCATCTGATCGTCGATCTCGCGCGGCGCTACTACGAGCAGGACGACGAGACGACGCTGCCGCGCAACATCGCGAGCTTCAAGGCGTTCGAAAACGCGATGACGCTCGACATCTCGATGGGCGGCTCGACCAACACCGTGCTGCATCTGCTCGCCGCTGCCTATGAAGGCGAAGTGCCGTTCACGATGGCCGACATCGATCGGCTGTCGCGCCGCGTGCCGGTGCTGTGCAAGGTCGCGCCTGCGGTCGCCGACGTGCATCTCGAGGACGTGCATCGTGCCGGCGGCATCATGGCCATTCTGGGTGAACTCGACCGCGCCGGGCTGATCGATACCAGCCTGCCGAGCGTTCACAGCAAGAGCCTGAAGGACGCGCTGGAGCGCTGGGACGTGATGCGCACCAAGAGCGACAGCGTCCGCACCTTCTATCGTGCTGCGCCAGGCGGCGTGCCGACGCAGGTCGCGTTCAGTCAGGAACGCCGTTACGACGCACTCGACACCGACCGCGCCAAAGGCTGCATCCGCGATGCCGAACATGCCTTCCTCAAGGATGGCGGTCTCGCCGTGCTGTTCGGCAACATCGCACGCGACGGCTGCATCGTGAAAACCGCGGGCGTCGACACCAGCATTCTGAAGTTTGAAGGCCCCGCGCGCATCTTCGAAAGTCAGGACGCGGCGGTGGACGCAATCCTCGGCGGCAAGATCAAGGCCGGCGATGTCGTGCTGATCCGCTACGAGGGCCCGCGCGGCGGACCCGGCATGCAGGAAATGCTGTATCCGACGAGCTACCTGAAATCGAAGGGGCTTGGCAAAGCCTGCGCGCTGATCACCGATGGCCGCTTCTCCGGCGGCTCGTCGGGCCTGTCGATCGGCCACGTCTCGCCGGAAGCGGCGGAAGGCGGCGCCATTGGTCTCGTGGAGGAAGGCGACATCATCAGGATCAACATCCCCAACCGCACGGTGAATGTCGCGGTTGACGATGCCGAACTCGACCGCCGCCGCAAGGCGATGGACGCGCGCGGCAACGAGGCGTGGAGGCCCGCGCCACGCAAGCGCCGCGTCACCACCGCGCTCAAGGCTTATGCCGCGCTCACCACCAGCGCGGCGCTCGGCGCGGTCCGGCGCGTGCGCGACTGAGCGAAGCCGCTTGCGGCCAATCCAGACATTGCAATGAAAAAGAAAAAGCCCGCCGCGCGATCCGCGGCGGTTTTTTTATGCGGCGGTGGCCGGCGGCAGCGCCAGCACCGAATAAAGCGCCTGCGCATCGCTTGAGGCGCGCAGCTTCTTGGCGACTTCCTGATCGCGCAACAGCCGCGCGACCCGCGCCAGCGCCTTGAGGTGATCAGCGCCCGCGCCTTCCGGCGCGAGCAGCAGGAACAACAGATCGACCGGCGCGCCGTCCATCGCCTCGAAATCGATCGGCCGCTCGAGCCGCGCGAACAGGCCGAACAGCTTCTCAAGCTTCGGCAGCTTGCCGTGCGGAATGGCGATGCCGTAACCGACAGCCGTGGTGCCGAGCTTCTCGCGCTGAAGCAACACTTCAAAGATCGCGCGCTCGTTCTGTCCGGTCAGCTCAGCCGCACGCGCCGCCAGTTCCTGCAGCGCCTGCTTCTTGCTGTTGACCTTGAGCGCGGGAAGGATCGCCTCCGGCGCAACCAGATCGGTGATCGTCATGGAGCTGTCCGAGAGTGAAGGGTGAAACCGTAAGCCGTTAAAAGGCGTGAAGCCGATTGAGGGCATGGACCGAGCTTGCCCGCCCCTGGTCCGTCGAGGCGGCGGACCATAGGGAGGGCCAAGGAGGGCGTCAAGGTCTTCCTCGGGCTATTTCGGCCCGGAATCCCGACCACGATTACTTCGCCGCGGGCGGATCGATCCAGCCCACATTGCCGTCGGAGCGCCGATAAATGATGTTCACCCGTCCGCTTGAACCATGCTGAAATACGATGACGGGCGCGCCCGTCATGTCGAGCTCCATCACCGCTTCGCTGACCGAAAAGCGCCGCAGCGTGTGAGTCGATTCCGCGATCACCACCGGATTGAACGCGGTGATCTCGTCATCGTCTTCATCGTAGGAAGGGCCTTCGAGCACGTAGCTCGACGCATCGATGCCATCCAAGGCGATCGCGGCCATCGCTTCGGATTCCGCATGCGCCTTGCGCGCAGAACGATCCTTGAGTCTGCTCTTGTAGCGACGCAGCCGCTTCTCGATCTGGATCAGCGCCTGATCCGCGCTGGCATACGCATCGGCGGCCATCGCGTCGGCCTCCAGCGTCACGCCGGAATCCAGATGCAGCGCGCAGTCCGCCTTGAAACCGAAACCGTCCTTGCTGAAAGTGAAATGCCCCGAATAATTCCCGTCGAAATATTTTCGTAACACCTCTTCCGTTCGACCCGCGACACGACCGCGAATGGCTTCACCGATGTTGATGCTTTTGCCGGAAACTCGAAGCGTCATGGACGCACCTCGTCGTCTTGTTACAACACCACCACAATGCCAAAGCCCCGCAAGCCGTCAAGCGGGAGCTATGTCGCGTGATCGGTCGTTGGAAGAAGATATTGCACCACCCGAATGGCCAAGCGCGTACCGTTTTTCGCGACGGCGCTGGACGGAAGACGGTATCCGCAGAGCCTCCCGGTACTTCGCGACGGTGCGCCGGGCAATATCAACGCCTTCGGCGCGAAGACGTTCCACCAGCGTGTCGTCGGACAGAACGTCGTTTGCCTCTTCGGCATCGATCATCTGCTTGATGCGGTGCCGCACGGATTCGGCCGAATGCGCCTCGCCGCCGTCGGCGGAGGCGATCGACGCGGTGAAGAAATATTTCAATTCAAAAATACCGCGATTCGTCGCCATGTATTTGTTGGCGGTGACGCGCGACACCGTCGATTCATGCATCTGGATCGCGTCCGACACCGCCCTGAGGTTGAGCGGACGCAAATGCGCCACGCCGCGCGTGAAGAATCCGTCCTGCTGGCGGACGATCTCGGTTGCAACTTTTAATATCGTGCGCGCGCGCTGGTCGAGCGCCCGCACCAGCCAGGTTGCGTTCTGCAGGCAGTCAGCGAAATAGGATTTGTCCTCGTCCTTGCGCAGCGTTTTGGTGAGGGTTGCGTAATAGGACTGGTTGACGAGCACCTTCGGCAGCGTGTCGCTGTTGAGTTCCACGAGCCAGCCGCCATCAGGTCCCGGGCGCACATAGACATCGGGCACCACGGTCTGTGTTCGTCCGGTCGCGAATTTCAGTCCGGGCTTGGGATCGAGATGACGAATCTCGCCGATCATGTCGGCGATGTCGTCGTCATCGACGCCGCAGATTTTTTTCAGACCCGCAATATCTCGTTTGGCGAGCAGATCGAGATTCTCGACCAGCGCACGCATCGCCGGATCAAAGCGGTCGCGCTCGCGCAACTGGATCGCCAGGCACTCGCTCAGATTGCGCGCGCAGATGCCCGGCGGATCGAACGTCTGCAACACCGCGAGCACGGCGTCGACGGCTTCCTGCGTGGTGCCGAGCTTGTCGGCGGCCTCGCCGAGATCCGGCGGCAGATAGCCTGCCTCATCGACGAGGTCGATCAGATATTGCCCGGTCATGCGCTGCGAGGCGTCGGTCAGCGCGACCGCGAGCTGTTCGGCCAGATGATCCTGCAGCGAGGTCTCGGCGGCGACGAAGGCCTCCAGATTGTAATCTTCATCGCTGGACGCGCCGCCGCCCCATTCGGTGTAGGAGGTCGGCGCGGCATCCTGCGCCGCACGGGTCGCCGTTTCCGAGGGTTCCTCGGTGAAGACGTTGTCCATGCTGGTGTCGAAAGTCTGTTCGATCTCGGCGCGGCTGCCGAGTTCGCGCGACATCCAGTCGTCGGACGGCTCGCCATTGCCGCGAACGCCCTCGCCGCCTGCGCCGCTGTCCGCGCCGTCATCCCCGCCGGGAAAATCCTGTTCCGCCGACGCGCCTTCGCCGCGCACCGGTGCGTCGTCCTCGCTGCCGCGCTCCAGGAGCGGGTTGCGCTCAAGCTCACCCTCGACGAATGCCACCAGATCGAGATTGGACAATTGCAGCAGCTTGATCGCCTGCATGAGCTGCGGCGTCATCACCAGCGCTTGCGATTGGCGAAATTCCAGGCGTTGCGTCAGCGCCATAATGGCATCCAGCTCGAGATTCGCCCCAATTGGTCCAATTCTTGCTTAGCTCTTTTAGATGCCCCTGTATACGACTTGACGGGACTGAGTTTTTGCCCGCAACGGACAGCCGCATGCCCGCAGGGCGGTACCGCCAGAGCTAGAGGCGGAATTCCTCGCCGAGGTAGAGGCGGCGCACATCGGGATCGTTGACGATCTCCTCGGGCTGGCCCTCGGTCAGCACCTCGCCGGCATAGACGATGTAGGCGCGGTCGGTGAGGCCGAGCGTTTCACGCACATTGTGGTCCGTGATCAGCACGCCGATGCCGCGGTTGGTGAGATGACGCACCAACTGCTGGATGTCGCCGACCGCGATCGGGTCGATGCCCGCGAACGGTTCGTCGAGCAGCATGTAGTTCGGCTTGGTCGCCAGTGCGCGCGCGATTTCAACGCGGCGGCGTTCGCCGCCCGACAATGCGATCGACGGCGATTTGCGCAACCGCACGATGTTGAATTCCTCTAAGAGCGAATCCAGCTCGTATTCGCGCTTGCGCCGGTCGGGCTCCGCCACCTCGAGCACGGCGCGGATGTTGTCCTCCACGGAAAGGCCGCGAAAGATCGAGGCTTCCTGCGGCAGATAGCCGATGCCGAGCCGCGCGCGCTGATACATCGGCAGGCTGGTGACATCGTAGCCGTCGAGTTCGATGCGTCCCTTGTCGGCCTTGATCAGGCCGGTGATCATGTAGAACGCCGTGGTCTTGCCCGCGCCGTTCGGGCCCAAAAGGCCAACCGCTTCGCCCCGGCGCACATAGATGTTGATGCCGCGCACGACCTTGCGGGTGCCGAAACTTTTCTCGATGCCGTGCACGGCAAGGTAGCCCGCGCGCGGTTGCGAACGCTGCGGCGCGGGCCTGCTTTGCTGTGTCGAACGTTGTTGCGTTTGCCGTTGCTGGGTTGGTCCCGGCTCCGCCTGCCTTGACTCTGCCTGTCTTAACTCTGTCTGTCTTGGCGGCGCGCGGCGCTCCTCGCCCGGCACACGCTGCGGCTCGCCGCGCGGAATCGGCGATGAACGTTCGAACGATGTCGCACCATCGTCCGCCAGCATCACGGCCATCTCGCTGTAAGAGGCCCATTGCTGCTGTTGTTCGGTCAACTGAAACGGCTGCCGCGATGCAGGCTGCGGCTGCACGGGCACCTCGCCCTTCGCGCTCTTGAACATGTCGCCCATGCGGGCGCTGAACGAGGTGATGTCGCCGCCGGAGCGGGCAAAGCCCTGCTTGCCCCGCGAAGGGGCACGGCGGCGAAACATGCGCAGGAGATCCACCATCCGCTCGATCGGCCTTTCAAAGGCTGGCTTGCCAGCTTGCGACCCCGCGGCGGAATCGGCGCGCCGGCACCCCGCCTGCACGCCCGCCTGTCAGAATCCGTCCCCGGCCCTTGATATAGGCTCGCGGGCCAAGGTTCAACCGCGCGATCCCGTGCGGCTTTGCAAGTTATTGAGTTTCATCGGCTTTCCGGGAGTACGCGTGGACGGCGCGGTTTCCGTCTTGGGTCCCGAGCCGGGCACGAGGCTGAGCCCGCCGCCATTCTTGTTCGGCGAAGTGGAATTGAACAGCCCGGAGACGCCACGCCCGCCGCTGGATTCGACGCGCGAGACGCCCGTCGTCATGTCCACCACCAGCCGGTCGCCCTTCAGCACGTTCTTGTCCTTGGTCAGCACCACGCCGCCGGTCATCGTCACGGTGTTGGTCTTCATGTCGAAGATGCCGGTCTCGCCCGTCACGGTCTGATCGTTCTGCGTGACGACGACGCCGCCGCGCGCTTCCAGCCGCCGCACGCTCGAATTGCCACCCGGTCCCGGCTGCGCCGTCTTCATGCCGGGCTTCGCGCCCGCCTTGTCCTGATCGTAGAACACCACGAGCGTCTTCGAGCGCATCGTGGTGTCGCCCTGCACCACCTTCACATTGCCGGAGAAGGTCGCGATCTTGTCCTTGTCGCGCACTTCGAGCGACAGCGCATCGATCTGGATCGGCTGGCCGCGATTTTTCGAGAAACCCTGCACCGCGTTCGGCACGCCCGACACCGTGCTGGTCTGCGCCTGCGCGGCGGACACACACACAGCGAACGCAAAAAGCGCAGACAGGCCGAGCGTCGCGCGACCGCACACCGCGCGCACCTTCCGACCGCCTGACAGATTGTGTTCCATTACTCGCATCGTGCATCCATATCCGATTTCAATCGTCGCCTCACTGGGATTCCGCCGGCGCATCGGCAGGCACGCTCCCGGCCGTGGCGTCGGCATTGGTCTTGTCCGCAGGCGGATCGAGCAGCATCGTCACGCCGCCGCCAAACACCGCCGACGCGCCATGATCGGTGATCCGCAAATTCTGCGAGTTCAGCGTGCCGTTGGTGAGCTTCACTGCCACCGGCTGATCCGAGCTGATGATGCCGGTCGCAAGATCGACGCGCGCCTGCGTGAGCTGCGCCTGATAGCCGGTCGTGGTCTGCAACAGAATCTGGTTGGTGAGATCGAGCAGTTGCGTCTTGGTATCGAAATGGCCGTTCTGCGCATCCACCCGCAGCGTCGACTTGTCCTGCATCTGCACCTGCGCGCGGATGTCGAGCATGTCCACCTTGGTCGGGTCAGTGACGTCCTGCGTCGCCGCCTTCGCCCACACTTCATAAGGCCGCCGATCGGGCAGATAACCCGCAAGATGGGGCGCATCCATCGTGATCTTGGTGCCCGAGACCGACAGCTTGCTGAGATCGATCGGAAGCTTCTTGAGGAAGCGGAACGGATTGAACACCGACGCGCCGATGATGAGTGCCAGCGACAGGATCACCACCGCGGGCACGGCGCGGCGCAGCCAGCGCACGCGGCGGCTGTGGCGTGCGGCGCGCACGAAGCGGGGATCGTCTCCCTGATATGCCGGCGTCTGTGTGGCCACCTTGGTTCCCGGGTTACGCCATCAAGCTTACGCTCTATCGCGACAATATAAGGGCCGCGCTCTGCCGCGCAGGACCCCTGCCCATAACTTTCGGACATCGCGACTTTCGGACGATGCGCGCTCTTTACGAATGCGCGAAAATATCGGTTTCTTCCCAGCCCTGCAGATCGAGCCTCGCGCGCGTCGGCAGGAATTCGAAGCAGGCCTTCGCCAGAGGCTCGCGGTCCTCGCGCGCGAGCATGGCATCGAGCTTGTCGCGCAGCGCATGCAGATGCAGCACGTCGGAGGCGGCGTAGCTCAACTGCGCTTCCGACAGCGACGCCGCACCCCAATCGCTCGACTGCTGCTGCTTGGAGATTTCGACGCCGAGCATCTCGCGCACCAGATCCTTCAGGCCGTGCCGGTCGGTGTAGGTGCGCACCAGCTTCGAGGCGATCTTGGTGCAGTAGACCGGCTGCGCCATCACGCCGAAGGCATGGTACAGCACGGCAATGTCGAACCGGGCGAAGTGAAACAGCTTGGTGATCGCAGGATCGCCGAGCAGCTTCTTCAGGTTCGGGGCGTCGGTGTGACCCGCCGGAATCTGCACGACATCGGCGCTGCCGTCGCCGTTCGAAAGCTGCACCACGCAGAGCCGGTCGCGATGCGGATTGAGGCCGAGTGTTTCGGTGTCGATCGCGACGGAGTGCGTGTAGCGCGAAAGGTCAGGCAAATCGCCGCGATGCAGCCGGATGGTCATGATGCTTTGTTCCAAATCCAATGGCGGGCAGGCTAGCGCGCCAACCCTGAAAAATCCTGAAGCTGAAAAATCCCAATTGGACGAAGAAAGCAAATTTTAGCGGCTATCCGCGCGGAATTTTAAAATAATTCATAATTATCAATAACTTGATTAAGTTTTCCGCCCACAGCTTTCTTCCCCTCACTGGGTCCGATGTCAGCCTATGGCCTTAATCTTTGACTCTGCTGGAACCCATCGCGTGGCTCTCCGGTTTGTTGCGCGGGATGAGTTTGCGATCACGCACCGAGAGTGAGGGTGGCGGCTTGAATATTGCCAAGACTGCGCTCCCCAAGGGCGCGCCCGCGCGGGAGCGGCCGAGCGACTACGATGAGGCGGCCGTTCGCGACGAGATCAGAGCCAAGATCACGCGCGTGCTGGGCCATGAGATCGAGCGCGCAACGCTGCACGACTGGTACCTCGCCGCGGCGCTGAGCCTGCGAGAGCGCATCGCCGCGCGCTGGCTGCCGGACGTGCGCGAGACACGCATTGAGGGAAGAAAGCGCGTCTATTATCTGTCGCTGGAATTCCTGATCGGCCGCCTGTTCACCGATGCGCTGAGCAATCTGCAATTGATGGAAACTTACGTCCGCGCGCTGCGCGACCTCGGCGTGGATTTCGGTGACGTGAAGGACATCGAGCCGGATGCGGCACTCGGCAATGGCGGACTTGGCCGCCTCGCCGCCTGCTTCATGGAGAGCATGGCGAGCCTTGCGATCCCCGCCATCGGTTACGGCATTCGCTACGAGCACGGCCTGTTCCGTCAGGCAATCTCGCATGGCTGGCAGCAGGAATTTCCCGAGCACTGGCTCGAGGGCGGCAATCCGTGGGAATTCGAACGGTTTGAGGTGTCCTACGATATCCATTTCGGCGGACGCATCGAGCATCATCCCACGCCGCAGGGCGACGCCATCGCCTGGATTCCCGGCGAGACGGTGCGGGCGGCGGCATTCGATACGCCGATCGTGGGCTGGCGCGGCGCGCACATCAACACGCTGCGGCTGTGGTCGGCGCGGCCGATCACGCCGCTCCACCTCGATGTCTTCAACCACGGCGACTATGCGGGCGCCTCGGAACAGAGAACGCGCGCGGAAGCGATCTCGAAATTTCTCTATCCGAGCGACGAGACCGCCGCCGGCAAGGAATTGCGGCTGCGGCAGGAATATTTCTTCGTCTCCGCATCGCTGCAGGACATCGTCGCGCGGCACCTGCGCGAGCAGGGCAACATCCGCACGCTGGCGTCATATGCCGCGATCCAGCTCAATGACACGCATCCGAGTCTCGCGGTACCGGAACTGCTGCGGCTTCTGATCGATCATCATTATGTGCCATGGCCACAGGCGCGCCGGATCGTGTCGCAGACCATCGCCTACACCAACCACACGCTGCTGCCGGAGGCGCTGGAGAACTGGCCGGTCGAACTGTTCGAGCGGCTGCTGCCGCGCCACCTCGACATCATCTACCGGCTGAACGCCGACAACCTCGCCGCCGCCGAGCGGCAAAGGCCCGGCGACATCCGTTTTCGCGCGGCGACCTCGCTGATCGACGAGACCGGCGGGCGCCGCGTGCGCATGGGCCACCTCGCCTTCATCGGCTCGCACCGCATCAACGGCGTCTCGGCGATGCATTCGGAGCTGATGAAGCATACGGTGTTCGCCGACCTCAACACGCTCTATCCCGACCGCATCACCAACAAGACCAACGGCATCACCTTCCGGCGCTGGCTGTATCAGTGCAATCCGGGATTGACCGCGCTGTTGCGCGAGGTCTGCGGCGACCGCGTGCTCGACGACCCCTCGGCGCTGGCTGGGCTTGAGCCCTATGCCAATGATCCGATCTTTCAGGAACGCTTCCGCGCCATCAAGCAGCACAACAAGGTCGCGCTCGCGGGCATGATCGAGCGCACGATGTCGCTGCGGCTCGATCCGGCGGCCCTGTTCGACATCCAGATCAAGCGCATCCACGAATACAAACGCCAGCTCCTCAACGCGCTCGACACCATCGCGCGCTATCTCGCGATCCGCGACAATCCGAACGCCGACTGGGTGCCGCGGGTGAAGATTTTCGCAGGCAAGGCCGCGCCGAGCTACCATCAGGCCAAGCTGATCATCAAGCTCATCAACGACATCGCCGACGCGGTAAACCACGACGCGACGATCCGCGGCCTGCTGAAAGTGGCGTTCGTGCCGAACTACAATGTCAGTGCGGCGGAGGTGATGGTGCCGGCCTGCGATCTGTCCGAGCAGATTTCGACCGCGGGCATGGAAGCCTCCGGCACCGGCAACATGAAGCTCGCGCTCAACGGCGCGCTCACCATCGGCACGCTCGACGGCGCCAATATTGAAATCCGCGATCAGGTCGGCGCGGACAACATCTTCATCTTCGGCATGACCGCCGATCAGGTCATGGAGCGGCGGCGCGCGGGGCTCGATGCATCCGACGCCATCGCGGCCTCGCCGATGCTGGCGCGCGTGATCGAGACCATCGACCGCGGCACTTTCTCGCCCGAAGATCCGGCGCGCTTCGCGCCGATCGCGCACAGCCTGCGTTATCTCGACCACTACATGGTGTCGGCAGATTTCGACGATTACCACCGCACCCAGGCGCTGGTGGACGCGCGCTGGGGACATGCCGCGTGGGAGACATCGGCAATCCTCAACACCGCGCGGATGGGATGGTTCTCGGCGGACCGGACGATCCGCGACTACGCCGACGACATCTGGAAAGTCTAAATTCGTGGCTCCGATCTGGACCCACAGCCACAACGGACTATCCTGAGAGTCTGTTCTTTTGAATCCTACCGCTTTTCACCAAAGGAGTTTTCATGCCCGCCGAATCCCGGCCACCGCGCTTTGCGGTTCTGATCGACGCGGACAATACCTCTCCGCAAATCACTGAAGGCCTGTTCGAGGAGATCGCGAAATTCGGCGAAGCCAGCGTGCGGCGTATTTATGGTGACTTTTCCAGCTCGCGACTCAAATCATGGGCTGACATCTTGCAACGTCACGCTATCGACCCGTACCAGCAATTCGCCTACACGAAAGGCAAGAATGCCTCCGACATCGCGCTGGTGATCGATGCCATGGACCTTCTGCACAGTGGACGCTTCGATGGATTTTGCCTGGTATCATCCGATAGCGACTTCACTCGCCTCGCCTCGCGCTTGCGCGAACAAGGCGCGGACGTTTACGGCTTCGGCACGCAGAAAACGCCCGAGAGCTTCCGCCAAGCCTGCCGCAGATTTGTCTACACGGAAAATCTACTACCTACGCCCACATCGCCAGGCGATTCTACGAAATCGAAACCGCGTGAACCTCTGAGCGCGGCCATCCCAATTCTGATGAAGGCGATTTCGCAAATCGAAAGTGAGGATGGCTGGGTGATGCTCGGCCCTGTCGGCCAGCACATCTCAAATCTGTTTTCGGATTTTGACGTGCGAACCTATGGTTGTTCCAAACTCAGCGATCTCATCCGGAAAACCGGAGCCTTTGAAGTCGAGAAGGTCGAGGGCGGCCACATCCATATGCGCGCCAAGCCGGAGCGGAAATCGCCGTCGCGTTAGCGCCAGAGCCCGTACGACGCCCACTTGGTTTCGGGAATCGGCCCGCCGATCTTGTAGCTGAACGACAGCACCTTGTAATGATCCGGCGATCCCTTGCAGACGAAGGAATACGAGTACCACTTGCCCTTGCTGCGGAAGGCGCCACCATTGCCCTTCACCGTGTCGCCGATGTGGCGCGGCGTGCTCAGCACGTCGCTCTTGGCGCGGTCGGGATGATAGGGCGTGGGATCACGATCGATCCGGTTCATCGCCTCGATGTCGCAGACCTGCTCGAGTCTCGTGTCGGGATCGAGCCGCTTCAGGCTGTTATAAAACCGGGCATCGACGGCAGCGGCCGGAGCAACCCAGAGCGCAGGCACGGCGGCCAGAACAAGAAGCGCGTATTTCAAAAGCCACTCCTGGAAGATTCTCTTACAGTAATGTGCTTGCTGAAATCGCGGCCCCAACAACACGCGTTGAGATGGCCCGCAATCAGCGGCGGTGAGGCTCTGTAGCCGCTGAACAGAATCTCCGCAACCCCGGCCAGTTCACCAATAGGAGAGCCATTGCTCCGCCGCCCCGCAGAGGACCACCACAAGCCACGGCGGTGCCTTCCATACGAACAGCAGCACGAATGCGCCCAACCCGAGCGCGTAGTCATAGCTGTTGGTGATGCCCGCGGTCCAAACCGGATCGTAGAAAGCGGCGAGCAGCAATCCGACCACTGCCGCGTTCACTCCCGCCAGCACGGCTTGCGCCGCCGGTTTTCTTCGCAGCACATCCCAGAACGGCAGCACGCCGATGACGAGCAGAAATGACGGCAGGAAGATGCCGACAAGACAAACGACTGCGATTGTCCATCCGCCCATGACCGTGCCGAGATAAGCGGCGAACGTGAACAGCGGACCCGGAACGGCCTGCGCGGCGCCGTAGCCCGCAAGGAAATTGTCGCTGCTCACAAGGGCCGGGACGACTTCCGCCTTGAGCAGCGGCAGAACGACATGGCCGCCGCCGAACACCAGCGATCCAACGCGATAAAAGATGTCGAACAGCTTCAGTGATGGGCTGTCGGTTGCCGCTGCGGCGAGAGGCAGGCCTGCCAGCAGAACGGCGAACGCAACAAGCATCGCGACGCCGACCCTCCGGCTGATCGGAAGCGGCAGCACGGCCTGATCGGTGGAAGATTTTCCCTTGATGCAGAACCAGCCGACACACCCGCCGAGCACAATGCCCGCGATCTGTCCCCACGCCGACGGCAGCATGAGCGCCACCGCCATTGCGGCAATTGCAAGCGTCACCCTGAGACGATCAGGCGTCAGCGTTCTGGCCATGCCGAGAATAGCCAGCGCCACGACAGCGACGGCGGCAACCTTCAACCCGTGCAGCCAGCCGCCGCCGAAACTGTTCTCGAAGGCTGCGAGCCCATACGCGAAAAGCACGAGCGCGAGTGCGGACGGCAGCGTGAACGCAATCCATGCGGCGAGGGCGCCGAGATAGCCGCCGCGCAACAGACCGATTGAGATTCCGACCTGGCTCGATGCAGGACCGGGAAGAAACTGGCAGAGCGCCACGAGGTCGGCGTAGCTCTCTTCGCTCAACCACTTCCGCCGCTCGACGAACTCGAACCGGAAATAGCCGAGATGCGCGACCGGGCCGCCAAATGAGGTGAGCCCCAGTTTCAGAAAAGCTGAAAATATTTCGGCAGGATTGCCTCCGTCCGCCCGATTGCTCATCGCTCCCCGCCAGCTTCCAAGCTTACCTGCCAGATTGGTATCAGAGGCAAATCGCCAGACAAAAGAATTATTGATCGTCGGGCTCAAAAGCCAAAGCCCGCGCGCTGGTTGACGCACGGGCTTTGAACCAGCCAGACACTTCTTTCAGCTCGAAGGCCTGAGGCTTTCGGCTAGTCGATCTCGAAGATCGCCTCGACTTCGACGGGAGCGCCGAGCGGCAGCGAACTGCAACCGACCGCGGCGCGGGCATGCCGCCCCTTCTCGCCGAAGGCATGGACGATCAGCTCGGACGCACCGTTGACCACGGCCGCATGATCCCTGAATCCGGCCGCGCTCTGCACGAAGCCGCCGAGACGAATGCAGCGCAGGCTGTCGAGTGAAGGCACGGCAGCCTTGAGCTGGCCTATGATGTTGAGCGCACAGAGAACAGCCGCCTTCTTGGCGGTCTCGGTGTCGATATCCTTGCCGACGATGCCCTCGAAAGCGAGCTTGCCGTCCTGCACCGGCAGTTGCCCCGACACGAAAACAAGATTGCCTGCGCGATTCACCGGCACATAATCGGCAAGGCTTTTGGCCGCGGCGGGCACATTCAGGCCGCGTTCCTGCAATTTACGTTCGACTTCACTCATCACTCTCTCCCTGAAAACATAGTGCTTAAGCATGCGCGTAGCGCAGATGCGATAATCCTTCGACCGGAATATCCGGCTTGATACCCACGATCTGGTCGGCAACCACCTTCCCTGCACCGCACGCCATGGTCCATCCAAGCGTGCCGTGTCCGGTGTTGAGCATGAGATTGCCCAATTGCGTCGGGCCGATCACCGGCGGACCGTCGGGCGTCATCGGCCGCAGCCCGCTCCAGAAATGCGCGCGGTTGACGTCGCCACCCTCGGGAAACAGATCGCCCAGCGAACGGTCGAGCGGCAGGCGGCGTTCCGGCCGCAGCTTCACCTGATAACTGCCAACCTCGGCGGTGCCGCCGACGCGGATGCGATCACCAAGCCGGGTGATCGCAACCTTGTAGCTCTCATCCATCACGGTCGATTCCGGCGCGGCGCTTGCGTCCACGATGGGAACGGTGAGCGAATAGCCCTTCACCGGATAGACCGGAATGTCGATACCGAGCGGACGCAGCAACAGCGGCGAAAAACTGCCGAGCGCGACGACATACGTATCGGCGCTGAATACGCCCTTGTCGGTCGTGACCTGCGCAACACGTCCGCCGGTCACGTCGATGGACTTGATCGTGGTGTCATACACCGTCTTCACGCCAAGACCGGCTGCGATCTTCGCAAGGCCGTCGGTGAACATGTAGCAGTCGCCAGTTTCATCGTCCGGCAATCGTAATCCGCCGACAAAAGATGTATGGGCGCGCGCCAGTCCCGGCTCGACCTTCACGCAACCCGCGGGATCGAGAATCTCGTAAGGCACGCCATATTGCTTCAGAACTTCGACGTCGCCGCCGATGGCATCGAGCTGCGACTGCTTGCGGAACAGCTGCAGCGTACCCTGGCCGCGTTCGTCGTAGGCAAGGCCTTCGTCGCGGCGCAGGATGCGCAGGCAATCGCGGCTGTATTCGGCAATGCCGACCATGCGCGATTTGTTGACGGCGTAGCGCGCAGAGGTGCAGTTGCGCAGCATCTGCAGCATCCAACGCCACATCGCCGGATCCCATTGCGGGCGGACGACGAGCGGACCGTATTTGTCCATCAGCCAGCGCACCGCCTTGAGCGGAACGCCCGGCCCTGCCCATGGCGACGCATAGCCCGGAGAAATCTCTCCGGCATTGCTGAAGCTGGTTTCGAGTCCGGGTCCGGGCTGGCGGTCCAGCACCGTCACCTCGCAATCGGCTTTCGCAAGATAATAGGATGTCGTGACGCCGATGACGCCGGCGCCCAGTACCAGAACTTTCATTGCAGGCTGTCCTCAAGCATCGCGGACGGCACGCTCTCCTCCGCTCCGAGATAAATGCGCTGATAGCGGGAACCGAGCCCGGTCAGGACTTCGTAACCGATAGTGCCCGCAACCGAGGCGAGATCATCCAGCGGCTGATCGTCGCCGATCACTTCGACCTCGGAGTCCGGACCCAGACGCCCGGGCGCGATGGCGCTCGCATCGATCACGATGCTGTCCATCGACACGCGCCCCACCACCGGCAATCGCAGGCCTTCGAAAAACACCGCGCCGCCTTTGCCCCATGCGCGATGAAAGCCGTCGGCATATCCAAGCGACAGCGTGGCGAGCCGCGCTTCGCCGCGCGCGCGCGCGTCCCAACCATAACCGACACAATCGCCCGGCATCACGTTGCGCAACTGAATCACTTTCGCCGTCAGCCGCACCACGCTCTGCATCGGATTGGTGGCGGCGGGATCGGGGTTGACGCCGTACAGCGCAGACCCCGGGCGCACGAGACTGAAATGATAATCGGGCCCGAGAAAAATGCCCGACGAATTCGCCAGCGAGCGCGGCACGTCGGGAAACAACCCTGCGAGCTGCCTGAATGTTGCGAGCTGCATCGCGTTGGCTTCATGCGCAGGCGTGTCAGCGCATGCGAGATGGCTCATGATGTAGCGCAGATCGACGACGCCGGATCGCGCGGGCGTTTCCGCGAAGCGCGCGGCCTCACCGGCTGTGAGGCCGAGTCGGTTCATGCCGGAATCGACCTGGAGCACGGCAGGCAAACGCTGTCCGCGTGTCCGCGCGCAACCAGCCCAGGCCCCGGCCTGCTCCGGCGAATTGAGCACGGGGACGAGCCCTGCCGCCGCGCACTCTCTCTCCGCGCCGCGCGGCAAACCATTCAAAATGAAAATCGCGGCCGAACGCGGCAGATAAGGCCGCAGCGCCAGCCCTTCATCGAGATGGGCGACGAAGAAGTGCCGGCACCCTTCCGCGAACAGCGCGCGCGACACGTAAGTGGCGCCGAGCCCATAGCCGTCGGCTTTCACCACACCCGCGCAAAGGGTTGAGGCTCTCAGCCTGGAGCGCAGAAGGCGATAATTCGAACGGACGGCCCGCAGATCGACCGCCAGCGTCCCTCCCCTGAACCGCCCGTTCTTCTCCATCAACCGCCTCGCCGCATCATGGTGCTTTCAAGCAAGGTATCAGCGTCAAGTTGGCGGAACTCGGCTTATTCAGATAGAAAGTGTCGCAATAACGCAGGATAAATGCTTATACTGAGATAGTTTCGCTATAGTCGAGCGCGAATAACGGCAGGAGAGACGCATGACCATCGAACCCACTGATATGGATCGGAAAATCATGCGTGAACTGGTCAAGGATGCGCGGATCAGCCACGTCCTGCTTTCCGAAAAAGTGGGCCTGTCTCCGACCGCCTGCGCGCGCCGCCTCCAGCAGCTCGAACAGTCCGGCGTGATCCGCGGTTACTCCGCCAATATCGATGCCGCCGGTCTCGGCTTCATGATGACGGTGCTGGTTCACATCACGCTCGACCGCCAGAGCGAGGACGCGCTGGCGCGATTCGAAAAAGAGGTCACGGAATGCCATGAGGTGGTGGCGTGCCACCTGATGTCGGGCAGCGACGATTATCTGGTTCAGGTGCAGGCCCGCGACATGGCGGACTATGAGCGCATCCACAAGCAGCATCTGTCGCGCATGCCCGGCGTCGCCCGCCTGCATTCGAGTTTCGCGATGCGCGCCGTGGTCCAGCGCAGCGTCTCGCCTGCTGTCCTGAACGGCTGACGGTCAACCCATCATGGCGTGTCCGCTGCGATACAGCACATACGCCGCGACGATCAGCACGATGGCGGAGAACACATAGCGCAGCAGATTCTTTCCGCGCGACAGATGATTGGCCAGCAGCATGCCGAGCAATCCGCCCGCGACGCCGCCGATAATGAAAGTGCCAGCCACCGGCCCGTCGATGAATCCCGACCACGCATAATTCAGAGCAGTGGCGAGACCGAAACAACCGACAGCGAACAATGACGACCCGACCGCGTGGATCATCGGAATGCCGGTCGCAAGCACGAGACCCGGCACGATCAGAAAACCGCCGCCGATGCCGAAAAAGCCCGAGGCCGCGCCGACGATAAAGGCAACCGCGATCACACCCGAGCAGGTCTTGAGATCGGTCTCACGTTCGCATGTGCCGTCCGGCGGGGTCGGACGCAGCATAGCCAAACCCACCGCCACCATCGCAAGGCCGAAGAAGAACAGCAGGTGCTGGCCGTCGATCACCTTGCCGATGCTGGAGCCTGCAAAGGCGCCGAGCGTGCCAGCCGCCGCGAAGATGCCTGCAAACAGCCAGCGTACATTGCCGGCGCGCGCGTGCCCTGCGAACGCAACGAATGCGTTGACCGCGACGGCGAGCGCGCCGGTGCCAATCGCGACATGCGGCTGCGCCACGCCAACGACATAAAGCAGCAGCGGCGTCGCCAGAATCGAGCCGCCGCCTCCGATCAACCCCAGAGAAAAACCGACCGCGCCGCCTGACGCAAGGGCCGGCACGAATGCGATCTGCATCATGCCTCGGCCGCCTCGAAACTTTCCGTGCCGCGTCCCATCAGCCCCATGACACCTGTCCGAAGGCATCGAGCGGAATCTTCAGATAGCGATTGCCATTGGATTCCGGTTCAGGGAGCCGTCCGCCGCGAATATTGACCTGCAGCGCATGCAGGATCAGCTTCGGCATCGGCAGCGTTTTGTCGCGTGCTTCGCGCAGAGCGACGTAATCAGCTTCATTCATTCCGGCGACATGCGGATTGTGTGCCTTCTGCTCCGCCACCGTGCTTTCCCACCGCGGCGCGCGGCCGCCCGGCTGGTAATCGTGGCCCGGAAAAATCCGGGTGTCGTCGGGCAACGCCAAAATCTGCTGGATCGAAGACCACAGCTTCACGGCGCTGCCGCCGGGGAAGTCCGCGCGCGCCGTGCCGCTGTCGGGCATGAACAGCGTATCATGCACAAAAGCCGCATCGCCGATCACGTAAGTGACGGACGCAAGCGTGTGCCCCGGCGAGAACAGCACGCGGCCTTCGATGTCGCCGACCTTGAAGCGATCACCATCGGCAAACAGGCGATCCCATTGCGAGCCGTCGGTCGCGAGGCCGTGGAAATTGTAGATGACCTGCCACAACCGCTGTACATCGACAATGCGCTCGCCGATCGCCGTGGGCGCGCCGGTGGCTTTCTTCAGATATTGCGCGGCGGAAAAATGATCGGCATGAGGATGGGTATCGAGGATCGCCGTCAGTTTCAGTCCGCGCTCAGCGATATAGGCCAGGATCGCGTCGGCGCTGTTTGTCGCGACCGAGCCCGACTTCTCGTCGTAGTCGAGAACGGGATCGATGATCACGCATTCCTTGCTGCGCGGGTCCGACACCACGTACTGGATGCTCCACGTGCGCGGATCGAAGAAGCCTTTGACGTCAGGCTTGCCGGAATGGGCGATGGTCATGGATCAATCTCGATTTCTCGTCAGCTTGCAGCCGACAGGACCGGCGCGCCGGGCCCCTGGCGGGGAAAGAAAATCGCCCGGCCGACATCGACCGCATAGCGATCCGTGAACGCGGCGGCATCACTTGCGAGCTGGGCGACCGACTTCAGAATGAAATCCACCTTGTCGTCCGGCAGCAGCACGCTGAAGTTCAGCCGCGTGAATCCCGGCTTGCGAATCTCATCGCCTTCGGCGATCAGCCGGCGCAACACAGTCGACTCGTCTTCGTCGATCAGCAGCAGGCGATGAACATAAGGTCCCGCGCAGGCGCAGCCGCCGCGCGCCTGAATGCCGAAGCGGTCGCTCAACATCCGCGTCACCAGTTGCTGATGGATGTATCCGCCCTTTCCGTCCTTCACACGGAACGAGAAGATCGGCAGGCTTTCAGCCTGCATGTTGCCGAGAAGCTCAAGACGCTCGATCCCGCTCCACGCCGTCAGGGCGCGCGCGCGCACCTCGGCGTTGCGCTTCGCCATGGTTTCCGCACCGATGGCCTTCTTGACGAGGAAGGCCAGCGCCGCGCGGATGTCGCCAACCACGTTGGGCGTTCCGCTTTCCTCGCGCACCTCGAGGCTGTCGCTGTAATCGTGTTCCGTGGGCGTGACGAATTTCACCGTGCCGCCGCCGGGCCATGTCGGCTTCACCGTATCGACCGCGTCGTGACGCACGATCAGGATGCCTGTCGCCGCGGGACCACCGATGAACTTGTGCGGCGACACCGCCACTGCATCGATCAGCGCACCGGGCGCAGGCTCCATCGCAATCGACATATAGGGGCCCGCGCCGGCGTAATCCCACACCAGCTTCGCGCCGGTCGCCTTCACCCGCTTCGTCAACCCGGCAACGTCGGCAATGATGCCCGTGACATTCGAGGCGGCGGACAGCGCGCAGACAACAAGACGCTCGCCGGCGCTACTGAGCGCCGCATCGAGATCATCGAGATCCGGCCCGCCGGTTGCCGCTTCCCTGACCTCGACGATTTCCGCGCCGCTTTCGCGCCAGGGAAGAATGTTCGAGTGATGCTCATAGGGACCGACGACGATGCGCGGCCGCACGCCGGCTTTCATGCTTGCGGTGACGCCAAGCAGATTCACAAGCCGGTTGAGGCCGGAGGTTGCGCCGGAGCCGGTGAAGATCACCGCATGATCACTGGTCGCTCCGCAGCAGGCCGCGACCGTCTCGCGCGCCGCGCGGCGAAATCCGGTCATCGCGCCGCCGCAGTAGGACGCCTCGGTGTGGCTGTTGGCGTAGTACGGCAGCACGTTCTGCATGACGAACTGCTCGACGCACATCAACGCGCGGCCGGAGGCGACGTAATCGGCGTAGACTAGCCGCTTCGACCCGAACGGCCCGACGATATTGGCGTCCTTGCCGATAAGATCGGCGGCCATCCGCTCGAGACGATCCGGCGTCCCAAGGCCCGCGCCGAACTCATCCAGCAATTTGCGGGCAAAGAGGTAGTGCTGACTAACCATGGTCATTGCGAAACTCCGAGAAATAGGCCGTTTTTTACTTGTCGACGCTCTGTGCGACGCGCCTCGATAGTGGGAGTGGATCAGGCGAGCGATCGCCTCAGCCCTTCCATCTCCTTCGGTGCTCCATGGCCCTGATTTGTCCTGCGCCGGTTCTCGACATGTCGGCAGCCGGCCCGACATTCCGATCCCGCGTCGTTTGCAGTTTCTTGTTTCCCGTCAATTTCATCTCTCACTCCAGCTAACGGGCGGGCCGGGCATCACACATGCGATGTCCGGCTCGCACGCATTCGATCATCCGTTTCCTGACGCGGAGCTTCCGGTCGAGGGCACAGCGGCGGTGGCAGCGGGCGCGCCCTTGAAGATGTGGCTCACCACCATCACCAGGAGCGGCACGATGAGTGCGATATAGGCGTTATGGATTCCGAAGGGGTTGCCCATCATGAACCAGCCCACCGTGCCGATCAGCGATGCAATGATGCTGACGAATGCGCCAATCCTGCTGCCGAACATCGGAGCAAAGAAGACGAACAGCACCAGCACCGAGAGCGAGGCACGCAGTGCCTTTCCGAGATACGTCATCGACAGAACGTTCGGCGTGTAGATCGCAAGAATGATCGGCAACAGGCCCATCGCGATGGTCGCAAGACGGATGAACATCAGCGAGTTTCTCTCACTCGGATTCTCGACGATCATGCCGATATAGAAATCCTTGTAGAGAAGCGTTGCGGTCGCCACCGAGAACGCGGCCAGCGATCCGAACAGCGACGCTGCGAGACCCGCAGCCACCACACCGGCCATCGGCCCGTCCATATGCGCGATCAGAGCCGAAAAGGCCTTGATCGACGGGATGTTCGGGTACAGCACGAGCGAACACATGCCCACCAGCGCGCAGATGATGCCGAACGGAACGAGGAAGACCGCCGTCGAGAAGCTCGCAATCTTTGCGCTGCGCGGGCTGTTGGTCGTGTTGATCGCCTGGATCACGTATTGGGTGGAGAAGGTCGCGCCCATGCCGGCAATGAACCAGGCAAAGATTTTGCCGAAGCCGACATTATGCCATGAGAACATCTCTGGCGGCAGTTTGGCATGAAGCTCCGACCAGCCGCCGACATTGGTGAGGCCGAAATAAAGCGCGACGCAGATGCCGACATACTTGGCGACGGAATGCACGATGTTGGTGTAGACCACCGACTTCATGCCGCCCATGAACACGTAAAGCACAGACACCACGCCGCAGATCACGATGGCCAGCGTCTTATGAATGCCAAGCAAGGCGCTGAGGATCGTGCCGCCGCCGGCATAGATCGCAACCGCGACGATCTCCAGTGCGAAGATCATCACCAGCGATGTCGCAAGCTTGGTGGGACGGCCATAGACATCGTTGAGGATGGCCGAGATCGTGTTGTGGCCTGAACTCTTGTATCGCCCGGCGAGGAAGAAGCCGTAAAACACAAAGCCCGCCGCCAGCGCGATGATGTTCCAGGCAGCGGAGATGCCGAACTTGTAGGCCTCCTGCGCGGTACCCACGCTTGCCGAGGTGCCGATGAACTCGGACATCAGCATCATGCCGACAAGAACAGCCGGAACGCCGGTCTTGCCGGTCGTGCCCGAAGTGAAAACATTGGCGGTTTTCACCGAGCGCTGGATGATCGATGTCACGATCCCCAGTCCGACGATGTAAACCGCAACAATCGCTAGAGCGACATAATTGGCGTGCATCTCAAGTCCCCTCCTTGCCCGATTTCGACGGATGGCCCCTGTGTCGCTTCTTGCGACATCTTAAACATGTTTAAAGTTCTTTATTATACAAAACAGGACTAACTTCAACATCTTTGAACGACGCTATTTACATCTTCTGGTAGCAGCACGAGCCCGCTCAAACGTAACGCGAACCGATGCCGCCTGCGCCGGAGCCCGAAGGTCCCGTCACCCCCTTTGTCTTTCTCTTCTTTGCATCGTGCCGATGCAAAGGGCCTTCGTGCCGGACGCGCTAACGTCCGGCCGCATAGGCCTGCATGCCGCGCGGATTTGCGGCGGCTCTGAGCCAACCCTCGTGACGGGAGGCTGCGGTCAGCCGCCCCTCCGACCAATCCTCACCAACCTCAACGACATGTCCGCGTCCGCGCAGATCCTTGATCACGTCGGGCGCGACGCGGCCCTCAAGAACAAGAACGCCGGGCCGCGCGAGACGCGGCCAGAACGATGCCGGGAAATGTTCGGTGTGCCACGCCGGCGCGTCGATCGCCTGCTGCAGATTGTATCCGGCATGGATGTGGCGAAGCAGGAACTGCGTCGCCCACTGATCCTGCTGATCACCGCCGGGCGTGCCCCAAGCCAGATACGGCTTGCCGTCACGCATCGCGAAGGTCGGCGACAAAGTCGAGCGCGGACGCTTGCCCGGCTGCAGCGAAGCAGGATGCTCCTCATCGAGCCAGAACATCTGCGCGCGCGTGCCGAGACACAGGCCAAGTTCGGGAATGACCGGCGACGATTGCAGCCAGCCGCCCGATGGCGTCACCGAGATCATGTTGCCGTCGCGATCGATGATGTCGAAATGCACGGTGTCGCCACGCTCGGCGCTGATCTTTCCAACCGTCGGCTCGCCGGTGCCGAAAGCAGACACCGCCTCGCGCGAACTGCCTTCGCGCATCCCGATGGTCTTGCCGAAACCCGGAATCGTGCCGGGCAGCAATTCCATCGACGCCTTGTCGGTGATCAGCTTGCGCCGCTCGGCGTTGTAGGAATCCGACAACAACTGCGCGACCGGTATCTCGCTGAATTTCGGATCGCCGTAGAACACGTCGCGGTCAGCGAAGGCGAGCTTGGCGCACTCCACCTGCAGATGGATGAATTCCGCGCTGCATGGATCGAGCTTGTCGAGATCGTAACCCTTCAACAACGCCAATTGCTGAAGCAGCACGAGGCCCTGCGTCCATGGGCCTGCCTTGTAAACCGTGTAGTTGCGGTAGTCGTAACTGATCGGCGCTTCGACGAAGGCGCTCCATCCCGCCATGTCCTGCCCGGTGAGCAGACCCCGATGCGGTGTGCCGGAGGAATCCATCACCTCATTGTTGCGGCAGAACGCATCGATCGATTCGGCGATGAAGCCCTGCGACCAGATCTTGCGGGCGCGCTCGATCTGCGCCTCGCGGTTGCCGCCTGAAGATTTCGTCTCGCTGAGAACGCGCGAGTAAGTGTCGGCAAGTTTCTCGTTGCGGAAAATCTCTCCTGCCTTCGGAATTTCGCCATTCGGCAGATAGAGCGCCGCCGAGGTGTGCCAGTGCTCGCGAAACAGATTTTCGACCGTCGCGATGGTTTCGCAGATCCGCGACACCAGCGGATAACCGTTCCGCGCGTAGCTTATCGCGGGCGCAAGCACGTCCTCGACCGACATGGTGCCGTAGTCGCGCAACAGCAGCATGTAGGCATCGAACGAGCCGGGAATGCACGTGGCGAGCAGGCCCGAACCCGGGATCATATCGAGGCCCATCTCCTGGAAGCGCGCGATGGTCGCGGCGGCGGGCGCGGGACCCTGACCACAGATCACCTCCGGCTTTTTCTTTTTCACGTCGTAAACCAGGATCGGCACGTCGCCGCCGGGGCCGTTCAGATGCGGCTCGACCACCTGCAGCACGAAGGCGACAGCGACGCCCGCATCGAAGGCGTTGCCGCCGCGCTCAAGGATGCCCATGCCCACCGCGGTGGCGATCCAGTGCGTCGTCGCGACGACGCCGAACGAGCCCGTGATTTCGGGCCGTGTCGTGAAGCTGGTATCAAACGAGGTCGGCATCAGGGACTCCTTATTGCGCGTGAGCGCCTTCGGTTTTTTCCGCATTCGACAGGTCACGCGCACGGTTTGCAAGCAACGCCCGGTCGATCTTGTTGGTGGAGGCGAGCGGAAACTCGTCGATGAACCAGATCGAGCGCGGATGCTGATACGCCGCGCCGTTCTCCAGCGCGTAGGCCTTCAGGCCGGCCTCATCGACCTTGGCACCCGGCGCCAGACGAACGAACGCGACCGGCTTCTTGCCCTTGAGTGGATCGTCGATCGGCACAACGCACGCCTGCATCACATCCGGATGGGTTTCGAGCATTCTCTCCACCTCGCCGGGGAAGATATTCTCGCCGCCGCTGACGAACATGTCGTCGGCCCGGCCGATGAAATAATAGAATCCATCGGCATCGCGGCGGAACACGTCGCCGGTGTGGTAGTAGCCGTCCCTGGTGAACGGCACCGGAATGTCGGGCCGGTTGTGATAGCCGTTCATCATCGCCGGCGAGCGGATCTCGAGAACACCCTCGTCGGCTTCCTTGCCGTTGGCATCGACGATCCGAAGATCCACGCCGCGATGCTTGTAGCCGAGCGAGAGCGTCGGCGTCGGCTTGCCGTCCGGATGGGGACCGAACACAATCGGGCTGCCTTCGGTCGTGCCATAGGCGTTCAGAATGCGCACCTGCGGCATCACGCGACGAATTTCATCGAGCAAGGTCTCACTGGCGGGTGCCGAGCCCATCCGCAGACTTGTCACCGACGACAGGTCGGCCGTCGCCATCGCCTTCTTGTCGTCGAGCATCATGGCGATCATCGGCGGCACGGACGTCAGCCATGTGCATTTGAAGCAGCCGATCGCATCGACATAAGGCTGCACCTTGAACTGCGTCATCAGCACCATGCTGGAATGTCCGGCCAGCACGAGATGCGACAGCGCCAATGCGTTCATATGATAGAGCGGCGCTGCGACCAAAGCGCGTTCGTGTTCGACGTCGCGGTCCGCAAGCCGTACCTCGACCACCCAACGCTGCGCGTCGTGAGACAGGATCACGCCTTTCGGGCGCCCGGTGGAGCCGGACGTGTACAGGAAGGTCGAAGGCTCGTCCTTTTCGGGAATGACGGCTTCGAACGGCCCGCGATCGACGAACGCGGCGTAATCCGGCGTGTCGAAATTCACCACCTCGATTCCGTCGGGAATGACGGCGCGGCGCTCGTTGTCGCAGAACACCAGCGGGGCCCCTGAGTCCTGGATGATGTAATCGACGGTCTTGCGCGGCAGGCGATGGTTGATCGGCACCGAGACGAACCCGGCCCGCATGATGCCGAAATGCGCCGCGAGGCAATCCGAACTGTTGGCGGACAGGATCGCGATCCGGTCTCCGCGCTTGTATCCGCGTTTCGTCAAAGCGCGGGCGATGCCGTCGGCGAGCTCATCGAGTTGCGCATAGGTGACGTCCCGGCTCTTGGTGCCGTCGAAATCGATGATGGCGATCTTGTCCATCGCACGCGAGCGGTCGACCAACGATCCCAGATTAGGCGACAGTGTCATACCAAACTCATATTCGTTGCTAGAAATTCGATCGCGACCCCGAAGCATTCCGATGCGGGGAGCAGCAAACAAGACTTGTCGATGTCGATCAGCTTTTGCGCGAGCCGCGGCTCCATGACAGCCTTCAACATGGCAATGGAGGCCACGCCGATGCTCATCACAGCGACTTTCGGTTTGCCCGGTCCCGGATCTGCATGACCGTGATAGAGATTGGCCAGCCGCTTGCGTGACACGAAATCGATCCGCGTGCCCCGGCTCCAGACCCGCGCATCGGGGTCCGGCCGCAGCCCCAACATCCGCGTGAAGGACTGAGCCTGCGTCTCGAAATCGTCGGCGACGATGGTGAGACGCTTCAGACAACGCGCGGAGTTCGGATGCGACATGAAGGCAGGATGCCAGACCAGATGAGGCGTCTGGTGCTCGCAGAAGTAAAGCCGCGAGGCGGGGAAATAATCCGGAGCGAGATGGACCGTGCGAAAGCGCGCCTCGTCGGTCACGCCTTCGATCACCACCTCGCGGCTGAACGCTTTGGGCTTGAGCATCGGAAGCCGAGCAGACCGCAGCCGCGCCGCAGTCAGCTCGATGTCGTCGCTTCCGTACACAAGCCCGTTGAGCCCAACCGGCCAGTCCAACAATTCCTTGCGCGGATTCGGATTCGACGGATCGATACCGACCAGCTCAAGGTAGTTGGTGCCGAACACCATCAGGTTGTTCATCGAACCGAGCGTATGGAAACTCCTCGGCGTGACGTTGAACCCGAGCGCCCTGAACAACGCCTCGCCAGAGTCGAGATCGTAATGCAGGTTGAGAACGGCGTGATCGAACATTCCCTCGCGCGGCGATGCGGCGGTGGAAACCGCCGCATCGCCAGCCCTGCCTTCATTGACGGGAGCCGCCATGATGGCCTCCCCACTCAACCCTTGGGTGGAGGCGGAGGAGCCGTCATGTAGACGCCGCGGCCACTGGCCAAGAGCTTGCCGTCCTTGTCGTAGACGTTCGCCTCGGCGACGGAGAACTGACCGCCCATCTTGACGATGCGGCCCTTGGCCGTGAGATCGCCCGGCATCGCCGCGCGGTGATAGTCGACCCGCATGTCGATCGTCGGCACGCCGCGACCCGTATGAGAGACGAGAGCCCAGTCCGCGGTGAGATCGACGAGGGCGGCGAGGATGCCGCCATGCGTGTAGCGGCGCTCAGGGTTTACCACCCACTCTTCGCGCCACGTCGCGGTCAGCTCGATGCCTTCTTCATCGACCTTCTGAACCTTGATGCCCAGCCACTGATGGAAGGGACCCTTGGTGAGCATCGCCTCGACGGCGGCCGGCGTCAGTTTTTCTGCCATTTTTTCTTATCCTTTGCGTTTCCTGTGGTGATTGGGATCAAGGCGTGATGACAACCTTGCCCATCACTTCGCGGTTTTCGATCAGCCGCAGGCCTTCGACCGCCTTGTCGAGCGGCAGAACCTTGTCCACGACCGGGCTCAGCTTCTTTTCCGCGATCAGCTTCATGAGGTCGGCGAGGTTGTCGTCGTAGAAGCTGTTCGAGCCGATGATCTGCAACTCGAAGCTCCAGACGTAACGTAAGTCTTCCTTCGGATCGTGGCCGGCGGTCGCGCCGCAAACCAGCAGCTTGCCGCCGCGCTTGAGACAACGCAGCGACGGGACCCAGGTGTCGCCGCCGGTGAAGTTCACGACGACATCGACGCCGCCTTCATAATTCCGGCGCTGCGGCTTGCCGTACTTCTCGATCGCCCATTTGGAGAAATCGACATCCTTGTAGTTGATCACTTCGTCGGCGCCGAGATCGCGCAGACGCTGCATCTTGTCCGCGCCGCCAGCGCAGGCAATGACTTCAGCGCCGAGATGCTTGGCCAGCAACACGCAGCCGGTGCCGACGCCGCCAGACGCGCCCAGCACCAGAACGCGGTCGCCCTTCTTGACGGTGTTGTGGGTGACGATCATGCGGTGCGCGGTGCCGTAAGCCACCGGCAGCGACGCTGCGTCCTCGTAGGACACGCCATCCGGCATATGGATCAGCTGATCGGCATCGACCATGCAGTATTCGGCCATGCCGCCATCCATCATCTCGCCGAGAAGCCCCTTCTTCTTGTTGAGCGGATTGACGAGAACGCGGTCGCCCTTTTTCCAGCCGCTGACGCCGTCGCCGATTTCGGTGATTTCGCCCGCCATATCGAGGCCGATCACGACCGGGAGCGGGACCTTGATGCCCGGCATGCCGCGCACGGTGAAAACGTCGTGATAGTTGAACGACGATGCCTTGACGCGGATGACGACATGGCCCGCCGCAGCCTTCGGAATCGGCTTGTCGTTGACGATCTTCAGGTTGTCCAAGGTGCCGTGGGCGTCGAGGACCAGGGCGCGCATAGTTGCAGACATCAAATAACCTCCCGTTGATATGTTCAAATTCAGTTTAATAGATGTCTAAAGAATAGATGTCTACTGTACAACGGCATCTTGGTGCGACAAACACGTTATCTCTGGGCGTTTCGTCTCAGAATTTGATACTGATAACCCCGCCATGTCATTCTTTGACATTTCTAAAGCCTTGCAAAAACCTCTGAATCTAACTAGGAAGAATCTCATGGGACATGTTGTTTCTCTTCCGGCTGAGTCGCCCAAAAAACCCAAGGCCAGCGCCAGGCAAAGTGACATGGCGTTCGACGCCATCCGCAAGGCCATCGTGCGCTGCGAGCTGATGCCGGGATCGATCGTCACCGAGGTCGATCTCGCCAATCAGTTCAATTTTGGCCGCGCGGCCGCCCGGGCCGCTGTCGACCGCCTGTCGCTGATTGGCCTGCTCCAGCCGGTGCGCCGTCAGGGCTATCGCGTCAAGCCGATCACCCTGCGCGACCTGAACGACCTGTTCCAGCTTCGCGAAATCGTCGAAGTGGCCTGCGTCAGGCTTGCTGCGGGGCGTGTCGATTCCGCCGATCTTCATCGCCTGGACCGGCTGTGCCGCGCCGACTATCAGCCCGGCAATAAGGAAAGCGAAGCAAATTTTCTGCAGCGGAACAGCGATTTTCACATGAGCATCGCAGCCGCGACCGGCAATGACCGGCTCGTCTCCGTCCTGAAGCAGACCCTGATGGAGCTTGAGCGGATGTTTCACTTCGGCCTGTCGCTGCGCGACCGTGGCAGCGAAATGCACTCCGAGCACAAGTCGATCATCGATGCATTGGCCGAAGGCGACGCCGAAACCGCCGAGCGCGTGACTGTTGATCAGGTCAGATCCTCCCGCGCGATGGTTCTGGACGCGCTGCTGTCGAGCACGTCGCTGCTCGATGTGAAGATCGGCGTCGATCACGAAAGTCCGCTCGCCTAAAAGGCCACCGCAGGACAGCCGGCATCCCTGCCGAAGCGTCCGGCCGCGCTCGCATCGCCTCGTCAAAGTTTCACGCGCGCCTGCGGATCGAGCACCGCGTCAAGATCAATCTCCTGCTCGCCGGGCACCCGGATGCGCTTGAACTTCATCTCCGGTGAATTGACCGGGATGGTGGCATCGAGGCCCATCTTTGCGCCAACGCCATTGTCGGTTGACGGATCGAGCTTCGAGCCCTGGCTGTTGGGAACGATGACAAGATCACGATCCGCCTGAAAGCGCGTCGCGATCGCCCACTCCACCTCACGCGGATTGTGGATGTCGACATCCATATCCACCACCACCGCATGCTTGATGTCGTAGTGAGCCGCGAACGCAGCGAGCAGCACGTTCTTGCCTTCGCCCTCCTGCGTCTTGTCGAGCTTGACATAGAGGTGATAGCGGCCGACGCCGCCCAGTGCGAGATGCACGTCCCTGACGCCGGGGAAACTCGCTTGCATCGCCGCCATGATGGTCGCCTCGCGCGGGATCGCGCCGAGCAGCAGATGCTCAAGCCCGCCGCCGACGATGGTGTGGAACAGCGGATCACGGCGATGCGTGATCGCATCGATCTCGATGACATGCCGTTCCGCGCGCTCGCCGTAATATTGCGGAAACTCGCCGAACGGTCCTTCCAGTTCGCGCGTCTTGGGCAGGATGCGTCCTTCGAGCACGACTTCCGCATCGGCCGGCACGCGCACGTTGTTGGTGACGCATTTGACAACATCGAGCGGCGCGCCTTTCAGGGCGCCGGCAATTTCCAGTTCATCATGATCAATCGGCACGATCGCCTGGCTCGCCAGCAGGCAGGCCGGCTCGACGCCGACCGCGATTGCGATTTCCAGCGGCTTTCCGGCCTTCTCGGCCTTGCGATAGTAATGATGGGTGTGGCGCGGCAACAGCAGAACACCGATGCGATTGGGTCCGCTGATCTGGCAGCGATGAATCGTGACGTTCTGGATTCCGCTTTCCGGATCGCGGCTGACCAGAATGCCGGCGGTGATGTAAGCGCCGCTGTCGTGCTCGTTATGGGTCGGCACGGGCAGCTGCTTCAGGATATCGACGTCGCGATGAACGACCTCCTGACAGGGCGCGCTTTTCACTTCCTTCCAGGCGAGCGGCGCAGCCGACGCCTTGCCGAAACGGAACACCAGTTCGCCCGGCGCGATACCCAGCGCCTCGGCCATCCAGCTGCGATCCGATACAATGCCGGACACGACCGTGCCACCCTGACCGCCGACCTTGGGGAAAAGCGTCGCCTTGCGGCCATCCATCCGGTTGGCGATGCCCGCGATCTCATGACGCAGCGACAGGCCAGGTTTCGCGACCGCGAGCCGATCCGTCCGTTGCAGATGATCGAGCCACTCGCGTAACGACAGCGCATGATTTGGGTAATCCATTGGCGGCCCTCCCGACTTTTATTGAAGTGTTTGCCGCACTCTAAGCGCCGGTGTTATAAAGAGAAGTAAGAAATCATGATGCGCATTATCAGCAGTCATGATCGCAAGGTGCGCACATGGATTTCCGCCAGATCAGCTATTTCGTTGCGCTGTACGAGGAAGGCAGCGTGACGCGCGCGGCGCAACGGCTGAACGTGGTTCAGCCGGCGGTATCGATGCAGATCGCCAAGCTGGAGCGGGATCTCGACCACAAGCTGTTCGAGCGGATGTCCAAGGCGATGGTTCCGACGGTCGCCGGGCGCACGCTCTACCGGCTGGTCGTGCCGGTGCTGCACAGCCTGACGCTGGCGCGCGGCCACATGGCGAAACTGTCCGGCGTGACATCGGGGCGCATTACCATCGGCATGCTGTCATCGCTTGCCGTCAGTTTCGTGCCCGACATGCTAATCGCCTTTGCGCACGACTATCCCGAGGTCGAGGTCGTGGTCATCGACGGCTATAGTTCGACCTTCATCGATCTCGTCAATCAAGGCGCGCTCGATTTCGCGGTGATCAACAAGCCTCCGCGCCGGCTGGGATTGACCGTCGAGCCGCTGGTCGAAGAACGGATGGTTTACGTGACCGCCGCCACGCGCAAACAGCCAAAGGGGCCGATCGATATTACCGAACTGCAGCAGGCCAAACTGATCCTGCCCTCGCAGCGGCACGGCCTGCGGGCCGAACTGGAGCGGCATTTCGGGGCGCGCGACGTGTCGCTCAATCTGCAACTTGAAATGGATTCGATCCAGGGCATCTGCGAGGTCGTGGCGCGCAGCGACTGGGCGACGATCCTGCCGAGCCTCGGCGTCAGCCTCGGCATCGCCGATGGCCGCCTTGCGTCCCGCACCATCAATCCGCCGATGAGCCGCCAGCTCGCGATCATCCACCATCCCCGCCACCCTTTGACGCCCGCCGCCGATGCATTCCTCGAGCGGTTTCGCAACCATGTCGGCAAGGCCGTCGCGCGCGGCGATCACGGCGGATGATATTGCCGATAACATGAGCTTATTCGACGCCGCTGCGAAATGGCTTTAGCCTGTCTGCATCGGCGCGGCGATATACGCCGGGCGTCCAGCATGGCGGATAGAACATGACCGGACTTCCACTGATCATCGGCATATCGGGCGCCTCGGGCGTCATTTACGGCATCCGCCTCTTGGAGGTGCTGCGCGATCTCGGCATCGAGACGCATCTGGTGATGTCGCGCTCGGGCGAGGTGACCATCGCCCATGAGACCGACCGCAAGATCGCCGACATCAAGGCGCTGGCGGCGCATGTGCATGCGCAAAGCGACATCGGGGCTGCGATCTCCTCGGGATCGTTCAAGACGCGCGGCATGATCGTGGCGCCCTGCTCGATGAAGTCGATGGCAGAAATCGCGACCGGAACCACTTCGGGCCTGCTGACCCGCGCCGCCGATGTGGTGCTGAAAGAACGCCGCCGCCTGGTGCTGATGACCCGCGAGACGCCGCTGCACACCGGCCATCTGCGCTCGATGACGCAACTCTCCGAAATGGGGGCGATCATCGCCCCGCCGGTGCCGGCGTTTTATCCGCGCCCGCAAACCCTGAGCAACATGATCGATCACACCATTGGCCGCGTGCTTGATCTGTTCGACATCGACGCGAAGCTGGTGCACCGCTGGAAAGCGGAGGAGTCTAGCGATCCTGCGCAGGACGAGTCGGCAACTGGATCAATGTCGAAAGCGCCATTACCGCGCGGCCGTCCTGATTTGAGACGCTTGTCCTGACGCGCACGGTGCCCCGGTCGGGCTTGCTGCGCGAGACCTTGAGTTCGACGATCTCGCGGCGCGCAGTCAGCACGTCGCCGGGCCGCACCGGATAGAGCCAGCGCAATTCATCCACGCCGATGCCGAGCGCCTGCGTTCCGCCCCACGGATTTGTCTCGATGTAGTCGCGCATCACCAAAGCGGCGACGTACCAGCCGCTTGCGATCACGCCGCTGAACCGGCCTTGTGCCGCTACGGCGGGATCGGTGTGCATCGGCTGCGGATCGTACTGCCGCGCGAAGGCGATGGCGGCATCCTGCTCGACAGGAATCGGATGACCGACCCAGTGATCGCCGACAGCAAGATCGTCGAGGTAGCGGTTGGTCATCGGCGCGAGGCTCTTATCGGGCATGGGCACGACATAACATGATGGCGCGGCCGAAGCCGCACCATCCTTGCAGACCATCAGCGGCCCTTGAACTCCGGCTCGCGCTTCTCATGGAACGCCTTGACGCCCTCGGCAAAATCTTCCGACGAACGCAATCGGCTGTAGCAGTGGCCTTCGAGTTCGATCGCAATCGCCAGCGTCGAATCCTCGGTGTCGTTGAGCAGCTTCTTGGCGGTGCGCTGCGCCAGCGGCGAGAAGCTGACCAGTTCCTTCACCAGCGCGTCAGTCGCGGCTTCGAGTTCGCCGTCGGCGACGACCTCGGTCGCGATGCCCCAGTCATAGGCCTGCTGACCCTTGATGCGGCGCGAGCGCATCACGATGTCCTTGGTGCGCGTGATGCCGACGATCTTCTGCAGCCGCGCCGAGCCGCCCGAACCCGGAATCTGGCCGAGCTTCTGTTCGGGCAGAGCATATTGCGTGGTCTCGGTGACGATGCGGAAATCGCAGGCGAGCGACAGCTCGAACCCGACGCCGAAGCAATAACCGCGATTAGCCGCGATCACCGGCTTCGAACAACGTGCGGGCGCGGCGATATTCCAGGCAAGCTTGGAGACGTGCTCAGGCGAGGCTTCCAGGAAGCCCATGATGTAGCCGCCGGAGGAGAAGTGCTTGCCGATCGAACGCACCACGATCACGCGCACGCGGTCGTCGGCGTCAAGCGCCTCGAACACCGCCTTGAGCTGGTCGCGCTGTGCCATGCTGATGGTGTTGTACTCGCCGCGCTCAAGGATGATGTCACCACGCTTCTGCTCGACATCGATTTTGACGGTGAAGCCGTCGAGATTGGAATAGGGGTCGGTCATGCTTTGATACCTTTGAACTTAAGGGGTGACGGTTTCATATTCGCCGGCCACAAGCTTGCGACGCAGCAGCTTGCCGACGGGCGATTTCGGAATTTCGCGAACGAAGACGAATTTCCTCGGCCGCTTGAAATTGGCGAGAGTCGATGTCGCGCAATAGGTGTCGAGATCTTCGGCGGTCACCGGCGTTTTCGCCGCGATGAAGGCGGTCACGACCTTGCCCCAGCGCTCATCCGGCAGGCCGACGACCGCGACTTCCGACACCGCCGGATGCAGCGACAGCATGCTCTCGATTTCCACCGGCGAGACGTTCTCGCCGCCGGAAATGATCATGTCGTCGAGACGGCCGGTGACGAACAGATCGCCGTCCTTGTCGAAGTAACCAGTGTCCGAGCCGAAAAACCAGCCGTC
Organism: Afipia sp. 1NLS2; assembly: GCF_000178995.1. Classification (GTDB taxonomy): domain Bacteria; phylum Pseudomonadota; class Alphaproteobacteria; order Rhizobiales; family Xanthobacteraceae; genus Afipia. The sequence continues at coordinate 1,640,101 of NZ_ADVZ01000001.1, read as the reverse complement.
GCGTAGCGACTTCGCATCTGCTTCGGGACGGCGCCAGTAACCCTCGAACGCTTCATCGCCCGCAAGCAGCGCGATGATCTGCCCTTCCTCGCCGCGCGGGGCGATGTCGCCCGGCCCCTTGGCATTGAGGGTGACGACGCGGATCATCTGGTTGATGCCCGACTTGCCGGCGCTGCCGGGCTTGCGGCGAGCGTTCTGATCGATGGTGCAGGTGTAGACCTCGGACGAGCCGTAATGATTGACGAGCAGATCGGGTTGAAACAGCTTGTCGAGCTGCTGCAGCAGATGATCCGTCATCGGCGCACCGGCGAAGCCGAGCTTGCGGGCCGTCTTTACGCGCTCCGGCGAGAAGTCGGGATGATAGACGATGTCGTGATAGAGCGTCGGCACCAGATACAAATTGTCGATCTTTTCGCGTTCGATGACGGCAATCGCCTCGCCCGCGTCGAACTTCGACATGCACACGAAGGTGCCGTTGGTCAGCACCGAGGCCAGCATCGAGCGCACGCCCATCGTGTGATACAGCGGCATCACGCCGAGGGTCCGCTCGCCATAACCGTAAAGGTTCTGCGCGACATGCGCGATCGCGGCGGCGCGCTCGGCGTGCTGGCGGCGCGGCACGCCTTTCGGCCGCGACGTGGTGCCTGACGTGTACAGCATGATCGACCATGCATCGGCGCGAGCGCGCGCCTTCGCGCCAGGCGCACCGCCCCTGATAAGATCGGCGAAGCTGATCTCACCGGCGCGGCATTCATCAAGCGTGATCCGCAGCAGGTTCGCGGCCAACTCCGCGCCGCGCACGCCTTCCGCCGAGACGTCCTCGAAAACAATCGCGCGGGCCTCGGAATCCTGCACCGTATAATTCACGTCATCCGCCTTGGAGCGCCAGTTGACCGGGGTCAGGATCACGCCGGTGAATTGACAGGCCCAATGCAGCACGGCGGCCTGCCAGCGGTTGCGCAACACGCTGACCAGATGATCGCCCGGCTTCAATCCCAGACGATCGAACGATGCAACAAGCCCCGAAATTCGCTTGTAATAGTCGGCATAGGTCAGCCGCACATCGCCATCGACAATCGCTTCGCGACCCGGCTCGCGTTCGACCGCCGCAAGAAACGTGGTGCCGAGATCAAGCATGCGATTCTCCCTTTGGATGTTCTTGCTTTGAATTTTCTTGAATTGCCTCGCCGCGCAGCCGCCGCTGGGCGGCGAGCGCGGCCTTCATGATCGGCGCATAGCCTGTGCACCGGCACAGATGGCCCGACAACGTTTCGCAAATCATCTCGACGTTCGCATCCGGGCGTTCGCGGAACAGCGCATCGAGCGTCATCAGAAAGCCCGGCGTGCAGAAGCCGCATTGCAAACCATGATTGTTGCGGAATTCGTCCTGCAGAATCGAGAGCGTCGTGCCGCCGTCGGGCGACAGGCCTTCGACCGTGCGCACGTCGCAGCCATCGGTCTGCACCGCGAGCGCGAGGCAGGAGCGCGCCAGCCCGCCGTCGATCTGCACCGTGCAGGCACCGCAGACACCATGTTCGCAGCCGACATGCGTGCCGGTCGCGCCGATCTCGTGGCGCAGAAAATCGCTCAGCGTCATGCGCGGCTCGGCCATGCCGGACACCGGCTTACCATTCAGCGTGAACGACACCCGATGTTTCTGGTCGGCGCTCAGGCGCGGCATCGGGCAGCCTCCTCGATCGTACGACGGCCCAACTGACGGATCAGATCGCGCCGGTAACGCGCCGTGGCGTGAAGATCGTCACGCGCATCGAGATCCCACGCATATTGATTGAGCGCATCGGCGAAATCGGGCGCATCGGGCAATGGCAGCGCGCGCACCGCCGGCACGTCAGCCACGCCGCCGATGCCGAGCGTTGCCTTCTCGCCATCGATCCTCGCCGCGCAGGCGACGATGGCGAAGTCGCCGTGGCGGCGTCCGACCTCGGTGAAGGCATAACCCGTTCCCGGCAACGCCGTAGGGAACGACACGGCCTCGATCATCTCGTCGTCGGCCTTCGCCGTCGCCATCATGCCGGTGAAGAATTCGCCTGCTGTGAGCGTCCGGTGCTTGCGGCCCGCGCGCAGGTGAACGCTGCCGCCCAGCGTCATCAGCGACAGCGGCAATTCCGCCGAAGGGTCGGCATGCGCGATCGATCCGCAGATCGTGCCGCGCGCGCGGGTCTGCGCATGTCCGACCCATGCGAGCGCGCCGGCGAGCAACGGCTGACGCCGCGCCAACTCAGCATGCCGCTCCAGCTTCTCCTGCCGGACGGCGGCGCCGATGCGCAATGTCTTGCCGTCGTCGTCGATACGGCGCAGCGCATCGACATGCATGATGTCGACCAGCAGCTTCGGGCGCGCGAGCCGCATCGCCAGCATCGGCATCAGCGACTGGCCACCGGCGATGATCCGCGCGTCACCGCCCTCCTGGCGCAACGCCTCCACCGCCTCATCAACGGTCTCGACCCGCAGATAATCGAACGGTGCGGGCTTCATCGCGATACTCCCAACAGCGCCAGCAGCCGCCGGATGAGGCTCATCAGCGGCGAGGCCCGCCTGCCGCTCGCCTTGCTGGCGAGCGCCTCGAAAAATTGTCCAATGACGACCTTGGCTGCGCCGTCGAGCAACCGTCCGCCGATCGACGCGATCTTGCCGCCGACGGCCGCCTCGTAGGTGTATGCAACGGTGGTCTTGCCGTCGGCTTCGGTCAAGGTGATGAAACCCGTGCCATGACCCGAGCCGAGCGCGCCTTCGGTGCCGCCCGACAGCGTTATCGAGTCCGGCTCCTTCATGTCCGACAATTTGATCTTCGCCTTGTAGCGGCCCTTCACCGGACCGATGCCGAGCGTGACATCGGCGTGGAATTTGCTGTCGCCTACTTTCTCGACATTGTGTGCGCCCGGAATCACCGACATCAGCGTGGCGGAATCGAGCAGCATGTTCCAGATCTGCTGCCGCGGCGCATCGACCACGGCCTTGCCCGATCCGGTCAACGCGCGCTCGCCGGCCTTCGCGGTGCTTGCCTTCTGCGCGACCGGCGGCGTCTTCGGCGCGGGTTCGGCACCATGGATATGTGCCGCGAGTTTGGCTGGCGTGATCGGCAGCGTGACGTCTTCGATCCCGAGCGCATCGGCCACGGCGTTGGCGATGCATACCGGCGTCGACATGCAATTCCCCTCGCCGACGCCCTTGGCACCGAGCGGCGTGAACGGCGACGGACTCTCGTGATGAAGAATGCGCAATTCGGGCACTTCCATCATGGTCGGGATCAGGTAATCCGCCAGCGTGCCCGACGACAGGCTTCCATCGGGGGCGTAGCTCGACTCTTCATAGAGCGCTGCGCCGAGCGCGTGGGTGAAGCTGCCTGACACCTGGCCCGCCACCATGCCGGGATGCAGGATGCGGCCGCAATCGTGCATCGTGACGTAACGGTCGATCTTCACCTCGCAGGTCGCGCGATCGATCTCCACCGCGCAGATGTCGAAGATGAAGCCGTGACACAGCGAGGAATTGACGCGGTCGTCCTCGGTCGGCGCGGTGAGTTCGGGCGGGCTCCAAAACACCGTCTCCTTGATGGTCTGGTCGATACCCTGCGGCAGTTCGCCGGGCGACCAGTGGCTGGACGAGGCCACGCGCGCAAACGGCAGCGACTTCGCCGGATCGCCGGCATGGATGCGGCCGTTCTCGAACACGATTGAATCAAGATCGGCATCGAGAAGCTTTGCGGCGACGGCGGCGAGCTTGCCGCGCAACCGTGTCGCGGCGATCTGAGTGGCACCAGCGACCGCGGCGGCGAAGCGACTGGAATAATTGCCGGACGCGATCGACCAGGAATCCCGCGCGGTGTCGATTTCGGTGATGACGCGGATGTCGTGCGGCGCGAGTCCGAACGCATCGGCGACGACTTGCGAGAGAACGGTGCGATGGCCCTGCCCCTGCGGCGTGGACGCAACATGGACCGCGATCGAGCCGACGGCGTCGATGCCGATGGTGGAGGTCGCCTGCGCGCCATTCTTTGGCCCCGCCTTGGCGCGCTGCTCCGGCGTCAGCACGGCGGTGATGTAGCCCATGTTCGACACGCTGGGCTCGACCACCGCAGCATAGCCGATGCCGTAGAGCTTTCCCTCGCGGCGCGCAGCCTCACGGCGCGCCTTGAGCTCAGCGAGACCGCCGTCCTTGACCGCTGACGCGATGGCCGTCTGGTAGTCGCCGCTGTCATAGAGCGCGCCGGATGCTGCGCGATAAGGAAAGGCGTGGGCAGGAATCAGATTGCGGCCAATGACATCGAGCGGATCGAGCTTCAGCGCCACAGCGATCTTCTGCACCAGCCGCTCAAGCGCGAAGTAAACCTGCGGGCCGCCGAAGCCGCGATTGAGGCCGGTCGGCATCTTGTTGGTCAGCACAATACGATTGCGGATGCGCAGATGTTCGATCGCGTAGGCGCCGGTCATGTTGCCGTGCATCCGATAGAGCGTCGCCGGTTCGGGCGCGCGCAGATGCGCACCGGTATCTTCCAGCTGGTCCCAGTCGAGCGCGAGGATACGGCCGTCCTGCGCGACTGCAGCCGTCAGCGTCGACACGCGATTGGTCGCGACCGCCGACGCCATCAGATGTTCGAGCCGGTCCTCGATCCATTTGACCGGACGCCCCGCGACGCGCGCGGCGATCGCCGTCAGTACCACATAGGGAAACACCGCCTGCTTGACGCCGAAGCTGCCGCCGCTGTCACCGGGCGTGCGCAGCCGCAAGCGGTTGCCCGGCACGTTGAGCGCGCGCGCCATCACCGCATGGAGCGAGAACGGGCCCTGAAAATTCGCAGTGACATCATAGCTGTCGGTGCCGGGCTCATATTCGGCGATCACGCCGTAGGTCTCGATCGGCGTGCAGGCATTGCGCGGATACGCAATGTCGATGCCGATGCGATGCGCCGCCTTGGCGAAAGCGGCATCGGGATCGCCAAAAACGAACGAGCGTTCGTTGGCGAGGTTCGAGCCGAGCTTTTCGTGCAGCACCGGAGCGTTGGATTCAAGTGCTTTGAGCGGATCGATCACCGCCGGGAGCACGTCATACTCGACATCGATCAGGTCGATCGCGTCTTCGGCAAGATAGCGATTGTCGGCGACGACCATCGCTACCGCTTCACCGTAATAGCGCACCTTGTCGACCGCGAGCGGCCAGCACGCAACCGGAATTTTCAATCCGGCGACAAGCGGCGAACCAAATTGCTGCACATCCTTGCCGGTCACGACGGCATGGACACCGGGAAGTGCCAGCGCCTTGCTGACATCGATGCCGAGCAGGCGGGCGTGGGCGTGCGGAGAGCGAAGGATCGCTGCCTCGGCGGTGCGGGTGCTGACGCCGAGATCGTCGATATAACGGCCCCGCCCGGTCAGCAGTTGCCGGTCCTCGTCGCGCGGCAAGGATTGACCCGTCCAGCGCGTGACGGGCGGGCGGCCAGCTTTCACGTCAGCAGCGGTGGAATCGTCCGTCACGAATATCCTCTTTCCCGCGCCACCCCCGGAGTTCTGATGACACGCGGCGAAGATGCCCCTCGCTGTCTATCAGAGCAAATAATCGCTGCTTATTCACCCAATCAGCAATTTTGATGAAATGTTCCTCCGCCAGGCGCTGCGATCAAGGGATTTCACGCGCGGAGGATCGCGGTGCGCGAAAAATGTCGCGGCACCGTGTGGCAAGCCGAATGCTTCAGAAGATAATGAGCGATCAACCGCCGCGGAGGATCGGCAAAAACATTCGGCAGAGGCGTGCGCGCCGCCTCTAATGTGTCTGCCGAGAGGTCAGAATCTTGCGCAGGAGAGGACCTGCACGATCAGCGACAATGCTTGGAAATGGTGCCCAGGAAAGGACTCGAACCTTCACGCCTTGCAGCACAGGTACCTGAAACCTGCGTGTCTACCAATTCCACCACCTGGGCGTGGGGCGGTTAGTAAGGATCGGCCGCACGCTTGTCAAATTCCGAGGAAATTTCCCCCGGCGGGTGGCACCATGGCCCCTGTACAGCCAATGACCGATGGCGTATCGCAAAATCCGCAAATGCCCGCGCGGCTTACCTTTATCGAGGCAGGAATTCGACCATGACAGCCCCCATCGACACCCTCGTCACCGTATTCGGCGGATCGGGTTTCCTCGGCCGTCATGTGGTCCGGGCGCTGGCGCAGCGGGATTACCGGCTGCGCGTCGGCGTACGCCGGCCTGAACTCGCCGGTCACCTCCAGCCGCTCGGCAAGGTCGGCCAGATCAACCCGGTCCAGGCCAATATCCGCTACCCGGCCTCGATCGAGGCGGCGGTGCGCGGCGCGCATGTCGTGGTCAATCTGGTTGGCATTCTCTCGGAAGGCGGCGCCCAGCGCTTCAACCGGGTGCACGCGCACGGCGCGCACGCCATCGCGGAAGCCGCCGCGAAAATCGGCGCCCGCATGGTGCATGTGTCGGCAATCGGCGCCGACGTCAATTCCACCTCGCGCTACGCTGTCTCGAAGGCGTTCGGCGAACAGGCGGTGCTGGACGCCGTACCCGGTGCGACCATCATCCGCCCCTCCATCGTGTTCGGGCCCGAGGATCATTTCGCCAACCGCTTCGCCGCGCTGGCGCGGTTGCTCCCGGTGCTGCCGCTGATCGGCGCGGATACCAAACTGCAGCCGGTCTATGTCGGCGACGTCGCCACCGCGATCGCCGATGCCGTCGATGGCAAGACCAAGCCGGGTGCGGCTTACGAGCTTGGCGGGCCGGAAGTGGTCACGATGCGCGAGGCGGTTCAACTGATCCTGCGGATTGCCGAGCGCGATCCGACGCTGATGCCGCTGCCGTTCGGGCTCGCGAAACTCAAAGCGGCGTTCCTGCAATTCGCGCCGGGCGATCTCAAGCTGACGCCCGATCAGGTCGAACTGCTCAAGTCCGATAATTTGGTGTCGGATGCGGCCAGGAGCGCGGGCCTGACGCTGGAAGGCCTCGGCATCGCGCCGGAATCGATGTCAGCCGTGCTGCCATCCTATCTGTGGCGCTTCCGCAAGACCGGCCAGTTCGCCCACAAGAACACTTAAAGCCTCACGCCCCCAGCGCCAGCGCGACCAGACCGAGCGTGCCGACGATCACACGCCACCAGGCGAAGAACGTAAAGCCGTTGCGCGTGACGAAATCGAGGAACGTCTTCACCACGATGATCGCGGTGATGAACGACACCACAAAGCCGACCACGATGATCAGCGCGTGATCCATCGTCATGTCGGCGCGATCCTTGTAGACATCGTAGGCGAACGCGCCGATCATGGTCGGGATCGCAAGGAAGAACGAGAACTCCGCCGCCGAGCGCTTGTCGGCGCCGAACAGCATCGCCGCCACGATCGAGGCGCCGGAACGCGACACGCCCGGAACCATCGCCGCGCATTGCGCGATGCCGATGCCGAGATACATCGGCAGCGGAAACGTCATGGCGTTGTGATGGCGCGGATTGACGTCCTGCTGATCGACCCACAACAACACCGCGCCGCCCGCGATCAGCGAGAAGCACACCACCCACGGATTGAACAGCACCGCCTTGATGAAATGGCCGAAGATCAGGCCGAGCACCACGGCAGGTAAAAATGCGACCAGCACGCCGATCACGAACCGCCGTGCGGCGGGATCGGTGAACATGTGGGTCGCGACATGCCACAGCCGCTGGAAGTAGATCACCAGAATGGCCAGAATCGCGCCGAGCTGAATCAGCACCGCGAACGTCTTCCAGAAATTTTCCTGGTCGAGATTGAAGATACGCTCTGCCAGCAGCAAATGGCCGGTGGATGAGACCGGCAGGAACTCGGTGACGCCCTCCACGATGCCGAGGAACAGCGCCTTCAGAAGATCAGCCAACATTGGGAAAATCCATCGTGCCGGGAGGGCCCGCGCGTTTGTGACTTATTCGATGACCCCCCGCAATGCGGAAAACACGCAAAGATACCTTGCCCCCGGCTCGCGCTCGGTTAGGTTCGACACCTTGCTCGCGGGCCGCCACCAAGCGAGAGCAGAAAGCCTTTTTTAAGGCTCTCTTTAAGAATCTTCCGGCTAACACGGTGCCTATGATTACCCTTTTCCATCACGCCTTCTGCCCCCATTCACGTTTCATCCGTCTCGCGCTCGGCGAATACGGACTGGAATCCGAACTCGTCGAAGAGCGGATATGGGAGCGCGACGAGGCGTTTCTGGCGATGAACCCGGCAGGCACCACGCCGGTGATGATGCTCGACGGCCAGCCGCCCATTCCGGGCGCCGCGATCATCGCCGAATATCTCGACGAGACGCATGGCCAGCGGCTTGGCGAGCGCCGCCTGATGCCCGCCACCTCAGCCGGCCGCATCGAAGTCCGGCGGCTGATGTCGTGGTTCAACGACAAATTCTATGACGAGGTCAGCGGACCGCTCGTCACCGAGCGCGTCTACAAGCGCTTCATGACCGCCGAACAGGGTGGCGGCGCGCCTTCGACCGAGGTGATGCGCGCGGCACGCTCCAACCTGCGCTATCATCTGGCCTATATCGGCTGGCTCGCGCGGACGCGGAATTTTCTCGCCGGCGACCGGCCGACCTATGCCGACCTCGCCGCCGCGGCGCATCTGTCGGCGATCGATTATCTCGGCGACGTGCCGTGGACCGAGGATGACGCCGCGAAAGCCTGGTATGTGCGCATCAAGTCGCGCCCCTCGTTCCGCCCGCTGCTGAACGAATGGCTCCCCGGCCTGCCCGCGCCCGCGCATTACATCGATCTGGATTTTTGACAATCGTCATTCCGGACGGCGAGCGAACGCGAGCCGATCCGGAATCCAGACATGAGAAAAAAGATTCCGGGTTCGCTCGCTTTGCTCGCGCCCCGGAATGACGCTTAAACCAACCTCACCCTTCCGCCAATTCCGTCACTGCCGCGAGGATGCGCGCGATGTCCTGCGGCCGCGACAGGCGGTGATCGCCGTCCTGCACCAGCGTCAGCACCACGTCGTCGCTCGGCAAACAGTGCGTGAGCTTGAAGGCGTGCTGCCAGGGCACATCCTCGTCCTGCACGCCTTGCAGGATGCGGATGGGACAACCAAAATCGAGCATGCCGTCGAGCAGGAGATGGTTGCGTCCCTCCTCGATCAGTCGTTTCGTAATCGGATAGGGATCGCCGTAGTCGGACGGGCGATACCACACGCCGTTGCGCGCGATCTCCTCGCGCATCTGCGGCGTGAAGCGTGCCCACATCAGATCTTCGGTAAAGTCCGGCGCGGGCGCGATCAGCACGAGGCCCTTCAGCTTCGCGCGTGATTTGGCTTTTTGCGCCGTCATTGCGCGCGCGGCCAGCAGCGCCATCCAGCCGCCCATCGAGGAGCCGATCAGAACCTGCGGGCCATCGCAGCAGGCCTCGATCACGGCGAGGCTTTCCTCCAGCCAGGCGCCGATGGTGCCGTCCTTGAAGTCGCCGCTGGATTCGCCATGGCCGGAATAATCGAACCGGATACAGGCGCGGCCGTGGCTTGCCGCATAGGCGTCGAGTTCGCGCGCCTTGGTGCCCAGCATGTCCGACTTGAATCCGCCGAGCCAGACGAGGCCCGGGCCGCGGCCTTCGCGGCGGCGCACCGCGATCCGGCGCTCGCCATGCGACGTTCTGACATCGATAAAGTCAGGCGGAAGATCGGCGGAAGGGGTCATCGGACAGCCATCATGAAAATTTTGTGGTTCGGTTCTATCGTGCCATCATGATTGGCCGTGTTATTGATGGTGCGATCATGTTCGTCAACGCTCCGGTCACTCTTCCTTCGCATTGCTTCAATCCGCCGCCGGCCGCGCTGCGCGCCCGCCGCGCGCCGATTGCAGTGGTCTGAACGAGATATGCCTCCGATGCCGGACCCTTCCACGGCCAGACAGCACTTTTTGTCCAGTGCGCCCGACGGGACCGCAGATCGGGACGAAATGGCCCGGCCTTCCGGACAAAACCCTCAAACCCGCGCACTCACCGTTCTGATCGCCGTGCCGACGCTGGAATCCGGCGCGTCCGATCTCAATGCGCTGGCGCTCACGCAATATCTCGCCAGCCACGGCCATCACCCGATCGTGGTGTCACAAGGCGGCCGCCTCGTGCCTGAACTGCTGGCGGCGGGTGGCGAATTCATCGAGATGGATGTCACGAGCCGCAATCCTTACCGGATGCTGCATTGCGTGCGGCAATTGTCGCGGCTGATCGCGAGCCGTCGCTGCGACATCGTCCACGCGCTCGGCCGCGCGCCGGGATGGAGCGGCTATCTCGCCGCGCGCGCGCAGCGGCGTCCGTTCGTCACCACATGGTTCAAAGGTTTCCGCGAGCAGAACCGGCTCAAGCGATTCTACAACAGCGTCATGGTGCGCGGCGACCGCATCATCGCCGCGAGCGACGATCTCGCCGACCTCATCCGCGACCGTTATCCAGCCGTACGCACGAGGATCACCACGCTGCCGCTCGGCTTCGATGCAACCACCTTCGATCCCGACAGCGTCACCGCGGAGCGCATCGCGCACATCCGCCACGCCTTCGGCGCGGGGCCCGACACCCGCATCATCCTCGCGCCGGGCCGCATGGTCCGCCGCAAGGGCCACCACCACATCGTACAGGCCGCCGCATGGATGAAGGCCGCCGGGGTGAAGGATTTCCTGATCGCCTTCACCGGCGAGGATCAGGGCCGCACCCATTTCACCGGACAATTGTGGGATCTCGTGCTCTCGACAGGGACCACCGACGTGGTGCGCTTCGCGGGGCTCAGCGACGATCTCCCGGCGGCGCTTGCGGTCTCCGCGGCGGCGGTGTTCGCCTCGACCCAGCCGGAAGGCGCGTTGCGCACCATTCTCGCGGCGCAGGCGATGGGCGTCCCGGTCGCCGCTTCCGACCTCGCCGCCGGTTCCAGCCTGATGCTGTCGCCGCCGGCCGTCAGCGAGGATCGCATGACAGGCCTGCGTTTCCCCTCCGGCGACATCGAGGCCATGGCAACAGCGTTAACGCGCCTTCTGAACCTGTCGGAGCCGGAGCGGCAGGCCATGGGCGCGCGCGGCCAGGCGTGGGTTTCCGACCTGCAGGAGCCCGCGGCAGTTGCCGAACAGACCCTTCGCCTCTACATGGAACTGACACAGGCACGCGCACCGTGACTGGAATGCGGCTCTCCGGGTTTTTCGCGTGAGCCGTCCTCCGTCGCCTTGCTCGCGCCGAAGAATTCCTTCAAAATCACCGCTTCTTTCAACAATCGTGGAGACCTTCCCATTCGCCGTCCCAACAGAGCCCCGCCCACAGTCGCCAAAGACGGGCCCCGCACCAATGATGAGATCCGCAATCTCGAAGTCCAACTGATCGACCAGCACGGCGTCAACGTCGGCGTCACCGAGACATCGGTCGCCGTGAAGATGGCGATGGATGCCGGCATGGATCTCGTGGAGATTTCGCCGAACAACAACCCGCCAGTCTGCAAGATCATGGACTACGGGAAGTACAAGTTTCAGGCCCAGAAAAAGGCCGCCGAAGCGCGCAAGAAGCAGAAGATCGTCGAGATCAAGGAGATCAAGCTCCGCCCGATGATCGACGACCACGACTACGACGTGAAGATGCGCGCGATGCTTCGCTTCTTCGAGGAAGGCGACAAGGTCAAGATCACGCTGCGTTATCGCGGCCGTGAAATGGCTCACCAGGAGATCGGCACCAAGCTGCTCGACAAGGTGAAGGCCGCCGTCGCCGATATCGCCAAGGTGGAGCAGGACGCGAGGTTCGAAGGCCGTCAGGTCGTGATGGTGCTTGCGCCGCGCTGAGCATCGGACTTCAGCCGCCGAGACAAGAAAAGGCGCCCAACGGGGCGCCTTTTTCAGTGTGGGGAACTCAAAACGATCCGCTCAGAAGCCCCGCGCGATCAGCGCTCCGATCACCAGCGCGCCCGCGCCGAGCCATGCGGCCAGACGGGCGGTATCGGCTTGAATCGCGGCAACCTTGGCCCTGGAGCGGCTCCTTGTCTTCGGCATTTCAAATCCTTCCGTCTCGGTGACACCGAAAATATGGGGTTTCGGGGCGATTCTCCAATGCGGCATAACATGCGCAGGCCTCATGGCAGGATGGCGGCAGACGCCGGTTCGTAGCGTTTTCAAGCGAGGTGGAACCCGGTTCGCGTGAAGAAAACGCGTCACCCCCAAAAGCGTAGAGTCTGCCGCCGTTTCCATGAAACGGCGGCAGACTCCAGCGTTGCAAACCGGGCCTTCCTCTGCCATAAGCCCCATCTCATCGCCCGGCTGATCAAGGGCTGCCGTGGCGATGTTTTTGCTGGCTTTGCCGTACGGGCAAATATCCCAAGCAATTCAACGCTCTAACGAGCATTTAGTCGCCCCGGCGAGCCGTTTCGGCGCGCGGATGGCGGTATCTAAGGAGAGCCAAATGCCCAAGCTGAAGACCAAGTCGGGCGCCAAAAAGCGCTTCAAAGTGACCGGAACAGGCAAGGTGGTGTCGGCCCATGCGGGCAAGCGCCACGGCATGATCAAGCGGACCAAGAAGCAGATCCGCCAGTTGCGCGGCACGCGCGTCCTGTTCAAGACCGACGGCGACAACATCAAGCAGTACTTCCTGCCAAACGCCTGATCCACTTACGCCGCGTCCGCGCGGCGGTCTGTCACCACTCACATTTTCAGATTTAGGAGATCAGTCATGGCACGCGTCAAACGCGGTGTGACGGCTCACGCCAAGCACAAGAAAGTCTACAAGGCCGCCGAAGGTTTTCGCGGTCGTCGCAAGAACACCATCCGCGCCGCAAAGGCCGCCGTCGACAAGGCCGGCCAGTACGCCTTCGTCGGCCGCAAGCTGAAGAAGCGCAATTTCCGCGCACTCTGGATCCAGCGCATCAACGCGGCGGTTCGTCCGTTCGGCCTGACCTACAGCCGATTTATCAACGGCCTCGCCAAGTCGGGCGTCGTTGTCGATCGCAAGGTGCTGTCGGATCTCGCCATCCACGAGCCGGCGGCGTTCCAGGCGATTGCCGAAAAGGCCAAAGCCGCTCTCGCGGCGTAAGGTGGCCTCGGCCGTGCGCGGCCAAGGTCAGCCTGAAGGCTTGCCCCTCTTGCACGAGGCCGGGATGACCGGGACGCCCTGAGGCGTCCCGCTCCGTTCGGCTGGGCCGATTGCACCCCGCCGGGCGGTTTCAAATGAACCGTTCTGCTGGGGCTCTGCATGTCCAATCTCGCCGCACTCGAATCCGAAATCCTGAACCAGATCGCAGCCGCTTCCGATGAAGCTGCTCTCGAAGCCGTGCGCGTCGCCGCGCTCGGCAAGAAGGGATCGATCTCCGCGCTCTTGTCCACGCTTGGCAAGATGTCGCCGGACGAGCGCAAGACCGAAGGTGCTGCGATCAACGCCGCCAAGGACAAGGTAACGGCGGCGCTCACTGCGCGGCGCGACGTTCTGAAAAACGCGGCCCTCGATGCGCGGCTTGCGTCGGAAACCATCGACGTCACGCTGCCGACCCGCGAGACGCCCGCCGAGCAAGGACGCATCCATCCGATTAGCCAGGTGATGGACGAACTCACCGCGATCTTCGCCGACATGGGCTTCTCGATCGCCGAAGGGCCGGACATCGAGACCGACGATTACAATTTCACCAAGCTGAACTTCCCCGAAGGCCATCCGGCGCGGGAGATGCACGACACCTTCTTCTTCAACCGCAAGGAGGACGGCTCGCGCCCGCTGTTGCGCACCCACACCTCGCCGGTGCAGGTGCGCACCATGCTGTCACAAAAGCCGCCGATCCGCGTGATCTGCCCCGGCCGCACCTATCGCTGCGATAGCGACCAGACCCACACGCCGATGTTTCATCAGGTCGAAGGCCTTGTCATCGACAAGGGTTCGCACCTTGGTCACCTGAAATGGATTCTCGCGGAGTTCTGCAAGGCGTTCTTCGAGGTCGATAACGTCAACATGCGTTTCCGCCCCTCCTTCTTCCCCTTCACCGAGCCGTCGATGGAAGTCGACATCCAGTGCCGTCGCGGCAAGAACGACATCCGTTTCGGCGAAGGCGAGGACTGGCTGGAGATTCTCGGCTGCGGCATGGTGCATCCGAACGTGCTGCGCAACTGCGGCATCGATCCGGATGAGTATCAGGGCTTCGCCTGGGGCATGGGCATCGATCGCATCGCGATGCTGAAATACGGCATCAGCGATCTGCGGCAGATGTTCGAGGGCGACGTGCGCTGGCTCAACCATTACGGATTCAAGCCGCTCGATGTGCCCACGCTGGCCGGAGGGCTGTCGTCATGAAATTCACCCTCTCCTGGCTGAAAGAACATCTCGACACCACCGAGCCGGTCGAGAAGCTCGCCGAGACGCTGACCATGATCGGCCTAGAGGTCGAACACCTCGAGGATAAGGCGAAGGCGCTGGCGCCTTACGTCATCGCCAAGGTCATCACCGCCGAACAGCATCCCAACGCCGACCGTCTGCGCGTGTGCATGGTCGATACCGGAGAAGGTGCGCCGATTCAGGTGGTCTGCGGCGCGCCGAACGCGCGCGCGGGATTGGTCAGCGTGTTCGCGCCGCCGGGCACCTACATTCCCGGCAAGGACATCACGCTCGGCATCGGCAATATTCGCGGCGTCGAGAGCCGCGGCATGCTGTGCTCGGCCGCCGAACTTGAACTCTCCGAAGATCACGACGGCATCATCGAACTGCCTGGCGACGCGCCCGTCGGCAAGCCTTACGCGGAATGGGCCGGCCTCGGCGATCCGGTGATCGAAATTAACCTGACGCCGAACCGCGCGGACGCGACCGGCGTGCACGGCATCGCGCGCGACCTCGGCGCGGCCGACATGGGCAAGTTTCACAACGATGCGCCGAAGCCGATCAAGGGTACGTTCGCAGCACCCGCGGCGGTGACGGTTGAAGACGCCACGCTGTGCCCCGGCTTCGCATTGCGCCTTGTGCGTGGCGTGAAGAACGGGCCGTCGCCGGAATGGCTGCAGCGTCGCCTGACGTCCATCGGACTGCGCCCGATCAACGCGCTGGTCGACATCACCAACTTCATGACCTTCGACCGTGGCCGCCCATTGCATGTGTTCGACGCCGCCAAGGTGAAGGGCAGCCTCGTCGTGCGCCGCGCCAAGGCGGGCGAGAGTCTTGTTGCGCTCGACGGCAAGACCTACGCACTCGACAACACCATGTGCGTGATCGCCGACGACACCGGTGTGGAGTCGCTCGCGGGCATCATGGGCGGTGAGGCCACCGGCTGCGATGAGAATACGACCGACGTGCTGATCGAATCGGCGCTGTGGAACGAGATCAACATCGCCCAGACCGGCCGCAAGCTCGGCATCAATTCCGATGCGCGCTACCGTTTCGAGCGCGGCGTCGATCCGGCCTTCATGGTGCCGGGGCTGGAGTTGGCCACCAAGCTCGTGCTCGACATCTGTGGCGGCGAGCCGTCCGAGATCGCGCTCACGGGCAAGCCTTACGGCGACGACCGCATGATCGAATTCCCGATCGACGAGGTGAAGCGCCTCTCCGGGATCGACGTGCCGCTCACCGACATCAAGCGTCACCTCACCCATCTCGGCTTCATGGTCGCGGGTCAGGGGCCCGTGGTGAAGATCGCGGTGCCGTCGTGGCGCGCCGATGTCACCGGCAAGGCCGACATCGTGGAGGAGATCGTCCGCATCATCGGCGTAGATCGCGTGCCGCTGACGCCGTTTCCGCGTGGCGACGCGCCGCGCAAGCCCGTTCTGACCGCATTGCAACTCCGCACCCGCCGCGCCAAGCGCGCGCTGGCGGCGCGCGGCATGGTCGAGGCCGTGACGTGGTCGTTCCTCTCCAAAACACAGGCCGAGTTATTCGGCGGCGGCAAGCCAGAACTCGCGCTCGCCAACCCGATTGCGTCCGATCTGTCCGATATGCGGCCCTCCCTGGTGCCGGGCCTGATCGCGGCGGCACAGGCCAACGCGGATCGCGGCTTTGGCGATGTCGCTTTGTTCGAGGTCGGACAGGTGTTTCTCGGCGACCAGCCTGAGCAGCAGTTCACCGCCGCGACCGGCGTGCGCCGCGCGATGGCGTCATCCAAGGGCTTTGGCCGCGCGTGGTCCGGTTCGTGGACCGTTGACGCGTTCGATGCCAAGGCCGATGCGCTCGCCGTGCTCGCCGCCTGTGGCGCGCCGATGCAAGCGTTGCAGATCGTGCCTTGCCGCGAAGCAAAGAACGCGCCGCAATGGCTGCATCCGGGCCGCTCAGCCACGATCCAGATCGGACCGCAGAACGTGCTCGGCCATTTCGGCGAACTGCACCCGCGCGTGCTGGATGCGCTCAAGGCCGATGGGCCGCTGGTCGCGTTTGAAGTGCTGCTCGACCGCCTGCCGGAGCCGAAGGCGCGCGCCACGCGCGCCAAGCCGCAGCTTGAACTCGCAGCATTCCAGCCGGTGTCGCGCGACTTCGCGTTCCTCACCGACCACAACGTCAAGGCTGCCGACATCATCCGCGCCGCGCAGGGCGTGGACAAGAAGCTCATCACCGATGTGACGCTGTTCGACGTCTATGACGGCAAGGGCATTCCCGAAGGCAAGAAGTCGGTCGCGATCGCGGTGACGCTGCAGCCGCGCGAGAAGACGCTCACCGATCAGGACATCGAGGCGGTCGCCACGAAGATCGTCGCGGAAGTGACGAAGAAAACCGGCAGCACGCTGCGGGAGTAAATCCCGCAGCCGATGCGCGTTCAGCGTCGCTCCATCATGGCCGCGGCGGCCGCCGGAGCCATGTCCGCGTCGTCGTGTCCCGCGCCGGGCACTTCGCGCAAATGCCAGGCGAACTTCGCGCCGATGCGCTTGGCGTCCGCAGCCGCGCGGTTGAAGTAGAAATGGCCGCGCGCAAAACGGGTCGTGCCCTGCGCACTGGTTTCCCTGTTGTTGCGGATGATGCCGCCGGTCTGCACGTCGGCCTGTCCGAGCAGCAGCACGAAATCGGTCGCGAATGCGCCGCGCAGCGTCGCCGGGGTAATCGACGTGCCCTGAATGCCGTAAGGATATTTGAATTCGTCATCCGGCAGCATGTACCAGCCGGGATTCGCCGCAACCGCGCGCGCGATGTAACGGCCGCCGCTGTGGAGCACGTAACGCTGCACCCATTGCGCGCCGCCGCCATGCCCGAAAATGGAAAAGCGCTGGCGATGGCTGCCGGTCATGGCGACCGCGCGCTTAAACGCCATCTCGACCACGGCGAAACCTGAATCCTCCCACGGCACCGGCTTCAGCGATTTCGTCATGACGTTGCCGAACTGGAATTGCCACGAGGTCGGCCACGACTGCTCGACGAATTCCGGCACCAGCAGCAGCGCGCCTGCCTTTTCGGCCAGCGGCGCCCAGGTATCGTAATAGTCGAACGCGCTGTGCTCGGCGACATCGCGCTTCTGGCCGTGGATCACAACCCAGATCGGGCTGTTCGGCGTAAAGGATTTTGGGCGGTAGGTGAAGACGTTCACCGGTCCGCGCTTGACGACGAGCCTGAACTCGCCCTCGCCGACCGGAATGGTCTTGTTCTCCTGCGCGAAGGCGTCGTTTGTCTGCGCGGCGGCGCTGCGCACCTGCACCATCCCGCCGATGCATGACGCCAGCACAGCGACGCAGGCGGCGGAAACCAACTTCTTTGTCTTGCTCATATCCCTGCCCTGACTCAAACGGTGCCGCTGCTGGAGATTGTCCGGTTAGAATTTGATCCGTATGCCCGAGAACACAAGGTTGATGTCCTTGATCGGCGCCGGCGATGCGATGGCTCCGCCCGGCGCGCTGCTGCTGTCGCGCAGGCCCTGGATGTTGAAGGAATAGTGGCGATAGCCGAGATAGACCTGCGTGTTGTAGGCGTCGATATCCTGCATCACGCCTGCGCCGACCATGTTCAGCTCGCTCGAGGTGACGACCTTCGGGCCGCCTTCGCGCAGGCCGGTCAGACCATCCTTGGCGAGCGCCGTTTCCGCATAGAACTTGGTGTCGCCGAGCGAGGTGAATTCCCTGCGCAGGCCGGTCTTCAGATATCCATAGTTCAGGTCCGGACGAACGGTTCCGGGAATGACGTTGCCGAGAACGTCGACCATGTTCTCGCCGAACACCGCCTGGTTCGACGTATCGAAGCCGCCGTACTGGCGCTTGACGAAAGCCGTGGTCACGAACAGGCCCGTCGGATTGTGAAGGAGGCTGGCGCTGCCTTTCACCTCACGCCGGTCCTGCGTGAAGCCGAGCACCGCACGCGAGCCTGCATCGGTGTCGCGCAGATAGCCAACGCCTGCGCGGAAACGCCAGGTGGGAAGCTCGACGTGATAATTCAATGCCACGTCCCAGAACCGCTCCCAGCCCGCCACGCCGAAGCTGAAGCCTTTGTACTCCGGCGTCTCGTAATGCACGGCGCTGCGGCGCAGGGTATCGATCGTCGCGCCGCCGACGAAATCGCCGATCGAGGTGCGGGTGATGAGACTACCCGTACCGGTATCGAGCGCATCGGCCGCGCGCAGCATGAGGTTGCCGCCGATCATCGCGATATTCGCCGACGCCGCGCCGTTGGTTTCGCTGAGGTCGTTCAGGACGACGCCGTCGGTTGCTGTTGAGGTATGACCGACAGTGATCTTGCCATAGCGATTGCTGCGGATGAACCAGTCGAGATAGCGCAGATCAGGTGCCCAGCTTGTTTCGCCGCCGGGCAGATCCTGACTGACCGAAATGGAGCGGGCCTGAAGGAAGCCCATCTCGGCGTGGAAACCTGTGGTCCAGCCGCGCGCGATCTCGGCAGCGCCGCGAGCGCCGAAGATGGAAGGCGCCGAATAGTTATCGACGACGCGGGTCTTGCTCTGAACACCGTCGTCCCACGACAAGGCCATGCGGTTGATTTCACCGTAGACCATGAAGGGCAGCGGCGTCGCGCCCTGACTCTCCAGCATCTTCGTTTCCAGATAGCGCTTGCGCATCGGCGGCGGCGAGAACTTCGCGAGCGTATCGAGATCGACGCTCACACCGGCCTGCAGGCCGTAATAGAAAATGCGGTCCTTCGCCCGCACATTACGGTCGCTCAGATCCGTCACGGTCGCATATTGCGGAAACGCGGTGCTGACATTGTTCAGCCAGAGAAACGTGCCGCCCGCGGTGAGCTTCACGCCTTGCATCAGAGGGACTTCGATGCGCGGATTGAGCTCGTAGCCTTGCGCGAACGCGGTATCGTTGGTGAAGTTCTGCAGGGCGCGCGACTGGGTCTGGTTGCGCGAAATGTACGAGCGCTCGCGCTCGACCATGTTGGCGAAAAGCCCGACCTTGGCGCTGCCGCCGATCTTGATGCCGCCGCCAATGTCGAACATGCCCTCGAACCCGATCTGCGGGCCGAGCAGGAAGTTGCGGGTCTGCACCGTGACGGCATCGATCGCCGTTGTAGAATTGAACTTCGTGGTGACCGAGTTGAGGTCATCACCGAGATAGATGGACCTCACGCCGAGCATCAGGCCGGGAATACCGAACACGGACTTCGCGTTCGCCTCGGCGCCGAACAACTGGCTGCTGTGGTTGAGATAAAGCTTATCGATCGTTTGCGAGTTGGTGTAGTTGAACGGCGCGCCACCGGGATTGAGGCTGGGATCGGCGTAAGTCGTGTTGGTGCGGATCGAAGACGTGCCGCTGCCAGTGCTGAGTCCGCTCAGCGTCAGCTCATTCCGGAATGGCGCCGAATAGAACGCGGAAAACTCGACCGGCGTATCGAAAAGCTCGGCGTCGATGGTCGCTCTAAATCCGGGCGTCGTCTTGTTTCCGCTGTCGACGATGGACGACGACACCGGCACGAAGCGCGAGGGGCCGTTTGCCACCGTCAGCGCAGTCCCTCCCGGTCCCTTGCGCTGAAGCATCAGGTATTCGATGCGCAACCGGGTCGCAGGATCGTCGGTCCAGAGCTTTGGCGCTTTATAGATGCCCGCTTCAACCCCGGGCTGAGGAGTCGTGCTGAAATTCAGGGTCGGAAGCGTGAACCAGGACGGCGGCAGGATCGCGCCGTCCTGCGCTTTCGCGAGGCTCGTCGTGTTCAGCAGGCCGAGCGCGGCCACCAGACTGCCGGCCGCAACGCCACACCGATAATTCGCGCGAGTTCTGGCGAATTTTGCCTTGGTACGCATGCCCCTCATCCCCGCCTTGGATGCCTGTTAAAACAGCACCCGCTTCCCCCCGAAGCGTTCTTTTGTTGGGGTCATTGTCCGTGAGGGGTTTTCAAAAGAAAATTTGAAATAAGGCAATACTTGCTACGAAAAGCGGAATGGTTGCCTAAATATATAATAATATCAATTATTTGGTGATTATGATAAATATTGCCAAAGGGTAAATGGCGATGCCGGGCAGTCACAAGCCGGCATCCGCCTGAGCCTCAATCGAGCGCCTCGATGGAATTGGCGTAGTCCGGGCCTCGCGCGCGCAATTGGGCAACGATCCGCTTCAGGCAATCGAGAAAATGCAGCGCATGCGGCGAGAGCGTCGCGCCACGCTGATAGATGCAGCCGAAGGAAATCCAGCGCGCGGGCTCGATCGGCCGCAGCGTGAGGCCTTTCAGATCGATCGCCTGCGCGCAGACACGATCCAGCACCGCGATGCCCGCGCCGTCGCGCACCATCTGGCACGCCATCAGCGAGGAGCGTGTCTCCACCGTGTAACTCGGCACCGCGCCACCGGAGCGGAAGAAATCATCGACCTGCTGACGCCAGATCTGGTTCGGCCATAGCCCGAGCATCGGATAGGGCGCAAGATCGGATGCCGTGAGCTGTTCTTTTTCAGCGAGCGGATGGTCCTCCGGCAGCAGCGCTTCGGCGCGAACGCGCATCAAAGGCTTGTTGTCGATTTCGATCAGCGAATGCGAAACGGGAAGCGAGACGATGCCGAGATCGTAGCGCCGCGTGCCGATGCGGTTTTCGAGATCGAAGCGCGACTGGATATCGACGATGCAGCGAACGCCGGGCGCTTCCTTCTGCATCAGGGCGAGCGCGGGCGACACTAGTCCCTGCCCGATGCGCGGCGCGGTGACGAGACGGAAATTGCCGCCAGTCTTGGCCTTGATGTCTTCGATGATGCGCGGGATTTCGTCGAACCCCGCGAGCAGATGTTCGGCCTGCCGGTAGAAAGCCTCGCCTTCCGGCGTCAGTGTCAGCCGACGCCGCGTGCGATAAAACAGTTGCAGCTTGGCTTCATGCTCCAAAAGCGAGATCAGGCGGCTGACCGCGGGCTGGCTGAGGTGCAATGATTGAGCGGCGGTCGCGAGCGAGCCGTTGATGACGATCAGCCGGAATGCCTTCAGCGCCTTGATATTCATGCCGCCTCGATCCCATCAAGATATTGATATTACTTGATAAGCCTTCGAATCATCATAAACACGAAACCGTTCATTCGTTATTTCACATTTTGTTTCTTATCCGGCCCGCTAACATGGAGGAAGCCCGACAACAAGAGCGGACACCATGCGGAGAGGCGAAACCAGGGAGCGCGTGCGCGCGGCGATTGTCGCTGCGTGCCTGACGATCATCGGCGTGCAGGCCGCTTATGCGGGCCGCGCGGACGATACGCTTGTCGTCGCCATCGAAGGCGAGATCCCGACCCTCGATCATCTCTACACCACCGCGCGCGACACCATCGTCGTCTCCGAACTGACGGATGACGGGCTGTTCTATGTCGATCCCGACACGCTGGCCTATGTGCCGCTCGTTGCGGAGTCGTACGTGCAGGTCGACGACAAGACCATCGACGTCACGATCCGGCCCGGCGTGCGCTTTCACGACGGCTCGCCGCTGACCGCAGACGATGTCGTCTACACCTACAATTGGGTGATCGACCCTGCGACCAACACCAACCGCGGCCGCCTGATCGCGAACTGGCTCGGCAGCGTGGAACGCACCAGCCCGATGACCGTGCGCTTTCATCTAAAGCATCCCTATCCGCTGGCGATCCGCGACATGGCCTTCAGCGTCCAGTTGCGCAAGGCGGGCGCTTATCAGGGCGCCGACGGCAAGCCCGATCCGAACGCGGAAGCCTTGAAGCTCAACGGTGTCGGCCCCTACAAGGTGGTCGATTTCCAGCCCGGCAAGAGCGTGACGCTGCAGCGGTTCGAGGACTATTACGCCGCCAGCCCGAAGGGCCGCCCGGCGATCGAGACCGTGATCTTCCGCACCATTCCGGACCTCTCGACGCAGCAGGCGGAGCTTGTCAGCGGCACGGTGGACTGGATGTACAACGTGCCCGCCGATGTCGCGGCCAATATCGGTGCGACCGGCTACGCGGTTCACCTCACCGGCCCGACGCTGCGGGTGAATTTCATTCCGCTCGATGCCGCGGGCCTCACCGGCGCCGACAATCCACTGACCAAGCTCGACGTGCGCCGCGCCATGATCCACGCCATCAACCGGCAGGACATCGTCAAATATCTGGTGCAGGGCGACGCCGAAGTGATCGATTCCGCCTGTCACCCATTGCAGTTCGGCTGCGAGCAAGACGTGCGTAAATATCCTTACGATCCCGCCGAAGCCCGCCGCCTGCTCGCCAAGGCGGGTTACCCCGACGGCTTTGAGTTCGAATTGTGGGCCTATCGCGAGCGTCAGGTAGCGGAAGCCATCGCCGCCGATCTCGCGAAAGTGGGCATTCGTGCAAAGCTGCGGTTCGTAACGCTGACCACGCTCAACCAGGCACGCAAGAAGCACCGCGTGCCCGCCTTCTTCGCAAGCTGGGAATCCGGCAGCACCGCCGATACCGCGACCATTGCCGAGACGCACTGGTCGTTGAAGTCGGATCGCAATTTCTCGAACGATGCCGCCGTGGCGCGCAACATGGAAGCCGCCGCCAGGACCATCGATCCCAATGAGCGCAAGCACCTCTACAGCGAAGCGCTGCGCCGGATCGCCGACCAGGCCTACTGGATTCCGCTCTACACCTATTCGCAGAATTATCTCGTCTCGAAGGACCTCGCCTATCCGGTGCCGAAGGACGGACTGCCACGGCTGTTCCGCGCGCATTGGCGCCCAGCCAAAACTTCACCAGCCAAAGCCTCGTAAGGGACCATTCGATGCTTCGCTACGCATCCAAGCGCGTTGTCCTGGCCATCCTCGTGGCGCTCGCGGTGTCGTTCGCGGCGTTCCTGCTGTTGAGCGTCGCAACCGATCCAGCCTCCGCCATCGCGGGCGAAGGCGCGGAGCCCGAGGTGATCGAGCACATCCGCGAGCAGTTAGGGCTCAACCGTCCGCTGCTCGTGCAGTATGGAAGCTGGCTGCTGCATGTCTTCCACGGCGATTTCGGCACCAGCTATTACTGGCACCAGCCGGTGGGCATGCTGATCCTGCATCATCTGCCGGTGACGCTGACGCTGGCGCTTTCTGCAATCTTCGTCACGCTGATCGTCGCGATCCCGCTCGGCACCATCGCGGCGCTCTATCCGAATTCGCTGATCGACCGCCTCTCGCTCGGTATCGCCGTATCGGCGCAGGCGATGCCGTCGTTCTGGCTGGCGCTGGTGCTCATCATCCTGTTCGGCGTGATGATCCCGATTTTTCCGATTTCCGGCGATGCCCATGCCTGGAATTATGTGCTGCCCGCCATCGTGCTCGGCGCGCATTCCGTGCCCGCGGTGATGCGGCTGACGCGTGTGGGTGTGATGGATGTGATGGCGTCCGACTACATCCGCACCGCGCGCGCCAAAGGTTTCTACGGCTACCGGCTGTTGTCGCGGCAGGTGATGCGCAACGCGCTCTTGCCGGTCGTCAGCGTGCTCTCCGTGCAGCTCGGCTACAAGCTCGGCGGCTCGGTCGTCACCGAAACCGTATTCGCGATGAACGGGCTCGGCCGCTTCGCGCTGCAATCCATCGTCGGCGGCGACATCCCTACCGTGCAGATGCTGGTCGTGCTGTTCGCGATGACCTTCATCGGGCTGACGCTGCTCGCGGACCTCCTCAATGCGTGGCTCGATCCGCGCATCCGGCTGGCATGAGGCCGCGATGACCGAGATGGACCTCTCCTTCAAGGCCGCTGCCGCTTCCGAAACAGGCGGCGAATTGCTCGACGCCGCACCCGCGCAGCCGAAGATCTGGCGCAATATCCTGCACCACCCCGGCCTCATGCTCGGGCTTGTCATCCTTGCTAGCCTCGTGATCCTCGCCGCCTTCGCGCCGTGGATTTCGCCCTACAACCCCTACGACCAGCAACTGCCGCAGCGGCTGCTGCCGCCGGTCTGGGTACATGGCGGCAACGCCGCGCACCTGCTCGGCACCGATCACCTCGGCCGCGATTATCTCAGCCGCCTGATCTATGGCGCGCGCGTCTCGCTGCTGATCGGCTTCGGCGCGGCCAGCATCGGCTGCGTCATCGGCGTGACGCTCGGCATGTGCGCGGGCTTCTTCGGCGGCATCATCGACCGCATCGTCTCCTTCATCCTGACCTGCCAGCTCGCGCTGCCGGGCCTGTTGCTGGCGATGGCGCTGGTGTTTTTGATCGGCCCGTCGGTCGGCGTGGTGATCTGCGTGATCGGCTTCCTGCACTGGAGCTATTATCTGGTGGTGACGCGCGCGGCGACGCAGAAGATCCGCGATCTCGAATACATCACCGCTGCCCGCGCCATCGGCTCCAGCCGGCTGCAGATCATGGTCACGGAAATCCTGCCGAATCTGTTTAGCGAGATCATCGTGATCTTCTCGCTGGAAGTTGGTGTCGCGGTGCTGGCGGAAGCGGCGCTGTCGTTCCTCGGCGTCGGCATCCAGCCGCCGACCTCCTCGTGGGGCCTGATGATCGCGGAGGGCAAGGTGTCGGTGTTTCTGCGGCCCTGGCTCGTGATCCTGCCGGGCATGTTCATTTTCCTGCTTGTGCTCGCCGCCAATCTCGTCGGTGACGGATTGCGCGATCTCATGAGCAACGAGAGCAGAAGGTAGAGCAATGGCCGATCGTCCGCTTCTCGAAGTCCGCAACCTCTGCGTCACGCTACCTGTGGGCGAGCGCAAGCTCTATGCCGTGCGCGATGTCAGCTTCACGCTGGAGCGCGGCGAGGCGCTTGGCGTCGTCGGCGAATCCGGCTCAGGCAAGTCGATGACCTCGCTGGCGTTGATGAACCTGTTGCCGCGCAATGCGATCCGCGAGGCGGACACGCTGCGGCTCGGCGGGCACGACCTGCTCGCCATGAATAGCCAGGGGTTCTCCCGCTCGCTCGCCGGCAAGCGCATGGCGATGATCTTCCAGGAGCCGATGACCTCGCTGAACCCGGTCTACACCATCGGCCAGCAGATCATGGAAATGACGGCACCCGGACCTGCGAAAAGCGCGAAGGACATTCACGACCGTGCCGTCTATCTGCTTGAGCGGATCGGCATTCCCGATGCGGTGGGCCGCCTCAAGCAATATCCCCATGAATTGTCCGGCGGCCTGCGCCAGCGCGTGATGATCGCGATGATGCTGATGAACGAGCCGGATCTGCTGATCGCGGACGAGCCGACCACCGCGCTCGACGTCACCGTGCAGGCGAGCATCCTCAAGCTCCTGATGGAGCTGCGCAAGGAGCTCGGCATGGCGCTCATTCTGGTGAGCCACGACCTCGGCGTCGTGTCGCGGAGCATGGACAAGATCGCGGTGATGTATGCGGGCGAACTGGTCGAGACGGGGCCAGTCGCCGACGTGCTCGGCTCGCCGCAGCACCCGTACACACAGGGCCTGCTCGCTTCGATCCCCGCCGCGCGCGAGGGCAGCGCGCGGCTGCCGAGCATTCCCGGCACCGTCCCCGCATTGTTTGCCGAGCCGAAGGGCTGCGTGTTCGCGCCGCGCTGCATCCATGTGCAAGCCGGGTGCCACACCTCGCGGCCGCCGGAACAATCGTCGGGCAAGGCTCATCTTTATCGCTGCATCATGATGCCGGATTCGCACCGCCTCTCTCTCTCAACTCCACCATCCGCGCACGCCATCGCATCGAAGGCGGCATCCGACACGTTGCTCTCCGCGCGCCATGTCGGCTGCACCTTTGCGATCCGGACAGGACTTCTTGCCAAGAGTCGTGCGCTCACCGCCGTCGATGACGTCTCGCTCGACATCACCGAAGGCGAGATCGTGGCGCTGGTCGGTGAATCGGGCAGCGGCAAGAGCACGCTGGCGCGAATTCTGCTCGGCCTGCAAGCGCCCGATAAAGGCGAAGTGCTGATCGCGGGCAGGCCGGTGCAATCCGTGCCGCCGTTCGAGCGCGCCAAGCTGGTGCAGCCGGTCTTCCAGGACCCTTATTCCTCGCTCAACCCGCGCAAGACCATCGGCCAGAGCATCGGCCGTCCGCTCGAATTGCACGGGCAGGATTCGACCGCCGAACGCAGAAAAATCGTCGAGCGGACCATGGAGCTGGTCGGCCTGCCAAGGCGGCTGTTCAACAATTATCCGTCGCAACTCTCCGGCGGCCAGCGCCAGCGCGTCGCCATCGCGCGCGCGATCATCCTGAAACCCAAACTCCTGATCTGCGACGAGCCGACCTCGGCGCTCGACGTCTCCGTGCAGGCGCAGATTCTCAATCTGCTGCTCGACCTGCGCGACGAACTGGGGCTGTCGTATCTGCTCATTACGCACGATCTCGCGGTCGTGGACTGCGTGGCGACGCGGATCGCGGTGATGCATCGCGGCCGGATCGTCGAATTGGGAAGCAAGGACGATGTCCTTTCGGCGCCGCGCGATCCCTATACGCGGACGCTGCTCGGCTCCGTTCTGAAAATCGATATGCCTGCCCTGAAGGCGCGCGCCGGTCACGCGGCGGGCTTGCAGGATCACGACGGTTTATTGCGTTAATTTCGAGGGATGACATGAATCAAGTCACGATGGGCGTTCTTGAACAGCCGCTTCCGGAGCGGAAGACGGTTCAGACGCCGGGCGGCATCATCAGCTATCGCGAGGCCGGTCGTGGGCCCGCGCTATTTCTGCTGCACGGCATGAATGGCAATTCGCGAAGCTGGGCGCAACAGCTCAAGGCGCTGTCGGATTCCTATCGCATCATTGCATGGGACGCGCCCGGCTACGGCTTGTCCGATCCGGTCGCGCCCGATGCCGATGCCTATGCCGCGCAGGCCGCTCATCTTCTCGATCGACTCAACATCGAACGTGCCCATGTCGTCGGCCATTCGATGGGTGGCGTAATCTCCGAACGGTTCTGCGCCCGTCATTTGAATCGCGCGACATCGCTCGTGCTGTCCGGCACGCATTGGGGTAACGCCGCACCCGAAGGCGCGCCGCTTGCCGCGAAGTACGCACGGCGGCTGCAGGAGCTCGAGGACATGCCGGCGGAAGAATACGGCAAGGTCCGCGCCGAAAAGATGCTGCCGTCCTCGCCGCAGCCCGATGTGTTCGATCAGGTCGCCCATGTCGCCTCGGAAATGCGCCGCGAAGGATTGCTCAACGGCGGGCAGATGGTCGAGAAGACCGACAACCGCCCGTTTCTTCCCGCGCTCAAGCTGCCCGTGCTGATCATTACCGGCGACCGCGATCCCGTGGTGAAGCCGCAGCGTTCCGAAGCGATGATGGACTATCTGCCGTCCGCGCGCGCTGTGAGCCTGCCGGGCGTCGGCCATGCCGCCTATCTGGAAGCGCCGGATGTGTTCAACCGGGCGGTCCGCGAGTTCTTCACATCAATTGAACAGGCTTAGCGGCCAAAGCCCGGCCAGCGCATGCCGCCAGACGGGGCGGGATGCGCGGGCGCTTGATGATGCTTCTGGCGGGGCGCGCGTTTTCCGCCCTTCGCAGCCGCGGGCCGCTCCGCCTTGCCGCTCGTGACCTTGCGGAGCGCGGCATCCGCCGCCCGCTCGCCCGAGATCCACGCGCCGCCGACTGTGCCGCCAAGCTGCTCGTGCAACGCCTCGCCCGCGAAGAACAGCGGCCCCAGAGGCTCAGCGAGAATCCGCCGTGCCGGTTGTCCGCCGGGCGACGCCACCGACATCGCGCCCATCACATAAGGCTCGGCGTTCCAGCGCGTCACGCTGGAACGCGTCACCGCTTTCTGGACATCCCCGCCGAACAGATCGCGCAGCCATGTTTGCGCGAAGTCCACCATCGCGGCCTCGCCCTGCGCCGACAATTCGCGGCCGAACGCGCCGCCGACATCGACCTGACACAATGACGAGCCGCCGGTGTTGGCAAGCAGAAGGCCGGTGCGCGGCCCGCTGCTCTGCTCAATAAACACTTCGTCGCGGCCAAGTCCGAGCGGATTGCCGGGCAGATCGAGCGCGATGTGGTCGTAGCTGCCGAGCGTGAGATGCGACAACGCCTCCGCCTGCCGCTTTGGCAGCTCGGGCGTGAACTTGATCTTGCCTGCGTTGAGCACATTCACCGACGCGGTGACGATCACCGCGCGCGCGCTCAAGGTCCCGGATCGCGTTTCGAGCTCCGCGTCGCGGCCGTTCCAGCGCACGCTCGTCACCGGCGTCTCCAGCGCGACCGGCAATTGTCCCGCGAGGTGTGTCATGAACGTACCGAGCCCCTGACGGCAGACCATCGCCGGATCGCGCGGCGCGAAACTCAATGTATCCGCGGTCGATATGCGGTCGAGCTGGCCGCCATTTGTCAGCGGGCCGAACTGGAACTCCACAGTGCCGCGCCATTCGCGCAGATCCTGCGGCAACGCCTGAGCAACCGCGAGATCCCCCTTGCCGCGCACGGCTTCGCCCATCGCGCGATTGACGCGCACCATCAGCGCCAGAAAATCTTCCGTCTCGCCCGCACGCGCATTGCGCCGGCCGACGCGGATGCGTTGCCCGCGCGCGGCCTGCGTGACCTCCATTCGTTCGAGGCGTGCAAGCCCGACGAGCGGATTGAAGCTGCTATAGAGCCATCGCGCACCACGGTCGAACGGCACGCCGAAGGTCGTTGCATCGGTGACGCAGCGCCCGCCGAGCCGGGACGATGCTTCCAGCATCAGAACCGAACGGCCCGCGGCCGCGACCTTTCGCGCGGCGGCGATTCCGGCGGCCCCGGCACCGATGATCGCGACATCGACCTCGCGCGGCAAGCCGGCGGCGAATGCACGGCGCGGCGTTGTCACTGCCAGCAAGGCCGCCGCCGCCATCAGCTCGCGGCGCGTCAATTTCATTGTCATGGTTTCCGAAACTTCAATCGCGCGGGGAGGTCTGACCGCAACTTGCCGCAATGACACGGCTTTCGCAACGGTCATGGTGAATTGTGCGTGAACCTCGGACCCTGTGTCATCAACGAAGTTGCAATCGCTTTCCGCAACACTTACGACCGAAACTGGCTGGCATGAGCGCATCATGCCCGGGGGAGACCAGAATGGGCTTCGTGCTCGATACTGTTGGCAAGCTGCTTGCGCGCTACCTGCAAAAGGAAGCGCCGGGCGCCGAGCCATTTACGTCGAGCGATCCGGAGCGGCTGCGCAATCTCCTGCAGGAAGGCGACGTGCTGCTGATCGAGGGCAGCAACCGCATCGCCGGCATCATCAAATACCTGACACAATCGACATGGTCGCACTCGGCGCTGTATGTCGGGCCGATCGAGGGCGCGATGGAGCCGAACGGCGAGCCGCATGTGCTGATCGAGGCCTATGTCGGCGAGGGCGTCATCACCGCGCCGCTGTCGAAATACGACACATACCACACCCGGGTCTGTCGCCCGGTCGGGCTGTCCTTCGAGGACCGCAACACGGTGTGCCGCTATGCTATCAACCGCATCGGCTTTGGTTACGACACCAAGAACATCATCGATCTGCTGCGCTATCTGTTTCCGTTGCCGGTGCCGCAGCGCTGGCGGCGGCGGATGCTGGCGCTCGGCTCAGGCGATCCGACCAAGATCATCTGCTCGGCGCTGATCGCGCAGGCTTTCGGCGCGGTACGCTATCCGATCCTGCCGCGCATCACCCGTGCGGGCAGCCGTCAGGCGCGGCTCGAGATCCTCTACATCCGGGATTCCTCGCTCTATACGCCGCGCGACTTCGACATCTCGCCCTATTTCGAGATCGTCAAGCCCACCATCGAATACGGCTTCGACTACACCAAGCTGCACTGGGCGGACACGCCCAAACCGCCCCGGGAGGTGGCGGCTGAAGACGATCCCTTTCCAGAGGGAGTCTTCGAAGGCCCCCAAGGTGCACCGGCCCTACGGCTTGCCGTAGACGGCGAACTGGCGACGCTGGTGCCGGCGAACGAAAACGCGGCAGCGACCGTCCCGGAAGCAGCCGAATAACGCGCGGCTGCGGCCTTTTCACAAAGCCAATCATTTTGAATATCGCGCGGCTAGCCTCAGGGTTTGCCTCGACACTTGCTCTCGCACGTGCGCGTCGCCATCTTTCCCCACGAGGAGAGGGAGACAGCCATGCTCGATGCCGCCATCCGCGCGCTCGCGGAGATTTTCTCGAAGCCGATGCGCGCGATCCTGTGGAAGTCCATCGGACTTGCGCTGATCCTGATCGTGGTCGGCGCCATTGCCCTGCAGCGCGTGCTGAACTGGCTCGCGGGCGCGGGCGAGGCCTGGGCCGAGCAGATGGCGGGCGGAAGTTTTCACGGCACGCTGGAAGCATTGTCGTGGATCGTGTCGATCGCCGCCGGTCTCGGCGTCGTGTTCGGCGCGGTCTTCCTGATGCCGGCGGTGACATCGCTGGTCGCCAGCGTGTTCGTCGATGACGTCGCCGACCATGTCGAGCGCAAGGACTATCCCGCAGAGATGCCGGGCAAAGCCCTGCCGATCGTGCGCGCGCTGATCGAGGGCGGCAAGACCGCAGGGCTCACGGTGCTGGTCTATCTGGTGGCGCTGCCGTTCTTGTTCTTTGCGGGCGTCGGCCTCGTGGTGTTCTTCCTCGCCACCGCATGGCTGCTCGGCCGTGAATATTTCGAGTTGGCCGCGATGCGCTTCCGCTCACCAGCCGAGGCCAAGGCGATGCGCAAGCATCACGGCACACAGGTGTTCATCGCCGGGCTGTTCATCGCCGCGTTCGTGTCGATCCCGATCGTGAACCTCGCGACACCTTTGTTCGGCATGGCCTTCATGGTGCACATCCACAAGCGGCTGTCCGGGCCGCGGCCTGAGCTGCTGGAGCCGGAACGCAAGGCGCGGCTGCAAACCTTCACCGAATAGGCTTAGGCGTTTTCTGCCGCTTCCATGAACGTGGTCTTTTCCGGCCAGCGGCACAGATCGTTGATGATGCACACTTCGCAGCGCGGCTTGCGCGCGATGCAGGTGTAGCGCCCGTGTAGAATCAGCCAGTGATGGGCGTGGCGCATGAACTCGTCCGGCACCACGCGCAATAATTCCAGTTCGACCTCCAGCGGCGTCGCGCCCGGCGCGAGATAAGTACGGTTGCCGACACGAAACAGATGCGTGTCCACCGCGATAGTCTTTTCACCAAAGGCGATGTTGAGCACCACATTCGCGGTCTTGCGGCCGACGCCAGGCAGCGTCTCCAGTTCCTCGCGCGTTCGCGGCACCTTCCCGCCATGCTGCGCGATCAACTGCTCTGACAGCGCGATGACGTTCTTCGCCTTCGCGCGGTAAAGCCCGATGGTCTTGATATGCTCGCGCAGGCCGGCTTCGCCGAGCTCCAGCATTTTTTCCGGCGTGTCGGCGATCGGAAACAGATTGCGCGTCGCCTTGTTGACGCCCGCATCGGTCGCCTGCGCGGACAGCACCACCGCGACCAGCAGCGTGAAGTGATTGAGGTGTTCGAGTTCGCCTTTCGGATCGGGGTTGGCCGCACGGAACCGTGCGAAGGCGGTGTGAACCTCCGCCTCACTCCAGCGTTTGAGTTTTGGAGCGGATGTCTTCGCAGACGAAGTCTTCACAGCCGGTTTTTTCAAAGCCTTGGGCTTCTTTGCCGTGGGCTTCGATTTGGCCTTCTTGGCAGCGGCCTTCGCCGTTGTGCCGGGTTTACGAAGGTGTGAGGCGTGCGCCGCTTTTTTTGCCATGAAGATGGATATACTGAACAGCCATGAGAGACGGCAACGATTTTCACGACGCCTTCGAGAAGCCGATTTTCACGGCCGAGTTGACGCCGCATCGCTCGCTCGGGCGTAGCGGCTTTCTCGCGCTGATGCTGTTTCTGAGCATCGTCAGCTTTATTGCCGGCGTCGTCTTCCTGCGCATGGGCGCATGGCCGGTGTTCGGTTTCTTCGGCCTCGACGTGCTGATGATCTACTGGGCGTTCCGCGTGAACTATGCCCGCGCCCGCGCCTCCGAGCATCTGGTGCTGACGCCGCATGAATTGCGGCTGCGCCGCGTCAGCCATCGCGGCCATGTCATGGAGTGGACCTTCAATCCGCACTGGGTGCGGCTCGACCAGGAGGAGCACGAGGAATTCGGCATCGAACGGCTGTATCTGCGGTCGCACGGCCGCAGCGTCGCCGTCGGCAGCTTTTTGAGCCCCGATGAAAAGGCAAGCTTTGCCAAGGCCTTGCGTCTTGCCCTGCAGGACGCCAGACGTGGCCCGACCTACAATCCATTGACTTGAGTGTTTTCAGGAATCGGGTGGATAGCAGGCTGCGGCGCGCCTAGCTTTCCCCGATGATGATACAAAACCCCATGACTGCATTCGAGCCGGCCTCCGCAAAATCGCTGCGCGCGCAAATCGCGCAGGCACCCGCTGCCAGCGAGAGCTTGCGCGATTACGAGACCGTGCACCGCGCCATCGCCTTCATCTCGGAGCATTGGCGCGGCCAACCGACCATCGAGGAGATGGCGGAAGCCGTCAGCGTCACGCCGGACGAGTTGCATCATCTGTTCCGCCGCTGGGCCGGGCTGACGCCGAAGGCGTTCATGCAGGCGGTGACGCTCGACAACGCCAAACGGCTGTTGCGCGAGTCCGGCAACATTCTCGATGTCGCCTACGATTCCGGGCTGTCGGGCCCGAGCCGCTTGCACGATCTGTTCGTGACGCACGAAGCGATGTCGCCGGGCGAGTGGAAGAAAGGCGCGGCGGGCCTGACGCTGCGTTACGGCTTCCACCCCTCGCCATTCGGCACCGCCGTCATCATCGCCACGGAGCGCGGGCTTGCGGGACTGGCCTTCGCCGATCCCGGCGAGGAGATCGCTGCGCTGGAGGACATGCAGGAACGCTGGAGGCTCGCGACCTATATCGAGGATCACGCAGGCACCGCCGCGCTGGCGAGACGCATCTTCGAATCATCACAATGGCAGGCGGAGCGGCCGTTGCGCGTGGTGCTGATCGGCACCGATTTCGAGATCCGGGTGTGGGAAACGCTGCTGCGCATTCCGATGGGCAAGGCCACCACTTACTCTGATATCGCACGCACCATCAGTGCGCCGAAGGCCTCGCGCGCGGTCGGCGCGGCGGTCGGCAAGAATCCGATCTCGTTCGTGGTGCCGTGCCATCGCGTGCTCGGCAAGAGCGGCGCCATCACCGGTTATCACTGGGGCCTGACGCGCAAGCGCGCGATGTTGGGGTGGGAAACCGCGCGCACCAATAGCTGCGATTAGCCAGCGAGATCGGTCTTCGATTCCACCGTCGCATCGGCCCTGAGCCGATAGATGATCGGCACGCCGGTGCCGACCTCGCGCTTGAGGATTGCCTCCGGCGACAGCTTCTCCAGCACCATGATCAGCGCACGCAACGAATTGCCATGCGCAGTCACCAGCGTCCGCTCGCCGCGCAGAACGCAGGGGAGAATCTCCTGCACGTAGTAAGGCAGCGTCCGCGCCAGCGTGTCCTTCAGGCTTTCGCCGCCGGGCGGCGCGACATCGTAGGAGCGGCGCCAGATATGCACCTGCTCGTCGCCCCATTTCTTGCGCGCCTCGTCCTTGTTGAGACCGGAGAGATCGCCATAGTCGCGTTCGTTCAGCGCGATGTTCTTCGTCACGGGAATGTCGGTCTGCCCAAGCTCATCAAGCATCAGCGACAGCGTGCGCTGGGCGCGCGTCAGTTCCGAGGTGAAGGCGACATCGAAGGCGAAGCCTTTCTCCTTGAGAAGCTTGCCCGCGCGCTTGGCTTCCTCGACGCCCTGCGCGGTAATGTCGGGGTCCTTCCAGCCGGTGAAGAGGTTCTTCAGATTCCACTCGCTCTGACCGTGGCGGACGAGCACGAGAAGACGATCACTCATACCTTTTGACTCTCATTCCGGGATTTCATCAGCCGCCGATGCCGAGCACGTCGGCCATCGAATAGTGACCGGGCTTGCGGCCGCGCGCCCAGCACGCGGCCTTGATCGCACCGCGCGCGAAGATCATGCGGTCCTCGGCGCGATGAGTCAGTTCGATGCGCTCATAGGGGCCCGAGAAGATGACGGTGTGCTCGCCGGTGACGGTGCCGCCGCGCAACGTCGCGAAACCGATGTCGCCACGGTTGCGCGCGCCGGTGTAGCCGTCGCGCGAGCGCACCGACTTGCCTTCGAGCGCAATGCCGCGCCCCTCCGCCGCCGCCTGGCCGA
This sequence comes from Afipia sp. 1NLS2, assembly GCF_000178995.1. GTDB lineage: Bacteria > Pseudomonadota > Alphaproteobacteria > Rhizobiales > Xanthobacteraceae > Afipia. Next base: position 1,605,734 of record NZ_ADVZ01000001.1, on the reverse strand, counting down.
GCAGATAGGCTGTGCCGGACGGCGCGTCGATCTTGGCGCGATGGTGCATTTCCAGAATTTCGATGTCGAAATCGTCGTCGAGCGATTTCGCGACCTGCTTCACCAATGCTGCGAGCAGATTGACGCCGAGGCTCATATTGCCGGACTGCACCACGATGGCGCGCGAGGTGACGCTCTTGATCACCGCGTTGTCGGAGGCCGACAGGCCGGTGGTCCCGATGACATGCACAAGGCCGCGCTCGGCCGCGATCGCGACATTGGCGATGGTCGCCGCGGGGACGGTAAAATCGAGAATGCCGTCGGCATCTTTCGACAGGGTCCACAGGTCGGCCGACAATGGAATGCCATTCGGCGCAAGCCCGGCCAGCACGCCGGAATCCTCGCCGAGCAGTTCGGAATCCGGCGCTTCCAGCGCACCGACCACCGTCGCGCCCTCGGTTTCGTGGAGCGCGCGAAGCAGCGTCCGGCCCATCCGGCCGCCCGCACCTGCAACGATCAAACGCATATCCGACATATCTCGGCCTCACATTGCTTTCGGGGTATAGCGGGGGCGGATGGCGTCGGCAATCCGCTATCCGGCGCAGGTATTTCGGGAAATCGGCTCAGGACGCCGCAGCGATCTCCGCGACGATGGCCTGCGCTGCCGCTTTCGGGTCGGCGGCCGCAACAACCGGACGGCCGACCACGAGGTAATCGGACCCGGCGGCGATGGCACGGGCGGGCGTCATCACCCGCTTCTGGTCGCCGGCGGCACTTCCTGCAGGGCGGATACCGGGCGTCACCAGCGCGATGTCGCGCCCCAGGATGGCGCGAAGATTGGCCGACTCTTCGGCCGAGCAGACGATGCCGTCGACGCCGATCGCCTGCGCCTGCCGCGCACGCTGCGCCACCATCTCGGCCACGCCCAGCGTGTAGCCCGCTTCCTTGAGGTCATCGTTGTTGTAGGAGGTCAGCACCGTGACCGCGAGGATCTGAAGACCGGAGCCCCGGCTCGCCTCGACCGCCGCCTTCATGGTCTGCGGATAGGCGTGCACCGTGAGGAATGTCGCGCCGAGTTTTGCGATGCCCGCGACGCCGTTCGCCACCGTGTTGCCGATGTCGTGCAGCTTGAGGTCGATGAACACCTTCTTGCCGGCGCGAACGAGATCGTGCGCCATCGGCAGCCCGCCCGCATAAGCGAGCTGATAGCCGATCTTGTAGAAGCTCACGGTGTCGCCCAGGGTGGCGACGAGTTTCTCCGCCTCCGCCACGCCCGGCACATCGAGCGCCACGATCATCCGGTCGCGCGGATCGGTCGGTGTCTTGGTCACGTCATCTCCTCACATCATGCGTTGCGCGGCGTCGATCAACGCCCGCACCAGGTTCTGCATCGCGGCAAATTCGTTGTCGTCCTGCAAGCGGTCCATCCGGTCGAAGGCCTCAACGCCGCGCGCCACGATCAATTGCGGCGCGATCACATCCGCATTGAAGCCCGCCGTCAGCATCTGGCGTAGCGTCAGCGCGGCGTAGATGCCATCATTGCGGTCCGAGACGGAGGCGATGGCGAACGGCTTGCCGCGAAACGCCTGCAACGGCGATTCATTGCGCTCCCGCACCGAGGCAAGCCAGCTCATCGCGTTGAGCAACAACGGCGGCGGCAATGCATGTCGTTCCGGCGTCACCAGCATCACCGCATGATGCGCACCGATCATGCGCTTGAGATCAAGCGCGGCGGGCGGCGTTTCGCCATTGCCCAAATCCTGATGCAGCGGCAGCATAAAGTCCGCGAGCGAGATTCGCGTCGCCTCGTGATCGCTGAGCGCGATCTCCTTGACGATGGCGGCGGCGAGACGCACATCAGCCGCGCTTTCGCGAACCGAGCCCGGAATGACGAGAATTTTGACGGCTGCCATATGCGCAGCCCTAAAGTGTTTTGACAGAGAGGAAAAGCCGAGCGGAGCGCGGGCGCGGCCTCATGCCTTGCGATAGACCCAGACGCGGGCCGGCGGCACATTCATCCAGATCCGCTCGGAGGCCTGCGTCAGCACGCCCGGCAACGATTTCGGAATCGGCGGCGCGACGGAATAAGTAAACTGCACGAAGGGCGCGCCGGGGATCAGCTTCATGAAGGCTTCGCGCATCAGCCGCAGTCGCGTCAGCATCGGCTTGGTGACGAGCGGCAGGCCCGACACCACCGCGCTCGCCGGTTGCGCGATCGCCGCGAGCGTCTTGTCGAGCTGATAGGCATCGCCCTGCACCACGGTCGCCTGCGGATAGCGTTCGCGCAACAGCGCGCAGAAACCAGGATTGAACTCGACGAGGACGAGACGTTTCTGCTCGACCCCGTGCGCCACCAGCGCGTCGGTGATCGCGCCGGTGCCCGGACCAAGTTCGATGACAGGCGCCTCGGAATGTTTGTCGACATAGCTCGCCATCGTGCGCGCGAGCATCCTGCCCGATGGCATCACCGCGCCCATGTGCAGCGGCTTTTCAATCCAGGAGCGAAGGAAACGAACCTCATCGTCGAGACGGAGAGGTTTTTTGAGAACGCGCGCGGACTCTGCAGCCATGGCGGGGGTACCAGCGGGGAGCCCGACGAGCCCGGGCTTTTTCAAATTTTCTTCATAAAGACGTACAGGAGACAGGCCAGAACGGTCAAGTTCCGGCTCAGGCCGTACCCGCCCTGTTGCCGAAGAAGTCCTTGACCATTTTGAAGAAACCCGCAGCCTCGGGTTGGGTTTCACCGGACGACAGTTTTTCGAACTCCGCCAGCAATTCCTTCTGCTTTTTGGTCAGATTCTGTGGCGTTTCGACCACAACCTGGACGTACATGTCGCCCGTCTGGCGCGAGCGAAGCACCGGCATCCCCTTGCCAGCGATGCGGAACCGGCGGCCGGACTGGGTGCCGGAGGGAACCTTGACCCGGGCCTTGGTGCTGTCGATCGCAGGAACCTCGAACTCGCCGCCGATGGCCGCGGTCACCATCGAAATCGGCACCCGGCAATGCAGATCGGCGCCGTCCCGCTGGAAAAGCTGATGCGAGCCGACGGACAGGAAAATATAGAGGTCGCCCGCCGGGCCGCCCTGCACACCCGCCTCGCCCTCGCCGGAGAGGCGGATGCGGGTGCCGTCCTCGACGCCGGCGGGAATATTTACCGACAGCGAGCGGTCTTTCTGGACGCGGCCCTGACCCGAACAGGACGGGCACGGCGTGTCGATGCTCTGGCCTCGGCCATGGCAACTTGGGCAGGTCCGCTCCAGCGTGAAGAAGCCCTGCGCCTGCCGCACGCGGCCGGCACCGCCGCAGGTCGCGCAGACTTTCGGCTTGGTGCCGGGCTTGGCGCCCGAACCCGAACAGGCCTCGCAGGCCACCGCGACCGGAATGTTGATCTGCGCGGTCTTGCCGAGGAAGGCCTCCTCGAGCGTGATTTCCATATTGTAGCGCAGGTCGGCGCCGCGCTCGCGGCCACCACCCCTGCCGCGCCCGGCCATGCCGAACAGGTCTTCAAAAATATCGGAGAAGGATGAGGCAAAGCCCGCGCCGAAGCCGTGGCCACCGCCGCCCATGCCCTGCTCGAACGCGGCATGGCCGTAGCGGTCGTAGGCGGCGCGCTTCTGGCCGTCCTTGAGAATCTCGTAGGCTTCGGAGATTTCCTTGAACTTGTGCTCACACGCAGGATCGCCCGGATTCTTGTCCGGGTGCCATTTCATCGCGAGCTTGCGGAATGCGGTCTTGAGACCAGCCTCATCGACCGTGCGATCGACTTCCAGGGTCTCGTAGTAGCAAGTCTTAGCCATGAGCGATCAAATGCATGGGTATCTGAGTCTGAGAAACCTGAGAACAGGAACTCTCCCTGCAAAAACCTCCCCGCAAGGGGGAGGTTTTCCGTGAAGCGCTTACGCTGACTTCTTGTTGGTCTTGTCGTCGTCGACTTCGGTGAACTCCGCATCGACAACATCATCGTGGGCAGCGTCCTTCGCCGCGTCGGCCTTGGCATCGGCTTCGGCCTGCTGCTGATACATCGCCTCGCCGAGCTTCATCGAAGCCTGCGCCAGCGTGTTGGACTTCGCCTTGATGGCTTCCGAATCGTCGCCCTTCAGGGCTTCCTTCAGATCGGCCAGCGCATCCTCGATCGCCTTGCGGTCGCCTTCGGACACCTTGCCGCCGTGCTCGGCCAGCGCCTTCTCGGTGGAATGCACCAGCGCGTCGGCATGGTTCTTGGCGTCGACCGCCTCGCGGCGCTTCTTGTCCTCGGCGGCGTTCGCCTCGGCATCCTTGACCATCTTCTCGATCTCGGATTCCGACAACCCGCCCGACGCCTGGATGCGAATCTGCTGTTCCTTGCCGGTCGCCTTGTCCTTGGCCGAGACGTTGACGATGCCGTTGGCGTCGATGTCGAAGGTGACCTCGATCTGCGGCATGCCGCGGGGCGCCGGCGGAATACCCATCAGGTCGAACTGGCCGAGCGCCTTGTTGTCGGCCGCCATTTCGCGCTCGCCCTGGAAGACGCGGATCGTCACGGCGCCCTGATTGTCCTCGGCTGTCGAGAACACCTGGCTCTTCTTGGTCGGGATCGTGGTGTTGCGCTCGATGATGCGCGTGAACACGCCGCCCAGCGTTTCGATGCCGAGCGAGAGCGGGGTCACGTCGAGCAGCAGCACGTCCTTGACGTCGCCCTGCAGCACGCCTGCCTGAATGGCCGCGCCGATGGCGACGACTTCATCCGGGTTGACGCCCTTGTGCGGCTCCTTGCCGAAGAACTGCTTCACGATCTCCTGGATCTTCGGCATGCGGGTCATGCCGCCGACCAGAACCACCTCGCCGACTTCGCCAGCCGAAAGACCGGCATCCTTCAGCGCCTTGCGACAGGGCTCGATCGTCTTCTGCACGAGATCGTCGACCAGCGCCTCGAACTTGGCGCGGGTGAGCTTCATGGTCAGATGCTTCGGGCCGGTCGCATCCGCCGTGATGAACGGCAGGTTAACTTCGGTCTGCGTCGTCGAGGACAGCTCAATCTTGGCTTTTTCCGCAGCTTCCTTCAGGCGCTGCAGAGCGAGCTTGTCGTTGCGCAGGTTGATGCCCTGCTCCTTCTGGAATTCGTCGGCGAGATAGCCGACGAGGCGCATGTCGAAATCTTCGCCGCCGAGGAAGGTGTCGCCGTTGGTCGACTTCACCTCGAACACGCCGTCGCCGATCTCAAGGATCGACACGTCGAACGTGCCGCCGCCGAGGTCGTACACCGCGATGGTGCCCTGCTTCGACTTGTCGAGGCCGTAGGCGAGCGCTGCAGCGGTCGGCTCGTTGATGATGCGCAGCACTTCGAGGCCGGCGATCTTGCCGGCGTCCTTGGTGGCCTGACGCTGGGCGTCGTTGAAATATGCGGGAACAGTGATGACCGCCTGATCGACCTTTTGGCCGAGATGGGCTTCAGCGGTCTCTTTCATCTTCTGAAGGATGAAAGCGGAAACCTGCGAAGGCGAGTAGGTCTGGCCCGAAGCCTCGACCCAGGCGTCGCCGTTCGATGCCTTCATGATCTTGTAGGGGACGAGCTTCTTGTCCTTCTCGACGGTCGGATCGTCGTAGCGGCGGCCGATCAGGCGCTTCACGGCGAAAATCGTATTTTCCGGATTGGTGACGGCCTGGCGCTTGGCCGGCTGACCGACGAGGCGCTCGCCGTCATTGGTGAAGGCGACGATGGACGGGGTCGTCCGCATGCCTTCCGCGTTCTCGATAACTTTCGGCGATTTGCCATCCATGACGGCAACGCACGAATTGGTGGTGCCGAGATCGATCCCAATGACCTTTCCCATTGTCCCTCTATCCTTCTTTTGCGGCGGATTGGCCGGGCCCTGACGGCGCACCGCACCCAACCCCCTGAGAATCCAAGCGCGCCGCTCTGCGACGCTCCGCCTCATATAGGAGGGGCGGTAGGGGCCGCAAGGACCGAAGGGGGTGAAAGCCGTTATTCGGCGGCATTTGTTTTCACCGGTTAACATCCCGGAGAGGCCATTCCGGGAACGGCGCGCCGGGCCTGTCGGCGCATCCTGGAAGCTGCTATCGAACCCCCCATCCATCGATCCGCCTCAATCGCGCGTCAGGGAGCTTAGCGATGATGACCCTTTCCATGACCCTCCGCCGGGCGGTGCTGGCGCTCCCCGCTCTCCTCGTTCTGGCCCTCCCCGCGCGCGCCGCCGAAGCCGTTTTCCCGGCGGGAGTCCGCGTCGGCCTCGTGCCGCTGGAGGGACTTGCGGCCTCGACCCAGTTTTCCGGCTTCATCAGCTCCGACCAGAAGGTGCGGGTCGGCCTGTCGGAAATCCCGGAGGCCGCGTTCACGGCCGTCGAGACCGCGCTGAAGAACAACTCCACGCCGGCGGGCTCACCAAAGCCGCAAGCCTTCTCCACCACCGCGCGGCAGGGTTATCTGCTGACCGAAACCGGCAAGGACGGCGACACCGAGGTGTCGAACTACACGCTGCTGCTGCCGGGCAACAAATTCACCGGCTACGTCATCGTGCAGGTGCGCGGCGACGCAGGCGACGCCTATTCCGAGGCCAATATCCGCAAGATGCTCGCGAGCACGGTGACGCGCGCCGAAATTCCGGTCGAGGAGCAACTGTCCCAGCTCAACTTCAAGCTCGGCGATCTCGCGGGCTTCAAGCATGTGCGCACCATCGCACCGCGCTCGGCGGTGCTGCTCAGCGATGGCGGCGACGATGCCAAGCTCGACAGCTCCGCCTACATTATGGTCGGCATCATGCAGGGTGGACCCACTCAGGTGGAAGATCGCGGCCGCTTTGCGCGCGATCTCGCCGCCAACATCGCGGGCCTGCGCGACGTCAAGATGACCAACAACGAGCCGCTGCGGATCGACGGCAGCCCCGGCTTCGAGACTCGCATCGAAGGCGTCACCGGCAAGGATAACACGCCGGTGCGGGTGGTGCAGTGGCTGCGCTTCGGCTCAGGCTCCGCGACTCTGCGCATTGTCGCCAGCGCCCCGCAGTCCGAGTGGTCGGAGGCGTTCACGCGCTTCCGCACCGTCCGCGACGGCATCAGCGCAAAGTAAGAGTCGGAACGCTTCGATCAGTTGGCGGGTTTGGGCTCGGCCTTCGAGACCCCGACCAGTGCCGGACGAAGCATCCGGTCGCCGATCATGTAGCCGGTCTGGATCACCTGCACGACGGTGCCGGGCGCAACCGAATTATCCGGAACCTCGTACATCGCCTGATGCACGTTCGGATCGAACTTCTCGCCCATCGGATCGAACTTCTTGACGCCGTTCTTCTCGAGCGAACGATGCAGCGAGCGCTCGGTCAACTCGACGCCTTCGATCAGCGCTGTAAGGCCTGCATCCGCCGTGGCACGCGCTTCCGCAGGCACCGCGTCGAGCGCGCGCTGCAGATTGTCGGCGATTTCCAGAATATCGCGCGCGAAACCGGCGATGCCGTATGCGCGCGCGTCCGCGACCTCGCGCTGGGTGCGCTTGCGCAGATTCTCCATCTCCGCCAGCGTGCGGAGCATCTTGTCCTTGGCTTCAGCGGCTTCCTTGACGAGCGCCTCGGAGGGCGTCTCCTCCGGGTCGTCGGGCATGATGTACGGCTTGGAGACGCGCGGTTCGCCGGGCTTGCTGCCCGCGTTCTCCGCCGCTTCAGAAAATTCCTTCCGGCCGTCGTTATCGGTCATCACGCTTCCACTGTCTGATTAAGGGTGTACGGCTGGCATATCGTCGTTTGGCCGCCAAAAATCAAGCGCGGACGCCCGCCCAAAATACCTATTTGCCGAGCATCTGGCTGACGATGCGCGCCGCATAATCCACCATCGGGATGACGCGCGCGTAGTTCAGCCGCGTCGGGCCGATCACGCCGAGCACGCCGACGATGCGGCCGGAACTGTCGCGATAGGGCGCGGTGATGGTCGAGGAGCCCGACAGCGAAAACAGCTTGTTTTCCGAGCCGATGAAAATCCGCACGCCGTCGCCGCGTTCCGCAAGGCCGAGCAGGTCGGCGACGCCCTTCTTGGTCTCCAGGTCGTCGAACAACAGCCGTACCCGCTCCAGATCCTCCATGGCGTGAAGGTCTTCGAGCAGATTGGCATGGCCGCGAACGATCAAACGGCGCTCGTCGTTTGAGCCGCCCGACCATGATGCGACGCCGGCGGAAATGATCTTCTGCGTGAGCTGATCTAGCTCGTTGCGGCTCTGTGCCAATGCCGCTTCCAGATCGGCGCGCGCCTCGCTCAATGTGCGGCCACGGATGCGGGCGTTGAGGAAGTTCGAGGCTTCCACCAGCGCCGAGGACGGCACGCCCGGCGGCAACGCGAGAATACGGTTTTCGATCTGGCCGTCTTCGGCGACCAGCACGACGAGCGCCTGCTCGGGCTCCAGCCGCACGAACTCGATATGTTTGAGCCGCGTGTTCGATTTGCCCGTCAGCACCACGGCGGCGGCGCGCGTGAGGCCCGACAGGCGCGTCATCGCATCGCTCAGCGTGGCTTCGATCGATTGCTGCTTGCCGATGGCGGCCAACTGCGCCTGGATCGATTGCCGCTCGTCCTCCGTGAGGTCTCCGACCTGCATCAGCGCATCGACGAAAAAGCGTAACCCAAGCTCGGTCGGCAGCCGTCCTGCGGACGTATGCGGCGCGTAAATCAGGCCGAGATGTTCGAGGTCCGCCATCACGTTGCGCACGGAAGCAGGCGACAGCGGGACCGAGATCATTCGCGAGATGTTGCGCGAACCGACCGGCTCGCCGGTGGCGAGATAATTCTCGACAATTTGCCGAAAAATATCGCGGGAACGCTCGTTGAGCTGGGACAGCGCCGCGCTCGGGGTAATCAGCGAGTCTTTCGGGTCGTGGTGAGACAACCTTTGCTCCTGTGGAGACATCAATCCAAGAACTTATCAGTTCAAGGCTTAATGTGTTCCCGCCGCGCGCGGCTGACAAGCACCTTGCACCCCCCTTGCACCGCCTGTTCGGCCTTGCCGCGCGCGGCGGGCGCCCCTAAAAGCAGCCCAAGATCGTTCTTAAGATCATTCACAAGATCATTTCCTGCTTTTGGAGAAAAACATGCGTCCCAGCGGCCGCGCGCCCGACGAACTGCGCCCCGTCTCACTCGAGCGCGGCGTGGTAAAATACGCCGAAGGTTCCTGCATGGTGAAATTCGGCGACACCCATGTGCTCGTCACCGCGACGCTGGAGGAGCGGCTGCCGCCATGGCTCAAGGGCCAGGGCCGAGGCTGGGTCACCGCCGAATACGGCATGCTGCCGCGCGCCACCCATGACCGGGTCCGCCGCGAGGCTTCGGCCGGCAAGCAGAGCGGGCGCACCGTGGAAATCCAGCGCCTGATCGGCCGCTCGCTGCGGACCACCGTCGATCTCGTCGCCCTTGGCGAACGCCAGATCACCGTCGACTGCGACGTGATCCAGGCCGATGGCGGCACCCGCACCGCGTCCATCACCGGCGCATGGGTCGCGCTCGCCGACTGCCTGCAATGGATGAAGGCGCGCAACATGCTCAAGAACGACAACGTGCTGCGCGACAATGTCGCCGCGATCTCGTGCGGCATCCACAACGGCACCCCGGTGCTCGACCTTGACTATGCCGAGGATTCGGAAGCCGAGACGGACGCGAATTTCGTCATGACCGGTGACGGCCGCCTCGTCGAGGTACAGGGCACTGCGGAGCGCACGCCGTTCTCGCAGGATGAATTCCTCAAACTGATGGCGCTGGCGCAAAGCGGCGTCGGCCGTCTCGTGGAATTGCAGAAGATCGCGATGGCGTAATGCCCAGTCACCGCCACATCACCGGCCGCCTCGTCATCGCCACCCACAATTCCGGCAAGCTCGCCGAGATGCGCGAACTGCTCGCGCCTTACGGCATCGAGGCCGTATCGGCAGGCGAATTGAATCTGCCGGAGCCGGAAGAAACCGGCACCACGTTTGCCGCCAATGCGCGCATCAAGGCGGAAGCTGCGGCGAACGCAACCGGCCTGCCAGCCTTTGCCGACGATTCCGGCCTGTGCGTCGATGCGCTCGACAGCCAGCCGGGAATCTATTCGGCGCGCTGGGCGGGACCGTCGAAGGATTTCATGGCAGCGATGGCGCAGATCGAGCGGCTGTTGCAGGAGCGCGGCGCGACTGCACCGGCGCAGCGCAAGGCGCATTTCGTCTCCGCGCTGTGCGTGGCGTGGCCTGACGGGCATCTCGAAGAAGTCGAGGAGCGCGTCAACGGCGCGATGGTCTGGCCGCCGCGCGGCGACGCCGGTTTCGGCTACGATCCAGCCTTCCTCCCGGACGGCCATGGGCGTACGTTCGGCGAGATGACGAGCATCGAGAAGCACGGCCTGCCGCCGCTCGGCTTGGGCCTGTCGCATCGCGCGAAGGCCTTCGTGAAGCTTGCGGAGATCTGCCTTGCCCGCTGACGCGCAAAATGCCTTTGGCGTTTATGTGCACTGGCCGTTCTGCCTGTCGAAATGTCCGTATTGCGATTTCAACAGCCACGTCCGCCACACCGCGATCGATGAGGAGCGTTTTGCGCGCGCTTTTGCGCGCGAGATCGCGACCACGGCGGCGCGCACGCCCGGCCGCACGGTAACGTCGATTTTCCTCGGCGGCGGTACGCCGTCGCTGATGAAGCCGCAGACGGTCGGCGCGGTGCTCGATGCCATCGGACAGCACTGGAATGTCGATAAGGGCGTCGAGGTCACGCTTGAAGCCAACCCCACCAGCGTCGAGGCGACGCGCTTTGCGGGTTATCGCGCAGCGGGCGTCAACCGCGTTTCGCTTGGCGTGCAGGCGCTCGACGACGCTTCGCTGAAAGCGCTGGGCCGCATGCACAGTGCCCGCGAGGCGCTCGATGCGGTCGCCATCGCGCGCCGTTCGTTCGACCGCTATTCGTTCGACCTGATCTACGCGCGCCCGGACCAGAGCGCGGACGCATGGACGCGCGAACTTAAAGTGGCGATCTCGGAAGCCGCCGAACATCTGTCGCTGTATCAATTGACCATCGAGGAAGGCACGCCGTTCTTCGGCCTGCACCGCGCGGGCAAATTGAAAACACCTGACGAGGACCTCGCGCGCCAACTCTACGACGTGACGCAGGAGGTCTGCGCCGCGCATGGCCTGCCTTCTTACGAGATTTCCAATCACGCGCGGCCCGGCGCGGAGTGCCGCCACAACCTCGTCTACTGGCGGGGCCAGGAATATGCCGGTATCGGCCCCGGCGCGCATGGGCGGCTCGATATCGGCGGCATCCGTCACGCGACCGCAACCGACAAGCGGCCGGAAGCATGGCTCACGCGCGTGGAGGAAGACGGCCACGGCATCGCGACCGAAGATTTGCTCGACAGCGAACAGCGCGCCGATGAATTTCTGCTGATGGGCCTGCGCCTTGCGGAAGGCATCGATCCGAAGCGCTATGCGGCACTCGCCGGACGCCCGCTCGATCCACACCGCATCGCCGCGCTCAAGGAAGACGGCGCCATCGTGATGGACGAGAGCGGGCGACTGCGCGTGACGCAGGACGGCTTTCCTCTGCTCGATGCCGTGGTCGCCGACCTCGCGGCGTAATCCGAAAAATTACGCCCCGAAACTCTTCGGCGAGGCCGACGCAATCTGTCCACCGCTCGCCGCCACGCGCAGCACGGCGAGACCGCGCTCGTTGGTGCCATTGGGACGAAAGCGAAACAGCCCGTCGATGCCGGTGAATCCCGACACATTCGTGAGCACTTCGGCCGAGAAGCGCGGCCCGCCGCCGGAATTCACGCGCGACAGCGCCGCCACCAGCGCCACCGCATCATAGGCCAGCGTCGCGGTGCGCACCGGGTCCTGCCCGTATTTGCCGCGATAGCGCTTGGCGAAGGCGCGATAGCCGGACGGATCGGGAGCCGCGTAATAGCCGCCCTGCAGATGCTGATCGGCGAATACTTTCGGGTTGTCCCACAGCCCGGTGCCGAGCAGTTGCACGCGCTTGAGATCCGCACCCGCACCGGCAAGTTGCGATGACAGTTGCACCAGCACGTCGCCGTCATCGGCGAGCAGCAGCGCGTCGGCGCCGCCCAGCGCCTGCGCGACGTTGCGTACGGCGGTCTGCACCTGGTTCGGATCGCTCGTGTACTTTTCAAAAGCGATCATGCGCGCGCCCTTGCGCGCCACCGCCTGCTTGAACGCGGCCTCGACGACGTTGCCGTAGGCATTCTCCGGCAACAGCGCCGCGAAGGAGCGCTTGCCGGTGCTGGTGGAATAATCGGTGATGCGGTTGACGTCGGATTCCGGCAGGAAGCTCAACAGATAGACGCCCTGCCCGGCAACGCTGGCGTCGGTGGAAAACGCGATCACCGGAATGTTGCGCGACCGCGCCTGCTGCGCCACGCCCGCGACCGAAAGCCCGAACAGCGGCCCGAGAATGATCTCCGCGCCTTCGCCCAGCGCCTGTTGCGCGGCGGTTTGCGCGCCTTGCGGGGTACCGGCATCGTCCTTGATGAGAAGCTGGATGTCGGGATTCTGGAATTCCGCCAGTGCCATCTCGGCGGCATTCTTCATCGAATTGCCGGCGATGCCGGCATTGCCCGCGCCCGACAAAGGCAGAATCAGCCCGACCTTGACCTGCCCCTTGCCGACGGCAATCGCTTCCTGCTGCGGGCCCGAAGGGCCCGGCGGCGGCTGATCGGTGCCTGTCAGCCCGGACATGCCCGCGCATCCGGCGAGCAGCGGCGCACCGAGGATCAGCCCGACAGCGCTGCGGCGGGTGGTCAGGAGGCTGGATTTTGAAGGATGGGTCGGGACCGTCATCAATTCTCTTTCAGACCGGCTCCTTGATCGGCCCGGACACCATGACGGACCGATCTGGAGCCAAATTCAGACTTCTTGGCGACCACCATACGGGAAAACGAAGAATTTGTGACCCCTGCGAATTTCCAAGCCTTTGGAATTCTAAGCTTTGGATTCTGAAGCTTTTGAAATTCTGAAGTCTGGATCGTTCATTCCTTGCGCGTGCAGCAAGACGATTCCGCGCGGACAGGCTACACTGACCTCATGTCTCGCCCGTCCCCCCGCCCGGATACCGACACCACCGCAGTTTCGCGACAGATTCTGGTGGCGGGGCACGCCATCATCGTTCCGAAAGCGCCACCGGGACTGTATCTCGCCGCCACGCCGATCGGCAATCTCGGCGACATCACGCTGCGCGCGCTGGAGACACTGGCGGGCAGCGACGTGATCTGCTGCGAGGATACCCGCGTCACCCGCAAGCTCCTGGACCGCTACGGCATCACCGTGCCGCTGTCGCCCTATCACGAACACAACGCGGCTGCGATGCGGCCGAAGATTCTCGCGCGCCTCGCGCAAGGGGGGTCGGTCACGCTGGTGTCGGATGCTGGCACGCCGCTGATTTCCGATCCCGGCTTCAAGCTGGTGCGTGAGGCCTGCGCCGTGGGCTTCGCGGTTCGCGCGCTGCCGGGCCCTTCCTCGATTCTCGCAGCGCTGTCGGTCGCGGCATTGCCGACCGACCGTTTCTTCTTCGAGGGCTTCCTGCCCGCCAAGGAAGGCGCGCGCCGCAACCGCATCACCGAGTTGGCGCGGATCGGCGTCACGCTGGTGCTGTTCGAATCCGGCGCGCGGGTGCAGGACTCTTTGCGCGATCTCGCCGACATTCTTGGGGCCCGCGATATCGCGATCTGCCGCGAGATGACCAAGCTGCACGAGGATATCCGTCGCTTCTCGCTTGCAGATGTCGACGCGCAGGCTGCCCAACTGGAAACGCGCGGCGAATTCGTGCTGGTGATCGGCCCGCCCTCGGAAGACACCGGACGCATGAGCGAGGATCAGCTCGACGCGCTTTTGCGCGAGCAGCTTGCACATGGCAGCGTCAAGGATGCGGTTGCCGCCGCGGTCGAACTGTCGGGCCATCCGCGCCGCGAGGTTTATGCGCGCGCGCTGGCCCTGGCTCACAAGGATGAGCCCGAATGAGCGCGCCGCCCGACAATCCTACAGCCGAGCGCGTCACCGCATTTCAGACCGGCCTGTCCGCCGAGCGGCGCGCTTGTCTCTATCTCAGTGCAAAAGGCTACCGCGTCCTGGCGCGGCGCTACCGCACGCCGCATGGCGAGATCGACGTGGTGGCAAAGCGGCGCGCAACGCTGGCGTTCGTCGAGGTGAAGGCGCGCAACACGCTCGACGATGCCGCCTATAGCGTCACGCCGCGCCAGCAGCAGCGCATCGCCGCCGCAGCCTCGCTCTGGCTCGCCGCGCATCCCGACCATGCAAATCTGGACTGCCGTTTCGACGTGATATTGATTGCACCGAGGCGGCTTCCGCGCCATCTGGAAGCAGCGTTCGAGACTTCCACTTTCTGATTATCGATTCATCCCACAGCCGGACCGACCATGACCTTGAAAGTTGCCGTTCAGATGGACCCGATCGCGCGCATCAACGTGCGCGGCGATTCGACCTTCGCGATGTTGCTGGAAGCGCAGAAGCGCGGGCACGAATTATTCTATTACACGCCCGAGCGTCTCTCGCTGTCAGGCAAGGATGTGGTGGCCTTCGTGCAACCGCTTCAGGTGCGCGACGAACCCGGCAATCATTTCACGCTCGGCGAAGCCAAACACACCAACATGCAATCCTTCGACGTGGTGCTGTTGCGACAGGATCCGCCGTTCGATCTCGCCTACGTCACCACCACGCATCTGCTCGAGCGCATCCACCCCAAGACGTTGGTGGTGAACGATCCCACGAGCGTGCGCGATGCGCCGGAAAAAATCTTCGTGATGGAATTTTCCGACCTGATGACGCCGACGCTGATTTCGCGCGACAAGGAGGAGATCGAGCTGTTCCGCAAGGAGCATGGCGACGTGGTGTTCAAGCCGCTCTACGGCCACGGCGGTGCGGCCGTGTTCAGGATCGCCGCGCAGGACATGAATTTCGGTTCGCTCTACGACCTGTTCTCGGTGACCTTCCGCGAGCCGTGGGTGGTGCAGAAATTCCTGCCCGGCGTGAAGGCGGGCGACAAGCGCATCATCCTCGTGGACGGCGAATTCGCGGGCGCGGTCAACCGCGTCCCCGCGCCGGATGACCTACGCTCGAACATGGTGCGCGGCGGTGCCGCCAAGGCGACGGATCTCACCCCCCGCGAGCGGGAGATCTGCGAACGGGTTGGCCCCAGCCTGAAGGAAAAAGGCCTTCTGTTTGTGGGCCTTGACGTGATCGACGGCCATCTCACCGAGATCAACGTCACCTCGCCCACCGGTATCCGCGCCATCGCCAATCTCGGCGGGCCGGACGTCGCCGCCCATATCTGGAACGCCATCGAGGCCCGGCGACGATAGGTTTTTTCGATCCCCCCTTTAAGGAATTACTGATAATCATCTGCCAGATTGTTGCCCGCCTTTACCTTGGGTTTATTGCTGGTAAGCGGCGTCGTCTTCAATTGCAGATTGTTGATTTATGTCCCTCGAGGTTTTCAGCGGCACATCGATTCCGCGCGA
The DNA here is from genome assembly GCF_000178995.1 of Afipia sp. 1NLS2. GTDB lineage: Bacteria > Pseudomonadota > Alphaproteobacteria > Rhizobiales > Xanthobacteraceae > Afipia. Next base: position 1,590,276 of record NZ_ADVZ01000001.1, on the reverse strand, counting down.
GCTCACGACGGCCGCGATGGAATTCCTGTGGGCCAAATGGAAAACCCTGCAAGCCACCGGCGACCTGACATTGCAGCGTCTCACCGAGGAATCGAGTTATCCGCTGCGTGAGAACCTCGTTTACCTGATGACCGCGGGCGACGACTTCGTCTACACCTATGTCGGCGAAGCCGTGCAAAAGGCGATCGGCCGCGACCGCGCCGGGGTCTTGTTGTCGGCCAGCGGCAATCCGATGAGCCGCGAATATGCACAGGTCTATCGCAAGGTCGCCGACAGCCTGATCCCCGCCTGCCTGCGCTACACGCTGCCGACCTCGCAGAACGGTAAGATCTGGCAGCGCCTGGTGCTACCCGTGCCGGTCGGCGATGCCGCCGTCTGCATCGTGGTCTATTCGGAACTGATCGATCATCACCGGGAAGTCTACGACCAGTTGTTCAAGACCGCGCCGGACGCCATGGTGGTGGCCTGCCCGATTGCCAACGATGTCGGCCACACCAAGGATGGCTGGGTCATCATGATGAATGATCGCGCTCGCGAGATGCTGAACTTCACCGGCAGCATCGGCAATCTGCGCCTCTCCCAGGTGCCGCAATTCGCCAGGATCGACGTCTGGGGCCGGCTCTATGGCCCCAAAGCTGCCAGTGAGGCGATCCCGATTCCCGCCGCCGATTTCGATATCGAGCTGATGCGCTTTCCGCACGTCTTTGGGCTGAAACTGCGGCCCAAGCTGCCGAACCTCGCGGCAGGGAATGTGACTCTGGCGCCTGCCCTGACCTGAGCCTTTCAGGTCACACAATCCACATTTGTTCTTTTAATGTTCTTGCACTGATCTGCCAAAAGGGTAGAGTTCCACCAGCTACTTCCGGCGAGGTGGGCTCCTGATGGTTCAGCACGTCTCCACCATGGCGTTTGAGGGCATCGAGGCGCGCGCCGTCGATGTGCAGGTTCAGGTCGCGCCGGGGCTGCCCGCTTTCTCCATCGTCGGGCTGCCGGACAAGGCCGTCTCCGAAGCCCGCGAGCGGGTCCGCGCGGCGCTGATCGCCTCGGGGCTTGCGCTGCCCGCGCGCCGCATCACCGTCAATCTCGCCCCCGCCGACCTGCCGAAGGAAGGCAGCCATTACGACCTCCCCATCGCGCTCGGCCTGATGGCGGCCATTGGCGCGATCCCGCCCGACGCGCTGGCGGATTTCACCGTGCTCGGCGAACTCGGCCTCGACGGCTCGATCGCGCCGGTGGCGGGCGTGCTGCCCGCCGCGATCGGTGCCAATGCGCGCGACCATGGCCTGATCTGCCCTGCGGCCTGCGGCGCGGAAGCCGCGTGGGCGAGCCCCGAGCTTGAGATCATCGCCGCAGGCTCGCTGATCCAGATCGCCAACCACTTCAAGGGCACGCAGGTGCTGTCGCGGCCCCAACCCAGAATCGCCGAACAGGCGAGCGAGACGCTCGACCTGCGCGACATCAAGGGCCAGGAAAGCGCGAAGCGTGCACTCGAAATCGCCGCCGCGGGCGGGCATCATCTCCTTATATGAAGTCCAATTAAATTAAGTAAAGTATTGTTATCTCATCGTTAATTGACAGATTTGCTCGACTAGAGTATATATGCTTCATGTTCCCTTGACCCGACGTTTGTCAGGTAGCCGGGCGCAGCCGAGAGCTGCAACTCCCCCAAGTGGTGAAGAAAGTTCAACCCGCGAAAAGGCACCTCCCGTGTCACCGAACACGCTTGCCTGCTCGCCTTCACTACAGGGATTTAAATGCAATCCAATATTATTGACTTCACGGCCTTCCGAACTCCTCGACCTCCCCGCCCTGTTGCGACCTTTCCAAAAGCACGTCAGGCGGAGAACGGCACGAAGTTCTATCTTCGCTTAGATGAGGATGATCCTACATACGACCATCACTCGGTGCGTGGGCTCTTTTCTATCGGTGGTGCCGTAGAAATCGGAGTATCCGCACCCGCAGAATACTGTGAGAAATATCTGGAGGACCTCTGCAGGACAGTATCGACCTGCGCAGGCAATCCAGGTTGGCTTGTAGATTTTGCGGCTGTCATTGAGGGGTCTGAAGAAGGCGGCTGGTTCGTTTCGATCATCTGGCGGATCCCCGATTGGGTTACTGATGATCGGCTTCTTGCGGCTATCTCGACGTTACAGCCGGAACACAACGTAGCTCTTTGCTGCCTTGAAACCTGCTCTCCCACTGAGGTTAGGCATTTGCTCGGCAGGCTCGGCCTGATTCGGTTCTAAAAACTAAAGGGAGCTTTCGAGCTCCCTTTTTTATTCTTGATTGCTCGCTTCGCGAGGACCTTCGGTCGGGCGTTGTGTATTTTTTACCACTGACCGAACTGATCGCGAAGCTCTTCCAGATAAATCTCTCGGTTGCGTAGTTTCTTATTGAATAGCTTTCGCGAACTCTGGCTGACGATCACGACTTGGCTCTTCGGACCCCATACTTTGATCAACCGTCTTCCCGTGTGCTGCGTGAAGATGATCGTGATGTCGTATTTTCCGGCTCTCTTCCGTGTTTTCAGAGCACGTCGTAAATCTTCGACTTCCGCTAGCGTCTCCGGAGCATTCGACTTAAACCATTCAACGATATCGTTATCACCATAAACGTATCGCTGTCGCTGTGAGTAATATCGTTGTGGTTGAACCCGTCTTGGCTTCGGCTTCTTGACGATAACCTCTTCGACGATCTCACCTGTAAATACATTCCGATGACGTATTACCGTTTCCTTGGGTTGCTTTGATGCAGACATCGACTTGTCTCCCCCTACAAGTCTTTCCGTATGCACTTCAGCATCTCGATCACACGCAAGCGAAACGAATCACCCTCAATATATAAACTCGCTCGACCAAATTCTCCGACAATCCAATCGCCATTGATACTCACGATCTGATATCGACCGCCAATAAGATTATAACCATCGATTTTATGACACGCCAAAAGCAAAGCAATCAACGTATCGATCTCTTTCTTGCTAGTCGGCTTGAGTTCATCCAACCACCTACTGAATGAACTCATACGTTCTTCAACCACATCATTTAAAACCAAAGTATCCAACTCGCTCATACGATCACCTTTCATAACCCCAACACCGCCATTGATGCTGGTCTATTACTTAGCTGCGGCTGGAACGGTCTGATGATATCGCTGCCATGAATCGTATCCATCACACAGGCAGAAATGACTCTGCGTTGGTGATCGATACGTGGTGATCAGATTTTATTGGATGGTGTTGATGTCGTTGGAAGTGGTTTAAACGTGGCTTGATCTTTGATTTTATAATTTTGACAATACTCAGGATAAAGCTCGGAACATGTTTTCATGGAGCTTCGATTGGATCGGTCAACCAGGATTCATATACGGAAAAATCTTCAACAGAATGAACGACGGGTCTATGTCGCTTATTTAGCGTCGTTGAAGCAGGCCTCGACCACCACACAGTCAGACCAAGAAATAAATTCGCGTTTGGATCGGATTTTCCCTAAATAATCCATCCAGCCCTCATCAGCGTCGAGCTGGATGTCTTCCTGTCGTCCAGACCAAGGGCATTTATCCCATGCCTCCATGACCAATTTGCGGAATTTCACATCCGCCATAGTCGGCGGTTTCTCCATCGCGAGATGCGCGTGCCAGACACGGTCTTCTCCGTTCTCAAGAACAACGACACGGCGAACCCGCTTCCCATAACGCCGAGCGGCATTCCCGTATACGAGTCGGTCCAGAGCCACGCCGAAGCCGAGTAATTGTTGGCGGCAGATGTCTTCCGTCAATACCGTCATCGATCCGTGGTCTGATCGGAGCTGAAGCTTGAAGTTGAGCGAGACGGCCACGATCGAATGCCATCCCGAGACATCCATGATCGATGAGGTCAGGAAAGCATCTGCCAGTTGCCGAGCAGTCGGAGGTGGAACGGGAGGTCTTGGGGGCTTCTTGGCCATCGGCTTTTTTACCATCCCATATTTAGGATCATCGTGTCCGATTAGTCGTTGTCCATGAATTTAATTTCGGGGATGGCCGTCCCATGGGGAGGGTAGAATGTCCCAAATACACGATGAATGGCCGACATTCCGAGGGCGACGATTGACGGCCAAGGAGCGTGAGTTCGGGTTGGTTATTACGCCAATCTCTCCTAAAAGCGTGCCAAGACCTGGACGGTTGATCTCGTCCAATCAGTTATGGATGGGACGCTGCGGCAGGTTGTTCTTTGAGCTGCGCTATGGTGGCTATCCGCTCGAAACCGTAGGCAACCGGTCCACACTGACTGCCCAAGGCGTGAGAGAATTAAACGCTCAAGCTTTGCGTATCCATGACTCCATAATGGAAATTGCCGAACAGCAGGAACGCGAGCGGCTCGCAGCGAAAGATGCAGCATTCCGGGTCATCATCGAGAAACGAAAGATCGAGCTTCCAACTTCAGGTCGATCGAAAAATAAAGCTGCTTAAATCTTTGAAATGAACGCGAAGATACGCATCGGCGATCCATCGCAGGCTATCTCTGGGTGAGCCAATCTCGGTCGCGGTTTCTAAGCTGTAATTCTCATAGTCGATAAGAAGCCGTGCAGCGATCGTGTCTGGATCGGGAGGCAGAGTCCAAATCTGCTGCTCGATAGCGTCCATTGCCAGCTTGATCGCATCCCATGAAAGTCCGGTTTCTGCTGTTCGGGCGGGTGTTGAATTGAGATCACTTCGACCCTCGATGGCGAGACGCTCTCGCAGCAGCGGAATTCGTTGCATCCACAATTCCTCAAGTGGGGAGCGGGCGCTTGTTTTATCGGAGCAGGCAGATGCCGTGCCAGCGAGCGAAAGTTGCAACAACAATCGTCGGGTGAGATCGATCATGGGAATCCTCATCGGTGGGATTCCCGCCTCTGCAACCTAACCGCGTGTGTCAGCGGGTGATTTTCGAGCCGTTGTCTTGGGTCTAGTTTTGAGTGACGCGGGCTCCGTCAATTCAACCGGAGCAAATGCCATGTCTGCACTTTCACTTGTCTCTGTTCAGAAGCCGACGACCAGCAATCCGATTTTGCAGCGCCGTAACAGGCTTGCCGCCAGCATCGATCAGCAGATCAACAAGATCGGACTCTTCCGAGAGGGAAAGCGGATTTCCCGCGAGCAGTTCTGGGTCGATGGGAATGGCACGATCTATTTCCAGCTTCGGTACGGCAAACAGCCGCTGGAGATGAAGAAGGGTATGTCCACGCTCAAGGCAGCGACGTTTGACGATCTGGTCGCGCAGCTGGACGAAGTGAAAGCCGTGGCAGTCGCCGGAGGTCTGGATGAAGCCCTGACCGCATGTGCGAACGCTGTACGAGCAAACTTCAAGGCTGCCAAGGATAAAAAGGCCGGGCGATAAGAGTCACTTGCGCTTGGGGGAGGGCTTGATCTTCTTCAGAAGGTCGGCCCCTTCCACCCCGAGAACGTCGGCTATTTTGCCCATTATCTCGAGGCCGACGTACGTTTTACCGGTCTCAAGGTCGCTCAGATACGACCGGTTAATCTCGGCCAGATGGGCCAATTCCTCCTGAGAGATGCCCCTCTCGGCTCTCAGCTTAACCACATTGGCTGCAAAGGTACGGCGCAAATCCATGCGCCAAGAAAAATCTGTTGTCGGTTATAGCGACACCGGTTTAAACCGACAAATGTATGTCGTCTTAAACCGTCATTATATTTTATCTTTGGGGGTTCCATGCGCATTGCTGCTGCCGTCGCCGTACTACTGTTTGGTTCCTCTATATCCGCGACTGAAGCCCAGCAGATTTCCGAGCCTGTGGCTGTCGCCAACTTTGCCTGGCACCAGCTATCTCCGACGACGTTCCGATGCGTCAGCGCGCAATTGGCTCAGAACGGCTTGAGTATCCGCTACCTGGTCGATCAAGCAATATTGCCCTCAGATTCTCGCGTTAAGCCTCTCATATCGCGATGTGCAGAAAACACCGTAGAGAACGGTCAAGGTCCCGCGAGGCACCGGCGATCTGAGATGGGAAACTATTTCCCAGACAACTCTGCCAACGCCCCTAACGTCGCAACGCCTGTACCCACCCAGCCAGCCGTACCGCCATCGCTGGCTTCGCCGGGTAGCGCTGCCTCTCAGCCATCCGCCGATGAATTCCGGGCCGAGAGACCAGCCCGGATTCAGCAAAAGCAAGAACGGCAACGCCAAGCGCAGGCCGCTGACTATCAGCCTCGAAACGCCAACACTGCGACTTCAACCATACTAGCGAACTCAACGCTCACTATTTGGATGTCAATCTTGATTGCCGGTTTGGTGGCGATTGCCTTCTGGATATTCAGGCTAAACAAGCAAGTCGCCCTACAGGTTACTGACGGAGCGAATGTCACTTTGAAAGATGCAGCGCTCAAATCTCTTCATGGCGCTGCACCAAGAAATGCCGCCGACTGGTCAGGCATTGTGATGCTATTCGCATTCCTCGCCTCTGCACCATTGGCAATTTCAGCTATTGCAACGCCGAACACGCTGGTTCGTGCTATCGGCATCCTCATCATCCCAGCTTCGTTTACTGGATGGATTGTAGCGACGGTTCGCGGCTTGCGTGCCGTCGATCTTTACTTCTGGCGATTGTCGTCAACGTACATTGCCCTATCGCTCTGTGCGGGAGCACTCCTGATTTACATGCTCGGAGGGCTCTTCGCTCTCAGCGCTGTTAACTCACATAACGACGCGGCAGCGAACGCCGGTACCTCTGCTACGTTTGCCGCTATGGCGCTGATCTATCTCATTGCTGCCGTGTGGTGTGCTTGGTTAAATTGGAAAAAGACCAGCAACATCTCACTTACTTGCAGTGTGACAGTGCTTCAGCTCTTCACTGGCAGCGCGATCATTGCCGTTATTGGGTATTTGCTCTTTGGTCGAAACGGAGAGGACGACCGAAGCCGATAGCTACCGCGATGGAATATATCCTTCAGCTGATGCTCGCGTTTGCCGCGATATCTGCTGGATGGTGTGTGGCGGGCTATATCAAGGATCAGTTTCTTCAATGAAGCTTCCTACCTCTCTCCATCAGAGCAGGGTGCGGGACGGCCACCGGCAGCAACACATGCCGAATGCGCTGGCCGTGGATATCGATAGTGTCGCCGTCGATGATCGAGGTTCAGTCCTGCGAGCGAAATATTCGGAGGATTACTCCGTGGTCAGAATGTGAATAAAACGGCAGCGTACCATGAGTACTGATTCACAGTCTGTGTATTCTGAATTCCCTTTGCGGCGTAGCCGAGCAGATGGATGTTCTCATTCAGATCGTATTTTGTTCCGATCCCTAGGCTGGTGGTCGAGGCGGTGCCTACCCGATCAGCGGTTTGATGAAACAGTTCGACGCCTAGCTGTAACTTGGGCAAGACCTGTTGAGTCAAGGTAGCACCATAAATGCAGAAATCATGGGAGCGCCCGGCGGCGCTGAACTGACACCCACCGCCTCCAAACGCCGACCACTTGCCCCAGTCCTTCTGTACCCAAATTGGAAGTAGAAAGGAGGCCTGCTTGTCGCCAACCTGTTGGGACCCGCTGGGTAGAAAGACTCGTGGGAACACAGCGACGTCAAGGCTGAATGTATCCTGATGCAGAAAGCGGTATTTGGCGGCAATCTCTATATTGCTGAGTCCGAAAGCGGTCGTCCCATTCGAAGGAAAGTCAAATCCGACCGGAAGCGTTGCAGTGATCTGTAGATTGGGTGCCGCGCCGTAATTGAAATCGATGCCGCTTGCTCCCGAGAGATCACCTTTGGAACTGGTACCTTTATTGAAAGCGTAAATTTCGTAGTGACCATAGTCGGTCGGTTCCGGATCGTCCGACTGATAGGGTGGACCAGCGATCGCCGGGAGCGATCGCATAATGGCTAGGCTCACCACCAAAGTAGCGAGGCCAATCCGACGCCAAATGGTTCCTCCCAAAACTTCGCTCACGACGTCCCCGCGGTTTAGCCGTTGTGGGAGCTTGACCGTGATTATGTTGGATGTCGCCCCGCCCGCTGTGGCAGCAGAGCTATGGAGGCGACGATGAATGCGGCAAGGGCTGCCGATGCTGTGTATCGACTCAACGCCAAGCCGCCGTGCGCCAATGGCTTGTCCAGAAAATCGCCGACGGTGGCTCCGAGCGGTCTAGTCAATATGAATGCAGCCCAGAAAAGGAGCACGTGTGAAACGTTCGTCCAATAATACAGGGCTGCGACGATCAAGAGCGCGGCCCCAAAAACCAGCGCACCTCCGTCATAGCCAAGCCCACCCATATCGGCGAGCCAGTCGCCGAGGGCCGTGCCGAGAGTCTGCGAGAACGTGATCGTGATCCAATAGAATATCTCGACCTTGGGAGCCGTGACGGTGTGAACGTCGATGCTTCCCATGGCAAAATACCAGACCGCCAGGGACGCCATAACACAAAGGAAGAGGATCGATGCTCCGCCCGTGTATCCGATTCCCAACGAACGGTCGAAGAAATCCGCCAAGGCCGTGCCCACGGTCGTCGACGCCACGATGGCAAGCCAGTAGATCCAAGGATTAAATTTCTTCGCGAAGATCTGAGCCGCAACCGCCGCGACAAACACGGCAAGGAAAATCCCGGTACCGATTAAGTATCCGCCGTTGTGCGCGTTGGTGTCGGCATGGAAGACGCTCATAGTAACTGCGTCGCCGCCAGTTTCTCCAAGAGTCGTCGCAAGAATCTTGATAATCCAAAACCCTAACGTTACCGCAGGGACTTTAACATACGAATTCTTGATGGCTTCTGGTTGCATGTGGCTATGCTTTCCTAAAGAGCGACAAGAACAAGCCATCATATGACTTGCAGGGATCTTGCGCTGCTTTGGTCCAGAAAACTTAGAAAGGAGTTAGGCACGAAGCGCGATGGAAATTCTCTCGAACCAAATTTGATGATTCTAAAACGGCCATATTAAGTTCCGGCCATGTTGACCGCTGGCACAAAAAAGACTCTTCAAGCCAAGTTTGCAACGTTCACTGCTGATTTGATCTCAATGGGAATCTCGACGGTTACGATTAAGCCGCCTCGCCCGGCTTTGTTTAATAGCGTTACGGTCCCACCTAGTTGGTCCACAATGCGTCGAACGATCGAAAGGCCGAGGCCGCTTCCATCGCCTTCCTTAGACCCGCCCCTCACAAAGGGAGCAAATACTGACTCAAGTTCATCGTCGACAATGCCTGGGCCTGTATCCTCTACTGAAATCACTGCGAGATCATTCTTCCGGCGTAACCGAATATCGATCTTTCCGCCTTTCGGCGTATACTTGATTGCGTTATCAATAATATTCCTGAGCAAAACTTCGATCGTGATTTTCTCTGCGCAAACTTGAATTGGTTCACCTTGCTCTAGCCCAAGGTCAATCTCTTTCCGATTTGAAGATTCGATAAGGTTGATGACGGCAGTCTTTGCGATCTCTCCGATTTCTATTTTTTGATTTAAGGAGGCGCCGTTTTCCTGCCTTGCCATGGCAAGAAGCTGCTCAAGCAGATGCTTGGTTCTGATGGCACCAGACTTCAATGCTTCTACGCGAGAGCGTGCATCTTCAGGAAGCGCAGTAGCGTCTAGATTTTCTGCCTGAATACTAAGTGCGGTGATGGGGGTACGAAGCTCATGAGCGGCGTCTGCAATTATTTTCTGCTGCTTATCCAAAAGCTCTCGGACGCGCTCAAATAGCCGATTTAATGAAATGAGAAACGGCTGCAATTCGCTTGGAGCATGCACGAGAGGCAGGGGATTCAATTCGTTTGCATTGCGCGCATCAACCTGATGCGAGAGTTGTACAAGCGGTTTGAATGATTGCGCCACCACAATAGCTATAAGAATGGTCATAACCGGTATCAGGGCCAACATGGGCCCGATAACCCTCAATGCCATACCAGAACCAATTTCCTCCCGAACCGATGTTTGCTGCAGCACTGCAAAACGTGGTCCAGATGATCGTTCAGACAGAAACGCGCGATAAAAGACCCCTTCAATGGTTGTATCTTGCAAGCCTGAAGATAGCGACCAAAGAGAACGAAATTGCGTGGAGTTCGCGTCCTTCCCTTCCTGAACGAGGACAGTGTGCGTATCAGCGTCTACCCCGTTCAATTCAGTTACCGTTGTAACGTCCTGATCGTGAGACCGCGCCACCGAAGCAATCTGTAACAGAACCGAGTCTTGCATCTCGATTGCTTCATCGTAGGCCCAATTATAGACCAGATACCCAGCCAGGCCCCCGGTAAGAATAACTGCTCCCACGATTCCGATGAACAGGTTTTGTCGTAGCGATCTTGTCATCACTGCCGATCAACCATCCAACCGATGCCTCGAACGTTGCGAATTATCGAGGCATCAAATTTACGACGAACAGAATGAATGAAGAATTCGATGGCGTTGCTCTCCACCTCTTCGTTCCACCCATAGATCTCTTTTTCGAGATCACTCCGAGATACGATTACACCAGGCCTAACCAGCAGCGCATAAAGCAGAGAAAATTCCCGCGATGTTAATGAAGCTGTTTTACCATTATATGTCGCTTCGTGCGTAGCAGGATCGAGGTGTAGCGTGCCGTTACTAAGCTGACTGGTGGCACCACTTCCCTCTCGACGGAGCACCGCACGCATCCTTGCGAGAAGTTCCCGCATCTCGAATGGTTTGGTCATGTAGTCGTCAGCGCCCAGATCTAAGCCTTGTATCCTGCTCTCGACATTGTCCTGGGCGGTCACGACGATTACTGGAAGCGCGATCTGACGGCTGCGAAGATCGCGAAGAAATTGTCGGCCATCTATCACGGGCAATCCAAGATCAAGCAAAGCAATAGCATAGCGCTCTGATCTGACCGCCAGCAACGCGGTCTCAACATCTCGAACCCAGTCTACAGCGTAAGCGACATCTTGCAGAGCCTGCTTTATGGCTTCGCCGATCATTTTGTCATCTTCGATTAGAAGAGTTCGCATCACGTTATTCCACTGCGAGAACAGTGACGGTCCGTTAGTAGACTTAGAAATCACTTAGTGATTGCAAAGGCTGCCAAAATCCTAAGGGCCGTCTAAGTCCCATCGATCAGAACCCAGGAGGCAAGCTACCGAGGTTAGAACGATGGACAAACAAAACACATTACAAGTTCTGCTTAACAAGGTGCCTGAGGTCACTCTCTCCTTTTGGATCATTAAAGTTCTTTCAACGACCGTTGGCGAGACAGCAGCGGACTATTTTGCCGTTCACGTCGGGCTGGGTACGATACGAACCGCGACCCTCATGATGGCGATTCTAACGATCGTCTTTGCCGGCCAGCTCATCTCCCGGCGTTATGTTCCCGTACTTTATTGGACCACCGTCGTACTGGTCAGTATTGTTGGCACTCAAATCACCGATCTCCTGACCGACAATCTTGGGGTGAGTTTGTATGCCAGTACGGCGACGTTCTTGATCCTGTTAGCTGCCGCTTTCAGCATTTGGTATCGATCCGAGCGAACACTTTCAATTCACACCATTAATACGCGCCGGCGTGAGACGTTCTATTGGGGTGCCATACTTCTCACATTTGCGCTCGGCACTGCGGCCGGCGATCTTTGTACTGAAGCACTCGGGCTTGGCTTTAGATTGGGCGTGATCGTATTCGCCGCCCTCATCATAGCAATCTATGCGGTCTATGTAATCGGGCTTAATCCAGTGCTCTGCTTTTGGGTTGCTTACATCCTGACCAGACCGCTTGGCGCCTCTCTGGGCGACCTGCTTTCTCAGTCTACGGAATATGGCGGGCTCGGATTTGGCGCGTCAGCAACCAGCCTCGTGTTCTTCTCAATCATAGTCGCCGCCGTCGCGTGGTTGAGTCTGGCTGATCGTGACACCGCATCCACCCGTCAAATCTCCCGATAATTCTGCGACACGAGAAGGGAAATGGAAATGAGATATGTCCTTTTTGCAGCCTTCCTAATTGTATTATTCTTGGGGGTCGGACTTCCGATTATTTTTTCAGGTCAATCTGCGCATGCCATTGAAGCCAAATCAGCGACGGCGACATTGGGTGACCTCTCAAAATTCAAAGCCATCGTTTTCGATACAGCGTCATTAGTAGACAAAGGCGATCTGAATGCCGCCAAAGCGCGAATCAAGGATCTTGAATTGCAATGGGATGAGGCTGAAGCAGGCCTCAAACCTCGCGCACCAGCTGAGTGGCATGCCGTCGATAAGGCGATCGATAGGGCACTGACCGCCCTGCGAGAGACGTCGCCAAACCAAGTCAAATGCAAGAAAACGCTGTCAGACCTCATGTCGGTCATGAACTGATGGCCACAGCTTAATTAAAAGCAATCGAAGCAGTCGGTCGGCCATTGCCTGCTTGACTACTTCCAATACCAACAAGAGTTACGGACCGATGCCGCTAAGGCGAATTGGAGAGAGGAATCATCAATACCGTGACTCTTTTGGTGCTCCCCTTAAGCCCCCATAGGGACGACCCAACCATAAAGCTTTGTGTTTTGGCGTTCTGATAGCGAGCATGCTCGTCGTTTAACCGCGCAACACAGGATGCATCATCACTAAAGCAGAGGACCGCTAAGCCACCAGTTGAAAGAGATTTTCTATTTTCGGTCGGTATTATGTCGTGCTCGTAGATCGGATGTTCTTTGCCGTAAAATGCCATGCCAAAAGCCAAGCCGTCGTCGCCAGTTACATAAGCTAATCGCCCCATGTTGTTTTGCTGCCAAATGGCAGACACGCGATCTGCTGCGCGATGATAAAACTGACGTCCGCGAGGTAAGGGATGGTAGTTCCTATACAATGCATGGATAGGAGCCATCGCAAGCGCGAAGAGCGCAAGACAGCTAAAATTTCGAATGAACCGGATGTACTCGCGGGGTGCCACATTTCCCTTATACGAGCAGACGACCACCACCACCGGCATAAAGAGGGCTTGAAGATGCCAGGCCGCCGGCAAGTCAGACCCAATAAGGCATACGATGAGTGGAGGAAGCAATATTCCTGTGAGGAAGATAATAGCGATGAGAAGGAGACCTGATTCCAATGAACGCAAATCAGTCCAAAATGCTGTTCTTCCCGGTCTGATAAGTTGCCACGCAATGGCTGGCAGAACGAGATACCCAAGATTAGTCAACCAAAACAGGACTGCGTTCCAGAGAGATACATTGAGACCCCTGCCAGTGTGTTCAGTGAGCGCATATTGAAACGGGCTGAAGCCTGTTCGCACGAGCCACAAGATGTGCGGAGCAATCGTAAGGCATCCAATCAAAACTGCGAGCCAGGGACGGTAGGACAGCAGGTACCGCCGTCGTTCTGGATGCAACAGGGACGCGACGATAAATCCCACAATTAAGAAGATGGAGTAATATTTGCCGAGCATTGCGAGTGTCGACAAAGCTCCTGTCGCGATCGACCAGATTGGATTGCTTCGTTCTTCAAACGATCGGAGGAAACAGTAAGTTGCCGCAGGCCACGTTGCCAGGAGGACAGCGTTTGCATTGAATTTCTCAGCGTGAAAATCATAGACCGGGGTCAGGAGTAGCAAGATTAGAACTATTAGCCGGCGATTATTAGGTGCAAATCGCCGGACAATCTGATCCACAAAAAAGAGACCAACAGTCGAATTGGCCATAGCAAGCCAACGAAACGACCAAGTCGTTTGAGGAAAGACCGTGCTCCAAATGTGAGCAATCCATCCCATCAAAGGAGGATGCTTCCAAAAGCCCCAATTAAATGACCTGCCTACGTTCCACGTCTCGAGAACGTCAAAATGCAAATCGGAATTTGCGTATGCGACGCAGAAAAACACAGAGGCAAAGATCAAATACGCGCATAGGAATGGCAGCAAGTAGATGATCGTATTCGCTCGATCAAGCCAGGCGACCAGTATCGCACTACACCAATTTGGAAGGGAATTTTGCTTGGTGTAAAATAGCCGGAGTGTGTCTGTAATTTGGCTTTGTTTTTCGACATTGAACACAGTTGGCGCGCCCGTATAAGTTAGCCTTGTCACGAGCAGCGACTAACCAGCGCACGTTCCTGCGCACTGTGAAAACGATGGCTTATTCGTGCTTTGGACTAATGTCGAAACTCAACTCGATGCGCGATTACGGTGCTATTCTTAGTACAGGCTTAGAGACTGAGCATGTCTTGGCGGACGGCGTGCCGCGCAGCTTCAATCAAGCCGGCCGAACAAGGCCATGTCATTTGGCGCAACAACACCCCTGATGTCATCAGTAGCGCTCGCTATGCCTATAGCAAACTCGAATATCGTAACGACCCCGGGCATCACTTAATTGCAAATGAAGCGCCAGGCTTGCTCGCACAAAAAAGTAGTTTGAGAGTTGTGGTGGCAGATTCGGATTCAGCATCACTCGTCATTTGTGACAAGCCATGGGCTGTCAAATTAATCTCTGCTGATAGAGACGCTCATTCCGCTTAGATCGAAATCAAACTGAAGCCCTAGTTGCTTGCCTTCTAAGGTCAATATTACTCCTTTTGCGTTGCGCATTTGGATAGCCCGCATCCCTCTAATGACTGCCACGCCTGCGCCGAGCGCCGTATAAATTCCTTCGATGTCGGACGGCTTCTGCATGTTTCGTGCAGTTCCTACCAAATCCGTCGCGGAGCCGCCAAACGTCAATCCGGCGCTAATACCGCTAATGTGGAAGGGGTAGATCTTCTCATGAAACTCCAAAATCCCAGCACCTGTTTGCGCCCCAACGAACCAGCCCGCCTTGAAGAATTTAAAGCGGACGGCCCCTGTCTCGGCGCAAGCGGGAGAGGATAGTAATGTAGGTATCAGAACGAGAAGCCCTAGCATTGCGCTAGAACACGCCATGGTGAGAGCCTGAACGATGGCTTGGCCAAGATCGGCCACTCTCGCAGATACCTTATCGCTACCTACCATTATGCTCTCGTTCCTTGCCAAACCTAAGCAGTCGAAACTTAGAGTAGAATGAGGAAGCAAGGCGGCAATACGGATTACCGTCATCTCTCCGCTTGAACATCGCAAATGACGGAGCAATCGAAACAAGTATTTGTCACCTAAGACATAACTAAGTCTGCCGTGGTCTTTGCTTACGCCAAGTATGTATCGCAAGACGGACACCAGACCCGAATGGTTGAGACATCGACTTTGGCTTTTGCCATTCCTGCTCTGGAATCGGCGTTTCTAACGTCCCTCGTTGAGGTCGTTGAAGGACTCACTATCGTATTCGCGATCAGCACCCTCAAAGGATGGATGCCGACATTCTTCGGTGCGGTCTGCGCACTCCTACTATTGATATGTTTGATCCTATTTTGCGGACCACTTCTTACAAAAGCTCCAGTTCATTATCTCCAAACCCTCGTCGGTGTGCTCGTTTTGCTGCTCGGGATGGAAGCGCTTCGCAAAGCCATCCTTCGTTTCGCTGGCACCTCCTCACGCGACGATGAATCTATCGTTTTAAATTTTAAGAACACCACGTTTCAATCAAACACCCATCCAAGACGAGCTCTTAGTAAATGGGCTGGAGCGGCGGCAGCGTTCAAAGTCGTACTGCTTGAAGGCGTCGAGATTGCTTTCATTGTCGCTGCGGTGGGGCTGGTGAACCACGGCCATTTTCTCTCCGCGGCTTTGGGTGCCATAGCTTCGTGTCTGTTGATTTTGATAGTTTGGCTATGTGTTCGTAAGCGTATAGCCCCGGCATCTGATAACGCTCTGACATTTTGTGTGGGGGCTATTCTCTCCGCTTTCGGCGTGCTCTGGACCGGCCAGGGGATCGGTGTTTGGTGGCCTAGCGACGACATCTCCCTCCTGTCATTTGTCTGTCTTTTTTTCGGAACAGCATTGCTCACCGCCTCAACCCTTGGTGCGGCCATTGAGGGGCGAGCAGAATGAAAATCATTACAGATGTAGTGCACAGTATCGCGAACGCGTCCTTCGCAGATGGGCACTTAGCGTTAGCCACTTTGTTATTGGTTATATTCGTCGCAAGTATCCTTCATTTTCTCCCTGCATTTCCCTTGGTCGGCGGGTTAATCCTTTTATTCGGCTGCCCCCTCATCCTTGGAGCCACAGTTTTTAAAGCGAAGCGTCGATGACCTCGCTTAACGATCAAATCAAACCCCACACAAAACCACAGTTGAGTCTGTGGTATCTTGGCCAAGTAAGCGTAACGACAAAGCAAGTAACTTTCCGTCCGTGGATTGCGGTTGGAAAAATATGTCTTCGCTTGATCGTTTTTGGGGCGGTATGCGCGCTGCTTTGGGCTGGTTATCTGCGAATGACAGGCAATGTTCATACAATAGAAGAAGGACAAGCCTATCGTTCTGCCCAACTGTCTGCGAATGCGCTCTTAAAATTGATCGGCGATAAAAAGATAAGGACCGTCATAAATCTCCGCGGGTATAACGGCGGGAAAAATTGGTACGATGCGGAAATCGAGGCAACTCATAAGGCAGGGATTACACACGTTGATCTCGCACTATCCGCCAATCGGAAATTGTCCGATCAGCAACTCTCTCGGCTCTCGGATATATTAATCAAATCACCGAAACCGATATTAATTCACTGCGAAGGCGGGGCAGATAGAGCCGGTCTAGCTGCAGCGATGTATGAGTTAATAGTGGCGGGTCGCTCAGCATTAGTTGCCGGGACTCAATTATCCTTCAGATTCGGACATTTCCCGTGGCTCGGAAGTCGGACCGTCGCTATGGATCAAACGTGGGACCACTTTTTGGTCAGCTCGATTAAAAATGAGAATCATCAAGAGAAACGTTGAATCGAAAAATAACCGGGAAGTAGATTGTTGGAGCAACACCAATCGTTGTTGACTATTACATTGGTGTGGAAGTGACTACCCGCCCTATTTGGAGAGAGTCTCGACTTAGCCAAAAATTCCCGACTACGTTAGATCGTATCCGTCGTGACAATAAGCGACCTTCGCGATGCTGGCTGTACTGATCCTTATTTGTATTCGAGGGCGGCTGGAAAAACCTACCATGTCTCCCCGGGACAAGATCGCTAGCCCACCACCAACTCGCGTTGGGCGTCCGCAAGAAAAGGATACTGAAGTGTCGCTATACGATCTTGATGTAGCCGCAACTCGCGCCATCAACGGCCTTACCGGGGCGAGCACCGCAGTCGATTTCCTCATGATCTGGATATCTGCCATCAGCGTGCCGCTTCTAGTGCTGGCGGTCGCCGTGCAATGGTGGCGAGGACCGGACAGAACACATACCCGACACGTTCTTGTCGCGACGGGGCTCTCCTTCCTGCTTGGTCTAACGATTAACCAGATCATTTTAATGTTCATTCATCGGATACGGCCCTATGACGGCGGTATCTCGTATCTGCTGATTAGCCCCAGCGCGGATCCGTCATTTCCCTCCGACCATGCGACAGCGACCTTCGCCATCGCGGCGGCGTTTCTGCTACACAAGATGGAGCAAATGGGATTTTGGTTCCTTGTGGCCGCTGTTCTGGTGGGTATCTCCCGCGTTTATATCGGGACGCATTATGTGAGCGATGTTCTCGGGGGAGCCGCGACAGGTATATTCGCTGCGATTCTGGTCCACCAGCTATATCGGGAGGGAACGCGCATCGATCGGTTTGTCACGTCCATACTGTAGCTAACGCGGAATGCGTGGTATCCCTACCAGACTCTCGGCCATGTTCCGTCCGCAATTCATTCAATCGTCATTAATTTTAGGAAGCCTAGGTTTCCGCATCTACGATGGAGGTTTCTATGCGGAAGGTTGTTCTCGCTTTCATGGGCTTTATGGCTGTCGGCACACTCGCCACGGTTGCTGACGCCAATGCGATGCCGATTGGGTCAGCTGCGCCGGTCGCATCAACGATCGAACAGGTTCGACTGGTCTGTGACGAATGGGGACGCTGTTGGCGGCGGCCGGACTATTACCGGCCCTACGGTTACTATGGGTATGGATACGGCTATGATCGGCCATACCGTCGCTACTATCGTCCCCGTTATTACGGCGGCTATGGCTACGGTTATGGTGGTGGCTGGCGCCGTGGTTGGTACGGATACTGAGCGACAAGCCATCGCCCTGTCTTACGAAGACCACCCAATATTGATGACGAGAAGCGTGGGAAGCCACGCCTCACGGGAGAGGAAGCGTTTAAATGAAACTACTTAGAGCCATCATCGCAGCAGCAGTCGTTACAACCGTGCTGTCCGGTTGTGCGAATACTCCACCGGAGCAGCGAACGGCGACCGGCGCTGTATTGGGCGGCGCAACCGGTGCTCTTCTCGGCAATGCTGTCGGCGGTGGTGTTGGCGGTACGCTTCTTGGGGCCGGAGCCGGTGCCTTGCTTGGAGCAGCGGTCGCCGACTCTACCAATCCTTACCGAAATAGTCCGCCGATGTGTCGCTATCGTGCACCGGACGGTAGCGTCTATGTTGCGGAGTGTGACGAGCGTTACTATCGGGGACGATACTGAACATCGATAGGATTGAAAAGGAATAGCGCGTCACCGGAAGTTCGTTTTGACCCAAGCATCACTCCGCAATACCTGGGTTGGGCGCTGAAGAGCCTTTGCACTTGAATTTGAATGGCTATTTCACAGCCTGCTGCCTATCGTACGTGAATGTCGCGCTTCGCCGGTCTAATAGCTGCCGTTCTCTTGACGTCGATATCGGTCGCATCATTGGCTGCGCCAGCTCATAAACGACCTAAATCACATGGGCACGGCTATGGCTTCTTGCCGGGCTATCAGCAACCACTCAGCAACAGCATGCCGCTCTACATGCAAAAGCAAGCGTTGCAGCGCATTGCCCGTGAACGCCGCCGCCGCCCTTGGTATATCGACCCTGTGCCTAGTTATTACGGGTACGATGCTGAATGGCACTACTTCGGCAGACCGGGTTTTTACAGGGGGCGATACAACGGTGGGACTTTCGGTCCTTGCTGGACGCGAACACCTATTGGACCGATTTGGAATTGCGGTTGATGTTCTGCTGTAGCCGGTCTTGAGGATGATCTCTCCATCACCTCTCCCCATCAGAACAAGCTGAGGGACGACCGCCCCCGGTAACACAAGCTCGGTATTCCCATGGCGGTGTCCACGTCCCAGCCCAGATGCCCTTCTCTTCTCTACGAGCACCATCTTGAGCCGAACCGTACCGGCCATGTGAGTACCGGGGCCAATCCAACGCTAGGCCGTTCCTGACCAGCCATTCCGCGATATCGACACCATTCACTGAACATCGCGCTACGATTCGGCCATACCGATCACGATCAACTGACTCGCAGTTCACAACCTTGCCCGATGTGAACGCAGAGAGCGTGTTGGCTGCCTCGGCTCCGCATCGATACAAATCGCTGTTGCCGTTACGACAAAGCTGGGAGGATTCCGGAGCGTCGATGCCCCACAGCCGAATGCGCTGGCCGTGAATTTCAATAGTGTCGCCGTCGATAACTGACGCTTGGCCGATATTGTTCTGAGCAGCGTATGTCGGGGGCAGTGCTAATAAGAGGAGTGGCGCAGCGGTTAAAGCGATTTTGCTATTCATAATTGTTGTTGATTTTCGCTCACTGGCTGTAGGCTTCTCATATGCTTCTCCTAACCTTCATCAAGCGCATCTGGTCACCCTACACCAGCAATGTGGGAACTAAGACTCGTTCCGAAGGTGTAGAAGATAAAAAGCCTCTCTCCGAGCGTGAGCGAGACGCAAGAATTTTGGAGTTGCTCGACAATCCAACGCCAAGCGGTGAAACAATCGGGGAGCTTGCCGAGCTCATGGGACAGACCGACAAGCCGAAGTTTTGACGGGATTTGATAGGTCGTTACAAGATCGGTCTTAAATTAAACCCGCTTATAGATCAGCCACCCGACCGATAGCGCAGCCAAAATCCAGATTGCTACAATCACTGTCGCCCCTGTCACGCTCACGGGTTGATCCTGCGCAGCGCTAGCTAGCTCGCGATGTTCGGCCATGACGTCCGGTGGGATCAGCTTCACCACGAGCGCGACACCCAGCGGCACGATGATCAGGTCGTCTAGATAGCCCAAGACCGGAATGAAATCGGGTATCAGATCGATCGGCGACAAGGCATAGGCGGCGACAGCGATACCGAGTATCTTTGCATACCAAGGCACTCGCGGATCACGGCTAGCGAGATAGATGGCATGAACGTCACGTTTAATAAGACGTGCCCATTGCTTCATTTGTGCGAGCATATCGGCGGCCTTATCGATCCCGCATCAACTCTCGGCGCGCATCTTTAATGATCGCCCATGCCGAGTGCAGAAACAGCGCGGAGATAACGACAGCAACGACAAGATCAGGCCACTGACTCCCTGTTAGCGCCACAAGGCCTGCGGCAACAACAACGGCAGCATTTCCAATCGCATCGTTGCGACTGAATAGCCATACCGCTCGCACGTTAGCATCGCCCTTCCGGTGAGGGATAAGCACAAGCGCAGAAGCAATATTGATTACCAGCGCAACAGCCCCGAAAGCTCCCATCAACTCGGCCTCCGGCGTGTTAAGGACAAAAATGCGATAGATCGTGTTCCCAAAGACTGCCAGACCGAGCGCCCCCAAGAATAAACCTTGAAGTAATGCCGTTTGGGAGCGTGCCCGCAGACTCCATCCTATAGCGACAAGACCAAGAAACGAGATTGCGCCATCGCCAATAAAATCCAGCGCGTCGGCCTTGAGAGCTTGCGAACCAGCGAGAAACCCTCCGACAATTTCAATCAAGCCGTAAACGAGGTTGAGAAGCACCACGATCCAAAGCGCCCGCTTATAGGCGGGATTAACGTGCGACAGATCGCGGCTTTCAGAATTCGTCTTGGCTTCCCTATCGACGCGAGCAATTTCATAGCCTAGCCCTTCGATGGTGCGCTCGACTTCCGGCAAACGTCGCGCCGCGTCATCGACACGTATCGTCATTTCCTGCGAAGCGAGGGAGACTTGGACCGCCGTGACGCCGGGCAGCTTGCGTGTGGTCCCTTCAATCTTCGCCGCGCATGAAGGGCAATCCATGCCGGTGATGCGGTAACGAACCGCATTGTTGTTTTGCAACGTCGCATCAGTCATGGAACTTCCCCGGTTGAAGCAGCTTTGCTAATACTGCCTCCTGTAGCGACTACAGGAGCAAGCCAATGTTTACGATTGGCGAATTGTCAAAGCGAACCGGCGTCCATATCGAAACAGTGCGCTATTACGAGCGCTCAGGAATCCTGCCGAAAGCAGCGCGGACCTCGAATGGTCGTCGCACATACGGAACAAGCGACGTTCAAAGGCTAGCCTTCATCCGCCACGCCCGCGAACTTGGATTCGAACTTTCGACCGTGCGGACCTTGCTAACCCTTCAAGGGCACCCCGATGCGACGTGCGAGAAGGCCACTCAGATTGCTGCTGCTCAATTAGTTGCCATTGAGAGCAAGATTTTGCAGTTGAAAGTGCTACGCGGCGAACTAAAGCGAATGATCGATGGCTGTGGCAACGCCCGCGTAGCTGAGTGCCGAATTATCGAAGCTCTAAGTGCTGCATAGCTCTGAGACAAAAATCAATCTCAGACCGAAAAATCAATCACGTCGTAAAACATAAACGCTGGTATATTTTTTAATGGCGGCCTCGCGGTGTTGCAGGTCGTTGACTTAAATTGCCGCAACCTTCACTGACACGCGCTCAACGTTATAGAGGCTTACTTTACCTCCAATTGCTTTGGTTGGATCGAAAAGCGCAAGGTTGATTCCGTCGCTTACTGAGCTCCGATAGATCACACCATCGTATCCGCTTTTCTTAATAAACTCACATAGGTACTGGCTTGGGATGTAATCTATCGCTGCGCCTTGAGGTAGTACGGGACGTGTGAGCTCGTCGCCCAATCGTTCAAGAAATGGAAGATCTGCACGCAATTGGCCGATAGCCGCAGCGTCATCCAGGATAAACGGCGAAATGATCTTCCTTGGATCGCGAAGATCGACTGCAAGAATATCTGGAATGGTAAAATCCGCGACACACGCGACTTCGCCAGTGTGTGGTCGCACCTCCGCGGTCGCGGTTTCTGGTTTTGATCCCAGATAAAGATAGGGAATTCCCGCCGGATTTGCTCGTCCGTGTGAGGCGAGCCTCTTAGGCGGAGCGCCCATTTTATCGATGGGGAAGTTATCGTCACCGCCTCTAATGCGCGCCCGATACCAGACCTTCGGCAAATCATCAGCCAGCAAAAAGTCTATGAGATGGCGCAACCGATCTGTATCGATGGTCATATCTAAGAACCAGCGATTGCGATACATCATTTCGTCGCGCAAAGTCTCCCATTGAAGAAGGCCTGCGCTCTTGTATGCGGTCGACGGAACGAAAGGTCGCCTGACGATCTCTCCATCGTTCAGAATTTCTCCGAGTAATTCCTTTGCGTGAGCGACGTCCATTTTCGCATGCGTAAACAATTGCCAATCGCTCTTCATCCACTCAACAAGAGATTGCCCTTCGGCATGAGGCTCATAAACATTCGCCAGCAGCTCAAAATAAGCGCTGAGTTGAGCTGGCTCTACAAGATCGACATCCGTTGAGTGGCAGAAACTGCAAGTACCTCTGTTTGGATTCAGCGAGGGGAATATATCCTTTCGAAGACCGCGATCATCGAAGCACTCCGGGCAACATTTCTTTGGCATCTACGTCTAGCCGAAGTAATCGGCAAGCGTCTCGATGTGGTGCTTCATCGAGAGTTTTTTGATGTAACCCAAGCCAGGAAAGTGCCCCTTAGCATGCATCTCACGAAATTCCGCGACTGCGCTTGTCTCTAGAATATGAGATTTCCCTGTGTCGAGCTTGGCAATAAGTTTCTTCAATGCTTGAGCGAATTTACCGGCGGCGTCTGCTGGCGTGTCTTTTGTGGTGGACACGAAATGATAGATGTACATCACATCGTCTTTGTCGGGATCGATGAAGGTTAGATGAATTGCTACCGCGTACGCTGGCCCGCCGCCTTCCGAATAGGCGTCCCCGACAATCAGAAAGTCGCCGAACCCATCCATGCCGACGTCACCAAAAGTCACATGCAATTCAGAAAATTCTTCAAGCGGAGGATAATCCGCATTTCGCTGACGTTTAAACCCGTCACGTACGAGGATGCGTGTACTCCCCTCAAAATGTTTCCGGTACAGTACCTTGGCGTGATCATCGATGAACACATGCCGCGATTTCGTTAAACCCCCTCCTAGATAATCCGCAAGAGCCTTCGGGTGATTGAACCCCGCATGCACGATTGTCGGATCGTGCTTCAAGTGCGCCGAGTAGCATTTGGTGGCGTCTTCCAATGTCAAATCGCTTCGCAGCAGAATCCCAGCCGATATTGCTTTTCCGAGATACCCGTCCGCCAGCAATTTAGAGATGGGTATGCCGTCTTCGTGATGATCCCCGTGATACGGATTAACGATGACGATCGCCCGTCCACCGGCATCACAGATGGCTTCGAGCGTCTTCTGGAGATTTCCCAGGGATTCTCGCACAGGCTCAATGATAGGAACAAAATTGGATTTCGCGAGAAGATGCGCCGTTTCGCGAATTGCAATTAGTTCAAACTGTTTACCGCGAAAGTACGGGTGATACATCTCGCGCTAACCCCATGCCATCGCATCGCGCAGCGGAGTCGCAACAGCATCGACCAGCCGTTGATGATCCCCGCGCCTAACAGGAACCGACAGAGCTGCAGCATGGAGTGATTGCGGCAATTGATCGACAAGAGACGTTAAGGGTTCAAGATTGCGAGTACGCCTGAGAGTCGTAACCATTTGCGCATGCAGGTCCGATGGGCGAAGCTGGTGGAAGAGATCGCGCATTGCCGCGTATCGAAGAGTATTGGGCAAATCCGGCACATCCACGCCCAGCGCTTTCAAAATCGACTTGGCTTCGGCAGAGCGCAGTGACTGGAAAACTGTGTCGGGACATATCCGGCCAGGTCGATTTGCCGCGTCTCTGACGACTGAGATTTGATAGCGCCGAGATAGGCAAATTACTCCAACATCTTTCGGCACCGTCAGTATAACACTGTCAACATGGCCTTCACCCACGATGACGTTTACGCTCGCAAAAACCTTCTTATAATTCGCGACTTGCTTGGCAAGCCGGGCGAGGGAATCGCGCTCTGATTTGATTTCGTAAACTGTTGAGGTGCCATTCAAGATCACCAAATCGGCTTTGCATTCCCCCGCTCGAAATTCGCTCAACATCGAAGCAGTACGAAGCGAATGCGTCCCCATCAGAATCTTGTGCGTGATGGCAGCCCGATACACATATTCGTCGCGGCGTCCGAGTGTGGTCAACATCGAAAAGGCGACCTCGAAAGCGTCGCCGACAGTCGCCCTTGCGCCGCCTTTGAGCGGGAGATTGCTGTTGCGGACTAACCGTGCGAACAAGGCCGAACGTCCGCGCTTCGCCAAGTCATGAAAGACCGCTGACGAAAACAACCGCGTTAGTGATGACAGCTCAGCCGATGTAGGTGTCACAGTCGCTGTTTTGTCCCAATTCGATTTATTAAGAACTACCTTAAACCAAGAGTTGAGGGAATCCATTAATTTTGCTTATGAGCGGCGGATTGCTCCGCATACAAAATGACGACTGAAGGCTGAAGATGGCTATTCGCCATCGAATTCAGAGGTTGTTTCTAAAAAGGATGACGTGGGATTGTATTCCCAAACTAAGGCGTCGGACTATAATTTTCGAGCGACGATAGATAGCCAAGTTATCGCAGCGTCTATGGCTTTATGTATTTCGTCGTTATAGGTCGCCGCAACGATTGTGCCGACCACAGGTACTCCGGCCTTAATTGTAGTGTCGATAGTTAAATCGATTTTCTTTGCAACCCATTTAATCGATACTATTGCTGCGTGACTAAGCGCAGCACCGAACTTCCTCACACGTGAGATAGATGGGCTAGCCTTGCCCAATTCCAGATACAAGGAGAGTACAGGTTCGCGTAAAGTTGCGACGACGTCGCTGTCGTCGATTTCATCAGGCGGATTATTGTGGCCTATGCCGACCGCTCTCGGAGCATCCAATATATCGAGTAACCCTCGTAGGACAGTTCGCGCTCGCTCACGAGCTTCAAGGTCGCTCGCCGACCCGTAGTCCGCAGTTGGCTCATCACTAAAATTATGAAAACTCGCACGCTTGTCTTCAGATGAGTTGTAATGGTCATCGTAGTCATCACGTTTTGGCGTGGGGGCCCAATCGGTCAATCCGTCTGCTTCGACTTCTTGTGCCACCTCTTCTATTAATTTCTCTGAGACCATGTCCCCGAATGCGTTATAAAGTTCGTCCCTGGCATCACAGGGGCCACCGTGATTCCAGATATATCCGCCCTCTGCCGAAACATAAGAAGTTCGCTGTGCGGGATCCTCGAAGTTCTGGTGAAACCATTGCACCATTAGCTCGCGCTTGTCCGCGTTGCGCATCCGCCGGAAACTCGTGCGCGAGACGCCAAATTGCGATCCATCATCGATGAAAGGGAGCTTCTCTGCCATCAGGCTGCTGTATCCTTGACGTGCAAATAAATCTGCCGAGGTACTCCAACCTCTTGAACAGAAAGAGGCCTACTTCCTCGTTGAATTTCTGTCCTGGATTTAAGATATCGCGCAAATGCAAAGGTATGTAGCCTACTATAGAGTTTCGACATCGAAACAGCAAAGGTCCGGTTTGGGATTAGCAGCCCAACAAAATAAAGTGGCGAACTTCGTCGCGTCGTCCGGTATTTTGATTGGGGAGTTCTGCGATACGCAATCTGGACGAGATAACGACCGAACTGAGCTTCTCAGAGCACTTGCTCTAGCCAAACGCGAAAGAGCAAAGCTTGTTATTGCCCGCCTCGATCGGTTCTCTCGCCGGGTGAGTTTCATCGCAAATATGCTGGAACAAGGCATAAGTCTTGTTTGCGCCGAAATGCCCAACGCCACGGATTTTCAGCTGCACATCTTTGCTGCACTTGCTCAAGAAGAACGGCGACTCATATCCGAGCGCACGAAAGCGGCGCTAGCTGAGGCCAGGCGTCGAGGCAAAGTTCTCGGTGCAAATGGAAAGAATTTGGCTGCGAAAAATCGCAAGGCTGCCGACGACTTTGCATTTCAACTTATGAGAAAACTCGATGCCGACTTAATGCGGCGGTCTTATAGCGAGATCGCAAGACGCCTGAATACGATCGGCGTTCAAACTACTACCGGCAAGAAATTCTATCCGCAAACCGTCAAAAACTACCTGACACGGCTATCATAATAATAACGCTAGCTATGCTATATTTTGCGCATGAGCTTCGCATTAAGCGATGTATTGACCCGAATAGGTGCACTGAGTGGCGTCGCTGTTGAACCATGCGAACGCAGCTTACTTCATGCGTATATTGCTTGTCTGTCGATTGACGACCTCTGTACCGCTATATCGATGACACTTAATGACCAAACGCATATCCGATTGGCTCTGCGTAATAGGCTGCTAAGACTACTTCGCGATCCTGCAAATATACCAATCGGCGAAAACCTGGGAGCTCTGGTCGACGCTACCGTGGCTGCGTCCGATTTGAATAGAAATGTTCGGCAGGCCGCCGATGCGCTTCATAGCGCAATTTTTGCTTACCTTCCTCTTCGGCAACAACATAAGCTTCTAGATCGATGGAAGGACCGCGGGACGCGAGGAGCAATGGCTCGATGGCTTAAAGCGTCGAAAGAATGCCCAAGTTTGTTTGAGGCGTCGGTTGCTCTTAGCTACTGGCGTGCAAGTGGTGACGTTCGAGCGGCCAAAAGTCTCGCTAACCAAGCGACCGTCCATGAACTGGCTGACATTTTAGACGAGCTAGTTAGCACTTGCGCAGAAGGCTGGATCATTTCTAAGGCTGTCGTTCGAGTCGGCGGGGCTGATGGACTTACGTGGGAGAAGATTCACGAGAACCATCCGGCTACTTATCTCTACCTTTGCGCGCGGACTCACCGTTCGGTTAGCGACGACGACGCTTTTGAGCTGGCTTGCAAATGTTCCGATATCGACCTTAAGGGAAATCGCGGTTTAGCTATTTGGTCTATTGGCCAGATGAGAATGTTCGATGTACTCGACAGAATAAATGCAGTGACCGAAATGCTACAACAGCGTGATATGGCTGAGATGCGAGCTCGTCTATCCATCTAAGAAACTTGAATGGACGCGCTATCGTTCTGGCATTACTTTAAAGAACGTCCGGCAAGTAACCGTGTCTCGTATCCTAGCGATTGACACCCCTCGCAAATCCACGCCTTAAACTGAACGCCAGTCTTCTCGTTAGTGCACATCACTTGCACGGTCTTGCTATTGAAGCTGCCATCGCGATCAAAGCAGACCCTGCAGTACATCATCTGATCCAGCCTCGTGATTTCGCCGCTGGGAAATAAAAGATCGAAAAATGACGCATTGAGGTCGTGGATATTTCCCTACGCGTCAGCACTATTCGAATAGTGCTCGGCCGCAGATCACTCCCACTCGTCCATAGAGACCGTGTCGAGTAGATTTCCATCGGCATCCTTTACCGTGAATTCGTCCGCATAACTTCGAACGACGCGTGTGATTTTCGTCGGATCATCCTGACTTACGAATGCCATCAGGTTTGCTCCATCCCGAAAATCGACCTCAAATGCTCGCTCGTCCTTATTATAGTTGAGTGTCAAGACGACATGTTTAATCAATGCCTGTAGTCTCGATGCAATCAGCGCCCGAACTTTGAAGACGTTTTCGCCACGCGTTGCGCGTACCCTTCCGATGAGCTCCGACATCTGGTCCGGGTTCGAATAATAGGCGAGCGCAGCCTCATCGAGTTGCGCAATCTGCTGGCGGATTCCTGCTTGATTCGCTTTGGCTTCCGCGAGCGCGGGTTCACGCTTAGTCAGTTCGCGCGCAAGAATATCACTCGCACCCGACATCCTTAGGCTGGTATCGAGCAGTGTCTTGATTTCGTTCTCAAGAATTTTCTGACGACCTTCCAGTGCATCAAGCTGCCTAACAAGTTCCGTGCGCTTGCTCTGATGTTCCTCGGACGACACGATTGACGCCAGGTCAAGGCGCTCAACGAACTTCAGGAATGCATCTTCAAAATGGTCATAGCGCCACCGCCCATTAATCGAGCAACCACGGTTGTGTAGCGCATCGGAGCATGTGAGGTATGCCTGACCTTTTGGTGGCCTTCCCTTATTCAGATACGTCATTGCCTGTCCGCAATGAGAGCAGACGGCGAGCTTGGAGAACAGGTTTGCATAGTGCTTACCCTTCCTGCCGCCGCTCCCCTTCTGACCATCCGATGGTCGCGTCAGCCTGCTGAAGCGAATTCGCTGGGCCGCCTCATACGTCGCGTCCGAAATGATCCGGGGATAGTATCCGACCTTAATCTCACCATCGGGTACACGTTTGCCGTTGACCAACCTGTTCGGCTGGAAATTACCGATGACAGCAGGACTGTTGACGACCTTATTGACCGTCGAATGCGCCCATCCTTTTGCCCGGCTAGTGAAAGTTGGTACCTTTTCAGCGTTCAATCGGCGAACAATCGTATATACGCCAAGACCCGAGTTGACCTCGTTGAAGATGCGTCGAACGATCTGCGCCCGTTCTTCAATGATCTCGAACTTCGAGCGGTCGGCCGTCAATCGCAGCCAACTCGGACAACGAGCGGTCAGCTTCTTTGAATCGGCGTTAGCGCGCTTATTCGCCCACGCCTTCGCGACGCGTTCTCCCTTTAGCGAAGACTCTTCATTCGCCCGCACCATCTTGAGGATGGACAGCAGCAACTGGTCTGTACGGATGTTGTCTCGGTAGACCTGCCCATCGTCGAGCGTCACCAGCACCAGTCCCGCCTCGACGATCGCCTTGAAGGATTCCAGTGCTGTCAGGGGCGTTTGGCGGCTGATTCGGTCAAATGATTCGACGAGCAGGTACGAGCCCTTCTCGATCTGCCCTGCCCGGACAGCCCCAAGAAAGCGTCCAAACTTTCCGTGGGTGACATTGTCGCCGGAATACGCGGAAACACCGATGTCATGCAGATCAACGTCGGTGACCAGCTCCAGCCCATGAGCCTCAGCATAGCGTCGGGAAGCTTCGGTCTGCCGCCGAAGACTGTCCCCTTGGAGCTGAGTCTCCGTGGACATGCGGATATAGCTGTAGGCCTTGAATTTCATTGTATTATTATAAGCGATTGTTTCCACGTTATAAAGTTGGATTAATCATCCAACATATATTGATATGATGCCCAATAACTCTCGGATTATTTGTCCATCACCTGCTGATGATCGGCGCCGCCGGTGCGGGCAAGTCGATGCTCGCCGCGCGTCTGCCCTCGATCCTGCCGCCGCTGTCGCCATCCGAGCTTCTGGAAATTTCGATGATCGCTTCCGTCGCCGGACAGATCAACGGCGGCGCGCTGACCTCAAAACGGCCATTTCGCACGCCGCATCACTCCGCGAGCATGGCAGCCCTCACCGGCGGCGGCATGCGCGCGAAGCCCGGCGAGATTTCGCTCGCCCATCACGGCGTGCTGTTTCTCGACGAGTTGCCGGAATTCGACGCGCGCGTGCTCGACTCGCTGCGTCAGCCGCTGGAAAACGGCGAAGTCTCGGTGTCGCGCGCCAATCATCGCCTGACCTATCCCGCCCGCTTCATGCTGGTGGCGGCAATGAATCCGTGCCGCTGCGGCCATGCCTATGAGCCGGGTTATTCCTGCAAGCGCGGGCGCGTCGACCGTTGCAGCGCCGATTATCAGGCACGTCTGTCGGGGCCGCTGCTCGACCGCATCGATCTGCGCATCGAAGTGCCTGCGGTGACCGCCGCCGATCTGATTTTGCCGCCGCCTGCGGAGGGATCGCGCGAGGTCGCGGCCCGCGTCGCCGCCGCGCGCGACATTCAACTCAAGCGCTATGCGGCGCTCGGCCTGCCGCACATCCGCACCAATTCGGAAGCGCCCGCGTCCGTGCTGGAGGAGATCGCGACGCTCGATACACAGGGTAGCACGCTGCTGCGCGAAGCCGCCGACAGCATGCGGTTGTCCGCGCGCGGCTATCATCGCGTGCTGCGGGTGGCGCGCACGCTCGCCGACCTCGACGGCGCGGACAAAATCGGCCGCGTGCATCTCGCCGAAGCGTTGTCGTACCGCATGCTGGCCGAAGATCTGCAGCGCGCCGCCTGATAACGCGAAAGTAACGATCGCTCTTTACAGTTTGCCAACCATGGCCGCAGTCCGGCCTGTTGTTTTGTAAGCGTTGAGTAGCGTCATGTTGCACTTCCGGATGCTGGCGTCAGCCATTCCCCTTCTTGCCGTCGGCATTCTGGCTGGCGGGCAGTTCACCTCCGCCTCGCAGCCCTGTATCGCGCTCGGCCGTTCCTCCGTGCAGCTCGCCACCGGGCCATGGCAGTCACCGCAGCATGTCTCCTTCACCGACGATGCAAGCCGCGCCACCGTGCGCGTGCAGCTTGTCGACCGCCCCGAGCTTGCGGATTTCACGGTGGCCGACGATGTCGACGCCTCCGATGATGCCGCACCAACACGGAAGGGCTGCCCGATCACGGCGGCGACGCGTTACGTCACCATCGCAGCCCATGAAAAATCATCCGATCCGGTCATCTATCTGTCGGAACAGCCCGGCGATTATCGCCTCTACGTGAACTCGGCCAAGATCTCGGTCCGTGATGCCGCCGCTCTTCTGGTCGGAGCCGCGCCGCGCCCCGGCAAGCTGGTCCTGTCCCAGCTTTAAGACTTCATTAGCCATCTTCTCATCTCGCGTAGCGGGAGTCTGCCGCCTCAAGCCATTCGCAAGAGAGGAGCGGCAGTCTTTCACCGGGTGATCGGGGTGACAAAACGGGGATGCTGCCATGAACACTGCGATGGGCGGGATGAAGCGTTTGAAAGCGCGGCTGCGCCGGTTTTCCCGCCGCCACCGCCGGATCGTGAGCGCCATCCGCTCATTCCTGATCTTCTCTGCGACTTTCGGCGGCGGTTACGGCTTCGTGCGCGGCAGCCTCTCGCCATCGGCGAATTACGACCCACAGACGTTCGCTGTCGGCATCAGTTTTCTGTTCGCGCTCGCCTGCCTCGCGCTCGCCACCTTGAGCATGCGGATGCGCTGGCTGAAGAAGAGCATGCGCAAAGTCGCGCTTCACAACGAAGCGCTGATCGACCGCAACTGGGAACTGAAGGAAGCCGAAGAGCGCGCACGCAGCCTGTTCGAATCGCAAAGCGATCTTGTCGTGCTGCGCGACGCGAGCCAGCGTCTCACTTTCGTCAACGATACCTTCTGCGACTATGCCGGCAAGCCGCGCGCGGAGTTGATCGGCACCCCCTATCTTCTGCCAGTGATCGAACAGGGCGACGACGCCACCGAGTCGGGCGGCACCCGCATCCACGACCAGAAAGCGCAGACCGCGTTCGGCCCGCGCTGGATCGCCTGGCGCGAGACTCTCGTCCGCCCTCATGCCAACGAGCCCGCGGAATTCCAGTGCGTCGGCCGCGACGTCACCGACCGCACCGAGAGTGAGCACGCACTCGGCCTTGCCCGCGATCATGCGGTCTCGGCCAACCGCGCCAAGTCGAAATTCCTCGCGGTCGCCTCGCACGAAATCCGCACGCCGCTCAACGGCATTCTCGGCATGAGCACCTTGCTGCTCGACACCCCGCTCAACCCCGAGCAGGCCGCCTACGCCAAGGCGGTGAAGACCTCTGGTGAAGCGCTGATGTCGCTCGTCGAGGAGCTACTGGATTTCTCCAAGATCGAGGCGGGCAAGATCAATCTCGAACATCGCCCCTTCCATCTCGCCGGCATGATCGAGGAGATCACCGAATTGCTGGCGCCGCGCGCACAGGCACGGCAGATCGAGATTGCCTGCTATATCGACGAACGCCTGCCGCTCGAAGTGGCGGGTGATGCAGCGCGGCTGCGGCAGGTGCTGCTGAACCTCGCCAGCAACGCCGTGAAGTTCACCTCGCGCGGCGGGGTCGCCTTGATCGTCGAACCGGGAATCTGGCCGAACGAAATCAGCTTCATGGTGCGCGATACCGGCATCGGCATCGCGCCGGATGCGCAGCAACGGATTTTCCGCGAATTCGAGCAGGCCGACGAACACATCGCCCGCCAATATGGCGGCTCGGGGCTCGGCCTCGCCATCAGCGAACGCATCGTGCGCCGGATGGGCGGCCGCATTGCGCTGGAAAGCGTGCCCGGCGAAGGTACGACATTCGAGGTCTCGATTCCATTGCAGGCTTCCGACACCTCGGCGATAACCACATGGCGCACGCCGGACCTCACCGGCAAGGCGGTGATGGTGGTGATGCCGCAGACAATCGGCGCATCGCTGGTGACGCGGCGGCTCGGGCGCTGGGGCGCACAGACCTGCGAAACATCCGATCTCACCGTCGCCGAAGCGCTGCTGCCCGAGCGCGCCTGGCACGCCGTGATCATCGATCATGCCTTGGGCGCAGACGCCGTGCAGGCTTTCGGCGAACGCGCGATCCCCCACGCCACGCACCGCCTTGCGATGTTCACGCCCGCGGAGCGCCACGATCTGCGGCCCGCCGAAATGGCGGCCTTCACAGGCTATCTCGTCAAGCCGGTGCGCGCGGCCTCGCTGGCGGCGCGGCTCTTGCCGGAAGCACCGCTTGCGCCGGAGCTGCCGGACGATTCCGACGTGACTCGCACGCCTGCCGCGGCCAAGAAACTTTCGATTCTCGTCGCCGAGGACAACGAGATCAACGCGCTGCTGATGCGCTCGCTGCTGACCAAGCTCGGTCATCAGCCGGTGATCTGCATTAACGGCCGCGAGGCGCTGGAATCCTGGATCGCGGCGGAGACGGCGGGCGCGCGTTACGACGTCGTGCTGATGGACGTGCAGATGCCCGAGATGAGCGGCATCACGGCGACGCGGATGATCCGCGCCCGCGAATCAGAGCGCGGCCTGTCGCGCACGAAAGTCCTGGCTCTGACCGCCAACACGCTGGTCGAGGATCGCTATGCCTGCTTCGAGGCGGGAATGGACGGCTTCCTCGTCAAGCCGCTGGATCGCGAGAAACTTGCGCAGGCACTAAGCGATATATCACCCGCACATCTCGCGGCCTGAAACGTCATCGAAACGTCGCATGCGGACTTGCCCGCCGCTGTCATAAAACCATTGGGCTAGGCGTGCTTAATCCGCCGCGAAACCGCTTCTGACCGATTCGAAGCGTCGCGGGGAAGAAGGATGCGTGGCGACAATGATGCCGGGTTGATACCCGGCGCGGTGCAAAACTGGCTCAAGCCTGAACTCGCGCGCACTGCGGCGCTAGCCGCTGCGAACTGGCTGAAACCCGCCCGCCGCAGCATCGACATCCTCCGCCCCGATTTCGCGGCACCACACTTCGATACGCTCGGGCGCCTCGGCTCGCTTGAGGTCCGGCTCGCCACATCGCGGGACGACATCAAGCGCGCACAGAAACTGCGCTACAAGGTTTTCTACCGGGACGGCACCGCGATCGCGGATGCACCGACGCTGCTGGCCCGACGTGACAAGGATATGTTCGACAAGATCTGCGACCATGTCCTTGTTATCGATCACGACGCGCCGCTGACGCGGCGCGGTAAACAGCAGGTGGTCGGCACCTATCGCCTACTGCGCCAGGAGATCGCGCGGCCCCATGGCGGCTTCTACACCGACGAGGAATTCGACATCTCCGCTTTGATGGAACGCCATGCGGGGCTGCGCTTTCTTGAACTCGGCCGCTCCTGCGTGCTGCCGCCCTATCGCACCAAGCGCACGGTGGAATTGTTGTGGCACGGCATCTGGACCTATGTCCGCCGCCACCGCATGGATGTGATGATCGGCTGCGCGAGCCTGCCCGGCACCGATCCGAACCGTCTGGCGCTGCCGCTGTCGTTCCTGCATCACCATGCGGCAGCACCCGAGGAATGGCGCGCGCGGGCGCATGCTTCGCGCTATGTCGCGATGAACCGGATGGCGAAGGATGCGATCGACGCCAAGGCGGCGTTGCGCGAACTGCCGCCGCTCATCAAGGGCTATCTGCGGCTCGGCGCCTTTATCGGCGACGGCGCCGTGATCGATCATCAGTTCGGCACCACTGACGTGCTGGTGGTGATGCCGGTCGCCGCGATCGCCTCGCGCTACATCGGCCATTTCGGCATGGATGCGAGCCGTCACGCGGCCTGAGGCTTAAAGCCGCCGCAGCGAGACTTTCTCCACCACATGATCGCTGCCCTTCTTGAGGATCAGCGTCGCGCGCGGCCGTGTCGGCAACACGTTTTCATGCAGGTTGACGCGGTTGATCGTATTCCAGATCGAGAGCGCCTTCTTGCGCGCCTCCTCGTCGTTCAGTCCCGCGTAGCGGTGGAAATAGGATCGCGGATCGTTGAACGCGGTGTCGCGCAACCTCAGGAAGCGCGTGACGTACCACTCGCGCAGCATGTCCTCGTCGGCATCGATAAACACCGAGAAGTCGAAGAAGTCGGACACGAACGGAATCGCTTGGCCGTCCGCGGGCAGCCGGCCGGTCTGCAGCACGTTCAGTCCCTCGACGATCAGGATATCCGGCTGGTCGATCTCGACGGTCTTGTTCGGCACGATGTCATAAGTCAGATGCGAATAGACCGGCGCGCGCACGTTGGGGCGGCCGGCCTTGATGTCGGACAAAAACGCCAGCAGTGCGCCGAGATTGTAGCTTTCGGGAAAGCCCTTCTTGTCCATCAAGCCTTCGCGCTCAAGATACGCGTTGGAATGAAGGAAGCCGTCGGTGGTGATGAGATCGACCTTCGGCTTCGGCGACCAGCGCGCCAGCAGCGCCTGCAGCACACGTGAGGTGGTGGACTTGCCGACCGCAACCGAGCCCGCAACGCCGATAATGTAGGGCATCTTGCGATCGCGGATGCGCAGGAAGCGGCGTTCGGATTCAAATAGCCGCTGGGCCGAGCTGACGTAATAGGACAACAGCCGCGACAGCGGCAGGTAGATTTCCTCGACCTCCTTGATGTCGAGGCGGTCGAGCATCGAGTGCATCCGCTCGATCTCCGCCGCCTTCAACGTCATCGGCGTATCGTCACGCAGTTTCGCCCATTGCGCGCGCGTGAACGACCGATAAGGATCGTATTTCTGTAGTTCGGCCCCCGTCGTCATGGCCCCGGTCTCTTTTCTCTCTCATTCCGGAACGGCGAGCCGCGACGGATACGCAAACAAGTTTGGCGCGCTTCACTCAGCCTTATCGGTCCGGCTTGCGCGACGCCTTTTCTTCCAGCCCCGACATCTGTGTGCGGCGGGCAAGCTCAGCCTCGACTTCGGACAGCGCGATGCCGCGCGACTTCAGCAGCACCAGAAGATGGAAAAGCAGATCGGCGCTCTCCGCCACGATATGTTCGCGCGTACCGCCACTCTCGACCGACGCGATCACCACCTCGATCGCCTCCTCGCCGAGCTTCTTGGCGCAGTGCTCGGGCCCCTTGTCCAAGAGCTTGCGCGTATAGGACACGTCTCCGCTGGAGGCGGCGCGGGCATCAATGACGCCAGCCAGATCGTGAATGGTGAAACCGCTCATCGCATTATCCCTGGGGCTTTCCCGGTGTCCGACCGGCCAGCCAATCTCATTTTACCGTCTGCCATCCTAGCAAAGACCCGACGGCGCTCATGGGTCAAGCCGCATCGGCAGCCCGGCGCGAGCCATGTGCTCCTTGGCCTGCCGGATGGTGAACTCACCAAAATGGAAAATCGAAGCGGCGAGCACGGCGGTGGCGTGACCCGAGCGGACGCCTTCCACCAGATGATCGAGATTGCCGACGCCGCCCGAGGCAATCACCGGCACGGAAATGCTGTCGGCGATCTGCCGTGTCAGCGGAATATCGAAGCCCTGCCGCGTGCCATCGCGGTCCATCGAGGTCAGCAGGATTTCGCCAGCACCAAGCGAAACCACTTCCTGCGCGTATTCGATGGCGTCGATGCCGGTCGCCTTGCGCCCGCCATGGGTGAAGATTTCCCAGCGGTCGGAATTGCCCGCGCGCGGCACGCGCTTGGCGTCGATGGCGACCACGATACATTGATTGCCGAACTTCTCCGCCGCCTCTTTTACGAATTCGCGACGGCTGACGGCGGCGGAATTGATCGACACTTTATCGGCGCCGTGATTGAGCAGCGTACGGATGTCATCCACCGTGCGCACGCCGCCGCCGACGGTCACCGGCATGAAGCAGGCTTCCGCCGTGCGCTTCACGACGTCGAGAATTGTGCCACGGTTCTCATGCGTCGCGGTAATGTCGAGAAAGCAAAGCTCGTCCGCACCCGCCGCGTCATAGGCGATCGCCGCTTCCACCGGATCGCCGGCGTCGCGCAGATCGACGAAGTTGACGCCCTTGACGACACGGCCGTCCTTGACGTCGAGACAGGGAATGACGCGGGCCTTGAACATCTAGGCCGCCTTTGCTGCCGCGATCAACGCCAACGCCTCCGCCGGATCGATCCGCCCGTCATAAAGCGCACGACCGGAAATCGCGCCTTCGAGCTTTTTGGCGCGCAGCGTGAGCAAAGCCTTCACGTCATCAATCGAAGCGAGACCGCCGGAGGCAATCACCGGAATTGAAATGGCTTCCGCGAGCGCAATCGTCGCATCGAGGTTGAGGCCCTTGAGCAGGCCATCGCGCGCAATGTCGGTGAAGATGATCGCGGCAACGCCCGCATCCTCGAACCGCTGCGCGATCTCGAGCGCGGTGACGGTCGAGGTTTCCGCCCAACCCTCCACCGCGACCTTGCCATCGCGCGCGTCGAGCCCGACCGCGACGCGGCCGGGATATTTTTTCGCAGCTTCCTTCACAAAGGAAGGATCACGCACCGCCGCGGTACCGATGATCACGCGCGCGATACCCTTGCCGAGCCAGGCCTCAAGAGTCGCCATGTCGCGAATGCCCCCGCCAAGCTGCACCGGCATTTTCACGACCTTCAGGATCGCCTCGACCGCCTGAGCGTTCTGCGGCTTGCCCGCGAACGCGCCGTCGAGATCGACGATATGCAGATACGCGAAACCCTGCCGCTCGAACGTCGCCGCCTGCGCGGCCGGATCGAGGTTGAACACGGTGGCGCGCGCCATGTCGCCCTGCTGCAGGCGCACGCACTGGCCGTTCTTCAGATCGATGGCGGGAAAAAGGATCACGGCTTCCACTTCAGAAAATTGGCGATCAGAGCGAGCCCGAATCGCTGGCTCTTCTCGGGATGAAACTGCGTGCCGAACATGGTGTCCTTGGCGACGATCGCGGTGAGCGGCCCGCCGTAATCGGCGCGCGCGATCACATCGCCCTCGCTCGTGGCGTTGAGGTGATAGGAGTGCACGAAATAGGCGTGGCGGCCTTTGTCGCCGAGCGGCAAGTTTTCCATCACCGGGTGTTCGCGGATAAGGTCGAGCGTGTTCCAGCCCATGTGCGGGATCTTCAGGTTCTCATCCCGTGGCGCGATTTTTTCGACATCGCCGGAAATCCAGTCGAGGCCCGGCGTGGTGACATGCTCCTTGCCCTGTGTCGCCATCAACTGCATGCCGACGCAGATACCGAAGAACGGCCGCGCCTTGCTGCGCACCGCTTCCGTCATCGCATCGACCATACCATCGAGCGCATCGAGCCCCTTGCGGCAATCGGCGAAAGCACCAACGCCGGGGAGAACAATACGATCCGCACGATAGACCGTTTCCGGATCGCGGGTGACGACGACCTTCTCCGGCAATTCAAGCGCACGCGCGGCCCGCTCGAAAGCCTTCGCCGCCGAGTGCAGGTTGCCGGAACCGTAATCGATCAGAGCGACGCTCACCGTGAACCATCCGGCATCGGAAAGAATCCCGCCGCGTCCTGCGCGACGATGGACGAGCGTGGCATCGGGACGGCGGAGGATGTCTTTGCGGGATAGGCAAAGCCATCCTGCGAAATTTGCTCGAAGAACCGCCGCTCGGCGGCTTCCTCGTCATCCGCCGCGACAAGACCGATCTGCTGCCACTTGCGGCGCGACAGCGTCCAGCGGCGCAGCGAGCCTGCTTCGCTGCCCAGGAACAGCGCGATCACCAGCATCACCACGAAATGCGCGAAGCTGGAAGCATGCGCGAGACGCAGCATGATCTCGGCCGCGATCTGCACCACGATGTAGCCGAGCAGCACCAGCCACAGCCTGCGATAGATCAGCCAGATGAAACCGAGCAGGAAAGCCCAGACGTGAAAGCCGTCGCGCACGAACACGACCTTTTCCGGCGCGGCACGGACATCGTTGCCGAGGCTTTTCGGGGC
This sequence comes from Afipia sp. 1NLS2, assembly GCF_000178995.1. GTDB lineage: Bacteria > Pseudomonadota > Alphaproteobacteria > Rhizobiales > Xanthobacteraceae > Afipia. The sequence continues at coordinate 1,552,075 of NZ_ADVZ01000001.1, read as the reverse complement.
GTGAACTGTGTAGACCGGCATCTCACCTCTCCGGCGGCGCGCTTGTCGCGCTAGCCGCCCAACTGACCCTTGGTCGAGGGCACCGCGCCGTTGGCGCGCGGATCGATCGCGACCGCGGCGCGCAGCGCGCGCGCAAGCCCTTTGAAACAGGACTCCGAGATGTGATGGCTGTTCTCGCCATACAAGGTCTCGACATGCAGCGTGATGCCCGCATTCATCGCGAACGCGTGGAACCACTCGCGCACCAGCTCGGTGTCGAACTCGCCGATCTTGTCGCGCGGAAACTCCACCCTGAACACCAGTACCGGGCGGCCGGAAATATCGATCACGACGCGCGACAGCGTCTCGTCCATCGGCAGGTGCACGCCGGCATAACGGGTGATGCCCGCCATGTCGCCCAGCGCCTGCTTCACCGCCTGGCCGAGCGCGATGCCGACATCCTCGGTGGTGTGGTGGTGATCGACATGCAAGTCCCCCTGCGCCTTCACCGAGATGTCGATGCCCGAATGGCGCGCCAAGAGATCCAGCATGTGGTCGAAGAAACCAATGCCGGTCGCAACATCGGAGACGCCCTTGCCGTCAAGATTGACGCTGACGGCGATATCGGTCTCCTTGGTCTTGCGCTTGATCGTGGCCGTGCGCATGAAATTCGCTCCAGAACCCAATTTTGAGCGCCTTTTAACAGGCAGATGACGCCTTCGCTACTGCAACAGTGGCCAGGAGGCCTCCCAATCGCGTCTATGGTGACCGGATTTTTCCGGATTCCGGGCTTCCCTGGCCGCCGTTTGCATCCAAGGCTGGAGCTTCCTAAATGGGAGCCTGTCAGGGGATAGATCATATGCAGAATTCGCAAGCCGAGAGCTGGCACGGCACCACGATCCTCACCGTCCGCAAAGGCGGAAAGGTGGTGGTGGGCGGCGACGGCCAGGTCTCGATCGGCCAGACCGTCATCAAATCCAATGCCAAGAAGGTGCGCAGGCTCGGCAAGGGCGACGTGATCGGCGGCTTCGCCGGCGCCACCGCCGACGCCTTCACGCTGTTCGAGCGGCTGGAGAGCAAGCTCGAACAATATCCGGGACAACTGACGCGCGCCTGCGTCGAACTCGCAAAGGACTGGCGCACGGATCGTTACCTGCGGCGACTGGAGGCGATGATGATCGTCGCCGACAAGGATGTCTCGCTGGTGCTCACCGGCACCGGCGATGTGCTGGAGCCCGAAGACGGCATCATCGCGATCGGCTCCGGCGGCAATTATGCGCTTGCCGCCGCGCGGGCATTGTCCGACTCCTCACATGATGCCGAAGCCATCGTGCGCCGCTCGCTCGAGATTGCAGCCGACATCTGCGTCTACACCAACCGTAACCTGACCATCGAAACACTCCTCGCATGAGCGCGGCGAAAGTCGCAACGACGTCTGCGACAGTCGGATTGTCGATACGTCAGGGACTCCTTCTCGGCGCGCTTCTACTCGCTCTGCAGGCGGCAGGACTTTACGCGATGGGCCGCGTGCCGATCTGCACCTGCGGTTATGTCAAGCTGTGGCACGGCGTGGTGCAGAGTTCGGAGAACTCCCAGCACATCGCCGACTGGTACACCTTCTCGCACCTCATTCATGGCTTCCTGTTTTATGCCCTGACATGGTTGATGCTGCCAAAGACACCCTGGATCGCGCGGCTTCTGATCGCAATGGTCGTTGAAGGCGGCTGGGAACTTCTGGAAAACTCGCCGATCATCATCGAGCGCTACCGCGCAGGCACGATTTCACTGGACTACTATGGCGATAGCATCGTCAATTCGGTGTCGGACACGCTGGCGATGGTTCTGGGCTTTGTGGCCGCACGGACAATGCCTCTCATGGCGACAGTCGCCATTGCCATCTTGTTCGAAATCGCGGTCGGCCTGCACATTCGCGACAACCTGACGCTGAATATCATCATGCTGACTCACCCGTTTGAGGTAATCAAACAGTGGCAGGGCGGCCCGCCGATTATCTAGCTCGCTTGCGAAACCGATCATTCAACCTAACTGAAATGCCATGACCGACTTCTCTCCTCGCGAAATCGTCTCCGAACTCGACCGCTTCATCGTCGGCCAGCACGACGCCAAGCGCGCGGTCGCCATCGCGCTGCGCAACCGCTGGCGGCGGCTGCAACTCACCGGAAGCCTGCGCGAGGAGGTGCTGCCGAAAAACATCCTGATGATCGGCCCGACCGGCGTGGGGAAGACCGAGATCGCGCGGCGGCTCGCGAAACTCGCAGGCGCGCCGTTCATCAAGGTGGAAGCTACGAAATTCACCGAGGTCGGCTATGTCGGCCGCGATGTCGAACAGATCGTGCGCGACCTTGTCGATGTCGCCATCGCGCAAACCCGCGAGAAGAAGCGCAAGGATGTCGAGGCGCGTGCCGAACTGGCCGCCGAGGAACGCGTGCTCGATGCGCTGGTCGGCGCCAATGCCTCCGCGAGCACGCGGGATTCGTTCCGCCGCAGGCTGCGCGCGGGCGAACTCAACGACAAGGAAATCGAAGTCGAGACGCAGGCCGGCGGCGGGCCTTCGATGTTCGAGATTCCTGGCATGCCCGGCGCGCAGATGGGCGCGATCTCGCTCGGCGATATTTTCGGCAAGATGGGTGGGCGCACCAAGATGCGGAAGCTGACGGTCGCCGATTCCTATGAAGTGCTCGTCAACGAAGAGTCCGATAAATTGCTGGATGACGAAGCGCTGACGCGCGACGCCATCCATGCGGTCGAGAACAATGGCATCGTGTTCCTCGACGAGATCGACAAGATCTGCGTGCGCGAGGGTGCGCGCACCGGTGACGTGTCGCGCGAAGGCGTGCAGCGCGACCTGCTGCCGCTGATCGAAGGCACCACGGTGTCCACCAAGCACGGCCCGGTGAAAACCGACCACATCCTGTTCATCGCCTCGGGTGCGTTCCACATCGCCAAGCCGTCCGACCTGCTGCCGGAATTGCAGGGCCGCCTGCCGATCCGCGTCGAGTTGCAGGCGCTGGTGCGGGACGATCTCCGCCGTATCCTCACCGAGCCGGAAAGTTCGCTCATCAAGCAATATGTGGCGCTGATGGCCACCGAGGGCGTGACGCTCGATATCACCGACGATGCCATCGACGCGCTGGCCGATGTCGCGGTCGCGGTGAACGCGAGCGTGGAGAATATCGGCGCACGCAGGTTACAGACCGTATTGGAACGGGTGCTCGACGAGACCTCGTTCCACGCGCCCGACATGCACGGCCAGACCGTCACCATCGATGCCGCTTACGTGCAGAAGTACATCGGGGACCTCGCGAAGAACGCGGATCTTTCAAGATTTATTTTGTGAGGCACGTCATTCCGGGGCGCGCGTAAAACGTGCGAACCCGGAATCTCTCCCGAACAATACAAAGTTCCGGATCATCCCGCTCCGCGGGATGTCCGGAATGACGCCTGCGTTGGCAGCCTACCTTGCCCGCCGCAACCGGACATAGAGCGCGCCTGCGCCGCCATGGCCGATGGAGGCTTCTTCAAAGCCGACGACGAGACTGCGGAATTCCGGCAGGCCCAGCCATTCCGGCACCTGACGCCGCAACACGCCGCGCTCGGAATCAAGCGCGCCGCTGCGGCCCTTGCCGGTAATCACGAGCACGAAGGTCAGCCCATCCTCGCTGGCGCGCGACAGAAACGCAATCAGCGCGCGATGCGCGCGCGCTTGCGTCATACCGTGCAGATCGAGCCGCGCCTCGATTTCCTTGCGGCCACGCGCGAGATGCGATCGCTCGCGGCGGCCGAACGGAGCCAGCGGCGGCGGTGAATTCTTCGGCCGAGGCGCGACTGTGGTTTGTTTCGGTGAAGCAGCAGGCCCTGACGGGCGACCCGCGACTTCTTTTGTGACGGCGTCTTCTTCGCCCTGCGCACTACTCTCGGACTTTTCGACTTTGGGCGGCCGGCGCAGCGGCTTGATCTGTTTTGTCACCGTCTCCCACAATTCGCGCTCTTCGGAATCGAGAGCGCGGCGGCGGCGCGAGGGCGGTGGCGACAAGTCCGGCGGGCGAGAGCGCTTCATGAGTTGTCCGCCTGGCGGCGGACGCGCCGTTTGGGCCTGGGCTTCTCCTCGGCCGGGCGGGCATCCGGCAGCGGCACGGTTCTGCCGTGCGCGACCGGGTCCAGAGACTTCGGCAACAGGATGGTGAAACGCGCCGCGTTCTTGATGCGACCCGCGATCTTGCCCGCCTCCGTGCCCGCGCCGAAATAGAGATCGGCGCGCGCGGGGCCGACAATCGCCGAGCCGGTATCCTGCGCGATCATCAGCCGGCGGAACGGCGTATTCGAGGTGTCGCTTTCGATCGGCAGATCGCCGTCGATGAAGAACGGCGTGCCATAGACATGCAGCGCCTTGTCGACCGCAATCGAGCGGCCTGCCGTCAGCGGTACGCCCTGCGCGCCGATCGCCTCATCATCCGCCTTCAGCGGCACTTCGTGGAAAAAAATGTAGGAGCGGTTCTGCCGCCGCAATTCATCCGCCGCGCCGGGATTCTGCTCCATGTATTCACGGATGCGCTGCATCGACATCTGGTCTTTGGGAATGATGTTGCGCTCGATCAGCACGCGCCCGATCGGCGTATAGGGAAAACCATTATGCGAATCGTAATTGATCCGCACCATCGAACCATCCGGCAACTTGATCCGGGCCGAGCCCTGAATCTGGATGAACAGAAGATCGGTCTGGCTCTTCAGCCAAACGATCTCCAGCCCGCGGCCAGCAATCGCGCCATCCTCGATCTGGGCGCGGTCATAATACGGCACCAGCTTGCGGCGGCCGATCTTGCGGAACACATCGCCCTTGTTTGGCAGGCTCGGCGAGGCCTGACTGTATCCGCGCACGAACAGATTCGAGGGACGGCGATAGACCGGCACCGCGTAGACATCGGTCTTGGTACGCGAGCCTTCGACGATGGGTTCGTAATAGCCGGTGACGAAGCCTGCATCCTCGCCAAGACGCGAGATCGTCACCGGCGCGAACTGCTCCTCGAAAAATGCGCGCGCGGATGCGGCATCATGAGCCTTCGCTCCGCGTGCGGCAAGGCAAGGCTCGCGCAGCGCATCGCCCAGAAATTTGTCGGGGATATCTTCCGGCTTCTTCGTCTTGCGCGCGAGGACAGGCGCGCAGCTTGCCTTGAATGTCTTGAACGCCTTGAACTGGTCGTCATCCGCCCAGCCGCGCAGATCGCTCCAGGCGACGGGACTATATTGCACGCCCGGAATGGCAAGCGGCCAGTGGATGTTTTCGGGCCGCAGTCGCACATGGTGCGTGGCCTCGACCTCTGGCCGGGAAGCGCGACGGTGGCTGCGGGCATCCGCGACCGCGCTGCATGTCAGAACCGCCGCCGCGAATACCAGTGCCGCGGCGGAGCCGTAAGGGAAGCGTCCGTCAGTGTCCGCTTTCCGTTCCAACCAGCTTCCAATTCGGATCGCGGGAGGAAACGTCACGTGAGAACGTCCAGACATCGGTGACATCGGTGAGTTTTTCAGGGTTGCCATCGATGACCGCACCGTCCTTGTCGCGCGTGGCGGTGATCATCTGCGAAACAAACCGAACGGTGAGGTGCGCGAGCTTGTCCCGGACGCCGGCGCTGACGAGTTCGGCCTTGTCGATCGAAGCAAACTTGGTCTCGACCTTTTCACCCTGCTGTTCGCGGCCCTTGATGACGGCTTCAAACCCATCATAGACATCGGAGGACAGCAGGTCCTTCAGCGTGCGGCGGTCGCCATTGGCGAAGGCCAGCACGATCATCTCATAGGCGCTTTTTGCGCCGGAAATGAAATGTTGCGCATTGAAGGACGGATCGGCGGCGGCAACCTGATCGAGGCCGCTGGCCAGCTCCGAATCGGGAGCGGCGATGCCCTTCCAGCGCTCGCGGGGCGAAACCGGATCGGCGGAAGGTGCCAGGGTCGCTTGATCGACGGCGGTGCCGGGCATGCGGACCACATTATTGTCGTTGCCCGTCGGTGCGACATCGCGCGTCACGCGATCATAAGGCGGCCGCTCGCTGCCGGTGCGCTGTCCAAGAACGTTGCGCAGCCGCAGGAAAATAAAGACGGCCAAGGCCAAAAAGATGATGGTGTAAATGTCCACGTTACGTCACTTCCGATCTGGCGTGTTCCCGTCCGGTACGGGGTTATGTAAGCACGAAAGATAGCCGCGCCACCGTGTCTTAAACCCTTAACGTGGCGGCCGTCCGGCTCCCGATTGCGGTAATTGTTGCGATTCTAGCCCAATCCCTTGCTCCCAGCCAAGCTTTTGGCCCTGATTCGGACAGCCGTCCTTGTCGAGAGCGGCAGCCCTATGATAGCCACTGCGCCCAAACCAGCTTCCCAAACGAGATTGCAGGAGAGATCGATGACTGACACCAATGCCGCTCCGGCCGAGGCCGCCGGTCCTCCGCAGCTTGGCGTTCTGACGCAATATATCAAGGATCTCTCCTTCGAGAATCCGAATGCACCTGCATCATTGTCGCAGCAGGACAAGCAGCCGGAAATCTCGATTCAGATCAATGTCGGCGCCACCAATCTCGGCGGCACCGATTTCGAGGTTCTGCTCGCCATCGAAGGCAAGGCCATGAATGGCGACAAGGTGCTGTTCGCATTCGAGCTGGCCTATGCCGGCGTGTTCCGGATCGAGAACGTGCCGCAGGACAGCCTGCATCCGTTTGTAATGATCGAATGCCCCCGGCTTTTGTTCCCGTTCGCCCGCGAAATCGTCGCGACCGCAACCCGCAATGGCGGTTTCCCGCCTCTGATGCTCGATCCGGTGGATTTCGTCGGCCTCTATCGCCAGAACATGGCGCGGCAGGCCGAGCAGGCCAAACCGAACTAAGCCTAACCAGGCTGAAGAAAAGCGGGCCACATGGCCCGCTTTTTTATTCCGCGTCGGAAAATTCCCGCCAGATCGGATTATCGCCCAGCGTGGCAACGAAGGCGCGATGCGCTTCGATCTCTTCCGGCGTCATGCGCGGCGGCAGCGGTACCTCACGAACACGCCGTTCGACCTCGACCACGCGGATCGATGTGGTTCGCGTTTCCGCGAGAATGAGCGAGGACTGCCGCGCGCCGATCAGATCGATATAGACTTCGGCAAGCAGTTCGGCGTCGAGCAACGCGCCGTGCTTGGTGCGCCGCGAATTGTCGATCGCATAGCGCGAGCAAAGATCATCGAGCCTGTTGGAGACGCCGGGATGCTTGCGGCGCGCCAGCAGGAGCGTATCGACCAGACGCTCACGCGGAATGGCCGCGCGCTTGACGCGCTCCAGTTCCATGTTGATGAAACCGATATCGAATGACGCGTTGTGAATGATGAGCGGCGCGTCGCCGATAAAAGTCAGAAAGTCTTCCGCCACGGCGGCGAACAACGGCTTGTCCGACAAAAACTCGGAGGACAGGCCATGCACCGCAAAAGCTTCCTGCGGCATGTCGCGCTCGGGATTGATGTAGACGTGATAGGTCTGCCCGGTCGGCATGTGGTTGAACATCTCGACACAGCCGATCTCGACCAGCCGGTCGCCGCGCAGCGCATCGAGGCCGGTGGTTTCGGTATCGAGAACGATTTCGCGCATCTCTCAATATCTCTTGGAATCAGGAACGCCGTCGCGGCATGGTAGCGACTTTCGCAAGCACATGGCGGATTTGTTCGCGCGCGGACTCAAGCCCGTTCGACGTATCCACCACAAAATCCGCACGCGCCCGCTTGTCGGCATCGTGCATCTGCCGTGCTAGAATCGTCTCGAGCTTGGCAGCCGTCATGTTCGGCCGCGCAAGAATGCGCGCATGCTGCACCTCTTCCGGCGCGCTCACGACCAGCACCGCATCGACGCGATTTTCGGCACCGGTCTCGAACAGCAGCGGAATATCCAGCACCGCAACCGGCGCGCCGGCCTGTTCTGCACCGGTCAGGAACTCTTTTTCGTGCGCGCGCAGCATCGGATGCACGATCGATTCGAGCTGTTTCATCGCCGGTGCGTTGCCGACAACATACGCCGACAGTTTCTCGCGATCGACACCGCCTGCCCCCGTCGTGCCTGGAAAAGCCTGTTCGATCGCCGCAACTGCTTCACGTTCATACAGGCGATGCACGGTCGCATCCGCGTCATAGACTGGCACGCCCAGCTCAGTGAACAACTGCGCCGTGGTGGACTTGCCCATTCCGATCGATCCGGTCAATCCGAGCACGAACATCGGTGAACCTCAGGGCAGCGGCGCGAGGCCAAGCCCGCGCAGAAAACCGAGCAATGGCAGCAGCGGCAGGCCGAGGATGGTGAAGTAATCGCCTTCGATCCGCTCGAATAGATGCACGCCTGCACCCTCAAGCTGATAGCCGCCGACGCTGGCGGTGACCGCTTCGCCCGCAAGATCGAGATAGGCTTCCACCTGCGCATCGCTCAGGGGCCGCATGGTCATGCGCGCGGTCGAGATGGATTCGAACAGGATCTGATCGCCTTTCGCGACAGCCACCGCCGAATGCAGATCGTGCGTGCGGCTGCACATGGATTTCAACTGCGCGCGCGCCTGCGCCCGATCTTCGGCCTTGGCAAAAATCTGTGACCCAAGCGCCAGCGTCTGATCGGCTCCGATCACGTAAGCGCCAGGATTCGCGCGGCTGATATGGAGCGCCTTTTCTCTTGCAAGCAATGCGGCAACGGCGGGCGCATCGGCAAGTCGGGACGATTGCTCGATTGCGCGCTCATCGATGTTCGCGGGCAGCGCCTCGAATTCGACTTTCGCGCGGCGCAACAAGGCCTGTCGCGCGGCACTCTGCGAGGCGAGGATCAGCCGGGATGATGGATTGTCCGCCATATCTTACGTGCACTCATGTCTTATATGCGCTGACGCTGCCGGTCGGCGTGAAGCTTCATCACCGCGGCGGCCGTCTCTTCGATGGAGCGGCGGGTGACATCGAGCAGCGGCCAATCGTATTTGGCGCTGAGCTTGCGTGCGAACGCAACCTCCTCTGCCACCGACTGACGCTCGACATAGGCATCCTCGCCGATCCGGCCGAGGCCGCCCGCCGCGCCCATGCCGAGCAGTCGGTTCTGCCGGACCTGCACCAGCCGCTCCGGCGTGGCGTGCAGACTGACCACCAGCGGCTTTACCAGCGTCTCGAGCTGCGGCGGAATCGGAATGCCGGGCACCAGCGGCACATTGGCCGTGCGGATACCGCGGTTGGCGAGATAGATCGAGGTCGGCGTCTTCGACGTGCGCGACACGCCAACCAGCACGACATCGGCCTCCTCCAGGCCTTCGACGTGCTGTCCGTCATCATGCATCATGGTGTAGTTCAAGGCGTCGATGCGCTTGAAATAATCCGCATTGAGCATGTGCTGCGCGCCGACGCGCTGGGACGTTTCGCGTCCAAGGTAGGCGCGGAACAATTCCATCACCGGCCCGATGATGGACAAGCTTGGAATGTTGATTTCCTTGCACTTGGCTTCCAGCCGCTCCACCAGATCCTTTTCCAGGAGCGTAAACAGCACGATGCCCGGCGCTTCCTCGATCTCGGCGAGCACACGGTCGAGCTGCTTCTGGCTGCGCACCAAGGGGTAGACATGCTCCACCGGCGTGACGTTGGAATATTGAGCAGCCACCGCACGCGCCACCATGATGATCGTCTCGCCGGTGGAGTCCGAGATCATATGAAGATGAAAATAATTATTGGCGGTCGCCGGCATCGTGTTTCAGGCCCCCACCCTGTTCGCGGTTTTCGCTCTGTGCATTGCTGTGAATCCGTGTGGGCAGATCGGCCTGTTGGTTGGTCACCCGAGAGGGCCTGCGTAAAACCCTGCCGGTTGTTCACACCACTGTTTTCGGGATGTAACCGGCCGGCCTGAAAAAGTGTAACGGGGTTATGTGGATTTGTCTCGAACAATGCGGTTGGAATAATCTCGCAAAGCCTTGCGATGAATACTGTTTTATCAACCGCTACCGATAACGCTGGAATCGGGGATAATATTTGCGGGTGTTGAAAACAGACCAAGAAACACGGGACGGTTTTGAACCGTCGCAATCCACTGTTACGCAGACTCAAACCTTAAGAATCTAAAAGATTGATAGAGGAAGGGGTGGATACGGAAAGAGCTGTTTTGCGGCTCCCTCCGTAACGGTCTTGCGATGGGATCATCCTGGAAAATCACGATGAGCGGTTGCAGGGCATCGGATTTTTGGCGATATCAAACCCTGCTCTCCCGACGAAGGCTGTCCCGATGTATGAGTGGATCAAGGCGCTGCATATCCTTGCGGTGATTTCCTGGATGGCCGGGATGCTCTATCTGCCCCGGCTGATGGTCTATCATTGTGCTGCCGAGATCGGCTCGAAGCAGTCCGAAACCTTCAAGGTCATGGAGTGGCGGCTTCTAAAGATCATCATCAACCCCGCGATGGTGGTCACCTGGCTCGCTGGATTATGGCTGGTCTGGCAAGGGAGCTGGTACATGTCGGGATGGTTTCAGGTTAAATTCGCTCTCGTCATCGTGATGTCGGCGATCCACGGCATTCTGGTGCGCCGGGTGAAGGATTTCGCCGCCGACCGCAATACGCGCAGCGCCAGATATTTCCGGATAATCAACGAAGTGCCGGCCGCCTTGATGATTGCTATCGTCATTCTAGTGGTGGTGAAGCCATTTTAAGGTTTTCTCCGCCTTTTCGCCTTCATCCTGCGCAAATCCGTGGCTCTGTTGCCTCAAGGATGTTCTTGCGCGGCGGGGACTGATTTTCTATATTCGTCCCATCCTTCCGAACGCAGGCGGATGTGACGCGCTCCGGTTCTCGCCGGCCGCCACATCAAGCTCGAAGCCGCCCGGCACCTTTCTCAGCCCAAGTCTTTCAGACAGGCCCTGCGCTAACCGAGACCTTTCCTTTCGCATTTCGCAGGCGAAAACCCCCTTCTTCTCTCTACTTCTTCATCAGGATACTCCCATGCGGGAAATGAAACTTCAGGACCTCAAGGCCAAGACGCCGGCTGAACTCGTCTCGTTCGCCGAAGAACTTGGGGTCGAAAACGCCAGCACAATGCGCAAGCAGGAGCTGATGTTCGCCATTCTCAAGCTGCTGGCGAGCCAGGAAACCGACATCATCGGCGAAGGCGTCGTCGAAATTCTCTCCGACGGCTTCGGTTTCCTTCGGTCCTCCGACGCCAACTATCTGCCCGGCCCGGACGACATCTATGTCTCGCCATCGCAGATCCGTCGTTTCGGCCTGCGTACCGGCGACACCATCGAGGGCCAGATTCGCTCGCCGAAGGAAGGTGAACGCTACTTCGCGCTGCTCAAAGTCAACACCCTCAATTTCGAAGACCCAGAAAAGTCCAAGCACAAGGTCAATTTCGACAATTTGACGCCGCTGTTCCCGGACGAGCGATTCAAGCTCGAGCTTGACGATCCGACCCGCAAGGATCTGTCGCCGCGCGTGATCGACATCGTCGCCCCCATCGGCAAGGGCCAGCGCGCGCTGATAGTGGCGCCGCCGCGCACCGGCAAAACGGTGCTGATGCAGAACATCGCCCACGCCATCACCACCAACCACCCGGAATGCTACCTGATCGTGCTTCTGATCGACGAGCGTCCGGAAGAAGTCACAGATATGCAGCGCTCGGTGAAGGGTGAGGTTGTGTCATCGACCTTCGACGAACCGGCGGTGCGTCACGTTCAGGTCGCCGAAATGGTGATCGAGAAGGCCAAGCGTCTGGTGGAACATGGCCGCGACGTGGTGATCCTTCTTGATTCCATCACGCGTCTGGGCCGTGCCTACAACACGGTGGTGCCGTCATCCGGCAAGGTGTTGACCGGCGGTGTGGATGCCAACGCGCTGCAGCGGCCGAAGCGCTTCTTCGGCGCCGCGCGTAACATCGAGGAAGGCGGCTCGCTGACCATCATCGCGACCGCGCTGGTCGATACCGGCAGCCGTATGGACGAAGTGATTTTTGAAGAGTTCAAGGGCACCGGCAACTCCGAGCTTATCCTCGACCGCAAGGTGTCCGACAAGCGTACCTTCCCGGCGATCGACATCGCGCGCTCCGGCACGCGCAAGGAAGAGCTCATCACTGATCCGCAGCTTCTCAAGAAGATGTACGTGCTGCGGCGTATCCTCAACCCGATGGGCACGATGGATGCAATCGAGTTCCTGCTCGACAAACTGCGCTCGACCAAGAACAACGCAGAGTTCTTCGATTCAATGAACACCTGAACAGCATCTGGCTGTTCGCTCTCAAGGCCCGGCCTCGCGCCGGGCCTTTTGTTTTTGGATTATTGCAGACGACGATTTGCGGAAGACGCGTCCTCGCGAAGAACGAGCGCGGTCAATGCATCCGGCTCCGTCACTGGCAGGGAGCAGGTTTGTCCACGGCAGACAAAGGCAGCGCCGCCGCCCGGCGCAACCTTGTCGGCTGCCGGATGATGCGGCGGCAGCTTTGCGGGATCGGGCACACGCAGGACGATGGTGGTGGCATGCGGCAAGGCGCGCGCGGCTTTTAAGAGCGCCTCAACGCCCTCCCCCTGTCCTGTCACCACGATCTCGCTGCCTGCGAGATACAGATCGAGCGCATTGAGCAGCGACAAGTGCCCGAACATGTTGGCGGCCGCGACCGGCAGCATGTGCTTGAACAACATGTCGAGTTGTCGCCGCCAGCGCTCATCCCCGGTGAGCACGGCGAGGCGCGCGAGATTCTGCGCGGTGAGGCCAACGTGGTTGGGGATGGCGTCGTCCACGGTGGAATGCGGACGCAGGATCAAACCCTCCGCATCGTCCGAGGTGAGAAAATAACCGCCATGCTGCGGGTCGCCATAGTGTGTGTCGAGATCGGCCTGCCACAGGATCGCCTGATCGAGAAACAGATGGTCGCCGGTGGCTTCATACAACGCCAGTGCGGCGCGGATCATCGCCGCGTGGTCGGATGCCAATGCCGGCTGCAGCAATTTTCCCGCGCGCCATGAGTGACCGAGACGATCGCGCCGGCTCATGGTGGTGGTGACGAACCCGAACGCGGTCGTGGCCAGCGTCAGCCAGTCGGGCCGATTGAAGGCGTTGGCGGCGTGCGCCAGCGCGGCGATGGTTAGTCCGTTCCAGTCGGCCAGCACCTTGTCGTCGAGGCCGGGGTGGACGCGCTTCTCGCGCGCACGGAACAGGATCGCACGCAACGCGGCCAATTGTTCGGCTTCCGTCGCGGTCTCGCTTCCGTCATCGAGCCGATTGAGAATGTTGTGGCCCTCGAAATTGCCCTCGGCGCTGACGCCGTATTTCGCGGCGAAGAATGTCGCGTCATCCGGGCCCAGCAGATGCGCGATGTCCGCCTGTGACCAGACGTAGAATTTTCCTTCCTCGCCTTCGCTGTCGGCGTCGAGCGAGGATGCGAAGCCGCCCTCTTTCGTCAGCATCTCGCGCTTGAGCCAGCCGACGGTCTCTTCGGCGCGCTGGCGATAAAGTTCATTGGGCGCGCGCGCGTGCTCCAGCGCCAGCATGTCGAGGATCTGCGCGTTGTCGTACAGCATCTTCTCGAAATGCGGCACCAGCCAGCGCGCATCGACCGAATAGCGTGCATAGCCGCCGCCAAGATGATCGTAGATGCCGCCCTGGCTCATCTGCGTGAGAGCGAGATTGGTGGTGATGAAATAGCGCTCGTCGCCGGTGCGCGCCCCGGCACGCCAGAGAAATTCGAGCATCGAACATTGCGGAAATTTCGGTGCGCCGCGCAGCCCGCCATTGGTCGGGTCGGTTGCACGCGCGATCGATCCCGCGGCGTTGTCGAGTTCGTTGAGGCCGATGGACGCGGCATCGGCGCTGCTGCGCTGGCTCAGGCTTTTTTCGATCGCGGCCTTGTTGGCGGCGATCTTGTCGGGCTCGTCGCGGAAAATCCGGGCGAGTTCGCGCAAGACCTCAACGAAAGCAGCGCGGCCATATTGCGCGGTTTTCGGAAAATAAGTTCCGCCCCACACCGGTGCGCCATCGGGTGTGAGAAACATCGTCAGCGGCCAGCCGCCCTGCTCGCCCAACAGATGCAGCGCGTTCATGTAGATCTGGTCGATGTCGGGCCGTTCCTCGCGGTCGACCTTGATCGGGACGAACAGCTCGTTCATCACCGCCGCGGTGGTTTCGTCCTCGAAGCTCTCATGCGCCATGACGTGGCACCAATGGCAGGCAGCGTAGCCGACGGAGAGCAGGATGGGTTTGCCGGTCCTCTGGGCCTCGGCCAGGGCTTCTGGCCCCCATGGCCACCAATCGACAGGGTTGTGCTGGTGCTGAAGCAGATAAGGGCTGGTTTCACCGGCCAAACGGTTTGTGTGCAATGCAACATCACTCATGCTGCGGCTCCCTCAGCAATATGTTGCGCCGCAGCAATACGGCGAAACCCCTCGAAACGCGGTTTTTGGTTGCCCTCCTCCGCCCTGTCGAACAAATAAGCCATGCCGTTCCAACTACCAACCATTTACGCGCTGGCCTCGGGCCGTCCGCCCTCGGCCATCGCCATCGTCCGCGTGTCGGGTCCGCGTGCTGCGGCGACACTTGAGAGTTTGTGCGGCCGCCTGCCCCGGCCGCGCACGGCGACCCTCACGACCCTGACCTCGCCCGAGACCGGGCCGATTGATCAGGCCGTCGCGCTGTGGTTTCCCGCGCCTCACAGCGCGACCGGCGAAGACGTCGCCGAATTCCAGTTGCATGGCGGCCGCGCTGTGATCGCGGCGCTGTTCGCGGCACTGGGAAAAATCGAAGGCTTGCGTCCGGCGGAGCCCGGCGAGTTCACGCGCCGCGCATTCGAGAACGGCAAGCTCGATCTGACCGAAGCCGAAGGCCTCGATGATCTCATTCACGCCGACACCGACCGGCAGCGGCGGCAGGCGTTGCGTCATCTGCAAGGACTGCTTGGCCATCGCGCGCAGACCTGGCGCAAGCAGATCATCGAGGCGATGGCGCTCGTTGAAGCGGGCATCGATTTCTCCGACGAAGGCGATGTGTCGGCGGAGTTGATGGCGCCAGCCATGCAACGTGTTGCTGCGCTGAAAAGTGAAATTCAAGAAATACTTGCGGCATCGGCGCAAAGTGAACGCCTGCGCGAAGGCTTGCAGGTCGCTATCGCGGGTCCGCCGAACGCGGGGAAATCGACTCTGCTCAATCGCTTAGCGCGGCGCGAGGCCGCGATTGTTTCGCCGTACGCGGGCACGACGCGCGACGTGATCGAGGTCCATCTCGATCTCGACGGCTATCCGGTGACGCTGATCGACACCGCAGGCCTGCGCGAGACCAACGATCCGGTTGAGCAGGAAGGCGTGCGCCGTGCGCGGGCGCGCGCGGAATCTGCCGATCTTGTTTTGTGGATGTGCGAGGCGGGCGACGACGCGCCGCCGCCGCTTGCGGACGGTGCGCCGCTTTGGGTGGTCCGCAACAAGATCGACCTGGCGGCAACGCCAACCAAGGGCGAGGGCGGCTTTGCTATTTCGGCGGCGACCGGGCAGGGCGTCGATGCGGTGGTCGGATCGCTGGTCGATTTTGCGCGGGATACTTTCGGCGGCGGTGAGGCGGCGCTGGTCAGCCGCGCCCGGCACCGCGCCTTGCTGACGGAAACGGTCGAGGCGTTGGAGCGGGCGGGCCAGCGGGGGGGCGAGGGCGATGAGATCGTCGCGGAGGAGCTCCGAATCGCGATTCATGCACTGGGACGGCTTTTGGGCCGCGTTGACGTCGAGGAGATTCTGGATTCGATCTTTCGGGAGTTCTGCATTGGTAAATGAAGGGTTGTTTCACGTGAAACGATATAAGGTCCTGGGGCTGATTCATGCGTGACAAGTGGGAACTGCCCCCTGTTTCACGTGAAACAGATGGAACCGGACCCTCGTTTCACGTGAAACAGGCTTCTATCTCCTGAAATCAATATTGTTTTGGACGGTTTTCCGCTCTCGCTGTAGAAGGGCGCCATGCGCGCGACACTCGACGTCATTGTGGTGGGAGGGGGGCATGCCGGCTGCGAGGCGGCGGCGGCTTCCGCGCGCTTTGGCGCCAAAACTGCGCTTTTGACCCATCGTTTCGCGACCATCGGGGCGATGTCGTGCAATCCGGCGATCGGCGGGCTCGGCAAGGGCCATCTGGTCCGGGAAATCGATGCGCTGGACGGCCTGATGGGGCGGATGGCGGACAGAGGCGGTATCCAGTTCAGGGTTTTGAACCGCAGGAAGGGTCCGGCGGTGCGCGGCCCCCGCGCCCAGATCGACCGCGCGCTCTATGCGACTGCGATGCAGGGGGAAATCCGCGAAACGCCCAATCTCACAGTGATCGAGGGTGAGGCGGACGAGCTTTTGCTGGAGAATGGCCGGATTGCTGGCTTGAAACTGGCCGACGGCCGGGAATTCGCCTGCAGGGCGGTCGTCATCACCACCGGCACGTTTTTGCGCGGAATCATCCACCTCGGCGAAAAGAACTGGCCGGCTGGGCGTATCGACGAGGCCCCGGCAGTGGGGCTTTCGGGGTCGTTCGAGCGGATCGGCTTTACGCTCGGGCGGCTGAAGACCGGCACCCCGGCGCGGCTCGACGGCACGACCATCGACTGGGACGCGGTGGAGCGGCAGCCCGGCGACGATCCGGCCGAGCCGTTCTCAACCCTGACCGACAAGATCACGATCCCGCAGGTCGAGTGCGGCATCACCCGCACCACGGAAGCGACCCATGAGCTGATCCGGGCCAATGTGCACCGCTCGCCGATGTATTCCGGCCAGATCAAGAGCACGGGCCCACGTTATTGCCCGTCGATCGAGGACAAGATCGTCCGCTTCGGCGACCGCGACAGCCACCAGGTTTTCCTGGAGCCTGAGGGGCTTACGGATTCCACGGTCTATCCGAACGGAATCTCGACCTCGCTGCCGGAAGAGGTGCAGAAGGCTATTCTGACGACGATTCCGGGGCTTGAACGGACGCGGATGATCCGTCCGGGTTACGCCATCGAATACGACCACGTCGATCCACGTGAACTCGCACCGACGCTGGAGACAAAACGCGTGCCGGGCCTTTTCCTGGCCGGGCAGATTAACGGCACCACGGGTTATGAGGAAGCGGGAGCGCAGGGCCTTGTTGCGGGCCTGAATGCGGCGCGGATGGCCGGAGGCGGCGAGGGCGCGGTGTTCGACCGGGCCGATGGCTATCTCGGGGTGATGATCGACGACCTGACCTCGCGCGGCATCACCGAGCCGTACCGGATGTTCACCTCGCGGGCCGAATATCGCCTGACATTGCGGGCCGATAATGCCGACCGCCGCCTGACGGAGCGCGGTATCGCGCTCGGCATCGTCGGTTCAAGACGAGAAACCAGCTTTGCTGCCAAGATGCAGGCGCTCAACGCCGCCAAGGACGCCGCGAAGTCGCTCTCGCTGACGCCGACCGAAGGCATCCGCCATGGTCTTTCGCTCAACCGCGACGGCCAGCGCCGCAGTGCCTTTGAATTGCTGGCCTATCCCGAGATCGGCTGGGCAGATGTCGCGCGGATCTGGCCGCAGTTGGCCGAAGTGCCGCCCGCCATCGCCGAACATGTTGAAATCGATGCGAAATATGACGTGTATCTGGCCCGCCAGGCGGCCGATGTCAGCGCCTTCCGCCGCGATGAGGCGCTTGTCCTGACTGGCGTCGATTACGCCGAGGTGCCGGGGCTATCCAACGAGGCGAGGCAGAAGCTGCAAACCGCGCAACCGCGCACCATCGGGCAGGCCGCGCGCATCGAGGCGATGACCCCGGCGGCGCTGGGCATTCTCGCCGCCTATCTGCGGCGGCAGTCCCGTCATCGGCGTGACGCCAAAGCCGGATAGGGGTTTGCCGTGAGCAAGGCCAGGCTCCCGATGTCCGATCCCGCCGACAAGGCTGCCGCGCTGGCTTTGATGCCTGTTTCACGTGAAACACAGGCGCGGCTGGAAGCCTATGTCGATCTGCTGCTGCAATGGCAGGCCGTGACCAATCTGGTTGCGCCCTCCACGCTGCCGACCCTGTGGACCCGGCACATCGCCGATTCGCTGCAGCTTCTCGATCTTGCTCCCAACGCCAAAACCTTCGCCGATCTCGGCAGCGGCGGCGGCTTTCCCGGCATCGTGCTGGCCTGCGTGCTGGCGGACCGGCCTGGTGCCCGGATCGATCTCGTCGAGCGCAACGCCAAGAAGGCGGCCTTCCTGCGGGAGGCGTTGCGAATCACCGGCGGTGCCGGTGAAGTTCACCACAGGGACATCGTGGATTACGTGGATAGCCGCACCGCCCCTGTCGATTGCGTCACCGCACGGGCGCTGGCCCCGCTACATCAGTTGCTCGGCTTCGCGGAACCCTTGGTCCGGAACGGTGCCAAAGCCTTGTTTCTCAAGGGTCAAGATGTAGAGAGCGAATTGACTGAAGCCACTAAATATTGGACAATTAAAAGTGCCTTGCACCCAAGCCGCACCGGCGGCGATGGGTGTGTGGTCGAGGTGACGGGAATTGTGCGTCGCAACATAGCTGCGACGGGAGGGGCGAGATGAACGGGATCGACGGGATTTTTCAGGACACGCCATCGGATCGCGCCGGGCAGCCGCGAATCATCGCCCTCGCCAACCAGAAGGGTGGCGTCGGCAAGACCACGACCGCGATCAACCTCGGCACCGCCCTCGCCGCGATCGGCGAGCGGGTGCTGATCGTCGATCTCGATCCGCAGGGCAACGCCTCGACCGGCCTCGGCATCGATCGCCGCAACCGCAACTGCTCGACCTATGACGTGCTGATCGGCGAAGCGAGGCTCCGCGAGGCCATCGTGCCGACCGCCGTTCCTCGCCTGCATATCGCCGCCTCGACGATGGATCTGTCCGGCCTCGAGCTTGAACTCGGCACCGCGCGCGACCGCGCCTTCCGCCTGCGCGATGCGATCTCCGATCTCAACACCGATGCGCCTGAGGGAGCCGACTACACCTATGTGCTGGTCGATTGCCCGCCGTCGCTGAACCTCATCACCGTCAACGCGATGGCGGCGTCGCACGCGATCCTGGTTCCTCTTCAGTGCGAGTTCTTCGCGCTCGAAGGTCTGTCGCAGTTGCTGCAGACCGTGGAGCAGGTACGCTCAACGCTGAATCCGACGCTGTCGATCCATGGCATCGTGTTGACCATGTTCGACTCGCGCAACAATTTGTCCAATCAGGTTGTCGCCGACGTGCGGCAGTTCATGGGCGACAAGGTCTACGACACCATGATCCCGCGCAACGTGCGCATTTCCGAAGCACCGTCCTACGGCAAGCCGGTGCTGGTCTACGATCTGAAATGCGTCGGCAGCGATGCGTATCTCAAGCTCGCGACCGAGGTGATCCAGCGCGAGCGCGCGCTGCGGGTGCATTGAGCGACAATGCGACGTCATTCCGGGGCGCGAGCTGCGCGAGCGAACCCGGAAACTCGAAAGTGAATTTGGAAGCGTTGATGTCGCCGCGAGATTCCGGATTGATCCGCAAGGGTGCGGATTGTCCGTAATGACGGTGCAAGGAGTGCGTGAGATGAGTCCGAGGGAGGCAGCGATGGCCGAGGAGCGTTCGCGACTGGGTCGCGGTCTGGCAAGCCTGATCGGCGATGTCGGCGGGGAAGCCGCGCATGTCGAGCGTCCCTCGCGCGCCGCGCGCAAGGTGCCGATCGAATTCATCAAGGCCAATCCGAACAATCCGCGCCGGACGTTTGCCGATGCCGAGCTCGATGAGCTGTCGGCTTCGATCAGGCAGCACGGCGTGATCCAGCCCATCGTGGTGCGCACGGTAAAGGGCGCGACGGACCGGTTCGAGATCATCGCCGGCGAGCGGCGCTGGCGCGCCTCGCAGCGCGCAGGTCTGCATGAGGTGCCGATCGTCACCGTCGAGGCCAGCGACAGTGCCGCACTCGAGATCGCGATCATCGAGAACGTACAGCGTTCAGACCTGAACGCGATGGAAGAGGCCCTCGGCTATCACGCCCTCGCCACCACCTACAATCACAGCGCCGACGACATCGCCAAGCTTGTCGGCAAGAGCCGCAGCCATGTCGCCAACACTATGCGGCTCACGAAGCTGCCGGATAGCGTGCAGGCGCTGATCTCGGAAGGCAAGCTCTCGGCCGGCCATGCCCGCGCGCTGATCAACGCCAAAGACCCGGCGGCCGCCGCGAAGCAGGCGGTCGAGCAGGGCCTGTCGGTGCGTCAGGTCGAGGCGCTGTCGCATGAGGAGGGCGTACCCTCGCGCGGGGCGCAGAAGGCGCGCGGCAAATCGTCAGGTGCTGCGAAGAAAGACGCCGACACGCTGGCGCTGGAAAAGCGCATCAGCGACGTGCTCGGGCTCAAGGTCAGCGTCGATCACCGTAATCCCGGCGGCAGCGTGCATATCGCCTATCGCGACCTCGACCAGCTGGACGAGATTTTGCGCCGCCTCGAAAGCGGCGGCTAAGAAGCATTCAATATCGGAAGTGGAAAAGGCCCGGTTTGCGGGCCTTTCTGTGTTGGCCTCCAATGGAGGCTATTATTCGGCTTCCACCAAAGCGGGCCGGGTGATGCGGCGGCGGTCCTTCACCAAGCCGATCAGCGTGTTGTCTCGCTCGATGGTGGCGATGGTCCGGCCCTTGAGAAGCTCGTCGCAATTGCCGTGGGTCGGAGCGATGAAGAAGTCGGCGTGGTCCCAGTCGTCGGTCCAGCGCAGACGCTGGGTCAAATGCTGCACCCTGAGTTCGCGCTCAAAGGCGTGACGGTCACCGCAGACATCGACATTGTAGACCGGCGGCACCGGCTTGCGGTTGCCCTCGGTGCGGTTGAGGAACGCGGCCAGTTGCGCGACCGAGGCCGGCATCGTCTCGACCCAATAATCCATCACATAGCGCCGCGCCGCGCCGTGCACGCCGCCAACCAGCCGGTTGTAATAGAGATATTCGTAAGGATGCAGCTCATAGAGCTGCCGCGTGTTCCAGCCGGCATTCGCCACCACCAGCGTAAAGGCGGCTGCGGCCAAAGCGAGATGTTTACGTCCCAGCGAAGCGATCACCGCGTCAAGCGCGATGGCGGCCAGCGCCGCGAGCAGGGGCACCACGAACAGGAAATGCCGCATGCCGGTGAAGGCCGGGCCGTGCCCGATCACCTGGCAGGCGAGCGGAAACAGCACCATGAAGATTACCATGGCGGTTTCGCGCCGCCGCTGTTGCGGCAGCAGACGCGCCACGGCCTGCGGCAGCATCACGAAGGCGAGCGAGAGTGCGGCGGCGCCGAGCACCAGCAGCGGAAGGCGGATCGCGAGATAGATCGGCACGTAGAGGCGCGGCGCGGTCGCCATCTCGTAGCGCTGGCCATCGAGCCACGTCTCGATGTGGTAGTGGAATTCGGCGAACTGAAACAGGCCGCGCACCGGATTGAGCGGCGACAGGGCGGCCCAGGGCCATGCCGCGAGCATGATGGAATAAGCGATCAGCAGCGCGGGCAGGAAGCGTAACACACAGCCGCCGACGAAGCGGAAGGCCTCGCGGGTGGTCGTCGGGCGCGGGATGCTCGTCAGGATCAGCACGCCGGCATAGCCGATCAGCAACAGGCCCAGCACCTTGATGCCGAGCGCGAGCCCGGTAAAAAGACCGAGCCCGATCACGTCGCGCCAGCGGGGCTTCGGCAGATCGCGCGCGGTGCGGATCAGGAACCAGCTCGCCGTGGTCATCATCGCAGCGAGCGGAATGTCCTTGGTGTGGTTGAACATGGTACCGTACCATGCTCCGCAGGTCGCGAGCAGCAAGGCGGCGAGGAAGCCTGCGCGCGGCCCGGCGATTTGCCGCGCAAGGGCGGCCGCCGCAGCAATGCCGCCGATGCCGCACAATCCCGTCATCAGATGGCGCAGGTCATAGACCTCCAGCGGCACGACATGGCTCAGCGCCACCGCGACGACGTCGAACAGGCCGCCATACAGATAGAGATTGTCGAACTGAAACAGGGCGCGGTCGGTGAAGCCGCTTTTGTAATAATTGAGGATCAGCTCACCGTAATGATGCTGCACCCACTCGTCGTTGGTGACGGCGTAGACGCGGAAGGTCATCACCACGAGGACGAACAGTGTTGCGAGCAGCGCCAGCGTGGCGAGATCGAAGCGGGACAGGTTGACGCGAGGCAGAGACGGCTTGGCGTTCGGCGATTTATCGGCTCGCCGCAGCAACGCACCATCACTCTCTTGCCGGTCCCTTTCGAGAACGGTCATCAATGCACACAGGCAGACAAGGGGATCCCCGGCAGATCTGCAATCAGGCGCGCGCAGCCAATCACAGCGCGGGAACCCTGACAATTCCTTTGATGTGTTCGTTTCAGGGTGACAGACGAAAGGTTAATGCCGCTGGCGTGCGTTCACCGCGATCGCCATCAGGGCACGCTGGCCGATGGTGGCCGCGAGGTCGGCCTGCCGGCGCATCTCGAGGGCGGCATCAGCCAGAAGCGTGATGATCCGCAGCAGCCGCTCGGAGGAAAGATTTCGCAATGCGGCCTCGACGGGTGTGCGGCGCGAAAAATGCAACCTGGGAAAGCCGCCATCGAGCGCATCGCTCTCGCTGCGGCCGTCTTCGAGGGCGAGGCGCGCCTTGTGCAGTTGCGCGGCATGGCGCTGGGCGGAAGCGATGATCTGGCCGGGATAGGTGCCTGCCGCGATCGCCTTGGTGTAGGCCGCTTCCATCACCGCGGCCTTCCCCGCGAAGGCGCCGTCGATGATCGGATCGAGCGCCAGCGCGGAAGCGTCAGTGACCACGGCCGCGACATCGGCCAGCGTCACTTCCTTGGCGCCATGGGCGTAAAGCGCGAGCTTGCGGATTTCGTTGCGCGAGGCCTGCCGGTCGCCGCCGAGCAGGCCGACGAGGGCGGCACGAGCGTCGGACGAGATGGTCGCGCCGATCGGCCGCAGTTCTTCGTCGATCAGGCGGGCGAGGTCGCGCTCGGTGTCGGCATAGCAGGCGATCGCAACAGCGGTGCGGGAGCGTTCGCAGGCCTTGCGCAAAGGCGCGTCGGGGCGCAATTCGCCTGCCTCGATGACGATGCGGCAATCCTTCGGCGACATATCGGCGAGCGTGTCGATGCCGCTTGCGAAATTGCGAGAGCCCGCGCGAATGCGAATTGCACGGCGGCCGCCGAACAGCGGCACCGTCATCGCTTCATCGACAAGGCGCGAAGGATCGGCGGCGAGCTCGTCGCCGTCCATCTTCACCATCGAGAACGGATCGTTGGGATCGTCCACGGCGGAGGCGAGCAGCGCATCGGCGCGCTCGCGCACGAGGCCCGCGTCAGGCCCATAAAGCAGGATCACGGGTCGCGCGGGGTCTGGCCGGGCGAGGAAGGAATCGATCTCTTTGCCGCGCAGCGCCGTCACGGCTGCGAGTTACATGTTCGAGAAGAAGTACGAGGCAAGGCGCGTGGAAATATTGTCCGCGATTTCCTTGGCTGCACGATCCTCGGCGTCACGCTGGGCGCGTTGTTGGGCGAACCGCTGCTCCTGGCCGGGAATATCGTAGGAGACGCGTGCCGTCGTGTTGCCGTTCACCAGCGGTTTGTTGGTCTCGATATCGCGCAGTTCGTAATAAGCGTCGATGCCGTAGTTTTCGACATCGGGCCGCGCTGTGTTCGGATTGATGATGATCGACAGCCGCTGCGTGGAGAGGCGGAGCGTCAGCTTGTAGCGCGGCGGCAGGCCGGTGGCGGCGCCATAGGCATTGAACATCATGGCGTTGCGGATCGCGACGCCGATGCGCGCCTCGCGCGAGCCGTTGCTGACGTTGAGCGGCACGAACTCGACTTCCTGCAGCTTCTCGCGCAGGCCGGGTCCGCCATTGGCGGTATGTTCCGCATACATCGGTTGGAAACAACCGGCGGTCAGCGCCCCGAGCAGGGCAACAGCCGCGAGCCGCGCGGCGATGCGGGCGTTAAACCACGACATTCACGATCCTTTGCGGAACCACGATGATCTTGCGGGGGGTGGCCCCGGCAAGGGCGGTTTTTACCGCATCGAGGGCCAAAACGGCAGCCTCAATTTCCGGATTCGGCGCATTTCGGCCGACCGTGACATCGGCGCGCTTCTTGCCGTTGATCTGGACCGGCAGCGTCATGGTGTCCTCGACGAGCAGCGCCGGATCGGCTTCCGGCCAGGCAGCCTCGGAGACGAGCCCGTGCCCGCCCAACGCTTCCCAGCATTGCTCGGCGAGGTGCGGCATCATCGGGGAGATCATTCGGATCAGGATGTCGAGTGCCTCGCGGACGGCGGCGGCGAAGGCCGGGTCGGTCTTCAGCCGGGCATCGTCGATCGCCTCCGCCAGCGTGCCCACGAAGGTATAAAGCTTGGCGATGGCGGTATTGAAGCGCAGCCGCTCGATGGCCTGCGAGACATCGGCTAGCGTGCGGTGGGCGCTCGCGCGCAACGGTTTGACGTCGCCATTCCCGCTGGGGACGGCCGATGCTTTCGGCAGATGCGGCGCGGCGAGATTGACCAGACGCCATACCCGCTGCACGAAGCGGTTGGCGCCCTGCACGCCTTCCTCGCTCCAGATCACGTCGCGGTCGGGCGGCGAATCCGACAGCATGAACCAGCGCGCGGTATCGGCGCCGTAGGTGCCGATGATGTCGTCGGGATCGATGGTGTTGCGCTTCGACTTCGACATCTTCTCGATCGAGCCGATCTCGACCGGCGCGCCGCCGTCGAGCAGCGTGGCGCGGCGGTCAGCGCCCATGCCTTCGATCGCAATTTCGCTCGGCGCAGCCCAGCTACCATCCGCTTTCTTGTAGGTCTCGTGCACCACCATGCCCTGCGTGAACAGGCCGGCGAACGGCTCGTCGATACCGACATGGCCGGTCGCCTTCATCGCGCGGGTAAAGAAGCGGGAATACAGCAGGTGCAAAATCGCGTGCTCGATGCCGCCGATATATTGATCGACCGGCATCATCTTGTCGGCGACCGCGCGCGTGGTTGGCGCGGTCTCGTTCCACGGATCGGTGAAGCGCGCGAAGTACCACGACGAATCGACGAAGGTGTCCATGGTGTCGGTTTCGCGGCGCGCCTTGCCACCGCACTGCGGGCAGGCGACATGCTTCCATGTCGGATGGCGGTCGAGCGGATTGCCGGGGCGGTCGAATTCGACATCGTCAGGCAGCTTTACCGGCAGATCCTTGATCGGCACCGGCAAGACGCCGCAGGTCTCGCAATGGATAATCGGGATTGGACAGCCCCAGTAACGCTGACGCGAGATGCCCCAATCGCGCAGGCGATAGTTCACCTGGCGCTTGGCGACGGCACCATTGCCGAGCGTCGCCGTCTCCAGCCGCTTCGCCACTTCCTCCTTCGCTTCCGCGATGGTCATGCCGTCGAGAAAGCGCGAGTTAATCATGCGGCCATCGCCATCATAGGCGGTGTCGGTGATGACGAAGGTCTTCGGGTCCTGCCCGTCGGGGCAGACCACGGGCGTATTGCCGAGCCCGTATTTGTTGACGAAGTCGAGGTCGCGCTGATCGTGCGCGGGGCAGCCGAAGATCGCGCCGGTGCCGTAATCCATCAGCACAAAGTTCGCGACATAGACCGGCAGCTGCCAGTTCGCATCGAACGGATGCTGCGCGCGAATGCCGGTGTCGAAGCCCATCTTCTCGGCGGTGTCGATTTCCGCCTGCGCGGTGCCGTGGCGGCGGCATTCCTCGATGAAGGCCGCGAGCGCGGGATTGGTTTTCGCCGCTTCCGCCGCGAGCGGATGATCCGGCGACAGCGCCACAAACTTCGCACCGAACAACGTGTCGGGGCGCGTGGTGAAAACCTCAACCTCGCTCTCGCCGTTCGGCGCAGTTTTGGAATCGAGCGCGAAGCGCACCAGCAGGCCTTCGCTGCGGCCGATCCAGTTGCGCTGCATCAGGCGCACCTTGTCCGGCCAGCGGTCGAGCGTATCGAGCGCGCTCAGCAATTCCTCGGAATAGTCGCTGATCTTGAAGAACCATTGCGTCAGCTCGCGCTGTTCGACGAGCGCGCCAGAACGCCACCCGCGGCCGTCGATCACCTGCTCGTTGGCGAGCACGGTCTGGTCGACCGGGTCCCAGTTCACCTTCGACTGCTTGCGCTCGACCAGTCCCGCCTTCAGGAAGTCGAGAAACATCCGTTGCTGGTGCTTGTAGTATTTCGGATCGCAGGTCGCGATTTCGCGCGCCCAGTCGAGCGACAGCCCCATCGACTTGAGCTGCTTCTTCATCGTGGCGATGTTGGCGTAAGTCCACTTCGCCGGATGGGTCTTGTTCTGCATCGCGGCGTTTTCCGCCGGCATGCCGAACGCGTCCCAGCCCATCGGGTGCAGCACGTTGTGGCCCTTGGCGCGGCGGTAGCGCGCGACCACGTCGCCCATGGTGTAGTTGCGGACGTGGCCCATGTGGATGCGCCCCGAGGGGTAGGGAAACATCTCAAGCACATAGTATTTGGGCCGGAGATCGTCGTTTCGGGAGGCGAAAACCCCTTTTTCGTCCCAAATCTGTTGCCAGCGAGATTCGGCCTCGCGGGCGTTGTAGCGTTCAGTGCTCATAAGGATAAGACGGCCTGGATCGGAGGAGAAAAGCTGACCATCTCATAAAGGGTTTCGGCGGTTGAGGAAACCGCCTCAAACCGGGTCGCGGAACTGTTCGGAGGGCTAGCTTGCCAGCGACAGCGGCTTTTCGTCCGACCGGATCAGGGCATGGGCGACCACATTGTTGCGGCCGCGATGCTTGGCGACATAAAGGGCGGCGTCCGCCGCTTCGATCAGGTCCTGCACCGAGGCCGCCTGTCCCGGGGCCACGGCCGCCATGCCCGCACTGACGGTGACCTGCTGGAACGCACTCATGCTATGCGGAATGTTCAGGGCTTCGACCACAGCACGGACCCGCTCGCCGATTTCCATCGCGGCGATGCCGTTGGTCTTGGGCAGCAGCAGACAGAATTCCTCGCCGCCGTAGCGCGCGGCGAAGCCCGTGACCTCGCCCGCGATCGCCGCCAGCGCCTCGCCGATCTGGCGCAGGCACTTGTCGCCTTCGAGATGGCCGTAGGTGTCGTTGAACAGCTTGAAATGATCGACGTCGATCATGATGAGCGACACCGGACCACCGGTCTGTTCGGCTTTCCTCCATTCGAATTCGAGCCGGTTCTGCAATCCGCGACGGTTGGCGAGGCCGGAGATCATATCCACTGAGGCCATCACCTGAAGACGGTCATTGGTGGCAACGAGCTCGCGTTCGCGCTCGCGCAACTGCATCGCCATACGGCCGAAGGACCGCGCGAGGGGCTGGAATTCAGGCGGCAGCCGCATGTCGGATTCCGGCGAGGACAGGTCGCCCTGCCCGAACCGGTCGGCGAGGCTGGTGATGATGCTGATCGGACGGATAATCAGCCGTTCGCCCGCGAGCCAGCCGCCGAGGAGGGCGAACAGCACCAGAAGCCCAAGCTGCATGTAGGCGGTGCGGATACTGCGGTCGATATCGCCGAGCAGTTCGGTTTCGTTGATCGAGACGATCATGCGCGCCTGCGTGCCGTCGACGCGGGCGAATGTAATTTCCTGCTTTCCGTGCTCGGACTGAAAGAGAAGTGAACCGGAATCCTTTGCGGTGTCGATCTCGTGATTTGTCACCGCCGTCAGCAGTTTCTTTTCCTGAAGCGGCTTTCCGATCAGGGATGCATCCTGCGGGCGCGACGCAGCCAGAACGACGCCGTCATTGCCGACAAGCAGGGCGGAGAGGCCGGCACGCTCGGTGCGGCGCCTCATCAATTCGGAGATCCATTTCAGATCGATCGCGGCGATCATCACCGAATGCTCGCCGGTTATCGAATTGGCCGCCGGAAGCGCGGCCATGATGGTGGGAAGATTGGCGGCGCGACTGAAGATGTAGTCGCTGACTACGAAGCTGTTCGCACTCCGCGCGCGGATAATATAATTGCGATCAGCCAGATCGAGGCCGACGATATGATCGGAGGTCGAGCAGGAGACGGTCCCCGAATCGCCGACCACTGAAATGCTTCTGATCCAGGGCAGGTCCGAACGCATGCTGGCACGCAGGATGGTGCAGGCGCGATCTGGCGAGCGGGCCGAGCCGTAGATGAAGGCTGACGATTTCAGGACGGCCTGTACGGTGAGAATGATTTCGCGTTGCGCGTCTGCAGTGTGGCGCGCAAGCTCCGCGAGTTCGTTGCTGGCGATTTTGACCTGTTGCTGGCGGCTTTCCTCAAGCAGCCGGACGCGGTCGAACATCATCGGTACGATGAGGATGAGCGCGAACAAAATCAGGCGCGCACGAATGCCGACGAGCGCCTTTATTTTTGACGTGCCGCCGGTGAAACTGGTAATCGACATGACCTTCCCTGCCCCAGATAAAGACTCTAGGGGCAAAGGCCTCAAGAAGAGTTTCCCCGATCCGATAAAATTTGAGCTAACTCTTGCTTGTCGTCGGATTTGCGAGGACTGATGACCAACCATAAAGCATCTTCGGTAACGCCGGATTCACCAGAGGGCCTTGCGTCCGTCGAGCAGGAGATTTTGCGTGCTTGCGCCGATGCACGGCGCGACCGCGCTTCGGTGGAATTGATTGCCGTCTCCAAGACATTCGATGCGGCCGCGATTTCTCCCGTCATTTCAGCGGGGCAGCGCGTGTTCGGTGAGAACCGCGTGCAGGAAGCGAAAGCGAAATGGCCGGAGCTTATGGCGGCGACGCCCGGTCTCAGGCTGCACTTGATTGGCCCCTTGCAATCCAACAAGGCGCGCGAAGCGGTGATGCTGTTCGATGCGATCCATTCAGTGGACCGCCCGAGCATTTGCGAAGCGTTAAGCAAAGAAATCAAATCGCGGGAACGAAATCCCCTATTGTTCGCGCAGATCAATACTGGCGAGGAGTCGCAGAAGGCCGGCGTCATCCCGCAGGAGGCGGATAGCTTTCTCGCCGCTTGCCGCGATCGCTACGGGCTGACCATTTCCGGTCTGATGTGCATTCCGCCGGTGGATGAAGCGCCTGCGCCGCATTTCGCGCTCACCGCGAAAATCGCGAAGCGCAATGGCCTGAAACTGTTGTCGATGGGTATGAGCGCCGACTTCGCGGTGGCGATACAATTCGGTGCGACCCACATTCGCGTCGGCTCGGCGATTTTCGGACACCGGTGAAAGTCATTCCGAGGTGAGAGCAAAGCGAGCGAACCCGGAATCTTTTTCAATCGTGCGGGATGACACGGGTTTTAATCGATCACGATTCGCGTTTCCGGCCCGAGACGCGTCAGCAGTCGTAGCATCGCGCGTTTCGTCATGCCGACGCATCCGGCGGTGGCCGCGAAATTGTCGCGCGCCAGATGCAGGAACACGGCGCTGCCGCGCCCGGGAATCCGTGGCCGGGTGTTGTGGTCGATCTCGATAATGAAGTCGTAGAGATGATCTTCGCGCTTCAAGCGATCGCCCGTTTCGCCATCCTTGATCTGGATCGGCTGGTTGTAGTGCCGGTCGGCGGGATCTTCCGACCAGGCGTCCACGGTGGTGATGCGGCGGACCGGCAAAGCCGTACGCGGCCGCGCATGCCGGTCAGCCCGCCACCATAGCCGCACCGGATGAAACACCCCGCGCGGTGTCCCGCCGTCCCCCTCGCGCTTGTCGGTCAGGATGCCGCCGCGCCCGAGCGCCACCGGAATGGCCCGGCCATCAAGCTGGAGCCAGCCGCGCTGCCGATTCCCGGCCGCCGTCCGGATGGTAATTTCCCGCACCGGACAATCACGCGGGATTGTCTGATAAGTGTATGTATTGGCTCGGCTTCTCATGAATACGCCGAACTCCTATCTTGCGTCGTGAGCGCCAAATGCTATCCCGGACATTGTTTTGCCCCGGTTCAGCGTCTTTGGTCGAGCTTCTAATTTTCATTAGTCTCAAAGGATTGAATGTATGCCCACCGCTCGCAAGATCCTGATCGTGGACGATGACAACGATCTGCGCGAGGCGCTGATGGAGCAGCTCGCGCTGCATGAGGAATTCGAGCCGACCGCCGCCGAGACCGGGGCGAAGGGCGCGCATGCAGCAAAGACCGAAGCGCCCGACCTCGTGCTGATGGATGTCGGCCTGCCCGACACCGACGGCCGCGAAGTGGTTCGCGGCCTGCGCAAGAGTGGCTTCAAGGCGCCGATCATCATGCTGACCGGGCACGACGGCGAATCCGACACCATTCTCGGGCTGGAATCGGGGGCGAACGACTATGTCGCGAAGCCCTTCCGCTTTGCCGTGCTGCTGGCGCGAATCCGCGCGCAACTGCGCCAGCACGAGGCGAGCGAGGATGCGGTGTTCACGGTCGGGCCTTACAGCTTCCGCCCCGGCTCGAAGATGCTCACCGGCGCCAACGCCAAGAAGGTGCGGCTGACGGAAAAGGAGACCGCGATCCTGCGCTTCCTCTATCGTGCCGGCCAGCAGCCGGTGACGCGCGAGACGCTGTTGCAGGAAGTGTGGGGCTACAACTCCGGCGTCACCACGCACACGCTGGAAACCCACATCTACCGGCTGCGCCAGAAGATCGAGAAGGATGCCGCCAATCCCGAAATTCTGGTGACAGAGTCCGGCGGCTACAAACTTGTCCCCTGATTTGTGGCATAGCATGATGCGGGGTTCGCATCGCGGCCCCGCAGGCCGCCAGTGTCCGGGACCTCATGTCGATTGAAGACGATATAGCTCTGCTTGCCCGCGTGCCGGCGCTGAACCTGCTCGGCATGGCCGCATTGCAGGTGCTGGCGATCGGCGCGGAGCAGCGCGACTATGGCTATGGCGATGTGTTGTTTCACCAGAACGATATTGCCGATGCCGGCTATGTCGTGCGGCGCGGTTCGTTCCGCGTGGCTGCGGAAGATGGTCCCGAGGTGGTGGTGGGCGCTGGCGAATTGATCGGCGAGCTTGCGCTGATCGTCGACATGCGCCGTCCCGCGACTGCGACCGCGCTGGAACACTCGACGGTGGTGCGCGTGTCGCGCACGCTGTATCAGCGTGTGCTGGAAAGCCATCCTGAAGCGGCGCGGCGCATTCGCGACGATCTTGCCGCGCGCACCAACGCGGCGGCGACTGCGATCGCGCGGCTGACATCGAAACTGGTGTGATTGAAATGCTTGAAGTGTCATTGCTGGGCTCGACCCGGCAATCCATCTTCTTTTAAAAAGATGGATGCGCGGATCAAGTCCGCGCATGACGAACATGAGATGGTAGCCCTAAATATCCAGCACCGCCGTCACTGGTACATGGTCCGAGGGCCGTTCCCAGCTTCGTGCGTCACGCGTGATCCTGAAGTCGCTGACCTTGTCGCCGAGCGCGGGCGAGACCCAGATGTGGTCGAGCCTGCGGCCGCGATTGCCGACGGTCCAGTCGGCGGCGCGATAACTCCACCACGTATAGACCTTCTCATCCATCGGAATGCGCTGGCGCGCGATATCTACCCAGTTGCCCTGTGACTGCACGGCGAGCAACTTCTCGCACTCCACCGGCGTGTGCGAGACGACGTTGAGCAATTGCTTGTGCGACCACACGTCATGCTCGTGCGGCGCGACGTTGAGATCGCCGACCAGGATATGCCGCGCATCGCCCTGCGGATGCAGCGGCGCGCAGTCGCGCATCTCATCAAGAAAGGAGAGCTTGTGCTCGAATTTCGGATTGGCGGCGGGGTCGGGAATGTCGCCGCCCGCGGGGACATAGAAATTATGCAACACCAGCGGTGCCGAGAGGCCCGCGCTTTCGCCGAATGCGACGGAGATATGGCGCGAGTCGATCTTGCCGCAGAATGTGCGCACGTCCTTGGAGACGAACGGTCGCTTCGAGACGATGGCGACGCCGTGATAACCCTTCTGTCCGTTCAGCGCGATGTGCTCATAGCCGAGCCGCTGAAAACGCTTCAGCGGAAAGGCATCGTCGATGCACTTGGTTTCCTGCAGGCACAGCACATCGGGCCGCCGGCTTTTCAAAAACTTGGCGACCAGATCGATACGCAGGCGAACGGAATTGATATTCCAGGTGGTGAGCGTGAAGGGCATGAGTGCGTGCGATCTATCGGATTGCGCGGGGCCGGGCAAGCGCCTGCCGTCCTTTTGGCTTGCCAGAGATGACGGCGGCCTGCCGGATGAGTGTATGAGCTGCGTTGCCTGCGGCCTCCATGTAAGAGGCATCGCGATGCAGAAGTCCGTCCGCGAATGCGCCGTCGAGCAGCAGCACGATCTGGCGCGCCAATTCGGCAGAGCGTCGCGCCAGCCCGTCTTGCGCCAAAACATCGGCAAGCCACGTCTCGACTCGTTTCTTGTGAACGCGGCTGGCGAGCAGGGCGGGGTGCCCGGGCATGTTGATGAGTTCCGCCGAAGTGCGCAGAAAGCCGCAACCCCTCCACTTCGGATGGCGCAGACTTTCCGTCAGGCGTGAAAAGATAGCGCGGATTTTGTCTGCGGTGTCGCCATCCGCTTGCGCGAACCAGTCCTGAAACAGAGTGAGGTTCGGTTGATCGCGGGCCTCGAGATAAGCCGCGATCAGATCGTCCTTGCTTCTGAAATGATAATACAGCGTCCGCTTGGTGACACCAGCTTTCCTGGCAACCGCGTCGACACTCACGGCACGAATGCCCTCGCTGTAGAAGAGCTTTGCCGCGGCTGAAAGAATACGTTCCCGTGTCGCTGATTGCGTCATGACTTATGTATACCGAACAGTGAATATACCGGGCTGGCGCCCGATGTTACGCCGTCTTTCTCCAGGGAAGAAGGACTGGCGTGACCGTCGAGAGTGGAAATATCGTCCGGATCGTCTGTGACGACGATGTGGTGCTTGGTGGTCACGTGTGGCGTGGCGCGACGCCGGTTTGCGGCGCGGTTGCCATCAATTGCGCGACCGGCGTTCTCGCCAGTTATTATCACTACTACGCCAGATTTCTTGCGGATCGCGGGTTCGTCGTCCTCACCTATGATTACCGGGGGATCGGCATGTCCCGGCCAGAACGGCTGCGCGGTTGCGGTTATCGCTGGCGCGATTGGGGCGAGAAGGATTTCGACGCGGCATTGCAGTTTCTGCATCAGCAGGCGCCGAACCTCCCGCTGCATGTCGTCGGTCATAGTTTCGGCGGCTATCTGCCGGGACTTGCCGGGCATGCGGCGCTCATCGACAGAATGCTGACCGTTGGCGCGCAATATGCGTATTGGCGCGACTATGCGGCTCGCCGTCGCGCGGCGCTTTTTCTGAAATGGCATGTGGTGATGCCGGCGATGACGGCTTTATGCGGCTATTTTCCGGGACGCAGACTGGGTTGGCTCGAGGATTTGCCGGCCGGCGTCGCCAATGAATGGAGCTTCCGGCGCGCACGTATGGAGATGGGTCACCCGCGCAGACAAAGAATGGAGGTGCAGCGCCGGTTCGCGGCCGTGAACGCGCGGATCGTTGCGATTTGCGTCGAGGATGATGAACTGGGAACACCAGCCGCGATCCGCCGCTCGCTTGCTTATTACAAGAACGCGAAGGTGATGGAGGCTGCCCTGACGCCGGCGGATTACGGTTGCGATCGGATCGGCCATTTCGGCCTTTTCCATGCGCGTCACAGCGGCGATTTTTGGCTCGACACGCTGTTGTGGCTGCGAGATGGCATCAATCCCTGGCCCGACCGGCGATTTAGGTGCGATGCAGGCGTTTAGTTACTCCCGCCCTGGTAGTTGGTGTAGTCGATCTTAAACAGCGCCGGATCGAGCTTCTTGGTGGTGTCGAGATTGTAGACCGCGACGGTGGTGTCGTAGCCCTGCGGATCGGTCACGGTCCACTGTTTGAGCTTGCCGTCCTTGGCGCCGACCA
Organism: Afipia sp. 1NLS2; assembly: GCF_000178995.1. GTDB lineage: Bacteria > Pseudomonadota > Alphaproteobacteria > Rhizobiales > Xanthobacteraceae > Afipia. The sequence goes on along the minus strand of NZ_ADVZ01000001.1, from coordinate 1,518,298 downwards.
TCAGCGTCAGGCGGCTGGTGCCGGTCACCGCCTGCTTCTCCTCGATGGTGATGCTGATGTAGAGATCGTCGGCGCTGATGCTGGTGACGTTGGTGTCCCGGAGCAGGTCGAGCTTCGAGGCAAGCAGGTAGCGCAGCGGTGTCTGCGACAGCGGATAGACATCCTGCGTCGCGAGACGGCGGTCGCGCACGATCACGCTGGTGCCGTCAGCAACGAGCGCGATCGGTGAGGGATCGTCATACTCGAAACGGATCTTGCCGGGCTTCTGCAGATAGAAATTGCCGGTGGTGCGGCTGCCGTCGGGGCCGACCTGCACGAAATTCCCCGACAGGTTTTGCAGCGACGACAGATAGGCGCTGACCTTGTCCGCAAGCGCACGCTGGTTGGCGTCGAACGCCTGCAGCTTGGGCGCCGGACTGTCTCCGCCGAACAGCTTTTTCAGCGTCGGCATGATCGGATTCGGCATCGGTTCGGATGCCGGCTGCCGTGACGCGTTGCTGGTTGAGGCCGGCGGAGCGGGCGCCGCCGGTTCGGATGCTGCGACCTGCATATCGCGCGCTTTCGGAGCGGGGCGTGGCAGCGGCACGGCCTGCGCCTGCGCGATGGACGCGGCCACAAAAACGGCTGCAAGGGTAACGCGCTGCCAGTTCGCAAAAGCAGGAATGCCGGGCATGAAAAGGAGGCCGTTCTGGTGTTTCAAGGAAGGTCCTGCTGGACGGTGGATATTGGTCACATTCATCTAGCAGCGAGTAATGGCGTTTTCACGGCCCATTGTCCCGCTACGCTCAAAAACCTTCCTCCTCGGGCACCAGAATCTCACGTTTTCCGGCGTGATTGGCCTGCCCCACGATACCGGCTTCCTCCATCCGCTCCATCAGCGTTGCAGCCTTGTTGTAGCCGATCTGCAACCTGCGCTGGATGTAGCTCGTGGAGGCCTTGCGGTCGCGTTTGACGATGGCGACGGCCTGCTGGAACAGATCGCTCTCGCCGCCGCCCATGCTGGTGTTGTCGAACACCGCGTTGCCGTCCTCGTCGGTTTCTTCCTCGGCCGTGACGGCTTCGAGATATTCCGGGACGCCTTGCGTCTTGAGGTGACGGACGATCTTCTCCACCTCTTCGTCCGACACGAATGGGCCGTGGACGCGGCTGATGCGTCCGCCGCCCGCCATGTAGAGCATGTCGCCCTGGCCAAGGAGTTGTTCGGCGCCCATTTCGCCGAGAAGCACGCGACTGTCGATCTTCGAGGTGACCTGGAAGGAGATGCGGGTCGGGAAGTTAGCCTTGATGGTACCGGTGATGACGTCGACCGAGGGACGCTGCGTGGCGAGAATGACATGCAGGCCCGCGGCGCGCGCCATCTGCGCGAGGCGCTGCACCGCGCCTTCGATGTCCTTGCCCGCGACCATCATCAGGTCAGCCATCTCGTCGACGATGATGACGATATAGGGCAGCGGTTCGAGGTCGAGCCGTTCCTCCTCGTAGATCGCCTTGCCGGTTTCCTTGTCGAAGCCGGTCTGCACCGTGCGGGTCAACTCCTCGCCTTTTGCCTTAGCTTCGGCGACGCGTGTGTTGTAGCCGTCGATGTTGCGCACGCCGAGCTTCGCCATGTTCTTGTAGCGTTGCTCCATCTCGCGCACCGCCCATTTCAGCGCGACGACCGCCTTCTTCGGGTCTGTCACGACGGGTGTCAGCAGATGTGGGATGCCGTCATAGACGGAGAGTTCGAGCATCTTCGGGTCAACCATGATGAGGCGACACTGGTCGGGCCTCAGCCGGTAGAGCAGCGACAGGATCATGGTGTTAATGCCGACCGACTTGCCTGAGCCGGTGGTGCCGGCGATCAGCAGATGCGGCATGCGCGCCAGATCGACGATGACCGGCTCGCCGCCGATGGTCTTGCCAAGGCACAGTGGTAGCTTGGCGGTGCTCCCGGTTGCCTCCTTGGATGTCAGAAGCTCGCGCAGATAAACCGTCTCGCGCTTGGCGTTTGGCAGCTCGATGCCGATGGCGTTGCGGCCGGAGACGACGGCGACGCGCGCGGAAACCGCGCTCATTGAGCGCGCGATGTCGTCGGACAGGCCGATCACGCGTGACGACTTGATGCCTGGCGCGGGCTCGAGTTCGTACAGCGTCACCACCGGTCCGGGGCTTGCTTTCACGATTTCGCCACGTACGCCGAAGTCCTGCAGCACGCCCTCGAGCGAACGGGAATTTTCCTCCAACTCATCCTTGCTGAGCGTGAAGCGGTCGGACGCCTTGGGCGCGGTGAGCACTCCGATCGGCGGCAATGCGAAGGTGGAGGATCTGCGCGAGGAGGTTTTAGCGACGCGCTTGCGCGGCGCGGGTTCCTCTTCCTCTTCTTCCTCCTCCTCCTCTTCGTCCTCGTATTCTTCGTCGTCTTCTTCCTCGTCCTTCGGCACCAGCGGTGGGCTTGCGCGGCCGCGCAAGCTCGGCTCGGTACGCTCGAAGGAATGACCCCGCGCGGATTCGTTACGGCCGACCGCAAGCGAGAACAGCGCCTTCAGAAAGCGGCCGATCCGCGCCTTGGTGCTGATCGCGGCGTGCAGGAAGAAGCCGAGTGAGAAAAGGCCGGGCGCGGCGTCTTCCTCGAATGCTTCCTCGTCGTCATCGATGGCAACATCGTCTTCCGGATCGGCTTCACGCGCACCGTAGCCGCCCGCGATGGCGCAGGTGAAGATGACGCCGATGCCGAGCAGCAGCCCAAGACACATCCGGTACAGAAGGCCGGGCGGCCCGAAGATCACGGCGGGCACGCGCACGATGGCGTCGCCGACCACGCCGCCGAGGCCGGTCGGCAGCGGCCATGACATGCTGTGCGGCCAGCAGCTTGCGAAGCCGGACGCCAGCACGGCGCACAAAATCCAGCAGCCGATGCGCACCGCCTCGCGGTCGAACGGCCGGTGCGTCAAGAGCCGCCAGCCCCAAACCGCGACCGGTAGCACGAACATGATGGTGCCGAGGCCGAGAATCTGCATCAACAAATCGGAGCCGATCGCGCCGGGCCAGCCGATCAGGTTGCGAATCTTGCCGGAGGTCGCGTGGCTGAGGCTCGGGTCCTGCACCGACCATGTCATCAGCGCAGCGGCGACGACACCGGCGAAGACAATCACCGCAAGGCCGATCAGCTCGCGCAGACGCCGCATCAGCATCTCGCGGATGGGGTCGGAGAGTTGTCCGACCAAAGGAGCGACGCGTTCGATTGCCATATCCCGCCCTCAACCCCGCGGTTCGTGATCGTTCAACACAGCCACCATGCGCGTGAGCGCCTCTTTGGTGGCGTCGGCGGCCTGTACCAGCGCAAGGCGGATATAGCCCGCGCCGGGATTCGAGCCGTCGGCACCGGGCCGGGCGAGATAGCTGCCCGGCAGCACTCGCACCCCGCCGTCCCGGAAAAGCCGGATCGCGGCCTGCTCGTCGCCGCCATGGGCGGAAACATCGAGCCAGGCGCAGAAACCGCCCGCCGGCCGCTGATAGCCGAAACGCGTGCCGAGGATGGCGTCGGCGTGATCGAACTTCAGGCCATAGAGGCGGCGGTTTTCGTCGACATGCGCTTCGTCGCCATAGGCGGCGATGCCGACATGCTGCAGCGGCACCGGCACCTGAGGGGCCGCGACGTTGCGCCATTCATGGAAGCGGCGGATGAACGCTTTGTCGCCCGCGACGAAGCCAACGCGCAGACCCGGCAGGTTCGAGCGTTTCGAGAGCGACTGGAAGGCGACGACGTTTTTGAAATCGGCGCCCGCGTTCTCAAGAATGCTGCCGGGCGGCGTGCGGGTGTAGATCTCCGAATAGCATTCGTCGCTCAGCACCATGAAGCCGTGGCGGTTGGCGAGTTCGCTCAACCGCGCGAAGTAGGCGGGCGTTGCGACCGAACCTTGCGGGTTCGCGGGTGAAGCGAGATAGAACGCGACCGTACGCGACAGCAATTTGTCGTCGAGCGCGTCGAGGTCGGGAAGAAAGCCGTTCGCGCGCACGGCCGGCAGGAATATCGGTTCGCAGCCCGCGCCGCGCGCGCCTGCGGCGTAAGCCGGATAGAACGGGTTCGGCATGAGGATCGCGGGCGCGCCGTTGCGTTTGCCGACATAGGCAGCGGCCGCGATCGCGGCGTGAAACAGCCCCTCGCGGCTGCCGTTCAGCACCAGAACCTCGCTGTCGGGGTCGATTGCGCGCGGCAGGCGGTAGCGCCGCGACAGCCAGCGGGCGGCGGCGGCGCGGAAAGCGGGAATGCCGTTCGACGCCGGATAGTGACCGAAATCGGCAAGGCTTTGCATCAGCACCTCGCCGAGAAACGGTGGCATCGGATGCTGTGGCTCGCCGAGCGACAGGTTGATGAGCTTTTGACCGGGCTGATAGGGCGCAAGCAGCTCCGTCAGCCGCGCAAACGGAGAGCGTTCGCCGGCCGCGGGCGCGGCGGCGGTCTCCGGGCGGGAGGAAGCGGACGAGACCATTACGAAAAGCCCAGCACTTTCAATCAGTCAGCCATCACCGGCAGATAGGGAAATGGATCGTCCCACCATAGCGGCGGTGAGGTTAAGGCGCGATTAACCATCGGGCGGCGCAGCGATTTTAGGCCAAACAGGAAAGGCGGCCGGAAGACGTCCGGCCTGCGGCAAAAGAGAGAGGGCCCCGGTTTTAAGCCGGAGCCCTCCGCAGTCGGGGCGTTGCCGGGAAACAGGCCCCGACCGTATCCGTGGCGTGCGCTTACATGTTGTAGGCGCGCTCGCCGTGGTCGGTGATGTCGAGGCCTTCGCGCTCGGCATCGACCGGCACCCGCAGACCGACGATCAGGTCGACGACCTTGTAGAGGATCGCCGAACCGATACCCGACCACAGCAGCGTGGCGATCACCGCCTTGCTCTGCGCGATCATCTGCGTGACGAGATCGTAGGTGCCGGCATTGTTGCCGGTGATGTTGGTGTAGTCGGTGATGCCGACGCCGCCGAGCGCGGGGTTGACCAAGATGCCGGTCATCAGCGCGCCGAAGATGCCGCCGATGCAATGCACGCCGAACACGTCGAGCGCGTCGTCATAGCCGAGCGCGTTCTTCACGGTGGAGACGAAGAACAGGCAGATCGGCGAGACCAGAAGACCGAGCACCAGTGCGCCCATCGGGCCGCAGAAGCCCGCCGCGGGCGTGACCGCGACGAGACCTGCGACCGCGCCCGAACAGATGCCGAGCAGCGAGGGCTTGCCCTTCGCCATCCATTCCACCATCAGCCAGGAGAACGCCGCGCCTGCGGTCGCGACCATGGTGTTGACGAAGGCAAGCGCAGCGCCGCCGTTGGCTTCGAGGTTGGAGCCGGCGTTGAAGCCAAACCAGCCGACCCACAGCAGCGAGGCGCCGATCATGGTCATGGTCAGCGAATGCGGAGCCATGATCTCGCGGCCGTAGCCGACGCGCTTGCCGACCATCAGGGCGCCGACAAGACCGGCGATGCCGGCGTTGATGTGCACCACGGTGCCGCCCGCGAAGTCGAGTGCGCCAGCGCCTGCAAGCCAGCCGACCGAACCGGTGACGCTGTCGAGTTTCGCCTGTGCCGCAGCCTTTGCCGCGTCACCGCTTGCCGCTGCAAGCGCCTTGGCGGCGGCAGCGATATCGTCAGGCGCCGCGACGTACCAGACCCAGTGCGCCAGCGGGAAGTAGATGATGCTCACCCACAGGAATACGAACAGCAGCGCCGCCGAGAACTTGATGCGTTCGGCGAACGCGCCGACGATCAGCGCGGGCGTGATCATCGCGAACGTCATCTGGAACACCATATAGGCGTATTCGGGAATCACGACGCCGTTGGAGAAGGTGCCTACGGTGGAGTTCGCATCGACGCCTGCGAGGAACGCCTTCGAGAGGCCGCCGACATAGTTGGTCAGGCTGCCGCCGTCGGTGAAGGCGAGTGAGTAGCCGTAAAGCGTCCAGATGATGCCGACCATCGCGACGATGGCGAACACCTGCGTGAGGATCGACAGCATGTTCTTGGCGCGCACGAGGCCGCCATAGAACAAGGCAAGACCGGGGATCGACATCATCAGCACGAGCAGTGAGCTGACGAGCATCCAGGCGGTGTCGCCCTTGTTGGGAACGGGTGCGTCAGCGGCAAAGGCTGCGCCGGTGCATCCGATCACGGCAATTGCTGCGATCAGTGCGGCCGATCCCAGACGTGCGGGACGGTGAAAACTCATGGTGAAGACTCCTGATTGAATGGGATGGAAGGCGTGGAAATCAGAGGGCTGCGTCATCGGCTTCGCCGGTGCGGATGCGCACCGCGTGCTCGAGGCTGGTGACGAAAATCTTGCCGTCGCCGATCTGGCCGGTCTTGGCGGCCGAGGTGATGGCCTCGATGGTGCGGTCGACCTGGGCATCGGCGACCGCGACCTCGATTTTGATTTTGGGCAGGAAACTCACGGCGTATTCGGCACCGCGATAGATTTCGGTATGGCCCTTCTGGCGGCCGTACCCCTTCACTTCCGTGACCGTGAGGCCATGAACGCCGATGGCGGTCAGGGCATCGCGGACCTCTTCCAGCTTGAACGGCTTGATGACAGCCATCACGATCTTCATGTCTGTTCCCCGCTTGGCCCGGCGTGCCGGGCGCTTTTGATCGGGACTCACCGCGCGAAGAAGGACACTTCGCGGGCACCCGCCGGAACATGACGAATCAAAAGCTGTGCCAGAGCGCAGCTACGGCCTATCTATTTGATAAAACACGTAATTCCTTCGCCGCCCGGTGCGGTCGGAATGCGCTGCACAAACCGCCGCTTAAAATGGCGACAGCGCCGCCTGCAAAATAGGCAGGACAGGAATTTGCCGCAAAGCTGCCCATGAGGCGGGCAGCAGGTTACGGCATCCTTAAAAAACCATCCGCAGCCAAGGCACGGTCTGGGGAAGTCGCAGCCCAGGGAATTACTGCAAGGCCTCGCCGTGCTGGGTGATGTCGAGGCCTTCGACCTCGTGCTCGTGCGAGACCCGGGCGCCGACCCGGGCATCGATCAATTTCAGCAGCACGTAGGTCGCGCCGCCCGACCACACGATGGTGACGACGATGCCCACGATCTGCGCCAGCAAAAGATGGGGATTGCCTTCCAGCAGTCCGGCAACGCCGCCGATGGATTGTGTGGCGAAGATACCGGTCATCAGCGTGCCGATCATGCCGCCGATGCCATGGATGCCGAACACGTCGAGCGTGTCGTCGTATTTGTAGCGATGCTTGAGGCTGGTGCAGGCCCAATAGCAGATGCCGCCCGCGATCACGCCGATCAGGATGCCCTGGCCCGGCGTGACGAAGCCCGACGCGGGCGTGATGGTGCCGAGGCCCGCGACCGCGCCGGAGATCATGCCGAGCACGGACGGCTTGCGGCGCTTGATCCATTCGATCGCGCTCCAGGTCAGCGCGCCGGCGCAGGCGGCGAGATGCGTCGAGAGGATCGCCATCACCGCGCGCGAATTCGCCTGCAGCGCCGAGCCGCCGTTGAAGCCGAACCAGCCGACCCACAGCAGGCCGGTGCCGATCACCGCGAGCGACAGGTCATGCGGCGCGAGATTTTCCGAGCCGTAACCGCGCCGGCTGCCGAGCATCACGGCGGCGACAAGACCGGCGCTGCCCGCGCTCAGATGAATGACAAGACCGCCGGCGAAATCCAGCACGCCGAGTTGCGCGAGAAAACCGCCGCCCCAGATCCAGTGCGCCAGCGGGATGTAGGCGAGCGTGAACCAGCCTGCACAAAACAGCATGTACGATGAGAAACGCATGCGGTCGGCGACCGAGCCCGCGATCAGCGCCACCGCGATCACGCCGAACGTCATCTGGTAAAGCACGAACAGCGATTCAGGAATCGTCTTGGCGAAGGGATTGATGCTGTCCATCGTCATGCCCGAGAGCATGAAACGATGCAGCGTGCCGAGGCTTGCACCGCCTCCGACGAAGGTCAGGCTGTAGCCGTAAGCCACCCACAGGATCGAGATCGCGGCGACAGCGCCGAGGCTTTGCGCCATCGTCGCCAGCACGTTCTTCTTGCGCACCATGCCCGCGTAAAACAATGCGAGGCCGGGGACCGTCATCATCAGCACGAAAGCGGTGGCGACGATCATCCAGGCGGTGTCGGTGGGGTTGATCCCGGCCGCGCTATCTTGCGCGAAAGCGGGGCTCGCCAGTGCGGAAAGGATCAGCGCGCCAAAGCCTGTTGCGGCGTTGCGGTTACGAAGCCAAGTCGTCATGGGAAAATTCCGGCAATCGTTGGAAATAAAACAGGGCGGGCGGCTTAGAGGGCGTCGGCGTCGGTCTCGCCGGTACGGATGCGTACCGCGTTTTCGATGGGCGTCACGAACACTTTGCCGTCACCGATCTGTCCGGTGCGTGCGCTGCCCGTGATGATCTCAACCGTCTTGTCGGCGAGGTCGCTGGTGACCGCGACCTCGATCCGCAGTTTCGGCAGAAAGTTCACGGCATATTCGGCGCCGCGATAAATCTCGGTATGGCCTTTCTGGCGGCCGTATCCCTTCACCTCGGTGACGGTCATGCCGTGGATGCCGATATTGGTGAGGGCCTGACGGACCTCGTCGAGCTTGAAGGGCTTGATGATCGCGGTAACGAGCTTCATGGGCGCGCCGGTCCTTCTGCTGCAAGCGGCTTCGCGTCTTTATAAAAACGCGGGCAACTCTGCCATCGATTTCATCAGGCCGGGCGAAAAAAGAGCAGTCGGGGAGGGTGTCGTCCAGCTCAACCGGCAGGCTTGGGCCGCCGTACCCGGACCGAGCCTTCCTGCGCCACGGAAGCGACCAGCGTGCCGTCGGCCCGGAAGATCTCGCCGCGGGAGAAGCCGAGCCCATCATGGGCGTTCGGGCTGTCCTGAGAATAGAGCAGCCATTCGTCGGCCCGGAACGGGCGGTGAAACCACAGCGCATGGTCGAGGCTCGCGCCGCTGATGCCGTTCTCGAACACGGTCCGGCCATAGCAGGCCAGCGAGGCGTCGAGCAGCGAGAAGTCGGAGGCATAGGCCAGCGCGCACATGTGCAGGGCCGGATCGTCCGGCAGCGGCTTTGCCGCTTTCAGCCAGATGGTGACATGGCCGTCGTCGATTTTTTCGCCGACATATCGTTTCAGATTGGTCGGGCGCAGTTCGAACGGCATCTCGGCCTCAAAAAAACGGCGGATGAAGTTCGGCATCTCGCTTTGCTGCTTTTCGTCGAGCACCTGATGGAGATCGAGCGACCTGACCTCATCCGGCGATGGCACCGGCGGCATCGCGGCCTGATGTTCGAAGATGCTGTCCTCATGCGCATGGAATGAGGCGATCATGGAAAAGATTTCGGCGCCCTTCTGCGAGGCGATGACGCGGCGGGTGGAGAAGCTGCCGCCGTCGCGCAGCCGCGCCACGTCATACTCGATCGGAACGGCGGGGTCGCCGGGCAGGATGAAATAGGCGTGCAGCGAATGCGGCAGCCGGCCCTCCACCGTGCGGCAGGCCGCGACCAGCGACTGGCCGACGACCTGACCGCCGAACACGCGCTGCCAGCCGCTTGGCGGACTGAAGCCACGGAATCTGTCGCTCCCCAGCGTCTCGAGATCGAGAATGGAGATCAGATCGGCGAGGGAGGCGGGCATTGCTTTACCTTCTGCGCGTGTCCGGCGCGGGTGACGGGGCCGCGGAGGTATCCGCAGGGGAGGCAAAACGTTATAAAACGCTCAAAGCCGGGCTCCGCAAGCGGTCTCGTGCGTTGAGGTAACGGTATTTGTTGGAGTGGCGATGACGAAACCGCAGGGCATCGTGCAAGGCATCGTAATCGGCGGCGGCGGGCTGACAGGGTTGTCGCTCGCGCTCGCATTGCGTCAAGGGTTGGGCCCGGACATTCCGGTGATCGTCGCCGATCCTGCTTTCGCGGTGCGCCCGAGCCGCGACCAGCGCGCCTCCGCGATCGTCGCGGCGTGCCGCAGGCTGTTCGAGACGCTCGGCGTGTGGAGCGAGGTCGCGCCGGATGCGCAGCCGATCCTCGACATGGTTGTGACGGATTCCAGATTGCACGATGCGACAAGGCCTGCGTTCCTCACTTTCGCGGGCGAGGTCGCAGGCGGCGAGCCGTTCGCGCATATGGTGGAGAACCGCCATCTGATCGACGCACTGACCAATCATGCCGAGGCCAGCGGCGTAGAATTGCGCAGCGACACCGTGGCGACCTATGAAGCGAACGACAACGGCGTGCAGGTGGCGTTCGGCAGCGGCGACATCATCACGGCGCGGCTGCTTGCCGCCGCCGACGGTGCGCGCTCGAAATTGCGCCAGCGCGCGGGCATCGCCACCCATGGCTGGGATTACGATCAGGCGGCGATTGTCGTCACGGTAGGGCATGAGCGCGATCATGAGGGGCGCGCGGAAGAACATTTTCTGCCCGCGGGCCCGTTCGCGATCTTGCCGCTCACAGGCAAACGCTCGTCATTGGTCTGGACCGAGCAGCCCAGGGAGGCCGCGAGGATCGTGGCGCTCGGCGCGGAGGATTTCAAAACCGAACTCGAGACGCGCTTCGGCCTGCATCTCGGAGAGCTTGAGGTGCTCGACAAGCCACGCACGTTCCCGCTCGGCTATTTCGTCGCGCGCTCCTTCATCGCGGATCGGCTCGCGTTGGTCGGCGATGCGGCGCACGTCATCCACCCCATCGCCGGGCAGGGCCTCAACATGGGTCTGAAGGATGTTGCGGCGCTGGCGGAAGTCGTGGTCGACGCGGCACGCCTCGGCACGGATTTCGGCGCGGCCGACGTGCTTGAGCACTATCAGCGCTGGCGGCGGTTCGACACCATGGCGATGGGGCTTGCCACCAACGTCCTGAACGGAATGTTCTCGAACGATTTCGCGCCGTTGCGCGCGGTGCGCGATATCGGGCTCGGTCTCGTGGACCGGATGCCGCCGTTGAAAGGCGCATTTATCCGTCAGGCGGCGGGCCTCACCGGCGAAGTGCCGCGGCTGCTGCGCGGCGAGGCGCTGTAGGTCAGTCGATCTTGCGCGCCTCTTCCGGCAGCATGATCGGAATGCCGTCGCGGATCGGATAAGCGAGCTTCGCACCGCGCGAAATCAATTCCTGTTTCACAGCGTCGTATTCCAGCACGCCTTTGGTCACCGGGCACACCAGGATTTCCAGAAGCTTGGAGTCGACGGGATCGGAATCGCGCGCGGGCGGAATGTTGGTCGTCATCTTCAATCCATCGTTAAAAGAAAAGCCTCGATTTTCTACTGCACCGGCGGATCGCCCGAGGTCTGTTTCTTGGCGAGGTCCATTTGCGTCACCGCGATCAGGATTTCGGCGCGCGTCTTGAGGTCGGGGGCTTCCAGCAGCGCCTGCTTCTCGGCGGGGCCGTAAGGCGACATCATCGCCAGCGCGTTGACCAGCGCCTCGTTGGGTGCTGCGCGAATGCCGTCCCAGTCCACCTTCAGCGAATTGGCCTTCAGGAATTTGGTGAGTGTGTCGAGCACGGCGTCGCGGTCGACGTCTTCCTCGCCCTTGCGCGCGACGAAATCGTCGACGAAGGGAAAGAAGTCGACCTTGCACTGACGATAGGGCGTCAGCACGGTCAGTTCCTCGACCACCTGAAAGCGCGCAATTCCCGTGAGCTCGAGAATGTAGCGCCCGTCACCGGTCTCGCCGAACTGCGTGATCCGGCCGACGCAGCCGATGCGAAACAGCCTCGGGTGCTCCTCGCTTTGCGAATGCGCGGCGTCGGGCTGGATGATCCCGATCATGCGGTGCCCGTCGCGCAGCGCGTCATCCACCATTTCCAGATAACGCGGCTCGAAAATATTCAGCGGCATCTGCCCGCGCGGCAGCAGGAGCGCGCCGGGCAGCGGAAACACCGGGATGGTCTCGGGCAGATCGCCGGGCCCACGATATTCGGAATTGATGGCCATTCGATGTAATCCCCGATGGCTTTAAGCGATCACGAGAACAGAATGGTGGAGAGGCGCTTGCGGGCCTCCACGGTGGCCTCATCCTCGCCGCCCCATGCCTCGAAGAACTGCAGCAGCTGCTTGCGCGCGCCGTCGTCGTTCCATTTGCGGTCGCGCCTGACGATCTCCAGCAAATGATTGGCGGCGTCGCTGCGCGCGTGCTTGGCGTTCAGCGCGATGGCGAGGTCGTAGCGGGCCTGATGGTCGAGCGGGTTTGCGGCAATCTTTTGCTCAAGCTCCGCGACCGGGCCGACCGACTGTGCCTGCTCGGCGAGATCGAGCATCGACTGCACGGCAGTGACGGCGGCATCGCCGCGCTTGGCCTCCGGCACCATCGCCAATGTCTGCTTGGCCTGCTCGAGCGAGCCCGCGACCACGTAGCAGCGCGCGAGACCCGCCATCGCCGGAACGTTGGCGGCATCCTGCGCCAGCACTTCGGCGTAGATCTCGGCGGCGGTGGCCGCATCGCCCTCGGCGAGATGAGCTTCGGCCTCCGTTATCAGGTCGGCATCGCCGCCCGGCATGCCCTTGGTCAGTTTGTCGATGAAGGCGTTGATCTGGGCTTCCGGCTGCGCGCCCATGAAGCCATCGGCCGGCTGGCCGTTGACGAAGGCGATCACGGCCGGAATCGACTGGATGCCCATCTGGCCGGGGATCGCCGGATGCTCGTCGATGTTCATCTTGACGAGCTTGACCTTGCCCTTGGCGGCTCGCACCGCCTTCTCGATGATCGGGGTGAGCTGCTTGCACGGGCCGCACCAGGGCGCCCAGAAATCGATCAGCACCGGCTGGTGCTTGGATTCCTCGATCACGTCCTTCACGAAGGTCTGTGTCGTGGTGTCCTTGATGAGGTCTGGCGCAACGCTGCCCGCGGCGGCGTCATTGTCGAGTATCGTCACGTCGTTTCATCCCGGCTGATTGCTGCATTTGCGGACATTTACCATGCCCGGCCCTAAAATGGCGGCGAAAGTGACGATTTCAATCGCGGAAGCGCTTGAAATCGTTCCCGAACATGAACTTAAAGCCGATCCGGGGGTGAAAAAGGCCGCCTTTCTCTGTTGCATTGCCGCGCCGGGTTTGGCATAGGTTGCGCCCGGCGGCGCAAGCCGCCCATTTCTGATGCGGGTGTAGCTCAGGGGTAGAGCACGACCTTGCCAAGGTCGGGGTCGAGGGTTCGAATCCCTTCGCCCGCTCCAGAATCTTCAAACAACGAAGAAAATTGGCAACCACGCAAGCCGCCGAAAGGCGGCTTCGTCGTGTCTGGCCTCAACTTTTGGTTCCCTTCGGCGTTATCCTCCACGGGACTGAGGAGGCAGCATGACGGGACGAGATGCGGGAGATCTGCAGCGCTTCATCGACGCGCAGAGGCCGCTTTACGACCGGGTGCTCTGTGAACTGCGCGGCGGACAAAAGCGTACACACTGGATGTGGTTCATCTTTCCGCAGATCGAGGGCTTGGGCCACAGCGCGATGGCGCAGAAATATGCCATCGCCTCGCGCGAGGAAGCGGCGGCCTATCTCCGACATCCCCTGCTCGGCGGGCGGCTGGAGGAATGCACGGCGCTGGTCAACGCGATCGCGGACAAATCCGTGTACGAGATTTTCGGTTCTCCTGACGACATGAAGTTCGGCTCCTCGATGACATTGTTCGCGCAGGTCGCGAAAGGGCACAGCCTGTTCAAGGAGGCGGTTGAAAAATATTTCGGCGGACGCTTCGATGATGCGACTCTCGCAAGGATCGAAAGGTCATGAAAATCAGCGGACACCGCTCGCGGATTCCCAGTGCCAGGCCCGAACTCATCGCGACATCGACGCTGACGGTGACGACGCCGCGGCGCGGCTTCTTCGACATCACCACGGAAGCCCGGGATTTCCTGCAGGAGGCGCAGGCGGCGGTCGGCGCGCTGACGCTGTTTGTCCGGCACACCTCGGCATCGCTGACGATTCAGGAAAATGCCGATCCCGACGTGCTGACTGACCTCACCGATGCGCTCGACCGTCTTGCGCCGGAAAACGGCGGCTGGATTCACGGCAGCGAAGGCCCCGACGACATGCCCGCGCATATCAAGACCATGCTGACGTCATGCAGCCTGCAGGTGCCGGTGGAGAGCGGCGAGATGATGCTCGGCACTTGGCAGGGCATCTATCTCATCGAGCACCGTGCGCAGCCACACCGCCGCGAGATCGTGCTGCAATTCATCGGCAGCGTATCGTCCTAGATCGTTGTGGTGACGCAAGCTCCGTCGAACAAATCCGACGCCAGCCGCTCGAGATGGCGGCGCACGTCTGTCGGCCAGTCGGCAATCAGCGCATGAAAGCGCGCGCCGTCATTGGCGTAGAGCGCGCGGAGCACATCCTCGTAATGCGGCTTGTTGCCCGCGATGGCCGACAGAAAACGATGCACCGATTCCTGCCGCTCGCGTGCTTCATCCTTGGCGGCGGTTTTGCGCCGCGCGTCCTCGATCAGCTTTCGCAGCGTCACCGACGCGCCGCCGGGTTGGGCAGCGAGCCATTCCCAGTGTCGTGGCAGCAAGGTCACCTCGCGGGCGACGACGCCGAGCTTTGGCCGGCCGGGACCGCGTGGCGCCGGTTCGGAAGACAATGAGTTTTTGAGGCGGGTGGTGACATCCGCGACCGAGCCGCGAAAGTCGATTTCGACCGGACGGCTGGTCTCAAGCTCGAACAACAGGATCTGACTTTGGGGCGAGAGGACCTGTTTGACCCGCACCGCCACGTCCGCGATGTCGCCGGAGGCGATGCAATGGTCGCCGTCGAAGGCGATAATCTGGGCGGAAGGCATGACAAACCAATGGGTTGTGACGATGCCAGTAATATACCCGGGTAAAATTAGTCTGTCAATATTACCCGGATGTTATTTGGAGAAGCCCGGCAGCTTGCCCAGCTTGACGCCCGGCGGCGGCACATCATCGTCAGGCACGAAAATATCCGGCATCAGCGGCACCGAGGGATCGACCCGATAGGGCTGGAAATCGGTCACGCCTTCGGCGGCGAGAATTTTGTCGTCGATGCAGAACTGCCCGGTGAAGTCGCGCGACGACTTGGTGAGAATGATGTGCGCCGCGTCCGCGACGATCTCCGGCTTGCGGCTGGCGCGGATCATCGCCTCGCCGCCGAGCAGGTTGCCGACCGCGGCGGTGGCGATCGTCGTGCGCGGCCACAGCGCGTTCACCGCGATGCCGTCGCCTTTCAGTTCACCGGCGAGACCGAGCACGCACATGCTCATGCCGAACTTCGCCATGGTGTAGGCGGTCGAGGGCGCGAACCATTTCGTTTGCATGTCGAGCGGCGGCGACAGCATCAGGATGTGTGGATTCTCTGCTTTTTTTAGATACGGGATGCAGGTCTTGGAGACGAGAAACGTGCCGCGCGTATTGATCGCCATCATCAGGTCGAAACGCTTCATCTCGGTCGCCTGCACCGGCGAAAGGCTGATCGCGCTGGCATTGTTGATTGAGATGTCGATGCCGCCGAATTCCTTCACCGTCTGATCGACGGCGGCGATCACCTGCGCCTCGTCACGGATATCGCAGGCGATGGGCAGCGCGCGTCCGCCCGCATCCTCGATCTCTTTCGCGGCGGTAAAAATCGTGCCTTCGAGTTTCGGCTGCGGCGCCGTGGTTTTCGCGGCGATGGCGATGTTGGCGCCGTCGCGCGCGGCGCGCTTGGCGATCGCAAGGCCGATGCCGCGGCTGCCGCCGGTGATGAACAGCGTCTTGCCTTTGAGAGTCGTCATCTGGCCTCCCTTGCTTGCATCAATAACCCGCCGTTTCCGCGCCGCGCGTGCGCGGGTCGGCTGCGCCCAGCCAGCCGCCCTTCGTGGCGGCAATCGAATTCGCCGAGGTCTGGCCCATCGGCGTCACGAGCGTGTGGCCCATGGCGCGCAAGGCGTCGCGCGTCGCCTGCGGAAAGCCATGCTCGATCCGCACTTCATCCGGCATCCATTGATGATGCAGCCGCGGGATGCTGACGGCCTGCGCGATGTTCATGCGATAGTCGAGCGCATTGACGATGACTTGAAGGGTGGTCGAGATGATACGGCTGCCGCCGGGCGAGCCGGTGACGAGCACGGGCTTGCCATCCTTCAGCACAATCGTCGGTGTCATGGAGGACAGCGGCCGCTTGCCGGGGCCGGGCAGGTTCGCTTCATAACCGACCAGCCCATAGGCGTTGGATGCGCCCGGCGCGGCAGTGAAGTCGTCCAGCTCGTTGTTGAGCAGCACGCCGGTGCCTTCCGCGATGAGGCCGACGCCGTAGCTGAAATTCAGCGTGTAGGTGTTGCTCACCGCATTGCCTTGTGCGTCCACCACCGAGAAATGCGTGGTGTTGGTGCCTTCGTGCGGTTGCGCGGCGGCGGCCGCCTTCACCGGCGTCGATGTGTCGAGACTGATGTCCGCGCGCAGTTTCGTGGCGTAATCCTTCGACAATAATCGTGTCAGCGGTGCTTTGCTGAAAGCTGGATCGCCGAGGTAGCGCGCGCGGTCGGCATAGGCGCGCTTCATCGCTTCGATCAGCACGTGCAGCGAGGCGGGCGTCTGCGCACCCATTCCGTGCAGGTCGAATCCTTCCAGGATGTTCAGCGTCTCGATCAGTACCGTGCCGCCGGAGGACGGCAGCGGCATCGACACGATGTCGTAGCCGCGATAGGTGCCGCGTACCGGCTTGCGCCAGACCGGGCGATAGGATTTCAGGTCGTCGCGGGTGATGATGCCGCCGGCGGCCTGGATGCCTTTCGCGAGTTTGTCCGCGACCGGGCCATCGTAAAATCCATCTGCGCCGTGATCGGCGATAGCCTGCAGCGTGTTCGCAAGATCGGGCTGAATGAGTTTGTCGCCTTCGCGCAGCGGCGTGCCGTCCGCGCGCGCGAGGAGCTTGGCACTCGATGGCCATGGCGCAAACCGCTGCCGCGCATCGGGCAGCGTGTCGGCGATATCGTCGGTGATGATGAATCCGTCGCGCGCAAGTTTGATCGTAGGCGCGAGCAGATCCCTTAAAGAGAATTTTCCCGAGCCATAGCGATGCAGGGCTTCGGCCAGTCCGGCCACGGTGCCTGGCACACCGATACCGAGCGCACCATCGCGCGATTTCTCAGGATCAGGCTTGCCGTCCGGCCCCAGAAACATCGTCGGCGTCGCGGCTTTAGGTGCAGTCTCGCGATAGTCGAGCGCGATGTCTTTGTTCCTGCGCGCCAGATGGATCACCATGAAGCCGCCGCCGCCGAGATTGCCCGCGCGTGGATAGGTCACCGCCATCGCGAACCCGGTCGCGACCGCCGCATCCACGGCATTGCCGCCGCGCTTGAGCACGTCGGCGCCAATTCTCGCGGCGATCTTCTCCTGCGCCACCACCATGCCGTGGCGTGCGAACACCGGCTGTGCGTGAGTCGGCAGCGACGAGATGCGGGCATCCTGTGCCAATCCGGCGGCAGGCAGCAGCATCAGCAGCAAGGCAAGAGCAAAACGGTTCAAAAGCAGGCTTTCCTGTTTCGGAGGAATGGTGGAGCGCGATAATCATCGCGAATTGATCTATAAGATGGCGACAAGCTAACCCGCCCGCCGCGTTCACGCCAACGAACATGAAGGTGAAGATGACGTCCCTTGCGCCAGCCATGCAGCGTACCTATCCGCCGCGCTCGGCGGTGATCGGCTGGATCTTCTTCGACTGGGCGGCGCAGCCTTATTTCACGCTGATTACCACCTTCGTGTTCGCGCCCTATTTTGCAACCCGCGTTGCGCCCGATCCCGCCACCGGCCAGTCGTTGTGGGGCTTCGCCACCTCGATCGCCGGATTCATGATCGCGTTTCTGTCGCCGGTGCTGGGCGCCATCGCCGATGCGGGCGGGCGGCGCAAGCCGTGGATCGCGGCGTTCGGCGCGTTGCTGGTGATCGGCTCCGCCGCGATGTGGATCGGCAGGCCCGGAGATCCTTCCGTGATCGTGCCGGTGCTGATCGCGTTCGGCATCGCCACCATCGGTGCGGAATTCGCCACCGTGTTCAACAACGCGATGATGCCGTATCTGGTGCCGCCGGAGAAAATCGGCCGCCTGTCCGGCACCGGCTGGGCCACGGGTTATATCGGTGGGATCGTCAGCCTCGTTCTGGTGCTGGGCTTTCTCGCCGCCAACGAGACGACCGGCCGCACATTGTTTGGTCTCACGCCGTTGTTCGGGCTCGATCCGGTGATGCATGAGGGTGACCGCATCTCGGGGCCGCTGACGGCGGTGTGGTTCGTCATCTTTGTGCTGCCGATGTTCCTGTTCACGCCGGATCACGCCTCGAAGAAACCCGCGCTTGGTGCGGTACGCGAAGGTCTGCGCGAATTGCGCGAGACGCTGCGCGCGCTGCCGTCGCAACCCAACATGGCGACATTCCTGATTGCCAACATGGTCTACACTGACGCACTGGTCGCGCTGTTTGCGTTCGGTGGCATCTATGCGGCGGGCACGTTCGGCTGGCAGACCATCCAAATCGGCACGTTCGGCATTCTGCTTGCGGTGAGCGGCACGCTCGGCGCGTGGGCCGGCGGCAAGCTCGACGACCTGCTGGGGCCGAAGACCGTCATCACCGGCGCGATGGTGATCCTGCTGCTGGCGATCCTCGCGATCCTGTCGATCGACCGCGACACGCTGTTCTTCGTCATGCACGTCACCCCGCCCGTGCCGGGCGGCGGGCTGTTCGCAGCCCCGGCCGAGAAAGCCTATCTCGGGCTCGGGTTGTTCATCGGCTTTGCGGCGGGGCCGTTGCAGGCGGCGTCGCGCACGCTGCTCATTCGCCTCGCGCCGCATGAGCGCATCACGCAGTTCTTCGGGCTGTTCGCGCTGTCGGGAAAAGTCACGTCGTTCTTCGCGCCGCTTGCGGTCAGCATCATCACCGCCGTCACCGCCAGCCAGAAGGCAGGCATGGCGGTGCTGATCGTGTTCTTCGTCGCGGGACTTGCGCTGCTGTCGCGGGTGAAGGAGCCCGCGCGGCCTTAATGCTTGAAGTGCCGCGTGCCGGTGAACACCATGGCGATGCCATGTTCATCGGCTGCCGCGATCACTTCCGCATCGCGTACCGAGCCGCCCGGCTGGATCACCGCCGTCGCACCGGCTTCGATCGCGACCAGCAAGCCATCGGCGAACGGGAAGAACGCATCGGACGCCACGACCGAACCTTTGGTCAGCGGATCTGAGAGGCCGAGTTCTTTCGCCGCGTCTTGCGCCTTGCGCGCGGCGATGCGCGCGGAATCGACCCGGCTCATCTGGCCCGCACCGACGCCGACGGTGGCGAGGTCCTTCGCATAGACAATCGTGTTCGACTTCACATGCTTGGCGACGCGGAAGGCGAAGCGCAGGTCCGCGAGCTCGGCATTGGTCGGCGCGCGCTTGGTCACGGTGGTGAGCGTCATGTCGTCGACCACGGCGTTGTCGCGTGACTGAACGAGTAGGCCGCCCGCGACCGTCTTGGCGATGAAACCCTTTGCGCGCGGATCGGGCAGTTTCCCGGCGAGCAGCAGCCGCAGATTCTTCTTCGCCGCGATGATCTTGATCGCTTCCTCGCTGGCGTCGGGCGCGATGATGACCTCGGTGAAGATGCCGGTGATCGCGCGCGCGGCCTCCGCATCGAGCGGGCGGTTCACCGCGACGATGCCGCCGAACGCGGAGGTGGAATCGCAGGCCAGCGCCTTCTTGTAGGCGCTGACGATGTCATCGGCTTCCGCCACGCCACACGGGTTGGCGTGCTTGACGATGACGCAAGCCGCGCTCTTGGCCGGATCGAATTCCGCGACGCATTCGTAAGCCGCGTCGGTGTCGTTGATGTTGTTGTAGGAGAGCTGCTTGCCCTGCACCTGGCGCGCGGTGGCAACGCCGGGGCGCTGCTCGGCGCTGACATAGAATGCAGCGCTCTGGTGCGGGTTCTCGCCATAGCGCAGCGCTTCGGCAAGCCGCCCGCCGATGGCGCGGAAATCCGGCGCGTCGATTTTCAGTTCGGCCGAGAACCAGTTCGAGATCGCTGCGTCATAAGCGGCGGTGCGCGCATAGGCTTTCGCGGCAAGCCGCTTGCGCAATGAAAGTGTCGTCGCGCCCTTGTGGGCGGCGAGTTCATCGAGCACGGCCTGATAATCCGAAGGCTCGACGACGACGGCGACATCGCCGTGGTTCTTCGCGGCGGCGCGGATCATCGCGGGGCCGCCGATGTCGATGTTCTCGATGCAGTCTTCTTCGCTGGCACCCTTCGCCACCGTCGCTTCGAACGGGTAGAGGTTGACGACGAGGAGATCGATCGGTGCGATGCCGTGGTCCTTCATCGATTTGGCGTGCTCGGCATTGGCGCGGATCGCGAGCAGGCCGCCATGCACCTTCGGATGCAGCGTCTTCACCCGGCCGTCCATCATCTCCGGAAAGCCGGTGAGGTCGGACACGTCCATCACCTTCAGGCCCGCATCCGCGATCGCCTTGGCGGTACCGCCGGTGGAGACGAGATCGACGCCATGGGCGGCGAGAGCTTTGGCGAAATCGATCAGCCCGGTCTTGTCGGAAACGGAAAGCAGGGCGCGGGTCATGCGGCGCGGATGGTCGGTCATGCGATGGTCCAGGAGCAGGAAAATGATGGCCCGTGAGCGGTATTCCGCAAGGGAAAACCCACTTTGAGCCTGCGCCTACGCGCTAACATAGTTTGCGCGCCGGCAAAACCTCGCTCATAGCGTTTTCAAGCGAAGTGGGGACCGGTTCGCCTGAAGAAAACGCGTCAAAACAAGCTTACAGCGGCAATTCCGGCTCGCGGCGCGGGTCGCGCTTGGCGTTGGCCGCGGCCGAACTGGCGGATTTGGCGAAACTCCAGTGCACGGTCGCCACCTGCCGCGCATGCTGGCGGATCACGATCTGGGTGGTCCGGCGCGGGCCGTCCGATCCGGCCAGAAACACGCTGTCCTCAAGGTCGATTTTCTGGTCAGGCGCCTCGAAGGTCCAGACGTCGCGGTTGGGCAGCATCAGCATGGCGCCGCGGCCGTCGGTCAGGCGGCTGACCTTGACGGAGGGATGCAGGTGAAAGCGGATGGCGTAGTCGTCCATGCTGCCGCGAAATGCCGAGCCGGGCTCTTTCGCCAATTCGTCCTCGCCGTCGATGCGGCTGCCGTCTGCGGCGACGGTCAGGACGCGGCGATGGATGAAGCCGAACTGCTTGCGGTAGCCGTCATGCGACATCGTCAGCGTGGTGCCTTCCGAGGTGACCTCGCGATAGGATTCGACGGTCTCCGGGCCCGCGACGATCGGCGAGCCTTGCAGCATCCGTTTCATCGCCGACCGTTCGACGAACTGGCAGGACGATGTTTCGGCATAGGTCAGCGTCGAATGCGCGGCCGTGGAGCGCGCGAAGCTGCGCCAGTTGTCGCGCCCGGTCGAAGGCATGCCGCAATTGATGACGATGCGGTTGGCGCCGCTCGACATCTCGAACGACAGGCATCCTGCATGCGCGTCGCGGCTGAGCGAGGGCGGTGGCGGCGGGCCGGTGTCGGCGATGATGGTAAGCGTGCCTGCGTCGAGCCGCTGGAAGCCGGTGTGCGGCATGTGCGGCATCGGCGTGCCGTGGGTGTCGTCATAGGCGAGCAGCGTGGCCAGCACGCCGGGGGCCGCCGCGTTCATGCCGTTGAACAGCGCGAACGAGCCGTCGTCGTGGCGGAAGAAGCGCAGCATCGGCATCATCCGGTCGATGGCGTTGAGCAGCGCGGGCGGCGGGGCGATGTTGCGCGCCGCGAAGGTCTGGCGCAGCGGCAGAAGATCGAGCAGCAGTTCGACCAGTGCGTCCGGGTTGCGCGAGATGTGGCCGCCGTCCGGCAGGATCTGGCGCTGCAATTCGTCGGAAAGCTTTTTCGTGGCGCCTTTGATGTGCTTGGCCTGATTGGCGAGGCAGAGCGAGGCGTAGCACAGCGCGATCAGAACCTGCAGCCGCGCAAGGCCATCGGGGATGTCGGCCTTGGTGTAGCGCAGGAAGCGGATTTCGCGCGTGAGGTTTTTCAGGAAGCGGCGATAGAAGCGCGCATCGGCATCGTGCAGCACCAATGGCGCCTGCGACAGCAGCGAGATGATGCGGCGCCCCACCACATCGGCGCGCTTCGCCACCGCACTCTTGCGCGGATGCGCGAGCCAGTCATCCAGCAGCGCGCGGGCGTTGGCGCGTGTGATCGCCGAATCCGCCGCGCGCAGATGGCGCAGCCAGCCAAAGCCGAGCAGGGAGACTTCCCATTCCTCGGATGGCGGATCGAGTTCGAACACCGAGCGGCCGTGGCAGGTGACGATTTTCCCCGCGAACACGAAGCGGCCCGAATAGATTTCGGCGGCGCGGGTGGCGTCGGTGGTGCGCAGATCGTGCGGAGCGATCAGCAAACGGTCGGAGCGGCCGGGCAGGAGGCGCGTGAGAGCTACCGATGTACCGCTGGCGCGCGCCATCACCTTCCGCCCGACTCGTCCGAGCAGAAGTCCCGATATGCGCCTTTGTCCGGTAACCGACATCGTCCCCGTGCCGGAGGGAATCTCCGTGTCTCCTTTTTAGTCTGGAATTCCAGACAAGGCACGTCCGCATGGGGACAAAAGGCGGGAGGCGTCTGTGTGAAAAGGAGAAATCAGGTCAGGCCTTGACCAGGCGCGCGGCGTAAAAGCCGTCGAGCCCCGACAGCTTCGGATCGGCATGGGGCAGGTGGCAGGGCAGCGTGCGGACATCGCCATCGGCGGTGATGAGTTCCGACAGCCCGGCGAGTTCGCCGGGCGTGACGGGCATCCGCTTTACCTGCGGTTCGGAGGCGAGCAGCGATGCGATCGCCTGTTCGCCTTCCTCGGGTTCCAGCGAACAGGTGCAGTAGACCAGCATCCCGCCGGGTTTCAGCAGCGTCACGCTTTTCTGCAACAGGCGTTTTTGCAGGGCGTTGAGCGCGCCCATATCGGCTTCGTTCTTCAGCCAGGCGACGTCGGGATGACGGCGGATGGTGCCGGTCGCCATGCAGGGCGCATCGAGCAGGATCGCATCGAACGGGCCGCCGTCCCATTCGGTCGCATCCGTCGCCACACAACTGGCTTCGAGCGAAAGCCGCGCAAAATTGTCTTTCAGGCGCGCAAGCCGCCCGGCGGAGCGGTCGACCGCGGTGACATGGGCGCCCGCCTGCGCGAGCTGCGCGGTCTTGCCGCCCGGCGCCGCGCACAGATCGGCGACGGATTTGCCGGTGATGTCACCGAACAGCCGCGCAGGGATGGCGGCGGCGGCGTCCTGTACCCACCATGCGCCCTCGGAAAAGCCGGGCAGCATCGTGATCGGCCCATGCAGTTGCGTGCGCACGGTGCCGGTCGGCAGCATTTCGCCGTGGAGCCGCGTCGCCCAGCTTTCGGAATCGGTTTTTACCGTGAGATCGAGCGGCGGCTCGTGGCCGATGGCGCGGGCCATCGCGCGTGCATTGTCTTCGCCGTAGGCCTTGATCCAGCGCGCCACCAGCCACGGCGGCAGGTCGATCATGCCATCCTTGACCTCTTCGACCAGAGGCAACCCTTCGCGCGCGCAACGGCGCAGCACCGCGTTGACGAGTCCCGCATACTTTGCCGCGCGACGGTCGGCCTGTACGAGACGGACCGACAGATCCACGGCGGCGTGGTCGGGCACGTCCATCCACAGAATCTGCGCGGCGCCGATCAGCAGCGCACTCTGCGCGCGGGGTGCATCGCTTGGAATCCCGCGATCGAGCAGCCGCGACAGCAGATGGCCGAGCGTGCCGAGACGGCGCAGCACGGTCGCGACGAGACGGCGCATCAGCGCGCGGTCGCGGTCGGACAGCGTCTTGAGAACGGGATGGGCGGCAGGACCTTCAAGCTGATCGTCCAGCGTGCGCCGTTTGTGGAGAACGCCGTCGATGATATCGGCGGCTATGCGGCGCGCGGCGAGGCCGGGCACCTCGGTCGGCGGAACGAATCGCGAAGGCTTCATGGAATACTGTACAACCAAAGCAGGGAAGAGCGGGCATGCCGCAACGAAGACGCAGGGATGACATGCGAATATGCCAAATGTAAGAATCGTGACACGGCTTAAATAAGACGCGGGACGATTATGAAGCGGCCATGTGCATCGCCGCTTCGCACTGAGTGATATGGAGGCGGATATGGCGGACGAGCCGAAGACAGACAATGCGGATGCGATGCCGCCGCGTCGCCCCTTGCCACCAGCCGCCCAGCGCGCGTTGGCCGAAGCCGAGGCCCGGAGGGCGGAAGCCGTGAAGGCCAGGGAAAAAAATAAGGAAAATGATCCCGCATCTGACCCCAACGATCCGAAAGAGATCAATGGGCCGAAAGGGCCGGAGCCGACTCGTTACGGCGATTGGGAAATCAAAGGGATAGCCTCGGATTTCTGAAGCGCGCGGCGGCGATTGCGCCTTACGTAAAAATCCGCACCCGCTTGTCAGCCAAGGATTCAGAAGGTATCTAGGGATATGTTCCTAGATACGCCGAATCGCATGGCAACCCGCTCCGCGCAGCGCCGCGACCGCCTGTGGGCGGGGACGCTGCTCGCGCTGATGTTCAGCGTGGGGCTCATTGCAGGGGCATGGCTTCCGCACAGCAGGTTCAACACATCGGCGGGCGATACCGAGCGGGCGGACCGCGACCGGCTGGTGGAAGCCTCGCGCAGCGGCGACGCAGGCGTCCGACAGTCCGCGCAGGTCATGTATGTGATCGACGGCGATACCTTCGAGGCGCGGGTGCATCTGTGGCAGGGGCTCGACATCACCACGCGCGTGCGGCTGCGCGGCGTCGATGCGCCGGAACTGAAGGCGCGGTGTCTCGCTGAATCACGCATGGCGCAGGCGGCGCGTGAGGCGCTCACCACATTCCTCAAGGAGGGCAGCGTCACGATCTACAACGTCGGACCCGACAAATATAACGGCCGTGTGGTTGCGGACGTTGCGACGCGCACGACGCCGAATGTCTCGGCCGCGCTGATCGCCGCCGGGCACGGCCGTCCCTATAACGGGGGCCATCGTGCCGGATGGTGCGGTTAGCGCACCATCGCTCATGATATGAAAAACGCCGGAACGGCAGGCCTTATCGCGATGTGACCACGACCGGCGTGCCGACCGAGACGCGCTCGAACAGGTCGGTGATGTCGGGATTGTACATCCGCACGCAGCCATAGGAGACGTAGCCGCCGACCGACTTCGGCACGTTGGTGCCGTGGATGGCGTACTGGCCGCCCGCGAGCGTCATCGCCGCGACGCCCATTGGGTTGCGTGGCGAACCGCCTTCGATCACATCGGGGATGTTCGGATGATCGCGCTTCACATCATCGGGCGGCGACCATGCGGGATTGCGGTATTTGCCGCTGATGCGCGTCTCACCCGCCCATTCCTTGCCGCGTTTGCCGACGCCGACCGGGTAGCGGATCGCGTGCTGCTCATCGAGAATGAGATAGAGGCGGCGCTCGCTGGTCTTCACCACGATGGTGCCGGGCGAATAGCCCGCCGGTGCGCGGACCATGTCGGGATGCGCGAAGGCCGGCGCGGTGCCGGCGGTGAGAATGAGCGAACCGGCGGCAACAGCGGCTGCAACGAATGAGGCGAACGGGCGCATGGCAATCAGTCTCCGCAAAATCCATTCAGGCGGCGCGGCGTCCCAAAACCTGCTTCTCAAGGCTTGTTTTTCAAGGCCCGCGCTTAGCCTACGCCGCACAAATGAGCGAACCGTTTCCGCTCGCCGTGCGACTGCGCGCCATAAAGGAAAAATCGGCGGCGGTGTAAATGTCCGCAAAACAACAGTTGCGGTTAAACCGCCGCGTGGCGGCGGGGGTTGCCTAACAATGCCGTGATGCCGCACGCGCCCAAGAAAAAGGCCTCTCCCCGAAGGGAGAGGCCTGGATACGAACGGCTTGAGACCGGATCAGGCGTGAGCGGCCTTCTTGTTCTGCCGGTTGTTGACGAGGTCGGTGACGACGCCGGGATCGGCGAGCGTCGTGGTGTCGCCGAGGCTCGACGGTTCGTCCTCCGCGATCTTGCGCAGGATGCGGCGCATGATCTTGCCTGAACGGGTCTTCGGCAGGCCCGGCGCGAACTGGATCAGGTCCGGCTGCGCGATCGGGCCGATGTCCTTGCGCACCCAAGCCACCAGTTCCTTGCGCAGCGCCTCGCTCGGCTCCACGCCGGCCATCAGCGTGACGTAAGCGTAGATGCCCTGGCCCTTGATATCGTGCGGATAGCCGACGACGGCGGCTTCCGACACGCTCTCATGCGCCACCAGCGAGCTTTCGACTTCCGCCGTGCCCATGCGATGACCGGAGACGTTGATGACGTCATCGACGCGGCCGGTGATCCAGTAATAGCCGTCGGCATCGCGGCGGCAGCCGTCGCCGGAGAAGTACTTGCCCTTGTAGGCGGAGAAGTAGGTCTTCTCGAAACGTTCGTGGTCGCCGTAGACGGTGCGCACCTGGCCCGGCCACGATTTGGCGATGCACAGGTTGCCGCTGCATTCGCCGTCCAGCACCTTGCCGTCGGCATCGACGATCTGCGGCACCACGCCGAAGAACGGCTTGGTCGCCGAGCCCGGCTTCTGTGCGATGGCGCCCGGCAGCGGCGAGATCATGATGCCGCCGGTTTCGGTCTGCCACCAGGTATCGACCACCGGGCAGCGGGAATCACCGACCACGCGGTAGTACCATTCCCAGGCTTCCGGGTTGATCGGCTCGCCAACCGAGCCGAGCAGCCGCAGCGATTTGCGCGAGGTCTTCTTCACCGGCTCGTCACCGGCCTGCATCAGCGCGCGGATCGCGGTCGGCGCGGTGTAGAAGATGTTGACCTTGTGCTTGTCGATGACGTTCCAGAACCGCGAATTGTCCGGATAGTTCGGCACGCCCTCGAACATCATCGTGGTCGCGCCGTTGGCGAGCGGCCCGTACAGAATGTAGCTGTGGCCGGTGACCCAGCCGACGTCGGCGGTGCACCAGTAGATGTCGCCGTCGTGATAGTCGAAGACGTATTGGTGCGTCATCGACACGAAGATCAGATAGCCGGCAGTGGTGTGCAGCACGCCTTTCGGCTGTCCGGTCGAACCCGAAGTGTAGAGGATGAACAGCGGATCTTCCGCGTTCATTGGCTCGCACGGGCATTCGCTTTCGACCACGGCGGCGGCCTCATGGTACCAGACGTCGCGCTTCGGATCCATGTTGACCTTGCCGCCGGTGCGCTTGACGACGACCACCCAGTCCACCTCGCCGTTGACCTTCTCGATCGCGGCATCGACGTTGGCTTTCATCGCGATGGTGCGTCCGCCGCGCAGGCCCTCGTCGGAGGTGATGATGACGCGCGACTTGCAGTCGCGCAGGCGGCCGGCGATGGAGTCGGGCGAGAAGCCGCCGAACACCACCGAATGGATCGCGCCGATGCGCGCGCAGGCGAGGATCGCATACGCCGCCTCCGGGATCATCGGCAGATAGATGGTGACGCGGTCGCCCTTCTTGACGTTGCGCAGCCGCAGGATGTTGGCCATCTTGCAGACTTCGTCGTGCAGCTCGCGATAGGTGATGTGGCGCGATTCAGACGGATCGTCGCCCTCCCAGATGATGGCGGTCTGGTCGCCGCGCTTCTCCAGATGCCGGTCGATGCAGTTGTAGGCGGCGTTGAGAACGCCATCCTCGAACCATTTGATCGAGACCTTGCCGAGTTCGAACGAGGTGTTCTCCACCTTGGTGAAAGGCTTGATCCAGTCCACCCGCTTGGCCGCCTCGCTCCAGAACCCGTTCGGGTCCTTGATCGAGCGCGCGTACATGTCGTTGTACTTTGCCTCATCGACATAGGCGCGTTTGGCCCACTCTGGCGTGACTGGATGGATAGTCTCGGACATTGTCTTCTCCCGGATCGCCCATGAACGCGGGCGGTTAATCTTATTGACCGGGATTATGCGCCCCCCGAGGGGAGGGGGACAAGTTGGAAGATTTAGGACTTTTGTCGAGACACGATTGAAATCTTTCAAGCGTTTGAGCGGCGAAGCCGGACGAAACGCCGCAGACCAGGAAACATTCGGAGAAAATGGCGTGGTTGCGGGCGTCAGACGCCGCCCATTTTGCATACGATCGCCCATTGTTGAGGAGTCACGGCCTGCACTGACAAGCGTGACAACCGCAACAACTCCATGTCGGCGAGCTTGGCCTCGGCTTTTACCGCGACCAGCGTCACCGGCGTCTTCAATGGCTTCCTGGCGGCGATATCGACGCAGACGAATTTGCCGGATGCATCGGTTGGATCGGGATAATGCTCGCGCACGATCTCGACGATGCCGACGATCTCCTTGCCCTCGTTGGAATGATAAAAGAAGGCCAGATCGCCCTTCTTCATCTTCATCATGTTGAGCTTGGCGGAGTGATTGCGCACACCGGTCCAGGCCTCGCCTTTGTTGCCTTTGGCGACCTGCTGGTCCCACGACCATGTCGAGGGTTCGGATTTGACGAGCCAGTAATTCATCGCACTTCCTGTACAATCGCCGATGAACAAAAGCGATGGCAGCAATCGAGATTATCTATCCTTCCGCCTTGAAGGGGCGGGTCAGCAGCATCTCGATCGCCTCGTTGATTGTGATCGCGCCGCCAAGCACATGCGCGACCGCCTGCGCCACCGGCATTTCGATTTTCTTGTCACGCGCGATCTCGATCAGCACCGGCGCGGTGAATTGCCCTTCGCTCAGGATGCCGGGAGAAAATGTTTCGCCACGTCCGAGCGCCATGCCGAAGGCGAAGTTGCGCGACTGCGGGCTCGAGCATGTCAGGATCAAATCGCCGAGACCGGACAAGCCCGAAATCGTCTCGCTGCGCGCGCCGCAGGCGAGGCCGAAGCGCATCAGCTCAGCGAAGCTGCGTGTGGTCAGCGCGGCAAGCGCCGACGCGCCGAGCTGTTTACCGGCGGCGATGCCTGCCGCGATCGCCAGCACATTCTTCACCGCGCCGCCGATCTCGACGCCGCGCACGTCGGTGGTGTGATAGGGCCGCAACGATGGCGAGCCGAGCGCATGCGTCAATGCGACGGCAAGCGATTCCTCCGCCGCGGCGAGCGTCACCGCCGTCGGCAGGCCGCGTGCGACGTCGCTGGCGAAACTCGGGCCCGACAGAATCGCGGGCCGTGCTTGCGGCAACACTTCCGCTGCGATCTCGGTCATGAATTTATGGGTGCCGCGCTCGATGCCCTTGGCGCAGATCACGACGGGCGTTCCTTGCGTGACGTATGGCGCAAGCCCCGTCATCGCTGCGCGCAGGCTTTGCGCCGGTGTGACCAGCAGAAGAATATCGGCCTTCGCGCTGTCTCCGAGATGGCCGGTCAATTGAATGGCCTGATCGAGCTTGATGCCGGGCAGGCGCGGGTTCTCTCGGCTCTGTTTCACCACATCGAGCGCGGCCGCGTCGCGGCCAAACAGCGTCACCGCGCGGCCCGAGCGCGCGCAGGCGTTGGCCAGCGCCGTGCCCCATGCGCCTGCGCCGATGACCGAGATGGTGTTGAAGGATGCCATGAGCCTGCTTTGGCGTTGTGTGGAGTGCGATTGAGGAACAGTTTCGCGGCGCCGCGTCAATGCCGCGCGCGGGTGTTGATGAATTTTGTCGGTGTCTCGGTGGCTTCGTCCAGTTTCCAGCGCGCACGCGGCGGCGCCGCCATGGCGTCGGTGAGGCCGAGCGCGAGCCGCTCCGCCCCCGCCCATGCGATCATCGCGCCGTTGTCGGTGCAAAGCTGCGGCGGTGGCACGATCATGGTGATCTGGTCGTTGGCAGCGATTTCCTGCAGCGCGTTGCGGATCGCGACATTGGCGGCGACGCCGCCGGCCGCGACCAGCGCGCGCGGCGCGCCGAACTGTTCGCGAAACAATCTCAGGCCTGAGCGAATCCGGTCGGCGGTGGATTCGAGCACGGCGGCCTGAAAACCCGCGCACAGATCGGCGATGTCCTGCGGCTCCAGCGGTTCAAGCCGCGAGGCCTCGTTGCGCACGGCGGTCTTCAGGCCTGACAGCGAGAAATTCGCATCCTTGCGTCCGAGCATCGGGCGCGGAAACGAAAACCGCTCCGGGTCGCCGTCGCGCGCGGCGCGCTCTACCTGCGGCCCACCGGGATAGGGCAGGTCGAGCATTTTCGCGACCTTGTCGAAGGCTTCGCCCATCGCATCGTCGACCGTGGTGCCGAGCCGGACATATTCGCCGACGCCCAGTACGGCGACGATCTGGGTGTGCCCGCCGGAGGCGAGAAACAGGCAGTAGGGAAACGCCAGCGGCACCGTGAGGCGCGGCGTCAGCGCATGCGCTTCGAGATGATTGACCGCGATCAATGGCGTGTCGTGCACAAGCGCGATAGCCTTGGCGGTGGTGAGGCCGACGATGACGCCACCGATCAACCCCGGACCGGCCGCCGCGGCCACGCCGTCGAGTTGCGAAAATTCAACGCCTGCCTCGGTCATGGCTTTTTCAACCAGCACGTCGAGCATTTCGACATGGGCGCGCGCCGCGATTTCCGGCACCACGCCGCCGAACGGCGCATGTTCGGCGATTTGGGAGCGTACGATATTGGAAAGAATCCGGCCCGAACCGTCCGCATG
Source organism: Afipia sp. 1NLS2 (assembly GCF_000178995.1). Lineage (GTDB taxonomy): Bacteria > Pseudomonadota > Alphaproteobacteria > Rhizobiales > Xanthobacteraceae > Afipia. The sequence goes on along the minus strand of NZ_ADVZ01000001.1, from coordinate 1,487,773 downwards.
GCGTTCGATCACGGCGGCTGCGGTTTCGTCGCAGGTCGTCTCTATTCCCAAAACCAGCATTGCGGAGTCTTGCGCCAAAATCAGCCTTCAAGCCAAGTGGAAGCCATGTCGCCGGGTGGATCGGCCGGAGCACTTGCGTTTACCGCCAAAGCGGCGTTCTGCTTGGTTCTCGGGTAGCATTAGCGGGCGTCCGGTAAAAGTGGGTTCCGCAGATTGAGGTATGAATGGCGATACTGGTGATGCGGCCTTTTCCGGACAACGAGGCGACCGCGGCGGCCCTGCGTGAGGCCGGATACGGCGTTTTGCTCTCGCCCGCGCTGCGGTTCGAGCCGATCGCCATCCGCGACGAGCCGGATGCACATTATAATGCGGTCATCGTCACCAGCGCGAATGCCTTGCGCGGCATCGTCGGGCAGCCGCTGCTGGAGCGGTTGCGCGACACGAAGGTGTTTGCCGTCGGCGATGCCACCGCGGAGGCCGCCCGTGCCTTCGGCTTTCGCGATGTCGAAAGCGCGTCCGGCGATGCTGTGGCCCTTTGCGAACTGGTGGAGGCGCGGCTGCGTGGCTCGGGTCAGATTTGCTATCTCGCGGGCGCCGACCTCAGCCGCGATCTGGGAACTGATTTGGGTACGCGCGGGTATAACGTCACCACGCTGACAACCTATCGGATGACGCCGCTCGTGCATTTTTCGGAGGCCGTGGAGGCGGCCTTTGGCGCTGGCGATGTCGAGGCCGTGCTGCATTACTCGCGGCGCAGCGCGCAATCGTTTGTCGGCGCGGTGAAAGCTGCGGGGCTGGAGATTTCCGCGCTGGCCTTGCCGCAATGCTGTATTTCGGATGTGGTGGCTGCGGTGTTGCGCGAAGCCGGTGCGTCGCGGGTGCTGGCTGCGGCGTCACCTGACGAAAATGCAATCTTCGAGACGCTTTATCGGGCGATTCCGGTGAAGCGGCGCGCGGCCAAATCTGGTAAAGGATAGGAAAACCGGGCGGACCATGGCCACAGACGACGATCAGCGTGAGACCGACGAGGCCGCCGCCCGCAAGCGTGCCGCGCCGACCATTGATCTTGATCCCTCCGAGGTGACCGACACCACGCCCGGCTCTGAAGAGAAAGTCGAGGCAGACAAGCCGCGGGCTGGCTGGCGCGCCCGCTTCGGCGGCGGGCGTTCATCGAAAGACAAATCTGAGTCGGGAGAGGCCGCGGCCCCGGCGGCCGTCGTGCCGTCGCGGATCATTCTGGCCGCAATGTTCAGCGCCGCCGTGGTGGCGCTGCTGGTGAGCGGCTTGTGGAATGTTATCTCGCCGGGCAATTCCGATCCGGACATTCCTCCCGCGCAGACGTCAACCATCGAAAATCTGAATACGCGCGTAACCAACCTCGAAGACAAGCCGGCCGCGCCTGTCGATGTCAGCGCGCTGACGAAGCGTCTCGATGCGCTCGATACGTCACTGACCGCGATCCGCAAGGATGTGACGGCGCTGCGCCAGCAGGTGCAGGATGCATCTACCAAGATCGCAACTCTGGAAAAGGCCGCTGCATCGGCTGCGCCTGCCGAAAAGGCTGTACCCGCACCGGATATGTCCGGCATCGAAGGCCGTCTCTCGAAGCTCGAACAGCAGCTTGTCGCCGCTGGTGCTGAAGCGGCGGCGGCAGCGAAGCCTGCTGCGCCGAAGCCGCCGGACGATACCGCGCTGCGCCGCGCGCTCGCGGCCTCCGCGCTCGATCAGGCCGTGCAGCAGGGCCTTCCCTATGCGACCGCGCTGGCCACCGCCGCGCGGTTTGGCGACGGTGTAGCCGATACGCTGAAGCCGCTTGAGGCCTTTGCCGCGACCGGCGTGCCGGGTGCCGACGCCCTGAGCCGTGAATTGCTGGCGCAACTGCCGCGTCTCGAGGCCAGGCGCGAGAGTGCGCCGGCGGCGAGCGGATGGCTCGACCGCTTGCGCAACAGTGCTGCGCATCTCGTGCGCGTGACGCGGATCGATGACGCAGGCTCGGATCGCGCGGCGCTGCTGTCGCGCGCGAAGACGGCGGCGGAACGCAGCGATTTGCAGGCGGCGCAAAAGATCGTCGCGCAATTGCCGGAGCAGGATCGCGGCGCGCTGCAAAGCTGGATCGACAAGGTTCATGCGCGCGCGGCGGCGCTTGCGGCTTCGCGTGCCTTCAATCAGGCCGCGACGGCGGCGCTGCCGTCATCGTCCCATTGATGTAGCGTTGCGATCGGAATCCGCATGGTTCGCATCTTCTCCTTCCTGATCCTGCTGACGGTGGCGGCGCTGGGCGCGACATGGGTCGCCGATCAGAGCGGCGGCGTTGTTCTGTCGTGGAACGGCTGGCGGGCCGAGACCTCGCTCCCGGTTCTTGCGCTCCTCGCCCTCATCCTTGTCATCGCGGCGATTCTGGTATGGACGATTGTTCGTGCGTTCTGGAAGACGCCTGCGCGGTTGCGCCGTTACCGGCACGAGAAGCGCGAGGCCAAGGCGCGTCACGCCATCACGCAAGGCTTGATCGCCGTCGGCACCGGCGATTCATCGCTCGCGCATCGTCATGCCGGAACGGCGAAGCGGCTGGCGGAGCATGATCCGCTGACGTTGCTGTTGCAGGCGCAGACCGCGCAACTGGAGGGCGATCGCCCCGGCGCACAGCACGCGTTCCATGCCATGGCCGAGCGGCAGGACATGCGCCTTCTCGGCCTGCGCGGGCTTTTCATCGAGGCGCAACGCAACGACGATCTTCATACGGCGGTCGCGATGGCGGAAGAGGCCCTGAAGATCGCACCGAGTTCGCCCTGGGCCTCCCATGCGGTGCTCGGCTTCCGCTGCGCGCAAAGCGATTGGGACGGCGCGCTTGCTCTCCTCGACAGCAATTATTCGGCAAGCCTGATCGAGAACGCGCCGTATCGCCGCCAGCGGGGCGTGCTGCTGACGGCGCGTGCGCTCGAGCTGGAGGAACGCGATCGCGATCTGTCGCGCAAGAGCGCGATGGAGGCGATCAAGTTCGCGCCGCAACTCGTGCCTGCTGCTGTATTGGCCGCAAAGTTCTACAGCGAGGACAATCAGGTTCGCCGCGCCATGCGCACCATCGAAGTGGCGTGGAATGCCAACCCGCATCCCGATCTTGCCGACGCCTACGCGCATGTCCGGCTCGGCGATTCCGCGCGCGAACGCCTTGCCCGCGTCGAACTCCTTGCACAGAAGGCGCCCGATCATCGCGAGAGCCGGCTTGCGATTGCGCGCGCCGCCATCGAGGCGAGCGAATTCGGCCGCGCGCGCGAAGCGCTCGCGCCGCTGCTCACAACCATGACGCAACGCGTGGCGCTGTTGATGGCGGAGCTTGAGCGTGCCGGAAATCATGATGAAGGCCGCGCCCGTGAATGGACGGCGCGTGCGGTGCGCGCCGCGCCAGATCCGGCGTGGACGGCGGACGGCTATGTGTCGGATCGCTGGCGGCCGGTGTCGCCGGTCACCGGACGGCTTGATGCGTTCCAGTGGGTCACGCCGGTGGCGGCCCTGACCTCCGATCATGTGGACGTCGCGGCGGAAGCGTCCCATCTTCCGGAAAAGCTGCCTGAGCCGGCCTCCGTCGCGATCGAATCGAAAGTCGCCCCCGCCGAGCCAGAACCCGCTGTCGAAAAGGCACCCGTGGAAGCAGCCCCCGCGCCGGTCAAGACGGACAATGTGGCCCCGCCGGTGTTCCGGGCGCGTCCGGCAGGTGAGGCCCGCAGCCCCGCGCCGTCCGCCATTATTCCGCTGGTGCGCGCGCCCGACGATCCGGGTGTTCCCGAGGACGATTTTTCGGAAGATCCGGATGCCGCCCATGACCGTCAGCCCGGCGGCTGGCGCGGATTCGTGTCGCGGCTGGGCAGCTAAACCGGCCCGGAAATCTTGCAAAACCGGGCTGCGACCGATAAACACGCGCCTGTTCGCACCGGATTCCGGTCAGCGATCAGGGTTCGCCGCAATAGCTCAGTTGGTAGAGCACGTCATTCGTAATGACGGGGTCGGGGGTTCGAGTCCCTCTTGCGGCACCATATTTTCAGGCATTTCTCGCATTTTTAGCATCCCACGTCCGCCGCCAATGGCGACATGCGTTTTGGCCCACTCAGTTCATTTTTCTGGATTAAGAATTACTCCGGGCCGGGCGGCTTGATTGACCATCCACTTAGCCCTGTACGCTTCAGCGTCGGCAATGAGCGAATTTACATCATGCGTCGAGTACGTCTTCTTGAATGTCGTACCGTCGGCATAGACCAAGGTGAATTCGAATGAGCCAAATTGCCGACGAAATGCATCAAGGCTCAGTTCTTGATCTGGCGTCATGGCGTCTACGAGGTTTCGTTGAAGCAGAAGTTCGCCAAACGGCTGCAAGGTCACTCGATCAGGGGGCACGGGCATGCCCGGCACGCCTTGCACCAAGAGATCAAGGCGCCTGTCTGTGATAAGTGATCTGATCCAAGCTTCTCTAAATCGCAACGGTTCATCGACACGGCTCCTGCCGATCAAGTTAAATCCTGAAACGCTCAACGGATGGTCGGCTCGCGTTTCAAAAGCTATCGGCGCCCCGGGCGATTGGATCCATAAAATCTTTCCGCGACTTTGATCTACGTAATAACCAATGATAAGGCCGATCAATACAAGCGCTGAAATCAAAATTCCTGCGAGCCAAATGTTCACGTTTTTGATCCGTCGATAGAGGTTTGCGCGATCTTGCTCACTTGCAGCAAAGAATAACCCGAGGAAAAAGAATACTAATGCTGGGCCGTATTCTCGTGCATAAGGGCCGAAAAATACGGCCACAGGCCCGAGAAACTGAAGAACCCAGTCCCAAAAAATCGCGTCGAGTAGTTTTCGTCCAGGCGTCGTTAGCGACAAGGCACTAACGACAATGCTGAATAGCGTTGCAATTCGCCGCATAAATTCTCAAATACTATTGAAAACGTGCATCTTTTATATCGTCCTGCGAGGTGGTTTGGTAGCGGAGGCTTATCTTAATGAACGACTTTTGCTCCCGACGTTTTCACGATCCTGCATACGTCCACGACAAGCTGGGACAATGAGCCTTCCCCTTGAAGGATCGTGTTTGTTTCATCAGTTACTCCCCAATACTGTCGAGACTCGCCCGGCACGTAGTCGATAATCAGCGTCTTATGAGGCTTCTTCATAAGGTTTGAAACCGCCGGGCTGCCGTTGCTCGGCCCAACGAAGCTGGCAACTGTAATGCCAGCGCATTCAGGAGAAGCGGCAAGGCGCCCCTTCAACCGATCAAGATAATAATTTGCGCCGCCTGTTTTATCGGTCAAGCATGCTGCAATGCGTGGCTGCATTTCTGGGCACGCGGTTAGCTCTTCGCAAGAGATTGTCCGCAGCGTCTCTTTGTAGTTCTTCTCAAATTGTTTTGCTTGGTTACATCCCTGGCGGGCGTAGTCGACGGTCCACCATGTGTCGATAATTAAAATCCTTTCATCTGCGAGCGCAGAGCTCGAAAACGCCAACAATAAAAATCCTGCAACGAAAAGACGCATAATATTCCCCCTACGTAACTATCTCCGTCCGATGCAGCTAAATTGTCTGTCCAGTTCTTTCAGCTTCGGCAAGCTGTCGGGGCACTCTGGGTATATGAATTTTTCGCCGTAAAGCCAGCGCCAAGGGGGGGCTGTGCGGTCTAAAATCGCTTACAGAGCCTTATGCTTCACCTTGCTCGGGCCCGTCACCACCACGGTCGCCGTCATACCCGCGCTCAGTGTGATGTCCGGTGGCACGTAATCGATTGCGATGCGCACCGGAATGCGCTGCGCCAGCCGCACCCAGTTGAATGTCGGATTGACGTTGGCGATCAATTCGCTTCCCGGCAGATTGTCACGGTCAGTGATGGCGCGCGCAACGCTTGCGACATGGCCGCGCAATTCGGGGCTGAACCCGAGAAGCCGGATCGAGACGTCGTCGCCGATGTGGATTGAGCGCAGTTTCGTCTCCTCGAAATAACCGGCGACGTAATAGGAATCGCTGTCGACCACGGCCACCATCGCCTTTCCTGCCGTGGCGTAGTCGCCCTTGTCGAGCAACAGGTTGGTGACGTGACCGTTGACCGGCGCGCGCACCTGGGTGCGCGCAAGATTGAGCTTGGCGATGTTGAGGGCAGCCTGCGCCTGATCGTAAGCGGCCTGCGCGGAGAGGGCGGCGCTGTGGGCCTGCGCAAGGGCTTCATCCGAGATCGAGGCGGAGGAAAGCCTTTGCCGCCGCTCGTATTCCTGCTGCCGCTGGTCACGCAGGCTCTCGGCTCCGGCGAGGGCGGCTTCGGCGTTCGAGAGCGCGAGCTGGAAACGTGCCTGATCGATGACGAACAACACGTCGCCCACCTTGACGCTCTGGTTGTCCGTGACGCGGACGTCGATCACGACGCCGGAGACATCCGGCGTCACCTGCACCACATTGGCGCGCACCCGTGCGTCGCGCGTCCATGGACTGTCTTCGTAAGTGCGCCACAGGAACCAGCCTGCGACCGCCGCAGCGGCGAGGGTAAGCAAGGTCACGGAAAGACGCAGGATCGGCAGGCGTTCGGACATCCCAACATTTCCAGTTAAATCGGTTTCCGGTTAGAGCGTTGCGACGACAACGATGCTGAGCAAAATGACGTAGAGCGCGGTATTGAACAAAGGTGGATGCCAGATGAAACGATAAAGGCCGGTGCGCGACAGCGCAAAGCGCGTGGCCAGCCAAAGCAATGCGGCCACGAGTCCATATCCCATCAGGGGCGGCAGCAACACGCCTGCGAAGTTGATTTCCTTGATCATGCGGTCACCGTCTCCATTCGTGGAGATTCATCCCTGGGCGGCTGGCCGAAAAACACCGCATGCCGTTTCATCAGCATGTCGATGTTGTAGAGCGCCTCGGCGGCACGCAGCGTCACCGCGCTGCCGTCGCAATGCAGAAGCTCGGCGCTGGCCGCGCCGAGCGAAGGTAACGGCGTTCTACCCGCGCGGTTGCGCGCTGCGCGTGCGAAGTAATCCGATATATCCCTGCAAGCCGCGGTGACGACACGCGCGGCGGACGGCGGCAGATGATGCTGCAGCGAGTGCAGAACCATCACGTTCAGCCCGAGGCGAAGGCTGCCGAGTCCGCCCTGGATCGTTGCGCGTTCGTCCGCCTTCATCGGATTGAGCCGGGCGAACAGTGCATTGTTGCGATCGAACATCCGGCTCTCGAACGCAGCGCGGTCGGCATGCTCGTTCCGGCTGATTGCGGTGAGGTCGCGAAACATGCCCTGCTTGAGCCGCTGCACCGCCCAGTCGGTCCGCAGCGGCCAGAGCAGCCCGAGCGAAGCGACACCGATGGCGATGCCAGTGACATAACCGAGCGCGCTGTTGAAAAAGGTGGCGAAGTCGTAGGTCATGGTGTTGACGATCGGCATCAGGCCACCTGCGGTCAGGATCAGCGGCAGGGTGAAGCGCACCGCCTGGGGGACCGCGAGAAAGGCGCCTGCGATAAGGTAAAACGGCGCCAGCGCAACCGCCAGCGCGATGAATCCGGACAGCGGCGGCAGCACCGCGAACAGATAGAACGCGGCGATGGCGATGCCGGCGAAGCTCATCCAGAGAAACACCGCCGAGGCGGCGGCCGGGTTGTCGCGGCCACCCATGATCGCACAGATGATGGCGGCGAAGGTGACGGCGGTCGGGCCGTTCGGCCAGGCCGAGAAAATCCAGAAGGCGCTCGCGAACAAGACGGCGAATGTTGCGATCGCGCCGCCGAGCAGCGCGGCGGACAGGTCGCGGTAGGGACGGAAGGACGGCGCGGGTTGATTGCCGGGAAGGCGGCGCCCGCTGACGATATGGGTGCGCAGCCAGACCGCATCGCGCCAGAGATCGAGCACGTCGCCGAGCCGCAGCAGCATGCTGCGCACGAGGAAAGAGCGGGTGTCGGCGCGCAGGGTAGCGATATCCGGCAGATGGGCGTCGATCTCGCGGTGAAGTTCTGTCTCGTCGAAGCGTTCCGCCTGCGCGTCGGCTGTGGTTTTCGCCCCCGCCGATTGCGCCATGTGTGCTGCCGCCTTCTCCAGTAACGGCCGCAGCGCGTCGGCCGTGGCGGGGCGCTCCTGCACCAGCGCGGCGAAACGATCGTATACCGACATCAGCATCGCCAGCAGCGCCAGCAACTTGCCTTCGAGCTGGCGGATCGCCGGGTCGACCACCCTGATCTCGGGCGTATCGAAGATCGCGAATACCCGCAGCGAATCCAGCGACACCACGGCGTTGAGAATGCGGCGGCGGTCGAGCAGACCGGTGATCTCGTTCTGCTGGCCTTGCAGCGCGTCCTGCGCCCAGCGCGCCATGCTCGGCAAGGTCGCGTTCAGCGCCCTGCGCAGCGCGTCGCCGGCACGCTGCGGAAAGATCAGATGATGCATCAACGTGGCGCAGCCGATGCCGATGGAGATTTCCAGACAACGCGACACCGCATAGTCGAAGGCGGTGTCCGGCGCGAGCGCGGCGGGCAGTCCGATGATCGCCGCCGAATAACCCGACAGCATGCCGACATAGGCCTGCGGGGCATCGCGCAGATAGATCGTGATCGTGGTGCCGAGCCCGATCCAGAGCGCCAGAGCAAGGCAGAACAATTCAGGGCTGTTGTTGAAGAGTGCCACGAACACCAGAGAGGCGATGGCGCCGATCACGGTGCCGAGCACCCGGTAAACTGATTTTGACAGCACCATGCCGGCGAGCGGCTGGCTGACGATATAGACGGTCGTGACCGACCATATCGGCTGGGAGAAATTGAGCCGCAGCGAAATATAGAGTGCCAGGACGGCCGCCGCGAAACTCTTCAGCGAGAACACCACTTCGCGCCAGGTCAGGTTTTGAAAGACTTGCAGCATGGCGGGCGGGGCTCGAACCGGAGAGGCCAGAATACGTCTTAATCGGTGAATCGCAGATTCAGAAGGCCTGTCCGGGTGCGGGAAAGCCCTGGAACATGGCTTCATTGCCGGAGTTTCATGTTCCCGCCATGAAATGACAAGACGGCGCGAAATAGGGTAAGAACGCCGTTCCCCATTCGAGGACCACCCCGGATGCTAGATAGATTGCGCCAGTTCATCACCGATGTCGTGTCTCCCACGGGGGCGGGACAAGCCGGTTTTGCCGACGATGACTATCGTCTGGCGGCGACCGCGCTGCTGATTCATGTCATTTCGCTCGATGGCGAGCCGTCGGCCGCCGAGAAGCGCAAGCTGCATGCCCTGCTGGAATATCGCTTCAATCTCGATCCCGGAACCGCTGACGTGCTGGTTCGCGATGCCATGCGGGTCGAGGGCGAGGCGGTCGATCTCTATCATTTCACCAGCGTCATCATGCGTTCGGTGAGCGAAGAGGGGCGGCTGCGGATCGTCGAGATGATGTGGGAACTGGTCTATGCCGACGGCCATGTCAGCGAGTTCGAGGAAAACGTGATCTGGCGTGCCGCTGATCTCCTCGGCGTGTCCACCCGCGAGCGGGTCAATCTGCGCCAGCAGGTGCAGGATGGCGCACTGGATTCCGACGCCGTAAGCTGACCCTGTTTACCCCTGACAGGCGGAAGTCCGGATGGCCGAGCGCGTGACATTGATTACCGGGGCGTCGTCCGGCATTGGGCTTGAGTTGACGCGCATCTTTGCCGCGAAAGGGCACACCTGCGTGCTGGTCGCGCGCCGGGCAGACCGGCTCTCGGAGTTGGCGGAAATTGTTGCGGCCACCGGAGCCAAGAAGCCGATCGCCATCGCCTGCGATCTTGCGGCGGAAGGCGCCATCGCGCGGCTGGTGGAAGACGTCGCGGCGCTCGGTTTCGAAGTGGAAATTCTCGTCAACAATGCGGGCTTCGGGCTGGCGGGAGCGGCGCTGACGCTCGATCGCGCGCAGCAGCTTGAGATGATCGACCTCAACGTCCGCGCGCTGACCGATCTCACGCTGCGCTTTGCCGACAGCATCATCCGTCATCGCGGCGGCATTCTGAATGTCGCATCGATCGCGGCTTTCCTGCCGGGACCGGGGATGGCGGTGTATTACGCGACCAAGGCGTTCGTACTCTCTTTCACCGAGGCGATGCGGGCCGAACTGCACAAGAGCGGTGTGCGCGTCACAGCTTTATGTCCGGGTCCGGTGCCGACCGAATTCCAGTCGCGCGCCGGATTCGTTCCGGGAATGGATTCGAAACTGCTGAAGGTGTCGGCCGTTGATGTTGCCCGTGCCGGATATGAGGGTTTGATGGCGAACCGGCGGGTGGTGCTGCCAGGCTTCGCTGTTCGCAGTATCCCGCTGTTGCTGCGGTTTGTTCCGCGCGCATGGGTGCTGGCGGCGGTCGCGAAAGTGCAGCAACGCCACCGCTAAGATTCAATCGGCTGCGGTTGTGACGATATCGATCTCCGATGTCAGCGTGCGATGCACCGGACATTTATCGGCGATCTCCATCAGTTTGCCGCGCTGTTCGCCATCGAGCGCGCCCTCGATGGTGATGACACGCTCGATCCGGCTGATCATGCCGTCCCTGGTTTCGCAGTCCGCGCAGTCCTTGGCGTAGATGCGCGAATGTTTGAGTTTCACGGTGACGCGATCGAGCGGCAGCGCCTTACGCTCGGCATACATCCGCATCGTCATCGAGGTGCAGGCGCCTAACCCTGCAAGCAGCAGGTCGTAAGGGCCGGGGCCGCTGTCGAGGCCGCCCACGCCCACCGGTTCATCGGCGATGAGCGTATGACGGCCGGCCGTGACAAGCTGCTGGAAGCGGCCTTCGCCGGTTTCCTGCACGGTGACGCCTTCCTTGTCCGCAAGCGATTCCGTGATCACCGGCGCGGCGTCGAGGTAGCGTTCCGCCCACGCCGCCACCATGTCGGCGACGTAGAGCGCATCTTCCCGCTTGGTCAGCAGATGGTCCGCCCCGGCGAGCGAGATGAAGCTCTTGGGATGCTTGGCCGCGACGAAAATCTGCGTGGCGTTCTCGATGCCGACCGTGTCGTCGGTCGGCGCATGGAAGATCAGCAGCGCGCGCTTGAGGTTGGCGATGTGATTGGCGAGGTTTTGGCTTGCGACATCGTCAAGGAAGCTGCGCCGGATTTTGAAAGGACGTCCGGCGAGAGACACCTCCGCTTCGCCTTCGGCACGGATGGCCTCGATGTGGTCCTTGAACAGCCCGGCGACATGAGCGGGATCGGAGGGTGCTGCGATGGTGACGACGGCCTTCGCTTCCGGGATCCGTTCCGCCGCCGCCAGTACGGCCGCGCCGCCGAGACTGTGGCCGATCAGCAAAGCGGGCGCGTGATGCTCCGCGCGCAGATGGTCGGCCGCCCGGATCAGGTCCGCGACGTTGGATGAGAAATGCGTGTTGGCGAATTCGCCCTCGCTGTTGCCGAGGCCGGTGAAGTCGAACCGCAGCACCGCGAAGCCGCGCCGCACCAGCTCGCCGGCAATGCGGCTCGCCGCAAGATTGTCCTTGCTGCAGGTAAAACAGTGAGCGAACAGCGCGGTGGCGCGGGGCGTGCCTTCGGGCCTGTCGAGCGCGGCGGACAGAAGCTGCCCCTCCGCGCCCGGAAACTGGAAACGCTCGATCGGCAAGGCAACCTCCATTGTGCGGCAAGTCCGGCGCAGGATGCCAGACAAACGGCATCGGCGCGAGGCAGGGCGATACCGGCGCGGATCAATCTGGAAGGAGGAAGGGAATTGGTGGAGCCAGGCGGGATCGAACCGCCGACCTCGTCATTGCGAACGACGCGCTCTCCCAGCTGAGCTATGGCCCCGTCGGCCGGTGGGTCGAACCCGGCAACGGGCGCCATTTACAGTCCGGGCCAACCCCAAGTCAAGAACTCCGGTCGGGCTTCCGATCTGGCTGAAAAGACCACATTTAAGGCCGTGGCACGGACCGGCGCAGGGCCTTCCAGCTCTCTTGTTTGGTTCCCCCTGAGGCGATATGAGGAGCCTTCAACTGGAAAACTCGCCATGCGCGCCGTTCTCGATATCGTCCTTATCGTTCTCGACCTTTACGTCTGGCTGCTGATCGCCTCCGCCGTCCTCTCCTGGCTGATCGCATTCAACGTCGTGAATACGCGAAACCAGTTCGTCGCCTCGGTCGCGGAATTTCTCTACAAGATCACCGAGCCGGTGCTGCGGCCGATCCGGAACATGATGCCGAATTTCGGCGGCCTCGATATCTCGCCAATCATCGTCATCCTCATCATCATGTTTCTCCAGCGGGTCATCACCTATTACATCTACCCGAACGTGATCTGATCGTTAGCGGGCGATGGCCGACCTATGACGGATCCCTGGCGCTATGCGGCGCACGGCGTCATGGTTGCGGTGCGGGTGACGCCACGCGGCGGGCGCGACGCGGTGGATGGCATCGAAGAACTCGCCAACGGCAAGTCCGTCGTCAAGGTTCGCGTGCGGGTGGCGGCGGAAGGCGGCGAAGCCAACCGCGCGGTGACCGAGCTTTTCGCAGAATTGCTCCGCGTTCCGAAAAGCAAGGTGCGCGTCGCCTCCGGCGTGACCTCGCGCGTCAAGCAACTGACGATCGAGGGCGACCCCAAACAACTCGGCGAGGCCCTGAAGGCTGCAACCGCCGCAACCGACAAGGATTGAAAGGACATCGATGCCGGCCAGTGTGATCGACGGAAAGGTGATTGCGGCGAAGCTGCGCGAGGACGTGGCGGCGGAAGTGGCGCAGCTGAAGCGCTATCACAATCTCACGCCCGGTCTCGCCGTGGTGTTGATCGGCAACGATCCGGCAAGCGAGGTCTATGTCGGCAGCAAGACCAAACAGACCCACGCTGCCGGGATGAACTCGTTCGAGCACAAATTGTCCGCCGACACGCCGCAGGCCGATGTGCTGGCGCTGATCGACAAACTCAACCGCGATCCAAGTGTTCACGGCATCCTGGTGCAGTTGCCATTGCCCAAGGGGCTGGACGCCAACACCATCGTCAATGCCATCGATCCGGCGAAGGACGTGGATGGATTGCACCCGGTCAATGCCGGGCGGCTCGCGAGCGGGCTCTCGGCGCTGACGCCGTGCACGCCGCTCGGCTGCATCATTCTCGCCAAGACCGTACATGCCTCGCTCGAAGGCATGAACGCCATCGTGCTCGGCCGCTCCAATCTCGTGGGTCGTCCCTTGGTGCAGTTGCTGCTCAATGAAAACGCGACGGTGACCATTGCGCATTCGCGCACCCGCGATCTGCCCGCGTTGTGCCGCCAGGCCGATCTGGTGTTCGCCGCCGTTGGGCGTCCGGAAATGGTGAAGCGCGACTGGATCAAGCCGGGCGCGACGGTGATCGATGTCGGCATCAATCGGCTGCCGGGCGAAGGCGGCAAGAGTCGTCTTGTGGGTGACGTCGCCTATGCCGAGGCGATGGAGGTGGCGGGCGCGGTGACGCCGGTGCCGGGTGGCGTCGGCCAGATGACGGTGGCGTGCCTCTTGGTCAACACCGTGCGCGCGGCCTGCGCTATCCACAAGCTGCCGAAGCCTGCGGTCTGACCGCAGGCTTCACATAGTTTCTTTTACTTCTTCTCGTTCTTGGCGCGGGCAATGCCTTCGAGAATGAGCTTCTGCGCTTCTTCCGCGCCGCCCCAGCGCACGATCTTCACCCATTTGCCGGGCTCGAGATCCTTGTAGTGTTCGAAGAAGTGCTGGATCTGCTCCAGCGTGATTTCCGGCAGATCGCTGTAGGTCTTGATGCGATTGTAGCGCTTGGTCAGCCTCGGTACCGGCACCGCGACAATCTTCTCGTCGCCACCAGCCTCGTCTTCCATCAAGAGCACGCCGACGGGGCGTACCGCCATCACCGCGCCCGGCACGATGGCGCGGGTGTTGGTGATGATCACGTCGCACGGATCGCCATCCTCGGACAGCGTGTGCGGGATGAAGCCGTAATTGCCGGGGTAGCGCATCGCGGTGTGCAGGAAGCGATCGACCACCAGCGTGCCTGCGGTTTTGTCGAGTTCGTATTTGATCGGCTCGCCGCCGATCGGAACTTCGATGATGACATTGACTTCGTGCGGCGGGTTGGCACCCACCGAAATGGCGTCGATATTCATGGATAACCTTGGATTAGGAATAAAGGCCGCGAACGGCGCAGCCGATGGGCGCTGTTTAGTCGTTTTTGCGGGCGAGGGAAATGGCGCTCAGTTGCCCCAGGCGAAGGCCACCTTGTCGAGCGCCTTGGCGCCGAACTGTTCCGAGGAACGCGCCACCATGCGGCCGCCGAGGCTCTGGTAGAAGCCGACCGCCGGATCGTTGTCCGACAGCGCCCAGATCACCATGCTTTTCAGCCCGCTCTGGGTCAGGTCGCGCTTGGCAGCGGAGAACAGGCGGCGGCCGAAGCCCAGCCCCTGAAATTCCGGGCGCAGGTACAATTCGTAGATTTCGCCGTCGAAATGCAGGCTGCGGGCACGGTTGCGGCCATAATTCGCATAGCCCGCGATCTTGTCGCCGAACGACAGCACGCTGACGCGGCTGCCCTTGCGGATGGCGCCGTTCCACCATTGCGGGCCGCGCCGGTTGATGAGCTTTTCCAGTTCCGCGCCGGGAATAATGCCCTGATAGGCCGAGCGCCACGCCTCGTCATGGGTGGCAGCAATCTCGGCCGCGTCAGCCGTCCGGGCTGGCCGGACTTCGATCAGGATCGTGCTCATAAGATAATCAAAGCAACTCGCCGGGCGCTCGACAAGGTCTATCGTTAATTATCGGTTAACATGTGGGGTTTTTGCACCACGCCCCCGTGACGTGTCTCGAAACAGGACACTGTTGCCGGTGAAGCGATTGGACCGGCGGCTTGGCGCGCCGCGCCGCAAATCCGATAGTGCGGCAGGGCGGAGCGCATGATCACACGGGCGGTATTGCTTGCAGGTCTGACGGTGGCGGCGGTTGCGGCAAACGCGCAGACGCCCGCATTCGGCCCATCCGGGCCTGAAGGCGAGCCTGCACGGCGGCAGGAGTGGCGCGTGCCGACGCCAGACGCCTCAATCGCCTCGCATGCGCTGCTGCTTCGCCCGCAAGGCGAAGGACCATTCCCTGTCGCGGTCATCGCGCATGCGTCGGTCGAGAACGAAATCCAGCGCGCACGGATGCAGCAGCCGGACTATGTGCATCTCGCTTTGGCATTGGTGGCGCGCGGCTTCGCGGTGCTGGTGCCGCAGCGGCCCGGCCATGGCGCAACCGGTGGTCCCTATCTCGAAGGCCAGGGCGGCTGCGATGCACCGGACTATCTTCGTGCCGCGCAGGCCGCGGGCCGCGAGATCGGCATGGCGCTGGATTTTCTGCGCACGCAATCCTTCGCGCGAAAAAATGGCGCCGTGATCGTGGGGCATTCAGCCGGTGGTTTCGGCGCGCTGGCGCTGGCGCAACGCGATCCGCGCGAGATTGCCACGATCGTCGCATTCGCGCCGGGCCGTGGCGGACATGCGCATGGCCGACCTAACGAAGTCTGCGCACCGGACAAGCTGATCGCGGCAAGCAAGGCGCTCGGGCAAAACGCGCGCGTGCCGGTGACGTGGCTGGTGGCGGAGAACGATTCCTATTTTTCACCAGCGCTGTCGAAGCGCATGGCGGATGCGTTTCGCACAGGCGGCGATCGCGTGACGTTCAGGATTCTGCCGCCGCATGCGCGCGAAGGGCATTGGCTTGCGGAGAGCGGAAGCACGGCGCTGCTCGCTTCGATCATCGCGAACGCAATAAAGCGATAGCCGTCATCACTTCCTTCGCCGCGCGAAAGCCGCTTTCCAGCGCGCCGTGGGCGGTGGAGAAGAAATTCGGCGAGGTGGCTTCGCCCGCGAAGAACAATCGCCCATCGACAGGTGCCGCCAGCACGGCGCGGTCGCCCGCATGTCCGGGCAGCGCGTGCGAATAGGAGCCGCGCGCGAATTCGTCATGCGCCCAGCGCGACGATGCCAGCGGCGTCAGCTTCTTGCGAAAATCATTGCCGAGCAGGCCCGCGATCTCGTCGATTGCCGCCTGCGCCAGCGCGCCGTCGCCAGCATCCTCAAGCTCGCGCGCGTAAGCGCCGCCGAAATAGCCCTCGATGCACGCCATGCCCTGCGGCCGCAGATGATAGGCGCCGGTTTTCACAGTGCCGCTGCGTCCGCGCAGGTTGCCGTCGGCGGGCAGATCATCCGGCGTCGCCAGCGCCAGCATGACCTTGTCGGCGAGCCCGAGCGGCAGCCCGGCAGCGGCATTCACCTTGTCGGGCAGCGCGGGCGTGAAGCGGATTTTTTCCTGCGCCAGGAGATCGGTCGAGACCGTGATGATCACCTTGTCGGTGGTGAGCGTGCCGCGCGAAGTGTGCAGTATGATACGCGGGCCTGAATGATCGATCAGCGTCACGCGCGTGCCGAGCGCGAGATTGCAGACCGCGCCATAGGCCGCGATCAGCGCGCCGTAACCCTTGGCCACACGCCAGTTGATCTCGGTATCCTCATACGCCGCCATGTCGTGGATCGAGACCTGATCGAGTTCGCAGCCGTTGATGTAGGTCGACACCGCATCGATCTGTGCGTTCCAGCGATTGCCGGGAATGAGGACATCGCTCGCCGGACGGTCGGATTTGTCGGCGGCATCTTCTGCGCGCTCGAAGAAATCGTTCATCGCAGCAATGAAGTCCTCGCGCTCCGCGCGCGGGAAACCGGCGTCGAAGGTCTGCTGCTGCCATGGCGGGCGATGTCTGTTGATGGCGAAACCGAGTTTCTCCGCGATCGCCACGAACGGGTTCTTGTCGGCGGAATGCAGCCAGCCGCATCCGACATCGAAGATCACATTGTTGGGGAGAGAAATGGTCTGCGAGCGCCCGCCGATCCGGTCCCTCGCTTCCAGAACAAGTGTCGATTGGCCGGAGCCTTGCAACGCATGCGCCGCGCCAAGCCCGGCCGCACCTGCGCCGATGATCGCGACATCGATATGAGAGGGAAGTGACATGGGGCGGAACCGGTGAGATGCCCTGGACGTATGAGACGAAAATGCCCGGCACAAGGCCGGGCACTTCAGGAATATTCGCAGTGAGGAAGGCGATCAGCTCGCGAGAGCTTCCTTCTGCTTCTCGGCGCGCTTGCGCTCGTTCGGGTCGAGGTGGCGCTTGCGCAGCCGGATCGACTTCGGCGTGATCTCCACCAGTTCGTCGTCCTCGATATAGGACAGCGCCTTTTCCAGCGTCATCTTGATCGGCGGCGTGAGGCGCACGGCCTCGTCCTTCGAGGTGGTGCGGATGTTGGTGAGCTGCTTGCCCTTGAGCACGTTGATCTCGAGATCGTTCTCGCGCGTGTGTTCGCCGACGATCATGCCCTTGTAGACCTTCCAGCCGGGCTCGATCATCATCGGGCCGCGATCTTCCAGCTTGAACATCGCGTAGGCCACGGCTTCGCCCTGCTCGTTGGAGATCAGCACGCCATTGCGGCGGCCCTGGATATCGCCCTTGTAAGGCAGGTAGTTGTGGAACAGGCGGTTCATGATCGCGGTGCCACGGGTGTCGGTCAGAAGCTCGCTCTGGTAGCCGATCAGGCCGCGGGTCGGCGCGTAGAACACCAGCCGCAAACGATTGCCGCCGGAGGGCCGCATCTCGATCAGCTCGGCCTTCCGCTCGCTCATCTTCTGCACGACGACGCCGGAGAATTCCTCGTCGACGTCGATGACGACTTCTTCGACCGGCTCCAGCAACTGACCGTTCTCATCCTTGGTCAGCACCACGCGCGGGCGCGAGACGGAAAGCTCAAATCCTTCGCGGCGCATGTTCTCGATCAGAATGGCGAGCTGCAATTCGCCACGGCCGGACACTTCCATCGAATCCTTGTCGGCAGCCTCGACGACGCGCAGCGCGACGTTGCCTTCGGCCTCGCGCAACAGGCGGTCACGGATCAGGCGGCTCGTGACCTTGTCGCCTTCGGTGCCCGCCAGCGGCGAGTTGTTGACCATGAAGGTCATCGACACGGTCGGCGGATCGATCGGCTGCGCCTGGATCGGCATCTCTACGGTCGGATCACAGAAGGTGTCGGCGACAGTGCCCTTGGACAGACCCGCGATGGCAACGATGTCGCCGGCTTCGGCGAGCTCAACCGGCTGGCGCTCGAGGCCACGGAACGCGAGAATTTTTGAGATGCGGCCGGTTTCCACCGTCTTGCCGTCGCGCGACAGCACCTTGACGTTCTGGTTCGGCTTCACCGAACCCGACGCGATGCGGCCGGTGATGATGCGGCCGAGATAGGGGTTGGCTTCGAGAATGGTGCCGAGCAGGCGGAACGGGCCTTCCTCAACCACCGGCGGCGCGACATGTTTGATGACCAGTTCGAACAACGGCTTCATGCCCTTGTCGTTCTCGGTTTCGCTGTTGCCCATCCAGCCGTGCTTGCCCGAGCCGTACAGGATCGGGAAGTCGAGCTGCTCGTCGGTGGCATCGAGCGCTGCGAACAGGTCGAACACCTCGTTGAGCACTTCGGTGACGCGCGCGTCAGGACGATCCACCTTGTTGATGGCGACGATCGGCTTGAGGCCAAGCTTGAGCGCCTTGCCGACCACGAACTTGGTCTGCGGCATCGGACCCTCGGCGGCGTCGACCAGCACGATGACGCCGTCGACCATCGAGAGGATGCGCTCAACCTCGCCGCCGAAATCGGCGTGGCCGGGGGTGTCGACGATGTTGATCTGGGTCTCGCCCCAATGCACCGATGTGCACTTGGCAAGAATGGTGATGCCACGCTCGCGCTCGATGTCGTTGGAGTCCATGGCGCGCTCGACCTGCCGCTGATTCTCGCGGTAGGTGCCGGATTGCTGCAGCAGCTTGTCCACCAGTGTGGTCTTGCCATGGTCGACGTGCGCGATGATCGCGATATTACGCAGGTTCATAAATCATCCTGGGGCCGCCTTGGCGGCGTTCAATCGGGCGGCCAAATCGCGGCCCGAAAAAGCGGTGCCCGGCTCTGTCGAACCGGGCACGCGTTGCGGCGCAATATAGTCAGGAATCGCTCAATAACAACGAATAATTCGCCAAAACTGGCGGGTATGCGAAAAATGCTTAAGCGACCTGGATGGGGGGTGCGGAACGTGGCCCCCGGGGCTTTTCCGGTAGGTTGATCAGGAACATCTTCCGGTCCGCGACCGCATTATGGAACTGTTCCAGCGCGATGCTGAAGGCCGTGAGCGAGCCCTCCTCGATGGCCCCGTCCTCGAAGCAATGCAGCGTTTCCCGCATGATGGTGTCAGCCTCGGCCTGCATGGCATCGAGTTCCTCGACCGAATTGCTGGTCCGTGCGGCAGTGAGCATTTCAAGGAGCCGTTCGCGCAGGCCCGAATTGGTGATGCGCTCATCCCTGCGCAGATAGCCGCCGAACCAGGCGATGACCGAGCCCATCACCGAGAGCAGCATGATGCCGCCCCACATGTAGTCGCTGTACTTGTCGAGGAAGCTCTTTTCCTCGCCGTCCACGAAGGCGGCGGCACCCGGATGCGCGGGAATGGCGGCATCCTTGTCGGTGTCGGGAGTTTCGATCTTGGCCGATTGCGGGAATTCGTTGATGACGGCCTGCCGCGCGCCGAACAATTGGCGGGCGAATGTGGCGATCGTGGTATCGGGCAGCGAGCGCCGCGCCATGAAGTGATGGCCGACGGTGATGGTGCTTACGGTGTCGTCGGGCCGCGGCGGCGCGGCGTTGAAGGTGCCCGCGGGAATTTCACCGGAATCGTAGGCGGCGAATTTCTGCGCGATCGCATCCGCCGTCTCGAGCGACAGGAAGCGCGGCTCGGCCCCGGCGCGCGATGTCGCCGCGATGGCCTCGGCGGTGATGCGGCTGTTGAGCGGGCCCACCGCCATGTAGGCGTCGAGCTTGCTGTTACGCAGGGCCTCGGAAATGCCGGCGGTCGCGAACTGGGTGACGTTCACCGATTCCGGGGAGACCCCGGACTGATCGAGAATGACGTTGAGTAAATTGATGTTGGCCTTGGTGCGCCCGATCACGCCGATCTTCTTGCCGACGAGCTGCTTGATGCTGGTGATCTTCGGTTTCTTCGAGCTGCCGCCCGGCACCCAGATCACCGCGAAATTCTTGCGCAGGAACGCGACAGCGCCAGCGTTCTTCGGCAGATCGACATCGGCGCGCACGATGGCAAGATCGGTTTTGCCTTGCGCGAGATCGGCCGCGCTTTGCGCGGCACCCTCTGTGATGACCGGCCGCAGGCGGATGTGGGCATGGTCGCGCGCGAACGCCTGGCTGAGCGCCTGAACCACCTTGACGTCGTCGCTGCTCTGGGGTCCGACCGCGATGCGCAATGTAATTGGCCGCAGCACGTAATAGGTGATGCCGCCCGCAAGCGCGAAGAACGCGAGCACGGCGGCGATCGCCATCAGGACTCCGCGCATGCGCCTGCGTGTCCGCGAGGAGGAGACTCCCTGCGGCTGCAACGTCGGCCGTGCCAGCAGATTGTCCTTTACCATGCTCCACCAGGGGGTCGCCGCCCGGGGCTAGGCGTCGAGGACCGTGGACATTATCGTACCAGAGATTGAGGCGGAATACGGCCGGAACCGGGATGTTGGTTAAGTCACGGAACCACCGGGACCACCCCGGGTTCACCGGATGCGGGACAGTCAAGGAGACGTAGGAATGGGCGGTTTGCTCTCGGAGGCGGCACGGAAAGATGCGCTGGCAGGTTTAAGCGGCTGGAGCGAGGCCGCGGACGGCAAGGCGCTGAACCGCACCTTTACGTTCCGCGACTTCAACGAGGCGTTCGGCTTCATGGCCCGCGCGGCGCTGGCTGCGGAGAAAAGCGACCACCATCCCGATTGGCGGAATGTCTACAAAACTGTCGAGGTCAGCCTTTCCACCCATGATGCCGGGGGTGTCACCGCGCGCGACGTCGCGCTCGCCAAGACCATGAACGAGATCGCAATGAGGCTCGGCGTGTGAGGAGCACCGTGCATTGGCGGCTTGCCGCGCCCGCCGCGCATTCCCATCTAACGGATGCGGATGAAGGAGCCGCGGACGTCACCATGGCCCGATCGGAACAGAGCATCGAGTTCGACACCAACGCGCTGGTGAGCAATCCCGAGCGGTTGCGCGAGAGCTTCTGGAAGAAGCTCAAGCGGGTGGCGGCGCAACTGCCTTTCGCCGAAGAATTGCTGGCGGCCTATTATTGTGCGTTCGACCGGGAGACCCCGCGTCATGTGCAGGTGGCGCTGTTAGGGGCCATCGCCTATTTCGTGCTGCCGTTCGATTTCATGCCGGACATGCTTCCGGTGCTCGGTTTTACCGACGATGCGGCCGTGCTCGCGACCGCGATCAGGCTGGTTTCGGGCCATATCACCTCCGAACACCGGCAAGCCGCGCGCGCCGCGCTGGGGCGTGGCGTTGAGGATACACAGCCTTAAGTTTTTCAGCCCCAAAAGCGGCACATTGCTGCGGTTTGGCTGATCGGCGGAATCAGTGCAAACTGCGGGCAATCTTCGCCGATTCCCGTTTTCGACAAGGCCGGGCGGCGCTTTCGCGAAGCCCGATCAAAGAGGTTCTTCATGATGTTGCGGATGCTGGCACCTGTGACCGCGGTCGCGCTCATTGGATGGATGGCCGTGCCTGTTTCGGTGCAGGCCCAGACTCCCAAGACTCAATCGTCCAAGTCTCATTCGTCCAAAGCCAAGCCGGCTGCAAAATCCAGCAAGTCGAAATCGACTGCGAAACCTGCGGCGGCGCATGCCGGTGGCGCAGAACCGACGCTGGTCGGCCAGTATGCGACCTGGGGCGCTTATGTCGCGACACCGAACGGCAAGAAGGTCTGCTTCGCCCTGGCGAAACCCTCGTCCTCGAAAACCAACCCGCCGAACCGGCCGCGCGATCCCGGCTACGCCTTCGTCTCAACCCGCCCCGCCGAGAAGGTGACGAACGAGGTGTCGATCATGATCGGCTACCAGATCAAGCCGGGGTCTGATTCCACGCTCAATATCGGCAACGCGCATTACGCGATGTACGCGCAGGGCGACGGCCTGTGGATCAAGAATGCCGCCGAGGAAGACCGGCTGATCGACGCGATGCGCAAGGGCGCGGACGCGACGGTGAAAGCGACCTCCTCCAGGGGCACCGAGACCACTGACGTGTTCTCGCTGAAGGGACTGTCCCAGGCGCTCGACAAGGTCGCGCAGGAATGCCGGAAATAGGCCGGTTCCCGGGGCCTCCTCCGTCCGGAGGGCGCGGATTTTTGATGTCTCCGGCTAAGAATCTTTAAGCCTGGAGCCTGAATCGCCCCGGCTGCGGCTTTCCTCGGCTGCGTGAAAAGCCTATTTGAAGCGCCATGAACCCGACGACGCCCGCCCTCGCGCGCACCGACGCGCCTTTGGAAAAGACCGCGCTTGAAGTCTATGTCGCGCCCGACAGGCCCTCGCTGATCGGCCTGTCGCGGGCGGAGCTGATGGCGTGTCTGGGCGAACTCGGCGTGCCCGAGAAGCAGCGCAAGATGCGCGCGCAGCAGCTCTGGCACTGGATGTATGTGCGCGGCGCGCAGACCTTCGCCGACATGACCAACGTGTCGAAGGACATGCGCACGCAACTCGAAGCACGCTTCACGGTGGACCGGCCGGAAGTCGTCGCCGAACAGATTTCCAATGATGGCACCCGCAAGTGGCTGCTGCGCCTGCCGGGCGACGGCGTCGGCCGCGCCCATGAAGTCGAGTGCGTCTACATTCCTGAAACCGACCGCGGCACGTTGTGCGTGTCCTCGCAGGTCGGCTGCACGCTGAACTGCTCGTTCTGCCACACCGGCACGCAGCGGCTGGTGCGCAACCTCACCGCCGGAGAAATCGTCGGTCAGGTGATGGTGGCGCGCGACCGCCTGAACGACTGGGTTGATCGCGAGACGCCGAACGGCAACCGCCTCGTCACCAACGTGGTGATGATGGGCATGGGCGAACCTTTGTACAATTTCGATGCGGTGCGCGACGCGCTCAACATCGTGATGGACAATGAAGGCATTGCGCTGTCGCGCCGCCGCATCACGCTCTCCACGTCCGGCGTGGTGCCGAACATCGGGCGGATGGGCGAGGAGACCGGCGTGATGCTGGCGATCTCGCTGCATGCGGTGCGCGATGAACTGCGCAACGAGCTGGTGCCGCTGAACAAGAAATATCCGCTGGCGCAATTGCTCGATGCCTGCCGCAACTATCCCGGTGCGTCGAACTCGCGCCGCATCACGTTCGAATATGTGATGCTGAAGGGCGTCAACGATTCGCTCGACGATGCGAAACTGCTGGTGAAGCTGCTCAAGGGCATCCCGGCCAAGATCAATCTCATTCCGTTCAATCCATGGCCCGGCAGCAAGTACGAATGCTCGGACTGGGAGCAGATCGAGAAATTTTCCGAATACGTCTTCAACGCCGGCTATTCCTCGCCGGTGCGCACGCCGCGCGGGCGCGATATTCTCGCGGCCTGCGGGCAGTTGAAATCGGAGACGGAGAAATTGTCGGTGCGCGAGCGCGACGCGCTGCGTGCCATGGCGATGACGGACTAACCCTCCATGGCCCTGATCGGACGGCTGTTCGCGACCTTCTTTGGTTTCCTTGCGGCCTGCTTCGTCGCGGGAGCGGTGGTGGTGTATGCGCTGCTGTTTCCCGAAATGGATTTGCAGACGCTCGATATCGACAGCGGCACGGTGAACGTGATTTTCGGGATCGGCTTCATGCTGATCAGCGGCTTTGCATTGCTGCCCGCGCTGATCGCGGTGCTCGTCACCGAGGCGTTCTCGATCCGCCATATCCTCGCTTATGCGATCTTCGGCGCGCTCGCGGGGCTTGGCTGCTACCTCGCCTTCATCCCGTTCGACACCGTGACGATGACGTTCGAGGGCATCGTACGGCGTCACGCCGAAGTGATGGTGGGCGCGGGCATTCTTGGCGGCGTGGTCTACTGGCTGATCGCGGGCCGCAATGCCGGAGCATGGCGGGAGCGCCCATCGCCATCCTTCCCCCCTTCAACGCGGTCTGATAGTCAGGCGCGATGAACAGGACGGGCCTTCTGATTGCTCTCGCCGTCGGTGCCGTTGTGGGCGCCGTATTCGGCATATTTCCCCAACTCGATCTGAAGATCGCGTCGCTGTTCTATGATCCCGTGACCCGGCGTTTCCCGATGCAGGCTTCGCATGTGGCCGGCATTGTGCGCGACGCGGCGATGTGGGTGACTTGGGCGTTTGCGCTGCCTGCGCTGGTTTCGCTGGCGCTGAAGATCGTGTGGCCGCGCCGCCGGATGTTGATTTCTCCGCGTGTCACCCTGTTTCTGTCGCTCTCTATCATTCTCACCGCAGGGATCATCTCGAACGCCGGATTCAAGACCTATTGGGGGCGTCCTCGCCCGGTGGCGACGGCCGAGTTCGGTGGGCCATGGCAATTCAAGGCGTGGTGGGATCCGCGCGGCCAATGCCCGCGCAACTGCTCGTTCTATTCGGGCGAAGCGACGACAGCGTTCTGGACCTACGCGCCTGCCGCGCTGGCGCCGCCGCAATGGCGGCCGCTCGCTTATGTCGCCGCCACGATCTTCGGTCTTGTGACTGGCGTTCTGCGCATGTCCTTCGGCGGCCATTATTTCACCGACGTGATCTTCGGCGGGGTGATGGCATTCCTGATCGTGTGGGTGATGCACGGCTTCTACTATCGCTGGCGCACGCAGCAGAGCGATGAGGAGATCGACGCCCGCCTCACGCGCTGGTTTCTGCCGGGCTTCAATGCCGTCAGCGCGCTGTTCAGGCGGCTTCGGGACCGTTCTTCCCGAAAGACCAGCGCATGAGCGTTGCTGCTCAAACGGAGGTTCGCGGCAGGTGGGTTGAACTGTTCGCGGCTTTCGTCGTGGTGCTGACCATTGTCCGCCTCATCGGCCTGCACTTTTCTGTCGTGGATCTGTTCTTCGACGAGTCGCAATACTGGGCGTGGGCGCAGGCCCCGGACTTCGGTTATTTCTCCAAGCCGCCGCTGCTTGCGTGGATCATCGGCGCGTCGCAGGCGGTGTGCGGAGCATCGGAAGCCTGCATCCGCGCGCCGGCGCCGCTGCTGCACGGCGCCACGGCATTTCTGGTTTATGCGACCGCACAAAGGCTGTTCAGCGCCCGCGCCGCCTTCTGGTCGGGACTGATCTACCTGCTTGCGCCCGGCGTCGTGTTTTCGACGCGGATCATCTCCACCGACGTGCCGCTGCTGTTCTGCTGGGCGCTGGCGCTTCTGGCCTTCGTCGAATTGCGCCGCGCGCCGCGCTGGAGCTGGGCTGTCGTGCTCGGCCTCGCGATCGGTTTCGGCATGCTGGCGAAATACGCGATGATCTATTTTGTCGCCTGCGCCGTGCTGGCCGCGATGATGGACGAAGACTCCCGACGGCTGTGGCGCACGCCGCAGCTCTGGGCCGCGCTGGCGATCGCCGTCGTGGTGCTGTCACCCAACCTGATGTGGAATGCGGCGAACGGCTTCGTCACCTTCAAGCACACCGGCGACAATGCCCGTGGTCACGGTCTGGTATTCAGTCTTCCGCAGGTTGCCGAGTTTGTCGCCAGCCAGTTCGTCGTCATGGGCTTCATCACCTTCGGCGTATTCCTCGCGCTGCTGGTGCGTCCGCGCCATTATATGCGTGATGCCGACATGCGGATGCTGATGGCGTTTTCGCTGCCGCCGGTTGCGATCATCGCGGTGGTGGCTTTTCTCACCCATGCCAATGCCAACTGGGCCGCGCCATCGGCCATCGCCATGACCATTCTGGCAACCGCCATTCTGGTGGCGGAGGAGCGCCGCCGCTGGCTGATGGCAAGTGTCGTCATTGGGCTCGTGGTGCAGGCCGTGCTGCTGACCGGCGATCATATCGCCGACCGCGTCACGATTCCCGGCATCCGCAACGGTGACGTTTACGCCCGCACCATGGGGTGGCATCGTCTTGGTGACGATGTTGCCGTCACCGCCAAGGCTCATGGCGCACATGGCATCGCGGCCGACACGCGTGATCTCGTCTCGTCGCTGATCTATTACACGCGCGACAGCGGGCTGCCGGTTTTCGCATGGCCGCCGTCGATCGTGCCGAGTCATGAGTTCGATATTTCCCGGCCGTTGAAGGCGACGTCGCCGGCGCCGATCCTGTTCGTCACGGAATGTCCGCTGCCGGCCCGGCTCACTGCGCAGTTCGGCAGCGTCACCTCTCTCGGGCCGGTGACGATGGTGCGGGGGCCGACCTCGCGGCGGAGCTTCTCGCTGTTTCTGCTGGATCAGCCGAAGGGGGCGCTTGGGCCACTCGCTGGCTGCGGCTAGGCGACCACGCTGGCCGGGACGACGAAAATGAGCCTTTTCGGGGCCTCCCAATCTTTCTATAGAAAGCCGGTCTAATCCGAGCGCGGTCCAGCGCCTCAGCCACTCAACGAAACGGCCCGAAGGAAGTCCCATGAGCACGATTCTGAAAAACCTCCCCAAGGGAGAAAATGTCGGCATCGCGTTCTCGGGCGGGCTCGATACCAGCGCGGCGCTGCTCTGGATGAAGCAGAAGGGCGCGCGCGTGTTCGCCTACACCGCCAATCTTGGCCAGCCCGACGAGGCTGATTACGATGCGATTCCGCGCAAGGCGATGGAGTTCGGCGCCGAGAAGGCTCGCCTCGTGGATTGCCGCACGCAACTGGTTCACGAAGGCATCGCCGCCATTCAGTCGGGTGCCTTCCATGTCTCGACCGGCGGCATCGCCTATTTCAACACCACGCCGCTTGGCCGCGCCGTGACCGGTACGATGCTGGTCTCCGCCATGAAGGAGGACGGCGTCAACATCTGGGGCGACGGCTCGACCTACAAGGGCAACGACATCGAGCGGTTCTACCGCTATGGCCTGCTGACCAATCCGAATCTGCGCATCTACAAACCCTGGCTCGATCAGCAGTTCATCGACGAACTGGGTGGTCGCGCGGAAATGTCCGCGTTCATGACCGCGCATGGTTTCGCCTACAAGATGAGCGCCGAGAAGGCGTATTCGACCGACAGCAATCTCCTCGGCGCGACGCATGAGGCCAAGGATCTCGAACACCTCGACAGCGGCATCAAGATCGTCAACCCGATCATGGGCGTGCCGTTCTGGCGTGACGACTGCGACGTGAAGGCTGAAAAGGTTTCGGTGCGCTTTGTGGAAGGCCAGCCCGTTGCGCTGAACGGCAAGACCTTCGCCGATCCCGTCGCTCTGTTCCTCGAGGCCAATGCCATCGGCGGGCGCCATGGCCTCGGCATGAGCGACCAGATCGAGAACCGGATCATCGAGGCGAAGAGCCGCGGCATCTATGAAGCGCCCGGCATGGCGCTCTTGCACATTGCCTATGAGCGCCTCGTCACCGGCATTCACAACGAAGACACCATCGAGCAATACCGGATCAGCGGCATGCGGCTTGGCCGCTTGCTCTATCAGGGACGCTGGTTCGACTCGCAGGCGTTGATGCTGCGCGAGACCGCGCAGCGCTGGGTGGCGCGCGCGATCACCGGCGAGGTGACGCTCGAGTTGCGTCGCGGCAACGACTACTCGATCTTGAACACCGAGAGCCCCAACCTGACCTATGCGCCGGAGCGGCTCAGCATGGAGAAGGTCGAGGACGCGCCGTTCACGCCGGGCGACCGCATCGGCCAGTTGACCATGCGCAACCTCGATATCTCCGATACGCGCGGCAAGCTGGATCTCTATACCAAGACAGGCTTGCTCTCGGCCGGGCAGGGCTCCCACATCCCCAAGCTCGGCAGCGACAAAAACTAAAAAGAAATCCTCGGTGTCGTCCCCGCGAAGGCGGGAATGACTCGTAAGTGAGCGTTGCCGCGCTAGCCCGTCTTGTCCGCCCAGTAGACGACCGTGTCGTAGGGAACGGTCACGCTGTCCTTGCCTGCAAGCTCAGGTGTTGACGCGATCAAGGCACGAATGGCTGCCGCAACCTTGGCTTCCTCGTCGGGAGGCAGTGCTGCGATGAAACTCGTCGAGCGGAAGCGGTTGACGATCACATCCTCCGGCGCGCCGGTATGGCCCGGATGAGGAAAGCGGTTTGCATGCAGCGGTCCGAATCCGTCACATGGAAACACTGAACTCAGGGTCTTCGCGGTGAAGCGTGGCGTATCTCCCTGATGGGGCGCGAGGATGTCCCTCAACTGGGCGACCCACGGCACGGACTCGTCGCGCCTGTTCCAGACGAGCGCGAGTTTGCCCCGTGGCTTCAGCACCCGATGGAATTCGGCGAGCGTCGCCTTGGTGGCGAACCAGTGAAACGATTGCGCGCAGGTCAGCGCATCGACTGAATTGTCGGGCAGCGGAATTGCGGTGGCGATGCCTTCGAGGACTTCGATCCCGGGCAACCGCTTGGCAAGCTGTTCGTGCATCTGCTTCACCGGCTCCACAGCAATGACGTGCGCGCCGGTCTCAACGAGATAGCGGGTGAACTTGCCGGTGCCTGCGCCGATATCCACGGCGGTCTTACCGGCCTCGATGCCGAGGTGCTGCTGTAGCCAGCCCACAATCTCGGGCGGATAATCGGGGCGGCTTTGCGCGTACATCTCGGCTTTGGAGGTGTAGCCCTTGGCGGCGGCGTGGTGGATCGGTCCGGCAACGTCGTTCATCGCAAGCTCCTGTCGGCCGCATCATGCGCCCGATCCGCCGGATGAGGCCAGATGCAAAAACGGCCGGGAGAATGTCCCGGCCGTTTTCATTCTTATCGCGAGGCGCTTCAGCGCGGGGCGGCGTTGGCCTCGCCGCCGTTGAGCAGCGGCGTGATGTTGCGCACCGTGACGCGGCGATTACGGCGTTCGGGCCCGTCGGACGGGACCTTCAGGTACTGCTCGCCGTAACCCTGCGAGGTGAGATTCTCCGCAGGCACGCCGAACTGCTGCGTGAGCAACTCCGCGGCGGATTCCGCACGGCGATCCGACAGCGACAGGTTGTCGACGTCATTGCCGACCGCGTCGGTGTGGCCCTCGATCAGGAACACCGTCTGCGGGTTGTGCTGGATGGCGCGGTTCATGCCGTCGGCGATGACCTGCAGTTTTGCGGCCTGATCCGGTGAGATGTCCCACGATCCGGTCTCGAAATTGATGGTGTCGAGATCGATCGACGGCATGCGCTGGCGCACCGATGGGCTGTAGCGGATCTCATCGAGCGAGTAGGGCCGCTCGATGCGCTCCACCGGCGGTGCGATCAGCGTGTCGTAGATCAGGTCCGGCGGCGCGCCGTCGGCTTCGACGATGTAGCGATCCTGCGGAATGTGCAGCACGGGCGGCGGCAGCGAGACGAAGTAGCCGCCGATAGCGCCTGCCACCATGCCGGCCGCGAGGCCAGCCCCGAAACCGGGGCCGCCGTGACGCCGGTTGTCGATGATGACAACCTCGCGTCCGTCCGGTCCGCGGCGGCTGCGGCGCAGCAGGCCACCACGCTCATCATTGATGGTGATGATCTGCGAGCCGTCAGGCCGCACGACGACAGTGCGGGTGTCGTTGCCCTGCCGGTCGACACGCACATCACGCGCGCCGTAGCGGAAGCGATCGACATCGTTATGCCGCACGAAGGATTGCCCGTTCGGATCGCGCACGATCACGCGGCCCGGTTCGGTGATGATCGTGCGGCCGCCTTCGGTGCGCTCCTGGCGCTTGCTGCGGAAGTCTTCGATCCGTCCGCGCTGCGTCGTCGCATCTCGCGCCGGCAGTGGAGTCGTGGCCGCAGCCGGTGCAGCCGGCAGCGGTGCCGCGATCGGAGCTTTTGCCGGAGCCACCGGTGTCCCTGCCGGAAGGCCGGGCGGCGGGCCACGCCGTTCGCTGCGTTGTCCATTGGCGCCGGGAGCACCCGGTGCAGTGGGTGCTGCGTTGGGCGCAGCATTCGGCGCGGGCGGGGTGCCGTTCGGCAATGGATGTCCGCCCGGCGGCGTCTGAATCGCATTGGGACGCGCGTTCGGAGGTGCTGCCGGAGTTGGCGCGGCGCTCGGGGCCGGAGTGGGTGTCGCTGGTGCACGCTGCGGAGTTACATCGCGAACGCCGGGCGCGACCGGCGGGGCGTTCGGCGCGCGCGGGGCTTCGCCGCGTGGCGCAGGCGCCTGTTGTGGAGCAGGTGGTTGTTGCGGGCGTGGAGCCTCACCCCGATGCGGCGGTTGAGGCGCAGCCGCGGGCGGAGTTGGCCGCGCGGGTGCGCCGGGCGGATGCGCTTGCGGCGGCGGCGCGGCATGGGGAGCGGGTGGAGGCGTCGCGGGACGGGCCGCAGGTGCCTGCGGTGCCGCTGGCGGATGCGGAGGTGCGGCCTTCGGAGCCTGAGGCGGCACAGCCCTGGGCGGAGGTGGCGGTGCGGCTTTCGGCGGCGCAGGAGGCGCCGGCCGTGGCGCGACATGCGGCGGGGCCTTCGGTGGCGTCTTGCCTTCCGGAGCCTTCTGCTGATCGGGAGCGGCCTGCGCCATCAGAAATGATGGCGATGGTTCGGCATGAGCGAATTGCGACATGGAAAATGCGGAGGTCGCGAGCAGTATCAATCTCAGCTTGTTCATATCCACCCTTTGATGGTTGTCCGTCAGCAAGGTTCATCGACGTCACGAGACGTCATGCACGATGGATCGATAATGGTGAGGCGGCAATGTGGCGAGACGCGCGGTGAAATGAATTATTGTCATGCCGCGCGATGATATTGCGAAATATCGCGGAAATGAAGGGCTGTTCATCGGGATGAATTGCTCCTGAACCGAATGCGATACATCGCGCCGCTTCGCTTGCGTCAGTCGTGCAGCGGTTCTGGCGGCAACGGTGAAGGCGGTCCACGCAGCGGCGCTTCGCTCGGGGTGTCGCCGGGCAATTCCTGAGGGGTCTGCGGCGAATCCGGTTCTTGCACCGGCGGGGGAATGTCCGGCTGAGGATTGGCGGGTGGCATCTCGCGCGGCGGCTCTGTCGGCGTGCCCGGTGTTGCGGGTGGTACTTCCGGGGGATCGCCTTGCGGTGTTTGCGGTGTCGGCGCCATTCGGTTTCCTTCGTATCGGATGAAAGCAACGAACGTCGCTGCCGCATGTTCCGTGCGAGCGGCCTGCGATGCAGTTGACTTTGCGCCCCTGCGCCGACGAAATGCGGCTCTCAAGGGGGAGACAACGATGCCGCTGGCCTATTGGTGCGTTCTGGTTGCCGCGCTGTTGCCGCCGTTCTGGGCGGGATATGCGAAGGCGGGCGGCACTGTCGATAATCACTGTCCGCGCGAATCGACCGGCGATCTGCCGCCGAAACATCGGCGCGCTTATGCCGCCCACTACAATGCCTATGAGAATCTTCCGTTCTTCGCTGCGGCCGTCATCATCGCGGTGACGCAAGGGGCGGCGATCTCGACCGTTAACATGCTCGCGGTGATGTACGTGGCGCTGCGCGTGGTGCACGGCATTCTGTACGTCATCAACCAATCGACCGCGCGCTCGATCGTTTATGGTCTGGCGCTGCTCGCCAATATCGTGATTTTCGTCTTGCCCGTGTTCAAGTAGCGGGGTGTCTCACGCCCGCTGGTTCTTCGCCGCCTTGGCGAGGTTGTTGCGGAGCGCGACGATTCCCTTTTGCAGGTGCCGGAAGTCCTCGGGCGACAGGCCGGTCTCCTTGACGAGGTTCATGCACAGACCTTTCTCGCGCAGGCGGCGGCCCTCTTCGGTGAGATGTACGATGACCTGGCGCTCGTCGGCGGGATCGCGCTTGCGCTGCAGATAGCCCAGCTCCTCGAGCTTTTTGAGGATCGGCGTCAGCGTGTTGGATTCGAGAAACAGTTTTTCGCCGAGCCCGCCCACGGTCTGGTTGTCCTGCTCCCACAGCGCGACGATGGCGATGTACTGCGTGTAGGTAAGGCCGAGCTTTTCCAGAATCGGTTTGTAGGCCCGCCCGAACGCGAGATTGGCCGAATAGACCGCGAAGCACATGAAATCCTCGAGCCGTGGTGTCGGTGCGTCGGGAGTTTTAGCGGGGGCGGTCTTTGCGGTCATGGCGGCGGGCTCCTCACCCGGATGTGATCTCTCGGACAGTATATATATCGGTTCCGATTAAATCGGAAGGCTTGACACCTCGCTTGGTTGGTTTATTTAGATCGCATCCGATTAGATCGGTAATGATTAAAAAACAACCGCAAAGGACCTCGCCATGACTTCCTCTCAGACCGCCAGCCAGATCGAAAAAGTGCTCTACACCGCCAAGACCCACGCCACGGGCGGCCGCGACGGGGCTGCCCGTTCCTCCGACGGCCGCCTGGAGGTGAAGCTGTCGCCTCCCGGCTCGAACGGCCAGGGTACCAATCCGGAGCAGTTGTTCGCTGCGGGCTGGTCGGCCTGCTTCATCGGCGCGATGGGGCGCGCCGCCAGCGCGCAGAAGGTCAAGCTTCCTGCGGATACGGCGGTCGATGCCGAGGTCGATCTCGGAACGGTGGGCGACGGTTTCCAGCTTCAGGCCCGCCTCAGTGTCAGCCTGCCAGGCCTCGATCGCGAGGTCGCCGAAGCGGTGGTGAGTGCCGCGCACCAGATCTGCCCGTACTCGAAACTGTCACGCGGCAACATCAACGTCGAACTGACCGTGCTCTGAATCGTTGAAGGCTGCTCCGCGCCGCATCACGGGCGCGGAGCAGGCCGCGAGCTTCCCTCACACTGAAATTCCGGAAAGCAGCCATGCCCGATCTCATCAATGCGAACCGACGCAACTTCCTCCATATCGCCTCGACCGGCGCCGCCGCGTTGACCGCACCGGGATTTGGATTGCTCCAGCCCGCCCGTGCGCAGACCGCATCCGCCTCGCGCGCCATTGCTTCCCCGAACAATGCAGCCACTCTCGCTCCGATCCGGCAGATCAAGGCCGGCGTTCTCGACATCGGCTATTACGAAGCCGGTCCTGCGAACGGCCCCGTGGTGCTTCTGTTGCACGGCTGGCCCTACGACATTCACAGCTTCATCGAGGTGGCGCCCTTGCTGACCGCGAAGGGTTACCGCGTCATCGTTCCGCATGCGCGCGGTTACGGCACGACGCAATTCCTCTCAAGCGACACGATGCGCAACGGCCAGCCGGCCGCGCTCGCGGTGGATGCGATCGCACTGATGGACGCGCTCAAGATCGAGAAGGCGCTGGTCGCGGGTTACGATTGGGGTGGACGCACGGCGGGCATTCTCGCCGCCCTCTGGCCCGAGCGCGTCAAGGCGCTGGTCGCCGTGTCGGGGTACCTGATCGGCAGCCGTGCGGCGAACGCAAAGCCGCTGCCGCCGAAAGCCGAACTGGCGTGGTGGTATCAGTTCTATTTCGCGACCGAGCGTGGCCAACTCGGCTACTCGCAGTACACCCATGAATTTGCAAAACTGATCTGGCAGTTGGCTTCGCCGCAATGGAAATTCGATGACGCGACCTTCGCGCGCAGCGCAAAGTCGCTCGACACTCCCGATCATGTCGCGATCTCGATCCACAATTATCGCTGGCGGCTTGGTCTGGCCGAAGGCGAATCGAAGTACGACGCCATCGAGGATCGCCTCGCGCAACTCCCGACCGTCAGTGTGCCGACGATCACGATGGAAGGCGACGCCAACGGCGCACCGCATCCCGCGCCGGAATCCTATGCGAAGAAATTCACCGGCAAGTATCAGCATCGGCTGATCACTGGCGGCATCGGCCACAACCTGCCGCAGGAAGCGCCGCAGGCGTTCGCGCAGGCGGTGATCGACGTCGACAAGTTCTGATGTGAGCCGCAACCGGTCCTGAAATGAAAAGGCCCGCCGCGTTTAGCGGCAGGCCTTTTTAATTGGAGACGATAGTTGTGCCGATTTACACCTGCCGTTCGACCATCTTGGCCTTGAGGTCGGCAATGGCCTTCGCCGGATTGAGGCCCTTCGGGCAGGCCTTGGTGCAGTTCATGATGGTGTGGCAGCGATAGAGTCGGAACGGGTCTTCCAGATTGTCGAGCCGCGCGCCGGTGGCTTCATCGCGGCTGTCGTTGACCCAGCGGTCGGCCTGCAGCAGCGCGGCGGGGCCGAGATAGCGGTCGCTGTTCCACCAGTAGCTCGGGCAGGAGGTCGAGCAGCAGGCGCAGAGGATACACTCGTAGAGTCCGTCGAGCTTGCTGCGCTCCTGAATCGATTGCCGCCATTCCTTCTGCGGTGTCGCGGTGGTGGTGTGCAGCCACGGCTCGATCGACGCATACTGCGCGTAGAAGTTGGTGAGGTCCGGCACCAGATCCTTGACGACCGGCTGGTGCGGCAGCGGGCGGATGGTGATCGGGCCGCTGTCGACTTCGTTCATCGCGCGGGTGCAGGCCAGCGTGTTCTGCCCGTCGATGTTCATCGCGCAGGAGCCGCAGACGCCTTCGCGGCAGGAGCGGCGGAACGTCAGCGTCGGATCGACGTGGTTCTTGATCCAGATCAGGCCGTCGAGAATCATCGGGCCGCAATCGGCGGTGTTGACGTAATAGGTATCCATTCGCGGGTTCTGGCCGTCGTCCGGCGACCAGCGATAGATGTGATATTCGCGCGTCTCGCCCGCGGCCTCCGGCTTCGGCCAGGTCTTGCCGTCCGTGACGGTGGAGTTTTTCGGCAGCGCGAATTCAACCATGACGTAAAGCCTTTGTCCTTGTCAGTCCCGGGCATAGACCGTCTCGGACGGTCGTAAACGCCCGGCAATTGCTCAATACACGCGCGCCTTCGGCGGAATGTACTGAATGTCGTTGGTCATCGTGTAGCTGTGCACTGGGCGATAATCGATCGTGGTGTTGGCCTTGGGGTCGATCCACGCCAGCGTGTGCTTCATCCAGTTCTTGTCGTCGCGCTCTGAGTAGTCCTCGCGCGCATGCGCGCCGCGGCTCTCGGTGCGGTTGACGGCGGAATCCATCGTCACCACCGCCTGCACGATGAGATTGTCGAGTTCGAGCGTCTCGATCAGATCGGTGTTCCAGATCAGCGAGCGGTCGGTCACGCCGATGTCGGCGAGGCCGCCATGGACCTTGTGGATCAGATCCTTGCCCTCGGCGAGCACCTCGCCGGTGCGGAACACGGCGCAGTTGTTCTGCATCACGCGCTGCATCGAATCGCGCAGCTTCGCGGTCGGCGTGCCGCCGGAGGCGTTGCGGAAATGGTCGAGCCGGGCGATCGCCTTGTCGGCGGAATCGGCGGGCAGTTCGGGCTGCTTGCCGTCCGGCGTCAGCTTCTCGGCGCAGCGCAGCGCCGCGGCGCGGCCAAACACCACGAGGTCGATCAGCGAGTTCGAGCCGAGACGGTTGGCGCCGTGCACCGACACGCAGGCGGCTTCACCGACTGCCATCAGGCCCTGCACCACCGCATCGTCGTCGCCATGCTTCTTCACCACCACCTCGCCGTGGAAGTTGGTCGGGATGCCGCCCATGTTGTAGTGCACGGTCGGCAGCACCGGAATCGGCTCGCGGGTGACATCGACGCCGGCGAAAATCTTCGCGGATTCGGAAATGCCCGGCAGGCGCTGATGCAGCACTGCGGGATCGAGATGGTCGAGATGAAGGAAGATGTGGTCCTTCTTCTTGCCAACGCCGCGTCCCTCGCGAATTTCGATCGTCATCGCGCGCGAGACGACGTCGCGTGAGGCGAGGTCCTTCGCGGATGGCGCATAGCGCTCCATGAAGCGCTCGCCTTCGGCGTTGACGAGATAGCCGCCTTCGCCGCGCGCGCCTTCGGTAATCAGGCAGCCAGCCGGGAAGATGCCGGTCGGATGGAATTGCACGAATTCCATGTCCTGCAGCGGCAAGCCTGCGCGCAACGCCATGCCGCCGCCGTCGCCGGTGCAGGTGTGGGCCGAGGTGCAGGACTGATAGGCGCGGCCATAGCCGCCGGTGGCGAGAATCGTGGTCTGGGCGCGGAAGCGATGCAGCGTACCGTCGTCCAGCTTGAGCGCGACCACGCCGCGGCAGACGCCCTGATCGTCCATGATGAGGTCGATGGCGAAGAACTCGATGAAGAATTCCGCCGAATGGCGCACCGCCTGGCCGTACATCGTGTGCAGCATGGCGTGGCCAGTGCGGTCAGCGGCGGCGCAGGTGCGCTGCGCCTGGCCCTTGCCGTAGTCGCGGGTCATGCCGCCGAACGGGCGCTGGAAGATCTTGCCGTCTTCGGTGCGCGAGAACGGGACGCCCCAATGTTCGAGTTCATAGACGGCGGCGGGTGCGTTGCGCACCATGTATTCGATGGAGTCCTGATCGCCGAGCCAGTCCGACCCCTTCACGGTGTCGTACATGTGCCAGCGCCAGTCGTCGGGATGCATGTTGCCGAGCGAGGCGGAGATGCCGCCCTGCGCCGCGACGGTGTGCGAGCGCGTCGGAAACACCTTGGTGATGCAGGCAGTGCGAAGGCCGGCTTCGGAACAGCCAACCACGGCGCGTAATCCCGCGCCGCCTGCGCCCACCACCACCACGTCGTAGGTGTGATCCTCGATCGGATAGGCCGGGCCCGCGGCCGCGGCCGTCTTGCCGGTTGCTGTCATGATTTAACTCCCGAACGAGAGCTTGAGGATCGCGAAGATCGACGCAAGCCCGACGGCGAACGAAAAGAAATTGTTGGCGATGATGGCGAGAAGCTTGAGCGCTTCGCTGTGCACATAGTCCTCGATCACGACCTGCACGCCGATTTTCATGTGCAGGCAGCCCGCGACGATGAAGAGCGCCAGCAGGATGGCAACGATGGGCGATCCGAGAAGCTGCGCGGCGGCGGCCTGATCGCGTCCGGTCAGCATCAGGACGATGATCGCGACCGGGATGATTAACAGCGCCATCGCAATGGCCGTGACGCGCTGGCGAAAGAAATCGGAGGTGCCGGCATGGGCGGCGCCGAGGCGGCGCACACGCGCGAGCGGGGTGCGCATGGAAACGGTTTTGCCGGTGTCGCGTGCGCTCATCGGCCGGCTCCGATCAGATAAAAGCCGATCCACAGTGCGGCAGTGGCGACAACGCCAGCTATGAGGGCCGCCTGCGTCAGCCGTTCGCGGGCCTCGACGCCGAAACCGTGACCGGTGTCCCAGACAAGGTAGCGCAACCCGCTGAAGGCGTGATGCAAGAGTGACCAGGTGAAGCCGATTTCGATCAGACGACCGATCCAGCTCGCCGTGAAACTCTGCAGGCAGGCATAGGCGGCAGGGCCGGATGCGGTGGCGATCAGCCACCAGGCCAGCAACAGCGTGCCGGCATAAAGTGCGAGCCCGGTGATGCGGTGGATGATCGACATGATCATCGTCAACGTCCACCGATAGGTCATGAAGGGTGAGAGCGGACGTCCTGTCTGTGCGGCCATCGGTGACTTTTCGAGAATTTCGGCGAAGGGATTTCTGCGCGCCCGAGGGTTAGAGATTTTCTATTTACGGACAGGAAGGAATGAGCGCAATGCGAAACTATGATAATTGAGAATATTGATTCAGTTTTTAGTTGTGCCGATTAGTTGTGTATTTTGTATACCAGTACAAATACGCACAATATGAAAATGATCTCGGGTTCACTCCTTCATCCTCCCCGCAGCTCTGGCGGGGACGCGATTTGCTCGCAGCCCCGTTTGTGGCTAACCTGCGACAAATTAACGCAGTAGGTTGTTGATGCCGCTTCCTGAAATCCCGACCAACCCGCCGGCCCGCAGGCCCGACCCGGACTTCAAAAAGGCCCCGTTCATGGGCATCTTTGGCTTCTCCATCGTCGGATTGTTGCTGTGCCTCATCCTGACGAGGATGCCGATCTCGCGGACTTACCTGCCGTTGGAGATTTGTTTGATCTGCATTGCCGGCCCGCTTGCCGCATGGCTCGGCTTTTCCCTTGGCGGTGGCGAGTAGCGCCTCTCGAGACGCAGGCCTTCTTGTTCCGCAGACCGGGCATGCCTCATCTGCGGAACTCACGGCGGATGAACCGCCCGCCTACTTCGCGTCGGCGTAGAGCTTTCCGTATTTGTCGCGCAGGATGTTCTTCTGCACCTTGCCCATGGTGTTGCGCGGCAGCTCATCGATGAACAGCACGCGCTTGGGCAATTTGAATTTCGCGAGTCTTCCATCGAGCGCGCGCAGCACGGCGGCCTCATCCAGCGGCGTCTTCTTGTCGGGCACCACCACGGCGGTGACGCCTTCGCCGAAGTCCGCGTGCGGCACGCCGATCACCGCGCTCTCGATCACGCCGGGAATGGCGTCGATCTCGCTCTCGATTTCCTTCGGGTAGACGTTGAAGCCGCCCGAGATCACGAGATCCTTGCCGCGCCCGATGATGTGGACATAACCGCGCGGGTCGATCTTGCCGAGGTCGCCGGTGATAAAGAAGCCGTCGCGGAATTCAGCCTTGGTTTTCTCCGGCATCCGCCAGTAGCCCTGGAACACGTTCGGGCCCTTGACCTCCAGCATGCCGATCTCGTCGCGCGGCAGCTCGCGGCCGGTTTCGGGATCGGTGACGCGCATGGTGACGCCCGGCAGCGGGAATCCGACCGCGCCCGGCACGCGATCGCCATCATACGGGTTCGAGGTGTTCATGTTGGTTTCGGTCATGCCGTAGCGCTCCAGCACGGCGTGGCCGGTGCGCGCCGACCATTCGCGATGGGTCTCGGCGAGAAGTGGCGCGGAGCCGGAAATGAACAGCCGCATATGCGAGGCGGCTTCTTTCGTCAGGCGCGGATTATGCAGCAGCCGCACGTAGAAAGTCGGCACGCCCATCAGCACGGTCGCGCGCGGCATCAGGTCGATGATGCGGTCGGTGTCGAGCTTCTTGAGGAAGATCATCGTCGCGCGCGCGAACAGGCAGGTGTTGATCGCCACGAACAGGCCGTGGGTGTGATAGATCGGCAGCGCGTGGATCAGCACGTCTTTGTCGGTGAAGTGCCAGTATTTCACCAGCGTCAGCGCATTCGACGCCAGATTGTCGTGCGACAGCATCGCGCCCTTCGAACGGCCGGTGGTGCCGGAAGTGTAGAGGATCGCGGCGAGATCGCTGCCCATGCGCGCGACGGTCTTGAAGTCCGGAGAGGAGTTCACCGCGCCGTCCTTGAGCGAGCCATGCCCATTGGCATCGAGCGTGTCGACCTTGGCATTGATCTTTTGCGCGACCTTGCGAATGTCGTCGGCCTTAGAAGGATCGCAGACGATCAAAGACGGCTCGGCGTCGCCAAAGAAATATTCAAGCTCGTTGAGCGTGTAGGCGGTGTTGAGCGGCAGGAACACCGCGCCCGCACGGATCGTTGCAAGATAGAGAACGACGGCGGCGAGTGACTTTTCGACCTGGACCGCGACGCGGTCGCCGGGCTTGACGCCCTGGGCGGCGAGATAATTGGCCGTTCGCGCCGTGAATTCCTCCAGCTCGCGATAGGAAACTTCGCGGCCCTCGGTTTCGATCGCGGTTTTGAGAGGGTCCTTCAATCCGTCAAACAGGCGGGCGTAGAGATTGGCGTTGGCGGATGAGGTCATAGGCGAAGATCCGGAAAAACAAAGGAGAGTTCGGCTTTACCAAAGCCGCGCTGCACAATGCAATGCAGACCATGGGCGGTTATCCGGCCCGGCCAGAGGCCGTGTAACCGGAATTGCGGATTGAGTGGCCGTTCCTCCCACGTAGTGCGGGCGTAAAATGAAACAATCGCCCGGCTCTGCCGTGTAACAATCGCGCCGCCGTCTACGTTGAGGGATCGAGGCTCAAAAACGAGGGATGCAGATGTCCGGCACCACGGTAAATCCGAGCGACAGCCTGTCAGGCATAAAATCCGCGGGCGGCGGTGCCGAATCCGGCTCCCGCAAGCTTCTGCAACCCGCATGGGTGCGGATCGTGCATTGGGTCAACGCCATCGCGATGGTCATGATGATCATGTCAGGCTGGCAGATCTACAACGCCTCGCCATTGTTTCCGTTTTCGTTCTCGCGCTCGATCACGCTGGGCGGCTGGCTGGGCGGAGCATTGCTGTGGCACTTCGCGGCGATGTGGCTCTTGATGGTGAACGGGCTGGTCTATCTGGTGCTGGGCCTTGCGACCGGCCGCTTCCGCAACAAGCTTCTGCCACTCAGTGCGCGTGGTGTGTTCGCCGACACCAAAGCGGCGCTCGCGGGCAAACTCTCGCATGACGATCTGTCCACCTACAATCAGGTGCAGAAACTTCTGTATGGCGGCATCATCGTCGTCGGAATCCTGATCGTGCTGTCCGGCCTGTCGATCTGGAAGCCAGTGCAGTTTCAATATCTCACCGCATTGTTCGGCGGCTACGATGTCGCCCGCTACGTGCACTTCGTCTGCATGGCGCTGATCGTCGGCTTTCTCGTGGTCCACATCGCGCTCGCGATCATGGTGCCGAAGAGCCTGCGCGCCATGATCGTCGGCCGCTGAGGGAGACGTGCGATGCTGAAATTCAAGCGGACGAAACTTATTCCCGGCGTGGACAGGCAGCTTCTCATCAAGGATGCTGTCCGGCAGATGCCCGACCTCACGCGCCGCCGTTTCATCACGGGTGGTGCGAGCCTCGGCGCGTTGACGCTTTTGACAGGTTGTGATGTCAGCGACAGCGCCTCGGCGGAAACGCTGCTGGCGAAAATCTCCAAATTCAATGACGCCGTACAGGCGGCAATCTTCAACCCCAACACGCTGGCGCCGACATTCGCTGAAAGCGCGATCACGCGGCCGTTTCCCTTCAATGCCTATTACGGTCTCGACGACGCGCCGAATATCGACGCCAAGGACTGGAAGCTCGAGGTGCGTGGCCTTGTCGAGAACAAGAAGCCGTGGACGCTCGAAGAACTCTATCAACTGCCGCAGGAAAAGCAGATCACGCGCCATGTCTGCGTCGAGGGCTGGAGCGCGATCGGAAGCTGGACCGGCACGCCGCTGCGACATTTCCTGAAACTGGTCGGCGCCGACACGCGCGCGAAATATTGCTGGTTTCAGTGCGCGGACATGGACGGCTATAACTCACCGCTCGACATGGAAACCGCGCTGCATCCGCAGACCATCATGGCCTTCAAGTTCGACGACAAGATATTGCCGCGCGCTTATGGCTTTCCGATGAAGATCAGGGTGCCGACCAAGCTCGGGTTCAAGAATCCGAAATATGTCGTCTCGATGGAAGTCACAAACGACTACAAGGGCGGCTATTGGGAAGACCAGGGCTACAATTCGTTCAGCGGAAGCTGAGGGCCGTCATGCGCCGCGACTGAAGGGCAGCGCGCGTTGAAAGAGACTGACCAGTGCGCCCAGCGCCAGCGCCGCCGCGGAGACGGCGAGCGCGGACGACAGCGTCCCGGTGAGATCGGTGATCACGCCGGTGACGAGAGGCCCGAGGATCTGCCCGACGCTGAAGATGATGGTGATGATCGCGATCACGCGCGGCCAGGCCTGTTCGGGATAATTGAATCGCGTGAAGGCGGTGGTCGCGATCGTGGTGGCGAGAAAGCCGTTGCCGAAAATCAGCGCCGACGCGGCGAAAATCCACGGCGAGGAGCCTGCGAGCGGGAGCCCCGCGCCGATCGCGGTGATCCCGATCATCAGCGCCATGGCGAAGCCGCTTTGTCCGCGCGCCATCAGGCCGCGCCAGATCCATGGCGCGCTGATGCCGCCCAATCCGATCAGGCACCAGAACGCGCTCTGCGCCGCGGCACCCCCGCCATCATCGCGGATGTAGGCGATCATGAAGGTGAGATAGGCGATGTAGCCTGCGCCGTAGAGGAAATAGCCCGCGAGGTAGGGCAGGATCGGCATGACCGATGAATCCTGCCTGGTCGTGCCGACGCTGACCGAATGCACGCGGATACGCAGCAGCGGCACCGCCATCACCGCCGAGATCGCGGTGAGAACGATCCACACGATCCACCACGAGCCGCGCCCGAAACCTTGCAGCAGGAACGGCGAGATCGATCCTGAAATGATCAGACCCATCGCCGGGCCGTTGTAGAACAGTCCGATCAGGAGGGCTGCGCGCATGGGGTGCATCTGCGCGATGGAGGCGGCGAGTGCGCCGCCGCAGATCAGCGCGAACGCCCCGCCGATGCCTGACAGAATCCGCGCAAACCCGAACGGCACCGGCGCGCCGGAGGCCGAACTGATCGCGAGCGAAACAAGGCACATCGCGATGCCGAGATGGATCGCTTTCAGCAGGCCGATGCGTTTTGCCACCGGCGCCGCCAGCAGCGCGCCGGCGAGATAGCCCGCGGCATTGACCGTGTTCATCGCGCCAGCCGTGGCGTAGGACCAGACCAGCGTGTCACGCATATCTGGCAACACCAGAGAGTAGGCGAAACGGCAAATCCCGAGGCCGATGGCCGGTCCGATCGCCAGCGTCAGAACGGCCAGAGCGGGGCGATGATCGGCAATCGTCGGGGAGCGCGTGGTCATGCAAACCGCTCAGAGAGCCCTGCAAATGCCGGTGTTTGGCCGATGCAGCTTGCAAAAGGCGCAGGGGGAATCTAGCAAGGCCGCGACTTCCCATACCCGGCAACCAGCGACAGGACAATTCTACTATGGCACCGCACAAATTATTGCTTCTCCCCGGCGACGGCATTGGCCCCGAGGTGATGGGAGAGGTGAAGCGCCTGATCGACTGGCTGAACGCGCAGGGCATCGCCAGCTTCGAGACCGAAACCGGTCTCGTCGGCGGTTGCGCTTATGACGCGGACAAGGTCGCGATCACCGACGCCACGGTGGCGAAGGCGAAGGCGGCGGACGCCATTTTGCTCGGCGCGGTCGGTGGTCCGAAATGGGACCCTGTGCCGTTCGATGTGCGTCCCGAAGCGGGTCTTCTGCGTCTGCGCAAGGATCTCGAACTGTTCGCCAACCTGCGCCCGGCGATCTGCTATCCGGCGCTCGCCGATTCCTCGAGCCTCAAGCGCGAGATCGTCGAAGGCCTCGACATCATGATCGTGCGCGAACTCACCGGCGGCGTCTATTTCGGCGAGCCGAAGGAAATCACCGATCTCGGTAACGGTCAGAAGCGCGCGGTCGACACGCAGGTCTACGAGACCTACGAGATCGAGCGCATCGCCGCTGTCGCCTTCGACCTCGCGCGCAAGCGTAGCAACAAGGTGACGTCGATGGAAAAGCGCAACGTCATGAAGAGCGGCCTGCTCTGGAACGAGGTTGTGACCCGCGTGCACGCCGAGAAGTACAAGGACGTGAAGCTCGAGCACCAGCTCGCCGATTCCGGCGGCATGCAGCTCGTGCGCAACCCCAAGCAGTTTGATGTCATCGTTACCGACAACCTGTTCGGCGACGTGCTGTCCGATATCGCCGCGATGCTGACCGGCTCGCTCGGCATGTTGCCGTCGGCTTCGCTCGGCGCGGTCGATGCCAAGACCGGCAAACGCAAGGCGCTGTACGAGCCGGTGCATGGCTCCGCGCCTGACATCGCCGGCAAGGGCCTCGCCAATCCGCTGGCGATGCTGGCTTCGTTCGGCATGGCGCTGCGCTATTCGTTCGACATGGGCAAGCTCGCCGACACCATCGACAAGGCGATCGCCAACGTGCTCGACAAGGGCATTCGCACCGGTGACATCGCGTCCGCTGGCACCAAGGGCGTCTCCACCTCGCAGATGGGCGAGGCGGTGCTGAAGGAAGTGCAGGCGCTGCACGGCTGATCGCCGGACGCGTTGCAGGAAATAAAAATGCCCGGCGCGAGCCGGGCATTTTGATTCGAGAGTTAGGCTGCGATCAATACAGCGGGAACGCGGTCGGATAGCCGCCGAGATCGTAATTGTCGGACAGCGGATTGCGGCCCATGTTCAGCCGGTCGATGGTGCGGCCGTAATGATAGCCGGGCGCCAGCGCGTAATCGGTGAACTTGCGGTCGCCCGGCAGCACCTCGGTGCCGCCATCGAGCCAGGAACGGCGGCTGATGAAAACGCGGGTGCGCGGGCCGGCCCGGTAGGAATAGTTCACGCCACGGCCATCGCGGGAAGCCACCACGGTCTGCTTCTTCTTCGGCGCGGCGTTCGCCTCGCTGGTGCCAATCCCCACAACAGCGGCCACCGCCAGCGTCGCCAGTGCGGCCGCCATGACGTTGGTGCGCATCATTTTCAAAACCATCGTGCCCTCGCGAATTTCAGAGTTGAGGACAATTTACCTGTTCCGGGGGCGCCGCCACAAGGTGAATTGGGCCACAGTCGGACTGAATAACTTCGGCGCAGGCGAAAATGTTTCAAAAGGTCAGCAATTTACCGGCCGCCACCCCATATGGCTGGAGGAGGCGGCGGCGGAAGCCCGTGCCTCCGATGAGGCGCAGGCCCGGCGTTCATCTGCCGCCTGTTGCATT
Source organism: Afipia sp. 1NLS2 (assembly GCF_000178995.1). Classification (GTDB taxonomy): domain Bacteria; phylum Pseudomonadota; class Alphaproteobacteria; order Rhizobiales; family Xanthobacteraceae; genus Afipia. The sequence continues at coordinate 1,443,619 of NZ_ADVZ01000001.1, read as the reverse complement.
CATGGCGTTGTATTCACGGCGTTTTTCGCATAGATACCCGGCGTTACCGCCCTGGGCAGATCGCCGGGCGGTACAGTCCTTTGGAGAATCAAAATGGGTTTCAAGGTCGCCTGCGTGGGAGCTACCGGCAATGTGGGCCGGGAAATGCTCAACATCCTGGACGAGCGCGCCTTTCCGGCCGACGAAGTGGTCGCGCTGGCGTCGCGCCGCAGCCTCGGCACGGAAGTGTCGTTCGGCGACCGTACCCTGAAAGTCAAAGCGCTCGAGAACTACGATTTCAGCGACGTCGATATCTGCCTGATGTCGGCGGGCGGCGACGTGTCGAAGGAATGGTCGCCGAAGATCGCGGCGCAGGGCGCCGTGGTGATCGATAACTCCTCGGCCTGGCGTTACGATTCCGACGTGCCGCTGATCGTGCCGGAAGTGAACGCCGATGCGGCTGCTGGCTTCACCAAGCGCAACATCATCGCCAACCCGAACTGCTCGACCGCGCAACTCGTCGTCGCCTTGAAGCCGCTCCACGATGCCGCGACCATCAAGCGCGTCGTGGTCTCAACCTATCAGTCGGTGTCGGGCGCGGGCAAGGATGCGATGGACGAACTGTTCTCGCAGACCAAGTCGGTCTACACCAACGACGATCTGGTGACGAAGAAGTTTCCGAAGCGGATCGCCTTCAACGTCATCCCGCAGATCGACGTGTTCATGGAGGACGGCTACACCAAGGAAGAATGGAAGATGGTGGCCGAGACCAAGAAGATTCTCGACCCCAAGATCAAGCTCACCGCGACCTGCGTGCGCGTGCCGGTGTTCATCAGCCATTCCGAAGCCGTCAACGTCGAGTTCGAAAAGCCGATCACGCCGGATGAGGCGCGCGAGATTTTGCGCAAGGCGCCGGGCTGTCTCGTCATCGACAAGCGCGAGCCGGGTGGTTACGTCACGCCTTACGAGGCGGCGGGTGAGGACGCGACCTATATCAGCCGTATCCGCGAGGACGCGACGGTGGAGAACGGTCTGGCATTCTGGTGCGTGTCGGACAATCTGCGCAAGGGTGCGGCGCTGAACGCGATCCAGATCGCCGAAGTGCTCGTTAACCGCAAGCTGCTGCAGCCGAAGAAAAAGGCTGCCTAACAGGCAGCCTTCGGGTTCTTTGCGAAACAAGCCGCCTTCGGGCGGCTTGTTTTTTATACAGCTTAGTGTGAGGCCGAGTGAGGCCGGGCGCTCTCATAGCCCACCGGCAACGTCTGGGTCACAGTCTGGAAGTCGCCGGTCGCGCGGTCGAGAATCGACAGCGACCCGTGCGCGACGCCGAAATAGGCGCCGTGAAGCTGCATCTTGCCGCGCTCGACCTGAATTTTCACGCACGGGAACGTCATGAGATTGTCGAGGCTGGTCGAAACCGCTCTCTTCTCCATGCGGGTGATGTAGTCGGAGTCAGACTCGCCGGGCTGGCGCGGCGTGGCATCGCGTGTCGGGGTCAACAGCGACATCCACTTGCCGATGAAATCGCTGGGCGAGAGCGGCGCGGAAGGATGCACCAGCGTCTTGATGCCCCCGCACTGAGCATGACCGAGTACAACGATGTGCTTGACCTTCAACACCTGCACCGCGAATTCCAGCGCGGACGAGACGCCGTGGGCCTCGCCGTCTGGCGCGTAGGGCGGCACCAGATTGGCGACGTTGCGCACCACGAACAGTTCGCCCGGTCCCGCGTCGAAGATCACTTCGGGAGATACGCGCGAGTCGCAGCATCCGATCACCATCACTTCCGGCGATTGGCCGATGTCGGACAGTTCATTATAGCGCGCCTGTTCGGTCGGCAGACGGTGGGCCGCAAATGTGCGGTATCCGGAAATCAGTTGTTTCGGAAATCTCTCTGGCATGGCCACTCCCGCATGATTTTCATTGGCTAACCACGATCCCCCGCATGGAGCAAGGCTTTCCTCCCTCTATTACCGGTGATACGCCTCTCTTAGTTATGTGTCTGGAGCAATGCCGATGATCCGCCCGCGCCGCAGCGTTCTGTTCATGCCGGGTTCGAATGCGCGCGCGCTGGAGAAGGCGCGCAGCCTCGCCGCCGATGGCATCATTTTCGATCTCGAGGATTCGGTTGCGCCGGACGAAAAGCCGAACGCGCGGGCACAGATCGCGAAGGCTCTGTCTGATGGCGGGTTTGGCGGACGCGAGCGTATCATCCGCACCAATGCTCCCGCGTCTTCCTTCTGGCAGGACGACAGCGCGCTTGCGGCGCAGGCGCGCCCGGATGCCATTCTGGTTCCGAAGATCGCGGGCCCGGAGGATATCGCGGCCATCGGTGCGCGGCTCGATCAACTGGGAGCCGATCCCGCGATCAGATTGTGGGTGATGATCGAGACGCCGCTTGCGGTGCTGCGCATCGCGGAGATTGCGGCGTGTGCGCATGCCAAGGACGCACGGCTCTCCGCTTTCGTGATCGGGCCGAATGACATTTCGCTCGATACCAGGATTCGCATGAAACCGGGGCGCGCCGAGATGGTGCCGCTGTTTCTTAATTGCGTCGTCGCCGCGCGCAGCTATGGCATCGAGATTCTCGACGGGCCCTTTAGCGATTTCAGTGATGCCGCGGGGTTCGCGGCGGAATGCGAGCAGGCGCGCGATCTGGGCTTCGACGGCAAGACGCTGATTCATCCAGCACAGATCGAAGCCGCCAATCGAATCTTCAGGCCATCGGGCAATGAACTCGCCGAGGCGCGCGGCATCATCGCGGCGTTCGAGCAACCGGAAGCGGCGGGCAAGGGTGCGATCCGCTATGAGGGTCGCATGGTCGAGCGGCTTCACGCCGAGATGGCGCGCCGGACGCTGGCGATGGCGGATGCGATCGGCGCGCTTGAGAAGTCAGCGACGTGAGCGCCTCAAACAAATAAGCCGCGCTGGCGGCGCGGCTTATTAAATCCGTGTTGGGCGATGACTGACTTACAGCCAGGGACGCGCGACCTTCTCGCGGGCCTCGAAGGTGTCGATCGACGACTTCTTCTGCATGGTCAGGCCGATATCGTCGAGGCCGTTGAGCAGGCAGTGCTTGCGGAACGGATCGATCTCGAAATTGATCACACCGCCGTCGGGGCCGCGAATTTCCTGCTTCTCGAGGTCGATCGTCAGCGTGGCGTTGGCGCCGCGCTCGGCGTCGTCGAACAGCTTGTCCAGTTGCTCGTGGGTGACGCGGATCGGCAGCAGGCCGTTCTTGAACGAGTTGTTGTAGAAGATGTCGCCGAACGAGGTCGAGATCACGCAGCGGATGCCGAAATCGGCGAGCGCCCAGGGTGCATGCTCGCGGCTCGATCCACAGCCGAAATTGTCGCCCGCGACGAGGATCTGGGCGTGGCGATAGGCCGGCCTGTTCAGCACGAAATCCGGGTTCTCGCTGCCGTCGTCCTTGTAGCGCTGCTCCGAGAACAGGCCCTTGCCGAGCCCGGTCCGCTTGATGGTCTTGAGGTACTGCTTGGGGATGATCATGTCGGTGTCGACATTGATGATCTTCAGCGGCGCGGCCACGCTGCTTACAACAGTGAATTTTTCCATCGTCTCAACCCGTTGAGGCCTATGAAAGGCAGGCCAATTTGGAACGGTTCTTATCGTGAATGGAGGATTTGGCAAAGGCCTATTGGACGCATGGCTGAATGCGCTGCGAGCGAGGGTTATTGACGCGGGAGGGCCAATCGGAGACGTTTCGGGCTTCTTGAGCGGGGCAGGCGGATAATGCGGCATTCATTGTTAAGCATGGCGGGGGCGATTTTGCTGGTGACGCTCCATACGGGCGGAAAGGCCGCCGCCGAGCCTGCGCAATCCGGTGCTGTGGCTATGCCTGCTGCCACCGCAACGCCACGGGTGGAGGAGTTTTCCGCGCAGAGCCGGGAGACGACGCGGCATCGCAAGCCTCGCCGGGTCCATATCTACACACCGCGCGGGCCGGGGCCGAACTCCGTGAGAATCTGTCACTCCTATTATGAATACGAGTATCGCCTGAGCGGGACGGTGATCGTGCCGCGCGAAAGCTGTTACTGGCAGGGTTGAGTCCTTCGGCGTTTTCAGCCGGCTGTTTTACCGGCGCCATTTTGTAGCCCTGATTCATTCAGCGTGAGTTCACCGTTCTGCTTTCAGGCTGACCATGCCTTCCCGATCGGGAACCCTTGTGGTTCGCACGGGTTATCAGGCGTGAAATTACGGTCGTCGGATGACGGCTGTTGCATTGGTCATAGGAGAGCTTGACGATGAAGAAACTTCTCGGACTTCTCGCAGTCGCGGGTCTGATGTTTGTCGCAACCCCGTCGCAGCAGGCAAATGCGATGTCGCTTGCGGCACCGGGCACCGCTGCAGTTGCCGATCATGCCGCTGCCGGCCTGACGACGGAGGTCCACTATCGTCGTCATTGGCATCCCCGCCGTCACTGGCATCCCCATCGCCGCCATTGGCGTCATCACCACTACCGTCACTGGTAAGCTCTCCACTGGATCACGAGCAGGCCCTTCACCGGGCCTGTTTTCGTTTTGGAATGATTGGAGTCGGCATCGGTTCAGGGAACGTGATATCGCTATGATGGGGGCCTGAGGCAGATCAAAGGAGGATTTGATGAAATTAAATCTTCAAACATTACTCGCCGCCGGAGCCGTGTTGCTTGGGGCCGCACTGGCGGCGCCATCCGCACAGGCCGCCACGCCACAGTCGCAGGCGGTTTCGCGGCCGGCACATCATGCCAAGACAACGATGACGGATATCAGTGCGCGGCGTTACCATCGCTACTACCACCGCCACTACCATCCACGGGTCTATTATCGCCCGTATTACCGGCCCTACTATTACGGCCCCAGATATTATTACGGGCCGGGCTACTACCGTCCGTATGGCTACTACCGCCCGTATTATCGTCCCTACGGTTACTACTACGGCGGACCGGGCTATTATGGCTGGGGTCGCGGCATCGGCTTCAGCTTCGGTTTCTGAAGCTCGCAGATCAACGGACATGACAAACAAAACGGGCGCTTTTCAGCGCCCGTCTTTTATTGAGTCCGATGTGATGAAGGATGCTTACGCGGCCTTCCAGTCGCGGATGTCGACGAAGTGGCCTGCAATCGCCGCCGCAGCAGCCATCGCGGGCGACACCAGATGGGTGCGGCCCTTGAAGCCCTGACGGCCCTCAAAATTGCGGTTCGATGTCGAGGCGCAACGCTCCTCCGGCGACAGCTTGTCGGGATTCATCGCGAGACACATCGAGCAGCCCGGCTCGCGCCACTCAAAACCGGCCTTGAGGAAAATCTTGTCGAGGCCCTCGGCTTCCGCCTGCTCCTTCACGAGGCCCGAGCCCGGCACCACCATGGCGTTGACGTGTCCGTTGACGGTGTGTCCGTTGACCACCTTCGCCGCCGCCCGCAAATCCTCGATGCGGCCGTTGGTGCACGAACCGATGAACACGCGGTCGAGCTTGATGTCGGTGATCTTGGTGCCGGCTTTCAAGCCCATATAGGCGAGCGCGCGCTCCTTCGACAGCCGCTTGGCTTCGTCTTGGATCTTCGCAGGATCCGGCACGAAGCCCGCGACCGAAGCGACGTCTTCCGGTGACGTGCCCCAGGTGACGATCGGCGGCAGGTTCGCGGCGTCGAGACGAATCTCGGCATCGAAATGCGCGCCGTCGTCGCTGCGCAGCGTGTCCCAGTAGCGCACGGCTTCTTCCCACCGCGCGCCCTTCGGCGACAGCGGACGGCCTTTCAGGAATTCGTATGCCTTCTCGTCGGGCGCAACGAGGCCCGCGCGCGCGCCGCCTTCGATCGACATGTTGCAGACCGTCATGCGGCCTTCCATGGTGAGCGCGCGGATCGCGTCGCCGGCGTATTCCAGCACGTAGCCGGTGCCGCCCGCGGTGCCGATCTCACCGATGATGGCGAGGATGATGTCCTTCGCGGTGACGCCTTCAGGCAGCTTGCCGTCGACGACGGCTCGCATGTTCTTGGCCTTCTTCTGGATCAGCGTCTGCGTGGCGAGCACATGCTCGACCTCGGAGGTGCCGATACCATGCGCCAGCGCGCCGAACGCGCCATGCGTCGAGGTGTGGCTGTCGCCGCACACGATGGTGGTGCCGGGCAACGTGAAGCCCTGCTCGGGGCCGATGACGTGAACGATGCCCTGACGCTTATCGAACTCGTTGAAGTACTGCACGCCGAACTCGCGCGCGTTGGTGGCGAGAGCCGCGATCTGCTCGGCGCTCTCCGGATCGGGGTTGGGCTTGGAGCGGTCGGTGGTCGGCACGTTATGATCGACCACGGCCAGCGTCTTTTCCGGCGCATGCACCTTGCGGCCAGCGGTACGCAATCCCTCGAACGCCTGCGGCGAGGTCACCTCGTGGACGAGATGCCGGTCGATGTAGAGCAGGCAGGTGCCGTCGGGCTGCTCGTCAACCAGATGATCGTTCCAGATCTTGTCGTACAGGGTGGTCGGTTTGGCCATTGTGGTTTTCGCTTTACTCGGTTTTCGCTTGTGCCGGGTCGGACGCTTTCCGTAGGCGCCTGTTGCAGCGGGCTTTTTACTCGCATAAGGGGCCACGGGAAAGTATCCTCGCCATATAAGAACTGCATGGGGCTCCTCAATGTCTGCACGGCCGCCGGTTGCACCCTATTTGACGGTTTCGCCCGCAGCGGGCGCCATCGCCTTCTACAGCGCCGCCTTCGACGCCAAGCAGAAAGCCCTGATGCCCGCGCTGGATGGCCTGCGCATCATGCATTGCGAACTGGAGATCAACGGCGGCACGCTGTTCCTGTCGGATGCGTTCCCGGAATTCGGCACCGCCCGCCCGCCGCTGCCCGGCGAGCCGGTGACGGCCTCGGTCAGTCTGGAATTTGCAACCTCCGAGGAGGTGGACGAGGTGTTCGCGCGCGCGACCAAACTCGGCGCGAAAGGCGAAGTCGCGCCGACGAATTCGTTCTGGGGAACGCGCACGGCGATCGTGCGTGATCCGTTCGGCCATCGCTGGATCATGAACGGTCCGCTTTCGACGTAATCTCTGTCGCATTCAGGCATGAAAAAAGCCCCGGCGAACCGGGGCTTTTTTGAATTCGTGAAAGGACCGAATTATTCGGCAGCCGCAGCAGCGGTCTGGCGCTGGTCCTGCTTCTCGACGATGCGGGCCGACTTGCCGCGCAGGCCGCGCAGGTAATACAGCTTGGCGCGACGCACCTTGCCGCGGCGCACGAGCTTGATCGAGTCGATCATCGGCGAATAGATCGGGAAGACACGCTCGACGCCTTCGCCGTACGAAATCTTGCGCACGGTGAAGCTCTCGTTGATGCCACCGCCGTTGCGGCCGATGCAGACGCCTTCATAGGCCTGCACGCGGGTGCGGTCGCCTTCCTTGACCTTGACGTTGACGGTCACGGTGTCGCCCGGCCCGAAATCGGGAATGGTCTTACCGGCGGCGAGCTTTTCCAGCTGCTCTTTCTCGAGCTCTTGGATGAGATTCATAGCAAAACTCCATCGGGCGGCGCGCCCGAAAGGGACTGCGCGAAATTTCGTATCCAGCACATGCACGGATTGGGCGGTCCTATACGCCAAACCGCACCCGTTGTCACTGGTCCGTCGTGTTTTTTGGCGTCTTTGAGCCGATTCTGGCCGCCCAGAGGTCCGGGCGGCGGTTTTGGGTCAGGGATTCGGCCTGCGCCCGCCGCCAAGCCTCGACCCTGGCGTGGTCGCCCGAGGTCAAAACCTCAGGAATCCCATGGCCTTCGAAGGTCTGGGGCCGGGTGTATTGCGGGTATTCCAAGAGGCCGTCGGAGAAGCTTTCCTCGGTTCCCGAAGCGAGCTTGCCCATGACCCCCGGCAGCAGCCGCACGCAGGCGTCGATCAGCACCATGGCCCCGAGTTCCCCGCCGGACAGCACGTAGTCGCCGATCGAGACCTCCTCGAGGCCGCGCGCCTCGATCACGCGCTGGTCTACCCCCTCGAACCGCCCGCAGACGATCAGCGGGCCGGGCCCCTCCGCCAGTTCCACGACCCGCGTCTGGGTCAATGGCCGACCGCGTGGGCTCATCAGGAGGCGTGGATGGCTGGGATCGAGCGCAATTGCGTCGATAGCGGCCGCCAGAATATCGGCGCGCAGCACCATGCCCGGCCCGCCCCCGGCCGGGGTGTCATCGACGCTGCGGTGTTTGTCGGTCGCTGAATCGCGAATGTCGCGGACGTCGAGCTGCCAGATATCGGAAGCAAGCGCGCGGCCCGCGAGGCTGACGCCGAGCGGCCCCGGAAACATCTCCGGAAAAAGCGTGAGGACGGTGGCGCGCCAGGTCATGGCGCAGAATCCGTCGAGTCAGGGCCGTCGCCCTCGATCTCGTTCGGCAATTCGACGATGACATGCCCCGCCGCAAGATCGACGGTCGGCACCACGGCGTTGGTGAACGGCAGCAAGAGCGATGGACCGCTTTTCGGCGCGATCTCGATGATGTCGCCCGCGCCGAAATTATGGATAGCGGTCACAGTCCCGAGGGACGCGCCCTGCGCATCGATGGCGGCAAGGCCGATCAGGTCGGCATGGTAATATTCGCCGTCGTCGGTTTCAGGCAGCGCGTCGCGGGAAATATAAAGCTCGATGCCGTTGAGGCGCTCTGCGGCGTCGCGGTCCGCGACTCCTTTGAGCGTCGCGACCAGATGATCCTTGGCGGCGCGGGCGCGCGCCACTTCGAATTGCCGCGCGCCGTCCTTGGTCGAGAGCGGGCCGTAATGCAGCACCGCCAACAGGTCTTCGGTGAACGGCCACAACCGCACCTCGCCGCGCACACCGTGCGCGGCGCCGATTTTCGCAACGCAGATTTTTTGCGCTGCCTTCGCCACGAAAACGCTTAAGCCTTGGCGGCTTCAGCGGCGGCCTTGCGCTCCTTGCGCGGCACGGCCTTCTCGGGGTTGTTGCGCGCGGTGCGCTTCGCAACACCAGCCGCATCGAGGAAGCGCATCACGCGGTCGGACGGCTGCGCGCCCTTGGCCATCCAGGCCTTCACCTTGTCCATGTCGAGCTTGAGGCGAGCCTCGTTGTCCTTCGGCAGCAGCGGATTGAAGTGGCCGAGGCGCTCGATGAAGCGGCCGTCGCGCGGGAAGCGCGAGTCGGCGACGACGACGTGATAGACCGGGCGCTTCTTGGTGCCGGCGCGGGCGAGACGAATGACGACTGACATGGTGTTCTCCGTTGTGTGTTCGAAAGTGTGAAAATGTCTGGCTATTTCTTCTTGCCAAGCCCCGGAAATCCTCCGAGGCCCGGCAATGTTGGTTTTCCGAGGCCGCCCAATCCCGAGGGCAGGCCTGGAAAGTCTTTCGGCAATGACGGCATGCCGCCGGGGCCTTGCGGCAACCCCTGGGGCATCTGGTCCTTCAATTGCTGAATCTGTTCGGGCGACGGCATGCCGCCGCCAAAGCCCATCATCTGCGCGAGGCCTGCCATCGGCCCGCGCTTGCCCTGACCCATGGCCTTCATCATGTCGGCCATGCCCCGGTGCATTTTCAGGAGCTTGTTGACGTCCTCGACCCTGACGCCCGCGCCCGCGGCGATGCGCTTCTTGCGGCTCGCCTTCAGGATGTCGGGGGTCTTGCGCTCGGCGCGCGTCATCGAATCGATCACCGCCATCTGCCGCTTGATGATCTTGTCATCGAGATTGGCAGCGGCGAGCTGGTTCTTCATCTTGGCGACGCCGGGCATCATGCCCATCAGGCCGCCGAGACCACCGAGATTCTGCATCTGGGCCAGTTGATCGCGCAGATCGGCAAGATCGAACTTGCCCTTGCGCATCTTCTCGGCGGTGCGTGCCGCCTTCTCCGCGTCGATATTGGCGGCGGCTTTTTCGACGAGCGAAACAATGTCGCCCATGCCGAGAATACGGCCCGCGATGCGCGAGGGATGAAAGTCTTCCAGTGCGTCGGTCTTTTCTCCGGTGCCGATCAGCTTGATCGGCTTGCCGGTGACGGCGCGCATCGACAGCGCAGCACCGCCGCGTCCGTCACCGTCCACTCGCGTGAGCACGATGCCGGTGAGGCCGACGCGCTCATCGAACGCGCGCGCGAGATTGACGGCGTCCTGACCCGTTAGCGAATCCGCGACCAGCAGCACTTCATGAGGATTGGCGGCGGTTTTCACCGTCGCGGCCTCGCGCATCATCTCTTCGTCGAGCGTGGTGCGGCCTGCGGTGTCGAGCAGCACGATGTCGTAGCCGCCGAGCTTGGCGGCCTGCAGCGCGCGCTGCGCGATCTGCGGCGGCATCTGGCCTGCGACGACGGGCAGCGTCTCGATGGAGAGGTCGCGGCCGAGCACCGCGAGCTGTTCCTGCGCCGCCGGACGGTAGACGTCGAGCGAGGCCATCAAAACTTTTTTCTTGTCGCGCTGCGTGAGGCGGCGCGCGAGCTTCGCGGTGGTGGTGGTTTTACCGGAGCCCTGCAGGCCGACCATCATGATCGCGATTGGCGCGGGCGCGTTGAGGTCGATGGTCTGGCCGTCGGAGCCGAGCGTCTCCACGAGTTGATCGTGAACGATCTTCACGACCATCTGGCCCGGTGTCACCGATTTGACGACGGTGGCGCCGATCGCCTGCTCGCGGACCTTGTCGGTAAACGAGCGCACGACATCGAGCGCCACGTCCGCTTCCAGCAGCGCACGGCGCACTTCGCGCATCGCGGCATCGACATCGGCCTCCGACAGCGCGCCGCGCCGCGTCAGCTTGTCGAGAATGCCTCCGAGCTTTTCCGACAGATTGTCGAACATCTCAGCGTCGTATCCCGTTGCGCTCCGGATGGAGCAATGATCCAAACAATTTTGCGCCCGAGGGCGCACAGCGCTGTCGGGCGTTGACCTCCGGCGTCTCGCACCGGTCGGCGGGTCGAAAAGAAAACCTTTTCGAGAAGTGGCGCGGTTAAAGCCTCCCCGGCCCGGAAAGTCAAGAAAAGAGCGGAAAACGCGGTTTTTATGGCCGGAAACGCGCTTCGCGGAGCCGTTATTTGCCTTCGGGCGGCATTTCGGGCCTATCGCGGCCATGAAATTCACCCGCTGCGGCTTTTATGGAACCGCCGCGAGCGGTTCTTGGCATGGGAAGCCCGGATGAAGACTTACAACGGCCCGGTCTCGGATCATTTCGACGGCCTGCGCTTTTTCGATCCCGATGGCACCCCGCCCCATACCTTCGCGCAGATCATGCGCTGGCAGAGAACCCGCAAGGCGGCGAAATGGCCCGCGCGCGCGCCGAGCGGGTTTGCCGATGTGCCGCCGCCGAGCGTCACGGGCAACAGGGTCCGGCTGTCCTTCGTCGGCCATGCGAGCTGGCTGATCCAGACCGCAGGGCTGAACATCCTGATCGATCCGGTGTGGTCGCAGCGCGCTTCGCCTTTCACTTTTGCAGGCCCGAAGCGCGTCAACGATCCCGGCATCGCCTTCGAGGCGTTGCCAAAGATCGACGCGGTGCTGGTGTCGCACGGCCATTACGATCACCTCGATGTCCGCACGCTCTCAAAGCTGGCGGCGAAATTCTCGCCGCGCGTGATTGCGCCGCTCGGCAATGATGTGACGATGCGCGCGCATGACGCTGCGATCCGCGCGGAGGCTCATGACTGGAATCGGCGTGTCGAGATCGACGATGGCGTCGCAGTGACGCTGGTGGCGACGCGGCACTGGTCGGCGCGCGGCCTGTTCGACCGCAACAAGGTGCTGTGGGCGAGCTTCGTGCTGGAGACACCTGCGGGGAAAATCTACATCGTGTGCGATTCAGGCTATGGCGACGGCAAGCATTTCCGCCGCGTGCGCGAGGCACACGGCGCGTTGCGTCTCGCGATCCTGCCGATCGGCGCCTACGAGCCGCGCTGGTTCATGCGCGACATGCACATGAATCCATCGGACGCAGTGAAGGCCCTGGCCGATTGCGGCGCCGAGCAGGCACTGGCGCATCATCACGGCACGTTCCAGTTGACCGACGAGGCGATCGACGCGCCTGCCCACGCGCTCGACGCGGCGCTGGGAGAGGCGAAGCTGCCGCGCGAAAAATTCGCCGCACTGAAGCCGGGTCAGGTGTTCGAGATCTGACCGCTTTCGCCGCTTACGGCTTCGGCTTGATCTCGTAGCTCACATGAACCGACACCCGCAGCGTCTGCTCGCCGGGCACGATCGGAGTCGGAGCCGCTGCGAGGCTGGCGTTCATCTTGCGGAATGCGATCGGCGGAGGCACGCCTTCTTCCGCGATGCTCAACGGTCCGCCCAAAGTTATGCCTGCAGATTGGGCATAAATGGCGGCCTTGCGGTGGGCATCATCGATGGCCCTGGCACGGGCTTCATCGAGCAGTTTCGAGGATTGCGAGACGGAAAAACTGACGCCGCCAATATCATTGGCGCCAGCGGCCACCAGAGCATCGAGCGTGTCGCCGATCTTTGCGGTGTCCCGCAGAGTGACGCTGACGCGATTGGTCGCGCGATAGCCGGTGATCTGCGGCGGCGCGCTCGAATTGTTGCGGCTGGCCATCTGCGGTTGCAGCGAGATTTGCGAGGTCTGGATGTCCTTTTGCGCGATGCCGGTTTGTTTCAGGGCGGCGAGCACCGCGTTCATCGCCTTGGCATTGGCTTCGCTCGCGGCGCGCGCGGTTTTGGCTTCCGTGGTCACGCCGGCTTCGATCTCCGCCAGATCGGGTGCGGCCGACACGGTCGCCTGACCGTTGACCGAGATCGAAGGCGTCAGGGCGTCAGCGAATGCGGGCGAGGCAAGCGCGAGGCATGCGGCGATGACGAGGCAGCGCATGATGGACTCCTTACTTCAGGGGAACGAAGACGTTGATGATGAGCTTGTCTTCTTCGGTCTTGAGCGGGTCGGTGACGTATTCCTCGATGAAGCTGTCCTTGGCCTCCAGCTTCTTCTCGTCGAGATAGTTGGTGATCGCCTCGTAGGTGTTGTCCATGTTGTCGTAGGAGCCGCGATGGACGAACTTCAGCACCTTGCCTTCGGGCGATTGGCCGATGCTCATGGTCTTGGGAAGATTTTTCGGTTCCTGATTGACCGGCATTTCGGCCTGGAAGGTGAAACCGGCGTCGTCGGTCGAGGTGTAGACGATCAGCACGGGGCCTGCGGGATCGATCTTCTGCTTGGCGAGCAGGGTGTTCAGCGCCTTGATCGAATCCGTCAGCGTCTCGAAAGCCGAGTCCCACACGGCCTTGCCTTTCAGCACGACGACCTTTTTCGCGGTCAGCGTGGTTTCTTCCCCGAACGGGTCGGCGGCCTGCACCTTGGCGGGAGGTGTGGCCTCGGTCGCGGGTGAAGAGGGTGCGGGTGTGGTTGCCGCAGGCGGCGTGGCGGGAGCGGCGGGAGCCGCAGGCGCGGATGATTCGGGCGGCGTCGCCGGAGCGGGTGTCGCTGCCGGAGCAGGGGTGACCGCAGGTGCCGGGGTGGTCGTGGGGGCAGGAGCGGGCGCAGGCGCAGGTGTCGCGGGAGGCGTCACCGGCTTGTCGGCCGTCGCGGGCGCGGGAGTCGCGGGAGCTGCGGGCGCTTGTGCGGAGACCGGAAGGACCGCCATGGAGGCCGCCGCGAGAGCGATCGGGACCAGCAAAACCAGTCGGGTCGGGCGGGACGTCATCCGGAAATCTCCATTTTATGGGGGTTTGCGTGAGAGAAGCGTAGCATGGCGCGATAGGGGCGTCAGGTCATCGAAAAGCGAGTGGTTGGCGGGCTGGTCATTGCCGCCATCCTCGCCATATAAAGCGCCTGGATTTTGACATGACCGTGCTCGCAAACCATAGCTTCGCCAAGATGAACGGAATCGGAAACGAGATCGTCGTTGTCGATCTGCGCAAGTCCGATTCACAGGTCAGTGCGGCCGAGGCCCGCGCCGTCGCCGCGCCGAATGGCGTGCCTTACGATCAATTGATGGTGTTGCAGAAGCCGAAGCTCGCCGGCACCAGCGCCTTCATCCGCATCTATAATAATGACGGCTCGGAGGCGGGTGCCTGCGGCAACGGCATGCGTTGCGTGGCCAAGCGCGTGTTCGGCGAAAACGGCGAGCGCGCCGCGACCTTCGAGACCCGCGCCGGACTTCTGAATTGCTGGCAAGGGCCGTCACCCGATCTTTACACGGTCGACATGGGCGCGCCGAAGTTCGGCTGGCAGGACATTCCGCTGGCGGAAGAATTCCGCGATACCCGCTACATCGAATTGCAGGTCGGGCCGATCGATTCGCCGGTGCTGCATTCGCCGTCCGTCGTCAGCATGGGCAATCCGCATGCGATCTTCTGGGTCGATGACATCGACGCCTACGACCTCGAACGGTTCGGACCGCTGCTGGAAAATCACCCGATCTTTCCCGAACGCGCCAACATCACGCTCGCCCATATCGTGGACCGCGATCACATCCGGATGCGGACCTGGGAGCGTGGCGCGGGCTTGACCAAGGCGTGCGGTTCGGCGGCGTGCGCCACGGCGGTCGCGGCGGCGCGGCTCAAGCGTACCAACCGCATCGTGCAGATGAGCCTGCCCGGTGGCGATCTCACCATTGAATGGCGCGAGCGCGACGATCATGTGCTGATGACCGGGGCCGCCGTGCTGGAATATGAAGGCGTGTTCGATCCGGCGCTGTTCGCCGCACTCGCCTGACATGCCGGTCGAACTCGTCACCTTCGGCTGCCGTCTCAATCTGGCTGAATCGGAGACGATGCGTGCCGAGGCCGATGCCGCCGGCGTGCAGGATGCGGTGATCGTCAACACATGCGCGGTGACCAATGAGGCGGTGGCGCAGGCGCGCCAGACTATCCGCCGCCTGCGGCGCGATCATCCGGCGCGCAAGATCATTGTCACCGGTTGCGCGGCGCAGACCGATTCCAGAATGTTCGCGGAGATGCCGGAAGTCGATCGCGTGCTCGGCAATGACGACAAGATGCGCGCGCATGCGTGGCGGGATACGCGCCGCGCGTTCGATCTCGATGACGGTGAGAAGGTTGCGGTCGCCGACATCATGGCGGTGCGCGAGATGGCGCCGCATCTGGTGGAGGGATTTCACAGCGGCCAGCCGCGTGCCTTCGTGCAGGTGCAGAACGGCTGCGACCATCGCTGCACGTTCTGCATCATTCCGTATGGGCGCGGCAATTCGCGCTCGGTGGCAATGGGCGCCGCGGTCGAACAGGTGCGCAAGCTGGTGGAAGGCGGCTGTCCCGAGATCGTGCTGACGGGCGTCGACATTACAAGCTATGGCGCGGATTTGCCGGGTGCGCCGAAACTGGGTGCACTGGTCAAGCAGATCCTCAAGCATGTGCCGGAATTGAAGCGGCTGCGGCTCTCGTCAATCGACTCGGTCGAGGCGGATCGCGATCTGCTCGATGTGATCGCGGACGACGAGCGATTGATGCCACATCTGCATTTGTCGCTGCAGGCGGGCGACGATCTCGTTCTCAAGCGCATGAAGCGGCGGCACTCGCGCGCCGACGCCATCGCGTTCTGCGATCAGGCGCGGCGGCTGCGGCCGGACATTGCCTTCGGGGCCGATCTCATTGCGGGCTTTCCGACCGAGACGGATGACATGTTCGAGCGGTCGCTTGCGTTGGTCGAGGACTGCGATCTCACCTTCCTGCACGTGTTTCCGTACTCGAAGCGTCCCGGCACGCCGGCGGCGAAGATGCCGCAGGTGGAAGGCCGTACCATCAGGGAGCGGGCAAAGCGGTTGCGTGACGCGGGCGAGGTGGCGCTGCGGCGCAGGCTCGCGCGTGAGGCAGGCAAGACCCGTCATGTTCTGGTTGAAAGCACGACGCAGGGCCGCACCGAGCATTTCCTGCCCGTCGCGATGACAGGTGGTGTTGCGGGCGATGTGCGGGCCATGACCATTGCGGGTCATGACGGCGCGCGCCTAAGCGTGTGACACGACCTGTTCGGGTGCGAGCGCTTCTTCGCCATTCCACCCGCATGCGCGCAGCCGCTCATGCAAGTGTTCGGGCACAGGTGCGACCACGCGCACCGGCGGCTTGTTCTTCGACAGCGGCACGACGATCTCGCGCGAATGCAGATGCAGGCTCGGCTCGCCGAAGCGCGGGCCGTTGCCGTAGATGTTGTCGCCGACGATGGGAAAGCCCATCGCCGCGCAATGCACGCGCAATTGATGGGTGCGGCCGGTGATCGGCTCGAGTGCGAGCCAGGTCAGGCCATCGCCACGCCCCATCACGCTCCAGCGGGATTGGGACGGCAGCCCGTTCGGGTCGGGCTTCTGCCACCAGCCGCGCGTTTCATCGAGCCGCCCGAGCGGAATGTCGATTTCGCCTTGGTTCTCCGCAGGGCCGCCTTCGACCACGGCCCAATAGGTCTTGCCGATCTTGCCGTGCTTGAACAGAAGCCCGAGCGAGGCGGTCGCCTTGCGGTGGCGGCCGAGCACGAGGCAGCCGGAGGTGTCGCGGTCGAGCCGATGTGCCAGGACCGGCGGGCGCGGCAAACCGTAGCGCAACGCATCGAACGAGGCTTCAAGATTGGGCCCGCCCTTCGGGCCTTTATGCACGGCAATTCCGGCCGGCTTGTCGATCACCAGCATCAGGCCGTCGCGATGAAGCACGCGTGCCTGCATCTCCTCGGCGGTCGGCTGTGGCGTATCCATAATGACGTGCGGCTTTCGTTTTTGGCGTGAACCGGGTAACACACCCCCCGCAATGTTGACAGTCCGCATATGACAGATACGCCGCAGGATAAACCGAAGCAGAGCTGGTGGCAGCGGCTGTCCGCCGGCCTCAAGCGCACGTCCGGTTCGATTGGTGGCGCGCTCACCGATCTCGTCAGCAAGCGCAAGCTCGACCGGGCCATGCTCGAGGGTATCGAGGATGTGCTGTTACGCGCCGATCTCGGAACCGAAGTCGCGGCGCGGATCGCGGCGAAGGTCGGCGAGGGCCGTTACGACAAGGATGTGTCGGCGCAGGACGTCCAGGAGATTGTCGCCGCCGAAGTCGAGAAGGTGCTCGCGCCGGTGGCGAAGCCGCTGGTGATTGACGAGAGCCAGAAGCCATTCGTCATTCTGGTCGTCGGCGTCAACGGCTCGGGCAAGACCACGACCATTGGCAAGCTCGCTGCGAAATTAACGGCGGAAGGCCGCCGGGTGATGCTTGCCGCAGGCGATACATTCCGCGCGGCCGCCATCGAGCAATTGAAAGTCTGGGGCGAGCGCACCGGCGTGCCGGTGGTTGCGCGCGCGCACGGCTCGGATTCGGCGAGCCTTGCCTTCGATGCGGCGAGCGAGGCGAAGACGGACAATCGCGACGTGTTGCTGATCGACACCGCCGGGCGATTGCAGAACAAGGCCGAACTGATGGTCGAGCTGGAGAAGGTCGCGCGCGTCATCAGGAAGGTCGATGCCAGCGCGCCGCATGCGGTGCTGCTGGTGCTGGATGCCACCGTGGGACAGAACGCTCTGTCGCAGGTCGAGGCGTTCCGCAAGACGGCAGGCGTCACCGGGCTTGTGATGACCAAGCTCGATGGCACCGCGCGGGGCGGCATCCTGGTTGCGATTTCAGAAACCTACAAGCTGCCGGTGCATTTCATCGGCGTCGGCGAGGGCATCGACGACCTCGCGCCGTTCACCGCGCATGATTTCGCGCTGGCGATCGCGGGCAAGGATTTGGGGCAGGGATAGTCAGGATCATGGACAAGCGCGCACCCCATCCGTTGTTCAAGCTCGCGACCGAGCTTGGTCCGCTGCTGATCTTCTTTGCCGCCAACGCCAAGTTCAATCTGTTCGTGGCGACGGGCGCGTTCATGGTCGCGATCGTCGCGGCGGTGATCGCGTCCTATGTGGTGGTGCGGCATGTGCCGCTGATGGCGCTTGTCACGGCGGTGATCGTGCTGGTGTTCGGCGGCCTGACGCTCGTGCTGCATGATGAGACGTTCATCAAGATCAAGCCGACCATCATCTACGCGCTGTTCGCGCTGACGCTGTTTGTGGGTCTGATGCTGGGGCGATCGTTCATCGCCGTTTTGTTCGATCAGGTCTTCAATCTCACGCCGCAGGGCTGGCGGCTGTTGACGATCCGCTGGGCGCTGTTCTTCGCGGCCATGGCGGTGCTGAACGAGGTCATCTGGCGTACCCAGAGCACGGACTTCTGGGTGGCGTTCAAGGCGTTCGGGGTGGTGCCGTTGACGATGGTTTTCGCCATGGCGCAGATGCCGCTCGTCAAGCGCTACCAGATCGAGGAAGCGACGGCGGAAGCACCCGATAGCGAGCGCGGCGATATCACGCCGCGCTGAGCGCCGGAATTATCAGCTCAACTGCTTCAGCAGTTTGATCATGCCCGGTGCGTTGCGGCGGATTTCCGCCATGTGAATGCCGGACAGCCCCTTGAGCGCGGCGTTGGCCTTCCCGGTCAGGTTCAGCAGCACGCGGCGGCGGTCTTCCCGGTCGGTCTTGCGCACGACAAGCTTGGCCCGCACCAGCCGGTCTACCAGTTCGACCGCCGTATGGTGCTTGAGGTGAAGATGCTCGGCGAGGTCGCCGACCGTGACGCCGTTCGCATCCTCAAATCCGCGAATCGCCAGGATCGCCTGATGTTGCTTCGGCGTCAGGCCGCGATTTTGCGCCGCCTGCTCGCTGAAATTGAGGAAATTGCGCAACTCGCGGCGGAACGAGGCCAGCACGAAATAGTCCTTGTCCTTGATAGCCACGCTATGGGGCAGGGCAGATATGCGCTTTTGTGCCGAAATGCGAAGTTGTGCTGATTTTACGGATTTCTTTGTTGATTTAGCCATCCCTGACCCCGTTGCCTTCTATCGTATAGCGATATATTGACGTGACCCGCCCGAAAGGCCTTACCGCGCGCTTTCGGTAATTTCAATCCTATTTCGGATCCTTACGAATATGTCACGTTCTTCCAATGTGGCGCCGAGGCTCGGTGACTTCACCGCCGACAAGCGCGTGCTGGTTCTGGTCGCGATGGCGCTTCTGGTCGGCAGCGGCGGTGCAGCCTCCGCCTGGGTTTTGCTGCACATGATCGCGCTGGTCACGAATCTGGTTTGGTTGCAGACATTTAGTACGGCGAATCTGTCACTTGCGGGGCTTAAGCCGAGCCTCTGGATGGTGCTCGCGCCGGGGTTGGGCGGGCTCATCATCGGCCTGATGGCGCGTTACGGATCGGAGAAAATTCGCGGTCACGGCATCCCGGAAGCGATCGAGGCCATCCTGATCGGCGGCAGTCGCATGCAGCCAAAAGTCGCAGTCTTGAAACCGCTGTCGTCGGCGATTTCGATCGGCAGCGGCGGCCCGTTTGGCGCCGAAGGGCCGATCATCATGACCGGCGGCGCGATCGGCTCGCTGTTCGCGCAGTGCTTCCATATGAGCGCCGCGGAGCGGAAGACGCTGCTGGTGGCGGGTGCGGCTGCCGGCATGACCGCGATCTTCGGCACGCCGATCGCGGCGATGCTGCTGTCGGTCGAACTCTTGTTGTTCGAGATGAAGCCGCGCAGCCTCATTCCCGTGATCACCGCCTGCGTGGTGTCCGCGGCCTGGCGTCCGTTCATCATTGGTCACGGGCCGCTGTTTCCGTTTTCGGGCCATCTCGACCTGCCGTGGTGGGGCGTCTTTCTTTATATCGCGGTTGGTATTGTGGGCGGCCTGCAATCGGGCCTGATCACCGCAGTGCTCTACAAGGCCGAGGATTTGTTCGAGCGGCTTCCGGTTCACTGGATGTGGTGGCCGGCGATCGGCGGCCTGCTCGTCGGGCTGGGCGGCCTGATCGAGCCGCGCGCGCTCGGTGTCGGCTACGATATTATCGCGGGCCTGTTGAACGATAAGATCGTCACCTCGCAAGTATTGACGATCCTGATCGTCAAATCGGTCATCTGGATCATCGCGCTGGCCTCGGGCACCTCCGGGGGCGTGTTGGCGCCGCTCCTGATCTTCGGCGGATGCCTCGCATGGCTGGAAGGCCTGTTCCTGCCGGGGGACACCGGGGCATGGGCCTTGCTCGGCATGGCGGCGATGATGGGCGGCACCATGCGTTCGCCGCTGACCGGCATCATGTTCGCGGTGGAACTGACGGGCCATTTCGGCCTGCTCGAACCATTGCTGGTCTGCACCGGCGCCGCCTATGCGCTGACGGTGCTGTTGTTGAAGCGTTCGATCCTGACGGAGAAGATCGCGCGGCGCGGCCAGCATGTCGTGCGCGAGTACAGCATCGATCCGTTCGAGTTGCTGCGCGTGTCGGACGTCATGGTGAAGAACGTCGATACATTGCCCGCAAGCATGCGCGTGGACGAGGCGGTTGCGTTCTTCTGCGGCGATACGCCGCCCCTCCATAAATCCTATCCGTTGATCGATGAAAATGGCGTGGTGGTTGGTGTTGTCGGCCGCCGCGACATTTTGCGCTGGCGTGCGGAGAATCCCGAAACGGACGAAACTTTGTTTGATTGCATCTCGGATTCGTCGGTGGTGATAGGTTATCCCGATGAACAGGTGGCTGTGCTCGCTGATCGGATGGTGGCGACGGAAGCAGGCCGCGTGCCGATTGTCGATCGCGTCAGCGGACGGCTGGTCGGACTGATGACGCGCAAGGATCTGATGCGCACGCGCGGCAACGCCATCTCGGCGGAAACCGACCGGCTGTCATATTTCTTGCGCAGGAAGAAGCTGTCTGCGACAACAGGATAGCTGAGACGCCGCGACCGTAGACAAAAGATTGCCCGGCCTGATCGACGCCTTTGCCAGGTGGAATTGTATCAGGGGTATCAATCATGGACTTTCGCACGGCACTCGGAGACGCCATCCTCTCCTCGGAATCGGACGCCATCATTGCGACAGGCAAGGATGGCCTCATCACCTTCTGGAATCCGGGTGCGACGCGAATCTTCGGGTTTGCCGAGAACGAGGCTGTCGGGCAGTCGCTCGATATCATCATTCCCGAGAACCTCCGGGCGCGGCACTGGGAAGGCTATGACAAGGTCATGGAAAGCGGGCAGAGCCGCTATTCGCATGGCGACCTTCTGGCGGTGCCGGCGCTGATCAAGGCGGGTACCCGCATTTCCGTCGAATTCACCATGGTGGTGCTGCCAGGCCCGGACGGCAAACCGGCCGGCACGGCCGCGGTGCTGCGCGACGTGACCAAGAAATTCGAGGAAAACCGGGCGCTGCGCAAAAAACTTGCCGCGGCGCAGAATGCGGCAAGAGAGAATACCTAAGCGTTCGCGGGGACTTCATTGGTTAAGAGGATTCCGGTTCCTGTTTCGGGCGCAGAAAAACAACTTTGTGTGTAACCTTTTCCGTGTGGCTCCATCTAACAGGCAGCATGGAGAACAGGGATGACCGACTCTCATAGCCAGGCGCGGCTTCCGGCGCTGGATGAAACCACAAGCGACGAGGTGCTGGTCCACGCCGCGCAGGGCGGCGACGCACGAGCCTTTCGTGCGATCCTCACCAAGTACAACCGCAGGCTTTACCGGATTGCACGGGGTATCCTGCGCAACGACACCGAGGCGGAAGACGCGGTGCAGGAAGCCTATGTCAACGCCTTCACGCATCTCGCGACCTTTCGCGGCGAGTCCAGTCTGTCGACCTGGCTGTCGCGCATTGTGATGAACGAATCACTTGGCCGTCTGCGCAGCCGCCGCCCGATGGCCGAGTTGGCCGAGGTCGAGACGCCCAATCAGGCGGCCGAGATCATTCAATTTCCAAACACCGCCAGAACCGATCCGGAACGCACCATGGCCCAGCGCGAGCTTCTTCGTCTTGTCGAGCGGGTGACCGATGAGTTGCCGGATGTCTATCGCACGGTGTTCGTGACGCGGGTGATCGAGGGCATGAGTGTCGAAGACACGGCTGAACTGCTCGGCATCCGCATCGAGACGGTGAAGACGCGGCTGCATCGCGCACGCAAGCTCGTCCGCGAGCATCTCGACCGAGAGATCGGCCCGGTGATGCTCGACGCGTTTCCCTTCGCGGGCAAGCGCTGTGAGCGCATGACGCAGAATGTCATGCAGCGGCTCGGCCTAGTTTGATTCATCCCTTTTTGTCCAATCATCAGATGAACGCGGCGCACGGCGCCGAAGGAGACGGTCGTTATGATTTCCAACGTCAAGGTGCTTGAACGCGAGCGTAGTATGACGGATGTCTCGGAGCGGCCGGATCGCGCCGAGGTGGAAGATGCGTTCCGCACCATCATCCGCTGGACCGGTGACGACCCGAAGCGCGATGGCCTGATCGAGACGCCGAGTCGCGTCGCCCGCGCCTTCGAGGAATTTTTCATCGGCTACAGCCAGAACCCGGTGACGGTGCTGCAAAAGACCTTCGAGGAAATCGAAGGCTATGATGAAATGATTACGCTGCGGGGCGTTCGCTTCGAGAGCCATTGCGAACACCATATGGCGCCGATCGTCGGCAAGGCCTGGGTCGCCTATATCCCGAACGGCCGTGTTGTCGGCATCAGCAAGCTCGCCCGCGTCGTTGAGATCTACGCCAAGCGCCTGCAGATTCAGGAGAAGATGACCGCGCAGATCGCCAACACCATCAATGACGTGCTCAAGCCGCAAGGTGTTGCAGTGCTGATCAAGGCGCAGCATCATTGCATGACGACGCGTGGCATCCACAAGCCCGGCACCGATCTCGTCACCAGCCGGATGCTCGGCTGCTTCCGCGACAACCCGGCCACGCGGCAGGAATTTTTGAGCATGACCGCGGAGCGGGACTAGTGTCCCGAATCCGAAGTTCGCCTCATCGTGAAGCAGTTTTCGAAGCGAACTTCGGATTCGAAAAGACACTAGCAAATCTATCATTCTAGTGTGGTTTAGGTTCGGAAGTTCGCTTGAAAGACTCGCGGAGAAAATGAAGCGAACTTCTGAACCACCACACTAGGCTCAACAGCGGAGGTAGTTGCCATGCAGCAGGATGATGCACCCAAAGGCCCGGATCTCGCCGGCGGCGTCGAGCTGGCGCAATTGTCCGACGGCAGGTTGCTGGGTCATGTCGGCGACGAGGAAGTTCTGCTGGTCCAGTCCGGCGACGACATCTTCGCGGTCGGCGCGCACTGCACGCACTATCATGGGCCGCTTGCGGACGGACTGGTCGTCGGCAACAGCATCCGCTGCCCGTGGCATCATGCCTGTTTCGATCTGCGCACCGGCGAGGCGACACGGGCGCCGGCTTTTGACCCGATCGCACGGTTCAAGGTGGAGCAGCGCGACGGCAAGGTGTTTGTCGGCGACAAGGTTGCGCCCTGTCCGATCAGGCCGCGAAGCCTGAAGGAAACGCCGGAAAAAATCGTCATCGTCGGCGGCGGCGCGGCGGGGTTTGCCGCGGCTGAGATGCTGCGCCGTGAACAGTTCGCGGGCGAGATCGTCATGCTGTCGAGCGAGGCCGAAGCGCCGGTCGACCGCCCCAATCTGTCGAAGGATTATCTTGCCGGCAGCGCGCAGGCGGACTGGATTCCGCTGCGCTCCGGGGACTTCTACCGTGATCTGAAAATCGATCTGCGGCTTGGTGTCGAAGCCGACAGCATCGATGTCGCGGGCCAGGCGGTTGTGCTGAAGGATGGCGCGCGGCTGGCCTATGACAGGCTGTTGCTGGCGACGGGCGCGGAGCCGAATCGCCTTCCGGTGCCCGGCGCGGATCGTCCCAATGTGCATGTGTTGCGTACGCTGGCCGACAGCAATGCGATTATCGCCAGTGCGAAGGATGCGCGCCGCGCGGTGGTGATCGGCGCGAGTTTTATCGGGCTGGAGGCTGCGGCGTCACTCCGGGCCAGAGACATCGAAGTCCATGTCGTCGGCCCCGAGAAAATTCCGATGGAGCGGGTGCTTGGTCCCGAGATGGGCCGGTGCGTGCGTGCCCTTCACGAGGAGCATGGCGTGATCTTCCATCTGGAAGAAGGTGTCAGCGCGATCAACGAGCGCGGCGTCGTGCTCAAGAGCGGCGAGGTAATTGCGGCGGATCTCATCGTGTCCGGCATCGGTGTCAAGCCGCGGCTTGCACTTGCGGAGAAGGCCGGACTCACGATCGATCATGGCGTTGTCGTCGACCGCACTCTGCAAACCAGCGCGCCCGGAATCTATGCGGCGGGCGATATCGCGCGCTGGCCGGACCCACATTCAGGTGAGAACATTCGCGTCGAACATTGGGTGGTGGCGGAACGTCAGGGACAGGTGGTCGCGCGCAACATGCTCGGTGCTCGCGAGGTGTTCGATGCCGTGCCGTTCTTCTGGAGCCAGCACTACGATATTCCGATCAACTATGTCGGCCATGCGGAAAAGTGGGATGAGATCGTCGTGCATGGTGAGATCATGGCGCACGATTGCCTCCTCGAATACAAACTCAACGGCAAGACGCTGGCGGTGGCCTCGATCTTCCGTGATGCCGACAGCCTGAAGGCGGCCGCCGCGATGGAGGAGGGCCGCGCGCCGGTATGAGGCGCCGGGCTGAAAATAATTTTCAAATTTGCGTAACCTTTGCCGCGCGACTGCATCCAATGGACATACGACCTCGTGTCGTCGTCCGCCGTTATTCCACGGCGGCCACAGGAGCAGTACCATGTTCGCCAAATTCAGCGCGGCTCTCGCCGCTGTTTGCCTTTTGGGCACACCCGCTTTCGCGCAGGGCGCGAAGCTCACCGATCCGCAGATCGCCCACATCGCCTATACCGCGGGCGTTATCGATGTCACGGCCGCCAAGCAGGCGCTGTCGAAGTCGAAGAACAAGGAAGTGATCGCCTTTGCCAAGGACATGGTTCGCGATCATGAGGCGGTCAACAAACAGGCGCTCGATCTCGTCAACAAGCTGAAGGTCACGCCGGAAGACAACGACACCAGCCGCGCGCTCACCAAGCAGGCGGCGGACAAGCAGGCTGAACTCGCCAAGCTGAGCGGCGCCGCCTACGACAAGGCTTATGTCGCGAACGAAGTGGCCTTCCATAAGACGGTCGATGGCGCGCTCGAGAAGCAGCTCATTCCCTCGTCGAGCAACGCCGAACTGAAGAGCCTGCTGGAAACCGGCCTGAAAATTTTCGAAGGCCATCTGCAGCATGCCGAGCACACGCTCGCGGATTTGAAGTAACGCGTCATCCCTGCCACGAGCGAAAGGAAAATAGCATGCTTTCGGCGCGCTATTGGCTTGTGCCCATGGTTGTCGCGACTGTACTCGGCAGCGCTTCGGCGCATGCCGAGACGGTGCGCGTGACCATCGACAAACTGGTGTTTTCGCCGGGGGTGGTGAAGGCCAAGGTCGGCGACACCATCGAATGGGTCAACAACGACATTCTCGCTCACACCGCGACGGTGAAGGGTGACTGGGATGTGCTGATTCCGCCGAAGAAGTCGGCGACGCTGGTGATCAAGAAGGCGGGAGAGGTCGAGTACTACTGTCGCTTTCATCCCAACATGAAAGCCAAGATCGACGTCACGAACTGACGCCGCTCAGGAAACGGAAGATTCGACTCGCTTGAAGCGGGCGCCTCTGGCCAGCATCACGCCATTGGCGCCCGCGATCCCCAGTTCGAGGCTTTCGGCGATGCGCCGCGCGCGCTCCATGAAGTGCTCGGCAGCCTTCGGCGTGCAGAGATCGTTCACGGTCTCCTGGAACAATTGCAGCCAGCGGTCGAAATGCTGCGCGTCCACCGGCAGCGGCAGATGCTTGCGCATCGGCTGGCCGTGATATTCCCCGCTCATCAGCGCGACCGAGGACCAGAACGCCTTCATCTGGCGCAGATGCGGACCCCAGTCGGCGATGCGCGTGTTGAAGATCGGGCCGATCAGCTCGTCGTTGCGGACACGGGTGTAGAACTCGTCGACGATGCGATCGATCAGGGCTTCGTCGATTCCCGTCTCGGCGCGGATCGCGCTGGTAATCTCGGCGCGCCGTTCGGCCGCTGACATGACAGGTTCCGACATCATTTACCCTTGATCTAATGATGCATCCTATATGCATCTTTCTAAGGAAAATCAACCCGCTGGCCAGGGTTCCGCGGTCAACAGGGCGATATCGGCGCCCACCCGCAGGTCGTCTTCGGCCCCCAGCGTGTGCTTGCGGATGTTGCCCGCCCGGTCGATCAGCACCAGGCTCGGCGTTCCGGTCATGCCATAGGCCGCCATGGTGTGGGGGATCGGCGTGCCGTCGCCGGGCCGGTCGACCGCGACCGGAAAATCGACGCGGTATTCATGCAGAAATGCCTCCAGCGCGACGGGCGTCATGGCGGCGTGATGCTCGAACACCGTGTGAAGTCCGATCACGACAACCTTGTCGGGAGAGAAGATATTGGCAATGCGCTGGGCCTGCGGAATGCCGGCCTGAACGCAGCCCGGACACAGCATCTGGAAGGCGTGAAGAACGACGACCCGGCCGCGCAGTTCTTCGAGCGTCAGCGGCGCGGCGACATTGAACCATTGCGTGACGGCAAGTTCGGGAGCGGGGGTCATGACGGCAACCTCATCGGCAGCCGAGCATAACGCCAAACGCCTTGTCCGGCCACTTTCGGTTATTTCCGGGCGAGCATGTGATCGTGCAGCACCATGCCCGCAGCCATCGCGGCTGCGAAGACGAAGGGCGTCGTCAAGCCGATCGAAAGTGCCGTCACGGCGGGGCCGGGGCAGAACCCGGCGAGCCCCCAGCCCGCTCCGAAAACGGCAGAGCCGACAACGAGCCGCGGATCGATGATGGTGGCTGTTGGGAGATGAAAGCAATCATCGAGCGCAGGCCGCGCCAGCCGTCGCTGGATCGCCATGCCGGGGAGCGCCACCAGCAATGCGCCGCCAAGCACGAAGGCGAGGCTCGGGTCCCAGTGGCCGCTTGCGACATTGAGAAAGCCGATCACCCGCGCGGGATCGACCATGCCGGATAGCGACAATCCAAATCCGAAGATCGTGCCTGCCGCGAAAGCGACGAGAAGACGGAGTAGAGCACTCATCGCCATGCGCCCATGGTGGTTGCGACGATGATTCCCGTTGCCAGAAAAACCGATGTCGCGACAAGCGAGCGTTTCGAGAATCGTGCCAGCCCCAGAATGCCGTGACCGGAGGTGCAGCCCGATCCCATGCGGGTGCCGATGCCGACGAGAAGGCCTGCGAGCACGAGGATCGAAGTGGAGGCGGCAATCGTCACCGGCGGCAGGTGCCCGGTCACGGCTGCATAAAGCCACGGCCCGCACAGAAGCCCGGCAATGAAAGCGGCATTCGTTCCGATCTGCTGGCCGTCGAGCAGGCGGCCGACGATGCCGCTGATGCCCGCGATCCTGCCGTTGACGAACAGCAGAAGCATGGCGGACAGGCCGATCAGCATGCCACCGATCAGCGATGGCCAATAGGATATCATCGCCGTTTTCCTTTCCGGCAGTAGATCGCATGCAGGGCTTCGATCAGTTGCGCGGCCTTGGCCTCCGTCAACCGGTAGAAGATCTGCTTGGCCTCGCGCCGCGTCTTCACCACGCCGGCGTCGCGCAGGATGCCGAGCTGTTGCGACAGGCTTGGCTGATGAATGCCAAGCCGCTCTTCAAGCGCGCCGACGGAATATTCGCCTTCGGCAAGCGCGCAGGCGAGTGCGAGGCGGCCCGGATGACTAAGGGTTTTCAGAAGCGCCGCCGCCTCGTTGGCGTTGGCTTCGATATCTGTCGGGGGCGGGAAAGCCCGCGCCGCTGCTCCCGCGCGGCTCACCATGCCGATCCCTCCAGCGCATCGAGCGGAAACTTGAGGTAGCGCCTGCCGTTGGCTTCGGGTTCTGGCAGGCGCCCGCCGCGAATGTTGACCTGCAGCGCGTGCAGAATGAGCTTTGGCATCGGCAGGATCTTGTTGCGTGCTTCGCGCAACTGGATGAACGCGGCCTCGTCGATTCCGGCAATGTGAGGATTGGCGTGCTTCTGTTCGCCGACGGTGCTTTCCCAGCGGGCATGACGCCCATGGGGCTGGTAGTCGTGGCCGGTGAACAGGCGCGTGTCGTCCGGCAGCGCCAGAATCCGCTGGATCGAGGCCCACAATGTTTGCGCGCTGCCGCCGGGAAAGTCGGTCCGCGCCGTACCGGAGTCCGGCATGAAGATCGTATCGTGCACGAAGGCGGCATCGCCGATCACGTAGGTGATCGAAGCGAGTGTATGGCCCGGCGAAAACAGGATGCGCCCCTCGATCGTGCCGATCCTGAAGGTGTCGCCATGATTGAACAACCGGTCCCATTGCGATCCGTCGGCGGGAAAGTCGGGCCAGTTGTAGATGGCCTTCCATAACTTCTGCACGTCGGTGACATGCGCGCCGATTGCGGTGGGCGCGCCGGTTTTTGCCTTGAGATAATGCGCGGCGGAGAAGTGGTCGGCGTGGGGATGGGTGTCGAGAATCCATTCCACCGTCAATCCCTCGCTGCCGATATAAGCGAGGATCGCATCGGCATTCGTGGTGCCGGTTGCGCCGGACTTCTCATCGAAATCGTAGATAGGATCGATGATGGCGCAGCGTTTGGTGGCGGGGTCGGAGACGACGTATTGGATGCTGCCGGTGCGGACGTCATAGAAGCCCTTCACCGCCGGCTTGTAGGCCGACTGGCGCGCGAGCCAGCGCGCCGCGCGGGAGAGATCGAAGCCGCGCGCCTTGCCGAAGGCCTCGACCTCCTCGCGCCGCATCCGTCCGTCGAGAACCTCGCCGAGAACGTAGAGCGTCAGCACGCGCGTGCCGCCCTTGCAATGGGCGTAAACCGGGCCGTCGGCTGAATTCATCGCGTGCTGGAAGGCGCGGATATCAGCTTCGGTGATCGTCGAGCCTGTGACGGGTAGGAACGCGTAGCCGAGCTTGGCATCGGTTGCCGCCGCATGCTCCGCACTGTTGCCGGGCTGGGCCGCATCCTCGCCATCGGGACGGAGGTTGATCAGGGCGGCGTAATCCCTTGCGATATCGGCGAAGCTGCCGATATCGGGCTGGCTTGCAACCGTCAGACGGTCGGTGATCTTCACGGCGCTCATGGGGTCTCGCTGAATTCATCAATATACAATCTATTAAACTATATATTGTTGGAACGCCAGATTTAATTATGCGCTCACGGAAATGTCAGGCTGGAACAGGCAGCGCCTCGACCCGGCGGGCGGAGGCGGCGATGGCCTCGCGCGACAGGGTTCCCCTTGCGACGGCCTCCTCCACCCATTGCACGGCATGCAGAGGGAAATTGGGGTCGTGATCGGTGACGTTCTTCACCATGATCAGATCGTTGCCGGCGGCGAGGGCCGCGATGAACGCCGATTTGCGGTCCATGTCTTTGGCAAGCGCGGCCATGTCGATGTCATCGGTCATGATCACGCCTTGAAAGCGCAGCTTCTCGCGCAGCAGCCCGGTCGTGATCCGGCGGGACAGTGTTGTGGGTAGACGTGGGTCGAGCGAGGTCAGTTTCAGATGCGTGCCCATGATGAGGTCGACGCGGCCGTTGTTCATGAGGGCCGTGTATGGCTCCAGGTCGCGGGCCGACCAGGTTTTGGTGATGTCGGGAAGCTCGTCGTGGTTGTCTTCCATGACGTTTCCATAACCGGGAAAATGCTTCAGGGCGCACACGATGTGCGAGGCATGGAAGCCGTCGATGAAAGCGCGCGCATAGGTGGCGATGATATTCGGGTCAGACGAAAAGGCGCGTCCGAATTTTGCGATTGCCGGATTTCCGGGCGCATAAATGTCGATCACCGGCGCGAGGTTGATGTTGAAACCGGTCGCGGCAAACTCGGCGCTGACCTGTGTGTACAAATGGAGCGCCTCCGACGGGCTCATGCGTGCCGGAATATCGAACGCTTTTGGAATGCGCCTGCAGCCGTGAATCGGGATCAGCCGCTGGACCAGGCCGCCTTCATGATCGATGGCGAGGCGCAGGCGGGGCCGCGCGGCCTTGAAGCCTGCGACAAGGTCCTGAAGATCCCGATTGGACCCGACATTATCCTGGACGAAAAATACCGAGCCCACATGGCCATGACGAATGTGCCGGGCCAGCCGGATGGCGGAGGGCGAATGGGGGTTCGACCCGGCAAAGCCGACCATCAACAGGGATGCAACGTCGGAGGCGAGGGAAGCGGGTGGCTGAGCCGCCTTTGCCGCAAAAGTAGCAACGCCAGCGGCAGATGCTATAAAGGCACGGCGGCTTATCCGTGAATTGAAACGCGGCACTCAATCCCCAATCAGGCACATGATACGCTCTCACATTAAACCTGAAGCGTTACGAACCGTCGATAGTGGCAAGGACACACAGAGGATTGCGCTGTACCGATCCCTGCCGGTTACGCGGTAACGGGAGAGGCTCCGATGGAGTCCAGCCGCGACATACGCGTTGCAGAGGTCCGGGCGGCTGTCGCGCGGTTCCTGCATCTCGAGGATGAGCCTCAGCCGGTCGATCTGAGTTTCGTTCTGGGCAGCGCCACGCCTTCGAACATCGATCCCGCGATTGATCTGTTCAAGGCCGGGCTGACGAAGCGGATATGGATTTCCGGGAAGGGCCCCAAACCCCGGCGATGGCGGCCTTTCAAGAAAAACAAGGCCGAGCCGGAAAGCAGGATCTATCAGCGCATCGCGATCGAGCGCGGCATTCCCGCGGAGGCGATCTGGGTCGAGGATCGCTCCAGCAACACGCTGGAAAATTTTGTCTTCTCTGCGGAGATGATCGAGGCCGCGTTCGGCTGGACCAATATCCGCACGGTTTCCTTGACCGCGAAGCCCTATCATATGCGGCGCGTGCTGATGACTGCCCTCAAGGTCTGGCCGGCGCATCTGCGCTATGTGATGCGGCCGTCTTACGCCGAAGACGACCCGCCGCTGGACGTTTGGTGGACATCGCCAGTGGGTCGCTACTGGGTGATGAAGGAACTGCAGTCCATCGGCGCATATGCCATGAAAGGGGACATCGAGGGCTTTTAGGTGCGTGATCTTCCCCAGCACATTCACTTGATTGGCATCAACGGCTCCGGAATGACCGGGCTTGCCGAATATCTGGTCGGCCTTGGCAAGACGGTGACGGGCAGCGACCTCAATGCGCCGCATGATGGTTCTCTCGTGCAGAAGGGCGCCACGGTTTTTCACGGCCATCATGCGGATCACGTCAACGGCGCCGGAATGGTGGTTTACAGCGACGCCATCCCGTTCTCGAACCCCGAGCTTGCCGAAGCGCGGCTTCGGCAGATTCCGATCGCGAAGCGTGCCCAATGTCTGGGGTTGCTGCTTGAACATTCGCGCGCGGTGGCGGTGTCCGGCTCGCATGGCAAATCATCCACCACGACGATGATCGCGAACATCCTGCGCGCGAGCGGACAGGATGTCTCCCATGTCGTCGGCGCGCCCTCGGAATGTCTCGATAATATCCAGGGGCGGTGCGGCGCATCGGACATCTTCGTGGCCGAGGCCTGCGAGGCATTTCAGAATCTCGCGCCGTTGTCGCCGGACATCGCGCTGATCCTCAATATCGACGACGATCATATCGAGCATTATGGCTCGGTGGAAAAACTGCACGGCGCGTTCCGGGATTTCGCCGGGCGAATCCGCAATGGCGGCGCGCTGATCGTCAATGGCGAGGATGCGCGGGCGCGGGACATCGCGGCAAGTGCAATCGCGCCGGTCACGACGTTCGGCTTTGCCGCCGGGTTTGATGTTCATGCCGCTCATATCGCAATGGACGGTGGCGGCTCGACATTTTCCGTGATCGCTTATGGCGCAGAACTTGGAACCCTGCGGCTGAAGGTGCCTGGCCGGCATATGATCGGCAATGCGCTGGCGTGCGTTGCCGCATGTCTCGCGCTCGACGTGTCGTTTGCAGGAATCCAGCGCGGTTTCGAGCAATTCACCGGCGTGTCGCGGCGATGGCAGATGCACGGGGAGGTCCATGGCGTCCGCCTGATCGACGATTATGCGCATCACCCGACGGAGCTGAGAGCCTGCCTGGAAACCGCAAGGCTGATCGCCGCTCATTCCGGGAGCCTTTGTATCGCGTTTCAGCCGCAACTTTATTCGCGCACGCGGCGCCTGCTTGGCGAATATGTCGAAGTGCTGAAAGGGTTCGACCGCATCGGACTCGTTGAAATCGACGGCGCCGGTGAAAAGAACACGTTCGGCGTCAGCGTCCATCATCTGGCGGATACATTGCGCGAGGCCGGGAAGACAGTGTGCGCCTTCCCGGATGCCGGAGAACTGCTGCAGAACATATCGAGCCTTGCCTCGACGGGCGACACGCTGATCTTTGCCGGTGCGGGCAACATCCGGCAGGCGGCGACGGATTTCGCAAAGGGCGGATTCGCCTTAGCGCCGGTGCCGCAATCAGGCGCGCTGCCCGATGCTGCGAACGAAACTGCATCCCTGACCGGGAAGGTGCGGGCTTTTTCCGTTCCGGAGGACGACGCTGGCGAGCGCAAGATGGGCTGGCTCGGCCATGCTCGCCCGAAGACCGTGCTCGATTTTTTCAATCGCCATGTCAGGCGACGCCCCGATGCGCCTGCCGTGTCCGGCGAGGCTGGAACGCTGACCTATCGCGAGCTGGATCGTTCGGCGGCGCGTCTTGCGGTGATCCTGCTGGAACAGGGCATTCAGCCCGGTGCGGCCATAGGCGTGTCGCTTTCGTCATCCGTCGAACTGATTATCGCGATCGTCGCCATCGCGAAAATCGGCGGCGTTTATCTTCCGCTCGATTCCAGTCTGCCGCCCGAGCGGGTGAAGTACATGCTCAAGGCTTCGCATGCGTCGCTGCTGCTGACGCGGGCGCAATCCGCACACGATCTGCCGGCCTTCGGAGTGAGGCGAAGCTATATTGAGCAGTGGCTACGTGAAACCCCGGTGGGAAATCCTGATCTGGAGAGCCTCGCGCCACGTGGCGGTGATGCTGCCTATATCTGCTTCACATCGGGCTCAACCGGCAGACCGAAAGGCATCGCGATCTCCCATCGCTCGCTGTTTCTGTTGTGCAAGGACATCACGAGGCGATTCAAGGTCCGGCCCGGCGCGCGGGTGTCGATCAACACCTCGATCAGTTTCGACATCTCGCTTGGCGAAATCTGGATGTCGCTCACAGGCGGCTCGCAGGCTTGCGCGACCGACTGGATCAAGCCGCTGGTCGGCCAGCGTCTGGCCGATTTCATCAACGACAAGAAGATAACCCATCTGTCGGTCACGCCGAGCATCCTGATGAGTGTCCCGGTGCAGACGCTGCAGTCGCTGAAATGCATCGTTTCGGTGGGTGAGGCATTGCCGGAAGTTCTGGTGAGGCGATGGGCGAGGGGCCAACACCTTATCAATGCCTATGGCCCGACCGAGGCGACGATCTATGCGACCGCCGCTCTGTGCCGCAGAAAGCGGCCGGTGACGATCGGACGGCAGCTTGGGCATGTGCGCGCCCTCGTTCTCGATCAAAACCTTTCGCCGGTGGCGAGAGGCGAGATCGGCGAGCTGTGTCTTGAGGGGCCCGGTGTCGCACGGGGCTATATCGCGGGCACCGAGGGCAGCTCGAACAATTTCGTCGCGAGGGGTGAAGTAGGGCGCGAGACCGTTCTGTACCGCACCGGTGACATGGTTCGCAAAGATCGTTGGGGCCGCCTTCTCTATCTTGGCCGCGCCGACAATCAGATCAAGATCAACGGCAACCGGATTGAACTTGAGGAGGTCGAGTCCCGCCTGAGGGAAGCCCCCGGCGTGCGCGATGCCGTCGTCTGTGTTCAGACCGCGCGCGAGCAGAAGGATTTGATCGGCTTCGTCGTGCTTGAGGCGGACGCAGACCTGCAATCGATCCGCGCACGCCTATCGTCATGGCTTCCGGAAGCGATGCTGCCGAAGCAGATCATCGAGGTGCCTGAAATCCGCCTGACGCCGAGCGGAAAGAAAGACCGGAACTGGGCGCTGACGAATTTCGGCAGGCGCGCGGTGAGCCGGCCGATCTATGCTCCGCCGGAAAAGGAGATTGAAAGGCAACTGCTCGGGATCTGGAAAGCGGTGTTGGCGTCGGAATTCGATCTGGGCTTGTCCGATTCGTTTCACCGCCTTGGCGGCGATTCGCTGCAGTTTCTGCTGATGATCGAGGAGGTCGAGCGCACGTTTGGCGTGCGGGTGCCTCCCGGTGCGTTTCACGCCGGCCTCAACGCGCTGGAAATGGCGGCTGCCATCGAAACCCTGGCGCAGGACAAATCCGGCGACCTGCCTGCGGATGGATCGTTCGAAAGCGGGCTTCTCTACAAGCGGCTGAAGCAGTTGACGTTCGGCTGGGGCGGCGAGCGGAAAACGCCCGGCTCCCTCATCATGTCGCATGTCTCGCCGCGCGCTCGCTACCAATTATTCATTTGCGTGCAACTCGATGAAGAAATCGAGATGCTGGCGCATGCCTTGGGGCCGGATTTTTCCGTGCACGGCATGCGCTCGGGCAGTCTCATGATGGAGTACAGCGAGGCGCAGGTGACCGCATTGGCCGAATATTATCTTCAGGAGATGTTGCCCCTGTTAGACGGCGGTGAGATTGTGATGGCGGGCATTTGCCAGGGCAGCCTGATCATGCGCGAGATGACGCTGCGTCTGACGGAGCTCCATCAGCCGCCGAAATTGTTCGCCGTGATCGAACAGGCACGGCTGTTCGCCTACCCCGGCCCTATCGCATTCTTCTATTCGGAAGACGGCTTCCTCAACCCGATGCGGCGGTTCGAGAGCGAGCTGGAGCGTTACGACCAGATTTACGGCGATTCCTACACCGTCGATCTGGTGCCTGGCGTCCACGGCGACTTCCACCGCGAGCCGAACGTGCATCATTTCGCCCGCGCGCTGCGCGCGCGGCTCGATGCCGCGCCTGCCGCCCGAGCCGGACAGCGCGTGGGACAATTTAGCTAAATTGTTGAATTTGCTGGCGCACCCGACACGATTCGAACGTGTGACCTTTGCCTTCGGAGCAATTTAACCTGCCCTTCGACGCTTTTCGATGGGTTTCGCTCCGATGCGCTATGTTACTGTAATAACTAAGCAAATTGAAAAACCGGCTCGTCCGGCGTACTCTCGGACACGCTCCGACTCGCGTCCGGCTGCTTACGTGGTGCTTACGCGAGAAGGGGAGTTTGGACGGGAGAATTCCCATGGCTAAGCTCACAAAGCGCCTCGTCGACGCTGCCGAGTCCCGCGAGAAAGACTACGTCATCTGGGATGACGAGCTACCAGGTTTCGGGCTCCGCGTCTTCGCTTCTGGCAAGCGCAGCTATGTCCTTCAATACCGGGCATTGGGTCGCTCGCGCCGCTACACCATCGGTTTGCATGGCGTCTGGACTGCCGAGAGTGCGCGACAGGAGGCGAAGGTTCAGTTGGGCCGTGTTGCCCAGGGCGACAACCCTGCCGAGGAACGCCAACTCGATCACAAGGCGATCACGGTCAAGGAGCTCTGCACGCTTTACGTCAACGACCTGAACGCAGGCCTTATCCTTGGGAAAGGCGGGCGGCCCAAGAAGCCGACAACCATCGTTACGGATACCGGACGCATCGAGAGGCACATCATCCCGCTCCTGGGTACGCGCCGCGTGAAGGACCTGACCAAGGCCGACATCAACAAGGTCCTGAAGGACATCATGGCCGGCAAGACGCGAGTGTCTGTCAAGACAAAGAAGCTGCGTGGCAAGGCCATCGTCCGTGGCGGCGCCGGAACGGCGACACGCACGGTCGGGCTCCTTGGGGGCATTCTCACCTACGCCGTCGAGGCCGGTATCATAGCGATCAATCCTGCCCATGGCCTGCGAAAGCCGAAGGACAACGTCCGCACCCGCCGGCTCACCGAAGCGGAATACCGGACGCTGGGCGAGATGCTGCGCACAGCCGAGAAGGAGGAGAAGTACGCGACGACGGTGGAGATCATTCGTCAGATCGCACTGACCGGCTGCCGCCGCAGCGAGATGATCGGGCTGATGTGGACCGAAGCGGATACCGATCGAAGCTGCCTACGGCTGGTCGACAGCAAGGAGGGAACGTCGGTCCGTCCTATCGGCTTGCCCGTTGTCGAGTTCCTCGAGGCACGTCGGGAGACAGCCTCCGGTTCATATGTCTTCCCCGGCTATGGCGACGACAATGCGTTCGGCAGTTTTCCGAACCATTGGGAGCAGGTCTTCAAGGGCTCGCCGCTCTCGGATGTCACGCCCCACGTCTTGCGACATAGTTTTGCGAGCATCGGCAACGATCTCGGCTTCACCGAGGTGACGATCGCGGCGCTGGTCGGCCACGCCAAAGGTTCCGTCACCAGCAAATACATCCACACGCTCGACACGGCCCTCATCATGGCTGCGGACACGATCGCTGGCTACATTGAGGGCCTGCTCGACGGGAAGGAATTCAAACAGACCGCATACGCGCTCGATCGCGATTCGCGAAAGGCCGCGCTTACGCGGTTCCTACAAAAGGCCGCCGGCGAGGAGATTACAGTTGCGGAAGGTGAGCGGCTTGCTGCCTAGTTGCGCAGCGCACTGAAGAGCTGACCATATTGATCCGCGGGACACATCCTATGCAGGCTTGTCGAGTGTCGATTATCACTATACGGTTGCCCGCTCAGGCAAACGCCAATCGATGGGGCCGATGCATCCAGGATCAGTGGTTCGGCAGGAATGCCTTGATAGGCACGGGCTCAGCGTAACCGACGCCGCGCGCGTCCTTGGCGTTGGTCGCCAGACCCTGAGCAACCTGCTCAACGCGCGTTCCGGCATCTCGCCTGAAATGGCCATCCGGTTAGAGAAGGCGTTCGGGACACCGGCCCGGGAGTGGCTGATGCGGCAGCTCGAGCACGAGTTGGCCGAGGCGATTCACAAGGCCGACAGCATAGAGGTGCAGCCCTTTCCTGGCACCCCGGACGAGATGCGGGGACGCTCATGAACGCGGTCGAAATTGAAGAAGCCATTTCCGCACTGGCGGAGCGACCCTTCGACGCCGAGGAGTTTCCCTACGCGTTTCTGGAGGCCTTCGGAAATAAGGAGACCACGCTCAAGCGCCTGCGCAAGGGCGAGTCCAACAAGTCCGATCTGGGCGGTGTACTTCAGACGAACAACATCCATATCGCGACCTGTAAGCCGGGTGACGTGACGCGTACGCTGGAAGCGTTGAAAGCGAGCCCAGCCACGGCGCGGGCGAAGGCGCGTTTCGTGTTGGCGACCGACGGCGACCTGTTCGAGGCGGAAGACCTCACCACCGACGACGCGCCGATCTCCTGCACCTATGCCGATTTCCCGAACCACTTCGGCTTCTTCCTCCCGCTGGCGGGGATCACCACGGTCAAGCAGGTCCGCGAAAGCTCGTTTGACATTCGCGCAACGAGCCGTCTGAACCGGCTCTACGTCGAGTTGCTGAAGGACAATCCCGAGTGGGGCACCGCGCAGCGCCGACACGACATGAACCACTTCATGGCGCGGTTGATCTTCTGCTTCTTCGCGGAGGACACTGAGATATTCAACGGCACTCGCGCCTTCACGTCGGCCGTTGAGACGATGACCGCGAAGGATTCGGCCAACACGCATGAGGTGATCAGCACGCTATTTCGAGCGATGAACACCAAGATGGAGGAGCGCGCCGCCGCCGGCGTTCCGCGCTGGGCCGAGGGCTTTCCCTATGTGAACGGCGGACTGTTTTCCGGCAGCACCGATGTGCCGCGCTTCAGCCGCATCGCGCGATCATACCTGCTGCACATCGGCAGCCTCGATTGGAAGAAGATCAACCCGGACATCTTCGGGTCGATGATCCAGGCGGTGGCCGATGATGACGAGCGCGGCACGCTCGGCATGCACTACACCAGTGTTCCGAACATTTTGAAGGTGCTGAATCCGCTCTTTCTGGATGATCTCCGTGAGAAGCTCGATGAAGCTGGCGAGAATGGGCGCATGTTGCTCAACTTGCGCAAGCGCATGTCTAAGATCCGCGTGTTCGATCCGGCCTGCGGTTCGGGCAATTTCCTTGTCATCGCCTACAAGGAGATGCGGGCTATCGAGGCGGAGATTAGTCGCCGCCGCGATGAGGCCGATCGGCGCACAGAAATTCCGCTGACCAACTTTCGCGGGATCGAACTGCGCGATTTTCCGGCCGAGATCGCGCGCTTGGCGCTCATTATCGCCGAATACCAGTGCGATGTGCTCTATCGCGGCCAGAAAGAGGCCTTGCGAGATTTCCTGCCGCTTGATGCGCAGAACTGGATCACCTGCGGCAACGCCCTGCGGCTCGATTGGCTGAGCATCTGCCCGCCGACAGGAACGGGCGTGAGGCACCACGCCGACGATTTGTTTCACACGCCGCTCAATCAGGCGCAGATCGATTTCGAGAATGAGGGCGGCGAGACTTACATTTGCGGAAATCCGCCGTACATCGGCGGAAAGAAACAAAGTGCTGAACAGAAAAGCGACCTCGCGGCCATTTTTTCCGGAGGGCAGCATAAAAACTTAGATTACGTATGCGGGTTCTTTGTGAAAGCTTGCAGATTCATAGATTCTTTTGACAAGGCTGCATTAGTTACTACTAATTCGATCAATCAAGGCACCCATGTCCCCGTGCTCTGGCCAGAGGTTTTCCGAGCCAATTGCGAGCTGGAGTTTGCATACGCGCCATTCAAATGGGCGAACAACGCGGCGAATAACGCCGGCGTTTCCTGCACAATTTTGGGTCTGAGAGTACGTAAGCCAGGCTCCAAATACATATACAACGGAAATACCCGGCGCGAAGTGTCCAATATCAGTCCTTATCTCGTCGAGGGACCGGATCGGATCGTGCAGTCGGAAACGAAGCCAATTTCTGGTCTCTCCAAGATGATCACTGGCAACGCTGCATATGACGGCGGCCACCTTTTTCTTGATAGCCGCGAGGCCCAAGCACTTCGAGGCAGCTTCCAAGAAATTAGCGGTAATATCCGATCTGTCTTGGGCACGTCGGAGTTCATTGACGGCATTTTGCGGTTTTGCCTTTGGTTTAACGACGACGAACTCGACTTCGCGGCCTCGCATCCTGCCGTGGCTCCTCGCATTGCATCTGTGCGCTCCTATCGCGAGACTGGTGGCGATGTCGCTAGGACATTAATTTCTCGTCCTCACCAATTCAGGTATCGGCACGAAGCAAAGCACTGCCAAATACTTGTACCACAGGTATCATCGGAGCGCCGGGAGTACTTGCCAGTTGGGTATCTGAGCAGTGACGCCATAATAACACATCTCGGTCACGCAATTTACGATCCCACGCTAGTCGATCTGTCCGTGCTGAGTTCAAAGCTCCATTTGACGTGGGTCTCGACGATATGCGGCAAGCTGGAAACGCGCCTGCGCTATGCTAGCAATCTGGGTTGGAATACGTTTCCGCTACCGATATTGACTGATAAGAACAAAGTTGATCTCACTCGCTGCGCCGAAAATATCCTTTTGGCCCGAGAGGCATATTTCCCAGCGACGATCGCCGAGCTTTATGATCCAGCGACCATGCCGGACGACCTCCGTGCAGCTCACGACCGTAACGACGAGGTACTCGAGCGCATCTATATCGGTCGTCGATTTAAGAACGACACCGAACGACTCGAAAGGTTGTTCGACCTTTACATCAAAATGACGACAGGATCGAGCAAGGCAACCAGAACCCCTGTGGCGGCAACATCATGAACGACTATGTGTTGTTTCAGATGTGGGGTCCATTTCGGCAGTCTCTGATTGCCAGCCACCTCTTCTATGTCGAACAGGCGAAAAGGCGCTTACTTTCGCAGTTTGAAGACATCGAGGCCGAAGCCGACAAGGCTGCCGAAGAATGGCTTCAGCGGAGCAGCGGACGTTTTGATCCTGATCGGCATGACGCCGGAGACTTCTACGAAGCTGCCAACGACGCCGGCATCGAGTTCTATACCCTTTTAAGTGATATGCGTGACCAGACCCGCCTGAGCGTCGTCGCGGGCATGTTCCATGAATGGGACAAGCAACTGCGCGATTGGCTAGTTCGAGAAGTGCAGCATTGGCACCAAGGGAACGTCGCGGCGCAGAAAGTATGGTCGGCTGATTTCGTGCAGATCGCGGAATTGTTGGCGAGCGTTGGTTGGGAGATCCGTTGCACGGACTACTTCCAAATGCTTGATGCGGCCCGTCTCGTTGTTAACGTCTATAAGCACGGTAAGGGAAAGTCACTTGAGGATCTCAAGCAAAAGTATCCTGACTACCTCGATGACCCGTTTCGTGGCGCTGCATTCTCAAGCGTGGAGCATCGCGACCACACGCATCTAAAGGTAAGTGACGAGCAATTTCAGGCATTTTCAGATGCGATCGTCGCGTTCTGGCAAGCGGTGCCAGAGAACATATTCGAGTCAAAGGTCAATGACGTGCCCGATTGGTTTGGCAAGGCCATCCTGAAAGACCGCACCGGCCACAACCAGGCGAGCAAACAATGATCGACAACACGCCAAAGTCAGTCCCCTCCGTTTCGGTTAAATATGCCAGCAACGGCAGTTCAACCAAGGCCAACGAGTTCGGCATGCGGCCGATGCAGGAGCGCGCATTCGAGAAGCGTGGCGAGCAATATCTGCTAATTAAGTCGCCGCCAGCCTCGGGCAAGAGCCGCGCGTTGATGTTTATCGCGCTCGACAAGCTGACCAATCAGAGCGTCAAGCAGGCCATCATCGTCGTGCCGGAAAGGTCCATCGGCTCTAGCTTTCATGACGAGCCGCTGAGCAAGCACGGCTTCTGGGCGGACTGGCACGTTGAGCCGATGTGGAATCTCTGTGACGCGCCCGGAAACGACAATGGTGGCAAGGTCAATTCGCTCGGCGCGTTCTTTGAAAGCGACGATAAGGTGCTGGTCTGCACTCATGCGACCTTCCGGTTCGCCGTCGACAAATTCGGGGTTGAAGCTTTCGACGACCGGTTGATCGCGGTGGACGAGTTCCACCACGTCTCGGCCAATCCCGACAACAAGCTCGGCCTGCATCTGGGCGATTTCATCACCCGCGACCGCGTCCATATCGTCGCGATGACCGGCTCCTATTTCCGGGGCGACGCCGAGGCGGTGCTGGCGCCGCAGGACGAAGGCAAGTTCGAGAGTGTCACCTACACATATTACGAGCAGCTCAATGGCTATCAATATCTGAAGCAGCTCGACATCGGCTATTTCTTCTATTCGAATTCCTACGCCGACGACATTCTGAAGGTTCTGAACCCAGCCGAGAAGACGATCATCCACATCCCTAACGTCAATTCGCGCGAGAGCACGAAGGACAAGATCAAGGAGGTGGAGCACATCATCGAGGAGCTGGGCGCCTGGCAAGGGACCGATCCGGCCACCGGATTCCAACTTGTCAAGACTCCGGAAGGCCAGATCCTGCGTATTGCCGATCTGGTCGATGACGATCCAGCCAAGCGGGATCACGTATCCGCCGCGCTGAAAGATCCTACGCAGAAGAACAACCGCGATCACGTCGACATCATCATCGCGCTGGGCATGGCGAAGGAGGGCTTCGACTGGATCTGGTGCGAACATGCGCTGACGGTTGGCTACCGCTCCAGCCTGACCGAGATCGTGCAGATCATCGGTCGCGCCACCCGTGATGCACCGGGCAAAACCCGCGCGCGCTTCTCAAACCTGATTGCCGAGCCTGCCGCCGCCGACGACATCGTGACCGAAGCGGTGAACGACACGCTGAAAGCGATCGCGGCGAGTCTGCTGATGGAGCAGGTTTTGGCCCCTCGCTTCGAGTTCAAGCCGAAGAATCCGCAAAACGAGCCGACGCCGGGCTTTGACTATGGCCAGGGTGGCTACGATCCGAGTAAGTGCAACGTCGGCTTCAACGAGGAATCCGGCAAGTTCCAGATCGAGATCAAAGGCCTCGCGACGCCAAAGAGCGAGGAGGCGACGCAAATCTGCCAAGAGGACCTGAACGAAGTGATCGCGGCCTTCGTGCAAGACAAGACGGCGATCGAACGTGGTCTCTTCGACGAGGAACTCGTCCCCGAGGAACTGACCCAGGTCCGCATGGGTAAGATCATCAAGGACAAGTTCCCACACCTCGACGCAGAGGATCAAGAAGCCGTGCGTCAGCATGCTGTGGCGGCGTTGAATCTGACCCAGAAGGCGAAGGAAGTCGCGGCGGGCAGCTCGCTCGGCGAGGAGAGCGCGAATACCGCCTTTGTCGATGGCGTGCGCAAGTTCGCGATGGACGTGCGGGAGTTGGACATCGACTTGATCGACCGGGTCAATCCATTCGGCGAAGCCTATGCCATCCTCGCCAAGACGATGAGCGAGGAAAGCCTGAAACAGGTTGCCGCGGCGATTGCCGCCAAGCGCACCAGCCTGACGCCCGAGGAGGCGAAGGTGATCGCGAAACGTGCCGTTGAGTTCAAGCGGGAGCGCGGGCGTCTGCCGTCGATCAGCTCGGCCGACGCCTGGGAAAAGCACCTGGCAGAAGGCGCTGCCGCGTTTGTCCGTTTCAAGGATGAGGGCCGCTATGATTGATCTCGACCTTGATGAGCTGCGTTCGGAGCTCGACGATTTCGCGCAACCGGAAAAGAAGGGCGGTCGTTCGCCTCGCGAGGAGCGCATCATCGCGGGCTTTGAGGAGATTCAGCGCTTTGTCGAGAAAAACGGCCACGCTCCGCGCCACGGCGAGGATGGCGATATATTCGAACGGCTTTATGCTGTGCGGCTCGA
The DNA here is from genome assembly GCF_000178995.1 of Afipia sp. 1NLS2. Classification (GTDB taxonomy): domain Bacteria; phylum Pseudomonadota; class Alphaproteobacteria; order Rhizobiales; family Xanthobacteraceae; genus Afipia. The sequence continues at coordinate 1,401,089 of NZ_ADVZ01000001.1, read as the reverse complement.
CCGACTGCGCGCGCTCGAAGAATGCCGGTCCCTTCTCACACAGTTTGATCACCAGGGACTGATTACATGTGCGCCCATAGCGTCGTCTGGCCCGCCTGCTGACTCGATGGATGAGGAAGAGCTGCTCGCCGAACTGAAGGGCGCGGCCGGTTCATCCGACATCACCAAGCTGCGCCATGTGCGCACCAGTGCTGAGAAGCGCGAGGCCGAAGAAATCGCGAGTCGCGAGAAATGCGCGGATTTCGAGAGATTCAAGCCCCTATTCCTACAGGTGCAGGCCGATCTTGAGAGCGGGCGCCGGACCACAAGACCCTTCGTCAAGGATGCGGGTTTCCTGAAAGCCGACATTCAGGCCGGGCAATTCTTCATCCTTGGCGGCCAGACCGCTTATGTGGCGGAGGTTGGAGAACTGATAAAGGCGCCAAATGGCGAAACCGACGCGCGGCTCCGGGTGATCTATTCCAATAGCACCGAGAGCGACCTGCTGCTGCGATCGCTGCAGCGCGCCCTCTACAAGGATGACGCTGGTCGACGTATTACCGAGCCAAGCGCCGGCCCGCTATTCGACGAGCAGACTGGCGATGGTGATCAGGCCAGCGGCACGATCTACGTGTTGCGGAGCAAGTCCGACCACCCTCTGGTCGCAGCGAACCGCGAAATCCTGCACAAGATCGGCGTGACGGGTGGTAGCGTCGAACGGCGCATCGCTAACGCTCGGCTCGATCCAACCTACCTCATGGCGGATGTCGAGATCGTTGCGACTTACGAACTCTACAATATCAACCGGGCCAAGCTCGAATTCTTGATTCACAGGGTCTTTGGCGGGGCGCGCCTTGACGTCGAGATCATGGATCGCCTCGGTCGACCGATCGTGCCGAAGGAATGGTTTCTAGTGCCCTTGTTCGCCATCGATGAGGCGGTAAACCGGATCAAGGACGGCACGATCACCGATTACGTCTATAACCCGAATACCGCCCGGCTCGTAGAACACGGCGCGCAACCACCGCTGGGAAAATTGACATGAGCAATGTCAACGTCAGGCGGTTGGTCGAGAACATCCGTTCCGGCACCAATATCTATACGCCGCTTGTCGAAATCGTCGTAAATGCGATTCAGGCTATCGACGCGAAGGGCATACCGAATGGACTGGTAGAAATCGAAGTCCTTCGAAACGGGCAGGCCGACGTACTCGACCGCCTTGATGACGTTGATGGCTTCGTTGTCAAGGACAACGGCATAGGCTTCACAAAGAGCAACCGTGACGCCTTCGACACCCTCTACACCGAACAAAAGATTGCGGACGGCGGCAAAGGATTTGGACGCTTCACCTGTCTGAAATACTTCGACCAGGTGAAAGTATCCAGCACCTTCGCCCAAGGTGATGCCTTCCGTGATCGCGTCTTCAAGATGGGTTTGGATAAGGACATCATCGTTGATGAAAAGGAAAGCGCGTCCGATGCGCACGCGACGGGCGCAACCGTTGAGATTTCCGGCATCAAGTCAGTAAGATTTCCCGACAAGAAACTGGAAACGATCAGCCGGGTCATCGTGGAGCGGTTGCTGCCCTATTTCGTAGATAAGGAGCGGGTCTGCCCGCGCGTCGTGATCCGAGACGCGAATAAGCCGACCGATTCTATCTCCCTCAATGACTATCTGGGCAAGGCAAACAGCCAAATCGTCGAAATGAAGGTGGGCGAAGGCACGTTTTCTTTATCGGCGAATGAAGATGAAAAGTCCTTTCAGGTCCGCGTGTTCAAATTCTTCGCGCCACGAACGGCGAAGAGCAAGGTGAGTCTTGTCGCGCACCGGCGAGAAGTGACGGACAATCCGCTCGAATCATACATTCCCGAATTCGCGGAAGAGTTTTTCGAGCCGGGGCCGGATCAGGATTTGGCTAAGGGGCGCAACTTCGTCATCAAAGCCTATGTGTTCGGCGACTATCTGAACGACAACGTGTCCCTCGAACGGGGCGAGTTTCGCTTTCAAACCGACACCGACCTTTTGAACGGCATATCTCAGAATGACATCGAACAAAAAGCCGCCGAGCTCGTGCAGTCGGTGGTGGGCGCGGAGATCGCCGCAAGGAAGAGGCGCAAGGAAGTGCGCATCTCCGAGTACGTAACCAATGACGCGCCCTGGCATCGCATCCTTGCAAAAGAGGTGGATTTCAGCGTCCTACCCATGAGGCCGTCAAATCAAGACATCGAGCTTCATCTACAAAAGAAGAAATATGAGAAGGAGGTGGCGACACGAACGCAGGTCACGGCGCTACTGAACTCGAAGAACCCGGATGAGCTTGGTGAGAAGATCTCGCAGTTGATCGAGAGTATTTCCGATAGTAGCAAGAACGACCTGATTCACTACGTCTCCATGCGAAAGTGCGTTCTGGACCTGTTTTCCAAGTCACTAGAAATCGGAGCCGACGGAAAACACAAATCCGAAGGCGAGGTGCATGACGTCATCATGCCGCGCAAAAAAGACTCTGAGGAACTGAACTATGATGCGCACAATCTTTGGATTCTGGATGAGCGACTGAATTTTACGTCCTACGTTTCGTCTGACAAACCCCTTAAATCAGCGAAGGGGGACCGCACGGACCTAACTATCTATAATCGCCGCGTGGCGTATCGGGGGGACAATGAGTCCAGTAACCCCATTACGATTTTCGAATTCAAGAAGCCCCAACGAGACGATTTTGCCGATCCATCCTCCAAGGAAGATCCGGTTCAGCAGATCATCCGTTACGTCAATCAAATCAGGGAGGGCAAGTTCAAGACCCCGACCGGCCGTGACATCCTGGTCAACGACACAACGCCCTTCTACGGCTATGTCGTCTGTGATCTGACCAAGAAGGTCAAGGGCTGGCTCCAAAAGGAGAAGAACTTTACCCCTATGCCCGATGGCCTGGGATGGTTCAACTGGTTCGGCAACATCAGCCTCTATATGGAAGTGGTTAGCTGGACGAAGCTGCTCCGTGACGCGGAAATGCGGAACAAGATATTTTTCAATAAACTCGGCATAGATTGAACGGGTCACGACCGACGAACCCTTACTGCGGTCCCTGGCAGCCAGCACCTACGGCCGCGCAAGGTCCGCGTCATGGAAACGCGGCGGGGCGCACTCCCCCAGAGCTCGACCGCTTGGCTTCAGTCCCTTGCGATTTTGTCGTCGAGCCAGCCCTGCACGGCCTTACGAACACGAATATGGCCAAGATCGTCGAGCACTGTTTTCGGCAACCGTTCGCCCTCGCCCAGATCGAGCAGCTGCTGCGCGGGGTGATCTGATCCGAGCAACGCCAACAGCCCGAGCGCCGCCGAGCGGTCGCGATCCGCGAGGCCACAGACGCCAAGCAGCAACAGCGCGCGCCGCTTGGTCGAATATGCAACTCGCTCCATCGCCGCGACCACGGCCTCGACCCGACCATGAGTCGCGAGCAAAACGCAGGCGGAGGCGGCCAAGGGCGGCGCTAATCGCAGGAGAAGCTTGGCGGTGATCGCGTCGAGAATCTCGCTTTCGACAACATCGGCCTGACTCAGGGCATCTATGGCGTCGACCCGGACCCAGCGAGCTTGGTCGATGAAAGACAGAGCCCAGATCTTCCGGCGTATGGCCGGACTGCAGCATTGCGCAGCGGTCTCTAGCGCCACCATGCCAAGCGAGCGGTCGTCTGTGCGTTCAGCCCTAAACAACAGGGCCTCACCAATGTCATCCGAAAGGCTGCCATAGGCGGCGAGCCCGACAACCGCCTCGCGTGCGATGGGGTACGATGGTTCTTCGTTGTGAAACGCTTCAGCATCCGACCAATCATCATCGACCAGTCTGCGGAGCACGCCCTGATGCTCGGCGCACCGCCGCGTGGCAAGGATGCGGACTAGGGCTCGCCGGACCCGGCTACCCGGATCGGACGAGAAGTTCAGTAGGCGCGGCGGCAGCGGATCTGGCAATCGCGCTGCAAGATACGGAAGGGCAACCTCACGGGCGTCCGCTCGACCGTGATCAAGCGCGAGCCACACCAGCGTATCGTCCTCGATAAGAATTGCGGCTTGGGCAGCGGCCTTTGCCAGTCGATGGTCCGCGGTCTCAATAAGCCAACGTCGGATGGCCGCTGACGGGGCACCGCCGCTGGCGATCAGTACCTGCACAATCTCGTCAAGTACCGAGGGCGTCGCTGCTTCTGCCGCTTGGTCCAGCAAGTGCAGGGCCTCTCGGCCGACAACTGATGCGGCTTTATCTTTCAGGGATAGGGCCTGAAATATCTCGACGGCCACACCCGGAAGCATCGCCATGAGAGATCGGATCCGCCGCGCCCGCGTCTTGCTCGAAATGCGGCGCTGCGCCGCGTGCGCGTCCACCAGCAGATGCACGAAAGATGCGGGTGTGTGGGCCAATCGTTCGAAGCACCGCGCGAGCGCGGTCGGCGATTTGATCAAGGCGCAATAGGCGAGCGCACCGCGCAAACTCTCGTCACTCGGATTCGAGAGAATCCGCTCTTCAAGGTCGGAGGAAAGCGAGGCTTGCCAATGCTCGCGCGCTGCCTCCCAGACACGGTCTTCGTCATTGCTGGACCGCGCGACAGCGATGAGGGTCCGAAGTTCCTCCAGCGGAACCGGTCCGCTCGCCCGTGCGACGTCGTCGGCCCACGCGCGACACAGCTCAGCGATCCGGGGATGTTCAGCCAAGGCCCGCCAGCGGCCGAGTGCCCTGACTTGCTTCACATAGGCATCAACGAGAGTGCCGGCGGCATAGCCATCTTCCTCATGCTGGGATTGGTAGCCTTCCTCGACGGCCGCATCGCATTCACCGTCTTCGATCGCGCGCCATTGTTCTTTACCTTCGCGCTCATATGAGCGGCGAAGCCTCGCTAGTTCTTCGAGCGCCGCCTCGAGCACCTCTTCATAGCGGTCAAGGTCTCGCACGGCGCCAGCGGCCACCGCGCCGACATTTCTGTCGAAGCCGGAAGCGACCAATTTGCGCGCTGCCGCAAGAAAGGCTGGTGTTAGGCCGGTCGCGATCCGATCAAGCTTATTAGGAAAGGTATCGCCGAAGCCGTCCCGGTCCTCAGGCAATTGCTCACGGACAAAGCGATCAGCGATCGCGAACGACCGAGTATCGGCCGAGACGCGCTCATACCAAGCGTCGTCGAAGCTCGGCGGCTGCCATCTGTCGAGGAAGAACTGGCCGCCGCGCCGTATACCCTGGATGAACCAGCGCGCGAGTTCTGACGGGATCGACTTCTGCGTGCCGACGTCAGAAGCCAGTTGCAGCACGGGCCGGAAATCGGCTCGCGGATCGACCAAGCTCTCCTCCAGCCAAGCGTCGATCCTAGCCCGACTGGCGCTATCGGCCTCAAACTCCATGTCAAGATTGTCAGCGGCGCCAACGAGATCGGCGATCGCCTTGAGCGAACGCGCCGCGGTCTCGAACGCCCAGTCTCGCTGCGAACCACCGAGCTGGGTTAAGGCGGAGATCATCGACGTCAATGCCGTTTGGCTACGCGCCCAATTCTCCTTGATGAAGATCTCGAAACCAGCGCGGACGCTCGGGTGCGAGAAGCTGACGGTCAGGCCGGGCTGGCGCAGATGGCGCGTCGCGACGAGCCGATTCACCAGCTTCTCCAGCCCATCGGAAAAAGTCGGGACGGTGATCCGCAGTTGTCGGCTAAGCCCAATCAACTGGCCGCGGTCAAATTGCGATCTGGCCGTCAGCAGCGCCCAGATGATTGCCGACCAGCCGGTCTGATCGCTGGCATTCAGATAAGAAACGACCACGCCTTCCACAGCATCGCGATGGGCCAGCGCGAGGATTCGCCGAAAGAAGGCAGGATCGACTTCATCCGGCTCAGGGCCGTCGGCCATGTAAGTAAAGAACAGATCGATTTCGAACGGTGTTTCAAGCGCTTCCAAGGCGTCCGTCCGGAAATCCAAGGCCTTGGCCTGCAGCTCCGTCGCCAGGAGTTCCAAGCGTTTGTCGTAGATATCCGCGAGTTCGCCATCCCGGTATTGGTCGGCGTCTAGCACCACGGTCCAACGCTTGAGACCCTCGTCGGCCTTGGCCTGACCGAGCATGTCGGTACGCGAGGTGATGACGTACTGATGCCCAGCGTGCGCCTCGCGCAGCAGCCTCGGCAGTTGTTCGGTCCAGACGTCGGTGCCACCCCGCAAGCTATACTGCCCCCACGGATCCTCGACATAGAAGAGCTTTGGGCCGGTGTCGGTCAGCGTCCGCATGCTTGAGGGACCGTTGTTGACGTTGACCTGGATGATTTCAGGCGCGGAAGGCCGCTGCCGCGCCTGATCAACCAGCGCCAGCGCCGTCCAAGTCTTGCCCGTACCCGAAGGTCCGGTGATGACAAGGGCGTTCCGCCGTTCGAGCAGATCGCTTAGGGCTTGGTAGTTTCCCGGCGGCACGAACGCCTCGAGTTGGGGAGCGCTCGCCAGATAACCGCCACAGCCGCGGATGATGCTCAGCAAGTCCTCGCGCGTCCACACACCTGGGCTCGTCCCGCGCATTCGTTGCCGAGCCTCGTCGCGCAGCCGCGCGCGACACTCGGCTTGTCGGCTTTGCGGCACCCGCAAAAGAGAGCCGAGGATGTCGTTGATCTCCAAGTCCAAGAGACGCTCGGTGAGAACGCCCCAGATAGCTATCCGGCCTTCCGGCCCATGGGGTAACGTCCCCGATAGGCTGGCCGGGAAAGTTTGCTCTTCCGGCCACTCCTCCAAGCCCTGTACCAAGAGGTCGCGCGCCACGCCGCTGGCGTCGGCGTTCGTGATCAGAAGATAGCGCGTGCCAGGATCGTCGAGATGATGTTTGGCCGGTCGACGGGTCGTGCCGCGTTTGAGCAACGCTTCGAAGTCGGTGATTGACCAGGGGCCGCTGTTGCGGAGCTTCACCTGCACAACGAGCTTGTAGCCGTCTGCCACGTTCGCGCTAGGTTGGACACGGCCAGGCGTCGCAGGTTCGAGGTCCGACTCCAGATCTTCCTCGTTGGCGGGTTCGAGCGTGATCCGGCTCGCCGACTTGGTGATCAGCATCAACCGCAGAGCGGCCAACACCGAGACGCCGAGCTGATACTCGTAGCCGTCCAGTGCGGCCTTGGCGCCGCCTGCCACAGATTCTGGAGGCAGCGCGGTCAAATCTCGGCGTCCATTTGCTGCGTCTTCCTGGCACGCTTACTGATGAGGTTGGCCGCGCTCATCGCTCCAGCCTCACGCGCAGTCTACGGGCCCGCTCGCGGAAGGCGGCCTCGCCGCCTTCCAAGATGTCACACACCGCCTTGCGGATTTCCGCGCTCTCAAGACCGCCCGACACATAGGTGATCGGCGGAAGACCGCCCGAAGGATGCGGACCCGCCGATGCGACGATGATCTGGTCCGCATCGGTGTTGATGACGAGGTTGGCGTTGTGCGTGACCATGATCACTTGGCGCTTCGCCTTGGCCGCGACAAACAGCGCCACCAACTCGTCGAAAACCGATTTGGGATCGAGGTTTTCCTCAGGCTGATCGATGATCAATGGTCGATCGTCTGAATCGTCCAACGCCAGATACAGCAGCAGCAGCACAATGCCGCGCGTGCCAGGCGACAGCTTCCGGATGTCGACGCCGTCGTAGGAAATCTCGTACCGGACCGTGATGTGATCGGTGCCGAAAAGCCAATGCGCGAACCGTTTCGACCAGGCCCGGAATTCGGCCTGCTGCGTGGGCGCAAAAGGTGCGTGAGACAGCAGATCTCTGAGGTATCTTGCCATGAACGCGGTCATAGCCGCCTGAACCTCGACCGCCGAACCCGTCTCCCAGGCCGGCTTGAGCGCTTCAGTGGCGGCCGCGATTAGGGAGCCCCGTCCGTAAAATGGGCCGGTCTTGCGCCTATCGAGGAGTTCCTCTTCCGCAACCGAGCCCCACGCTTGAACGTCGGCGATCCTGCGAACCGCGAAGCTGAGCTTCTTCAGCGTGCCCGACGATGCCGCCAGCCGCGCCATCAGCGGGGCATAAAGACTAGCCAGCGCACTCTGTTCGTTGATGATCGCCTCGAACACCCGGCCGTAGGTGTTGTCGCGCACGGTCTGAAGGTCTTTCCGACGGACCGCCGCGCCTTGCGCATCCGTGAGCCGGATTTCGAGGGTCTGGAGCGCGGAGTTCTCCTGCGCGATGCGGCCGGTCAGCGCCGCGTATTGGTCGCGGACGACCTTATCGGCGCTGAACAGCGCCTCGAGGCGCGTCATTTCGGCGGCGATCGGCGCGAGCGGAAGCGCCGAAAGATCGGCTGTGTCCGGGATCAGGGCGACGTTCGGGGCGCCGGGCGGTGGTGGAACGCCGTTGAGCTTGCGGACCTCGCCATCGGCCCATGCGATATAGGCCGTGAGGCTCTTGTCGACGTCGCCCTTATAGATCAGCAGGAAATCGTCCCATTGCTGGTCGCTCATGCCGCTGGCGCCATGTCGCGCCCGAGCTTGGCGCAACATTTCCGGCGCGCCGGTGGCGCGGACGCTGCGGACCTCGTCCTGCAGGGCGACGAAGGTGCGGCGCTGATTCCCGAAGGATTGGATTTTGTTGCGAAGTGTCTGGGCCGCCTCGCTGAGCCGCGTGTGGCGGGTGACCTGCGCCTCGGTGCCCTTGACGACCAGCTTGGCACGATCAGCTGTGTAATCCGCGATTAACTTCTTCTTTTGCCCGACCTGGGTGGTCAGCGTCGCGACAAGGCTTTCTTTCTCAAACTCCGTGGCGATGCGGTCCGAGATGTCGGCGATCGCCTCGGCCTCGCGCTCGCGTGCCTGCTGGAACCGCGAAGTCTGCTGGTCGCGCAGCTCGGCGAAATCGAGCGCCCATTCACGATCGTCCTGCGAATGCGACTCGAAGATCACGCGCTCAATTTCGTCAACCAGGCCGTCGGAGACGCCCTTGGCCGAGCAAAGCTCCTCGACGAATTGCTGGGAGAGATACCGGGCGCGCGGAAAGGTCATATGGCCGTTGGCGTCGCTGCCATCCAAGGCGCGCGTGACCGTCGCGCCCCCGCCCCAGGTCAGCGTCGTCGATGCGTTGCCGATCAACCTGCGCGCCCGGGCCAGGAACGACGGGCTGATATTCTCATCGGCGTTCCAGCCCGACGGCGAAATCGCGTCGCAGCCGGCCGCGATCACGTCGGCCAGGGCCGTCTTTCCCGATCCGCGCGCGCCGATGATAGCGACAAGGCCGTGATTGAGGGGGATGTCGGGCGTGGTGGCCCAATCTGCATCGCCGATCTGGACGTGGGAGATGACTTGCGACGGCATCGCCGAGCCCGGCGGTTGCTCACCGACATAGGCGCGCCCCTCGGGATCGATGCACGCTTGGCGGAGCGCATCGAATTCGAGCCCGCCCTTGATCCACGAGAAGCGATTTCCAAATGGGGACGCCACGTCGTCGAGCTTGTGCGCATCGCTCCCGTGCAGACAGGGCTTCAGGCCGCCGTAGCGGGTGCGGATTTCGTCGGGGCCGAGATCTCTCTGGCCCAACCAGAACTCACGCTGCGCCGGGCTACCCGCGAAGATCACATGGGCGAAGCCTTCGATTTCGCGCCGGATCGTCTGATCCGCAGCTTCCCGCACGCCCGACGTACCGTCCGTCGCGCCGCCGGCCACTGCGATCAGGATGTTTGTCTTCGCCCATCCGCTTTCGGAGAACACTTCGCGGAGCTTCTGGAAACTGACCTTGAACTGGTTGGCCCCATAGGCCAGCGCGGCCCACTCGTCCGTAATGCTGGGATCGGCTTTCTTGCCGAGCCGGATGAGATCGGCCCGCGTGCAATCGAAACGATCCTGCATGACGTTGAACTGCAGGCGCGATAGCAGACGCCGCAGCTCGTCGAGATGTTGCGGATCCTCCGGGCTGACGAAGAGGTGGAGATTGACGAAGCCGCCTTTCGCCGTCGCAACGTCGAGCCGGAGTTCCACGTTGGGGAAGACCAGCTTGGTGCTGGGCAGGCGGCCAGCCGCCCTGTGCCGCAGCACCTCCTCGTAAGTATCGGTCACGTAGTAGTCCGTGACCGCGATCGCCTCGATGACCGGCGCGGCCTGCTCAAGCGCGGTCAGATAGTCACCCCAAGCGTTCGGGCCGCTGAACTGATTGTTCATGACCGTGCCGGGCGCGTGGATATGCGGTTCCCATCTTCGCCATTCTGACCCTCTGCTAAGCATCGTTTCCCCTTTCTCGGCGGCTATCTTGATTTGTCCGCCTTGTTCGTCCGCGGCGCTCCATTCCAAAGACTTGACAATGGCGCTGCCGCCAGCCTGTCGCCGAACGGCACGACGTCCGTGCTGTCATAAAGGACGACGCCAAAAGCAAAGCGGTCCCCGCACGCCTCGGCCAAGGCCCGCAGGCCCCCGAAATCACCGGCTTTAACCGTCGCGCTCGCCTTGACTTCGATGCCTGCGATCATCCCGTCATCGCGTTCCAGTACGATGTCGACCTCGCGCCCGTCCCGATCCCGAAAATGGTGAGGCGTCAGCCGCAGGTCCGAGGCCGTCATCAGCTTCAGAATCTCCGCGAACACGAAGCTTTCGAGCAGCGCGCCGAACGTGCTGCGATCTGCCTTGACCCTGTCGAAGGAAAGACCGCGCACAGTCGCTAGCAGCCCAGAATCGAGGAAGTGCAGCTTCGGCGTCTTCACGATGCGCTTGAGGGCATTGGTGAACCAAGGTTGCACCGTCGCGATCAGGAACACCTGCTCAAGCAGCCCGACATAGCGCTGCCCCGTCTTATGGCTGACGTTGATGCCGGCGCCGAACTGCGAATAGTTGACCAACTGGCCGGAGTGCTCGGCCAGCAGCCTTACGAATTTCGGAAGTTCCGTCAGCTTCTCGACGTCAGCGATATCCCGCAGATCGCGCGTGAGGATCGAGGTGAGATAGGACCTCGACCAGTCCTGCCGCCGCCGCTCGCTGTCGCGGCTGATCGCTTCGGGAAAACCGCCGAGCAAGACAAGTTGGACGAGATCGTCGCCGAGGATTGCATCGCGCTGGCTCCGGAGCTTCCCTGCGAAGAGATGCTCCAGGAAAGTCGGCGTCCGGCCTTCGATCTCCGCCCTTGCGAGCGGCAGCATCTGTATGGTCTCCATCCGGCCGGCCAGGCTGTCGGCGACTCGCGGCAAAGTCAGGACATTCGCCGAGCCGGTGAGCAGGAAGCGACCCGGCCGATAGTCCTCATCAATCGTCTTCTTGATGGCCAACAGCAGGTCGGGCGCGCGCTGGATTTCGTCGATAATGGCCCGATCGAGGCCGCGGATGAAGCCGGCGGGATCGGACTGGGCGGCCTCAAGGACCGTTTGATCATCGAGCGTGATATAGGTCCGCCCGGCTTCTCCCATTTTTCGGACGAGCGTGGTCTTGCCGGCACGACGCGGGCCCACGATCAGGACCACCGGCGTATCAGAAAGGGCTTCCTCCGCCCGTCGCTCCACAAACCGCTCGAACATGCCATCTCCGAATCCGGAAGATTGGAACTATCGGTTCCGGCTGATTGGGAGTCAATGGTCCGCTGATTGGAAGTTTCGGAACCGCGATCTGGAAGCTCTAGAGGGGAAAGCCTTCCCCCTGGTCGGCGCCGCGGTCGCCGACGCACCCCCTTCTGCGGGGAGATCCCCGCAACGCCCCCTAGAGTGAGAGCGCGGACCGGATTCGCCGTGACGGGTTGAGGGCTGGAGGAGAGGCCTCCGGCGCCCGTCGCGGAGACCCGCGATGTCCAGCAAGACCGCTTCGGCTCGCCCCGGCCACGACCGGGCGAGCCTCTATGACGAAATCACCGGCAAGATCATCGCCGAGCTGGAGGCCGGCCGCGTGCCCTGGGTCCAGCCCTGGGGGACGGCCGCGGCGAAGGCGCCGCTCGCCATGCCGAAGAACGCCGCGACCGGCCGGCAGTATTCGGGGATCAACGTCCTGATCCTCTGGGGCGCCGTGATCGAGCACGGTTTCCCCGCCCAGAGCTGGCTTACCTTTCGCCAAGCGCTCTCGCTTGGCGGCAATGTGCGCAAGGGCGAGCACGGCACCACCGTCGTTTATGCCGACCGCTTCGTGCCGGACGACGAGAAGCGACGCGCCCGAGAGACCGGCGAAGAAGCCGCCGCGATCCCGTTCCTGAAGCGGTTCACCGTCTTCAACGCCGCCCAGTGCGAGAATCTCCCAGCCGAGGTTGCGGCCGTTGCGCCACCGCCGCCACCGGGCCTGATAGAGCCCAGGGTCGAGGCGCTGATCCGGGCGACCGGCGTTGATCTCCGCATCGGCGGCAACCGCGCCTTCTACGCGCCGGGCCCGGACTACGTCATGGTCCCGCCGCCGCAGGCCTATTTCGAGCCGATCAACTGGCACCGCACGGCCCTGCACGAGCTGGGGGCACGCCAGCGGCCATCCCTCCCGTCTCGGCCGCGATCTCGGCGGCGCGTTCGGCAGCAGGAAGTATGCGTTCGAGGAGCTGGTGGCGGAGATGAACGCCGCCTTCTGCTGTGCTTCGCTCGGCATCGTTCCAACCGTCCGGCACGCCGATTACATTGGCTCCTGGCTCGAAGTGCTGCGGGAGGACAACCGCGCTGTCGTCCGCGCCGCCTCCCAGGCCAGCAAAGCCGCCGACTGGCTTCTCGGCTTCTTGCCCGACGCTGAAAGTCGGGCGGCCTAGCCGCTGCACCGGCGGAGGAGGCGGCTTGATGCTCGACCTGAAACCCGGAAAAGCGGCAATGCGGACTTCCGGCTTCGTGTCTTTCTGGTTCGTCGGCTTTGCGGCGCAGTCCTCCGAGAGGAAGAGGGCTGCGCCGGTTTTCGCGGCGGGTTGGAGGTCGAGAGAGAGTCTCTTGGCCGCCCGCCGCGGAGACTACTCCCATGGCTACTGCAGTTCAGAAGATCACCCTATCGTCCTCGCGCGACATCCCCTTCAACAAGCTCGTTTTGTCCCAGTCGAACGTCAGACGCGTGAAGGCTGGCGTCTCGATCGAGGAGCTGGCCCAAGACATCGGCCGGCGCACGCTGCTCCAGAGCTTGAACGTCCGGCCGGTCCTCGACGCCGAGGGCGCCGAGACCGGCATGTTCGAGATCCCGGCCGGCGGCCGGCGCTACCGCGCGCTCGAGTTGCTGGTGAAGCAGAAGCGTCTCGCCAAGACCGCGCCGGTTCCGTGCGTGGTCCGCGATCCCGCGACCGACATTCTTGGCGAGGACGACTCGCTGGCCGAGAACATCCAGCGTGCGCCGCTGCATCCGCTCGACCAGTTCCGCGCCTTCCTTACTCTGCGCGAGAAGGGGCGTTCCGAGGAGGACATCGCCGCGACGTTCTTTGTCGGTGTGAACGTCGTGAAGCAGCGCCTGCGCCTGGCGTCGGTCGCGCCGACCCTGCTCGACATCTATGCCGAGGACGGCATGTCGCTCGAGCAGCTCATCGCCTTCACCGTCACGGCCGACCATGCCCGCCAGGAACAGGTCTGGCAGGCGGTCTCCGGCTCCTGGCAGAAGGAGCCCTATCAGATCCGCCGCATGCTGACGGAGAAGACGGTGCGCGCCTCCGACCGGCGAGCGGTGTTCGTCGGTCTCGACGCCTATGAGGCCGCGGGCGGCGTGGTGCTGCGCGACCTGTTCCAGTCCGATGACGGCGGCTGGCTCGAAGACATCGCGCTGCTGGACGGCCTGGTCGCCGAGAAGCAGAAGACCGAGGCGGAGACGATCGCCGCCGAGGGCTGGAAGTGGATCGAGGTCGCCATCGACTTTCCCTACGGGCACACCCACGGCCTGCGCGAACTGGAGGGCGTCACCATCGATCTCACCAGCGAGGAGCAGGCGACGATCGACGCGCTGAAAGCCGAATACACCAAACTGGAGGAGGAGTATGACGGCGCCGACGAGCTGCCGGACGAAGTGGACGAACGCCTCGGCGAGATCGAGGCGGCACTCGCCGCCTTCGACGATCGGCCCGTCACCTATGATCCGGCCGACATCGCCCGCGCCGGCGTCTTCGTCAGCATCGATGCCGAAGGTGCGCTGTCGGTCGACCGTGGCTACGTCCGGCCGCAGGACGAGGCTCCCGCTGGCGACCCGGAGCAGGATGGCGAGACCGATCCCGCAACGGCTCGGGCGCACGGCGTCGATCCCGACGCGCCCGTGGTTCAGCGCGCCGTCATCACCATCGGCGGACAGATCGCCGGACCGGAGGATGAGGACGACGAGGACCTGAAGCCGCTCCCCGACCGCCTCGTGACCGAGCTGACCGCGGAGCGGACGCTCGCGCTGCGCGACAAGCTGGCGTCCACGCCCGCCGTCGCGTTCCAAGCCGTGCTGCACAAGTTCTGCCTCGACGTCTTCTCCCGTTACTTCTCCTACGGGACGGCGATGGAGGTGTCGGTGCGCAGCGCCAGCTTCCCGGTGCAGGCCCCGGGGCTGAAGGACACGCCCGCAGCCAAGGCGATCGACGTGCGCCACAAGGCTTGGGAAGAGCGCATGCCCAAGGACAAGGCCGATCTCTGGGACTGGCTCACGACCCTCACCGGCGACGAGCAGGCGACGCTCTTCGCCCATTGCGCCTCCTTCGGCATCAATGCGCTTTACGAGAAGGGCGACCGCTATGGCGCCGGGGTTTCGTCCCACACCGTCGAACAGCGGATCGCCGAGGCCGATCGCCTAGCCCAGGCCGTCGATCTCGACATGGTGCAGGCCGGCTGGCGTCCGACCGTCGAGAACTATCTCGGCCGGGTGCCCAAGCGCCGCATCCTCGAGGCGGTGCAGGAGGGCGCCGGCGAACGGGCAGCGCAGCTCATCGACCACCTGAAGAAGGACGACATGGCCAAGGAGGCCGAACGACTCCTGGCCGACACCGGCTGGCTGCCGGAGCCGCTGCGGATCGCCGCCGCGGACGACGCGCCCGTCGAAGCCACCGCAGCCGAGGACGGCGGCGAGGCGCTGCCCGAATTCCTCGCCGGCGACGATGAGGAGGCGGAGGCGCCGCAGGTGATCGCGGCCGAATAGCCTGCGTGCGGGGCGGCTTCGGCCGTCCCGCGCCCTTTTCCCCTTTCAACCGACCCGACAGCCCGGCCTTCGCGCCGGGCTCGTTGCATTTCAGGAGGGCCGCATGTCCATATTCACCATTGAAACGACCTACCGCCTGCCGGTCTACCGGCAGCGTAGCTATGAGGCGGAAACCCTCGACGCCGCCTGTGCGCTCGCTATCGCCGACAAGGGCTGGGACGACGAGAAATCCGACGTCGAGACCTCCGGCGCCACCTATGTCACCGGCGTCTGGGACGGGCGCGACGCAGCCTATCGCGGCAGGGCGCTCATCATCCCGTCGCAGTTCGGCGAACAGGTCCAGCGCAAAGCCGACCACTTCGAGGTGCTGCTCGGCCTGCTCAACGTCTTCGCGCACGCGCCGGACGCGGAACCGGCCGACGGTCCGTTCTGGCGTCAGCGCCTGGACGCGGCAATCGCCAAAGGCGAGGCAATTCTTGCGGACGAATCTGATCCCCAAGCGGCAGGAGGCGCATCATGACCGAGTATGTCGTGAAGATCGGCTTCTGGCTGCGCGCCTACGACAGCGTTACGGTCGAGGCGGATGCCGACGCCGAAGCGATCGAGAAAGCCAAGATCGCTGCAACGACGGCCATGACGTTGACCACACACCCCGAACATGTCGAGTTTGACGAGCGACGCGAGGGCGTCATCGCCTTTATCGACCGGGTCAACCCGGACGGCCGCGAACCTGTGGTCGAGGATATCGCGTTCGACAACGATCACATCCATCCGGACGACGCGCCCTCTCGCGCCGATAAGGAGATGCACCCCCGCCGCGTCGTCTTCGCCTACCGCGTTCCAGTCCACGTCGAGGTCGAGGACGGGCTGGTCTCGCGCGTCACCGTCATCGATGAAACGCCGATCTCCGATCCTACTGTCGTTGAAGGCGACGCTGGCTACCTCGCCGAAGCGATCGCCGCCGCGGACGACGGCCAGGCCTGGCCGTCCTGGGCCTTCGGCTACTGATGATCGCCATAGCTCGGCGCCCCGCCACCCGGTGGGGCGCCTTTTCTTATGCCGGCCACGGCCGCGACGCTGAGAGGAAGAGGGCGGCCGGAACGGGTTTGAGCCGGTGCGGTCCAAGAGAGAGCGCCGGCCGGCTCGCCCATTCCCGCTCTCCCGAGGCTCCCTTCATGAACGACCTTTCTCAGATCGCGGCCGACCAGGCCGCGCAGCCGTCGCCCGGCCATCGCCTCGATGCCCCCGGCGCGATCATCGCCGCCGCCCAGCACCTCCTCCCACATCTCGAGCGCGGCCAGCGCGTCGATGCCGCGATCCTGCGCACCGCCATGGAAGCGGCTTTCGGCGCCTCCGACGCCTCCGGCGCATGGGACTGGAAGACGGCCTATGACGCCTGCGAGGCGGCGACCGTCCTCTTCCTCCACAAATACGGAAAGGCGCTGTTCCGCAAAGCCGACTCTCAGGCTTCCCGGCTTTCCGCCTTGATCAAGATTGCTAGCCTTCTCCCGACCCACACCCGCCGCTCCGCCGAGAGCGAGGCCTTCCAGCAATTCTCTACGCCGACCCCGCTCGGCTTCGCGGCCCTAACCGCGGCCGCCGTCGGGGCTGCGGACCGCGTGTTGGAGCCTTCGGCAGGAACCGGCCTCCTCGCCATCCTGGCCGAGATCGCCGGCGGCGCGCTCGTGCTGAACGAGCTGGCCGAGACCCGGTCGGCGCTGCTCACTTCCCTCTTTCCGGCCATTCCCGTCACGCGCTTCGATGCCGCGCGGATCGACGACCATCTCGATCCGGCCGCCGTTCCGAGCGTCGTGTTGATGAACCCGCCCTTCTCGGCGATGGCGAACGTCGCCGGCCGCATGGCCGACACCACCTATCGCCACATCGCTTCGGCGCTCGCGCGCCTCGCCGACGGCGGGCGGCTGGTGGCGATCACCGGCGCGAACTTCGGGCCGGACACCCCAGCCTGGCGTGACGCCTTCGTCCGGCTGCAGGCGCGCGGCCGCATCGTGTTCACGGCCGCGATCGACGGTGCAGTCTACGCCAAGCACGGCACCACGATCGACACGCGGCTGATCGTCATCGACAAAGCGCCCACCGAGAACCCGGCCGCGCTGCCGGAATCGCGGGGCATTGCGCCCGACGTCACGACCTTGCTGGGTTGGATTGCGGAGCATGTTCCGGCGCGTCTGGCTCTCGCGCCAAGCCTCGCAATTCCCATGTCGGCTGTCGCCGCACCGCGGACGGTGCGCGGCTATCTTGCCCGCGCGGCTGCCGCGCAAACCGCTAGGCCCTCTGTCGCCGACCCGGAGGCGGTCGATCTCGGCTATGAGACGATCGACTGGGCGCCGCCCGAGGGCGCGCGTCTCAGCGATGCGATCTACGAGGAATACCGCCTCCAATCGATCCGCATTCCAGGCGCCCAGGTCCATCCCACCAAACTGGTGCAATCGGCGGCGATGGCCTCGGTGGCGCCGCCGAAGCCGAGCTATCGGCCATGCCTGCCGATCAAGCTCGTCGGCGGTGCGCTCCTGTCCGACGCCCAGCTCGAGACGGTGATCTATGCCGGCGAGGCGCATGGCGATTATCTCGCCGGCGCGTGGACCGTGGACGAGACCTTCGATCTCGTCACCGCCGCCCATGACGATGCGCCGAGCGCCGTTCGCTTTCGCCGGGGCTTCATGCTCGGCGACGGCACCGGCGCCGGCAAGGGCCGCCAGTCGGCCGGCATCATCCTGGACAACTGGCTGAAGGGCCGGCGCAAGGCGGTCTGGATCTCGAAGTCCGACAAGCTGCTCGAGGACGCCCAGCGCGATTGGTCTGCCCTCGGCATGGAGCGCCTGCTCATCACGCCGCTGTCGCGCTTCGCGCAGGGCAAGCCGATCCGGCTGTCCGAAGGCGTCCTATTTTTAACCTACGCTACGCTGCGGTCCGACGACCGCGGCGAGAAGCTTTCCCGCGTCCGGCAGATCGTTGAATGGTTGGGCTCCGACTTCGACGGAGTGATCATTTTCGACGAGAGCCACGCCATGCAGAACGCCGGTGGCGGCAAAGGAGAGCGGGGCGATATTGCGGCCTCGCAGCAGGGCCGTGCGGGCTTGCGTCTGCAGCACGCCCTGCCGGACGCGCGCGTCGTCTATGTCTCGGCGACCGGCGCCACTACGGTCCACAACCTCGCCTATGCCCAGCGGCTCGGCCTCTGGGGCGGCGAGGATTTCCCCTTCGCCACACGCGCCGAGTTCGTCGAGGCGATCGAGGATGGCGGTGTCGCCGCCATGGAGGTGTTGGCCCGCGATCTCCGGTCGCTCGGGCTCTACACCGCCCGTTCGCTCTCCTATGACGGCGTCGAATACGAGCTGGTCGAACACGCGCTCACCGACGAGCAGCGGCGCATCTACGACGCCTATGCCGGGGCGTTCGCGATCATCCACAACCATCTCGATGCCGCGATGCAGGCGGCGAACGTCACCGGCGAGACCGGCACGTTGAACCGGCAGGCGAAGTCGGCGGCCCGCTCGGCCTTCGAGAGCGCCAAGCAGCGCTTCTTCGGCCATCTGCTGACCTCGATGAAGACGCCGACCCTGATCCGCCGGATCGATCAGGACCTGGCCGACGGCCATGCCGCCGTGATCCAGATCGTCTCAACCGGCGAAGCGCTGATGGAGCGCCGGCTCGCCGAGATTCCGACCGAGGAATGGAACGACATCCGCGTCGACATCACGCCGCGCGAGTATGTTCTCGACTACCTCGCTCATTCCTTCCCGGTGCAGCTCTACGAGCCGTTCACCGACCGCGAGGGCAACCTCTCGTCGCGGCCCGTCTTCCGGGACGGCCAGCCCGTCGAGAGCCGCGAGGCCGTCGCGCGCCGCAATGAGCTGATCGAGCGGCTGGCTTCGCTGCCGCCCGTCCCCGGCGCGCTCGACCAGATCGTCCAGCGCTTCGGCACGGACCTCGTCGCCGAAGTGACCGGACGCTCGCGCCGCGTCGTGCGCAAGGGCGACCGCCTCGTCGTCGAGAACCGCGCCGCCTCCGCCAACCTCGCAGAGACCGCCGCCTTCATGGATGACCTGAAGCGCATCCTAGTGTTCTCGGAAGCGGGCGGGACGGGCCGCAGTTACCACGCCGAACTGTCGGCGCGGAACCGCCGGCTGCGCGTCCACTATCTGCTCGAACCCGGCTGGAAGGCCGACGCCGCGATTCAGGGCCTGGGGCGGACCAACCGCACCAACCAGGCGCAGCCGCCGCTGTTCCGGCCGATCGCCACCGACGTGAAGGCCGAGAAGCGCTTCCTCTCGACCATCGCACGCCGCCTCGACACGCTAGGCGCCATCACGCGAGGCCAGCGCCAGACCGGGGGCCAGGGACTCTTCAGGCCAGAGGACAATCTGGAATCGCACTACGCCCGTGACGCGCTGCGCCAGCTCTACATGCTGCTCGTGCGTGGCAAGATCGAAGGCTGTTCGCTCCAGATGTTCGAGGCCGCCACCGGCCTCAACCTGATGGACGCCAACGGCATCAAGGACGAGTTGCCGCCGATCACGACTTTCCTCAACCGCCTACTGGCGCTCACCATCGAGCTGCAGGGCGTGCTGTTCACGGCGTTCGAGCAGTTGCTGAACGCCAAGATCGAAGGCGCCATCGCCAGCGGTGTCTATGACGTCGGCCTGGAGACGCTGCGGGCCGAAAGCTTCGTCGTCATCGATCGCCGGACGATCTACACCCATCCCGCGACGACCGCGGAAACCCGGCTGCTGACCATCACCGAGCGCCGGCGCAATCGCCCCGTCACGCTCGATGAGGCGCTGGACCATCTCGCCGACCACCGCGCCGCGTTGCTGCTCAACGAGCGCTCGGGCCGCGCCGCCGTACAGATTCCGGCGCCAAGCCTGATGCTCGACGATGGCGAGATCGAACGCCGCGTTCGGCTGATCCGGCCGATGGAGCACCATCACGCGTCGCTGAAGATGATGGACGACAGCCACTGGCAGGCGGCGGAGCGGGAGGCCTTTGCGGCCGCGTGGGATCGTGAAGTGTCCGAGGTCCCCGAGTTCGCCGACAACACGATCCATATCGTCGCCGGCTTGCTGCTGCCGATCTGGAAGCGCCTGCCGAACGAGTCGACCCGCGTCTATCGGCTCCAGACCGATGCGGGCGAGCGCATCATCGGCCGCAGGGTCTCGCCGGCCTGGGCGGCGAACGCGTCAGTGACCGGGACCACCATCCTGACGCCGGATGCGGCCTTCGCGGCGCTGACCGAGGGCCGCACCGTTCTCGACCTCGCCGAAGGCCTTCAGCTCCACCGCGCGCGCGTCATGGGCGTCCACCGCATCGAGCTGTCGGGCTTCACCGACACGATGCGGGACCGCCTGCGCGCCTACGGCCTCTTCAGCGAGATCATCTCGTGGAAGCTGCGCATGTTCGTGCCGACCGACGCCGCCGGAGCCGGCGTGCTGGCGAAAGTCCTCGACCACTATCCGGCCCTGCGCATCAGCGAACGGGAGGCCGCGTGATGAGTCGCCACGACGCCTCCGAACTGGCACACCGACTCGCGCGCGACGCCGAGGCGGTGTGCCGCCACTACCTCTCGGCCGGACGGCGGGAGGGCCGCTATTGGCTGGTGGGCGATGTGCGCAACACGCCGGGCCGCTCGATGTTCGTGCGGCTCAAGGAGTCCGTGAAAGGGCCGGCCGGCAAATGGACCGACGCCGCGACCGGCGAGCATGGCGATCTGCTCGACGTAATCCAGGAAAGCTGCGGCCTGATCGACTTCAAGGACGTCGCCGATGAGGCGCGTTCGTTCCTCAGCCTGCCGCATCCCGAGCCGGAGCCAGATCGGCATCGATCGCGAGCGCCCGCCGCTCCAACCGGATCGCCGGAGGCGGCACGACGACTGTTCGCCATGTCGCAGCCGATTTCCCGTACACTCGTAGAAACGTATCTCAGTAATCGCGGCATTACGTTTTTGCACGGAACCGGAAGCCTGCGTTTCCACCCGCGCTGCTACTATCGACCGGACGAACACAGCCCGACCGAGACCTGGCCGGCGATGATCGCTTCCGTCACCGATCTCGAAGGACATTTGACCGGGGCGCACCGCACCTGGCTCGATCCCGGCGACTTCACCGAGGCGACACTCGGCAAGGCGCCAATCGACACGCCGAGACGGGCGATGGGTGACCTTCTCGGTCACGCCGTTCGATTTGGCGTGGCGGGCGAGGTCATGGCGGCCGGCGAGGGCATCGAGACGATGCTGTCGCTCCGATGCGTCTTGCCGACCATGCCGCTGGTTGCAGCCCTCTCGGCGGCGCATCTCTCCGCCATCCTGTTCCCGGACACGCTGCGGCGACTCTACATTGCTCGCGACGATGATCCGGCCGGCGACGGCGCAATGGCGACATTGATCGACCGGGCGCGGGAGGCCGGGATCGAGGCGATCGTGATCTCGCCACGGCTCGGCGACTTCAACGAGGATCTCCGCCTGCTTGGGATCGACGCGCTTCGGGCGGCGAGCCGGGTGCAGATCGCGGCGCAGGACGTCGCCCGCTTCATGGAGCTGGCGGCATAGTCGGAACCGGGATGAGGGGCGGATCGGCAGCGCCGTCACCGTAGGGCCGGCGATCATGCGTTCCCCAGCGCCGGAGGGGACCGCACCCACGGCCTTCTGAGAGGGCGATCGGGCAGCAAGCGGCCCGGACCGGCAACCTCGTGGGCCGACTATTTTCCGTCGGCGGCGGAGCCGCCTTTACATCGCGAAACAAAATGGCCGGCCCCCTTCGGTCCTCCGCCAAGGCTTCGGCCCTCCACTGCGCTGCGGATGCAAGTCCGTTCCGCCCGCCGCCTTCGTCGCCATGAAGGCCGCGATGGGCGCGGCCGATCCGACGAGGAAAGCCGCGATGACCACCGACCATGACGACGAATTCGAGCCGCACCACAGCTCATCCCCGACCGACCAGGTCCTCCACGAACTCCAGCTCTATGGCTACCGCCCCTTCAACGACGAGCCCGATCCCAGGCCGCTTCCAGAAGCGAACATCCTCGCGGGCAGCATCTCCGACATCTTTGACGCCCTCGTGGTGGCGCTTGCTGACACTCGCCTCGAACCCGACCTCGAGGACCTGCTGTGGTCGACGGTGAATGTCTTCCATCGGGCCATCGAACGGATCGAGCGCGAACTCGACGACAACGAACTGGCCCAGCAGCGTTCGCAACGTGAACAGGATGGCAGCGAGGTCAAATCCGTCGAGCTGGAACGACTGACGGCGGAAGGTCAGACGCTCATCGAACGCCGCAACGCCTTCGAGCTGATGCGCGACCAGGCCGCCGACCAGTTCGAGCACCACGCCTATTCAGCCTGGCGGCCGCGCAACGGGTCGAAGGTCAACCATCGCAACCTCACCTCGGCGATGATCGACAGCCGCGACTTCCTGGCGGCGAAGAAGCGCGCCGACAACCAGGTGCTCCTGCCGGCGGGGCCGAAGGTGGCGCTCACCGGCGGGCTCGATTTCAACGATCACCGGCTGATCTGGGCCAAGCTCGACCAGGTCCACGTCAAGCACCCCGACATGGTGCTGCTGCACGGCGGATCGCCGAAGGGCGCCGAACTGATCGCCGCCAAATGGGCCGACAACCGCAAGGTTCCGCAGATCGCCTTCAAACCCGACTGGACGAAGCACGCCAAGGCCGCTCCCTTTAGACGCAACGATGCCATGCTGGACGTGCTGCCGATTGGTCTCCTTCATTTCCCGGGCACCGGCATCCAGGACAATCTCGCCGACAAGGCGAAGAAGCTCGGTATCCCGGTCTGGAAGTTCGGCGGCGCGTGAGCGCCGCCATCTTCCACATCATTCTTCCGGATAGGAGAAAGAGTTCAAGGCTGCTGGCGCCAGAACTGCGTGCTGTAATTGTTCAGTCCGCGGGTATGCGCGTCGACTGTCACCTGGAAGGTTTCCGGAATCTTGTCTCCGTCGCCGCCTTCTTTGAAATAGTCCCTAATCGAGTAGAGCGCTCCTCTCATCAGGTGCTCCCACGTTTGATACAGCTTAGTCTGCCGATCCTGCTCCTGCTTGGCGGCGCTCGGCTTTCGACTGGGGACCGGGATCGTATAATCGGGACGTATATCTGCGTTATGGACGAACGTGATGCTGCCGAACGTCCACTCGCCATCGACGGCCCGGCGCCACCGATAGCTCACTCTGACACTTAGGCGTTCGTCGAAGCGATGAGGCGGCATGATCTGGTCATCGACGTAGAAGAGCTGCCCTTCCTTCTCCTCCGTTTCCATCCGGCGCTTCATGGCTCCCACGGCGAAGGACAAATCACTACCCGCGCGTCGAAGAGTGCTTTCAGTCTCTGCGCGCTTTCGTGGCGCCTTGGCCAAGTGGTGTTTCGCCAGCGCCTGTTCGAAGTGATGGAGTTTTGTCGAGATGTAGGGACCGCAACTTGTGAGAGGGAGACGATGCAGATCGCCAGATCGTTCTTCCCGGATAGCCTGATCGACCAGCCTGTCCAGCTCGTTAGTGTCGATCGCCTGAAGGGCATTCTGTTGATCGCGGGGGATGTTGATCTCGCCCATGCCTACTCCCTTACGCTTTGTCTACAACCGGCCCTCGGCCGAGCCCGACGACCCGTCCACAGTAAAGTACCAAATGCTTGTTGCGCATCGCGAGATGACACAACCTTGGGAAGATGATGTGTCGCTATAGAAGCCCATCATACTTCCTTTCAGTCGCCATTGTCCGAGCGGCCCGTCATCTTGTGCATGCACAGGCCAAGCGCGCACATCGCAAGGCATGGCAATGCGCTGAGGAGAAGCGGTGCTATCCCGAGCGCAAGCAGCCAGCTCCAATTGAACGCGACGCCGAGGATGATGATCACCGCGCCGAGCACGAAAAGGCCGCGGCGGCTACCAAAATAGCGGCCGATCATCTGGAAGGCATTGTCAGGGCAGGGAGGCGGCGCTGGAAT
This sequence comes from Afipia sp. 1NLS2, assembly GCF_000178995.1. Taxonomy (GTDB): domain Bacteria; phylum Pseudomonadota; class Alphaproteobacteria; order Rhizobiales; family Xanthobacteraceae; genus Afipia. The sequence goes on along the minus strand of NZ_ADVZ01000001.1, from coordinate 1,377,158 downwards.
AAGGAATTTCAAATCGACCATGAGTGTTTTTCCTCGGCTATGGAGCCGCCGATCTCTTGCGGGCTCGTATCGGAGCCGCACCTTCTCGTGAGCGGCATCCATGCAAAATGCGGCGGTCGATCATTCCGTCGCGTAGATAAACGGCGCCTTGCCGTCCTTCGTGACGGCATAGATCGTGAACTTCTCGGTCTTCGTGCCGACCATGCCGGGCGAGCCCATCGGCATGCCTGGCAGGGTAATGCCAGCGATGGCAGGCTTCTCCGCAAGGAGCTTGCGGATGATGTCGACAGGCACGTGCCCGTCGATCACATAGCCACCAACGAACATGGTGTGACAGCCTTCCAGCTCTTCGGGTACGCCGGCCTTGCTGCTGATGTGGGCAAGATCATTGGTCGGCTTGACGTCGACGTCGAAGCCGTTGTTGCGCAGATAGGCGGCATAGCCTTCGCAGCAACTACAGTTCGGGTTCTTGTAGAGGACCGCGTGGATGGGCGCGGCGACCACGGGCGCCGACAGGAACAGAAGGGCGGCGCTGGCGAGGAGGAAGTGTCGTCTTTGCATGTCCGTTCTCCGTTTCGAATAGGGTTGAGTTCAAGCGACGCGCAGTACGGTCATCAGACCGGCCACCTGGTGGTCCATGACGTGGCAATGCAGCATCCACTCGCCGGGATTGTCGGCGACGAAGGCGACCTCCACCGTCTCTCTCGGTGAGACCAGGACGGTGTCGCCCCAGAGATTGTGCGGCACAGGCTTTCCGTTGCGTGTCAGCACATGAAAGCTGTGACCATGCAGGTGCATCGGATGCCACCATGCGGTTTCGTTCTTGAGAGCTAGCAGGACGCTGCGGCCCCGCTGGAATGTAAGAACGGGCTTCATACCGGCGTCGCCATCGCCGGTCATCGACATACCATTGATGGCCCAGGCGGCGCCCCGACCCAAACCCATCATTCCCATGCCCTTCATGCCGCCCATCATCCCACTCATGCCGCTCATCATGCCGCCGCCCCCCATCATGCCGCCCTGGAGCGCCAGTTCGTGTCGCTCGGCGGTGGTGAGATCCGGCTCCGGTAGGGGGTTGCGCGGCAACTTGAGCGTGGCATCGAGGGGATGCGGGCGAAGCGGCGGCCTCTCGCCATAGGCAAGCTGGGTGAGCGTGTAGGATAGGTCGTCATAGAAGTCGTCGACCACGCGGTAGCGGCGGCCTGGCTCACCCTGCATGTCGAGAACGACATCGATTCGCATCGCCGGGCCGACAACGACGCGACCTCCGTCCGGCTCATGCGGATCGCAGGGTTGGCCGTCGGTCGCGACGATCACCGGCCGATGGCCCTCGAAACGCAAAGCCATGATCCGGGCGAGTGCTCCGTTGACGAGCCGGAGCCGGAGCCGCTCACCGGCCCGGACCGGCTGCTCGTCCGATATCGCGCCGTTGAGCGTTACCGTGTTTCCGACCCGGCCAGACATGGCCGCTTCCATGCCATTGCCGAACCCGCCAGCAATCTGGGCCTCTGAGGTGAGGCGCCAGTCCGAGAGCACCCAAAGGAGATCGCGGTCGACCGCGATGGGCTCGCGCTCTTTCACGATCACGGCGCCCGCGAGGCCACGGCCAAGCTGTTCGAGGCTGTTGGCGTGCGAGTGATACCAGAAGGTGCCGGCATCCGGCGGCGTGAACGTGTAGGTGAAGGTCTCGCCAGGCTTGATCAGTGGCTGCGTCAGGCCTGGCACGCCGTCCATCGCGTTCGGCAGCCGGATGCCGTGCCAATGCACGGTCGTGCCCTGATCGAGCCGGTTCTCGACGAGGATACGTGCCGGCTCGCCTTGCCGGAGGCGCACGACCGGCCCCGGCACGGCGCCGTTGTAGGCCCAGACCTCCGCCCGAGGATGGCCTGCTCCTGCGAGTGAAGCACGGCTCGGCCCAGCCGTGATGCGGATGTCGCCCGGGGCGGCCGCTCGTGCCCGCCATGGGAGCGACGATGTTGTCAAAGCCAGTCCGGTGCCAGCCAGCAACAGGCCGCGGCGCGAGATGGCAGAACCAGTTCTTATATTCACGTTGGACCCTTCCGAATCATCGTAGATGACGGGAACGCGCCGGTCTTGATCGCCCGTTGGCGGGATCAGACTGGTGCCCGCGATAGGCACAGCACGCGCACGCATTCGTTGGCCTCGGCCTTAGTCGCTTAAAGCGATGGCCGCGGTGTCAGCCGATGCTGGCGGGTCTGGGCGGGTGGGGGCCAGGCGGCGAAGCCCTGCCGTTGAGCAGCGCCACGCGTGCTGCAATCGGTGACCCGGGCCTCTGGACCAGGGCCATTCCGGTGACTTGCGGGAGCACGGCCAAGACCGGCGCAACGCAGAAGGCCGCGCACGGCATAGCCTTCATGTCGTTATCATTCCCGCCGCTCGGGCAACAATCGCAGCCATTGTGGCCGGGAGCGCCCATATCGGACGCCATCGCCATCTTCGCAGTCATGTCGCTGGCCTGGACTGCCGACAGGCTCATCCCCACGGTCACGAAGACCGCGAGGAACAGGGCGACGAGCTGTGTGGCCGACCAGCGTTTCATGGTGCCACCAGCGTCGCGCCGAACTGCGCCAAAAACAAGTCGGCTCGGCTCTCGTCTCACCGGAAGAAGACGTATTTTACGAGCGCGGCAATCACCAGCACCAGCACGACGATGCCGATGACGCCGAAAAGGCCCATGCCCCACATCATTCCTTCGCCCATCATATTGTGCATCTTGGCGCTCTCCTGTCATTCGGCCGCCTCGCGTAGCGGTAAGGGTTCGAGTTCCTCGACGGAGGCCGGGACGGCCTTCGCCGGAAGCCCCCATCCTTTGATCAGCCCATAGATCGCCGGGATCACAACGAGCGTCAGGATCGTCGATGAGATCATGCCGCCGATCATCGGGACAGCGATGCGCTGCATGACCTCCGAACCAGCGCCGGTGCTCCACAGGATCGGCACTAGGCCCGCCATGATGGCCACGACCGTCATCATCTTCGGCCGTACCCGCTCGACCGCGCCGAGCATGATCGCCTCGTAGAGATCGGCACGGGTGAAGCTCCGGCCTTGTCCGGCTCGCGCCGTCTTCACCTCGGCCATCGCCTGATCGAGATAGATCAGCATAACGACCCCTGTCTCGGCAGCGACGCCGGCGAGCGCGATGAACCCTACCGCCACCGCGACCGACATGTTGAAGCCGAGCCACCACATCAGCCACACCCCGCCGACCAGAGCGAAGGGCAGCGACAGCATGACGATCAGCGTCTCCGTGAGCGCCCGGAAGTTGAGGTAGAGCAGCAGGAAGATGATCAGGAGCGTCACCGGCACCACGATCTTCATCCGCGCTTCGGCCCGCTCCAGATATTCGTACTGTCCGCTCCAGCCGACCGAATAGCCCGGCGGCAGCTTCACCGATGCGGCGACCGCCTTCTGCGCCTCGGCAACATAGCCGCCAAGATCGCGGCCGTTGATGTCGACATAAATATAGGTCGCGAGCTGCCCGTTCTCGGTGCGGATTGAGGTCGCGCCCCGTGTGAGCTGAACCTTCGCCACCTCGCCAAGGGGAATGGCGCCGCCACCGGACAGCGGCACTTCGACATCGGTCGCGATCGCCCGTGGATTCGAACGTAGGTCGCGGGGGTAGCGGATATTCACGCCGTAGCGCTCGCGACCCTCGACTGTTGTCGTCACCGTCTCGCCGCCGAGTGCGGTTGCGATAACGTCCTGCGCATCGCCGATCTTAAGACCGTAGCGGCCTAGCGCCTCCCGGTCGGGGATGATGTCGAGATAGTAACCGCCGATGACTCGTTCGGCATAGGCGCTCGACGTGCCGGGCACCGCCCTGAGGACTGTTTCGATCTGACGGGCGACCTTCTCCATCTCACCAAGGTCCGCGCCGAACACTTTGACGCCGACTGGCGTGCGGATGCCGGTCGAGAGCATGTCGATGCGAGCACGAATCGGCATGGTCCAGGCATTCGAGACGCCGGGGAACTGTAGCGCCTTGTCCATCTCGGCCTTGAGGCTGTCGATATTCACGCCGGGCCGCCACTGCTCCTTCGGCTTCAGATTGATGATGGTCTCGAACATTTCGGTCGGCGCCGGGTCGGTCGCCGTCGCTGCACGGCCGGCCTTGCCGTACACGGAATCCACCTCCGGGAACGATTTGATGATGCGGTCCTGCACTTGTAGTAACTCAGCCGCCTTCGTCACGGAAATTCCCGGCAGGGTGGTCGGCATATAGAGCAGCGTGCCTTCATCGAGATTTGGCATGAACTCCGAGCCGAGCTGGCGCGCGGGCCAGATGCTGACGGCAAGTGCAACAAGAGCAACGATGATGGTAAAGGTCTTCGCCTTCAGGACCGCGCGAATGATCGGTCGATAAGTCCAGATCAGAAATTTGTTGATCGGGTTCTTATGCTCCGGAATGATCTTGCCGCGCACGAAGATCACCATCAGCGCCGGCACCAATGTCACCGACAGAATCGCGGCCGCCGCCATCGAGAAGGTCTTGGTGAAGGCGAGCGGGCCGAACAGCCGTCCCTCCTGCGATTCCAGCGTGAAGATCGGCAGAAAGGACACGGTGATGACGAGCAGGCTGAAGAACAGTGCCGGACCGACCTCGCTCGCCGCATCGATCAGGATTTGCACGCGGGGCTTATCCGGCGGCGCGCGCTCCAGATGCTTATGGGCGTTCTCGATCATGACGATGGCGGCGTCGATCATGGCGCCGACCGCGATGGCGATGCCGCCGAGACTCATGATGTTGGAGCCGAGCCCGATCAGCTTCATCCCGGTGAAGGCGATCAGGATGCCAACCGGCAGCATAAGGATGGCGACGAGTGCGCTTCTGAGATGCAGCAGGAACACCACGCAGACAAAGGCGACAATGATGCTCTCCTCTGTCAGTGTGTGCCGCAACGTTTCGATCGCGGCCTCGATGAGATGCGAGCGATCATAGACCGGCACGATTTCAGCGCCTTTGGGCAGGCTGCCCGCGATGTCGGCAAGCTTCTGTTTGACGTTCTCGATCACGCTGAGCGCGTTGGCGCCGAAGCGCTGTAGCACGATGCCACTTGCCACTTCCCCTTCGCCGTTGAGCTCGGTGATGCCGCGTCGCTCGTCCGGACCGATCTCCACGCGCGCCACGTCCTTGAGACGCAGCGGCACGCCCCGATCGGTCTTCAGCACGATGTTCTCGATATCGGCGGGCGATTTGATGTAGCCCCGGCCGCGCACCATAAACTCGAACTCTGACAGCTCAAGCGTACGACCGCCGACATCCTGGTTGCTGTTGCGCACGGCGTCACGCACGGCAGCGAGTGATATTCCCTGGGCGCGCAGCCGCAGCGGATCGACGACGATGTTATATTGCTTGACGAAGCCACCGACGCTCGCGACCTCCGAGACCCCCTCGGCCTTCGAGGCAGCAAAACGGATGACCCAGTCCTGCAGCGAGCGTAACTCAGCCAGTGTCATGTCCTTGGCGATAACGGCATATTGGTAAACCCATCCGACACCGGTCGCGTCCGGCCCGAGCCCCGGCGTGACGCCGGCCGGCAGGCGCTTGGCCGCGGCGTTCAGATATTCGAGCACGCGGCTACGCGCCCAATAGGGATCCGTGCCGTCCTCGAAGATCACGTAGACGAAGGAGACGCCGAAAAAGGAGAAGCCGCGCACGACTTTGGACCTTGGTACGGTCAGCATGGCTGTTGTCAGAGGATAGGTGACCTGATCCTCAACCACCTGCGGCGCCTGGCCGGGATAATCGGTGTAGACGATGACCTGCACATCCGAGAGATCGGGAATGGCGTCCAGCGGTAAGGTCTTGACGGCATAGACACCGGCCGCGACAGCGAACGCGGTGCCGACCAGGATCAGAACGAGGTTGCGTGCGGACCACGCGATGAGGCGGGCGATCATGGCGTATCTCCTGTCGCTGTCATGCCGCTGAGTGCAGCCTTCAGATTGCTCTCGGCGTCGATGAGGAAGTTTGCCGAGACGACAACCCGATCGCCGGATGCGACGCCGCTACGGATTTCGGTGAAGCCGCCGCCCTGGGTGCCGAGCTTGACCTGACGCGGTTCGAAACGGCCATCGCCTTTGTCGAGGATCACCACCTGACGCGTGCCAGTGTCGATCACCGCGCTATCGGGCACCGCGACCACCGATCTTCCGCCACCCACTTCGATCTCGACATCAGCATACATGTCAGGGCGAAGAACGCCGTCCGGGTTTGGGATCTCGATCCGCACCTTCGTCGTGCGCGTCGCCTCGTTGACCTGCGGATAGATCAGCGCGACGCGACCCTCAAAAGTCCTACCGGGCAAGCTGCGCACGCGAACCTTAGCGAGTTGACCAAGTTCGACGCTCGCGAGTGCATATTCAGGCACGTCGGCAAGTACCCAGACAGTCGATAGATCGGCGATACGGAACAGAACCTCGCCGGCCGTCATTTTCATTCCCTCGGTCGCATTACGCACGAGGACGATGCCGTCGCGAGGGGCGTACCAGGTAAAGGCCGGCGGAACCTGATGAGTCCGGTCGATCTCGTCGATGACTTCCTTCGGCACCGCGTAGTTCTCGAGACGCCGACGCGCTACATTGAGCCCTGGATTGATCTGGACTTGTACGGCAGCAGTCGCGATCTCCTGCGAGCGTAGTTGCAGGAGAGGCTGTCCCTTCCGCACCCGGTCTCCGGTCGTGACGTTCTCGACCTTGCCGACATAGGAGTCAGCCGCGACGGTCACGACCGAGACATTCCGCTCGTCCGGCTGGATGGCGCCCGGAACCCGCACCGCTTGGACGATGACACGATCGGCGGCAATCTCAGAACGAACGCCCGTTCGCTGCAGCTTGCCCGGCGCGACCTTGATGGTCGAACCGTCCTCGTCGTCGCCGGCGTAGACGGGGAGATAATCCATCCCCATCGAATCCTTTTTTTGCACCGGCGAGGTGTCGGGCAGGCCCATGGGGTTGCGATAGTAGAGGATCTTCTTCGGGTCGCCGGCGGCAGGAGCTTCGGCAACGCTGGCCGGCTTGTCGTCGAAGCTGATGTCCTCGCTCGCGTGAACCGGCAGGAAGTCCCGCCCATCCGCGGTCGTCTTCGGCAGCGCCGAATAGGCCGGACGGCTGTCAGGATCCCGATAATAGATCACCGGTCCCGAGGGCGTCGGCCTGGCGCTCGCCCGAGGTGTCGTGGCGCCCTCCAGCCAGGGGACCGCCCGGAGGAGCCACGCTACCACGGTTGGGTTCATGGGTGGCAGCGCAAGATCGCGATGCCCAGCCCAGTAGCCTCCAGCCCCCGCCGCCAGTATGGCGGCGAGGGTGAGGCCCGTACGGCCGATGCGCGTCATGGTACCGCCTTGAACTCGAGCTTGTTCTCGACCGTGCCGGTCTCGCCCTGCAGCTTGGCGCCGAGCGAGAGCCGCCAGCCCCCGGCCATCACGAGAGCCGCTTTAAAGCGATAGACGCCGGGCTCCGTTGACGGCAGTTGCTCGATCGGCTCGGCCATCTCGGCCATGCTGTCTGGCGCCATATCGACACGTTTGGCGATGATCACCGCGTCCGGCACGGGCTTGCCGGAACGCTTGTCGACCAGGCGAACGGTCACGACGGCACCGTCACCCTTCTTCACTTCGCTCTGGACGAGCTGGAACTCATAGTCGCCGATCCCGGCCCAGGCCTGCGAGAGGGTTCCGATGCAAGCAGCACCGACCGTCGCCGCGACCGCAGCGGATTTCACATTCAGAAAGTTCATCGTCAAAGATTCCCAAATTCATCTCGTTCAGCCACGCGGACGCGCGGCCGGCTCGTGATCAGGCCTATGGCCGGATCACGTGGCTTCGCCGCATGAACTCGGTCATGCGGCATGATACGGCTCACAAGGAGCCGCCGATGAATTCAGGCTCGGGGAGGTCGGGGTGGTGGCGGGTCGATCAGGCCGTCGCGCCACAGATGATCACTCGGCTCCTTCACGCTCGTCACGGCGAACCGAGCGGGAATGAAAGCCGATGCCGGAAGAGAACCGGGAAGACAATTGGCCGTGCATAGAACGGCCAGCGGGCAGGATTTCGAACAATCCGGCTGCGCAGGTTTCTCACCCGAACAACAAGGCATGCTGTCCGACATAGACGCCATTTCGGATGTCGCCGCCATCTGGGCAGCCCCCATCGCCCTCGCAGACGACGGACCAACCATCGGCGCAATCAAAAGGCTCAAGACCGCAAAGATCGAGAGCAGGCGGGGGACAAGCGACCAAGGCTTCACGGGTCATGCATCTCACATAGTGCACCGCAAGAGAAGCGCCGGCTTGTTCACTTTCTCGTCAGCGCATGCGGCCATGACCACTCGCATCCTTTAATGCGATTCAGGAATAGTTGCCTCGCCACGAACGAGCGTGCGCCCAGCTGGCTTCATCCGAGCGTTCTCACGCAGACGCGACATCGCGTCGAATCAGCTCACGGCCATCTCTATCCAGCTTCCCACGATTATGCGCTGGAGAGCATAAGCACGAATTCGACTCATTCCAGCCATGAAGGGACGCATCGGCACACAAGCTCGACCGAGGAAGACCAGTGGGATTTCCCCTCCCGCGGGCGCCTGTTTGCGGTTATACTCACGGTCGCGCCGTGGTGGTGGTGGAAGGCGCGACCGTCAGACCTTTATCTCACGGAGTACACCGCCATGATCCTCTTCGGACCACTCCTCGTCATAGTCGGCATCGGCTTTATCTGCTGGCTGCTGTTCACCCTCGCTATCTTTGCGCTGCCGTTTTTCGCCGGTCTGACGATCGGCATCTGGGCCTTTCACACGGGGCCCGGCGTGCTCGGCGGCATTGCCGTGGGTCTTGTAGCCGGCGGCGTCACCTTTGGCCTTGGCCAGCTTGCGCTCGCCGTTGTGCCATGGGCGTGGGCTCGGCTCCTGATCATCCTTCTCTATGTCGCGCCCGCCACCGTCGCTGGCTACAGCGCCACGCATGGAATCGCCCAGATGGCGATGCCTTCACCCACCTGGCAGACGATCTTCGCCGTCATCGGCGCGGTCGCCGTCACGGCGTTTGTCCGCTTCACCGGAATGGCCGCGCCCGGACCAGCCGGACAGGGCTTAGCGCGGGGCTGACGTCATCACGTCGACGACCGTTGGGGCGGGGCCAGATCACGCATTCCGTATGCTCGCGATCCTCGTCGTCGAACACGGAGTGAGGGCCGACTGGCGTCGAAGCTCACCCGATCATCGCAGAGTACCGGGCGTCGTGGCGGGTTGTTGAGGCGACATGGCCGAGGTGGCGACGTCTTACGGATATGGCCAACGAAGCGCGTGACGGGGCGTGCAGCCGGAGCTTGGCCTCCGAAGCAGGATATCCGTTGGTGGCCAGGACGGGGCCCGGATTACCGTCGAATTCACTGGCCAGCCTCCGCGGTGACTCGAAAGTCGCCACGTTCCCCTTGATGTCAGCTCTGTCAGGCCGAGCGCACCGAACGGCCTCTTCGATGGATTGATCTGGCCGAAGGCCGGCTGAAGCCTCGACCGCCTATGGCGCAACAGCGGCGTCAAAACTTTCTTCCCCTGCCGGCTGCGCCGTCATTCCTCGCGAGACAAGAAAGTCCCTCCTTTGCTGTCGAGCCCCTTCGGGGTGCGCCGTCGATCGCCTCCGGCCCCTCGATCACCATCGAGGCCGCAATGGTGCGGGCTCGGAAACAGAGATCAAGGAGAACTACCATGGCGACCATCGGCACCTTCAAGAAGACCGGCTCGAACGAATTCACCGGCGCAATCGTCACCCTCTCGGTCCAGGCCAAGAACGTCCGGATCGTTCCCGAAACCAACCGTTCCGGCGAGAACAGCCCCACCCACCGCGTCTATGTCGGCCGGGTCGAGATCGGCGCCGCCTGGGCCAAGCGCTCCAACGAGGGCCGCGACTATCTGGGCCTCAAGCTCGACGATCCGAGCTTCACCGCCCCGATCTTCGCAAACCTCTTCGACGACGAGGACGGTGAGGGCTACAGCCTGATCTGGTCCCGCCCCAACGGCCGTCGGAGCGACTAAACCCCGCTACAAATGCCCCGTCCGGCTGGTCCGGGCGGGGCATCGCCTTATGATCCAAGGGCGACCGCCGACCTTGAATGGGCGGAATACCTAGTTTACTAGGTGGCAGTATATTAGGTGGCACGGCGATCTCACCGCATGAGCTTGCGGGAGATCGTCGCCACGAATCTGCGAAGACTGAGACATGCCAAAAGCATGTCGCAGGAGGAGCTTGCCGACCGTGCGGGCACCAATCGCAACTATGTTGGCATGCTGGAGCGCGAACAGCACTCCGCGACCGTCGACATGCTGGAGAAGCTCGCCGAGGTTCTTGAAGCGGACCCTGTCGAATTCTTCCGACGCGAGACGTGAACCGCCGTTATCAAGGGGCCTGAGGCTCGATCGGCGCTTTTCTCCGAGCCTTCGAAGACACCGCTCGCACAAGTTCAGTCGCTTCCACGTCGAGCGCCTCCGCGATCCGGCCGAGAACGGTGACGCTGGCCGAAACGTCGGCGCGTTCGATCCCTCCGACGTACCGGGCACTCAACCCAGCCCTTTCGGCCAATTCCTCCTGCGTCATCCCTTTCGCATGACGCAACCGACGCAGATTGACCGCCATGACCTCCTTGAGATCCATGGCGATGATGGAGCCGATATAGGAACTATCGTTCCAGGAATGATCGTTCCGATTCGTACATGCCGGTGCTATTCATCGGGCTGCGGAGGTCCCAGTTTGCCAATTTCCCGAGCAACGCGATGCGTCCCAGGCATCACGGAGTAAGTGTCACGCGGCCCAAATCTTGCAAAAATTCGCGGTAAATGAATGCCTAACACATCGCTTTGATCTCTATGGGGTAGATCGCAATGACTCAGGTGCCCTTTCAGGACCGGCCGCCGCACACCGACCGCTTGAGCGCCTATGACGAGCAACATCTCGCGATCTATCTTCGGTTGCTGATGGCCGACGAAGAAGGCGCCGACTGGCACGAAGTCGTCCAGGTAATCTTCGGCCTCAACCCCACCCGGGAGCCCGCCCGTGCCAAAACGGTTCATGACAGCCATCTGGCGCGGGCGCGCTGGATGACGGAGACGGGTTATCGGCATCTGCTTGAGCCGCGGATGCAGTGAACAACACCATACTCCCACGGCTCGCAGCCACACGCGATGCAACCTTAAGGACTACTTTGCCGGCGATTTTTCCGGATCGTGGTGTCCCTCCCTTGAGAGAGGACAAAATGAGAGGAAACGCCATGCCCACGGAATATTGGCGCTCGCCGGAGACGATTGATCGCCTGAACCGCCTCGAACGCCCCGGCTTCGCCGTCGAATTCCTGCGCCGCAACCACGATTACCGCCGCGACTTCGTCCGCACACAGCGCCAGATCACACGCGCCTCCGTCGATGCCGAAACCGCCCGTGTCGGTCTCGCTCGGCGATGGGGGTTGCGTTTTCGCCCATGACCCAAGCCTTCCCGTTGGGCCCGCCCCGGTCACCTGGCTGCCCGAACTATCGCCCGGTACGCTGATCCTTGAAACAGCGCCGGGCGGATTCGACCAACTCACGTCGCTTGATCCCGCGCAGCTGGGATCAGTCGTTGCTGATGACGCGGACGACGAAGGCCGTGAGCTTGTTGTTGTCGACGGCTCGGGCGAACTCCACGTTCGTTTGCACGGCGATCAGATCAGCACGCGGCCTGCCATTCTGCTGCCGCCCGACATCTCTTTTGAACTCCGGCTTGATGTCGCACTGCGCTTCGTGCGCCGTCTTCGTGGCCAGCGCGTCAAACTTCTTCCCGCCGCCCTTCGCCTGACGCCTCAGCAGAAGCGCCGGCTCGTCCAGCTTCTACACGCCTTCGACGTCCGCGAACTTGGGGGCGGCCCACGCGAGGTCGCCGAAATAATCCTCCGCTCCGAGCACGCACGATTTCCATCAGTCGAGTGGAAGGATTCACACGCCCGACGCACCGCCAACCGTCTCATTCACGACTCGATTGCGCTGGTCGAGCGCGGCTACCTCAAACTTCTGCGCGGCGGCTAACACACGCACCGATCCCTCCAGAACACACCCTAGTCCTACGCCCGCCCGCGCTACGCACACCACGCGCTGCGCTCACATGCGCAGCGGCGCGACCGAGGGGGGACACACCTACTCGAAAATCTTCGTCCACCCCTAACGCCTGAACTCTCCGCCACCGTCACCCCGACATGCCGCGACTTGGCCGCGGCGCTTCGAGGCAAGACGGAGGCACATCATGCCCGACAGGGCCGCGCAACTCGCCACGCGTTACGTCCGCACGCATGAAGCGGCGCGCATCCTCGGCATCTCACCGCGGACGCTTGAGAAATACCGCTGCCACGGTAGCGGCCCAACCTTCCGCAAGCTCGGCGGGCGCGTCGTCTACGCGATCGACGACCTCGAAGCTTGGGCCGACCAGGCCGCGTGCAGCTCGACGTCGGATCCTCGATACGTCGAGGCCCGCGCCGCCGGCCACGCGCATCGCTGAAGCGGCGCTCGTCGATGACATCGCGCCGCCTCATCACAGCCAGCGAACGGAGCAAGCTCGATCCGTTCATCGTCGCCACCGGCGACGCAAGTCCGCGCGACCAGCGCGACTTGATGGAGCGGCCGTTCTTCTCGCTCGCCAAAGCCAGGCGCACGGCGCCGATCCTCTACGAAGCTGCCGGTGTTCGGGTCGAGGTCTACGCCGTGCCCGAGCATGGCATGGCGACCATCTGGGACGCCGACGTGCTGATCTGGGCGGCGAGCCAGATCGTCGAGGCCGAGAACCTCGGCTTCAAGACCTCGCGTTTCCTTCGCTTCACGCCCTACCAGCTCCTGACCGCGATCGGTCGGCAGACAGGCGCACGCGATTACAAGCTCCTGAAGGGCGCGCTCGCCCGCCTGCAATCGACCGTTATCCACACCACCATCCGCAACGGCGAACATTGGCGCCGTCACCAGTTCTCCTGGATCAATGAGTGGGAGGAATGCACGACGCGCGACGGCCGCGTCGAGGGCATGGAGTTCGTGCTCCCCGACTGGTTCTACCGCGGCGTCATCGACCGCTCGCTCGTCCTGGCCATCGACCCGGCCTACTTCCGGCTGACCGGCGGCATCGAGCGCTGGCTCTATCGCGTCGCCCGCAAGCACGCTGGTCGCCAGCCCAAGGGCTGGCTGTTCGAGATCGCGCATCTCCACGAGAAGTCCGGAAGCCTGGTGCGCGTCTCGGATTTCGCGCTCCAGATCCGGCGCATCGCCGCGCGCCAACCGCTGCCCGGCTATCGCCTGCGCATCGAGTGCCAGGGCCGCCGCGAGACGCTCCGCATCCTGCCGGCCCGCTCATCCACAGTTCCTGTGGATGGCGCTGTGGAAACGCTCGGGACTTCGCACGCAAACGGTATCGGGACTCCGCACGCAGCCCTATCGGGACTTCGCACGCACGAACCGCAGCTAACGCTATGGCCGGAAACGGCGATTCCGGGCCTTAACTTAGAGTCTAACTCAGAATCTAACTCTAGTTGTTGGTCCGCGCGGTCTGCGGATAAACCCGCCACCTCCGCTACGCAGGCCTCCGAGCCACCAGGACGACAGCCGTCGCTGCCCTTCGGTCGCAAGCCGGGAGGGAAGAGATGATCGTCGCTCTGCTCAACCAGAAGGGCGGCGTCGGCAAGACCACGCTTGCGCTTCATCTCGCCGGCGAGCTGGCGCTGGACGGCAAGCGCGTGACGCTGATCGACGCGGACCCGCAGGGCTCTGCGCTCGATTGGTCGCAGCAGCGGGCGCGGGAGAACGTCTCACGGCTCTTCGGCGTCGTCGGCCTCGCGCGTGACACGCTCCATCGGGAAGCGCCGGAAATCGCGTGCACCGCCGATCATGTCGTCATCGATGGGCCGCCGCGCGTCGCGGGATTGATGCGTTCGGCGCTGCTCGCCGCCGACCTTGTACTGATCCCGGTGCAACCATCACCCTTCGATGGCTGGGCTTCGGCCGAGATGCTGAGCCTGCTCCGCGAGGCCCGCATCTATCGTCCGCAGCTCGCCGCGCGCTTCGTGCTGAATCGCTGCGGGGCACGCACGGTCATCGCCCGCGAGACGGCCGAAACGCTCGCCGATCACGATCCGCCAGTGCTCTCCAGCACCATCGGCCAGCGTGTCGTCTTCGCCGACGCCGCGCGATCTGGGCGCCTCGTGTTCGAGCTGGCCGCGCAGAGCGCCGCGGCGCTCGAGATCGCAGCGCTCGCCGCCGAAGTCGCGAGAATTGCGCCATGAGCGCGGGTGGCGCCCGACGCGGCTTCGCCGCCCGGCCCGGCGACGCCGAGAGCTGGATCAAAGCGCCCGACGCCTCAAGCCGTCGCGGTGACGAGCCCTCCGCCTTCACCGCGCGACTGACGATCGACGTCACGCCGGCGCTGCGCGGCCGCATCAAGGTCGCCGCGTTCCAGCGCGGGATCACCGTCGCCGACATGCTGCGCGACCTCTTCGCGCGCGAATTCCCCGCCGATCCCGGAGAGAGCGCATGAACGACAACGAGCCGTCGCCGACGCTTGTCGTACCGCCATCGCATCGGCGCCCCGTCGCGCTCACCCATGTCGAACTGACCTGGATCGAGAAGAAGATCGAGCACTGGCTGCGCTTCGGGCGGCGTGCCGAGGAGAAGATCCTCGATCGCCGCCGCAGCATCTCGAGCTTCAAGCCCGGCAGCGTCTTCGCGTTCGTTCGCTGGGCGTCGAACGACTACGGCACCGTCATCTCGCGCATGGATATCGTGCGGGCCGTCGAGCCTGGCGCACGCTTCCAGACGCTGCCCTTCGTGCGCCCCGGCGGCGAGATCCTGCTGCGCGTCGATAGCTGGCCGAAGGTCGAGCGCGTGCTCCAGGCGATCGACGCCGTCGAGACGCTCGACATCGATCCCGCCGACGCCGCGCCGGAATACTGGCGCCACCTCCACAACCGTCTCGCCGCCGGCCATGAACCGCGCCCCTACACGCGCGAGCAGCACGCCGCTTGGCTCAAGCGTCGGAGCGTCACGCTATGACCCGCTTCGGCTACGTCATGACGACGTATTTCGCCATGCTCGTCTTCATCGGCTTGGCTTTCGTCCATCCGACGCCGCGCCTGATCTGGAACGCCACGGCGAGCACGCCGACCGGGCTTTATGCGCTCCGGCCGGCAGGACAGCTTCACGCGCTCGAACTGGTCGCCGTGCGCGCGCCCGAACCGATCGCCAGCTACCTGGCCGATGGCGGCTTCCTGCCCAAGGGGGTGCCGCTGCTGAAGCATGTGATGGCGCTACCTGGGCAGACCGTGTGCCGCGCAGGCGACTCCATCACGGTCGATCACATCGCAGTCGGCGCGGCGCGTGAGCGCGATCACCTCGGCCGCCCGCTGCCGCGTTGGAGCGGCTGCCACACGCTCGGCCCCAGCGAAGTCTTCCTCATGAACCCGACCGTCCCGGACAGCTTGGACGGACGCTATTTCGGCGCGCTTCCCACCACCGCGATCGTCGCCCGCGCGGTCCCCTTGTGGACCGATGAGGCCGGCGACGGCCGCTTCGTGTGGCGCGCGGCCACCGATTGACCCGCTTCTCAACCCGCCAACAACGGAGGTTTCCCATGGCGCAGATTGGTCAGTTCACCCGAGACAAGTCCGGCTTCACCGGGCGCATCCAGACGCTCTTCTTCCACCGTGACCTTTCCCTCGTTCCGGCCGAATCCTCCGATGCCGAGAACGCGCCCGACTATCGGGTCCACATGGGCGACGGCGACGGCCTGGAGATCGGCGCGGGCTGGAAGCGCACCGGCGAGAAGGCCGGCGAATACGTCTCACTCGTCATAGATGATCCCGCACTCGCGCAGCCGATCCGCGCCAACCTCTTCCAGTCGGGCGACGACAAGTCCGCCTGGGTGCTGAACTGGAACCGCCCGCCGAAGCGTAGCGATCGGGGCTGACCGCATGCGGCGCGCGCTTCTTCTGCTCGCCAGCGTAGCGGCGCTCGGCATGCCCGTTGTCGTTGTCCACGCCCAGCCCGCGCCCACCGTGATGCGGTCGGTGAGCGATCCCTACGCCAGTCTAATTGCAGAAGCGGCCCAGCGCTTCGCAATTCCTTCGGCGTGGATACGGGTGATCATGCGCATCGAAAGCCGTCGCAATCGGCGCGCCGTCTCACCCAAAGGTGCGATGGGATTGATGCAGCTCATGCCCGAGACCTGGGCCGCGCTGCGCGCTCGCTATCGGCTCGGGCGTGATCCTTTTGATCCACGCGACAACATCCTGGCAGGCGCGGCTTTCTTGCGTGAGATGTACGACCGCTACGGTTCGCCGGGATTCCTCGCGGCGTATAATGCCGGGCCGGGGCGATACGAAGATTATCGCGACCGGCATCGTCCGCTGCCGCCTGAAACCGTCGCTTACGTCGCGGCGCTTGTCCCTTTTGTCGGGGACGGCGCGACCGATGGGCCTGTCCTCGTGGCGGCCTCCGGTCCGCCGTCTTGGACACAGGCCCCTCTCTTCATCACGCGATCGGCAAGCGCTGATCCTGTCGATCGCGCGCCATCCAAACAGCCGTCGAGCGATGCGTCGGCTGCCATCGCGGTGCGCGACCTGTCGGCCATCGCACCGCAATCCGCTGGGCTGTTCGTCGACGTTTCCGCAGCGGCGTCGAAGCCGTGATCGCGCCGCTCTCCCGTCGGCGTGCTGCTACGTCGCCTCGGTCAGCTCGCGCTTTCCCTGTCGGCTCGGCGGCCTCCGACGTCTCAAGGGGCCTCATCGCAGCTACAGGGCGCGATTTCGTTGGCAGGCGCGGCAAAGCGTTCTTCCGGAAAGAAGAAAGGGCAGGCAGGGGAGGAGCGCAGAAACCAACCGACCGAGGGCGAGATAAAAGGCCGCAAGGTGCGGCTCGGTCGGTCGGTTGTTTTTATTGGCATTTTTCAGCGATCCGGCAATGTGCGGCCCTGGGGCACAAGGTGCGCCGGACCCACAACACTTTGCCGGAGCTGACTTTTCCGCACATTGCCGGGGCCGGCGATGGCTGACGAGAACGATTTCCAGCCTCGGCCGGGCCGCATCCGCTCAACCCGCAGCCAGCGCGCGAAGCCCTTCGTCGCCCAGGCGCTCGCGGCAGCGCAACGCGCCGGCGGTGGCGTCTCGCGCCAAGGTCTCTTGCGCAGCGGACGGCACTCCACCTTCGGTCGCGGCCGAGCCGCCAGCGTTCGGGCCAACCATCTGCTGACGGGCCGCTCTCGTCTGGTCACGGTGAAGACTCGCGTCGTCCGCCATACCGCTCGCGCTGCGCCGCTCGCAGCCCACCTCGGCTATCTACGACGCGAGGGCGTCACCCGGGACGGGGAGAAGGCCAGGCTGTTCGGTCCCGAGACCGAGGACGCCGACCCCAAGGCCTTCGCGGAGCGGGGCGAGAAGGACCGCCATCACTTCCGCTTCATCGTCTCGCCCGAGGACGCGCCGGAGATGGCCGACCTGAAGGGCTTCACCCGCGAGTTGGTCGGCCAGATGGAGAAGGATCTCGGCACCAAGCTCGATTGGGTCGCCGTCGATCACTGGAATACGCAGCATCCCCACGTCCACATCATCGTGCACGGCGTCGCCGACGACGGCCAAGACCTCGTCATTTCGCGCGACTACATCAAGGAGGGGATGCGTGCCCGGGCCCAGGACCTGGCGACGCAAGAGCTGGGGCTGCGCAGCGATCTCGACATCCGTCGCGCGCTCGAGCGCCAGGTCGACGCCGAGCGCTGGACCCAACTCGACCGGCAGCTCGCCCGCGATGCCGATCGACACGGCGTCCTCGATCTCGCACCAGATGCCGGACGTCAGCCTGATCCGTTCGAAGCGCTCAAGGTCGGACGGTTGCGGCGCCTGGAGGGTCTTGGTCTCGCGCACCAGCTCGGGCCGGGCCAATGGACGATGGACCCGGCCGCGGAGACGACCTTGCGCGAGCTCGGCGAGCGCGGCGACATCATCAAGCGTATCCACCGCAGCCTGACCGAGCGTGGCATTGAGCGGGCCGCGGCGAGCTATGTGCTCGCTGGCGAGACCTTGGATGTCCCGATCATCGGCCGCCTGGTTGATCGCGGTCTCGACGATGAGTTGAAGGGCACAGCTTACGCCGTCGTCGACGGCGTCGACGGGCGAACCCATCACATCAAATTCCCGGATCTCGACGCCGCCGGCGACAGCGCGCCGGGCTCCATCGTCGAGCTACGCAAATTCGACGACGCGCAAGGCCGCCGTCGCGTCGCCGTTGCCGTGCGTTCCGACCTCGCCATCGAAAACCAGGTCACGGCGAGCGGCGCAACCTGGCTCGATCGCCAGGCCGTCGCGCGCGATCCGGTGGCGCTTGGCCAGGCCGGCTTCGGCGCCGAGGTCCGCGAGGCGATGGATCGCCGGGCGGACCAGCTCATCGAGCAAGGCCTCGCTGAGCAACAGGCGCGGAGGATCGTGTTCGCCTCCGGCCTGATCGGAACGCTTCGACGGAGGGAGGTGGAGGAGCTGGGCGAGCGGCTCGCCGCCGAAACGGGCCAGCCGTTCAATGGTGCGGAGGCGGGCGAGTATGTCGCCGGGACCTATCGGCAGCGCTTCGCGCTCGCCTCCGGCCGCTTCGCCATGATCGACGACGGTCTTGGCTTCCAACTCGTGCCCTGGACGCCCTCCCTCCAAAAGCATCTCGGCCGCCACGTCTCCGGCGTCGCCCGCGCGGATGGCGGGATCGACTGGGGCTTCGGCCGCAACCGGGGGCTCGGTCTGTGAGCGATCCCTCCAATCATCGACCTCAGGAAAGGACGTCTTCTATGTCCGCGACCAAGATTCTCTGGGGCCAGGTCATCACCGTCTTCGCGATCGTCCTGCTGGCGATCTGGAGCGCGACGGAGTGGACGGCTTGGCGCCTCGGCTTCCAGCCCCAGCTCGGCCACCCGTGGTTCGAGCTGCTGCATTTCCCGTTCTACCTTCCCCCGGCCCTTTTCTGGTGGTGGTACGCCTACGACGCCTACGCGCCTGACATCTTCATCGAGGGCGCTTACATCGCCGCATCGGGCGGGATCATCGCCGCGGCTGTCGCGATCGGCATGTCCGTCTGGCGCGCCCACGAAGCGAAGAATGCCGAGACCTACGGCTCTGCCCGCTGGGCGCAACCGAAGGAGATCGAAGCCGCTGGGCTCAGCGGACCCGATGGCGTCGTGCTGGGCCGCTACCAGCGCAGCTATTTGCGTCACGACGGGCCGGAGCATGTGTTGTGCTTCGCGCCGACGCGATCGGGTAAAGGCGTCGGCCTCGTCATCCCGTCGCTCTTGACTTGGCCGGGCTCGGCGATCGTCCACGACATCAAGGGCGAGAACTGGCAGCTCACCGCCGGCTTCCGCGCCCAGCACGGCCGCGTGCTCCTGTTCGATCCGACCAACGCCAAGTCGTCAGCCTACAATCCGTTGCTCGAGGTCCGCCGCGGCGAATGGGAGGTGCGCGACGTCCAGAACATCGCCGACATCCTAGTCGACCCGGAAGGTAGTCTGGAGAAGCGGAACCATTGGGAGAAGACCAGTCACGCGCTTCTGGTCGGCGCCATCCTTCACGTCCTCTACGCCGAGGGGGACAAGACGCTCGCTGGCGTCGCGTCGTTCTTGTCCGATCCCAAGCGGCCGATCGAGTCCACGCTCTCTGCAATGATGCGGACGCCGCATCTCGGCGAGGCTGGCGTTCATCCTGTCGTCGCCAGCGCCGCCAGGGAGTTGTTGAACAAATCCGGCAACGAGCGCTCCGGCGTCTTGAGCACGGCCATGTCGTTCCTTGGCCTCTATCGCGACCCTGTGGTCGCCGAGGTGACGCGGCGCTGCGACTGGCGGATCGGCGATATCGTGGCCGGCGAGCGGCCGACGACGCTCTACCTCGTAGTTCCGCCCTCGGACATTAACCGCACCAAGCCGCTGATCCGCCTGATCCTCAACCAGATCGGCCGGCGACTGACCGAGGACCTGCAGGCTAAGGCCGGGCGGCGGCGGCTCCTCTTGATGCTCGACGAGTTCCCGGCGCTGGGGCGGCTCGACTTCTTCGAGTCGGCGCTCGCCTTCATGGCGGGCTACGGCATCAAGAGCTTCCTGATCGCCCAGTCGCTGAACCAGATCGAGAAGGCCTATGGGCCGAACAACTCGATCCTCGACAACTGCCATGTGCGAGTGAGCTTCGCCACCAATGACGAGCGGACCGCCAAGCGTGTCAGTGACGCGCTTGGGACGGCGACCGAGATGAAGGCGATGAAGAACTATGCCGGCAGCCGCCTCTCGCCCTGGCTTGGCCATCTGATGGTCTCTCGATCGGAGACGGCGCGCCCGCTGCTCACGCCGGGCGAGGTCATGCAACTCCCGCCTACCGACGAGATCGTCATGGTGTCTGGCGTCCATCCAATCCGCGCGAAGAAGGCGCGCTACTACGAGGACGCGCGCTTGCAGGAGCGCATCCTGCCGCCGCCCGTGCCGACGCAGCCGAAAGTGAGTCGTTCCGACGACTGGAGTTCACGGCCATTGCCGCCGCGGCCCCCGGCGCCCGCCGTGCGTGACGGCGAAGAGGCCGACGATGAAGATCCGAAGAACGCGGACCGCCGTCGCCAGCCTGAACTCAACCAGGAGACGGTCGAGAAGAAGCAGCCGATCGACAACGAATTCGCCCTCGATCCGACCGACGAGCTGGAGGAAGACGCGCCCCGCGTCGGCCGGATGAACGACCTCATGCAGGGTTTGGCGTGCCAGGCGTCGCTCGATCCGGGCGACGACCTGGGACTGTGAGGCACGTATGCCGACGCCGAAGAAGAAAGCTCAGATCTCCGTCTACCTCGATCCGGACGTGATGCGGTCTCTTGCGGCCTACGCGGCGCGCCGGGAGCAACCGATGTCGCTGATCGCTGAAGCCGCTATCGCATCGTTCTTGTCACCCGATGCCGATGAGCGACGTGAGGCGGCAATCGCGAAGCGGCTTGATCAACAGGACAGGCGTTTGGCGCGGCTCGAGCGCGATGTTGGTATCGCTATCGAGACGCTCGCGCTGTTTATCCGCTTCTGGCTTACGACCACGCCGTCATTGCCAGAGCCGGCCGCCAAGGCGGCGCGGGCGCAGGCCGGAACACGCTACGACAACTTCGTCGCCGCACTTGGTCGGCGCCTCAGCCAGGGCCCGAAGCTTAGACAAGAGATTCCCGAGGACATGCCCGAGAAATCCGAGGGGCCTGAGAGGAGTCTGTAGGACTGTGACACGGGCATATTGCGCCCCATACAAGATTTTGTATATGATCCATGCGTCCCTGTCGGTGCGCACCGGGGCCCTCGTGAGGAAGCCCTGTCATGCAAGTTCAGCTCAAGAAACTCGAAGGAAGGTGGGATCTTGGCTACGCCCTGCACAAGCATACCCTTTCGAGCGTTTACCTTGGGGATGACGAATATGGCCATCCCCGCTTCGACACGACCCGCTCCGAACCGGGCGAGTGCCTCTATCAGCTGAAATATCGAGGGGATTGGGACCAGGTAAAGCCGCTGGCAGCGCAGGTGAAAACCAGCTTGTTGCCGTTGTTCGGCAAGATTGGGCTGATCATCCCCATGCCCGCCTCGACGGCCCGGGCGCGCCAGCCCGTAAATGAGATCGCCACCGAGCTGGGGCGGCTGACCGACACGCCCGTGTTCGACAGCATCATCGTGAAAGCGCCGGCCCCGCAGGGCAGCCCGCAACTCAAGAACCTGCATAGCCGCGAGGAAAAAGAAGCGGCGCTGCAGGGCCGGTTCAGTATCAATCCGGCCATCACCAACGAGGGGTGCTGGAATGCGCTCCTGCTGGACGACCTGTTCGACACCGGCGCGACCATGGACGCCGTCTCCAAGACGCTACGGACGTACAAGAAGATCAACCAGGTCTATGCCGCCTCGCTAACGTGGAAATAGACCGATGACGACCGTCTTCATCGCTGGATCGATTTCCATCAGCCGCCTGCACGAGAAGGTGCAAGAGCGGATCAACAAGATCGTGTCTTCCGACTTCGATGTCGTCGTCGGAGACGCCGATGGCGCCGACACGTCGATCCAGGAATGTCTCCAGCGATTTCACGCTGGCAAGGTGACTGTGTTCTGCACGGGGAACGCGCCCCGGAACAACGTCGCCGAATGGCCGGTGCACCGGGTCGTCTCGAAAGCCAAGGCGGGCAGCCGCGCGTATTTCACCGCGAAGGACCTGGAGATGGCGCGGACCAGCGATTACGGGCTGATGGTCTGGGACTGCAAAAGCACCGGCACCTTGAGCAATGTGATCGAGCTTCTGCGAGAGAAAAAGAAGTCCGTCGTCTTCGTGAACAAGGGTAAAGATTTCGTCACCATATCCGACAAGAGTGGCCTGGATAATCTCCTCAGCTTCATGTCGGAACACGCCCGCGCCAAGGCGGAAGAGAAGATCGGGCTCTCCTCCATGATCGCCAGCATCTCGCAGGAACAGTTCTCGCTCGATATCGCGGGGAACGGGCGTCCTTCGCCAGAGCCGGAGGCAGAACCGAGCACCGCCGAGCCGATTGAGGAAAGCGCAATCTCTAGCGAGAGCATGAAGCTGCGCTCGGCGCTCATGTCGGCTCTGAAGGATCATATTTCGCGCGCGCACCTGAGTCAGTCGCAGGCCGCCAAGGTGTTCGGCGTGACCCAGCCGCGCATCTCCGATCTCACGCGCGGTAAGGTCGATCTGTTCGGGCTGGATGCCCTGGTGAACATGGCCGCGACCGCCGGCCTGCGAGTGGAGATGCACGTGCGCCAAGCAGGTCCGGCCGCGGAATGATGACGCGCGCACGTTGACGGGCCTGCTAGGGCGAGTCGTCCTCATCCTATCCCAAAGTGAAAGATGCGTCGCCGCGCCGCTTACTCTTTCCCGCATCCAGCAAGTCTTTTTTCTCTGCTCTGCGCTCGGCCCCTACGCCGTCTGAATACTTGTTGAACTGTACTATTTCTT
This sequence comes from Afipia sp. 1NLS2, assembly GCF_000178995.1. Classification (GTDB taxonomy): domain Bacteria; phylum Pseudomonadota; class Alphaproteobacteria; order Rhizobiales; family Xanthobacteraceae; genus Afipia. The sequence goes on along the minus strand of NZ_ADVZ01000001.1, from coordinate 1,354,158 downwards.
GCCTCTTCTAATCGTCCCCGTCGCTAATCGCGTGTCGCGATTGGCCAATGACGGGGACGATCGTGGCGATCACACCACTTCATTCAGAAGCCTTCTCCCGCGGTGCGCGCATGCTGCGCACCGCGCTCGGCCCGGCCATCGCGATCTTCCTCGAAGACCCCTCGATCGTCGAGGTGATGCTGAACCCCGACGGCCGGCTCTGGATCGACCGGCTGTCGGGAGGGCTGGAAGATAGCGGGCGGACACTGTCCGCCGCCGACGGCGAACGGATTGTGCGCCTCGTCGCGCACCATGTCGGCGCCGAGGTCCATGCCGAGAGGCCGCGTGTCTCGGCCGAGCTGCCCGAAACGGGAGAGCGGTTCGAGGGACTTCTGCCACCGGTGGTGGCCGCCCCGGCCTTTGCGATCCGCAAGCCTGCCGTCGCGGTGTTCACCCTCGACGACTATGTCGCCGCCGGTATCATGCTGGCCGGCCAGGCGGCAGCGCTCCGCGCCGCCGTGGCAGATCGCAAGAACATCCTCGTCGCCGGCGGCACCTCGACCGGCAAAACCACGCTCACCAACGCGCTGCTGGCCGAGATCGCCGGCACCACCGACCGCGTTGTGCTGATCGAGGACACCCGCGAGCTGCAATGCCGGGCGCCGAACTTGGTGGCGTTGCGCACCAAGGACGGCGTCGCCTCGCTCTCCGACCTCGTCCGCTCCTCGCTGCGCCTGCGGCCCGATCGCATCCCGATCGGCGAGGTGCGCGGCGCCGAAGCGCTGGATCTCTTAAAGGCGTGGGGGACCGGCCATCCCGGCGGCATCGGCACGATCCACGCCGGCACCGCGCTCGGTGCGTTGAGGCGCCTCGAACAGCTCATCCAGGAAGCCGTCGTCACCGTCCCCAGGGCTCTGATCGCCGAGACGATCGATCTCGTCACGGTGCTGCGCGGCCGCGGCAGCGAACGCCGCCTTTCCGAACTCGCCTTCGTCGCCGGTCTCGATCCCGCCACCGGTGATTACCGCGTCCAGTCCGCCGGGGCGGGCGGCGACCCCTTGCCCCTCGGAGACCCATCATGATCCTCGTTCGCGCTGTCGCATGTTCTTCGCGTCGCCGCCTGGCCGAGCTTGTCACACTCGCCACCCTGACGCTCGCCTTCGCCCCGGCGGCCTACGCCTCCGGTTCCTCCATGCCATGGGAGACCCCGCTCAACTCCATCCTGGAGTCAGTGCAGGGGCCCGTCGCGAAGATCATCTCGGTGATCATCATCACGGTGACCGGGCTGACGCTCGCTTTCGGTGACACGAGCGGGGGCTTCCGCCGGCTGATCCAGATCGTGTTCGGCCTGTCGATCGCCTTCGCCGCGTCGAGCTTCTTCCTGTCGTTCTTCTCGTTCTCCGGCGGAGCGCTGATCTGATGGCGGCAATCGTCGATCCCGACGTGCCCGGCTTCTTCGCGCCGGTCCATCGCGCGCTCACCGACCCGGTCCTGATGGGCGGCGCGCCGCGGACCGTCGCGATTGCCAACGGCACACTCGCGGCGGCGATCGCCCTCGGCCTCCGGCTCTGGATCCCCGGCGCGCTGATCTGGGCTGTGGGTCACACCGCGGCCGTCTGGGCAGCGAAGCGCGATCCGCAGTTTGTCGACGTGGTGCGCCGGCACCTTCGTTACCCGGCCCACCTCGGCGTCTGAGGCTCCAATGCTAAACCTCGCTGAATACCGCAACTGCCCAGCGACCCTCGCAGACTTCCTGCCCTGGGCGGCCCTGGTCGAGAATGGCGTCATCCTCAACAAGGACGGCTCGTTCCAACGCACCGCGCGCTTCCGCGGCCCGGACCTCGACAGCGCCACACCGGCCGAGTTGGTCGGCGTCACGGCACGGCTGAACAATGCGCTGCGCCGCCTCGGCTCTGGCTGGGCGATCTTCGTCGAGGCGCAGCGGATCGCCGCCCAGACCTATCCGCACAGCAGCTTTCCCGATCCTGCGTCGGCGCTGGTCGATCTCGAGCGGCAGGCCGCTTTCGAGGAAGCCGGAGCGCATTTCGAGAGCCGCTATTTCCTGACGTTCGTCTGGCTGCCGCCCGCCGAGGACGCTTCGCGCGTCGAGGGCTGGCTCTATGAGGGCCGGGCGCAGACCGGCGTCGATCCGTGGGAGCTGCTGCGCGGCTTCGTCGACCGGACCAATCGCGTCCTGCAGCTGGTCGAGGGCTTCATGCCCGAGGTCGCGTGGCTCGATGACAGCGACACGCTGACTTACCTTCACTCGACCATCTCGACGAGGGCGCAGCGCATCCGCGTGCCCGAGACGCCGATGCACCTCGATGCGTTGCTCGCCGATGAGCCACTCGCCGGGGGCCTCGAGCCGCGCCTCGGCGCCCACCATCTTCGTACGCTCACCGTGGTTGGATTCCCAACCGCGACCCATCCCGGAATCCTCGACGAGCTCAACCGGCTCGCTTTCCCGTACCGCTGGTCCACCCGCGCGATTCTGCTCGACAAGACCGAAGCGGTGAAGCTGCTGACCAAGATCCGGCGCCAGTGGTTCGCAAAGCGCAAGTCGATCGCCGCCATCGTCAAGGAGGTGATGACCAACGAGGCTTCGACCCTCGTGGATTCCGACGCCGCCAACAAGGCGGCCGACGCCGACCTGGCGCTACAGGAGCTGGGCTCGGATGATGTCGGCCAAGCCTACGTCACCGCGACCGTCACGGTCTGGGACGAGGACGCCGGTCTTGCGGCCGAGAAGCTCCGCCTCGTGGAAAAGGTGATCCAGGGCCGCGACTTCACCTGCATGCCGGAAGGGGTGAATGCGCTTGAGGCCTGGCTCGGGTCTATCCCCGGCCACGCCTACGCCAACGTCCGTCAGCCGCCCGTCTCGACGCTGAATCTGGCGCACATGATCCCTCTCTCGGCGGTTTGGGCTGGGCCGGCACGCGACGAGCATTTCCAGGCGCCGCCGCTGCTCTACGGCAAGACGGAAGGCTCGACGCCATTTCGGCTCAGCCTCCATGTCGGCGACGTCGGCCATATGCTGATCGTCGGTCCCACCGGCGCCGGCAAATCGGTGCTGCTGGCGCTGATGGCGATGCAGTTCCGCCGTTACCGGAACAACCAGATCTTCGCCTTCGACTTTGGCGGCTCCATCCGCACCGCGGCGATCGCCATGGGCGGCGACTGGCATGATCTCGGCGGTAGCCTGTCCGCCGGCTCGGAGCATTCAGTGTCGCTGCAACCGCTGGCGCGCATCGACGATCAGCCCGAACGTGCCTGGGCGGCGGAGTGGGTGACGGCCATCCTGGCCAAGGAAGGCGTCACCATCGACCCGACCGCCAAGGAGCATGTCTGGTCGGCGCTGACCTCGCTGGCGTCCTCGCCGGTGCAGGAGCGCACCATCACGGGCCTCGCGGTCCTGTTGCAGTCGACAGCGCTGAAGCAAGCGTTGCAACCTTATTGCGTCGGCGGCCCTTCCGGCCGGCTGCTCGACGCCGAGACCGAGCAGCTCGGCTCCGCTCCGGTGCAGGCCTTCGAGACCGAGGGGCTGATCGGTGCCGGTGCTGCGCCCGCCGTGCTGACCTATCTCTTCCATCGCATTGAGGGCCGCCTCGACGGCCGGCCGACCTTGCTGATCATCGACGAGGGCTGGCTGGTGCTCGACGATCCTGCTTTCGCGCAGCAGCTCCGCGAGTGGTTGAAGACGCTGCGCAAGAAGAACGCCTCCGTCGTCTTTGCCACGCAGTCGCTGTCCGACATTGATGGCAGCAACATCGCGCCCGCGATCATCGAGAGCTGTCCTACGCGCATCTTCCTGCCGAACGAGCGAGCGATCGAGCCGCAGATCACCACGATCTATCGCCGCTTTGGCCTCAACGATCGACAGATCGAGATCCTCGCCCGCGCGACGCCGAAGCGCGACTACTACTGCCAGTCCCGTCGCGGCAACCGCCTGTTCGAGCTGGGCCTCGGCCCGGTCGCGCTCGCCTTCTGTGCCGCCTCTTCGAAGACCGACCATGCGGCGATCGAGCGCGTCGTCGCGGAGTACGGGCGCGACGCTTTCACGCCCGCTTGGCTCGCGGACCACGAACTCCTCTGGGCCGCCGATCTCATCCCTGACCTGACCCACCTGGAGACGTCATCATGATCAAGCTGCGCCATCTGGCGGCGGCAAGCGCCGTCGTGCTCACCCTGGCCGTCGCCGCACCGCCCGCCTCGGCGCAGTGGATCGTCTACGACCCGACCAACTTCAGCCAGAACGTGCTGACCGCCGCACGCGAGCTGCAACAGATCAACAATCAGATTCAGATGTTGACCAACCAGGCAACGAGCCTGGTCAACCAGGCGCGCAATCTTACCAACCTGCCGATGTCGACGCTGACCCAGCTTCAGTCGTCGATCGCCCAGACCCAGTCGCTGCTCGGTCAGGCGCAGAACATCGCCTTCAACGTCCAGCGCATCGAGCAGGCCTATTCGACCAGCTACGGTTCGGCTGCCGGCACAGGTTCGACCAACACCATGGTCGCCAACGCGCAAACACGCTGGCAGAACTCGGTCGGCGCGTTCGAGGACAGCCTGAAGATCCAGGCGGGCGTTGTCGGCAACATCCCGACCAACTCCAGCGCCATGACCTCGCTCGTCTCGGCGAGCCAGAGCGCCACGGGCGCCTTGCAAGCGGCGCAGGCCGGCAACCAGCTCCTGGCATTGCAATCCCAGCAGCTCTCCGACCTCGTCGCCGTGCTGTCGGCCAAGAGTCGGGCCGATGCGCTCGAGCAAGCGCGCAGCGCCGCCGCAGAAGCGCAGGGCCAGCAAAACTACAAGACCTTCTCGACGCGCACCGGCTATCAGCCCGGCAACGTCGCCATGTTCAGCGGCAACTGAGGCGTCGCGATGCTGGGACGATCGGAGATCTTCCGCGCGGCCGCGATCGTCGCCCTGGTCGCGGTGTTCATCGCGACCCTCGTCGCGGTCAACTGGCGTCCCTCGGCGCCCGTCGTCGAGACGTCTCCGACCATCAATCCAGCATCCGATGACCTCTCGGCCGAGCTGCGCCGTTGCAGCGCGCTCGGTCCTCAGGATGCCGAAGACCCGCATTGCGTCGCGGTCTGGGAGGAGAACCGCCAGCGCTTCTTCGGCAGGCCGGCGCGGCCGCTGTCGCCACAAACGCCCCCAGGCGCCGCCGCGCCGGCCACCCCTGCTATCGGAGACGCGCGATGAACAATGTCGGCGTCATCGACACCTTCCTCAACACCTTCACCACCTACATCGATTCCGGATTCGGCCTGATCAAGGGCGAGGTCGGCTATCTGTCGTCCACGCTGATCGTGATCGACATTACGCTCGCCGGCCTGTTCTGGGCTTGGGGCGCCGACGAGGACATCCTGCAGCGGCTGGTGAAGAAGACCCTCTACATCGGCTTCTTCGCTTTCATCATCAACAACTTCAACAATCTCTCGGCCATCGTCTTCAACAGCTTCGCCGGCCTCGGCCTGAAAGCGGGCGGCTCTTCGATCTCGACCGCCGACTTCCTGCGGCCGGGCAAGCTCGCCCAGGTCGGGCTCGACGCCGGTCAACCGCTGCTCGACGCGGCCAACCAGATGATGGGCTTCACCAGCTTCTTCGCGAATTTCGTGCAGATCGCGGTGCTGATGGTCTCATGGGTCCTGGTGCTGATCGCTTTCTTTATCCTGGCGGTACAGCTCTTCGTCACTTTGATCGAGTTCAAGCTGACGACGCTCGCCGGCTTCATCCTCATTCCCTTCGCCCTCTTTAACAAGACCGCGTTCCTCGCCGAAAAGGTACTCGGCAACATCGTCGCTTCGGGTGTGAAGGTGATGGTGTTGGCCGTCATCGTCGGCATCGGCACCGGCCTCTTCTCGCAGTTCACTCAGACCTACGCCGGCGGTCAGCCTACGGTCGAACAAGCGCTGTCGGTGGTGCTCGCCGCACTCGCCATGCTGGGCCTCGGCATCTTCGGCCCGGGTATCGCGACGGGCCTGGTCTCTGGCGCGCCTCAACTCGGTGCGGGCGCGGCTGTCGGCACAGGTCTCGCCGTCGCGGGCACGGCAATGGCCGGCGCCGGTGCGCTCGGCGTGGCCGGGAGGGGGCGATGGCCGCCGCTTCCGGTACGGCCGCCGCCGCACGCGGCGGCGCGGCGATGGCCGGTGGCGCATCCTCCGCCTACAGCCTGGCTTCGGCCGGACGATCCGGCGCGTCGAGCGTCGCGGCGGGTCTTGGCGGGGTGGGACGCGCGGCGGCTTCAGCTGCATCAGGCCCGATGCGGCGCGCTGCCGCCCAGGCCGCTAGCTCCATGCGCCAAAGCTTCGCAGCCGGCGCGCGTTCCAGCTTCGCCGCCACGGGCGGCCCGTCGACCGCGGGAACGGTCGGCGGCAATCCGCCGAGCGGGCCAGCGCCGGCCGGGAGTGGGTCAGCCGACTTCGGCCCGCCGGCCTGGGCACAACGCATGAAGCGCAACCAGTCGATGGTCCACGGGGCGCAGACGGCCGCACAAGGCCTCAAGTCCGGCGACAGCCATGGCGGCGGCCATTCCGTCGATCTCACAGGAGGAGAATAAGAGATGGCGCTGTTCCGCCGCCCCACGGTTCGTTACGGCCGGACGCCCGAGCCTGAGACCCCCTATCAGCGCGCCGCCCAGGTGTGGGACGACCGCATCGGCTCGGCCCGGGTGCAAGCGAAGAACTGGCGGCTCATGGCCTTCGGTTCGCTCGCGCTCTCCATGGGCCTCGCCGGCGGCCTCGTCTGGCAATCGACTCACGGCAGCATCGTCCCTTGGGTCGTGCAGGTCGACAAGCTCGGCCAAGCGCAGGCTGTCGCCCCCGCCGCCGCCGACTACACGCCAAGCGACCCACAAATCGCCTGGTATCTCGCCCACTTTGTCCAGATGGTCCGCGCTCTGCCGGCCGATCCGATCATCGTGCGGCAGAACTGGCTGCAAGCATACGACTTCACCACCACCTCGGGCTCCCAGGCGCTGAACGACTATGCCCGCGCCAACGACCCGTTCGCCAAGCTCGGCAAGCAGCAGATCGCCATCGACGTCTCAAGCGTGATCCGCGCCTCGCCCTCGAGCTTCCGCGTCGAATGGGTCGAGCATCGCTATCAGGACGGCGCGCTCGCCGACAACACTCGTTGGACCGCGATCCTCACCATCGCGATTCAGACGCCAGCTTCCGCCGACGTGCTCCGCAAGAACCCACTCGGCATCTACGTCACCGCAATCAACTGGTCGAAGGAGCTGGGACAATGACCCCGCCGATTTCTAAGGAGGCCGGCGGTCCGGCTTCACGTTTCTCCGCCAATCCGCAAAGCCGGAGGGGAGCAAATGCGGCTTTCCGTAAGGCCGGCCTCATGTCTTTGCTGATGTCCGTCACCGCGCTTGGCGGTTGTGCGAACAATTTCGTTCCGCCCGACATCAATTACGACAGCGCCGCGCCAGCCAAGCTCACCGTCGATCCACCGGCGCCCATCAGGATCGTCGAGCTTCCCAAGCCACTTCCGCTACCCGGACAATTGAAGCCGATCGAAGGTGGAAAGCCGACACCGGAAGCCGCTGACCCGACTGTGCGTGTCAACCAAGCCAATGCCGCGGCGCGAATCCAGCCGGTGCGCAACGGCTTCATCAACGCGGTTCAGGTCTATCCCTTCTCCGGCGGAGCGCTCTATCAAGTCTATACGGCGCCCGGCGAGATCACCGATATTGCACTGCAGGACGGCGAGCAGCTCGTCGGCTCCGGCCCCGTGGCAGCCGGCGACACCGTGCGGTGGATCATCGGCGATACCGGGAGTGGCGCGGGCGCGACCAAGAAGGTCCACATCCTAGTCAAGCCGACGAGACCGCAGCTGCTCACCAATCTGGTGATCAACACGGATCGGCGGACCTATCTCCTTGAGCTGCGCTCGACGGAGAAGACCTATATGGCCTCAGTCTCCTGGCAGTATCCCGAAGACCAGCTCATCGCGCTTCGGCGGCAGAACCAGGAGGCCGCCGCCGCGGCACCGATCGCGGCCGGCGTCGATCTCGCCTCGATCAACTTCCGTTACGCGATCCAGGGCGACAACCCGGCCTGGCGGCCGCTGCGCGCCTTCGACGACGGGAAGAAGGTCTATATCGAATTCCCGAGCGGCATTGCCCAGGGCGAGATGCCGCCGCTGTTCGTCATCGGTCCGGCCGGCGGCTCCGAGCTGGTGAACTACCGGGTGAACCGCAACTACTACATCGTTGACCGCCTGTTCGCCGCCGCCGAATTGCGTCTCGGCGACAAGGATAGCGAGCGGCGCGTCCGCATCGTCCGCACCGACGGAAGGCCGCGGTCATGACGGCGGAAGGCCCTGAAGAACAACCGCCGTCGCCAACGCCCGTCGTACCGCCTGACCTGCGGCTTCGGGGCGAACGGCCACGCGTCACGCGCTTGTCGCGCAGGGTGCTGATTGGTCTGGGCGCCGTTTCGGCGCTCGCCGTCGCGGGCGCGCTCGGCTACGCGCTCCAGACTCGCCACGCGGCGCAGAGCGGCCAAGAGCTACTCTCAACGCAGAGCCGTCCCTCGGCTGAAGGCCTGGCAAGACTCCCAAAAGACTATACCGGCCTGCCGCGGCAGGCTCCGCCGCTTGGGCCGCCACTGCCCGGCGATCTCGGCAAGCCGATCCTCAATGCCGGTGCTGCGCCGAACACCGTCGCTTCCGCAACGACGCCCGATCCGGAAGCGCAGCGCCGAGCGCAAGAGATCGAGGCGGCGCGGCTCAGCCGTCTCTTCGCCCAGACCAGTCAGCAGCCTCGGCCGGTCGGGCTCGCCGCGCCGGCTGCAACGGGGACCACGGCGGGCCCGCCGCCCACACCGCCGGTCGAAGCCGGCGCCGCGCAGAACATGCAGGACCGCAAGACGGCCTTCCTCAACGCTTCGACGGACAAGCGCACGGACCGGCTCGACGCCAAGGCCTCGCCTTACATCGTGCAGGCCGGCACTGTGATCCCTGCCGCGCTCATCACGGGCATTCGTTCCGATCTGCCCGGCCAGATCACCGCGCAGGTGACCGAGGCGGTCTACGACAGCCCGACCGGCAAATATCTTCTGATCCCGCAGGGCGCAAAGCTGATCGGCCAATACGATAGCTCCGTCGCCTTTGGCCAGAGCCGAGTTCTCTTGATCTGGACCCGCATAATTATGCCGGATGGCAACTCGATCGTGCTGGAACGCCAGCCCGGCGCCGACACGCAGGGCTATGCTGGCCTCGAGGACGAGGTCGACAACCATTGGGGCATGCTGTTCAAGGCTGCCGTCCTCTCGACCCTGCTCAGCGTGGGTGCCGAAGCGGGCACGAGCCAGAATGAGAACAACCTTGTTCAGGCGATCCGCAGCGGCGCCTCCAACAGCATTAGCCAGACCGGCCAGCAGATCGTCCAACGCCAGCTCAACATCCAGCCAACTCTCACGATCCGGCCGGGCTTCCCCGTCCGCGTCATTGTAACGCGCGATCTGGTGCTGGCCCCGTATGCGCAGGGAGGAACGCCGTGACGAAGCTCAAACTCGGGACGCTCCCGGATGACAAGCCAGTAAAGGTCAGCCTCGAATTACCCGCCTCCGTGCATCGCGACCTGGTTGCCTATGCCGAGGTGCTGGGACGGACGACCGGACGCCCTGTCTCAGATCCCGCCAAGCTGATCGCGCCGATGATCCAGCGCTTCATGGCCACTGATCGCGCCTTCGCCAAGGCGCGAAACGATCGTGCCCAGCCTTAACTTGGATCAGAATCGCTCGATAGATCTGGATAACGTTCGCGGACCATGTCGAGAAACGGGCGGAGAGAGGGGTTGCTATTCGTCTTCCGCCAGTACGCCCAAAAGTTCAAACGTGTTGGCCCATCGCTCTCGTGGACTTCCCGAAAGGTGACGCCGGGATATGTCGCGCCCGTTGCGCCCTCTAACGCAACCAAGATACCCCAACCAGCGCCGACCATTGTCAGAAGCCGGTCCAGCGCAACTTCGTGGTGGTTCAGTCGACCGGCGTCTTGGCATCCGAGTTTGTTAGCGAGAAGTTTGATGAATTCCGGACCAGGCCCACGCAACGGCACCAGCAGAACCTCGGCTTTCAGGTCGGCCCAGTGAATCGTCTCTCGGCGGCTGAGCGGGTGATCCTCCGGAAGCGCAACCACGACCCGTTCGCTCCAAACCGGCAATGACCTTCCCTCCCATCGGGCATGGCCTTCTGCAACGAATGCAATGTCAACCGCTGAACTCGCGAGATCAGCTATCAACTGGTCGCTCGATCCATCGACCAAGTGCGTTTCTACATCCGGAAAGCGCTTGCGATATTCGATGAGCGTGGCGCGCAAATTGCCGGCCGAAAGAGAAGCATGGATGCCGATCGTCAGGCGTCCACTCTCGCCCCGGGAGCGGCTTTTGAGGCGAGCCGTGATTGTTTCTGCCTCACCAATTATCCGGCGCGCGGCGTCTAGGAACTCCAAGCCTTCAGTTGTCGGCCGAGTGCCGCCGTTCGTTCGTTGGAAGAGTTGGACACCAAGCATGGACTCCAAACCGCGCAAGCGGCGGCTAAGCGTGGATTGACGGATGTTGAGTGCTTCCGCTGCCTGACGCAGACTCCGGTGCTGCGTCGCGATGATGGCCCATCTGAGATCTTGCAGTTCTATGGGCATCTTCGAAAGTCAGCCTCAGCGGCAGACTCCGACGCGCGTCACCGAGCGATATCCGATCTCGAGCCGGTCTCAGCGTTGGGCCTGCCATGTTTGCAGGGTGGATCCACGAGGGCGCAGTTAGGTCATTTCGTTTTCCCGAATGCGCGCTTTGCAACGGCGGAGAGGGTCGCATCGAGGGATAGACGGCCCGGCCCTAACGCCATGATGGCGAGCGCCATCGAGGCCCATGGCAGATGGAAGTTCGCCCAGCCTTCGGGGACGGTAAGCTGGATGACGCCTGTCATCGTCAGAAGCCCGAGCGCGACGAAGCGGGTGCCCAGGCCGAGAACTAGCAGGATCGGCAGCGTGATCTCCGCCATCCCCACCAGATGCGCAACGACAATTGGCATCGGGAACGGATACTCGCTGCCGAAGATGTGAAGCTTGAACATGTTCTCGAAGAGGAAAGCGGTGCTCGGTGACAAGGACAGGAAACCGTCCCAGCGCGTCAGCCCTGACTTGAAGAATGGAACGGCGAGCGCGATCCGCAGAATCGGCGGCGCCACGATCACACCAATTCTGCCGATCCAGGATTGCAACATCTCCGCAAATCGACCGATGCAGCCCGATCGAAGGGAAGACAGTGCATGTAATGTGCTGGCGCTCATATTAGGATCCTTGCGCATCAAGGCAGATGCCCGTGCGCGTCTGAAAGGCGAAGAGCGCGCCGGCGTCGATAAGACCGGCGATGTTCGCGGTAAGGTCGAAACGGCGATCACAGGCGGTGGCTAACTGGGTCGCATCCGCGACGGTGTGCCCAGCGTCGAGCGCGCCGATGAAGTCCGCAGCTCCCGGCGGCAGAGATCGAACTTCGACAGTCGCGTCCGGCCGAACGACCAAGGTGTCTTCGCCTTCATCATCCAACGTCACCTGTCCAGGCTCACCCTCCTCAGCATTCATGCGCCATATCGTGAGTGCCGGCATGCTGGAACGGCAAACCTGGACGGACGGGTGAAGCAGGAGGCGAAGGCCAGGAAGCTCGTCAGCCGCTATGTTGGCGAAGGAGCCCGAACTGAGCGGGCAGGCCTCCGCCGCGTGGTAGGCTAAGACCCAAGCCCATTCGATGCGCGTCACATCGGCCAGATAGGGCACGCTTGCGGCTGGGGGAAACGTCTCAACGAACGCAGGAAATGTCCCGCCGTACTCGAGAAGGATCGGCGACCGCGGCGGCTCGGCGCGGACATAAATCCCCGCCATTGCGTCGAAGAACTCTTCCCCGACCAATCGCCGTGCCGCGGGGTAAGCAGCCTTCAGTATCTCGGTGAGGCCCACGACGACGTTGTTTCGGTAAACCGCGAAGCGCTTCGGACAGACGTCACCATCGGGACCAATGATCCCGCTCGGCGTCGGGCGCTCTGGATCGAGCAGAGCGGCCGCAAATTCCCGCTGCCGATCAGCCGATAGCAGCACGACGAACTTCCTTCGTTTCGAGCGCGCCCATCAGGACGTCAGCCATAGCGGCCTCGGCCGCGAGTTCGCGCCACGGGGGAATGTTGGCGTCCCATTCAATCAGCGTCGGGATGGGCCCCGTGCGCGTGATGACCCTCCGGAAGAGATTCCACACCAGCTCGTCGACGAGTTTGTCATGGGTGTCGATAAGCAGCGGGCGCCCCTTATCGTCAATCTCGCGCGTATGGCCCGCGAGATGGATCTCCCGTACATGGGCGAGAGGGAAATCGGCGATGTAGCGCTCCGCGTCCCAAAGCTGGTTTGTGCAGGAGACATGCACATTGTTGACATCCAGCAACAAGCCGCAGCCGGTTCTCCGCACAACCTCGCTGATGAATTCGGTTTCCCCCCACGTGCTCTCCTCGAACCAAACATATGTCGACGGATTCTCAAGCAACATCTGGCGGCCGAGCGCCGTCTGCACCTCATCGATATGGTCCGAGACGCGCACGAGCGTCTCGGTGGTATAGGGGGCCGGCAACAGGTCGTTCAAAAAGCCAGTATCGTGCGTCGACCAGGCGAGATGTTCGGAGAACAGTCCCGGCCGGTATCGACGGATGAGGTCGGCGAGCCTGGTCAGGTGTTCTCGATCGAGCGGCCGCGTGCCACCGATCGACAACCCAACTCCATGCAGCGACAGGGGATACCGTTCGCGAATGCGCGTCAAATACCGATGAGGCGGGCCGCCGGCCCCCATGTAGTTCTCGGCGTGAACCTCGAAAAACCCGACATCGGGCGTCTCGGAGAGAATGCGCTGATAGTGCTCCGCCTTCAGGCCGACGCCGGCGCGCCGGGGTATGGCGGTCTTATCCGCCGGACAGAGTTCTGTCGACATGGGAGCCTCTCAACAACGGGGTGAAGGTTTGGGCGGACGCATGCGCCATCCGCCCATCGACGCTTCAGGCCTTCGGGGTGAGGCTGCCCACGCCATTCGGCGTCTTGATCGAGGTGCAGGTCCCCTTCGGCTCCAGTTTGAAGGCGTTGCCCTGGTAGTTGGCGGTGCTTGTGCCGGCGCAGGTCGTGCCGGCCCCGGCGTAACAGTCGTTCTGGCCCTTCAGGGCGACGCCGTAGCACATCTCCATCTTGCCGGACATGACCGACTTCTTGGTCATATCCTGCTTCTGCATCATCTGCTCCTTGGTCATCATGCCGGAGCTCTGCGCCATCGCGGGCGCCGCAGCGAGACCACCCAGAGCAAGGGCGAAAGCGCTCGCCACGAGCGTGGACGTCGAATGATTGACCTTCATGTAGAAACCTCCGAACGGGTTGAGCCAGCGACGGAGATCGTGCGCTAGCGAGCACGCTGTTGTAGCCTGCTCAATTCAAAGTTCGGCTGTTGGGGTAGAATGGTTACGTTCAGCAGGCGCGGCACATTTCGGCCCACTCATCACGACGAGGCTTCGCCCGACGTCACAGCGCCATTGACCTCGGCGGATCTTCCGCCCGGCCTTGGCGTCACGCGGCCCCGCGGCGGTCACGCATGCGTTCGCATCTCAGCATTAAAGGTTACTATCAGTCGGCAAAAAGAAATCCCCTGCCAGAAGCCTTCCTCGGAGATACGATGGAACAACGCGCCAGACGTCATGTCGAATCGCGGCACCGAAGTTACGAGGAAGACGGTCGATGGCATCGGGCAACCAGAAGGGTAACCCGCTATTGAGAGTCGTTGGTGGAAGCCAGACCAGTCGCCATGCTGATAGTACTTCGGCGAAGCGCGACGTCGAATGGTCGATCTTCATGGCGCGGGCGCAGGCCGGCGACGGTGAGGCTTATCGACGGCTTCTGACCGAGATCACGCCCTATCTGCGCCTTTTGGTGGGACGCCATCATCGCTCTCCTCAAGATGTCGAAGACACGATCCAAGACATCTTGCTCACCATCCACTCCGTTCGCCAGATATATGACCCGACACGTCCCTTCACACCCTGGCTTGTGGCAATCAGCCGTAGACGGATCATTGACCGGCTGCGGCAACAAGGACGTTCCGCTCGTCGCGAAACGCCATTGAACGAAGACCATGAAACCATTGCTGACGCTGAGACGAACTTAGAGACGAGAGCTGATGGACGATCGGTGCGCGAAGCGGTGGAGAAACTGCCGCCAGGCCAACGAGAAGCCGTCACGCTCCTGAAGCTCCAGGAGATGTCGTTGAAAGAGGCTGCGGATCAAAGCGGTATGTCCATCGCGGCGTTGAAGGTCGCGACGCATCGGGCTCTCAAGAGTCTCCGCGCGATTCTTGGCAAGGGTGATATTACGTGATCACGACCCCAGACCTCATTGCCTCTCTCAGCGCGAATGCGACGCCCGTGCGCCGCCTGCGACCGCCGGTTCTGCGCGCGTGCTTCTGGCTCGCCCTGGCGGCCCTGGTTCTCGTCCTGCTCGGCATCAGCCACGGCCTGCGTCCGGACTTCGCAAAGCAGCTCGCCGATCGCGTCTACGTGGTTGGACTTGTTGCCTCTCTGCTGACAGGTGTGCTGGCAGCCGTTGCTGCGTTCATGCTCAGCCTCCCCGATCGTTCACGCCTGTACAGCCTCCTGCCTCTGCCGAGCCTGCTGGTCTGGATGTCGACCGTCGGCGTCGGTTGCCTGACCGATTGGGTCTCCGTAGGCCCAGCGGGCATGCAAATGGGCGAGGCGGTATCGTGCTTCGCGACGCTGGTGTTGACCAGCCTGCCGCTGTCCTTAGCGCTGCTTGTCATGCTGCGTTACACCGCTCGGCTGCGCCCGATTGCCGTAATCTGGATGGGCAGTGTCGCCGTTGGAGCGCTGACCGCAAGCGCCCTGTCTCTGTTCCACGACATTGACGCAACTGTCATGATCCTCATGTGGAACCTCGGGGCCGCAATCCTGATCATCGCCCTTGGCAGGATCTTTGGACGACGAATGCTGTCCTGGGTGGCGCCCCAGCCGCTGGACCGTTTCACATGATGTGGACGCGCCCGTTCCTGCTCATTGCAACACTGGTTCTCGTTTCTGCGGCGGCAATGATCTCTAGCGCGAATGCACGCCCCGAATCGCTCAATCCGCCAACGCTGCGCAACGGAATAAGCCAGTTCATTTTAGAGGAACCGCTGAAACCTGCGCCGCTCATGCGACTCCGCGGCCTCGACGGCCGCATGCTGAGCATGGAAAAGTTCTACGGAAAGGTCGTCCTTCTTAATTTCTGGGCCAGTTGGTGTGCTCCTTGTGTGGAGGAAATGCCGTCTCTCGAGGCGCTTGCGGCCAGTCTTCCTCCCGACCGCTTTGTCGTCGTCGCGGTCTCACTTGACGGCGGCGATGGACGGCAGGTGCAGTCGTTCATCAATCGACACAATCTTCGGCACCTGACCGTGGTGCTTGATCCCGACCACGAGTTCGGTGCGCTGACCAGTGAGGGGAAGCCGGAACCGGTTATGCCCGTCTATGGATATCCAACCACCTACGTCTTGGACAAGCGGGGCTTGGTCACAGGGTTTCTGGTTGGTCCCACGACGTGGGACTCTCCACTCGCACGTTCGTTCATCGACTATTTCATCAATCTAAAGTGACGGCTTCGCCGTCCGCTCACGAACCAGGGCGAAGTAAGAATGACCATTTTAGGCGTACTTGGCGGAAGCGGCGTTTACGACATTGCCGGGCTTGAGAATCCAACTTGGCGGAGGGTCGCATCGCCCTTCGGCGAGACATCCGACGAATTTCTTTTCGGTACGCTCGACGGTCTAGAAGTCGTCTTTGTCCCGCGCCATGGCCGCGGCCATCGCCATTCGCCCAGTTCGATCAACTACCGCGCAAACATCGACGCCTTGAAAAGGTCCGGCGTTACCGATCTCTTGTCGGTGTCGGCCTGCGGCTCGCTTCGCGAAGATCTTCCACCAGGCCATTTTGTCGTCGTGGATCAATTCGTCGATCGCACGATCGCACGACAGAGCAGCTTTTTCGGGGAAGGGGTTGGTCGCTCATATCTCAATGGCGCATCCGACCTGCGACCGGCTTGCGAAATTTGCGCATCAATGCGCCGCCGAGGCCGGTATACCAGTCAGGCGCGGCGGCACCTACCTCGCGATGGAAGGACCGCAATTCTCCAGCTTGGCCGAGTCGCGCATCTATCGGTCATGGGAGTGCGACGTCATCGGCATGACCAACATGCCGGAAGCGAAGCTCGCCCGCGAGGCCGAGATGTGCTTTCTCACTGTCGCAATGGTCACCGACTTCGATTGCTGGCATCCCGATCACGCACACGTCCAAGTCGCCGATGTCATCCGCGTGCTGAACGAGAACGCCGAGAAGGCCAAGCGGCTCATTCGCCTGCTTGCGCTGCGGCTGAGGGACGACAGACCCACTCTCTGTCCCCATGAATGCGACTGCGCATTGGATGTCGCCCTTGTTACCGCGCCCGGTGCGCGCGACCCAAGCATGGTGGCAAAACTCGATGCTGTCGCCGGCCGCGCTCTGAGGCGGTCCTGAACTCGGCCTCCGTCCGACGGCGACGCTCGTTTCATTCACGGAATCGCCGCGGCGCCGCGGCCGATGTCGCCAACCCTCGCCGTGCTACGCCTCGCGATTCGCGAGGACGAAACCTTTTCGGCCTGTCCGCGAACTTATCATAGAGGGGACGCGACGTCGGATGTGCCATGGTCCATGTAACGCAGAAATTCATTGATCCATTTGTCACCGCAACCGGCGCTCCGCGTGCGAGCGTCAGGCTCGGCACCCTTGAAACGCTCTGGTTCAATACCGGAACGCTGTGCAATCTCGCCTGCGACAACTGCTATATCGAGTCGAGCCCGCGAAATGACCGTCTCGTTTATTTGACCAGAGAGGAAGTACGGCGCTTCCTGGACGAGGCGAGGGAGCGCGACCATCCGCCGGCAGAGATCGGATTCACCGGCGGCGAACCCTTCATGAATCCCGATATCCTCCAGATGATCGCCGACAGTCTGAGCGCGGGTTTCAGGGCGCTGGTCCTGACGAACGCGATGAAGCCGATGCAGAGGCTCAAGACGCCGCTCGCGATCCTTAACGCCGAGTTTCCGGGCAGGCTCGCTGTAAGAGTCTCCCTCGACCGCTACGAAAGAACCGGCCACGAACAGTTGCGCGGCCCGCGAAGCTGGAAGCCGACCATCGCAGGTCTGTTGTGGCTGGCTGAGGCCGGATTCAATATATCCGTAGCTGGTCGCATGGTCTGGAAGGAGGCCGAAGATCAGATCAGAGCGGCCTACGGCCGGCTATTCGCGGAGCTGGGCCTTTCGATTGACTCCGCCGACCCCGCGGCCCTCGTCCTCTTCCCGGAGATGCGGGCTGGCGAAGACGTGCCGGAGATCACCGAGCAATGCTGGTCAATTCTCGGGCGCAGTCCCTCCTCTGTAATGTGTGCAAGCTCGCGCATGGTCGTGAAGCACAAGGGCGCGGATTCGCCGACGGTCGCAGCTTGCACCCTTCTTCCTTACGATCCGTTGTTCGATCTCGGTGGGACGCTCGCGGCGGCGACGGTGCGGTCCGTCCCGCTCATGCACCCCTTATGCGCGCGGTTCTGCGTCCTGGGCGGAGCGTCGTGTAGTGCGCAGCACTAGATCAATCCGGCGCTCCACCGAAATCAATACCGATCTCTGCGTCATCGGCGCGGGCTCCGCGGGCCTGACGATTGCCGCGGGCGCAGTGCAGATGGGCGCGCGCACCGTCCTCATCGAGGCCCATCGCATGGGCGGCGATTGCCTCAACACCGGATGCGTGCCTTCGAAGTCGTTCTTGGCGGTCGCCAAGCTTGCTCACTCGCTCCGAGAGTTGGCCCCCTACAGCCGCCTACCGGCCGAAGCACGTTTCGACTTCGACAAGGTGCATGGCCAGGTGCAGAGCGTCATCAAAGCTATCGCGCCAAACGATTCCGAGGAACGCTTCACACGGCTCGGCTGTACTGTGATCCGGGAGCACGCGCGCTTCTTGGACAGACAGACGGTCGAGGCCGCCGGCCAGCGCATCCGCGCCCGCAGGATCGTCATCGCGACCGGAAGCCGGCCGCGCGTCCCGCCGATCCCCGGTCTCGACCAGGTTCCCTATCTCACTACGGAAACGCTGTTCGAAAACACGGTCCTCCCGCAGCACTTACTGATTATCGGTGGCGGTCCCGTTGGCACGGAGATGGCCCAGGCGCATCGCCGCCTTGGAGCCGAGGTCACCTTGCTGTCGCGCGGTGCCCTTCTGCCACGCGACGATCCAGACGCCGTCGACGTGCTGCGCCAAGCACTCCACGAAGACAGCGTCGCGCTGCATGAGTTCGCCAACGAGCTGAGCGTCACATGGGCCTGTGGGCGCATCTTAGCCTCGTTCGTCGGCCGGGACGGGGCTCGACGTGAGCTTGAAGCGAGCCACGTGTTGGTCGCGGCAGGGCGCCGGCCGAATATCGAAGGTCTCCACCCCGAGGCGGCCGACGTCCGCTACAGCGAAAAGGGGATAGAGGTCGATGCGCGCCTGCGCACAAGCAACCGCCGCATTTACGCTGCTGGCGACGTTGCCGGTGGTCCTCAGTTCACCCACCTCGCCGCGTACCACGCCGGGATCGTCCTTCGGAATGCGCTGTTTCGACTTCCCGCCAAGGCGAATCTCGCAGCGCTTCCGTGGGTCACCTACACGGATCCCGAACTTGCCCAGGTCGGGCTGACCGAAGCGCAAGCGCGCGAAGCCCATGGCTCGGCTCTGAGGGTCCTCAACACTCCTTTCGCGGACGTCGACCGCGCGCAAACGGACGACGCTCAAGGTGGATTCGCCAAGATCCTCGTGACCAAGCGCGGGCGGGTCGTCGGTGCGACCATCGTCGGCCGGCAGGCTGGCGAACTCGTGGTGCCCTGGGGTCTTGCCGTCGGCGGAAATCTCAAAATCGGCGCATTGGCGCGTGTGATCGTGCCCTATCCCAGCCTCAGTGAAATCACGAAGCGCGCGGCCAGCGCATTCTATACGCCGGCACTGTTTAGCGCCCGGACCCGCTGGCTGGTGCGGGTCCTTGGGTGGTTCGGATGATGGCCGCCTCACTCACAAAGCGCCTCGTTCCGGTCGGCTTTCTCGTTGCGGCTGTCGTGGCCTATTTTCTGCTGGGCCTGAACCACTACCTCACGCTCGATCATCTGCGCGCCAACGCACAAAGGTTGCACCAGTTCACGGATGATCACCGCTTCGTCGCGATAGCCGTGTTTTTCGCGACCTACGTCGCTGTCGTCGCCCTGTCCGTGCCTGGCGCCGTCTTCATGACGATCGCTGGCGGACTGATTTTCGGGCTCTGGCTGGGCGCTGCACTTAACATTCTGGCGGCGACGACCGGGGCGATCATTCTGTTCGTCATCGCGAGGTTCGCCTTCGGCGGAATGCTGCAGGCCCGCGGCAACGCTTTCATTGCGCGGATGGAGGCCGGATTCACCCGCAATGCTTTCACCTATCTCATGTTCTTGCGGCTCGTACCTCTCTTTCCGTTCTGGGCTGTCAATCTGGCGGCGGCCGCATTTCGC
Organism: Afipia sp. 1NLS2; assembly: GCF_000178995.1. Classification (GTDB taxonomy): domain Bacteria; phylum Pseudomonadota; class Alphaproteobacteria; order Rhizobiales; family Xanthobacteraceae; genus Afipia. The sequence goes on along the minus strand of NZ_ADVZ01000001.1, from coordinate 1,334,558 downwards.
ACCCCACTGCGGTCTTTCGCTCTCGCGACACTGATCGGAATCATTCCCGGCACGTTGGCTTTCACCTCGATCGGCGACGGCCTATCCATCGCCGCGGGTGCGAGCTCGCGCGGTCCGAATGACGAGATCTTAGGGCCCACAATGATCGCGCTCCGCATCGGTCTCGCTCTGCTCGCGCTCGTGCCCCTGCTCGTCACTTGGCTCAGAAAGCGGGGGACGCGATGACTTTGACCGTCATCATTCCCGCGCTCAATTCGGGAGCGAGTCTGCCAGCAACCCTCGCGGCGCTCGGGCGCCTGGACCAGGTGCTGATCGCGGACGGCGGTTCGACGGACGACACCGCTGATGTCGGCCGGGCCCGAAACGCGCGTGTCGTGCAAGCGTTACGCGGTCGGGGAAACCAGCTCCGCGCTGCCGCAGCAGAAACTGAATGGCTGCTATTCTTGCACGGCGACACGCTCCTCGAGAACGGCTGGAGGGACGAAACAGACGCGTTCATGGCGGCGCCCCACAATGCCGAACGCGCCGCCGTCTTCGGCTTCGCATTGGACGACGCCTCCACCGAAGCCCGCCGCTTGGAGCGTTGGGTGGCGTGGCGGGTACGGACTCTTGGCCTCGCCTATGGCGATCAGGGCCTTTTGATCCGGAGGGCATTCTATGAGGCTTTGGGGGGCTTCCGCCCCATCCCCCTCATGGAGGACGTCGATTTGATCCGACGCATCGGACGCCGGCGGCTCGTGGTCCTGCAAACACGTGCGCTGACCTCGGCCGCTCGCTGGCGCCGGGACGGCTGGCTTCGGCGAAGCGGCCGCAATCTCGGCTGCCTGACCCTGTATTTCCTGGGCGTCCGCCCACGCCTCATTCATCGACTTTATGGCTGAACATGGCGCTTAAGTGTCATCTCGTCATCTTCGCCCGTCTTCCCCGCTTGGGCGCAGGAAAACGACGCCTCGCCAAGGGCGTCGGCGCGGTCGAAGCTCTCAGGTTTCAGCGTACCATGCTGGGCATCACGCTCCGCCGCCTGTCGGGCGATCAGCGTTGGATCACCTGGCTGGCGATGACGCCGACGCCACGGCGTGCGAGACAATTTGGGGTACGTACCATCCCTCAAGGGCGCGGCTCTTTGGGCGATCGGATGGCCACCGTGGCCCGTGCGATGCCACCAGGTCCCGTCGTCATCGTCGGCAGCGACATTCCGGGAATTTCCGCGGCTTCAGTTGCCGCAGCCTTCCGCCTGCTGGGAAGCAAGGACGCCGTCTTCGGTCCGGCACTGGATGGCGGCTATTGGCTTGTCGGCCTGCGCCGTCGTCCGAGATTCCTTGCCCCGTTCGTCGACGTGCGGTGGTCATCTCAGCACGCGCTCGAAGATACTCTTGCCAATCTATCGAGTTACTGCGTCGGATTTGTCCAGACACTTGAAGATGTCGACGACGCCACAGCCCTGAAACGCCATCTTCCCACAATAGGCACGTTCGCCCGCAGAAACCGGATCGCCTCGAGTCGCTCGAACACAGTCGATCAAACCTGTTCGGTGCGGTCACCATGACTGCAGGACCGGCGCTCGAGCGGCAGCCCGCCTTCGCAAGCAAGCAATTTTCCGCGTCCCGCTGCCAAATTACTTGAGCTGGCGAGGTAACCTCGGGCGGTGGGCGCCGAACTCTGAATTAGGGACGGTCGGCGTCAGTAGAAACCGGCTGCTCCCGCTTAACCGTCATCGGGAGATCCGGATGTCACCCATCAAGCTTTTGTCCACCGTCATGCTCGCGATGAGCTTATCAATAGCAATCAGCCAGACCGCCCTGGCAGCGACAGAAGCGCCGTACACGCAACAGGCGTTTGCGGCGTCCCAGCATGAGGGCAAGCCGATCCTCGTCGACATCTCCGCAAGCTGGTGCCCGACCTGCGCGAAGCAGCGTCCTATCATCGATCGGTTGGTCGAAAACCCGGCATTCGGGGATCTCGTAATCTACAAGGTCGATTTCGACACGCAGAAAGATGTGGTCCGTTCGTTTGGTGCGCAAACGCAGAGCACACTGATCGTGTTTCGTGGCCCCAAGGAAAAGGGACGGTCGGTCGGCGACACTGATCCCGATTCGATCAAGGCGCTTCTCCTGAAAGCGAACTGAACTCGTTCGCGGAATCGGAAGCATGGCCCTCCCAATCGGCAGTATCGGTTTCGGCTTCGTGGCCGGAATCCTTTCGACACTATCCCCATGCATTCTTCCGCTGCTACCGCTTGTCCTCGGACCGGCGGTCGCTGCACACCGCCTGGGTGTGCCGGCATTGGCCGCCGGCCTGGTCACCTCATTCGTCGCTGTCGGGCTCTTCGTGGCGACGGTCGGCTTTTCTATTGGCCTCGACGGCAGCGTCTTCCGTTCGATTTCCGCGGTGCTCCTGGGTCTCCTGGGGGTGGTGCTGCTCAGCGGCGCACTGCAACAGCGCTTCGCAATCGCCGCCGGAGGGATCAGCAATGCCGGCAATCGGTTGATCGCGCGAATCTCGCCGAGTGGGCTTCGCGGCCAATTCGTTCTCGGATTGCTGCTCGGCGCGATCTGGAGCCCCTGTGTCGGGCCGACCCTCGGTGCAGCCTCCGTCCTCGCGGCTCAGGGACGCGATCTTGCCAGCGTGGCGATCGTCATGGTGGCGTTCGGTCTTGGGACCGCCATCCCGCTGCTCGTCGTCGGCTCGCTCTCACGCCAGGCGCTCAGTCGCTGGCGGGGCAATCTCATAGGAGCGGGGAAGCTCGGTAAGGTCATCCTCGGCGTAGGAGCGTTGGCCGTAGCAACGATGATTCTTAGCGGGTTCGATCACACACTCGAGGCCGCGCTCGTCGCTGCATCTCCCACTTGGCTGGTTGATCTCACGACACGCTTTTGATGGTCGCGGTGTGGCGATCCCACTCGAATGCACCCATGCTGATGCAACAGCGTGGGTCGTAAACGGCTTCCGACTATTCACCGCAACTCGTTAGGACACGTAGCCATGAACAGACTGACCCGTCGATGCCTGCTTGGTGCTGGAGTAACTCTTGGTATTGCCGCGGCAGGGCGCACGCAGGCGTGGGCTGCTCCGGAGACAGCCCGCGATCTCCAATTCATTCTGCATGCGGTGTTTTTCTCCGATGAGACCCATCAGGCCCAGCCGCTTGATCCCCATGCGTTCGTCAAAGACCCCTCGGCCCCAGCCGGCATCGGGCCGCAAAACATTCCGCACATCGCGGGCTTTCGGCCCGCGCTCGTGGCTGGGCCATTGGATGTCGAAACCTTCAATGCGCAAGGCAAGAGTCTCGGCTTCAGTTTGGCGGATTGGTTCGCCGCCAAAGGGTCCGTCAAGATCACGCCGAGCGACGCGGGAGCGCGACTTGACTGCCGCTTCACTCAATTGCGACCGAACGGAGTCTACAGTCTGTTCGAGAACCATTTCGATCAAAAGCCAATAGGCTTTACGCCGTCGGACGGTCGCGGTAAGGGCAACAGCTTTACTGCCGGCGTAAACGGAAGCGCCGCCATCAGCATGACGTCACCGCACCCTTTGACACACGACAATGCCGTGCTGCTCGTCTACCATAGCGACGGCGTCACCCACGGATTGGAACGTGGAGAGATCGGCGTCACAGCGCATCACCAGATCATCGTCCGAATACCAGCATGACATACATACGCTTGGGAAAGGCGGCCACGTCGGGTTCCCGATCCACTGAGACGGCTGATAAAATCATTCAACCGTTCGAACCGGCTTGCTGCCTTTCCCGAGCTCTTCATTCCGTCCGGAGTGACATCTAATCGAGTCTACGTACACTGATGCTGGTTGCATGCTGTGGCACAGCCACCCTGAGAAAAATAAAGAAGAAGATTGGGTTTGGTAGAAAATAACGCCAGCCAACCATGTGATCTCGGCCGCCATCACGATCGAGAAAATCAAGCCAGATATAGAAGAATTTGTACACGCAGAATCCCGGAATCCAGTTCGTGCGGAATCCTTCGGTCTTCAGACAGCCCTTGCTGATGTAGTAGTTGCCCTCAAATGAGGTAATGCCAAGGAATCCGAGTGGACCTTCGGCAAGGAGTTCTCCATCTGGCTCGTGATAGATCTGGATGCGTGACATGCGACGCCTCACCAATGCAGAATTTTCGCAAACTTCGTGACGGCTACCTTGCGCCAAGCGAGAAGGCACATGGTCAGCAGCAGTGTTCTGAGTCCCACAGAGATCGGAAATCCGTAGCCGAAGTTTGGAATTACAAACAGTAGCAATCCGTTTCGGTCCTCCCGACGATCTGCATCGCTATTGCCATCATCGGCGTGCTGCGCTCCTCGATCCTCCGTCAGCAAATTGCGACTGTCACATCGGACACAGAGAGATTGATGCCCAATTCAAGGGATGCGGCGACTCCGTTCGCGAGGCGATCAGGCCGCAACTGCTTGGTTCCGTTGCGTCAAGGCGCCGTAGACGCCACCTAGCACGGCCCCATAGATCCAGTGCAGCATGAGGGTGGCGACCGGCGCCATCATACCCAGGCCCAGTCCAAACAGGCCAGCCCCGGCCATCGGCATCAGCATGATCATCATGATGAACCAGGCGCCAGTCGCGAAAATTGCGCCGCGCAACCAGTGGGGTCCGGGCAGCTTGGCGTCCAGCCCAGCATAGAGGAGACCCCAGAGGACCGTGCCGATCACGAAATGCCCCATCCAGCCCATCAGCGGCATGCTGGAACCAGACATTTTCGTGATCATCGCGATGGGGTTGAGTTCGGGCATGAGCCCCATGGCTTGCTTCATCATCATGATGGCGGAAAGCACGACCGTCGCGGCCAGTCCGGCGAGGAGGCCTTTTCCGTATTTCTCGGCGTTATTCATAGCTGGGCTCCGGAAAGGATGGATGGAAACTCATAGTCGAGGATGGGGTGCGCTGACGGCTGTCTGATCAACGCGAGGCGTCTTGCGCTGATAGTCCGAGACAACGCCCGCCGCTTTCTCGCAAGGGGACTAACCGTTTTGAGCCGGCTCGGGGCCTCCTTCAGCTTGGTCCAGAACGACGTTTGACGGGACAATCATTCGCGGCAATCCGACGGCTAGTGATCCCCTTATTGAGTTCGGCCTGTCGTGGCAGAAGGTTACGGTGCGGTCATCGCAGCAGGCCGATCGAAAAGCCGCATCAGCTTCACCGACTGTCGACGCCGCCGCCTCATTTGTTTGCTCACCCTCCGGCGCTTTTCCCCTGAAAGCGAAATTTTGTGCGCCGGGCTTGACCTTCCAGTAACTGGAAGCCCCATCTTGCCTTCCAGTAACCTGGAAGGAGTGAATTCCATGGATCAGCAAGGTGCACATGAAGTGCGCGAGATCGTTCTCACGGTCTCCAGGATGACGTGCGGCGGATGCGCCAACACGGTGACACGCATCCTGTCTCGAGTTCCGGGGGTCGTCGATGCAAAGCTAGATTTCGCGACCGGGCTCGCGACGATCAAGGGAGAGGCACCGGCTGCAGTGCTCATCGCGGCCGTCGAGGCGGCCGGCTATGGAGCCAAGGACGCCGGCTCTGATGCCCAGACGGGAGGCTCTAATGGAAGCGCCTGAAGTCCTCGATGATCGTACACGCGCCATCATTCCGATCGAAGGAATGACCTGCGCGACCTGCGCGGGCCGGGTCGAGAAGGCGCTACAGGCCGTTCCCGGCGTCGAAGCCTCGGTCAACCTTTCGAGCGAACAAGCCGATGTGGTGTTCAATTCGGCTCAGGTTCAGCCGGACGCGTTAGTGGAGGCGGTCTCGCGCGCCGGCTACGACGTCGCTCACGAGACGCGGGAACTTGCCATCTCGGGCATGACCTGCGCGACTTGCGCGGGCCGCGTCGAAAAGGCTCTTCTTGCGGTGCCGGGCGTGATCCGGGCAGAGGTCAACCTTGCCAGCGAGAACGCCACCGCCGAGGGCGTCGCCGGTCTCTTGCGTCCGGCCGATCTCATCGCAGCCGTGCGTCGCGCCGGATATGATGCCGAACTTCGGACAGGCGACGTCGAGCGCGATCGGCAAATCCTCGCCGCGGAAGAAAAGCGGCTCAAGCAGGAAGCCTGGCGGATGTTTGGGGCCGCCGTGCTCAGCGCCCCTTTGCTGTTGCCAATGGTTGGCGTCGAAGTACCCGCCTGGTTACAGCTCACGCTGGCGACGCCCGTCCAGTTCATCCTTGGCGCACGTTTCTATGTTGGCGCATGGAAGGCATTGCGGGCACGTACCGGCAACATGGACCTTCTGGTCGTGCTCGGCACATCGACTGCCTATTTCTACAGCCTTTACATGCTTTTCGCAGGGCACGCCGGCGAACATCTCTATTTCGAGGCGGCTGCCGTCGTCGTTACCTTGATCCTTGTCGGCAAATGGCTCGAAACCCGCGCCAAGCGAGCGACGACCTCGGCCATCAAGGCGCTCATGGCACTGCGGCCGGAGAACGCGCGCGTCATCCGCGACGGCGCGGAGATCGAGGTGCCGATTTCAGCCATTTCGCCCGGAGATATCGTCGTCGTCCGGCCGGGCGAGAAACTTCCAGTCGACGGCGTGGTGGTCGAGGGACACAGCGAGGTCGACGAGAGCCTTCTGACCGGAGAAAGCCAGCTGTTGTCAAAGCAAGCGGACGATGCTGTGGTTGGCGGCTCGGTCAACGGTAGCGGCCTGCTCCGCATCAAGACAACGCTTGTCGGGGAAAAATCGACGCTCTCGCGGATCATCGCGCTCGTCGAGAATGCGCAAGGCAAGAAGGCTCCGGTCCAGCGTCTCGTCGATCGTGTCGCCGCGGTTTTCGTTCCGATCGTGATCGTTGTCGCGATGGCCGCGTTCTTCGGTTGGTGGCTGATCGCAGGAAACCTTAACTCCGGCATCGTAGCAGCCGTCGCGGTGATGGTGATCGCCTGCCCTTGCTCGCTCGGCCTTGCAACGCCGACGGCCTTGATGGTCGGCACCGGTGCGGCCGCCAAGGCCGGGATCCTGATTCGAGATCCGGAAGCTCTCGAAGTCGCCCACAAGCTCGACACCGTGGTTCTCGACAAGACGGGCACGATGACGGAGGGCAAGCCCACCGTGACGGAAATGCTCACTACGGGAATTTCGGAGAGCGAACTGCTTGCGCTTGCCGCCGCCGCCCAAACCGGTAGTGAGCATCCGCTCGCCCATGCTGTCCTGACAAAGGCGGAAGGCCTCAAGCTGGGTCGCCTCGAGGACTTTCAAAGCCATCCGGGTATGGGCCTCACCGCTCGCGTTGCCGGGCGACAGATCGCCATCGGCAATCGCCGCCTGCTTGCGCGGGAGCGTGTGCCGCACGATAGCTTGGAAGTTCAGGTGGCTGCCCTAGAGGAGCGCGGACGCACTGTGATGTGGGTAGCCGCGCTTGAACCCCAGCCGCTGTTGCTGGGCGCCATCGCGGTCGCGGACCCCATCAGAGAGACCGCCAAGGCTGCCGTGCAGAGCCTGCAGCGGCTTGGCCTTGAGATCATCATGTTGACTGGCGACCACGAACGAACCGCTGCCGCCGTCGCGACGGAGCTCGGTATCAAAAGGGTGATCGCCTCTGTACTTCCCGGTCAGAAGGCCGACGAGGTTCGCCGTCTCCAGGCGGAAGGACGCACCGTCGGAATGGTCGGGGATGGCGTCAACGATGCGCCGGCGCTCGCCGCCGCGAACGTCGGCATCGCCATGGGCGGCGGCTCGGACGTGGCGATGCAAACGGCCGGCATCACCTTGATGCGGTCCGATCCACTTCTGGTCGGCGACGCCATCGCAGTCAGCCGGGCCACCCACAACAAGATCCGGCAGGGCCTGTTCTGGGCGTTTTTCTACAACGTGATTGGCATGCCGCTGGCCGCTTTTGGGCTTCTGAATCCGATGATTTCCGGCGCGGCCATGGCACTGTCCTCAGTGAGCGTCGTGTCCAATGCGTTGCTGTTACGTCGCTGGCGGCCGGCTGCAAAGAAAGGGATTTAATGATGCAATCCGATAAGGAACTCACCATCGGCGAGGTGTCCGTACTGTCCGGCCTGCCTTCCAAAACCATCCGGTACTACGAGGAAAGCGGAATCATCGAGAGTGCGCGGCGGAATGAAAATCACTACCGCACCTATTCGCAGGTCGACGTCCAAACCTTGCGTTTCGTCGCGCAGGCGCGACGCCTTGGCTTTTCGCTGAAGGACGTCGGCGAACTGCTCTCGCTTTATCGGGACCGGAACCGCGCGAGCAAGGACGTCAGGCGCATCGCACTTCGCTACCTAGCCGATCTCGATCGCAAGATCGCTCATCTAAGGGCAATCAAGAACACGATCGACGATCTCGCACGGCGATGTCAGGACAATGATCGCCCGGAGTGCCCGATCTTGGAAGAATTGGAGACTCCTGCGTTGGCTGGAAGCAGGCAACACGATCAACCGCGTGGCGCAAGCCGCAGGAGCCAGTGACGTATCGTTAGCGCGAGAAGGTGTCCCATGCCGCATTGGTTGATCGTTGTTTCGTGGGTCTCCATCATTACCGGTTTTGCGACGGCGGGAATCGTGACCTTTGACGTAATCCGCCATCCTCAGCGCATGCAGCGCGTCACTGAGACTCGAAGTGAGACTTCCCGGCACCGCCACAAGCTAGGCGCGCTCTGGCCGCGGCAGGCGCACGCGGATACGACGCCAATACCTGGGCAGACGGCAGATAATCGCATTCATAACCACACGGCATTAGAAAGTCAGTACGGCGTGATGTCGAGTGCTCCCCTCATTAGGGGAAACACGTCATGATCGGTGCAGGTGGCGTCAGCAAGGGTCGTAAAGGCTCGCTCCGATTAAAGCTCCGCGGCAGATTCCTGACCACCCCGGTGAGCAGGGACGGTCGAGGGGCAGAACCTACCGACCCGACACGAGGAGCTTGAAACTCGAATGGCAGAGCGTAAGGATACGGTCATTATCACCGGCAGTACGGGCTTCATCGGTTCGGCCGTCGTCAAGAAACTCGCCGGGCGATTCGCCCTCGTCGGACTGGATCGGGCGACCACACGCCAACCGCCATCGGCCGCCGAATGCATTTGCATCGACCTGACATCGGACGATGCGATCGCAGCCGGTCTGCAACGTGTCCGGACGGCTTATGGCACCCGCATCGCATCGGTGATTCACCTTGCCGCTTATTTCGATCTCACCGGTGAGCCGAACCCGCTTTACGATGAGATAACGGTTCGCGGCACCGCAAACCTGCTGCGCGCACTTCAGTCGTTCGAGGTCGAGCAATTCGTCTTTGCGAGTTCGATGCTGGCGCACAAAGCGGGCCGGCCGGGCGATGTGATCAGCGAGGATTCGCCGCTGGAAGCGAACCTGCCGTACCGGGCTTCAAAAATCGAGGCGGAGCGCTTGATACGCGAGCAGCACGGGCCGATCCCGGTTGTCAATATCCGGCCGGCCGGCATCTACGACGGGCTCTGCCGCAACGCTTTTCTCGCCAATCAGATTGCGCGGATTTACGAGAACAATCCGACGGGACATGTTTATCCGGGCGACCTGCGCACTGGGCAGTCCTTCCTCCACCTGGAAGACCTCACCGACGCGGTCGCGCGCCTGATCGAGCGACGCAGCGCGCTTCCCCCGGAGGTGGCGCTGCTTCTCGGCGAGCCTGAGGTTATTGGCTACGGCGATCTTCAGGCCGAGATCGGACGGCTGATCCGTGGTGAGAGTTGGGAGACCCACGAGATTCCCAAGGCCCTCGCCAAGGCAGGAGCCTGGGTTCAACAGGATGTTCTCGGCGAGGATTCCTTCATTCGGTCCTGGATGGTCGATATTGCCGATGACCACTATGCCATCAATATCAGTCGCGCCCGTCATCTCCTCGGCTGGGAGCCGGTGCATTCATTGCGCGAGACGTTGCCGCAAATGATCGAGGCGCTCAAGGCAGACCCCGCTGGCTGGTATCAGGCAAACAAGCTCAATGCCGCCAAGGTGGCAGGTGAGGGAGCAGAGGCGCATAAGCGATCCGAGGCGCTTCATGCCAATCATGAAAAGATGGAGTCAGGGCGCATGCTCGATATGGCGGGGATGAGCCGGCGGATGCTCTGGGCTCACTTTTTGGTGCTCACTCTCGGTATCTGGCTTCTCACTAGTCCGCTTCAGTTTGCGCTTTTCGATCCGGCGGCGGCCCGCGCGGTGCACGATATCACGCAGGAGCGCGGACTGTGGGAGCCCGTATTACGCAATGCGCTTACGGGGTGGAGCGACATCATATCGGGCTTGCTGCTTGTGCTCTTTGGCGCGCTTTCACTGTCGCGGCGTTTTTCCTGGGCGCAATGGGGCTCGACGGCCGTCGGTCTCTGGCTTCTGTTCGCCCCCCTTTTCTTCTGGACGCCGAGTGTCGCCGCCACCACGAACGACACGATCGTCGGCGCGCTGGCAATCGCCTTCTCGGTGCTCGTTCCGATGATGCCGGGCATGAGCCACGAAGGAATGATGGATCAGAGCACCGTTCCGCCTGGCTGGACTTATTCGCCGTCATCTTGGCTGCAACGTCTTCCGATGATCGCGCTCGGCTTCTTCGGCTTTCTTATCGCCCGCTATCTTACCGCCTACCAGCTGGGGCAGATAAACGGCGTCTGGGACCCGTTCTTCTCCGGAGGTGGTGGGAGGAACGGCGCGGAGTTCATCATAACGTCCGCGGTGTCCCGCGCCTGGCCGATTCCCGATGCCGGGCTTGGCGCCGCAGCCTATATGATCGAAGCGCTGATGGGCGCCATGGGCACCGCCACGCGTTGGCGCACGATGCCATGGATGGTGACCTTTTTCTTCATCTTGGTCGTGCCCCTCGGCGGTGTCTCGATCTTTTTCATCATCATTCAGCCGATCGTGATCGGCACCTATTGCACGCTGTGCCTGCTTGCCGCGCTCGCCATGCTGATCATGATCCCATTGGCGCTCGATGAGGTGGTCGCGATGGGCCAATACATGCAGCGAAGCGTCCGAGAGGGCCGGCCGTTCTGGCGCACTTTTTTCCAAGGCGGGCCTGAGTCGAATGGAAGCGCAGACAAGTGCGATCCGGGTTTTTCTGCCGGGCCTATGACTCAATCTGTCGCCGCGGTCCGCGGCGTCACGGTACCCTGGACACTGGCCGTGAGCTGCCTGTTCGGTGCGTGGCTGATGTTTTCGCGCCTGATATTCGGCACTGGGGAAACCATCGCAAACAACGATCATCTCGTCGGTGCATTGATCATCACGATCGCTGTCTGTGCTATGGCCGAAGTGGCGCGGCCGTTGCGGTTCCTGAATCTGTTGTTTGGGCTGTGGTTGATCGCGGCGCCGTGGCTGCTCGGTGGCGCCGGCCCAGCCTCGTCTTGGAACGACGTCGTGGTCGGGCTTGCCGTTATCGGTCTTAGCCTCCGTCGCGGAAGAAGAAGCACGGAGCACTATGGGTCGTGGGACCGATATGTCGTCTAGGCCGCTTGGGACTCGGCTTCAAACTCATGAAGCCAGAAGTGAATCAGATTTCCCGGTAGGTTCCGGTTTGGGCGTCTTTTGTAAGATCAATCTTGGGCGTCCGGGTAACGTAGGAGCAGTGATGGAAGCTGCATTGGTCTGTGCTACCGCTGAAGACCATCGCGCCGCCGCGATAGATTTTAACTAACGGGCTACGTCGTCTTCTTAATGGGTTATAGAGCCTCGCGCTAAGTGCTCTAAGTACTCGTTATCTCTCTTGGCGATGAGCACACGCTGATGTTTGCGTGTCATACATCTCTTGCTGCATTGAGAGATGAACCGTTCCTTGGAGATGAAGAACGTCGCGCTAGTCTGAGAAAAAGGATACATCGGATGCGGATTTTTTCAAGTTGACGGATTCGGTGCGTCTTGTTAGTGCGTCGGTCATGTGGGACGTCTCCTCAGCCGCAATGAATAGCGTGTAGGCTGTTAGCTCGCGGATGCCTTCAGTACGGTATTGTGCATGCATAGTGGTTCGCCATTAGAATTTTGCTTCAATAACGTCTCCGCCGATTTTTGCCAGCGGCAGTGCGCGCTTTCGCGGGCGGGCATTACCTCAACATATCAACTTAAGATAAAGGCGGGGACACTCGAATGGAGTCTGAAGTGAACTATCGCGGAGTCGTTTATCCTTGGCAATGCGACCATATGGGTCACATGAACATCATGTGGTATGTCGGCAAATTCGATGAGGCTAACTGGAATTTCCTAGCAAGATTGGGATTAAGTCCGCGATACCTCCGCGAGACCGGAAATGGCATAGGCGGCGTACAGCAAAATCTAACCTACAAGCGTGAGATGCACCCCGGCGATACGATCGAGATCAAATCCCGGCTCCTCGAAGTCCGCGACAAGACGGTCCGTTTCCTCCATGAGATGCGTAATGCAGAGACTGGCGAACTAACCGCGACTTGTGAAATGACCGCCGCTCATATGGACAGCAAGTCGCGTAAGGCGACGTCGCTTCCGTCGGAAATTCGCAATATGGCGCTACTACGTGTTCAATCCTCAGGATCGGCTACAGCCTGATAGCTCGCTTGATTTAATTGAGGACCGGTTAGGCTAGTCTTCTGCTGGGCGGGCGCGCGCAACGTCCGCGTGGACATCTTTTGGGAGCAATCGGACGATCTGAACGAACACCTGATGGCACGTCGGTAAAGCGAAGTTCACCCACGTGAACATGTTGGACCAACTGGAGCTCCGTTTTTCCGCGCAGACGGCTCTGGACAGAGCAAGATGCCAAGTCCGACAAATCATCGATGAGCGCTTGGTCGACCGTCTCGGTTGCACGTCGATGACGCACAGCGTTCCGAGACCGTAGCCGCCGGCCGAGACCAACGGAGCAGCCGCACATCCGGCTCCCCTGTTTAGTCGGATTATACAGAGGCGAGAGATCTTCCAGGACTTTGAGAAAGCTCACGCGGAGTTTAGAAGGCCCGAACAGGCGCGGGTGTGAGGCCCGCGGCCTTGAAGGGGATACTTATGGCATCGGATCGATTGCGGATCGGCACGCGCAAAAGCGCAATGGCGATCGCCCAGACTGAGGAGATCGCACGACGCCTGAAAGCCGTCGGCACCGAGGTCGAAATCGTCAAGTTCGAGACCATGGGCGATATCGACCAGGCTGGCAAGCTCTCGCCGCATGGCGGCAAAGGTGGGGCCTTCGTGGCGCAGATTCGCGAGGCAGTGCTTAACGGAAGGCTCCACGCCGCGATGCATTCGCTGAAGGACGTGCCGGGCAATGAGGACACGCCCGGGCTTGTGATCGGCGCAGCGCTCTCGCGCGATCCGCCCGGCGACGTCCTAGTGCTGCGGCCGGGCACCTCGGTCGACGAGCTCAAACGCACGCGTGGCAAGGGATTCGAGATCGGCACCAACTCCGTCCGCCGCGCGGCCTATGTGCGGCGACTGTTTCCGGAGATCGAGGTCATCCATTTCCGCGGCGCCGCCGACAGCCGCGTGCGCAAGCTTGACCAGCGCGCAAAGCAGAAGCTGCCAGATGGCGGTGCGGTGGGGCCCGCGGATGCGTTGATCATGGCGCGCTCAGGCCTCGAGCGCGTCGGGCTTAAGAGCCGGATCGCGTACGAATTTTCGATTGCCGAGATGCTGCCGGCAGTAGGGCAGGGGATCGTCGCAGTCGAATGCGCCGCGCGTGATTTCGAGACGCGCTATATCCTGTCAGCGATCGACGACGCGTCGGCCCACGCGTGCGCCGACGCCGAGCGCGAGGTGCTGTGGGTGCTCAACGGCCATTGTAACTCGCCGATTGCGGGATTTGCGGAAATCATGGGCACGGAGATGCAGCTCGCCGCATCCGTGCTCGATCATGCGGGCAGTCGCATCATCGAGGCCTCGCGTGTTGGCTGCGCAAGCCGTCCGCGCGAACTCGGCCGCGCAGTGGGAATGGAGCTGCTCGCCAGAGGCGCTGCCGAGATCATCGAGCGCGGCCGGCCGGTGTGACAGAGCATCATTGTGGAGAACGGAAGCGACGAAGCAATCCAGAGTCACAGGTGAGGCTCGGATTGCGTCGCTTCGCTCGCAATTACGGCGGCAATAGCACCGGACAACGACGAACGCCAACCGCGGCTGGTTGGCGGAACTTGCTTGGCTAATTCCCGACTAATTGGTTTGGCGCTTTGCCTTCTCAGGCTGCCCGAAGGATGTAAGAGATCAGATAGAGGCCCCGCGGCGACACGGCATCGATGAAGTCATCCTTGCCATTCATCCGCGGATCGGTTCGCTCGACGTGAAAAATGTGATACGCGATCTAACGCCCGTCCTGATGCGAACATGCTCTAATCCCGCAACAGTGATCATCGAGGGATGATCCGCGCACCGGTAGACTAAGTGAAGCGCCGCCGTTCATGTGCAGAGCGCGGACATTTGCCCTCGTAAAAGACAGCCGCGAGTTCAAATGCGGTGCTCCTCAAGATTTGGTGACCGGCGCGCACTGCAACCTCGCAATGATCCACAGGGCGGCTGACTTCAATCGCTCTCTCGATTTCAGGATGGATCTATTGTTCATCACCTCGGCCTGGCGCTTGGCGGTCGGTTGCGGGCGGCACTGGGGAGATTGCAGACCGCACGCGCCGCCCTGCAAGGTGGCATGGGCTGGACCATCGGCAAGACCAATTGTGGGTGAGCCGTCCAAGGAACTACCGTTCCTTGAAGGGCAGCGCGACATTCAGAGGGAAAACGCCTCGCCGCAGTGGCTCGGACTAATCATTCATCCGCCCGGAAGCCATCGACTGAAAGACTTCGTCGCGCAGATAGAAGTGGTGAAAGAGAGCCGCGGCTGCATGCACGCCTGCAACCCAGAGGATTGCATCGCCGAGGGTGGTGTGTATTTCCATGATCAGCTGCCCCAGTCCATGCGCCTTCGCGATCTGGGGGGCGATGTCGAATCCAGGAAGGGTGAGGGGAATCCCCTCGAGCCAGGTACCGAGCACTGCCGTTGCTGGAATCGCGATGAGGAGCGCATAAAGCGCGAAGTGGACGAGCTTCGCGGCCGCAGCCATCCATCGCGGCATCGGCTGCTTCGCGGGCGCGCTGTCGATCAGCCGCCATAGCAGCTGCAGCACGACGACAATGAAGACGAGCACCCCGAGCGCCTCGTGAATCCTGCGGAGCCCGTCCGCGGCGGCGGAATAGAGCGAATCCTGGTCGCCCTTGCTCAGCACATAGGCGGCGAGAACCAGCATGACGGTCAGCCAATGGAAGGCTTGGGCGGCGGCGCCGTAGCGAGAGGAGGTGCTGCGCAAACCGATCATCTCCGATCTTGAGCCCGCCGCAGCGGTTGATGAACGGTGGCGGCGCGTCGCCAGAGATTTGAGCGCTTGATAAGCTGGCTGGTTCCCCCGGCGCCCCTCTTACCTTATGGCGAACCCATTGCCCAGGGGTCCTCAATCGGTGTCCGAGCGTCCGGCACTCTTCGACCCGGACTGAAAGAGGGAGATGATCATCGCAGCGGCGGCGGAGATTGGGGGGCATGCGCCCGGCGAGATTGCGGGCCCGGGATACCGAACTTGGCCTGCTTCAATCGCGGCCCGACCGACCTGTCGGCCACCGGTGCGCTATCGCCGATCGCATGGGATTTGACCGTACATTCGTTCGGGCGGACCAGGCCAGTGCATGGATCGTCAGTCCTGCTGCCCGTCCGGCAATTGGCGTGCCACAGCACGGTAACCTGAAGGATCGTGACCATAGACCTGTCGGAAGGCGCGGAAGAAGCTGCTCCGGCTCGCGTAGCTCGCAGTCAAATTAGATAAATTCAGGGGCGACATTAATCGAGCAGGAGAGTGCTCTCGCAGGAAGGGGAAATGAATAAATCGAGGTTTCATTCCCGCTCGCCTGCCGGTGAGCGCGCTCGTCCGCGCTGCGGATCTGGAGCTGGTCACCGCGCATTTATGCATGATGTAACGCGTTTCCTGGAAGTGCATAACCAGTCATTATCGGTAGCATTCCCAATCCTCATTTCAGCATGTGCTCGCACTCTGGGATGGTGACATCCTGGATGCGAGACACTTCGCTCTCAATGAAAAGTCCGACGAGATCGCTCGATCACCTGGAAACTTCTCATGAGTCATCTTCAGCAATGATGTGTTCCGCAAAACCTGCGAGACCAAATTGGCCATGCCGATAAGTGTGCGGGGCGAAAGAGCCGAGGAAGAGCAAAACGCGACCTTCGCTCTTCTCGAGGCGAGAAGCCGAGAAGAACTTGCAAAGGCACTACTCGGGATCGCTCTTCATCGGTCACGAGCGTCAGCTGGGGCTGTGCTATTCAACGAGAACGGTCAGTTCGTACCGTTCGCCACGTCGAACTGGGCCGAGAATGCTGTGAGGGGTGTTCGGTTTTCCTCCTCGCGGTTTGCGTTGGACCTTGGGGCTCTTGAGCATGCTGCCAGGATGCCCGATCCCACTTCGATGAACGAAGTTCTTTCTAGGCTCGATGGCACCAGCATCGACCTTTCCGTCTTGTGGATACCTCTAAGGTATCGAGGGGACACAGTGGGTCTGATCTACCTGGAAGCGGATCGAGGCGGGAGCTTCGGAGCAGCCTCCATTGAAAGCTTCAGCGCCATCGCAATCCAGGCTGCCGCGGTTCTGACAAACTTTCGATTAACCGATGATCTCGCGCGAGAAACACGGCTAAGGCAGCACGCAGAGGCAAGTCGCGACGAAATTTATGATTCGATGCTTCGGCATCAGTGCATCGGAAAGATAGGTCATTTCAAGTTCAACCCCACGACGGGAGCGTCGATGGGTTCAAGAGAGTTTTTTCGGATATTCGGTGTCTCACCCGAGGCGGAGAAGCTCGATCTGGAAATCTGGATCGCTAAACTGCATCCGGACGATCGAGATCGTGTCGAACGCGAAACCTCCATTGCCGTCGCGACCGGGAGCACCCTTCAGCTGGAATACCGGATCATGAAAGATGGTAGGGTGCGTCATGTCTACTCGGAAGGTCATCCGGAGACGAACGGGGATGGAGATCTCCTGTATCGGGGAATCGTCATCGACCTTACAGAAGGGAAGGCCGCCGAAAGGTTGTTTGCCGAAACTCAGGCCGAGCTTTCGACCGCTTCGCGCATGGCGGCTTTGGGCGAGCTTGCCGGCTCGATCGTGCACGAGGTGAATCAACCTCTGACCGCGCTGAAAACCAGCGCGGAGGCCTGCCGCCGTTGGCTGTCAAGATATCCAGTGGAGATATCCGAGGCGGTCGAAGCCGCTAACCAGGTTGTAAACAAAAGAAAGCGGGATGTTGCGATCGTGAGTGGATTGGAAGTGCTGGCCGAGGAGGCGCAGGCAAACCTCAGCTTCATCAGGATCGACGGCGTCATTTTGGAAGTATTAGGCATGTTTCGTGACGCGTTGGAGGAGTCATCCATTTCCGTGCGTGCCGATATCGATGAAGGGTTGCCGGAGTTGAGGGGAGATCGCTTGCAGCTACAGCAGGTTGTTTTCAACCTGCTGCGAAACGTCATCGATGTGATGAAGGGTGTGCACGGCCGGCCGAGAAGGCTGGAAATATCGTGCCATGCCGACGATGTCGAAATGTTAACGGCACTTCGCGATTGCGGTGGTGGCTCAGGAACAAACACGAACGATATGAATCGTTTGTTCGATCCATTCTTCACCACAAGAGACTCTGGAATGAGTTTAGGCCTATTCAGAAGCCGGAGCATCATAGAGGCGTATCGTGGACGGATCTGGGCAGAAAGGAATGAGGATTGCGGCCTGACTATCCGGTTAGCGCTGCCGCTATGAGAAAGAGCCATGAGCGCTCAGGGCGCGTTACAGTGTTTCCGTCTGTTTGCCTGCGCAGCAATTGCTCCGGAGGGATCGAGGGGCATCCTTCATTCGAATAGAGCTTACCAAAGCTATGGTTCAGTTCGCAGCAAATCACAGACAAGCGCGCGAATCCTTCTCAGCGGATGGTTCTGCGGCTCCAACATCTCGGCGAGATGCACGAAAACAGCCGGCCCTGATCCACAAATGTGCCCGCGTACGAGCCTTCGCCAATTCTGATAAAAATTCGTGATAAAAAAGTGAATCAGCAAATCTCGCTACGGCGAGGGGTTTTTCAGCAGACTGCTAGTGAGTGCTGGACTAGGTGCACGCTCGCGACGTTGAGCGCAGAGATCGCCTCGTCGAACTGCAACATAATTGCCACCGCCTTGCAAGGCAGCAAGGTGCCCAGGCTCCGCATTCCCAATGGGCATCGACTCGATGCCCACATGTCACTTTCGCGACGCGGGGTACCTCGGTTAAGTCTGGCTGTTCCGGCCGAGGAAAGTCATTCTCATCGCCGACGCGAGCGGATCGCGGTTTGACTGGAGAAACAATCATGAAGCACAAGGTGTCAGTATTCCTTTCCAGCGTTCTTGCTGTCGGCGCGATCGCGACGGTGGCATTCGCGCAGCAACCACAGCTTCCTCCGCCGGACGACTGGCATGCAACTGGGCGCTATCTTCCGGAATACACGAGTGATGGTGCTCTCCTGCTGCCGAAAAACTTCCATGAATGGGTTTATGTTGGCTCGCCTCTGACACCAAACGTATTGAACAATGGGAAGGCAAACTTCCCGGAGTTCCACAACGTATACATCGAGCCTGGTTCCTATGAAATCTATAAGAAGACGGGCGTCTTCCCCGAAGGAACCATATTCGTCAAGGAGCTACAACTTATGCTGCCCGCCGATCGTGCGGACGGTTCGAGGCAAGAGCCCTCTGGCCGGGGATTTTTTCCGGGGCCTTTTAACGGCGCCGACGTGACCGTCAAAGACAGCAAACGGTACCCCGCGACTAATGGCTGGGGTTACTACAACTTCAACCACTTCGAGCCGAAGGCCGCCACCGCCAAAGTCAGGCCGCTGGAGGAGTGCGCGTATTGTCATATCGCTAGTGCTAAACGCGATGATGTCTGGACACAGTTTTATACCCTGCTTGATAACGTACCCGTCCCCGCCGACCAGAAAAAGAAGTAGGAGGCTGCGATGAAGATCCTCAAGTCAACGATGGCGGCTTTGTCGGCGTCAATAATTGTGATGGGCGTTGGATACCTTGTGTCACTGCCAGCGGCCAGTCAGGCCGCCTCTGGGAAAGTCCAACCCGTCGACGCGGCTGGCAATATGCGCATACCGGACAATTACCGCACAAGCTATGAATACTTGGGAAGCTGGTCTGTCGCGGGCGACGAGAAGGGTGCGAAAGAGATGCACACTGTTTACGCCTCGCCGGGAGCTGCGGAGGCTTATCGCGCTACGGGCAAGTTTCCTGATGGATCGATCTTGGTAAAAGAGGTCCAGAGCACAGCAACTGCAGTAATGACCACGGGCACCGTCAGCCATGTAGATCGTCTCAAGGGCTGGTTCATGATGGTGAAGGACAGCAAGAACAGCCACCCTGACAACAAGCTGTGGGGTAACGGCTGGGGCTGGTCCTGGTTCGATGCTGACAATCGGGTCAAGACCACCTCGAAGGATTTTCGTACTGATTGTCTGGGCTGTCACATTCCAGCCAAGGGGACTGACTGGATCTATGTCTCCGGTTATCCCGGGCTGAAGAAGTAGGTGCGAAATCGCCAAAATGGGGAGGGCCGGCCAAAGGCCGGCCATGAAAGCCAGTGATCGGAGCGATTATGAACAACCGTCTTAGGAAGTGCGTTTACGGACTGATGATGGCTCTTCTCGTATCTTTTTTCGCGACTGAGGGGAGTTCGGCGGCGGATACATCGGTCGAAAAGAGAATCACCAAGCTATTCCTCACGTCAGGCCAAGTCGATCTTGCAAAAGAAGTGGTAAGATTGCCGCTTCATCGCGGTCGCCTTTCCTCCGGAGAGACAGTTTGGTTCGTTCTCACCGACGTAAGCGATTTCGCCACTTCCAAAAAGATGGGCCTCACATGGGCGCCAAGCCTCAGTCAGGCAAAAGACCTCGCGAGCACGCGGGTTGCGGAAATGGATGAGTCCAATAACTTCGTCTTCAAATCGGGGCGAGTTGATTTCTCACCAGTTCAAACGTTGACTGCTGGAGAGACGCCAAATTTCTTCCCGCCTAGATTGGCGCGGGCCGGATCTGTCGGGGATGCGCACTACAGCCCATTGGTCCGGGTGGCAAACCGTAATGACATTGTTTTCAATGCCCCCATGATCGCCTTCAACGTCGGATCAGAGAAAATCTCGTTTTGCGGCGGCAATCCCGATTACTCGGTTGTGACCGACTCCGTGGCAAGCATCTGCCCTGACAATGGCACCGTCGACTTGAAGCTGCGCTTCGGATTTGCGGACGGCAAGCACCTGCGGTACCTCAGTTTCGACGCCAACTCCGAGGAATCAGCTGCACTCGAGGCATCTACCTTTGCGCCTGCCGAAAGCGACGTCCTCCAAAGCGGCGCAACGGAGATTATCTACACAGTCGTAAATGGTCGGACCGGGCCGAAGGATCCTGAGCGCCAAGGGCTTAACAGCGCGCTCAGTGGCGAAGGCCCTTCACTCGACATCCTTGCGCATTTCAAGGAGATCAGTGCCGGATATTCACCGATGTGGGATGTTCAACTGGCCGAGTGGGCCAAAGAGGCTGTTAAGAACAATCAACGGAAGCTGATTACTGACGGTAACGACATTGTAGCAAAAAGCGAAGCTGGCTTGTTGGTAAGCCCTGTCGGAGGTCCGGTTAAAACGACTGGAATTCTGGTGAACTGCCCAGTCGTGGGTTTCACCAACGAATGATTCTTCGACGAAGGAGATCGGCGCCAGCACCGTGAGTATTCAGGTGGATTCAAGCAATCTCACCGATCTCGACTATGTCTACGATGTATCAAGCAAGCCGCTTGGAGTTCGGCGTGGTTTTGGCGAATGCGGGCGGAGGGTCGTTCTTGCACTTGCGTCCATCCGCGAAGGGCAGTTCAGCACGCAACGTGCAGCGTGTTCTGTCGCTGTCCAGAAGGCGCTGTCTGATTCCGCGTTTTATGGGGCGTCCTTGTCCTCCGAATTAAAGGACGCACTATGGGCTAGGTTCTTCGACTGCCTGAACGGTGCGTCTGATCGCAGGTACACAAAAGAGGGAAGCCAGGATGAACGAAGAGCAAAGGGCGATGAATGCGAAACTGTCGACATTGAGTTTTCTAGTTCGATAGATGCTCGCGAAGTCATCGCTCACGCCACGTCAGAGGCTGCCGAAGCCTTCATAGCCTCGCTTCACAGAGCCACACGACGCGCGGATCGTTTCGTTGCTGGCGATGTCAGCATGTCGGGCCAATTGCACGCTACGCGCAAGAAATTCAGAAGCAGATATCTTTGCTCGTCGATCGAGCCAGAAGGCATAGCTGATCACTCAAGTGACGTAGCGTTGATAGGCGACCCAGCATTGAAATGATAACCGGTGGTTATTGGCCGAATTGCCTCAATGTAAGGTATTGTAAAGCAACGTACAGTGGCGGGTTAGAGGCGGCGTCCTCGGCACGCCGTCGATTTCCCGCAAGACCGAGCTCCGGCCCCACGGATGCACCTGAGGAGATCAGAAATTGAGGGCGTCTCTCACCGCCTACAGCAATCCGGGCAATTTCCTGCGCGTCGTAGCGCGGCTATTACCGTGGCTGTGGAGCTTGACGATTCTTGCCTTCGCGCTCGGTCTGTTCGGAACGTTCATCGCGCCGTCCGATTATCAGCAGGGCGAGACTGTACGCATTATGTACATTCACGTCCCTGCTGCTTGGGCAGCAATGCTTGCTTACACTCTAATGACCGTATCCGCGCTCGGATCTTTGGTTTGGCGTCATCCACTCGCCGATGCAGCACAGAAGGGAGCTGCGCCTCTTGGCGCTGCCTTCACGTTTATCTGCCTCGTCACCGGTTCGCTGTGGGGCAAGCCGATGTGGGGTACATATTGGGTGTGGGATGCTCGGCTCACCTCTGTGTTGGTTCTGTTCCTGGTGTATCTGGGTTTGATCGCGCTTTGGCAGACGATTGAAGATCCGAGTAAGGCGGCGCGGGCCGTGTCGGTCATGACGCTCGTAGGGTTCGTCAACATCCCAATTGTGAAATTTTCGGTGGATTGGTGGAATACCCTTCACCAACCGGCTTCCGTCTTCCGAATGGAAGGCCCGGCCATCGCCAGTTCAATGCTGTGGCCACTGATAGTTATGGCGCTCGCATATACGTTCTTGTTCGTGACTCTCCACGTAATGGCGGTCCGCAACGAAATCATGCGGCGCCGCGTCCGGCGGCTTGCGATCACACTGGCTGCGGGCGGTGAACCCACGATGGCCGGCATGCGGCCGCTCGAAGCGGCGCGCTGAGCAGATTATGGTTCAGCATGGCGGATCGATCATCGCGGCGTTTCTGGTGACGGGTATGGTCCTGGCCGGGATGATCGTGACAACCTTCATCAACTATGGTGTTCAGCTCCGTAGTTTACGTCGGCTCGCTCCCGACCGTTCGGATCGGCCCAATCACTCATGACCGACACCCCCACTTCTATGCATTCCCCATCGAACGCAACGGCGCCTCGGCACGCGCTGCTCCGCGTTTGCGTGGCAATCCCGCTGCTGGTCTCCTTCGGGATCGCGGCGCTACTCCTGGTGCGACTCGGCGCCGGCGATCCGTCGCTCGTACCCTCGGCTCTCGTTGGCAGGCCATCGCCGCAATTTGCGTTGGCGCCGCTCGACGGGCTCTCCACACTCGGCCGGCCCGGCCTGTCGAGCGCCGACCTGCGGTCGGGGCACGTGACGATCGTGAATGTGTTCGCCTCCTGGTGCACCGAGTGTCACAACGAGCACCAGGCGCTTCTGACATTGGCAGGCGACCGGGCGCTGCAGGAGCGGGGAGTGAAGGTTGCCGGCATCGTTTACAAGGACGACCCTGGGAAGGCGCTGGCCTATCTCGTTGCAAAGGGAAACCCTTTTGCACAGGTCGGTACTGACCGGTCCGGGCGAGTGGGGATCGATTTCGGCGTCTACGGGGTCCCCGAGACCTACGTGGTCAGAGGTGATGGTACGATCGTGTACAAGCTTGTTGGCGGCATCTCGGATGCAACCCGACCTGCTTTGATGGCCGCGATCGCGAAGGCAGAGCGTCCATGACAGCCGCCCTGCAACGCGCCGATTTCCTCGCAGCGGATTCGACAAGCAATCTCTCACATCTGCACGGGTCATCGCTTGTCCGCGCTATTCGCGGACGACGGATCGGACCGCGGAGGCAAAACTGCGCGAAACAATTCGAACTTCGAGGTCGGCGGATGCCCCATGTCTTGGAGCGTCACGCGATCGCAGAAGCAAACTGGGGGCCTTGAGACATGCTCTGGGTCGCCATCGCAATGATGACATCCGCCGTCGTGCTGGCGCTGATCTGGCCACTCTTTGCGCGGCACGAAGAGCCTCACGCCCGCGCTTCCGACATCACCTTCTATCGCAGCCTCCTGACCGAGGCAGATGATGACGTCCGCTGTGGTCTAGTCGCGCCCGAGGACGCGGCGACGACCCGGGCCGAGCTCGAACGCCGGCTACTCGCGTCGATTGACTCTGCGTCCGGGGGCCGGCCGCGTGTGTCGCAGCGCCGTTGGCCGAGGCGCGCTGCCGCCGCGACGGCGGCAGTCGTGGTGCTGCCGATTCTCGCGCTCGCGTCTTATCTCAGGGTTGGCGCTCCCGGTCATCCGGACATGCCCATCGCATCGCGCCGGACGGTGGAGTTTACACCGGCTGCTGCAATCTCCGAGATCGAAGCGCACCTCGCGATCGATCCCAACGACGGCGGCGGCCTCCGGGCGGTTGCGCCTATCTATCTGCGCATGGGACGTTTTCACGATGCGGCGCGCGCCTACGAGGCGGCGCTACGCCTGCTCGGTGAGAATGCACAGGAGCGCGCGTCTCTCGGGCAGGCGTTGGTGATGGCGGCCAACGGCGTCGTGACAGCGGAGGCGCGCGCCGCCTTCGACAAGGCGCTCGTGGAAGACCCCAAACAGCCCATAGCGCGTTTCTTCCAGGCGATCGCGGTTGAGAGAGATGGCAACAAAAATCAAGCGAGACAACTCTGGGAAGCGTTGAAGGCCGACACGCCATCTGATGCGCCTTGGATGGATGCCATCCTTCAACATCTGGCTAGTCTTTCTGAAGTGCCGCAATCGGACGCGGAAGCCGCGCATTCGGGCCAGGCGGCGGCTAACGTTGCAGCGCTCTCTCCCGAGCAGCGGACCCAAGCGATCCGCGGAATGGTGGATGGGCTCGCCGAAAAGCTCGCGAAGGAAGGCCACGATCTCGAGGGGTGGCTGAAACTGATCAGGTCTTACGCAATGTTGAATGAGCACGAGAAGGCCGAGGCGGCCGTCGCAATGGCGCGGACCAAGCTCTCAGCCGACGCGCGAGCGGCGACGCGTATTGATGAACTCGTCAGACAGCTCGGCTTGAAAGGGTAGACTTTGACCAGAAAGCACAGGCGCCTCACTCTGATCGGCACGGCAGGCTTTACTTTGGCGATCGCGGTGGGGCTCATCCTGTTTGCGTTGCGTGACAGCATCGTCTTCTTCTACGGGCCGACCGAAATGACCGAAAAGGCACCGCCGCCGGGGACCCGGCTGCGCATCGGCGGCCTGGTAAAGCGGGGCTCTCTCATCCGTGGCGGGTCGTCCACTGTGACCTTCGAGGTCACCGATCAAAAGAGAGATATCAAAGTCAGCTATACCGGATTGCTGCCGGATCTTTTCCGGGAAGGGCAGGGTGTCGTGGCCGAGGGCACGGTGCAAGGGCCGGGCCTCTTCCATGCCGATGCCGTGCTCGCCAAACATGATGAACGCTATATGCCCAAGGATGTAACCGACAAGCTCAAGCGAACCGGCACTTGGCGCAACGACGAAAAATCCGCGCAGGCGCAAGAATATCAACCAAATCGGCCTATGGGATTAACAGAGTGATCGTCGAAACCGGACATTACGCGCTTGCCCTGGCCTTGGCAGTCGCGCTGCTTCAGTCAGTTCTGCCGATCTGGGGAACTCACCGCGGTGATCCCCGACTCGCCTCCGTCGCGGTCCCAGCTGCGATCACCCAGTTCTTACTGTTGGCCTTTGCCTTCGCGGCGCTAACCTACGCGCATGTGGTTTCCGACTTCAGTCTCGTGACGGTCGTCGAGAACTCGCTAACCACCAAGCCGCTCGTCTACAAGTTCGCCGGCGTCTGGGGCAATCATGAAGGATCTATGCTGCTTTGGGTTCTGACTCTCGCGACTTTCGGGGCCGCGGTGGCGACTCTTGGGCGCGGTATGGCGGAGGAGCTGCGCGCCAACACGCTCGCGGTCCAGGGCTGGATCTCCCTTGCGTTCCTATCCTTCATTCTGTTCACCTCCGATCCCTTCGCGCGCCGTTTTCCCGCACCCCTTGAGGGGCAAGACCTCAATCCGGTGCTTCAAGACCCGGGCCTCGCCATCCATCCGCCGTTACTTTACCTCGGCTATGTCGGCTCCTCGATCGTGTTCTCCTTCGCGGTGGCGGCCCTGATCAGCGGCCGACTGGACGCGGCCTGGGCCCGCTACGTTCGACCTTGGGTGCTGATCGCCTGGATCTTTCTCACCTTGGGTATCGCCATGGGTTCGTACTGGGCCTATTACACGCTGGGGTGGGGCGGGTTCTGGTTCTGGGATCCGGTCGAGAACGCGTCGCTGATGCCTTGGCTCGCGGGCACCGCGCTGTTGCATTCGGCCGCCGTCATGGAGAAGCGTGAGGCCCTCAAGGTTTGGACGCTGTTCCTGGCGATTCTCACCTTCTCGCTATCACTGCTCGGCACGTTTTTGGTCCGCTCAGGGGTGCTGACCTCGGTCCATTCCTTCGCCAGCGACCCGGCGCGTGGTGTCTTCATCCTGATCATCTTGACCCTGTTCATCGGCGGCTCCTTCGGGCTTTATGCTTGGCGGTCCCCATCTCTAGGCCGCGGTGGTTTGTTCGCGCCCGTGTCACGGGAGGGGGCACTCGTCGTCAACAACCTGCTTCTCACTACCTGTTGCGCGACGGTGCTGACCGGCACGCTTTATCCGCTCGCACTCGAGGCCTTGACCGGAGACAAGATCTCGGTTGGCGCACCATTCTTCAATTTAGCACTCGGTCCGCTCCTGGTGCCGATGCTATTGTTGATGCCGATCGGCCAATCGCTGGCCTGGAAGCGCGGCAACCTGCTGGGCGCGGCTCAGCGGATGACGTTCGCGGCTATGGGGGGCCTCGTGGTCGCGATTGTACTGGTCGCTGTCAACCGCGGCGGCCCCGTCCTTGCCGTGGTCGGTCTCGGCCTCGCGGCCTACCTCATCATCGGCTCGTTCGGCGATGTGGCGTCGCGCGTCTGGACTCGTGGTCAGCCCGCTAGGGTGATGCTCGCTCGCGCGGTCGGGCTGCCGCGCTCCGCTTGGGGTGCGGCAATCGCTCACGCCGGCCTAGGCGTGGCACTCATGGGCCTGGCGGCAACTGGTTGGGGGACGGAGCGGATCGAGGCTGTCAAGCCGGGCCAGGGGGTCGATCTCGGTCCCTATCAAGTCACCATTGTGAGTCTTCGTTCGCAAGAGGGGCCAAATTATTCCGAAGTCCTGGCCGATACGATCATCAGGCGGAACGCCGTGACCGTGGCCTCCGTCCAGCCCGCGAAGCGCAGTTTTCCGGTACGACAGACTACCGTCAGCGAAGCGGGCATCGTGACGCTGGGTCTTGGCCAGGTCTACATTTCGCTCGGGGAGCAGCACCCAGATGGTTCGATCGACGCGCGCATGTTCTGGAAGCCGCTTGTCACGGCCATCTGGATTGGCGCCGTCATCATGGCATTCGGAGGGATTGTCTCGTTGTCCGACAGGCGGCTTAGAATCGGCTTTGCGCGCCGTGCAGCTCGTGTCCTCGGTGCCAACCCCGCAGCGCCGCAGCCTGCAGAATGACTGCACTTCGTTACATTCTCCTGCTCTTGATCGTGCTGATAGGCCTCGCGCCGAAACTCGCGAGCGCGGTGCAACCGGCCGAGGTTCTGGCCGATCCGAAACTCGAAGCGCGGGCGCGGGTGATTTCCGCCGGACTGCGCTGCTTGGTTTGCCAGAACCAGTCGATCGATGATTCGAATGCGGAGCTCGCGCGGGATCTCCGGCTGCTCGTTCGCGAGCGGCTGAATCTCGGCGAGAGCGACGAGCAGGTACGCGCCTTTTTCGTGAGGCGTTATGGAAATTTTGTCCTGTTGAAGCCGCCATTCGACTTGGAAACCGCTCTACTCTGGGGAATGCCGGCTCTTGTGTTCGCGGCCGGCGCGATCGCTCTTCTTTTCGGATTGCGCCGCCGGCAGCAGCCAGCACCGTCCGCCCCCTTGAGCCAAGCCGAACGCGACCGGCTCGCGATTGTTTTAAACGCCGATGCTCCCCCATAGCCATCCCGGACGGTCGAATTACCTGTGGGAGGCCGACGCGATGTCGTTTCGGCTGAACCGCCCCTCCTTAACAACGAGCCTTTTTCGAAGCGGCGCTCGTTATTCTCCCGCCCCGCGAAGCGTGACGGCGGCGGCAATTGGAGAGAGCGCGAAGGATGCGAGGCTGAGCGCGCAGAGGATCACCAAGGGGGTTAAAAAAGGCACTGTGCCGCTCTCCGCCGCCGAGACGCCGAAGATCAGAACCGGTACGGCTAATGGCACGACGAGGATCGAGAGCAGAAGGCCGCCGCGTCGCAACGTGACGGTGAGGGCGGCTCCGATTGCGCCCAGAAAGGTCAAGGCCGGCGTACCAACCAACAGAGTTATTGCTACTGCTCGGAGCGCCGGGCCGTCTAAGTTCAACATCAGGCCGAACAAGGGAGAGAGGATCACGAGCGGCAGCCCCGTGACGAACCAGTGGGCCAGACACTTTACGAGGACAATGAGCTCCAAGGGCGCCGGCGACAGCAGCATCTGGTCTAGAGAACCGTCCTCGTGATCGGCTTGGAACAGGCGGTCAAGGCCTAAAAGACTCGCGAGTAGCGCCGCTATCCACAGAATGGCCGGACCAATGCGCCCCAGCAAATTCAAGTCGGGTCCGATCGCGAAAGGCACGATCGTGATGAGACTGAGGAAGAAGATTATGCCGAGGACCCCGCCGCCACCAACGCGCCGCGCCAGCATGAGGTCACGAAGAAAAACGGCAAGGAGGATGCGGGTCATGGTCTCCACCTGGTGTCGCCATCGCGGCGCGACTGCACCCACGGAATGGGAGGTGGGACGCGATCTTCATCTTGGCTCCCGGATGAACCGGCGCCCAGCGGACGAACATATTCCAACGGCACGCTGCTCACTTCGCCTCGAGCCTGATTTCGAGTGTTCCCGGCAGACCGAGCGGTTCGTGCGTTGCTACGACCATCAAGCCGCCGCTTCCGAGGTGGTCGGCTACAATAGTTTTCAGCAAGGCCCGCGCGTGCCGGTCGAGCGCGGTCAGTGGCTCGTCGAGCAGCCATAGGGGACGATAGGCGACCAAGAGTCGGGCCAATGCAACCCGGCGGCGCTGCCCTGCCGAGAGATAGCCGACCGGCAGGTCCAGAACATGGGCCAGATCGATCCGGTCCAGCGCCTCTGACGGGGTCAGGCGGCTCCCCCCTAAGATCGTTAGGCCGAGCTGAAGATTTTCGCGCGCGGTCAGCGCAGATTTTAGCCCATCGAGATGGCCGACATAGTGGAGTCGCTCTGCGAGAGGCGCCGGATCTTTGGCTCCAGTCTCCTCCTCCCAACACATGCGGCCGGATGCCAGCGGCAAGAAGCCGGCAATCGCACGCAAAAGAGTAGATTTGCCTACGCCGTTCGAGCCCGTCACTTCGGCAATTTCCCCAGCGGCCAGTCGCAAGGAAACGTCGCCGAGAACCACGCGCTCACCGCGCGCGACGGACAGATCCTCGATCAGGAGACGGCACGACTGCTTGATGTCCATTTTCGTTTCCGGCTAGTCATTGTCGCGTTCAGGTCGCTTTTTTCCAACGTGTGGCCCGTGGCTCGTCCGAGAGAGCGCTCTTGGCCAGAGCATTGAAGTGTAAGCGCGCGCCTTTGAAAGAATTGCCCAGGTCTGTAATTCGTCGACCCAGCAACCATGGTGCTGTGCGTGACCATGTCATGGGAGCGCTGACGCTCCAGATCAGGATGGCGGGGGCCACGTAGAAGGCCAAAACTGTGAGCACCCGGTGGCAAGGAGGCCAACAAGGTGTGTTATGGAATGAGTCACGCAAATTGGACGCGCGAAAAGGAACTCGATCGAGGGACATCACATTTTTTTCCAGAGGCGTGCCGAAAAAGTGGCGCGGACGCCGCCAGTCAGCTTTTCTGGAATCGACACCGTCGGCCTTCGCTTGCTCAGCCGCAACCTGGGACGCGCGACGCATTCCGAGCATGGTCTGCGCCGCCAAGTAACTGTCGCTCGCTCGATGCACGGCCCGGGAGGAGATGGCTGCGAAGGAGGCGCTCCCATAGAACGGCTCTCAGGCAAGAGAGAGAGTATCCCAGGTCTCGGCGAGCGCAGCTGCGAGTTTTGCTATGTGCTCCTCACCGTGAAATGGCGAGGGGGTAATGCGCAGGCGCTCTGTGCCTCGGGGGACGGTCGGATAATTGATCGGCTGGATGTAGATAGCATGGCGCTCCAAGAGGTGGTCGGCGGCAGCCTTGCAAAGCTTTGCGTCACCCACGACAATCGGAACAATGTGGGTCTCGGTAGGCAGAACCGGAAGCCCGGCGGCTCGTAGTGCAGCCTTCGTTGCAGCGGCCTGTCGTTGATGCGCTTCGCGCTCGGCACTTGAGTGCTTGAGGTAACGCAGGGAAGCAAGAGCCGCGGCTGCAACTGGCGGAGGCATCGCCGTGGTGAAGATGAATCCGGGAGCGAAGCTGCGCACCGCATCACAGATCACCTGCGAGGCCGCAATATAGCCGCCGACGCAACCGAATCCCTTGGCGAGAGTGCCCTCAATTACAGTCACACGGTGCATCAGCCCGTCGCGCTCGCTAATCCCTCCTCCACGAGGACCATAGAGGCCGACCGCGTGAACTTCATCGAGGTAGGTCATCGCGCCGTACTGATCCGCAAGGTCGCAGATTGCGCCGATCGGCGACACGTCGCCATCCATCGAGTACACGGACTCGAACACGATGAGCTTGGGACGGTCACCGGCCTCACGCAGCAACGTCTCGAGGTGACCGAGATGGTTGTGCCGGAAAACCCGCTTCTCGCAGCCTGATTGGCGCACGCCCTCGATGATCGAGTTGTGGTTCAAAGCGTCAGACAAGACTACGCAGTCTGGAATCAGCTTACCGATTGTTGAGATGCCGGCTTGGTTCGATACGTAACCGGAGGTGAAGACGAGACTCGCTTCCTTGTCGTGCAGGTCGGCAATCTCGCTCTCCAGGTCGACTAACGGTGAATGATTCCCGGCAATGTTGCGGGTTCCGCCTGCTCCTGCACCGCAGCGGTGTGCCGTCGCCGTCATTGCAGCAACGACCTCAGGATGCTGCCCCATGCCCAGGTAGTCGTTCGAACACCATACCGTGATCTCGGTGACCGTCCCGTCGGACCGGCGCCATTTGGCGGCCGGGAAGCGACCGGCGATGCGCTCGATGTCAGCGAAGACGCGGTAGCGCTGCTCGCCGTGCAGACGCTCCAGCGCGTCGCGGAAATGGCACTCGTATGCTTGACTCGCACCCACACTGTTGGACAGGGGCGCCATTAAAGCTCTTTGCCCCGATACCATACCCGAGCAGAAGTGTGCCTTGTCGACACTTCCGCTCGTCGGATGCCTTGCTTGCCATCCTGCCAACATGTTCAGTTGCACCACTTTTTGCTTGCCCCGATAGTTCCTGATTGTAGCTCATCGCTCAGATCACCTCGCACTCGCGTTAGTTATAGTTTGCATGTCCTTTGGTTATGACAGAAGGTGCCCTGAAGGCCGCACGAGCTGCGTATCGTGCCGGACGGCCGCGTGTCGATGGAGAGAACGTTCTGTCGCCGCCGACAGAATGCCAATCCAAATGACCGACGAATGCATCCCTGCTTCGCAACACGAAGAAGCGGATAAACTTCGCCAAGCGATTGGAGACTTTACAAGGCCTCACGCCATATGAGGCCATCTGCAAAGCTTGGACGGACAACCCCGAGCGATTCAGATACGATCCAATCCACCTCAGATCGGGACTGGAAATCAGACGCTTGATGAGATTGCTCGCGCATCAGCATTTGCTATGGGTCTCGAAGATCGTCACGACGTAACGGTGATCACTCCGGTCGATGCTAATGATCCAGCTAATCTCCGCCTCATTACCTACGTACAGTGGAGTAATTCCCCTCTACTCGTAAGCCGTGCGATGCCGGCGTGGGTGCGATGGCTTTGGTAGAGATCGGTGATCGCATATTTCTGCTGGATACCGAGGCGATTGTCGTCGATCCAGAAAAGCTCGGGCTCGAAGCTGAAGAACCAGAGCGTATGCAACGACTGGTCCGGTTTCGATGGGCGGGGAAACCATGCGGGTGACAGTCGCATCGGCAGTTAGTCTGGACATCTCAGATATGGGTATCCGTTCTGTTACCGCGCGCATTAGGGATTTTGGCACAAACTTCTTCGATCTGGCCCAAGGAATGCAAGCAGCAACATCGGTACGCGCACAACTAAAAAAACGATGGCACCAATCTCGCGCGCTAGTGCGTGATCACGCAATCACTCTGGTCCGCCAGCTCTACGCGACTCCGCAATCTCGAGCGGGACATCCAGGCGATACGTTTTGACGCACCGGAGGGCAAGATCGAGCTGCCGGTGAAGCTGCGCTTCCACGATTCGCTGTTCGTGCCGCTCGCAAAATGGGCGATGCTGATGGCAGGCAATTATCGCTGCATCACGCCGGACGGCATGCGCACCGCGCAGGAGGCGGTTCACTCCAATCTCGAGGAATCGCGCTCGATCTACAATTTCGTGGTGGATGTTTGCGTCAAGCTCGGGGCTTCGCGCGACGACATGGTGCCGTTCGAGAAATACGCTGCGGCAGCGGAAAGTCTGTCGCGTCCGGCCTCCGCCGCGCGCGCGCTCAACAACGGCGCGCCGAACATCGAGCGTGCCGACAAGCTGGTGCAGTTGACGGCCCGCGAGATTGGCATGAGCCACCCCGTGCTCGACGCCATCGTGGCCCTTGTCGACAAACGTTTGGAGGCGAATCGGAAGAAGGCTGCTGCTTCGGGCAGGCGATGCTGGTCCCACGTAAATACAGCCATTTCGTTAATAGCGCTCTGCAGTTAAGCGTCAGCACCGGTACGGGGCAGTTAGCTTCCGAATCTCTTTTCTCGCGCGATGGTCTTCGGCTTAGCTGATCTCGTGCGACGGACGCCGCCATCTGCGCGGCGCAAGTTTATCTTGAAGCGCTCGGTAAAAAGGCGGTCGTTATTCCGAGATCTAAGAACAAATTCGCCGATGTGCTCGGAAAATTACTTCATGCCGTGTACTTTTGCTGCCAAACTAGCGAAGTCCGTGGTGGCAAAAGGTGTTCATCGTAGTCCAGGCGCTTGATGGTTAGGCGACCGGTAGGTAATCAGGGAGTTGAGAATTGGTACGGCTGACGGATCTACCTGAAGGACAAGCCAAACGTCTCGCTGACTTGGAATGTCCAGATTTCCAGACCACGCCATGGGTAAGCGGGCCGCCGCTCGCCTTACGTCGGATAGCAGCCATCTCTTCCGCCGGACTTTTTGTCAAAGGCGAAGCTGCTCCATTTCGTGGACGTGACGCCGATTATCGAGCTATCCCCTTAGGGACGTCCGCTGCCGACGTTCTGTGCAGCCATATTTCGATTAATTTCGATCGCACCGCTTTTCAGGAAGACTGGAACGTGATCTTTCCTTTGGACCGCCTGCTGGAGCTTGCGGAGGAGGGTTTCATTGGCTCAGTTGCCGAGACGCATTACTCGTTTATGGGGGCGATCGATCCGACCGAAGCCGAAGGTCATGTTCGTGAGCTGGCGGTCAGATTGAAGCAAGAAGACGTCGAAGCAATCCTGCTCTGTCCTGTCTGACCCATCTGTTCGCGCGCCGTGAGCGCGCTGGCTCACTATCTCGAAGAGGAAGGCATCGCAACGGTTGCGATTAGTCTTATTCGACCGCAAACGGAAAACACCAGACCGCCACGCGCGTTATGGGTACCGTTCGAACTCGGCCGCCCCATTGGACCGCCAAGCGATCCAGTTTTTCAGAAGCAAGTAATTCGAACCGCCCTACGGTTGCTTGAGCGCGAGGACGGTCCGGGCATTCTTGAAGACTTTCGCGAAGAAGATCCGCGTAGCGTTGCGGATGGAACTTGGCAGCCTCCATCGACCGACAGTTTTGCCGCGGGAAGACCGAACGCTAGGCTTGCCGAACTGATGGAGGAAGAAATTCGGAGGCTAGCACATGTGCATGAACGATGGATCGCTCGGCACAATCGCACTACGGTCGGACTTGCTAGATTGCCTATTGGTCAATGCGCCCGTTACGTCGCAGGCTGGATGACGGGGGATGCGAGGCCAAGCCCATGGAGCGATCTGTCGGCGCCAATGATGCTGCGTTTCTGCGTGGACGATCTAAAAGCTTATTGCTTAGAGGCGGCGGCAGGTGAAAGAAAGCCGTCGAGCAAACAGCTCAGGGACTGGTTCTGGAACAGCACGGCAACCGGAAGTGCGATTCGGATGTTGAGAAAAGTCTTACAGGCGAGCGATGACGAACGATTAAGCCGTATCGTTAGTACCTTCATGGTTCCTGCCGCGCAAATAAGGCCGGGCGACTAATCTGACGTGACACCAACGTGCTCTGTGTCGGCGGTCTCCGAGATGGCAGGTGCCTTCGGATGCCATAGCAATGAGCTATGTTCTAGCATGAACCAATTTCGCCGCGTTGTAGTTGTTTCAAACCATGTAATGGCAAGGGCACACACACTGGACTGAGTTTCGGAACGTGTATCCCCGCGTCAATTACCAAACGAAGCTGTAGTGGTCCGGAAGCAACTTTAGCGCTAGACTCCGGTGGATGTCTTTACGTTGATAACGCTGCGCTACCGGATACGGCGTGGGTGTCAAATGTAATGGTCGATTTACGAGATTCGTCGGACAAAGCCTCTGCTCCGTCCGACGGTGCCGCTTGTCTGTACAACGAACGACTCGACGGTGTCTGACTTATGCCGCCGCTTTGGCCTTGCGATTGGCTTCCAGCCGGCGGTCGACGCGTGCAACGATGGCATCGAGAACGGGATGAATCATGCCCTTGTCCTTCGCCACCAGCTGGACCAGCTTGTCGGCGCGTTCGATGTTCGGCGCACCGTTGTTGATTGCACGCGCCGCTGATGCCGGGCGGCTCAGGCTCTCGGCCGCGGCGGCATATTTCTCGAACGGCACCATGTCTCCGGGCGCAGCGCCGAGCTTGACGCAGACGTCCACCACGAAGTTGTAGACCGAGCGTGATTCTTCCAGATCAGAGTAAACGGCTTCCTGCGCGGTGCGCATGCCGTCATCTGTGATGCAGCGATAATTGCCAGCCATCAACATGGCCCATTTGGCGAGAGGGACAAAGATAGATTCGTGGAAGCGCAGCTTTACCGGCAGCTCGATCTTGCCTTTCGGCGTATCGAAACGCACCGAATCGATGTCCTTTTCCAACTGTTTCAGGATGTCATTGCTTCTCTCATCGTCGAAGCGCGCAACCTTGAAATTGGTCGGCAGCGTCACCTGCAGCACGTTGATCTTCTCCTCCGGCGGACGCACCGCTTGCGGGTCGGGACTGCAAAGCGTCAATTTTCCGGCATCGAAATTCTGCCAGACCTCGGGAGCGGTGAACGCTGGTTTCAAAGTCGTAGCGTTCAGTCCGGGAATGCGCTGCATGTAGGGCAGCGGCGGCATGTTCATGATTGACATGCAAGGCACGCCCGACTTCGCGACCGCATCGAGCAGTTCGCGCACGCCCGGTGAGCCGTATTGCGGCTCCTGCATCGCCAGCCCGATCAAGTCGTAATCCTTCGGATCGACATCGCCAGCGCCAGCAGCGGAAACCTTGCCGGGCAGCTTGCGCGAATCGATTTCCACCTGATCCTTGCGGCCACGCACCGGCATGCGGACACGAAAACCTTCCGAGTTGATCAGGTCCGCTTCCGCGGGCAGGCACACAAGCTTGACCGAATGGCCGCCGAACAAAATCTTCGACGCAAGCAGCGAGCCATATGACGCGCCGAGAATGAGAATATTGTAGTTGGACATTTCCTACTCCATCAGGGGAGCAGATGCTGACGTCAGCAACAGCAACGACACATCTGCATGGCGATGAGGGATCGAACAACGCCATGCACGGCATGGCTATCAATTATTCGACAGGCCCCAGCGACTCCTTGAGGACTGTCTTGTTACGGATCAGGAAGCGGCCCTTGACGATCGAGAGTGCACCCTTGCGCTGGAAATGCCCCAAGGCGTTGTTGACCCACTGGCGGCTCACGCCGATCATCTTTGCAAGGTCCGATTGGGTAAATGCGTACCGGATTAGCAAGCCTTCCTCGGTTTCGGCGCCGTAGGCCGCGGCGAGGCCCAGCAACAGGATACCGAGCCGGCCCTCGACCGATTGTGTGCCCATCACCTGCAGGAGAAGCGAAAACCAGTGCAGCTTGAAGCTCATCGCATCGAGCATGGCGATGGCAAGCGCCGGCATCTCGAGGGCGAGTTCACGCAGGCGCGCACCTGATATCGCAAGCACCTCCGTCGGCTCGTTGGCATAACCCGACCACAGATAGGTGGTGGCATCGTTGATGAAGTACGGCCCGCCCACGACGTCACCTTTCGACCAGTAGGCGACGGTGTATTCCTTGCTATTGTGAGAGATGTATGACGATCGGATCACGCCGCGAAGGATGAAGTAGGTATATTGGTGGGCGGTGCCCTGGGAAAAGACGAGCTCACCGTTGCGATATTTCTTCACAACTCCACGCTTCATCAACTCGTCCCGCTCCTGTGGGCCGATATTGCCAAGAATGTCTTCCC
This sequence comes from Afipia sp. 1NLS2, assembly GCF_000178995.1. GTDB lineage: Bacteria > Pseudomonadota > Alphaproteobacteria > Rhizobiales > Xanthobacteraceae > Afipia. The sequence continues at coordinate 1,298,625 of NZ_ADVZ01000001.1, read as the reverse complement.
TCCAGCTCAGCCGATCGAGAATGTCGTGAGCCACAGCCTCATTCGGGCTACCGTTTGATGCAGCCAGATGGAACGTTGGGAAAGGACGGCTTGCCATGCGACTCGTGCTCTTTCCTTGCACCGATATGGCCGCTCCAGCATTCCGAAGCCGAACGCAGGTGCCAGACTGGCATGCCAGTAATACATGCACCTTATTGTATTCGGCGCTCCGTTTCGGGCTGTCAACTGAAAGACAGCTATGACGCAGCCGTTCACCTAAACCGTTCGGGTTGAAATCGTTGCGGCGTCAATGCGGAGCCATAAATGCCTCGTTTTGAAGATCTCGATCCGGATTCCCAGCAGTTTTTCGCGAATTTCAAATGCCGCGAAGATGGCCCGCCGCCTTGGACGCCACTGACGAAGCCGTTGCGCGAGTGCAAGGTTGCGATCGTCACCTCCTCGGGCCTCATCCGGAAGTCGGACAAGCCGTTCGACCTTTCAAATGCGGAAGGCGATACGAGTTATCGCGTGATTCCTTCCGATACGCCGGCGCGCGAGTTGACATTTTCGCATACCAGCACGAACTGGGACCGCTCCGGCTTCGCGATGGACGTGAACGTGATTTTCCCAGCCGACCGGCTGCGCGAGCTTGTGGCCGAGGGCGTGATCGGCTCGCTGGCCGACAAATATTTCGCCTTTATGGGCGCGATCTTCAATGTTGACCCGTTGATCGAAAATTCGGCGCCCGACGTCGGGCGTCAGTTGAAAGAGGTGGGCGTCGACATCGCCCTGATGGTCCCTACCTGACCACTCTGTCCTCACACCGTGAGTGTGATCCAGCGTCAGATCGAAGCACAGGGTGTCAGCACCGTGTCCATCAGCCTGTTCCGCGGGTTCGCGGAAAAGGTGAAGCCGCCGCGCGCATTGTGGGTGCCATTTCCCTTCGGACGCCCGCTCGGTGCGCCGAACAACAAGGCGATTCAGCGCAAGGTCATTTTTGCGATGCTGGATCTGCTGAGCAGGCCGGAAGGACCCGTGCTCGAAGACCTTGTCCTGACCAAGGATGAGGAACCTCTCGACGCTCGCAATCAGAAGATTGGGCAGAAATGCGGCACGAAAGGCTGCAACTTCGACGACGCTCTGGCGAGCGAAGAGGAGCCGGCGGCAAGGGAGATCGCTAGGTATGATGGAGACTTCGTGAGTGTCTGTGCGGAGATCGCCGCGCTGAAGGCACATCACGACGATTACATGCGCGATCACAGCGGGCGGACCCAGGTCGGCTATTCGGAGGTGACGCCGGGCACCATCGAGATCGCGGCGAAGAGGCTGCATGACTACGTGAACGGAAAGGAACTCGCAGTTCCGGCCGGGCTTTCGCAGGGGACGGACAACGGCGCGGTCGCGCAGAATGCGTTCGTCAGGCTCTGCGCCGACGACCTGAAGGCTTACTATCTCGAAGCGAAGCTGTCGGAGCGTAAAGGGCAGAGTTCTGAAAACTCGACCGAGTACAATGATTGGCTCTGGTACGAAACGCGAATGGGAAGTCTCATCGTTGCGGCAAGAGGCCGTGTGATCGAAACGACCGACCGGAAGAAGGATCCGAACTGGATGATCGCCCGCGCAATGGTGCCGCGGGGATATGGCGAGAGCGGCTACACGATGCACTCGCAGAATAAAGTATGAAGCAAGGAGGCGGCTATGGATATCACCCTCTATCACGGAAACAACTGCAACGCCTGCCACGAGGAGATGGAGTATCTGAAGTACAACAATGTCAATTTTATCCCGAAGAACGTCCACGAGGACACTGACGCTCGGAAAGAGTTGATCTCGCTAGGGTCGAAAACCATCCCGACGACCGTAATCGACGGCGAAGTCATCGTGGGCTTTGAAATCGAACGCATCAAGGAGTTGATCGGCCTGTGAGGCGCGAGCTGTGCGACACGAAGATAGTAACGAGGAATAGGGAGAAGCCGAACAATGTCCATCAAGGGAATCGTATTCGACGCGTACGGGACACTGTATGACGTCCAAACAGTTTCAGCAGTCACCGATAAGGCATTCCCAGGATTCGGGGATTACATAACGCAAGTGTGGCGCATGAAGCAGCTCGAATACACTTGGCTCCGGACCATGATGGGCGATTACCAGGATTTCTGGGCCTGTACGCGAGATGCGCTCTCCTACACGCTAAAGACTATCGGATTGACGGCAGATCAGAAGCATTTCGATGAGATCGCCGAAGCGTACAATAATCTAAAGCCTTATCCGGACGCGAAGGAAGCCTTGATGGCCCTGCAAGGCTATCGTCTCGCGATCCTGTCCAACGGCAGTCCGGGAATGCTTGATGCGCTCACCAGAAACAGCGGTTTGGACAAGCATCTCGAAACTTGGATCAGCGTTGATCCCGTGAAGGCATTCAAGCCAGATATGCGCGCCTATGAGCCGGTGCATGCGCAGATGGGATTGGCGCGGGACGAAGTGTTGTTCGTGTCGTCCAACGGTTTTGACGTCTGTGGTGCGAAGCGCTTCGGATTCCGCGTCGCGAGGATCGAGCGTGTGACGCCGAAGGCGCTCAACAAGGAGATTCGCGACGCTTCGGTCATCTCCCCGAGCACCATGTTCAAGGCAACCAGGATGCGGATAGAGGACATCGGCCATGGCCCGGATCATGTCGTGGCTTCCCTGAAGGAACTACCGACGGTTCTCGAAACAATGGAGAACGCGGCTTAAATCCCCCGTTCCGAGAATCCCCCAAGCCTCGGGCGTCTTCGCAAGAAGACGTCCTTTTTTGTGAGCGCTGACAGATTGTTAGCGATAGTCCGACTCGCGTGTTGCGGCGCGATACCCATAGGCAGCGAAAGATGGCGGCGATCAGGTCCGCCGCCGGCTTATCTCCTGTTCGGCATGTCAAACATTTGACTGCTATCGGCCTAGCTCTCCATCACACTCAAGTCGTCGAAGCTAAGGAATAGGACAGTGCATTCAAAACTGACGATCATTGGCTCGGGCCCCGCCGGCTACACCGCTGCAGTCTATGCCGCTCGCGCCAATCTCAAGCCCCGCCTGATTACCGGTTTCGCGCGCGGCGGGCAGCTGATGACGACCACGGATGTCGACAACTGGCCCGGCGATCCCTTCGGCGTGCAGGGCCCGCAACTCATGAAGCGTTTTGCAGAGCATGCCGAGCGGTTCGGCACGGAAATGATAACGGACCAGATCACGTCTGTGTCCCTGAAGAAACGCCCCTTTGTGCTGCGAAGCGCCAAGGCGACCTATACGACTGACGCGCTGATCATCGCGACCGGCGCATCCGCGATGTATCTCGGTCTGCCGTCGGAGCAGCTTTATCTCGGACGCGGCGTTTCGGGCTGCGCGACGTGCGATGGCTTCTTCTATAAGGACGAAAATGTCTGCGTCGTCGGCGGCGGTAACACGGCCGTCGAAGAGGCGCTGTATCTGTCTCATATAGCAAAGCGCGTCACGGTCATCCATCGCCGGGAGAAATTCCGTGCTGAGGCCATTCTGATAGATCGCCTGCTGGCCGCCGAAGCGGAAGGCCGGATCGCCATCATGCGCGAAACCGTGCTGGACGAGGTTCTCGGTGACAATGTATCGGTGACATCGGCGAGGCTGCGCAATGTAAGAACCGATGCGACCTCAACTATTGACGTGCGTGGCGTGTTTGTCGCGATCGGCCATCAGCCGAACACCGGGATCTTCAAGGGCCAGCTTGAAATGACGCCCAGCGGGTATCTTGTGACGCGCGCAGGGGCCACTGGCGGGAGCACCTGCACGAGCGTACCCGGCGTGTTCGCAGCCGGAGACGTTCAGGATCATGTGTACCGGCAGGCCATTACGAGCGCCGGCAGCGGCTGCATGGCTGCGCTCGACGCTGAAAAATACCTGGCGGCGCTGCCGCTTAAGAATTTTGATGAAGAGGTTGCGATCGCCTCCTGAACCGGCGTGTCGCAAAAAGGATTTCAGGGAAGCGAGGTTACTTACGACTGTCGTCAATCAGAAAGCTGCCCCCAGAAGTGCATCAAAAGATGCCGGACAAAAGGGGGCAGCGGGAGGAAACAAAATGGATATCAGTGTGACTGCGGCGAACCCGATCGACGTTCCGGCCTATCACAAGGATTCGAATTGGTCGGCGGCCTATCATGACCAAAATTTCCAGCATCTGTTGCGAACCAAGGCGAGTCGAATACGTCCGGCTGTTTTGTTATATTTTCTCACTTACATTGTGCTGTCTGGCCTCGCGGGATTTGCGCCGCAAATCATGAACGCCAAGCTCATCGGCTCGTTCTCCATCGGTTACGCCCTTATTCTTCTGACCTATTTCGTCGCATGGGGCGTGGCGCTCTGGTATGTGCGTGTTGCGGAGGTGGAATTCGATCCTCTGAAAGACGCAGCAGTGAAGTCAATTCATATGCGGGAGATGCTGCGATGAGCGCAATCACCATCTGGATGTTCGGCGCCGTTATCTTGATGACGCTCGTCATCACCTATTGGGCGGCCAAGCGAACGAAAACGACGGGCGAATTCTACGCGGCAGGACGCTCTCTCACCGCCTCCCAGAATGGTCTGGCGCTTGCCGGCGATTGGTGCAGCGCCGCTGCCTTTCTCGGCTTCACCGGCCTGACGGCTCTTTATGGAATGGATGGCGCACTTTATGCGGTCGGACCTCTGGTCGCATTTTGCACCGCCATTCTCTTGTTCGCTGAACCCTTGCGGAACGCCGGCAAGTTCACTCTGGGCGATATTGTCAGGTGCCGCATGGAAAGTCGTACCGCCCTGATTATGACAGCTATCGGGGTCATTGTGGTGAACTTGGCCTATCTCGTTCCGCAAATGGCCGGCGCGGGTGTGCTTATCAAATTGCTGCTCGGCTTGCCCTACAACCTCGCAGTCGCATTCGTGGGCGTGGCGATGATCGTCTATGTTGCCTTCGGTGGCATGCTGGCGACGACTTGGGTGCAGATTGTCAAGGCTGTTCTCCTGATGACGGCCGGTCTTGTCGTCCTTGTTCTTTGCCTTAAGGCGGTCGGCTTCAATCCTGTCGAGTATTTCAATCTCGCGGAAAGGGAGCACGGTCCGAAGTTTCTGCAGGCTGGAAACTACTTGAAGAACCCGTTCGATCAAGTGTCGCTCGGGCTGAGTTACATCTGCGGCATCATCGGTCTTCCGCACGTCATGACACGTTTTTATACTGTGCCGGACGCCAAGACTGCGCGCCGTTCTGTGATCTGGGTCATGTTCCTTGCCGGCGCCTTCTTCATCGCGACTGCGATCTTCGGCTTGGCCGCGGCACACTTCATCGGACCCGAGGCCATCCGGGCGGCGGACAAGGGAGGAAATCTGGCGATGCCTTTGCTCGCACAATATCTTGGCGGCGGCGCCAACACACTCGGCGGTGACATGACGCTCGGCTTTGTTTCTGCGGTGGCGGTGGCGACCATCCTGGCCACTGTTGCCGGTTTGACGCTGGCAACGTCGGGAGCCGTGGCGCATGATATCTACGTCAATGCGATCAAGGGCGGACATGTGGAGGAAAGGTTTCAGGTCCGCGTCGCGCGGATTTCCGTGCTGTGCGTCGGCGCGTTTGCGACCATTCTTGGGATCGCGGCGCAGGGCGTGAACGTTGCGGTTCTCGTGATTCTCGGCTTTTCGATCGCCGCAAGCGCTAATTTCCCCGTGGTTGCCCTCTCGCTGTTCTGGAGGCGCTTCAACGTCGGCGGCGTGGTCGGCGCTGTGGTTGTGGGGTTGGTTAGTTCGGTGACGCTGGCGCTGATCGGGCCTGCGTTCTTGGGTCCCCACGCGTTATGGCCGCTTGTCGTTCCAACGATCGTGACTATGCCGCTCGGTTTCCTCGGTGCTGTGATAGGATCGCTGATGATCAGTCAGAATCCGCAAGACGACAAGAATTTCGAGGAGATTTCGGTCCGCGCCCATACCGGGTTGGGAGCCGAGATCTAGGACATCGCATGAGGCTACAGAAGAGCCGCTCCTTCGGCCCGAAGGAGCGGCTCTTCCTGTTGCAGATGCCGGGGCGAGACGCCGATCCGCCCGCTATGACCGTTAGGAGCGGCCGGGTTGCGCGGCGGTGTCTTTCCAGGCGTAAGGCGCAAGCTCGGGGTTGAGCGAGGGCCGGCCGAGATTGCTGGTAAAGTTGCAAAGCGTTGCGAGGCTGATGCCAAGAATGACCTCGACTGCATCCCCCTCATCATATCCGGCTGCGTAGAATGCTTTGAGTTCGTCGTCCGTGACATTCCCGAGTCGCTGCAGGATGGCGCGCGTGAAGTGAGCCAGCGCATCCAGCCGGGCATCAGGAACGTCCTTGCTGTCGCGCAACGCGTCGACCACCTGCTGCTCCAGCCCAGCCTTGCGGTAGGCCAGCGCCGTGTGGCCGGCGACGCAGATGCCGCATTTCTGCGTCGCCGCCGCGGTGATCTGGATGGCTTCGCGTTCGCCGACGTTGAAGTTGCCCCTGGTCAGGATAGCAGACAGCGAGTGGTATGCTTCGAGTGCCGCAGGTGAGTTCGCCAGGATTCGAAACAAGTTCGGCAGAAAGCCGTTCCTGCTGACGACAAGTTCAAGACCTGCTTGAGCCGCTTCCGGCGCGTCGTCAACCGTATGGAGAGAAAGGCGTGACATCTGATTTTCCTCAAATAGCGGCACACGACGCGCCGGGCGGAATTCAGGCGATCCTCTTTGAAGTGATCGTATAGGCGAATGTTTGCGAGTCGAGGCAATCCAGCCGGCCGGCGACGGTTTCCGCCTCTGGATACATGACGAATGTCGGCGTGCCGGACTTGGCTCCGGGAAGGGCGATCAGGTCGGCCGTGTTGTATGGCATCCAGTTGCCTTCCCAGGCGCCCAGAAGCGTTTTCCGGGCGGCGACCACGAGTGGGTCGTCGATGGACAGATGGCCGGTCGACTCCTCGAGCGCGACCTTGCGGACGTCGGCGGGATCCATCGGCACCCAGCCGAATTCAGCCAGGAACACCTCCGAGCGGCAATGTTGCGCCGTGGTGACGTTGCTCGAATTCGCACCGAGACTCTTGTATCCGAAGGCGGAAGGCGCAATCCGGATTCCATAGAGATCGCGCGCAGGGATTCCTTGCGCCCGTACAAGGCCGACGAAAAGGGCGTTGAGATCGGCACATTTGCCTCCGATATCGCCGCTCCGAAGCAGGACGACGATGTTGCCGGTGCCGCAGCCCCGCACGCTGCCTTCGCGATAGGTGTTCTCGACCATCCACTGATAGATCGCGCGGGCCTTTTCGATCGGTTGTTTGGCGCCGCTTGCGGCAATGATCTTGTCCGAAGTTTCCCGAACAATTCCTTCGAGCGGAATGTGATCGTTCGAGGTGGTGTAGCGCCGCTGTTCGTCTTCGGACAGCTTGTAGGCGCCCATCGGCTTTGACAAATCGATCGCGCGGTCCCGCAGGGACAACCGGCTCGTCACCTCGAGAACGGCGACTGGTTCGGCACCGGTCCATGTCGCGTGAAACATTCTGGCCTGCGATTGCGGATCGTGCCAGTCCGTATGATGGCCGTTAGAAGTTACGCTGTCGCCGCCGGACCGGAACCAGGCTTCTTCATGGATGGAGGGAAGCGGGAGCCATGCCTGCGCTGGGCTCCCGTGGGTCGGCACCGCCATTCGGGTCGTCACTTCATAGGTGCTCCACTCGCCCGGCTTGGGAGAGAAGACCACGCCTGCGATGGCTTTGGGTGTTGTCAGCGTTGCGGCCGTGGCGGCCATTAATCCGGTGCCGAGAACCTTGCGTCTAGTCCACATCATTGTTGCAAATCCTTGTCTACGTCAGGTGGAGGGTCATTGTGGAAGCCGTCATCGCTCCCTTGCCTGGATATTCCTCCGCTTGTGCGAGCGGAGATGACACCACCACTGAAATAGCCATGCCAAACATCCGTTTGGACCGGGCTTTTGCAAAACGTTCCGCCACGAGCGGGTGCGCCGTAGTCCCTCCCAGTCACTGGAGTGCGAGCGCCGTATCACAAGCCCCGAGACTCGGGAGCCGATTTCAATGTCACGCCCTTATGAGAACGTCGGCTCTTGCACAAGGTCAACAAAAATTTCTCAAGCTTTGAAAGTACTGTCGATTAGTTGACAGAGATAGTTCGCTTAGGATGTGACGTTCAACCCGGATTTGATCGATCTGAACACGTGGCCCGTGAGGTTCGTGATGAAAATTTTCTCGCTGCGAGCAGATGAAGAACCCATCCCGAACGATCGGGACTTCCAATCGTGAGTCGAGAAACGCACGGTCGCATTCCATCTGTCGATGAAATCATGAAAACTGCTCCTGCCGTGGAGTCTTGCGCGCTGTACGGACGGCCATCGACCCTGGCTGCTGCGCGCGTCGTCGTGGACGAGGTCAGGCGAGGCCGCGGTGAAGGCGCGATGCCGAGCGCAGAGCAGTTTGGAGAAAGAGTTTCCGCGCATGCCACGGCCATGGCGATGCCGCATCTGAAGCATGTCTTCAATATGACCGGCGTCGTTCTTCACACGAATCTCGGTCGCGCTGTCCTGGCCGAAGAGGCCATCGCGGCGGCCGCGGATGCCATGCGTCATCCGGTTTCGCTTGAATTCGATCTGGACAGCGGTCAGCGGGGGGAAAGAGACGATCACGTCCGCGATCTGATCTGCGAATTGACCGGCGCCGCGGACGCGACCGTCGTTAATAATAATGCTGCCGCTCTTTTCCTTGTCCTGAATACGCTGGCGCATCGACGTGAAACAATTGTGTCGCGTGGCGAACTTATCGAGATCGGGGGCTCTTTCCGACTGCCTGCGATCATGGAGAGAGCCGAAACGATTTTGCATGAGGTCGGGACCACCAATCGCACACATGCCGGCGACTACGCGTCTGCCATCAACGAGCAAACAGGTTTACTGCTGAAGGTTCACACCTCGAACTATGTGATCAGGGGATTCACGACGGCCGTCGGCACATCGGATATGGCGTGCATTGCGCAGCAAGCGAAACTGCCGAGCGTGTACGATATGGGGTCCGGCATCCTGCTCGGCCTTGAAAGATTCGGCCTGGCGCACGAGCCGACCGTTTCCAAAATTCTCCGTGAGGGTATCGATCTGGTGACTTTTTCCGGAGACAAATTGTTGGGAGGCCCTCAGGCTGGATTTATCGCCGGTCGCAAGGATCTGATTGCGGCGATCAATCGAAATCCGATGAAACGCGCGATGCGTATCGACAAGATGCGCGTGGCCGCGCTCGAGGCCACTTTGCGGTTGTATCGCGATCCCGACCGGCTTGCGCAGCGGCTGCCGACCTATCGTTTAATCCGCCGCTCTTGCGATGAGTTGCGCGACGTCGCCCGGCAGCTTTTGTCCCTCGCCCGCCAGCAACTGGGTGCGGAATTTAAAGTCGAGATATCGGACTGTGATGGCGAGATCGGTTCCGGCGCGATGCCGACGGAAAAGATCGCAAGTGTTGGTCTTGCGATCCGCTCGACGCGGGGGAGCGGAAGAGCCCTGATCGAATTGGCGGCAGCTTTGCGACGACTGCCGATTCCCGTCATCGGACGCATTGAAAGCGATGCACTCATTCTTGACATGCGTTGCCTGGAGGACGTGACGGCCTTCTCGATGAACTTCATGCAGTTGGCGCGGGGGGGCACCGATCTGGACTCAAGGACGCTGGAATGATCGTCGGCACCGCCGGACACATCGATCACGGCAAGACGGCCCTTGTGCGGGCGCTCACCGGCGTCGATACCGACCGCCTGAAGGAAGAAAAAGCGCGAGGCATCTCGATAGACCTCGGCTTCGCCTACCTTACGGCCGAGCGTGGTGTGGTCGGCTTCGTCGACGTGCCCGGTCATGAGCGCTTTATTCACAACATGTTGGCCGGTATTGCTGGCATTGATTTCGCTATGCTGGTCGTAGCCGCCAATGAGGGCATCAAACCGCAGACCGAGGAGCATCTGCAGATTCTCGACCTGCTCGGCCTGTCGCGCGGCGTTGTTGCATTGACGAAATCGGACCTCGTGGAGGTGGAACGGCTGGCCTTGATCTCGGACGAGATTGCAGAGCGGCTGGAATCCACCAGCCTTGGCGATATTCCGATCGTCCCGGTTTCAACCGTTACCGGAAACGGCATCGACGAATTAAGGCGATTGATCCTCGATGCGTATGATGTCGAATCCATGCCGCACGGCGATGGCCGGTTTCGCATGGCGGTGGATCGCTGTTTCACCTTGACCGGAATGGGAACGATCGTAACTGGCGCCGTGATGTCGGGCCAGATCGAAACAGGCGGGCACGTTGTCGTCACCCCGTCCGGAATTAGAGCACAGGTTCGTTCCATTCATGCGCAAAACCGCAAGACACAGATCGGTCGCCGCGGCGATCGCTGCGCGCTCAATCTCGTAGGCTCCGATGTCAGCCGCGAGGCGATTTCGCGCGGCGACGTAATTGCGGATCCAGGCCTGCATTGTCCCGCGGACCGTCTCGACGTCCATCTACATTTGTTGGCGAGCGAACGGCGGCCTCTGCCGCACTGGACGCCGGTCAAGCTTCATCACGGCACCGCGCAGGTGGTAGCTCGTACCGTCATTCTGGCCGACGGTCCGCTGCCGCCAGGCAGCGATGGATTTGTGCAGCTCGTCCTCGATCGGCCGACAGCCGCGACCGTCGGCGAACGCTTCGTCGTCCGGGACATATCGGATCAGCGGACGATCGGGGGCGGGCGGTTTCTCGATCTGCGGGGGCCGACGCGCAAACGGCGCTCACCACAGCGCGTCTCGCAGCTCAACGCCTTGCTGAAGCCATCCCTCAAGGAAACGCTTGCCGGATTGCTCGCAGTCCACCCCTATTACGTTGCATTGACAGCGTTCGGGCGCGACCGTGCTTTGTCGCAAACTCAGACAGACGCTCTTGTGCGCGACTTGGGATTGACAGTGCTTCCACACGGAGCGGATCGTCTTGCGATCTCACGGGAAACGGCCCAGAAGCTCGATGCCGATATTCTTGCGGTTCTCGAGGATCATCACCGGAATCATGCCGAGATGATTGGTCTTGGGTTCGAGAAGCTGAGGATCGGGCTGAATCCAAGATTGCCGGCGCCGGCGCTCAAGGGATTTCTTCAGCAACTGGTGAGCGCGCGGCGCGTGGTGATCGAAGGTGCCTGGGTGCGGCTTGCGTCCCATGCGATGCATTTGTCGGTTCCCGACGAGCGGGTATGGTGCAAGCTTTCACCCCTTCTGGAGGGGACGGAGCGTTTCCGGCCATCGCGGGTGAGAGAACTCAGCGAGCGGCTTGCACTGACAGAGTACGACATTCGCCGGCTGCTGAAAGCGCTTGCCAAGATGGGAAAGGTCCAGGAGGTTTCGCAGGATCATTTTTTTATGCGCGAAACCGTCGTCGAAATACTTGACGTCGTGATAGAGCTTGCGGAAAAGAATTCAGGCCGCGTGACGGTGGCGGATCTGCGCGATCGTCTTGACAGCGGACGCAAGCTCGCCATCGACTTGCTGGAATTCTTCGATCGGCACGGCGTGACGATCAGGCGCGGCGACTTTCGCGTTTTGAATCAGCCAAAACTCGGCCTTTTCAAATCGCCGAAATTCGCAACGGCCGGATAATGGAGGAGAATCGTCCCTGGTGGGACGTCCGGACTTCAAATCCGGGAAGGACCGTCGGACGGTTCTTGGTGGGTTCGACTCCCGCTCTCTTCCGCCATCCGTTGCGCATCCGGCCGACCCCGGCGCTGCGCCTAACTCCGAACGTCGATACCGGCCTGCCCCTTTTCGACGGAGCCGATGATAGATGCGGACCGATAGCCGGCCACCTTTATCCGATCCAGAAGGGTTTGTGCGTGGGATGCGGTGCAGGCGATCAGCAGCCCACCGGATGTCTGCGGATCGGTGAGGAGATGCTGGCGCCATTCCGGCAGGTCGTCCGGTAAGACGACCCCTTCGGAGACGCTGCTCCAGTTACGTTTTGAAGCACCGGTGATGAAGCCCTTTTTTGCGAGTTCCACCGTCTGTTTGAGGAGCGGCACGCGAGGCCAATCGATCTTCAGGCGCAGGTCGGAGCCGCGTGCCATTTCCAGCGCGTGCCCGAGCAGCCCGAAGCCTGTGACGTCGGTCACGGCATGCACATCTTTGTCTTCTCCGAGGCTGGTGCCGATCACGTTGAGCTGGGTGGTCGAGGCCAGCATGTCCTGATAGCCGTCCGCGTCGAGCTGGCCGTTCTTCAGTGCTGCGGAGTAGAAGCCCACGCCAAGAGCCTTGGTCAAAATCAGGCTGTCGCCGGCCTGCGCGCCGCTGTTGCGCCGGATTTGATCCGGGCGGCAGGTGCCAATTACGGCCAGACCGTAGATCGGTTCGGCGGAATCGATCGAATGTCCTCCGGCTACGGGAATTCCCGCCTGCGCGCAGGCTCGCGCGCCGCCCGCCAGAATATCGCGGACGGTTTCGATCGGCAGCTTTCCTAGCGGCATGCCGAGGATAGCCAGCGCCATGAGAGGTTTCGCTCCCATCGCATAGATGTCCGAGACCGCGTTTGTCGCGGCGATCTGACCGAAATCAGTTGGATCATCCACGATGGGCATGAAGAAGTCGGTCGTTGCCACGACACATGTCCGGTCATCGATCTGCCAGACGGCGGCGTCATCTCCTGTTTCGCTTCCGACCAGCAGGTTCTTGAACGGCGAAGCGAGCGGCGATGCCGAGAGCAGGTCATGGAGAACCGAGGGCGAGAGTTTGCAGCCGCAACCTCCGCCGTGAGCGAGGCTCGTCAGCCGAGGCGGCGTCTCGATAACGGGTTTGGTGGCTTTTTGCGTCATGTGCATCCTCACATACTGGTCGCGTTCACTATAGCGCGGCGTCCGTGGATCGGAATGTCAATATCTAGATAGCGGCCGGCCGGTTCACGCCGATAGTGCCGATCGTGTCAGCGAGGGTTGCCTTGCGGCGGGAGGCTTTATGAAGTTAGGGATAGCTCATGAGGTTGATGGTGGGGAGCCGCGTGTTGCGGCGACGCCGGATACCGTGAAGAAGTACAAGGCGCTGGGGATCGACGTTGCGATCGAGCCGGGCGCGGGCATCAAGTCCGGCCTGCTGGACGCCGACTACGAAGCCATGGGCGCCGTGGTCAGCGCAGACGCCGTGAAGGACGCCGACATCGTCATCAAGGTGAAGCGTCCGGAAGCCAGCGAACTCGCGACCTATAAAAAGGGCGCGCTCGTACTCGCGATCATGGATCCGTACGGCAACGAAGCCGCGCTCAAGGCGATGGCCGCCGCCGGCGTGTCGGGCTTTGCGATGGAGTTGATGCCGCGCATCACCCGCGCGCAGGTGATGGACGTGCTGTCCTCTCAGGCGAACCTAGCGGGCTATCGCGCCGTGATCGAGGCCGCCGAATCCTTCGGCCGCGCCTTCCCGATGATGATGACCGCTGCGGGCACCGTGCCGGCCGCCAAGGTGTTCGTGATGGGTGTCGGCGTTGCCGGCCTCCAGGCGATCGCGACCGCGCGCCGCCTCGGCGCCGTCGTCTCCGCCACCGACGTTCGCCCCGCGACGAAGGAGCAGGTCGAAAGCCTCGGCGCCAAGTTCCTCGCGGTCGAAGACGAAGAGTTCAAGAACGCGCAGACGGCGGGCGGCTACGCCAAGGAAATGTCCAAGGAGTATCAGGCCAAGCAGGCCGCGCTCACCGCCGAGCACATCAAGAAGCAGGACATCATCATCACCACGGCGCTGATCCCGGGCCGTCCGGCTCCGAAGCTTGTCACCGCCGACATGGTCGCGTCGATGAAGCCCGGTTCGGTGCTGGTCGATCTCGCGGTCGAGCGCGGCGGCAACGTCGAGGGCGCGAAGGTGAACGAGATCGCCGAGGTCAACGGCGTCAAGATCATCGGGTACACCAACCTCGCGGGTAAGGTCGCGGCTTCGGCCTCAAGCCTGTACGCACGCAACCTGCAGTCGTTCATCGAGACGATGTTCGATAAGGAAACCAAATCACTGGCCGTGAAGTGGGACGACGAACTGGTCAAAGCCACCGCGCTGACCAAGGACGGCGCCGTCATCCACCCGAACTTCCAGCCGAAGGCGTAAGGAGTCCAGCCATGCATGGTCTTGAGATTGTCGACCCGTTCGTGTTCCGGCTGTCGATCTTCGTGCTCGCGGTGTTCGTGGGCTATTTCGTGGTGTGGTCGGTGACGCCCGCGCTGCACACGCCGCTGATGTCGGTGACCAACGCGATCTCCTCGGTGATCGTGGTTGGTGCGCTGCTCGCGGTCGGCGTGGCACTTGTCGGCGACGACAACGGCCCGCTGTGGGCGCGTGCCTTCGGCTTCATCGCGCTGGTTTTTGCATGCATCAATATTTTTGGCGGCTTCCTTGTCACCCAGCGCATGCTGGCGATGTACAAGAAAAAGCAGAAGTGAGCAGGGGCTAAGCCATGAACGCTAATCTTTCGGCGCTGCTCTATCTGGTGGCAGGTGTTCTCTTCATCCTGTCGCTGCGCGGACTTTCAAGTCCGGCCTCTTCGCGCCAGGGCAACTTCTTCGGCATGATCGGTATGGCGATTGCGGTCGCCACCACGCTTGCGGCGCATCCGCCGACCAGCGCCACCGGTTGGATCCTGGTGATCCTCGGCGTCGCCATCGGCGGCAGCATTGGTGCGGTGATCGCCAAGCGCGTGCCGATGACCTCGATGCCTGAACTGGTCGCTGCCTTTCACTCGCTGGTCGGCATGGCCGCGGTGCTGGTCGCGGCCGGTGCGTTCTACGCGCCGACCGCCTTCGGCATCGGTACCCATGGTTCAATCCACGCCCAGAGCCTCATCGAGATGTCCCTCGGCGTCGCCATCGGCGCGCTGACCTTCACCGGCTCGGTGATCGCATTCATGAAGCTGTCGGGCCGCATGAGCGGCGCGCCCATCATCCTGCCGGCGCGTCACATCATCAACATCGCGCTGGCGCTGGCGCTGGTGTTCTTCATCTACGGTCTGATCGTCTCGCAGAGCGCGGTGGACTTCTGGCTCATCACCATCATCGCGCTGGTGCTCGGCGTGCTGCTGATCATCCCGATCGGCGGCGCCGACATGCCGGTGGTGATCTCGATGCTCAACTCCTATTCGGGTTGGGCCGCGGCCGGCATCGGCTTCACGCTCGGCAACTCGGCGCTCATCATCACCGGCGCGCTGGTCGGCTCGTCGGGCGCGATCCTGTCCTACATCATGTGCCACGCGATGAATCGCTCCTTCATCTCGGTCATCCTCGGCGGCTTCGGCGGCGATTCCGGCGGAGCAGCGGCTGCCGCAGGCGGCGGAGAGGCACGTCCGGTCAAGCTCGGCTCGGCCGACGACGCGGCCTTCATCATGAAGAACGCGCAGAAGGTCATCATCGTGCCGGGTTACGGCATGGCGGTCGCGCAGGCTCAGCACGCGCTTCGCGAAATGGCGGATACGCTGAAGAAAGAAGGCGTCGAAGTGAAGTACGCCATCCATCCGGTCGCGGGCCGCATGCCAGGCCACATGAACGTGCTGCTGGCGGAAGCCAACGTGCCTTACGACGAGGTGTTCGAGCTCGAGGACATCAACTCGGAATTCGCGCAGGCCGACGTGGCCTTCGTGATCGGCGCCAACGACGTTACCAACCCGGCGGCGGAAGAAGATCCGAAGTCGCCGATCTACGGCATGCCCGTGCTGCAGGTCTGGAAGGCCGGCACAGTGATGTTCATCAAGCGCTCGCTCGCCTCCGGCTATGCCGGCGTCGACAACCCGCTGTTCTATCGTGACAACACGATGATGCTGCTCGGCGATGCCAAGAAGATGGCCGAGAACATCGTCAAGGGAATGTAGGCGTAAACCACTAACGGAATACCGACACAGGCTGTCAACTAATTGGCTTCTTCAAAACGCCATCAGGTTTACAAGCGAACAACAAGCGGAAGTTACATGAAAAAGTTGCCTCGCCGATTCGGTCATTTTGTGTATGGCACCATTCAGTCCGGACTCACGAGCGGCGTGGCGAGCGGTATTGCAAGCGTTGGTTATCTGGAACATGGACTATTTCTCACGCGCTGGGTCAACGCCTGGATCATCTCGTGGACGCTGATGATGCCGTTGGTGTTGCTTGCGGCGCCTCTCATCCACCGGCTGACGCTTCTTATAGCGCACGACGAGCCTTGATCATCACCTATAGGAGGACTGCACTGACGTGCGGCTGTTAGCAGTGACACATCTACGTCTCATAAGCTCTTTTTCAAATTCTAAGCAAAGCGGGATTGTTGATTTAAAGCCTTCCACGGCTGAGACTGATCTTCGTCTTCGTCTTCTTCGAGCATTTGCCATGCTTTCAACTCAGGAGGATAGATTGGAGGTCGTGCGGAGGGCGGAAGCTTTAGTCGATCCGATCTGGGATCACTGAAAAACAATCATAATCCATTGAAGTAAACATCAAACAATCCAGGGAGTTCGTTCGTCTATGGGGGCAATCGACAAAGCATCCGTTCGCAAGGTTCTGGACAAGGTCAAGGCTGATGGCCGTGACAGCCTCACCGCGCCGGAAGGCAAACTGGTTTGTGACGCGTACGGCATCGCCGTCCCCGGCGAAGGCGTGGCCAAGTCGGCCGACGAAGCGACCAAGCTCGCCAGCAAGATGGGCTATCCGGTCGTCATGAAGATCGTCTCGCCCGACATTCTGCACAAGACCGAAGCCGGCGGCGTCGTGGTCGGCGTCAAGGACGACGCGGCTGCGAAGGCTGCGTACGACCAGATTCTCGCGAATGCCAAGAAGTACAAGGCCGATGCGAAGATCGAAGGCATTCAGGTTCAGCAGATGCTGATGGGCGGCACCGAAGTCATCGTCGGTTCGATCACCGACGATTCGTTCGGCAAGCTCGTTGCCTTCGGCCTCGGCGGCGTTCTCGTCGAAGTGCTCAAGGACATTACCTTCCGCCTCGCTCCCGCGACCAAGGAAGACGCCCTGTCGATGCTCGACGGCATCCAGGCCAAGGAAATGCTGCACGGCGTTCGTGGCGGCGATCCGGTGAACCGTGACGCGCTGGCCAACATCATCGTCGGCGTCTCGCAGCTCGTGACCGACTTCCCTGAAATCGTCGAGCTCGATCTCAACCCGGTGTTCGCCACCAAGAAGGACGCGATTGCCGCCGACGTGCGCATCGTCGTCGACTTCAACTACAAGCCGAAGGCTGCTCCTCGTTCGGACGAGGAAATCGTCAAGGCGATGAATCGCATCATGATGCCAAAGTCAGTAGCGGTCATCGGCGCATCGGCCGAAGACGGCAAGATCGGCAACTCCGTGATGAAGAACCTCATCAACGGCGGCTACAAGGGCGAGATCTATCCGGTCCACCCGAAGGCAGCCGAAATTCTCGGCCACAAGGCCTACAAGAGCGTCAAGGACATCCCTGGCGTCGTCGACGTCGCTGTGTTCGCGATCCCAGCGAAGTTTGTGGCCGGCGCTCTGACCGAGTGCGGCGAGAAGAAGATTCCTGGCGCCGTTCTTATTCCGTCGGGCTTCGCCGAAGCGAACGAGCCTGAGCTTCAGGAAGAGATCGTCAAGATCGGCCAGAAGTACGACATCCGCCTGATGGGGCCGAACATTTACGGCTTCTACTACACCCCGGCCAACCTCTGCGCGACCTTCTGCACCGCCTTCGACGTCAAGGGTTCGGCGGCGCTGTCGTCGCAGTCCGGCGGCATCGGCATGGCGATCATCGGCTTCTCGCGTTCGGCGAAGATGGGCGTCTCCGCGATCGTCGGTCTCGGCAACAAGTCGGACATCGACGAAGACGATCTGCTCGCCTTCTTCGAGCAGGACAAGAACACCAACGTCATCGCGATGCATTGCGAAGACTTGAAGGATGGTCGCGCCTTCGCGAACGCCGCCAAGCGCGTGTCGAAGAAGAAGCCGGTCATCGTGCTGAAGGGTGGCCGCACGTCAGCGGGCGCCAAGGCAGCGGCGTCGCACACCGGCGCCCTTGCCGGTAACGACAAGATCTACGAGGATGTCTTCAAGCAGTCCGGCGTTATCCGCGCCCGTTCGCTGCGCCAGCTCCTCGAGTTCGCACGCGGCGTACCGTTGCTGCCGACCCCGAAGGGCGAAAACGTCCTCATCATCACGGGTGCCGGTGGTTCGGGCGTGCTGCTGTCGGACGCTGTGGTGGACAACGGCCTGTCGCTGATGGCCATGCCTGCCGATCTCGACGCGGCGTTCCGGAAGTTCATTCCGCCGTTCGGCGCTTCGGGCAACCCGGTTGACATCACTGGTGGCGAGCCGCCGATCACCTACGTCAACACCGTGAAGCTCGGCCTCACCGATGATCGCATCCACTCGCTGATCCTCGGCTACTGGCACACGATCGTCACCCCGCCGATGGTGTTCGCGAAGAACATGGTTCAGATCAAGAATGAGATGAAGGCCCAAGGCTTCGAGAAGCCGATGGTCGCATCGCTCGCAGGCGACGTCGAAGTCGAGGAAGCCTCCGAATATCTCTACCAGAATGGCATCCCGGCCTATGCGTACTCGACCGAACTTCCCGTGGAAGTGCTCGGTGCGAAGTACAAGTGGGCGCGCGGCGCCGGTCTCATCAAGTAAGGCACCAATTCATCGTCGTTCGCACAGGAGATGAAGATGTCAGTCAAAACGATATTGGCCAAGTTTCCTCAGGTCGACCATGGTCAGGCATCCGGAGCACTCGCCGACGTTTACGAGGACATTCACAAAACGCTTCGCGTGCCATGGGTCGCCTTCGCCATTCGGGTGATGTCGCAATTTCCTGATTTCATTCCCGACGCGTGGGCCGCTCTCAAGCCACATATTTCGACCCGCTATGCTGAGGACGGCGCTGATCTCGTTCGTCTGAACGCGATCGTGCCCGGTCCCGTGATGCCGAATCCGACGCCCAAGTTGCTGGCGATGGGTTGGAAAGAAGCCGACATCGAAGAATTGAAAACGTCACTCGATCTGCTGAACTACGGAAATCCGAAATATCTCATCCTCATCACCGCCTTCAACGAGGCCTGGCACGAGCGTAATGCAGGCGGGCGAAATTTTGCAAAGCTGAGCGGTCGCGACGCCCAAAAAATTCCTTACGGCCTGCCAGCCGGAGTGAAGAAGTTTAACCTCCTCGATCCCGATCAAGCCGATGAGCGGACCCAGACAATCCTACGAAATCTTCGGGATGCGTCTTTGCATCACGGTCCCGCCAGCGACTACCGTGTGCTGGGGCGTTGGCCGGACTACTTGGAATTGGCGTTCAAGGACTCTTTGCAACCGGTCGTCTTGTCCGCCGAATATGAGGAAACGGCCCGCCGCATTCGTAAAATCGCGCGGGATCACGTCAAGGGCTTTGATGAAGTCGCTGGCGTGGCCTGGCGGAATATGACGGAGAAGCTCTCAGCGGAGCAAATTGCGGGGCTTACCGGACTTCTATTCCTGTACAACCGCTTCATTGCAGACATCACTATCGCCATTATTCGGCTGAAGCAGGCGTTCACGAACGCTGAAGACGCGACCCAAAATAAATACACCAAATAATGACAACGAACATCCCTCGTTTGCACGAACTCATCAATTATGCATGCGAGCTTAAGAAAGGGTCATGTAGGAGACTCATTCCCTGAGTGTCCGCCACCAACATCAAGTGTGAATCCAGCAAAATCTTACGCGCGAAGGCACAAGAGTAGACACCGACAAAACGCTGCCTTGGTAAGCAATGTTTCTAATGCGCACGCAACTCGTTACAGTCGCGCCGCGGTGTTTCGTGCTCTTGATAGTTGGAGGGGGCGTTGGGGGGGTCTGCTTACTCCCGAATTACTGAGGCAGTCGGCCAAAAACAAAGCTAATTCAGAAACGACCCGTGAGTTGGCGCGGCGGCCATAAGCATAAACTACTTCCACGCTCGGTAATGGCGGAAGTCCTGAACGAGGTCCTAGAACGCGCAGAGGCGCTTCGACCAGCGCTCTAGCTAATACAGTGGCTCCCATTCCTTCAATAGTAGCGGCCCGCAGACATTCAAAGCTCGGTCCGACGAAACTCCTGTGCCAGGTGCGTCCTTCTCTCTTCATAGCTGTTTGCGCCGAACGACGATAAGCACAGCCTTCCGGAAAGAGAATCAGGGGCAGCGATCCTTCGCGTTCGGGCACAAAAGATGGTCCGCTCACCCAAACCAATTGTTCTTTGAGTACCACCGTGCCGTGTGAAGCTCCTGCATCTTGCTTGAAGAAGGCAAGATCGAACTCGCTACGCTCTGTACGTTTGAGCAGGTTCTCTGACTGGTTAGCCTCCACCTCCAGTCCTACCATCGGATGTGAACGCTTAAACGCTGTCAGCCAAGCGGTGAAATCACGGCCAAAGAAATCGAGTGGTACACCGAGCTTAACAAAGCTCGTGAGAGCCGCATCCGACATTGAGCCGAACGCCTCGTCGTTGAGCTGCAAAATACGCCGCGCATATTGCACCAGCTTAGTACCTTCGCTTGTTAGCTCAAGGACTCTGCCCTTGCGGCGCTCGAGGACACTCTTGCCGACCTGAGCTTCCAACTTGTTGATCTGCTGGCTGACTGTCGATTGGGTGCGCCCCACCGACTCTGCTGCACGTGAAAAGCTCATCGTATCAGCAATAATCAGGAATGTGCGGAGGCAATCTATGTCGAAATTCATGGAACTCTCTCTCTATCGGAAATAATGATATTGAACATCGAATTAATCAATTTTGTCACTTTTGGGGGATTTCGTACAGTTCAATGTCGGCGCTGTCCGGCCAACCCGCACAAGCGGGATCAAATCGCGAAACGGGAGGCGCGGATGTTCCGCTGCGCGCAACTCGAATAATTCGTTCAAAAAGAGAACAACGAGGGGAAGCGCAATGCGTGACATAACGCTGACGGGGGCTGCGTATGCCTCTATTCGAGTTTTGATAGCTGAGAAGAAAAAGTATCTGATCCCGATGACGATCACCTTCATGGTGGCGTTCATGGGACCGGTCATACTTGCCGGATTTGCAAGGGAAACGATGGGAATGCGCGTGTGGGGCGCGTTCAATCTCGGCTTCCTCCTGATTGCATTAAACTATCTGCTATCGTGGGTCCTGGCGCTGATTTACGTTCGCGTCGCAAACGATGTCTTTGATCCTCTTGCTGCCAAGGCTGTTTCCCAACTCAAAGCGGCAGGGAAACATCGATGATTACCCTCGGTATTTTTGCGCTCATTCTCCTTATCACGCTGGGCATAACCTACTGGGCCGGGAGACGTACAGCGACAACCGCGGACTTCTACGCAGCGGATAGTAGCCTGACGGCTTCGCAAAACGGATTTGCTTTGGCTGGCGACTGGTGCAGCGCGGCGGCTTTCCTCGGGTTCTCTGGATTGACGGCGCTTTATGGCATGGACGGAGCGTTCTATGCGATCGGGCCTCTCGTCGCTTTCTGCACTGTGCTCTTTTTAGTTGCGGAGCCACTTCGCAATTCCGGCCGCTATACATTGGGTGACGTTATCCGAAGCCGAATGCAGACGCGGTCTTCACTGCTTGCCACAATCGCCGGCACTATTGTCGTCAATTTCGCCTATCTAATGCCTCAGATGGCGGGCGCTGGAGTACTCGTTCGGTTGTTGACAGGCATTCCTTATGACTGGGCCGTCATCTTTGTCGGTATCGCGATGATTGTATATGTCGCTTTCGGCGGCATGCTCGCCACCACTTGGGTTCAGATCATCAAGGCCGTCTTTATGCTTGCGACCGGGGCACTCGTGCTGGGAATGGCACTGCGGCTAGTCAACTTCAATCCGCTGACCCTGTTCGACAACGCAGAAGCCAAATACGGCGCGAAGTACCTTTTGCCCGGCAACTACCTTAAAAATCCGTTTGACCAGATTTCCCTTGGACTTGGCTATGTGCTCGGTCTCGCGGGACTCCCTCATGTTATGACACGGTTTTATACCGTGCCGGATGCCAAGACGGCGCGACGGTCAGTCGTTTGGGTGATGTTCCTTGCCGGTCTGTTCTTCGCGGGTACGACACTTTTTGGTCTCGCAGCAGCTGACTTCGTTGGTCAGGACGTTATTCGCGCAGCAGATAAGGGAGGCAATCTTGCACTGCCTCTGCTGGCCCAATATCTCGGGGGCGGAAAAGGCACGCTAGGTGGCGAGGTGATGCTTGGGCTGGTCGCAGCTGTCGCTGTTGCGACGATTCTGGCCGTTGTCTCGGCCCTTACGCTGTCGACATCAAGCACTGTGGCGCACGACTTTTACACTAACTGGCTCAACCAGGGGAAAATCGATCCTAAGCGCGAAGTCATGGTTGCTCGCATCTCGGCGGTGGTGATCGGCATTCTTGCTGTCGTGCTAGGCATTCTAGCCCAAGGCATTAACGTCGCCGTCTTGGTGATTCTTGCAATTTGCGTTGCGGCCAGCGCCAACTTCCCAGTCCTCATCCTTTCGCTGTTCTGGAAGCGGTTCAACACCGGGGGAGTTATCGGTGGCATGAGCTTTGGTCTTATCTCGTCGGTCGTGCTGGCGATGATAGGGCCGGCAATGCGTGGCGCAGATGCTTTGTGGCCGCTGGTTAATCCAACGGTAGTTTCACTTCCGCTCGGTTTCCTCGGTGCCGTTATCGGTTCATTGATCGCCGGTCGCGACAAAGCCAATGAAACGCGTTTTGAGGATTTTACGGTCCGCGTCCACACCGGCGTTGATCCCACCTCATAACACCGTGCGGCCCGGATTTCGTCGGGCTGCATTCCATCCTGCTCCTAACAAAAAAAGGGGTCTGCCCGTGACTATCAAAGCTTTCGTATTCGACGCCTACGGCACACTTTATGATATCCAATCCGTCGCCGCCGTAACGGATGAGTCCTTCCCTGGCTATGGTGAGGTCATTACGCAAGTCTGGCGTATGAAGCAGCTCGAATATACGTGGCAACGCAGCATGATGCAGCGTTATGTGGATTTCTCTGTAGTGACGCGGGAGTCTTTGGTCTACTCACTAAAGCTTCTTGGCCTCAACTACGATCAGGCGGTGTTTGACCGCATCATGGACAAGTACGTTCATCTTGATCTCTATCCGGATGCGAAGGTTGCTCTCGATGCGTTAAAGCCGAACAAGCTCGCTATTCTATCGAATGGCAGTTCGGATATGCTGGGTCCTCTTGTGAAGAATACGGGCCTTGACCGCATACTTGACGCCACGATTAGCATCGACAGCGAGCGAATCTTCAAGCCGGCCCCTGCAGCTTATGCGCTAATTGAAAAAAGACTCAGGGTGCAGCCGAGCGAAGTGGTCTTCGTTTCATCAAATCCGTTTGACGTTGTGGGCGCCAAAGCCTTCGGTCTTAACGTTGCATGGATCGAGAGGGTGACGCCGGAGGCGATGGCGGCGGAAGTCAAACCGAATGCGCCAATCTATCCTGTGACGATGTTCAAAGCGATCCGTACCCAGATGGATGAGCTAGGGTTTCAACCAGACCATCGCATCCATACGCTGTCGGAACTAGCAACTGTAGTTTAAGCGCAAACGAACTAGCAGCCCTGGTTGCAAAATAAACGACGTATTCTGGGAAATATTTATGTCTAAACGCAACATCCTGATCCTCGGAGCCTCTTACGGCTCACTGCTGGCCTCGAAACTTCTGTTCGGCGGCCATAACGTCACGCTGGTGTGCTTGCCGGCGGAGGCCGATCTCATCAACGCGGAAGGCTTTCGTGTGCGAATGCCGATCCGCGGCCGCAAGGACGAGATCGAGATCGATTCCCGGAAATTGCCGGGCAAGGTTTCGGCCGCCGGTCCCGCCGACGTGAACCCCAAAGACTACGACCTGATCGGTCTTGCGATGCAGGAGCCGCAATACGGTTCTCCGGGCGTGCGCGAACTGCTCGATGCCGTCGCGAAGTCGCGGGTGCCGTGCATGTCGATCATGAACATGCCGCCGCTGCCCTACATGCAGCGCATCCCAAACCTCGACGCCGGGCCGTTGAAGCCGGCCTACACCGCGCCCGAGGTCTGGGCGAATTTCGATCCGGGTAGGCTGACGTTGTGCAGTCCCGACCCGCAGGCGATCCGCCCGCCGGAGGAGAAGGTCAACGTCCTGCAAGTGACGCTGCCGACCAACTTCAAGGTCGCGCGCTTCGATGACGAGGCGAGCAACGAAATCCTCCGCAATCTGGAGCGGGACATCCAGGCGATACGTTTTGACGCACCGGAGGGCAAGATCGAGCTCCCGGTGAAGCTGCGCTTCCACGATTCGCTGTTCGTGCCGCTCGCGAAATGGGCGATGCTGATGGCGGGCAACTATCGCTGCATCACGCCGGACGGCATGCGCACCGCGCAGGAGGCGGTTCACTCCAATCTCGAGGAATCGCGCTCGATCTACAATTTCGTGGTGGATGTCTGCGTGAAGCTCGGGGCTTCGCGCGACGATATGGTGCCGTTCGAGAAATATGCCGCGGCGGCGGAAAGTCTGTCACGCCCGGCCTCCGCCGCGCGCGCGCTCAACAACGGCGCGCCGAACATCGAACGGGCCGACAAGCTGGTGCAGTTGACGGCCCGCGAGATTGGCATGAGCCACCCCGTGCTCGACGCCATCGTGGCCCTTGTCGACAAGCGTTTGGAGGCGAATCGGAAGAAGGCTGCGGCTTAGGGCAAGCGATGTTGGTCCCACGTAAATACAGTCATTACGTCTTTGGGATGATTCAGTCGGGGGTCACGAGTGGCTTGGCTGCCGGCGTGGCCACGTTCGGTTATCAGGGAGAAAGACTCTTTGCGCACTGGATGAAGTCTTGGCTGATTTCTTGGACCCTGATGGTGCCCTTGGTGCTATTCGCTGCACCGGCTATTCAGCGTCTTACTTTGACTCTGACGCGGGAGAGACCTTAGCGGACATTGGCAGGCTCAACCGTGGGACAAATTTTTAACCCGACCGCGACGTTTCTAACGCTAAACACCATGCCTCATTTTTTCCGGGCCATGCCTCCTTTTGTTTTTCCCTTCGTGTCGCTTCCAAAGAGCTCAAAGAGTGTCTGCCAGACCACCAGCCCAGCTGGAGACAGTGATCGGTCCCTTCTTTTGAAAAGCAGAATATTCCGACTCGTTTGAGGGCGCATCAGCGGTCGGGTGGTTAAGGTAGGGTGACTGTCGTAGGGCGCCACCATCTCTGGGACGACAGCTACGCCAAGGCCAGCCTCCACCATTCCCAGGACGGAGCTCGGCTGAGCAAGTTCCAGAACGATATGCGCGTTAATCTTCAGGCGCGCGAGAGTGTCAATAATTTGCTGTCTGCTACCTGAGGTATTGTTCAGCATAACAAGCTGACGATCGCCCAGTCGAGGCCACGGAATAGCGCGCTTTTTTGCGAAAACATCATCGCGACGACAAACCACTAAGAATGGATCGTTCATGAGCGTATGAATCTCAAGATCAGATTCTGCAATGAAGCCGCTGGAGATTCCAAACTCAATCTCTCCGCGTACTACCTTTTGAACGACTTCCTTGGCAGCGACGTCTTCTATTGAAAAAGAGACGTTCGGCCATTTCGTCGAGCAATATTCGATGCACCTTGGCATTAAGCTGCGTGCAATTGAGGGTACACAGGCCATTGCAACTGTGCCTCGGTGCTGAACCCCAATATCGCGCAATTCCCGCAAAACAGTGTCGAGTTCATTGAGTAAGCGGGCGCTTGTTGCCACTAATGTTTCACCAACGGACGTCAACCGGACCTGTCGTGTTGTGCGGTCGAGCAGTTTAACACCTAGTTCGGTTTCGACTTGCCGGATCGCAAGGCTTACGGCGCTTTGCGACGAGCCAATGTCTTCAGCTGCGCGGCTGAAACTGCGGTGTCTGGCAACTGCCAAAAACACCTTCAGCTGACGTAATCCGACATTCATAATAAAAACTCATGAGTTGATGCGATCTTTCAATTTTACATTGAAATGACCTCATCATTCAATGGAGGTTCTCAACGAAGCGAGATACCTCATGATCGATACACTGACTCCAAGTAAGTCTCCTCAGACTTCTCATTCAAAATCAGCAGCCCCTCTTCGCGTTCTTGGACGTTCAAACTCCTTCAACGTTCGCAAGGTTTTGTGGGTCTGCGACGAAATCGGAATCCCGTTCACGCGAGAGGATTACGGCCGCGGCTTCATGCCGACTGACACGCCGGAGTTCCTCGAGCTTAATCTGACGGGTCAAGTCCCGGTGATTATCGACGGCGATCGCGTGATGCGGGAGTCGAACACTATCGTTCGCTATCTCGCCGCCAAACATGGCGCCACCGACCTGTACCCAGAACATCCGGCTGGTCGGCAGGCGATCGAGGAGTGGATGGATTGGGTCGCATACGACGTCACGCATGCACTTCGCGGAGCATTTCTTGGCGGTCAACTAAGGGAAGCCCCGTACGATCATCCTTGGTACATCGAGCAAGGCCAGAAAGAGCTCATTCACGTTATGGGTCTCTTGAACAAGCACCTCTCGGAGAACGGGCCCTATGTGATGGGCGATCGCTTTACGATCGCAGATATTCCCGTGGGCCTAGTCGTCAACCGCTGGTTCAACCTCACCCATCCCGGTTTGAAACGGCCGGATTACCCCGCTGTCGCTGCTTATTACGAACTGATGACGGAGCGGCCAGCGTTCCGCAAGCACGGCCGAAACGGGCTGCCGTAAGCGTAGTGGTTATCAGCGATCTGGGAGGAAAACATGAAACATATGCCGGGACGTCATTTTCTACAAATTCCGGGGCCGACGAATACGCCTCTACCCATTCTTGCAGCGATTGCAAAACCAACGATTGATCATCGCGGTCCAGAGTTTGGTGAACTCGGCCTGGATGTTCTGAAACGTATCCGCGGCGTGTTCAAGACGAAGGGGCCCGTCATTATTTATCCCTGCTCTGGAACTGGAGCTTGGGAGGCGGCACTCGTCAATACGTTGTCCGCTGGCGACCACGTGCTGATGTATGAAACCGGATGGTTCTCCACTTTATGGAGCAAGATGACTTTGGCTCTTGGTTTGAAGCCCGAGTTTATCAAAGGTGATTGGCGAAGCGGCGTTGATGCAAAGGCGCTCGAATCTGCTCTTCTCGCCGATACAGCGCACAAGTTCAAAGCGGTGGCAGTCGTCCACAATGAAACCTCCACGGGTGCTGTGTCTAATATAGCGGCGGTACGAAGGGCCATCGACAACGCCAAGCACCCGGCATTGTTACTGGTTGACACTATCTCCTCGCTTGGATCGATCGACTTTCGTCATGATGAGTGGGGTGTGGATGTCACAGTTGGTGGTTCGCAAAAGGGATTGATGCTTCCGCCAGGCATTGCCTTCAATGCGATTTCGAACAAAGCGCTGGAGGCGTCGAAGCAGGCAAAGTTGCCCCGCAGCTTTTTGGGCTGGAACGAGATGCTCGCAGCCAACGCAACCGGCTATTTCCCTTACACACCATCCACGAACCTCCTTCAGGGGTTGAAGGTCGCGCTCGACCTGATCGAAGAAGAGGGGCTCGACGAAGTGTTCGCTCGGCATGACCGTGCTGCATCGGCGACACGCCGCGCGGTTGAGCATTGGGGCTTCGAAATTCAGTGCCGCAATCCGGCCGAGTATTCATCGTCGCTAACGGCGGTGAGACTGCCTGAGGGTCATTCCGCTGACCGGTTACGCAAGGAAATTTTGGAGCGAACCAATACTTCGCTGGGTAATGGACTGGGAATTCTTGCGGATCGAGTATTCCGCATCGGCCACCTTGGCGACTTCAATGCGGCCTCGGTGCTGGGCACACTTGCGGCCGTTGAAGTCGGTCTGAAGGCGACCGGAATTCCCTACCGATCTGGAGGTCTCGATGCCGCCATCGAGACTCTCAACGGAAATCTTCCTCCGAGCAACAAAATGGGAGAGGCGGCCGAGTAGTCGGCCACCTTCTGCAATGCATTTGAAAATCAAAAATATGTCGGGAGAGAAACAATGGCTATTACGCGGGAGGCGGAAGGTGTAGCGGCAAATGCCGCATCACCAAGCTCATCCATAAGTGCTCATACCCTGGTTACGACGCTTCTCTGCATTCTCTTTGCGATTATGTATCTCGACCGGGTGAATATCTCTGCTGCCGCCGCCTCTGTGAAGGATCATTTTTCCCTCACGAATGCGGAAATGGGCATCATATTCAGCGGATTTTCTTGGGCCTACTTGGCATCGGTCCTATTTGGCGGCTGGGGCGCGAGAAAGTTCGGCGCCAAATCAACTCTGATTGTCTGCGTGATCGTCGTCGGCATCGGAACGATCGCGACGGGACTCGCAGGCGGTCTTATAACTCTCTTCGTGGCCAGACTTGTCGTTGGATTGGGCGAGGGTCCTGCGTTCCCCGCGGCAACTCAGGCTATGCGGAATTGGTATCCCCCCGACCGCTTCGGCTATATCCAAGGCATTACGCATAGCGCTTCGCGCCTTGGAGCGGCACTTGCTCCTCCCATCGTGGCTGCGCTGATCATTTGGGCAGACTGGCGGGTCTCTTTCGTCGTGTGCGGGACCAGCGCGCTCATTTGGTGCTTTTTTTGGTGGTCGACTTTCCAGGATGATCCCAGAACTCACCCGCGTGTAGATCCCCGATGTCTTGAAGGTCTCACAGTCTCACTGCCCAATCGTCGCGCCAAAACGCCGTTATGGGTTCTCACCAAGCGTATGTTTCCGGTAACGCTGGTGATGTTCGCGTACGGTTGGACGTACTGGGTGTTTGTATCTTGGCTACCGCTTTACTTCGTAAACCAGCACGGGACCAATCTAAAAAACTCAGCACTTCTGACGAGCGCTTTGTTCTTCGCCGGGCTCATCGGTAACACCGTAGGAGGCGTCGTATCAGATCGAATCCTACGAAAAACGGGACGCAATCGGTTGGCTCGATGCAGCGTGATCGCCGTATCTCTCGTTGGAGCCGCTGTTTTCATTACACCAACGATGTTCATCAACGATTTGTACTACGTCGTCCCATTGCTAGCTTGTGCAATGTTCTTTCTCGAGCTGACGATTGCACCAATGTACGCCATTCCGATGGATATCTCGAAAGACTACGCGGGCCTTGGAAGTGCTTACGTGATCATGGGCGTTGGCATTTCCGGTATCGTATCGCCAGTGGTTTTTGGCTGGCTTATCGACCGTACGGGAAATTGGAATGTGCCTTTTGCGTCGGGCATTGGGATCCTGCTTGCCGGAAGTTTAGCGGTCATTCTGCTGCGGCCTGATGTGCCGCTTATTATCTCTCCGTCGAAGGAATAGATGCTGGTGTCAAACGGCCTGGCCGCTCTCTACAAAATGAAGCCCGCATGCTGTTTCGCAGAAGCCGAGTTGCGCACTACATGAGGAAGTTGTCGAGTGGGCTTGGTCATTTCGTCTACGGGATGATTCAATCTGGAATAACCAGCGGCGTCGCGAGCGGTATTGCGAGTTTGAATGCACTTGAAGAAGGGGGCTTCTTCACTCGGTGGTCTAAAGCATGGTTGATATCCTGGATAATCATGGTGCCATTCGTGTTACTTGCGGCCCCTCTGATCAGACGCCTGACTCTTCTCGTTGTTGCTGATGATGCGCCTCGAGTTTGATTTACGAGTATTGCAAATGAGACGAGTGAGTTATTTGAAGTTAGTTAAAGCTGCCGATGAGGCTGGGATGGAGCAGTCGATGAAAATGGATATTTGCGACTCGCCAATCAAAAACGAAACGACGCGGCGGCTACGTGTCGTTTCTTCGGTCTCATCAGAACAAGGCGGACAGAACGTGATTGATTTGGCCGAAATATCAACTGATCCAATCTGGGACTATTGACTGCAGGTGGCGACGATGATCGATCTCTATTATTGGACCACGCCAAACGGGCATAAAATTTCGCTTTGCCTTGAAGAAATGGGCCTGCGTTATTTGGTGAAGCCCGTAGAAATCGGGAAGGGTGAACAATTCAGGCCTGAGTATTTGGCGATTTCACCGAACAACAAAATTCCAGCCATTGTCGATCATGATCCGATTCATGGCGGTGAGCCATTGGCCTTGTTCGAATCTGGCGCGATCTTAATTTATCTTGCAGAAAAATCCGGCAAATTTCTGCCGACTCGGACCTGCGAACGTTTCGATGTCCTGCAATGGCTAATGTGGCAGATGGGTGGGCTGGGGCCCATGGCCGGGCAGAACCATCATTTCGCAGGATATACTGCTGAAAGGATTCAGTATGCGATCGACCGCTACGTGAACGAGACTAATCGACTATACGGAGTCTTAAACAAGCGCTTGTCTGAGAGAAAGTTCGTCGCAGGAGAATATTCGATTGCGGATATGGCAATCTATCCATGGATCGTTCCCTATGAGCGCCAGAGCCAGAAACTCGACGATTTTCCATATCTGAGGCGATGGTTTGAAACGATCAAGGCGCGGCCCGCAACTATCCGGGCGTATGATGTTGCGAAGAGAATAAATCCCACAAATGCGCCGACAGTAAATGAGCAGTCTAAGAAAATTCTATTCGGACAGACCGCCTTGAAATGATGAACCTCGGCGAAGAGCGAGCCTATCTTCTGCTGGTTTCAAGATGTTGATGAGCTAACCTGCCGGCGCAATTTCTCTCTGGCGGTGTCACAGGCTCGACTCCTTGTGTTCTTGGCTCGCGCAAGACGTCGGCAGAAAACTACCCTATCGCCACCATCACATAATAAATTGCATTGCGTGCCTTATCCACCGGTTGGCTGAGGCCTCGTTTATCGAACGCGCGTGAGGCGAGAGAATAAGATCCGACGTTGGCGGGGCGCCATGAAAATGTAAAGCGGCGCCATGCCCAGCCGGCTTCAGGCTCAAGTTCGGCTGCAGCCCAGTGGTTTCCTCCGTCAACGCTGACTTCCACCTGCGCGAGACCGGCACCGGCCCAGGCCCAGCCCCAAATCGCTATGTTGGTTCTTTCCAGCTTATCCTGTGGCGATGGCGATACGATGACGGATTCTGGCGGAAGCTCCCAAAGCGGTGTGGTGCCACCCAACGGGTAATCAGCGTTTGGGGGTATAGGATCATTATAATATTTCGTAGTGTAAGGACCGTCGGGCCGTCGGTCTGAGAGCTCGAGCCTGTAGAGCCATTTCACCAAGTTCGTGCCGTAGTAGCCGGGAATGACGAGTCGCAACGGAAAGCCGTGTTCTTGGTCCAGCGGTTTTCCGTTCATTTCATAAGCAAGAAGGATATCGCCCGCAGCGAGTCTGTGGAGCGGCATGTCTTTCAAATACACGCCCGATATCACGTCTTCGAAAACACCCTTATCGACTCCGAACGACCACAGGAAGCTGGCTTCCCGCTTGACTCCTGTCTCGTGGAGGAGGGAAGCCAAATCGACTCCGCCCCATACGACATTGGCGTAGCGACGGGTTGCAATGTCTGGTCTCAATGGAAATCCTGCGCATTCATGCAGTGCTGTCACCGTGCGCTTAGGCAGGGCGGAAAGCTCTGAATGATTCCAGCGCCGTGGACGCTCCACAAGGCCAGCAATATCAAGCCACCAGTCCTGAGCTTTGGCGCGCGGTACGCCAACATGGCCTAATATGAATACGTCGTCGTTCGGTGTTATCCGCTCCGTAAGTTGATGGGGCTGCAATGGAATATGGCGAATTGTGCGGTCTGGTCGAATCTCTTCGATAACCGGCCGGTCATGCTGAGCCGCCCTGATTTCGTCCGGGGTGGGGTTTCTCCCCTTCAATATATGCTCCTTACCTAAAATCTGACATGTTAGTTTGACATTGAAGGATCCTCATGTCTAGCTATCGATTGCCAATAGGGAGGTATGAGCATGGTTAGTGCAACGGATGGGGCCGAAGTCGTTAGGGTGACGGATCGGCAGCGACTAATGGCCGTATTCGCGTCCTGTTTTGGCTGGTCGCTGGATCTTTTCGATCTTTTCGTTTTGCTTTATGTCGCGCCGGTGATCGGAAAGTTGTTTTTTCCCTCCACTCACGCGACGCTTTCGCTGGCTGCAGTTTATGCGTCCTTTACGGTAACACTGCTGATGCGTCCGGTGGGGTCGGCAATTTTTGGCAACTACGCTGATCGGCATGGCAGAAAATCTGCGATGTTCGTCGCGGTGTCCGGCGTCGGCCTTGCAACGGCGGCCTTCGGTCTGCTTCCGACGCTGGCCCAGGCCGGCGTTTTCGCTCCTATCCTTTTCCTCGTTCTGCGCCTTGTCCAGGGCGTTTTTGTCGGCGGCGTCGTTGCTACGACTCATACGGTTGGGACGGAATCGGTTCCTGAGCAATGGCGCGGTGCGGTTTCCGGATTGGTTGGTGGGGGCGGCGCCGGCTTGGGTGCGCTTATGGCGTCTCTGGCATTCTGGTTTGCCACGACACTTTTTCCCGGTTCGGACTTCGATGTCTGGGGTTGGCGGGTGATGTTCTATTCAGGCATTCTCAGTTCTGCCTTGGGTCTTCTGATCTTCAAATACCTTGAGGAATCGCCGGTTTGGCTTGCCGCAAGCTCGCGTCGCGCAGCGGCGCGAGGATCGCAAAAGGCAAAATCCCCGGTCGGGGAACTGTTTTCAGGGCCGCTTCGAAACACCTTGCTGATCAACCTCCTTATTACTACGGGCGCTGGTTCAGCGTATTATGTAACGTCCGGCTATTTGCCGACCTTCCTAAAGGTGATCAGCAAAATACCGAATTCTTCGATATCGGCTATTTTGATCGGTTCGGCCCTCATTGCGACAATCAGTGGACCCATTGTCGGCTTCATCAGCGATTTGATCGGACGAAGGGCGACGTTCCTCGCAGTCGGATTGCCGGGTCTTATTCTGCTGCCGCTGATGTATCTGTGGATGGCCCAGACACAGGACGTCACCACGATCGCCATTTATGCGTTCGTCATTTCGTTCTTCGGTAACGCGGTGCTCGCGCCGGTTCCGATCTTTCTCAATGAGCGCTTCCCAACGGCGCTCCGAGCGAGTGGCACGGGCCTGTCCTGGAATATCGGCTTTGCGCTAGGGGGGATGATGCCGACGGTCGTCTCGCTCGTGAGCCGCGAGACAGCGAATATCCCTATGTCACTCGCGATATTTTGTTGTGGGGCCTGTGCGCTATTTGTGGTCGGGGCGCTTGCTGCTGGCGAAACAAAGGGCGCGAGACTGGACGAGTGAGCTTTTCAATAACATGCCAAATTGACATGTTAATATCCACGATATAGATCAGCTTAGCTAACGGAATTCAGGAGTTGTTTTTATGCGCATTCTTTGCTTAGGCGCGGGCGCCCTCGGCGGCTATTTCGGCGGTAGACTCGTAGAGAGTGGAGCTGACGTCGAATTTCTTGTACGTGAAGCGCGAAAGGCGCGAATTACGACCGATGGACTCCGGATAGAGAGCAAGTATGGAAACTGCCATCTGAATGTCAAAGCGGTTACCGCGAATGAAGCGAAGGGCCAGTACGACATAGTTCTGCTGACGTGCAAGGCGTATGATTTGCCTGGCGCGATTGCGACCATTGCTCCATTTGTCGGGTCGAACACCGCCGTGCTGCCGTTGTTGAATGGCGTTGCGCATATGGAAGTTCTGAACGAAAAATTTGGACGCGAACGAGTTCTAGGTGGCGTAGCGAAGATTTCGGCGACACTCGCGTCCGACGGCACGATCAAGCATCTCAACGATTGGCGCTACATCACGATGGGTGAGCAAAACGGGGAGATGAGCGACCGCGTTCTCAGTCTCAAGGCGGCTTTCGATAAAACCTCCGTCCTTGCGACGGCAGTTCCAAACATCATGCAGATGATGTGGGAGAAAGTGGTCCATCTCTCGACCGTCGCGGGGATGACATGTGCAATGCGCGCCAGTGTCGGCGATATTGCGCGCACGCAGGATGGCACTGCAATGATGATACAGCTTCTTGAGCGGAATGCTGAAATCGCAGGGCGCGAAGGGCATGCACCATCAGAGGCATTTCTGGCCGAGTACCGTCAGTTGTTTCATGACACGTCGTCGCTCTACATGGCCTCGATGCTGCGTGACATCGAGCGCGGCGGCTCGATCGAGGCTGATCATATTCTTGGTTTCATGCTGAACAAAGCCAAGCACCACGGCGTCGATTTCGTGCTCCATCAGTTCATCTTCGTTCATGTTCAGGCTTACGAACAGCGCCGTGCGGCACTGCAGGCAAAGGCGGTGGCGTAATGGCCAAGACTTATCGGATCGCGGTCATCGCTGGGGACGGAATTGGCAAGGAAGTGATGCCGGAAGGCATCAAGGTCATGGAAGCTGCCGCAAGTAAATTCGGCATAGGTTTCCAATGGGACGAACTGGACTGGTCTTGCGAGAGATTTAATAAGACCGGGCAGATGATGCCGAAGGATGGACTCAATCTCATCAAGGAGCATGACGCTATTTACCTGGGAGCCGTCGGTTATCCAGGCGTCCCTGACCATGTCTCCCTTTGGGGGCTGCTCATTCCGATTCGTCGTGAATTCGATCAATATGCCAACGTTCGGCCGGTGCGCCTGATGCCTGGTGTGCGCAGCCCGCTTGCGGACCGTACCTCTAAGGACATCGATATGGTGATCGTCCGCGAGAATACTGAAGGCGAGTATTCGTCGATCGGCGGCGTCAAGGATGAGGGCGGTGAGAATGAGCGCGCGGTTCAGGAAAGCGTCTTCACCCGCAAAGGCGTCGATCGAATCCTGAAATATGCCTTTGAGGCTGCAGGAAAACGGCGTCAGCACGTTACGTCAGCGACGAAGTCGAACGGCATCGCGATCACTATGCCGTACTGGGACCGACGGTTCGCGGCTATGGCCGAACAATACCCAGCCATCAAGACCGCCCAGTACCATATCGACATTTTGACTGCGCAATTTGTTCGCAATCCGCAATATTTTGATGTTGTGGTGGGATCCAACCTGTTCGGGGACATTCTTTCCGATCTGGGTCCGGCCTGTGCGGGCACAATTGCCATCGCGCCAGCGGCCAACATCAATCCGGAGCGGAAATTCCCATCGATGTTCGAACCTGTTCACGGTTCGGCACCGGATATCTACGGCAGGAAAATCGCCAATCCGATTGGCCAAATTTGGTCCGGGGCTATGATGCTTGAGCATCTCGGTCATCCGGAGGCTGGTGCGGCTGTGGTGGCTGCAATCGAGACGGTTCTGCGCGAAGGGCCACATAATCCTGACTTGGGGGGCAAGGCCTCGACCGAAGAGGTGGGTTCGGCAATCGCGGCTGCGATTTCTTGAGGTTAACTCGCCACTTCCCGAAATCCGGCGATTGGCTTACGGTAGGATTTATTCGAAAATGAATTCATATCGAATTGTAGCCAGGAAGCTGGCGGGATTACGGAGGCAGTAGGATCCAGATGTTGCAGCGAGCCCCAAATAGCGAAAGGGACTTATCGGCGGCTGACCTTGCTTACGGTGGCATTATCGATCTGGTGTTGAACAGCGAATTGCGGCCAGGCGAACGCACTTCTGTCAACCTTCTCGCCGCGCGTCTGGATATTGGCCGTACCCCCGTAAAGGAGGCAATTACGCGTCTGCAAACGGAAGGTCTGCTCTCGGTAGCGGGCCGAAGCGGAACCATGGTCAATCGCATTGACCGCGAGCAGACCCAGCAGCTTTTCGCCCTGCGTCGCGCGCTTGAAGATTTTGCAGCAGAGGGGGCGGTGGAGAATGCGACCACTAAGGATATTTCCGAGATCAGGAAGTGTCTTCAGAAATTGGGAAGATCGAACACCACTGCGGAATTTGTGCGTGCGAACGTCGAATTTCATTCGCTGATTGTCGCGGCCGCAGGAAATCCGTTTCTGGTTCGATTCTTTTCACAACTTCAAATTCAATTGCAAATCGTCACATATCTTTTGCGTAGAGGATTTGACAAGAAAGCTGCCGATGCGCGTCATCGTGAACATGAGACGATTGTTAAGGCGCTCGAGAAGCGTGATGCCAAGGTGCTGAAAAATGCTTTGCGTACGCATGTAATGACGACCGAGAGCGCCATCCTGGCTACGCTGACTGACAGCGAGAAGCGGGAAAGAACATTGCGGCGCAAATAGCGTTGCGTTTATCTAAATTGACATGTCAGGTTGAAATGTTACGCTAGGTGAATGACAATGAATAAATTGACAGACAACGATACGCAGGCGCTGAACCGCCTAAATATGCAGGCCGAGCCGAAGTACTTGGCGGCCTGTGTTCAGGCTGCGCCGGTGGCTTTCGACCTGCAGAAAACTCTCGAAAAAACGCAGGATCTTTCCGCCGATGCCGCGCGGCAAGGCGCGAAACTTGTTCTGTTTCCCGAGGCATTCGTCTCGGCCTATCCGCGCGGTGCGAATTTCGGCGCGACAATTGGCGCTCGCACCGCCGAAGGACGGGAGATGTTTCGGCGCTATCATGCGTCGTCGATCGATGTGCCGGGGCCGGCGGTGGAAGTGCTGGCAAGTATAGCCAAGCAAAATTCCATTCATCTGGTCATCGGCGTAATCGAGCGCGATGGCGGCACCTTGTATTGTACCGTTCTCACGTTTGCGCCCGATGGACGCTTTCTTGGGAAGCACCGCAAGCTAATGCCGACAGGATCGGAACGGTTGGTCTGGGGCTTCGGTGATGGTTCGACGCTTCCGGTCTACGACACTGAAATCGGAAAGCTTGGCTCGGTCATCTGCTGGGAAAATTACATGCCGATGATGCGGGCCGCTATGTATGCGCAGCGCATCCAGATCTATTGTGCGCCCACGGCGGATGGCCGTCCGACATGGGCTCCTTCGATGCAGCACATTGCGCTCGAAGGGCGCTGTTTCGTGCTGTCGAGTAACCAGTTTTGCCGCCGCAGCGATTATCCTGTCGACTATCCGTCCGACCTGCCGATGGAGGCTGATGCGATCGTCTCGCGTGGCGGAAGTTGCATCGTCGATCCGTTGGGAAACATATTGGCTGGGCCCTTATGGGATCAGGAGGGCATCATCACCGCAGAGATCGACGTCGCACAAGTGACGCGCGCTCTCTACGATTTCGATCCAGTTGGACACTACAGCCGTCCCGACGTTTTCTCATTGAACGTCGACAAAAATGAGAAGCGTGCAGTTAATTCAGTCGTCGCGGGCATTGATTGAGGCCTGCCTGAAAATGAAGCTGCTGATGCTCGCAATATCGGCTTGTAACTGACATGACAAATTGAGATAGCAGTTCTCATCACGGGGAGTGGAATATATGAGCGGTCCGTCACTTGTTTCTGTCAAAGACGTATTGGAATCCGTCGGTCACAATGCGCACGGCAATTGTTCCAAGGCTGTCCTGCATCAGGTTCCTGAGTCTGAAACCAGCCTGTTCAGCGTGCATCCGGGTGAAAAGCTCGCGCGCCACATCCATACCAGGACCTGGGATCTATTCATGGTGATCTCGGGGAAGGGCGAAATTCGTTACAAGGGCGAGGAGGGCGAAGGTGTGGTGCCGATGCCGGCGCGCGCGTTCTGCGCAATGCCTCCCGGCTACGAACATGAAGTCTGCAATCTAAGCGATACAGAGCCTTTCAGCTTTCTGCTGATTCATGCGCCGTGGACTGGCTACGACTTTGTGAAGACGAACAAGAGCTAAGGAACTTTCCTTCATCGACAAGCGAAAGGCCAACTGATGACTTTTCCAAAGTACGCTCGTGCGATTCTTGCCGCAGCTTTTGTGTTCTCCGTTGGAACGGCAAAGGCGGATTTGGTCAAGCTGACGATCCCTACGTTGCCTGCACCTTCGCTCGGTGCCTTTATGGGCCCGGTGATCAAGGCACAGAAGTTTGACGAGCAAAACGGGCTCGATCTTACCTTCCAGCAGAAGCCAACCGCGACCTATAGAACCGACTTCGCGGCTGGTACGGACCAACTGGGAGGGAGTGGGACGTTGCTGGCCGACGCTGCGCTGCTGAGAGATAAGGGGCTCAAAGTCACCTATCTCTTTAATGTCTTCGATTTCTGGGCCACTGTGGTGGTGCCGGAGGAGAGCAGCATTCGCGCTATCACCGATCTGAAGGGAAAGACGCTTACCGCGTCCCTACCCACCGCAAATTTTCCGATGTTTCGTTATCTGGCGAAGCTCGGCGGTCTTGACGTGAATTCCGTGCAGCTCCGCAATGCGGATTCGTCATCGTTGGTACCGACGGCGAAAAGCAAGCGTTCGGATGCCGTTCAACTGTGGGAGCCGGCCTACACCATTCTTACCTACGGCAATCATGATTTCCGTAGCATCGACGTAATGTCGCGGTGGAAGGAAAAAACGAACGAGAATGCCTTTCCTTATCTTGGCATCGCCGCCCACGAAGCCTGGGTCGATCAGAACAAAGCCGTCATTCCGAAGCTGTTTGCCACCTATCAAAAAGCGGCAGAGTTCATCAAAAGTCACCCCAAAGAGGCGTCTGCATTGATTGCAAAGAGCCTCAAGGTCAGCGCCCCGGTTATCGAGGATTTGCTTTCATCCGATCGGCTCCGCTTGAACCTGTATTGGGCCTCCGACAACAAGCACGCAGCTGATGAAGTCTTTAACGCCGCGATTAGCGAAGGTTATCTGAAAACCAAACCCACTGACGGCATCTTGTATGACCCCCGAAACTGATGACGTGCACCAGGAGGTCGATATCATGCACGGTAAGATAACCGGCTCAGTTGCCATACAGCCAGTTGAGCGAAGGACTCTGTGGTCGCGACTGGCCCAGCATCGACCCGCGATCATTGATCTTATTGCGGTCGCTGCCCTGTGGCAGATTTCTACCCATTACTTCTCCCCTGCCATCGTGCCGCCGCTCAAGGATATCGGCGATGCGATCTGGAAGATATTTTCCCAAGGGGACAACCTTGTCAGTCTTCTGGCAACGTCACTGCGTGTTGTTGCCGGTCTGACCATCTCCTTCGTCCTAGGAGCGGCGTTGGGAGTAACAATGGGACTCTTTAGCGGCATCAGAACCTATGCGCGGCCGTTGCTGCATATGATTCAAGGTGTGCCAGCACTATCCTGGGTCGTGTTTGCCGTGATCTGGTTTGCGCAGGTTGAAATTCGCATTGCCTTCATTCTGATTATCGGCACGCTCCCGGCCTTTGCTCTGTATATCGACAGTGCGGTCAAATCGGTGAATCTGGATCTGATCCATTTGGGTCAGGCGCTCCGTGCCAATCGTCTTCAGATTTTGACCAAAATCATCATGCCGGCGATCGTTCCTGAGATCATGAGCGCGTGGACAGTGAATCTGGGTAATGCGGTTCGCGTCGCCGTGATCGCCGAATTGATCGGGTCTACCACGGGTGTTGGCTTCCAGCTACTGCAAGCACAGGCCGTATTCGATATGGCGGGAGCCGTGGCCTGGACGCTCAGCCTCGTCGCCGTGTTGTTCGTCTATCAGGGCATTATCAGTCTGGTCGAAAGCCGCCTGCTTGCCTGGCGTCCGCGAAGCGAGGTGGCGTGATGACTGAGAATCCAATCGTTGCATTTTCCGGCGTAACAAAGACCTTCGTCAAAGATGGTGTGTCGTTCACAGCATGTTCCGATTTGTCTTTTACAGTTCAGCCCGGAGAGGTAGTTGCCATCGTCGGTGAAACTGGCTGTGGAAAGTCGACCGCCTTGTCGTTGTTGCTCGGCCTTCAGGAACCCAGTCGCGGCTCGGTACAAGTTCTCGCGATCGATCCATTCAAGGAATTCCATGCCTTGAAGGGCAGGCTCGGTATTATCTTCCAGAATGATCGTCTGCTTCCGTGGCGCACAGCGATCGAGAATGTCGCATTCGGAATGGAAATTCTGCATATCTCGAAGTCCGAGCGTATACAAAGTGCCATGCACTGGCTTGCCCGCGTCGGACTGGAGAGGTTTGCAAATTCGTATCCGCACCAATTATCAGGCGGCATGCGCCAGCGTGTATCGATTGCAAGGACATTTGCACTCAATTCGCCCCTCTTGCTTGCGGATGAAGCGTTTTCAGCGCTCGATGAAATTACTGCGACCGCGCTTCGTAATGATTTGCTGAACATGATCGGGGAAGAGAAAAAGACGACGATCTTCATCACTCACTCTGTCACTGAAGCTGCCGAGTTGGCCGAACGAATTTTGGTATTTGGGAGACCGGGGCGGGTTCTTTCAGAGATTAGAGCCAAAGACTTGATTGCCCACGGTGGAACACATGCCGATGTTGCCTCCGAAATTCGTGAAAGCATGAAATCCGCCAGATCTACGTCGGCTCATTCTATGACATCGTAGTCGGCAATTCATTGCTCTAACACTTCGGCAATTATCAGCTGGGCCTTTCCAGTGCGCCGACTGACCGGCTTCTCAGAGTAAGCTCATCAGTTACCTCTGTGCGAATGACAGATATCGACCCGAAGACGACATCCATTCTTCAAATTGCGGACGGCAGCTCTGCGCCACAAAGCGGACTTTCTAGCACGCGGCGGTGAGGGGCCGCTTGGCGCCCTCCTTATTGCCGTCCCGAGACGTTTCCTCCGGTTCAGATAGCTGTTTTTTCATCCATCAGCAACGCTCGGCGGAAATGTCGGATCGGTGTTGGTCACTTTCGGCCAGACCGCCAAGAGTCTGATGCCAACCAGCTTGGGAAACATGATCTTCAAGTGCTTCCCGCGTCTCGCGCAGAAAACTGACGACCTGGGACGCTGGCGAATTACTCCACCCGCTTTCAAGAGCTGGCATCTTGGCGAGTTCGGCACGCGTCAGATCCGAGAAGTCGATATCATCGAGTTCGTCTTTCGCGTCGATTGTCGGGAGTTGCACCTCGATCGTTTGTTCGAACGTCACCTGGAGATTAATCGGCCGCTTCTCCGCTTTGCTCGACGGCGACAGAATGGGGGATGATTTGCGGTCTCGAACCTACCTTCTTAGGAGGAATGGTCCCGATGTACTGCTCAGAAAGTACTCGCTGCCTCGGCGATGGCACGCCTCAATCCGGCATCGGACATCGTGGTGACTTTCCCACCGGAGCCGAGCGCAAAAGTTGCGGCAATGCCTCGAAAGCTTCATCGACTTCAATTCGATCCCAGACAGTGTCCGTATTAATCACACGCGGTGAAGGCATCCGACCGTCCTTGACCATATCGTCGAAAAGGGAAGGGGATACGCAGAACAACGAAGAAGTCTTCTTCGTCGAACAGGTGCACATGATAGATCGGCAAGGTTAGTTCGTCCGCGTTTAAGGATCGGCTCAACTCGTCGGGCATCGGTCATGATGGGCGACCTCTGCGCCGTCGTCCGCTGGGACGGGCAGGCTCAGCTTGCCTGACGTTTGGGAGGATCACTTCCAAGGCACGCGATTGCCATCAACGCGGTGGCCACGGCAAGAGCTGCTGCGGTCCACATCACGCGCCCGTACGTCTGGACAACTGCGACCGACGCGACATTCGAGGCGGAGGTCCCGCCGAAGGCTAATCCGAGGGCTGCGACCGCAAGGAGGCCGCCAAGACGCGCGGCTACGTTGTTCATGCCGGACGCCGATCCGCCCAGATCGCTCGGCGCGGCGTCCAAGACTGCGGTTGTAAGCGGCGCCACACGCGCCGTCTTACCTATCCCTGTCAAGACAAGGCCAGGTAGGAACCCGAGCCAGTACTCCGGTCGCGCGGCGGACAATGCGAATACGACGTAGCCGGAGGCAGTGATCACGCCTCCTGCCGCAGGCATCGTGCGGTTCCCGAGGCGTTGCGCAAGACCTCCAGCCGCACGCGAGCCAGCGGCCATGATTACGGAAAATGGCAGGAATGCTGCTCCTGCCGCAGCGGCAGAATAGTTGTGCGTGTAAATCAGCACGAAAGGCAGGCGAAAGAGCGCGCCCATCAGTACCACGCAGACGCCAAGGGCGGCGAGACCCTCCACGCCTGACACGGCTCCGTCAGCAAGGCCCGACCATTTGTGAGTTCGACCGAGCGTTCACCCAGACGCGAGCCGTGGAGGGGCCAGGGTCACCCTCGCGAGACGGTAGCGACGACATACGATCAAGGAGCCCCGGCGAAATGACGAGCGGCGTCACGGAGGCTCCCGCAAAGTGCCGTGTAAACTGATCGACTGCCGCGACCTGCTCTGACGAGCCAGCCAAGAGCTCTGTCAAAGTCTGAAAGGAAAGCACGATGATAAATTCGAACAATGATGGCGCTCCCCGCCCACATGCTGAGGTGGCCGACGATCTTGACGGCGCTGGCAGGCTCAACGGCCGTGCCGGCGGATCGGTGTTCTCGATCGGCGGCCCTGACGGCAAGGGGGGGCACGGCGGCGGGGGCGAATCCCTACGAGTTGCTGAGCGCTTCGCTCGCTGCGTGCACGGCAATGACGATACGGTTTCAGGCGCGAAGGCGTAAGTTCCCGCTTTCTCATGTCGAGGTCGCTGTGTCCTATCACCACGGAGCGGACGGCGGCCGGGACTCGTTCGAGCGCTCCATCAGGCTCGAAGGAAAGCTGCGCGATGAGGAGCGGGCCCAACTGATGCAGGCCGCGGACATGTGTCCCGTCGGACGAATGCTGGGCCTCAGCGCTGACATCCGTACGAACGACAAAATCAGCGGTGGGCGAGCGGCAAGATATGAAGACGACTTGAGCGAGCTTCAATCCCGAACATCGACCCCGACTAGTATGCCGCGAGATAGTCTGCGAGCGC
This sequence comes from Afipia sp. 1NLS2, assembly GCF_000178995.1. Classification (GTDB taxonomy): domain Bacteria; phylum Pseudomonadota; class Alphaproteobacteria; order Rhizobiales; family Xanthobacteraceae; genus Afipia. The sequence goes on along the minus strand of NZ_ADVZ01000001.1, from coordinate 1,256,042 downwards.
CACTGCGTTGTTACGTTCCGTGTCGTGTGCACCGAAGAGCAACGTGACTTTGCCAGCTGATATAAGATCCGTCAGCTCTTCAACCGCGACTTGATTGGCGCGGAGTTCTTCAAAGTATCGATTGTGAAATTCGCGCCAGCGTTTCGGGTCATGGCCAAACCAGGTCCTGAGGCCGGCGCTCGGGGCGATGTCCTTTAGCCACACGTCGACGCTGGCATGCTCCTTCGTAAGCCCGCGCGGCCAGATGCGGTCGACGAGTACTCTCATGCCGTCGGAGGCCTCGGGCTGCTCGTAGACGCGTTTCACACCAGGCCGCATTGACCGTCGAGACATTGAATTCTCCAGCTCTCCCCTCCAAGGAGGGCACTTCCGTTAGGCTTCCTTGGCGGGACTGACCGCAGGAAAATCGATCGGGGTCTGGATCGCGTTGTTCATGAAATTGGTCAACAGGAACTGAGCAGTCAGCGCGATCATCTCGACGATGTTGGCGTCGGTCCACCCGCCGTCTTTGACCGCTGCGAACTGGGCGTCGGTGACTTTGCCGCGCGTCTCGATAAGCGCCTTCGCGAAGGCGACCGCAGCCTGGCGCTTGGGGTTGCTGGAGAGGCCCTGCCGGTTCAGGTCGATTTCCTCCGGAGGGATCTTTGCCATGTTCGTCGAGACGTAGCTGTGCGCGGCAAGGCAGTAGTCGCAACCATTAGCCTCCGAGACTGCGAGCGCAATCCCCTCCCTGGTCTTCAGGTCGAGGGTCTTCGACACCGGCCCCATCAGGCCAGCCCAACCGCCGAGGGCGTTCGGACTGATTGACATCAAGCGATAATGATTCGGCACGAAGCCGAGCATCTTGTTGATGTTGTCGAGAATTGCTTGGGATTCCGCGGGCGCGTCGTCGCGCCCCGGGATATCGATGCGGGACATGTTCCTCTCCATTGCACGCCGGCCAGCTTGGTCTTTGAACCACACTGATAGCCCCTATCGTTCGGCGGCATAATCCGATAACCGTGAGAAACGACCTCTCGGAATGTGAGAGAAGATGGACCGGCTTGAAGCAATGTCGATTTTGGTAGCGTCGGCCGAGGCCGGCAGCTTTTCCGCGGCCGGGCGGCAGCTTGGCGTTCCCCTACCAACCGTCAGTCGGAAGGTCGCTGAACTGGAGGCACACCTCAACACCCGGCTACTGGTCCGATCGACTCGGAAACTGTCACTGACCCAAGCGGGTCTCGCCTACATTGCCGCCTGCAAACGCATCCTGGAACAAGTTGACGAGGCGGAATCTCAGGCCTCCGGGGAGTACACTGTCCCGCGCGGCATCCTTACGATGACGGCGCCGATTGTCTTCGGACGGCTCCATGTCATACCGGTCGTGAACGAGTTCCTCGCGAGCTTCGCACAGATCAGTGTTCAGCTGATGCTCTCCGATCACACCGTAAACATTGTCGACGAGCACATCGACCTGGCCGTCCGCATCGGCATGTTACCGGATAGCACGCTCATCGCGACGAAGGTGGGCGAGATCCGGCCCGTAGTGTGCGGCAGCCCTGAGTATTTCGCCGCTCATGGCGTCCCAAAGACGCCCGGTGACCTGGCCGACCACATGTGCGTGACTTACACAGCTCTGGCGTCTGGGATGACGTGGATCTTCAATCCGCGTGGCAAGGCGCCGAAGAGCGTGCGTCCCTACTGCCGGCTGAAGATCAATACCGCCGAGGCCGCCATCGACGCGGCGATCGCCAGCGTCGGCGTCACGAACGTGCTCTCCTACCAGGTCGCCCGGGCGGTAGCTGCGGGGAAGCTCAAGCTGATCCTGGAGGACTACGAGCCCGATCCGATCCCGGTGCACCTGGTGCACACGGGACAGGCGATCCTGCCTCTCAAGCTCCGACGTTTTATGGAGTTCGCCGCGTCCCGGCTGCGAAAGTCGCTGGCGGCTGACCTAGCCAAGGTCTCTGCGCCAAAATCCGGCCCAAAACCGAAGAAGTAGCTATCTCACCCGAGGCAACCACTCATGCAGGACAAGAATAACTCAAACTTTCGCGGCAAGACTACCGGAGCCACACTACATAAGCGATTATGCTAGCGGCAAATCGGGCCGCGCGCGACGGGCGGAAAATGTCACTCCAAGACAAATTGGACGCTGTCAAAGCCGAGGATTTGGCCAAGACCCCGCCGAACGTGACGCTGGTTCGCCAACGGGCGGTGGAAGCGCTTGTCACATCCGGGTTGGGAGAGCGCGCCGCGCAGGCCGGGGAGCAAGCCCCTCCGTTCCGGCTACATGACGGGCGCGGCCGGGCGTTCTCGTCGCGTGAGGCGCTGCGTCGCGGCCCCATAGTCGTCGTGTTCTACAGGGGGAGATGGTGCCCCTACTGCACCGTCGACCTTCGCGCGATCGAATTGGCCTCTCACGATATACGTAGCTTCGGCGCTTCGCTGGTCGTCGTCTCGCAGCAGACGGCTGACAACAGCCTTGAGACGCAGAGGCGCAATGAGCTTTCATTCGCCAGCTTGGTGGACGCCGGAGGCAAGGTCGCGCACACTTTTGGCCTGCGTTGGAAAGCCTCCGACGAACTGCGCGCCGTCGAAGAGGTATGCGGCATGGATCTCGCGAGTTTCAATGGTGATCCGAGCTGGACGTTGACCATGCCGGCCCGGTACATCGTGGCGCCCGACGGGATGATCGAGTACGCCGACATCAGCGTCGACTACACGCGGCGCGGCGACCCGTCCGAACTGCTTCCGGTCCTCGCCCACCTCGCCAAGCACTAGCGCGCTCTCAGGCTCCAGAAAGCGTGTCCAGGCGTCCAAACCAATAGACCGGGCCATTCCAACGTGTGCACGCAAGTGGCATCCATGCGCCATGGTTATGGCGTGTCCCGTCACGCCGTCGAGCACAAAGGCTCGTCAGTATAGACAGCCGCAACTTGACGGAGAACAACACATGGAGCTTCATCAGGCTCGCTACTTCCTCGCCGTCGCATCCACGCTCAACTTCACGCGCGCGGCCGAACAGTGCAACGTCACGCAGCCTGCCCTGACCAAAGGGGTACAGAAGCTCGAGCAGGAACTCGGCGGCCAGTTGATCTACCGCGAGCGCCAGCTGACGCAGCTTACCGACCTCGGGAAGGAAGTCCTTCCGATGTTGGAACGTACTTTGACCTCGGCCGAGGCGGTGCGTCGCAGAGCCCAGGAGTTCCAACGAAAGGAGGTCGCGCCACTGAAAATCGGCCTCGCCCCCTCCATCTCGGCCTCACTCGTCCTCGACCCGATCGCCGAGATTGCAAAGTTCGTCCCTGGACTTCGCGTCGAGCTACGCGAGGGTACAGCGGAGGAACTCGTCGACCTCTTGCTTGAGGGAAAGATAAACGCCGCAATGGTCGGGGACGTGCAGGACATCCCCCCCCGCATTGACGACTGGTCGCTGTTCGAGGAACGTTACGTCGCGTTTCTCTCGCCGACACACCAACTCGCAAGCCGTCCCTCGATCCGCATCGACGACCTCCGCGAAACCATCTTGCTCGAACGTGCCGGATGCGATGTCGCCCTTAAGATTCAACGATCGTATTTCCCCGAGGAACCGGCCAACCACGGCCACTGCAGCGCTCACGAACTGCACTTGCAGCACATGGCCGCGGCTGGCTTCGGCGTGATGCTCGCGCCCGAGCACATGCCGTGCCTTTCGGCGCTCAAGACCATTCCGCTTGAAGGCGACCCGGTTTGGCGGGAGGTCCACCTCCTGACTGTGCAGGGGCGACGCTACTCGCCGGCGCTGGATGCTTTCGTCAAGGTCGCACGGCTTCGCGACTGGTCGATCGACGTCTCCCATCGCGGCATGCCCCACGCAACGCTTCCGGAAGCGGCAGGCGTGCTGGCATGACCGCGACACGCACGCCGCCGACCAACCACTTCAAGCCAATCGATCCGCAGTCTGACGCCCCATCGATGCCAAACCAGACCGACAAGACACTTGCCCAGATTCGCTCGGAGCTGTTGGCGACGTTCAGCGCCGCAGACTGGGAGTCATACAATCACCTCGTAGGGTGGCTTCGCGATACAGACGTGGCATCGCACGCGTTGAAGGTCGGAGACACCGCGCCCGACTTCGTCTTGCCGGACGCGAACGGCCGTCTCCACTCCTCCGAGCAACTACGCCGCGACGGTCCCCTCGTCCTGAGTTTCATCCGAGGCGGCTGGTGTCCGTTCTGCACCGCAGAGCTATGTGCACTTCAGGCCGCAAAGGATGAATTCGAGAGTCTCGGCGCAACGCTCGCGGTCCTGACACCGGAGACGAGGCAATTCCCGCGGCACCTCAAGCAACGCTTGGGGCTGGACCTGACGGTACTCTCCGACGTCGACTACGGCGTTGCGGTGTCGTATGGCATTTTATTCCGGGTGCCCGACGAGACCAAAGCGCACTATTCTGCTCTAGGTTTCGACCTCGGGGCGCGGCACGGGTCACCGGACTGGATGCTGCCCATTCCCGCAACTTACGTGATCGACACGGAAGGCCGGATCCGCAGCGTGTTTGTCGAACCCGACTTCACGATACGGGAGGAACCGGGGCAAATCTTGGCCTCACTGCGCCGGACTGTTTCCACCTGCTAGCCTGACGGGGCCGGCCATCCAGCATCAAGACCTCGTAATCGCAGACTGCGCGGGATAAAGAACGTCGGCGCGAGGAGGTTCGGGTTGGTAGGCTTCCAGAAAGCACCCTGCAAGACCCCATCAGCGGTTCGGCCAGCGGCGGACGTTCATTCTCGGCCTCTCGGGATTCGCCGCCGCGTCGATCGCCTGCGGGCTTGCGCCGACTGCGACGGCGCTCGTGGTCTTCCGGGCGTGCAAAGCGCCGCTGGGACGTGTCTCATACCGGCGAGCCTTGCATCGATAGGGACCGCCTTCTCAGGCGAGGACCGCGGGCGGGCAGTTGGGACCTGGGCAGCGGCCGGCGCGATCGCAACGGCGCTTGGCCCACCGCTTGGTGGATGGCTGGTCGATGTCGTCGGATGGCGGAGCGTCTTTTTCCTGAACGCACTAATTGCGCTGGCCGCTCTCGCGATGGGCATCAAGGTCCGGCCGGCTCGGCCGGAATGCAGCGGCAGGCTCGACCTGTTGAGCCCACTCGTGGGCGTGCTTTGCCTCGGCTCGATGAGCTACGGACTGATCGCGGCGGGAACTAGCGCGGTGTTGCGAGGGACGGCGTTCGTTCTGCTTGCGCTACCGCTTGGCGCTCTCTTGGTGTTGCGCGAAGGGCAAGCGCGACATGCGCTCGTGCCGCCGCGTCTCTTCCGCGACGGGCGCTTCGTCGTCGCGAATGCGATGACGGTGGTGCTGTATGCGTCGCTGAGCGCCTCACGACGGTCTAGAGTGCTGCGAGGCAGTCGGTCTCGATGTCGAAGTGTCCCGGCCAGTCCGGCACGTTGACGAAGATCCTGGCGCGTGTGTTCTTCGGGAAGTACGGAGCGTAGACCTCGTTTAGGCCGCCGAACTTCTCGACCGATGTTCCGAGTCCTGCAGCATCTGCGTAGCTCCTGTTTCCTTGACTGCGCCGCCTCCCTGCATCAGGTGCGACCGTAGCTGCTGTTGCCCCGAGTGCGTAATCCGGCGTTTGAGAAAACTATCCTCTCACAAAACGAGAGGGATGGTCTCTCAAGCGCCGTAACGTTCAAACTGGATTTCAGCCCTAACGCGAGCGCCGCGTCCGCCGCGATGTCGACGAAGGCATTCGACCCGCAGACGAAAATGCCGCCGGGATAGCCGCGCCGCGACATCGGCGACCATCGCCGCGTCGATCCGCCTACTGAAGTCGCTGCCGCGTACGGCCGGCTCGCGCGTCAACGCAAGGGCGAGTGCGAAATCGGGCAACGATCTTTCAAGTTGGAGGAGCTCGTCCCTAAACAGCACGTCGCCCCAAGTCTTGGAGGAGAGTAACAGCGCGACGGGTACGGGTTCGCCGCTTGCCTTCCTGTACCGGATCATGGCCATAAGCGGCACAACGCCGGAACCCGCGCCGATCAAGAGTACAGACTTCTCGGTTGGCCCGGGCCAAAGGAAGTGCCCGCCAAGTGGCCCGCGAAGCTCGATCGTATCTCCGACCTGGGCGACGTCGTGAAAAAATGGTGAGACCTCACCATCCGTAAGGCACTCGATCGCGAGCTCGATCACGTCCGATTCGCTCGGGGCCGACGCAATCGAGTAGCTGCGCATGGCTGTGTAGCCATCGGGCGCAGTCAGGCGGACATCGACGTGCTGGCCGGCCCTGTAGTCGAACGGTTCCGTCAGGCGGAAGAAAAAGCTCTTGATGGTCGACGTTCTCACCACGATCTCGACAATCGCGCAGCTCTGCCAGTGTGCTGTCGTGGCAAATGTATCAGTCATTAGTATAGCGCTGCTCAAGCCACGGGTCGCCGTACACGTGGTATCCGCGCAGTTCCCAGAAGCCGGGTTCGTCGCGCTCGGTGAACTCAAGCCCGTTCACCCACTTCGCCGATTTCCAGAAATAGAGATGCGGCACAAGCAGGCGCGCCGGCCCTCCGTGGTCACGCGGCAGCGGCTGACCTTTGTAGTTGAGGGCGACCATCGCCTTGCCGGTTGCGAGATCTGCGAGTGGCACATTGGTGGAGTATCCATCGTAGCAATGCGCGAGCGCGAACGGAGTGGGCGCGCTAAGGCCAGCGTCGGCGAGAATGTCGTCGATGACCACGCCCTCCCAGGCAGTGTTGAGCTTCGACCATGAAGTCACGCAGTGGATGTCTCGTGTCATCCTGGTTCGTGGGAGTGTATTGAACTCCGACCAGCTCCACGTTTTGACCGGACGAGGCCCGACCTTCAGCGTGAAAGTCCAGTCCGCAGGTTCAATCCGCGGCGTGGGGCCGGCCGTAAGCACCGGGAAGCTATCGACGAGGTGCTGTCCCGGAGGAATCCGATCCGATTGTTCTGATCCGGATTGGCGGCCTGTGAAACCACGAGTGGCCATGGGGCATTTCCTCCATCGGCAGGTAAAAGAAGCGTCGTCCGATAAAATACGCTACCGGCGAACCATGAAATTCGTTGCGGCGAATGGGAAGTGACGTCACGCCATGAAATCGATAGCCGCGCGTTATGACGGCCGTCCGGCTTCCGCATCGGTCTCGCGTGCACCGGACGCCGACTGCTCCAGCAGCTTGGTCAGCATCCTGACGGCCTCCGTTAGCTTCAGGACTTCGCGCTCGCGCAGTTGGTCGATCTTCTCATGCAGCAACTCTATTTCGAGCTCCGCCTTCACATTGATCCGGTAGTCATTCTCCGCGGCCTTGCGATCGATGTCCTGCTGCCGGTTCTGGCTCATCATGATAACCGGCGCGGCGTAGGCCGCCTGGAACGAAAGCGCGAGATTGAGCAGAATGAACGGGTAGGGGTCCCAACCCCTAATCGCGCCGACCAAGTTGGCCGCTATCCAGACGACCAGGATTGCGCTCTGGACGATGATGAAACTCCACGATCCCATGACGGTGGCGACCGCGTCCGCTATCCTTTGCCCCGGCGTCAGGCGCGCAACCGCCGGGGGCTCATCCATGTCCTGAAGACGAAGTGAGCGGCGGGCTCGCCTGAGGTCGGCGAGCAGGTCGTGCTCGGCTTGTTCCATGCCATCCTGGTCTTCCACCTTCTGCTTCATGCTTCCAGCAATGTTCCGCTCGGTTGGAGGTGTACGCCGTCGCGTCGGCCTCACGACCGCGCTCGCGGCACCAGCGTTATTGCCGTGGAATCGGCTGGTAAAGCTATGATCTCGATAACCGCCCGTAATGCTGCGCGGCCCGCAGGATAGCCGCGCGAAGACTTCTAGTCGGCCGCCAAGAGTGCTGGTCGGCAAATTCTCGCAGAGAGACGCGGCGTACGCTTTCGGGCAGCGCCCCAGGAGCCCCCAGTCATTCCGATAACGGTCGGCTATCGACTCCATGGCGAGAGGTGATTTTCCTTTCCACCGTCATGGACTCAATCTCTAATCCATCGTCGCCCACCTTCGTGTACGGGCCGGACTCGACGTTTCGTTGAACGATCGAGGGCCAGGAGGTCCGAAATGCAGATCAAAGAGACAGTTGGCGTTTCCTTCCGCGGTCCTGTTGAAAGTCAGTCGCTTGAGGATGTTGTGGTGCTCGTTGACAGCGCTGGTTTTGCGCTCGGAGCGCAGCGAGGATTCAGCTCAAGAGTGCGGAACGTCGGCGATCGCGGCTTCGTTACATCCAGGTGCGTAGAGATCCCGCTCGTCGGGCCCGACGGCGAGGTATCGGGGGTTCTGTATGACTCCAGTCCGCGATCCTACTCGCATCTCGTGATCGCCCCAAACAAGCCAGAAAGGGCGAGCGAGATAGTAGAGTCGGCGCAGTTCATCGTCCACGACATCAACAATCTTCTCGCCGTGATCAGCAGCGGGCTTCGATTGCTCGAGTGCCAGGATGATGCCGAGGATCGAAAGGCGATCGTCGGCAAATTGCAGGAGACGATCACAAGAAGCGCGTTCCTGACCCGACGGCTCCTTGGCGATGCGCGACCGCGAGCCAAGCCGATCGACGGGTACGTCGACGGTCGTCGCCTCGCAGCGATTGCGAGCAGCCTCGACCGGGCGTTCCATCCAGACATCACAATCCGCATGGAGATCGCTCCTGACTTGTGGGCGTTCAATGCCGATGCAGAAGACCTGTACTTCGCTCTACTGAACCTTTGCCGAAACGCGGCCGACGCTATGCCTGAGGGCGGCATCATTACAATTGCGGCGCGGAACGTCGAGCATTCCGCCGGCGCAACGCAGGGATTCGTCGAGATCGTCGTTGCCGATGATGGGATGGGCATGCCCGAAGAGGTCCTCTCGCAGGCCTTCACCCGTTACTTCACCACAAAACCCGCGAGCAACTTGAATCGCCCGCCGACCGATTGCGGCGGCACGCCGGCGCGCGGTCGAGCTACGTTGTCTTCCCAGTCTTCGCACTTGCGAATGCGGGGAGTGGCGATCAACCCGAGCGTCTTCGTGGGGCATGGTTGGCTCATGGCAGCGATCGTCGCTGGCCTCGCCATAGGAAAGCCGCTCGGCATCTTTCTAGCGGCTACCGCGGCAGTTCGCACGGGCATCGCCGTCAAGCCGACCGAATACACGTGGCGGCAGCTGGCCGGAGCGGGAGCCCTTGCTGGTATCGGTTTTACGATGTCGCTCTTTATCGCCGGCCAGGCATTCCCAAACACCACTGATTTCTCGGCCGCCAAGATCGCTGTGTTCGCCGCATCGATTCTTTCGGCTGTCTTCGGGACGGTTCTACTCTGGGGAGCTTCGCAGCAGGAGCCCGTCGTTGACGCGGCGCAAAGCCCCAGCATTCAAGCTCAATAGCCTGCCGACGTTTGTGCAGAATCGTGAACAGGAGATTTTTCGATGATTCTACCCACCGGTACGACAATAGCGGTTGCTGACGGCGAGACGGTGCGCCTGTTCCACAATACGGGCGTGAAACCTGGCGTGCATCTGGTTGAAATCACCGCGGCGCCCGCGTCCGCCCATGCGGGTTCGGGCGCACGCCACCATAACGGCTCCGCCAACCTGGACAGCAGGCAACTCGTTGAAGACGATTTCGCGGCAGTGACGGCGGCGTTCCTTAACACGCTCAGCCTGGACGGGACCATTGAGCACCTGGTCGTTGTCTCCGATCCCGAGACCCTGGGGGAGATGCGCAAGCACTTCCACCGCGACCTGAGAGGCAAGATCATAGGCGAGCTCGCGAAGGACTTCAGCCGTCGCCCGCTCGAGGACATCGCCTCACTAATCGCTGACGCCTGATGCGTCTCTGGAAACGGCTGGCGGCGCAAGCCCGTCCAATCATAACCTGCGCGAATAACTCAAAGTTACCGACGACGACTACTGCACTCGATCAACCTTAACCAGAATTTCCCGGGGTCACTGACCACCGCGAGCTGAGGGAAGACCGGACATGAGGAAAAGCGAGAACACGCACGCGACGGCTCCGCGTCGGGCAACGAAGCCAAGCAAGCGCGACCCTGCGGATGCGATACGAAGCACGACCGAATACTTGATCGCGACACGACAGGCCGAGCGCGCGCTCAAGGCGGGCAACAGCGCACCATCCTTTCGGTTGCGTGACCAACTAGGCATTGAGGTTGCGTTGGAAACGCTCCTTAAGCCCGGTCCGTTGATCCTGACGTTCTATTCCGGCTCGTGGTGCCCGGCATGCGGCCGTGACCTGCAGGCGTTCGAGTCCCTCCGGCAGTCGGTCGAGATGCAGGGCGCGTCGCTCGTGAGCATCTCACAACAGACGATCGAGGAGAACGCAAAGGCACACACCCAGTTGAAACTGGGTTTTCCGATTCTCTCAGACCGAGGCGGCCGAATTGCCGAGCTGTTCGGCGTGCGCTGGCGCATTCCGGAGATCCTCCGGGAAGTCCACATGAAGAGCGGCATCGACCTCCCGCTTCTCAACGGTGACGACAGTTGGACACTGCCGATCCCGGCCCGCTTTATTATCGACAGGGCTGGGCTGATCGCCTTCTCCGAAATCAACCCCGGGCAGTCCGGCCGTTCTCCGCCACGGGACGTCTTGCCTGTATTGGAACACTTGCACCGCCTGCGCGCCGCATGAACGTCGAGCAGCAAATCGCAACGATTCCACGAACTACGACCGAGCGTCCAACATGCAGGGTTTGCAAAGTCCCTCGCAGCCCGAGATACCCGAAACGTCAATTAGAGCCCGAGCTGAACGCGATCAAACCCCATTAGAATGAGAGCTGCCGTGCACCGTTTTCCAGACACTGTCTTCGTCGCCGCCGGACTCCGCACCCCCTTCGGGCGCGGTGGGCGCGCTCGCCAACTATGATGGCATCAGCCTATCCGTTCCAGTCGTTCAGGCTATGGCCCATCGCGCCGAACCCAACCTGGTCGTCTGGGGAAACGTGATCCCTAATCTCGGCTGGAGCAACGTCGCGCGCGAAGTCTGGCTCGATGCAAAGCTCAATCCTAACGTTCCTGCATTCTCCGTCGTGCTTGCGTGTTCGACGAGCATGACCGCGGCGTTCGCGGCCGCCGGTATGCTTGGCAGCGGGATTGACCTCACATTGGTGGGAGGTGCGGAGGTGATGAGCCGACCGCCGATCGCCCTGACGTCCGAGGCATCAAAACGGCTGACCGATCTGTTCGGACACAATCCCGCTGCCGCTTTGGCCGCGCTACGAGCGCTCGAACCAAAAGACTATGTGCTGCCAAATCAAGGGATGGGCCAATCGGATTACCGGCCGAACAATGGGCGAGCACATGGAAGAGACCGCGAAGGAGTGGCACATCAGCCGCGAGGCGCAAGACGCCTGGGCGCTCAAGGGCCATCAGCGGGCCGTTGCCGGTTGGAATAGCGGCTTCTTCGACGATCTGGTTATCAAGCTACCCGAACTCGAGTGTGACTCCAATCCGCGCGCAGATACGTCATCGGAGAAACTTGCCGCGCTCAAGCCCGCGTTCGACAAAAGGAGCGGACAGGGAACGCTTACGGCAGGAAACTCGTCACCCATCACAGACGGCGCCGCCGGCTGCTGGATTGCAAACGAGGCGGGCCTCGACCGGCTGCCGTCGAATACGCCGTATTTGCGCTTGGTCGATTACGAGGTCGCTGCGGTCGACCACCATACTGAGGGGCTGCTGATGGCGCCCTCCTATGCGATTCCTCGTCTGCTTGCACGACACGGTCTGCGCTTTGACGACATTCACCTTTGGGAGATCCACGAAGCCTTCGCGGCCCAGGTGCTGGCGAATGTCGCTGCCATCGAACGGAGGGATTGGATCCGGTCCAAGACTGGAGTTGACGCCGATTTCGGTACCTTCCGGTGGGACCGCGTCAATCCCAATGGAGGCTCAGTCGCGATTGGTCACCCGTTCGCCGCGACGGGCGCGAGAGACTTGAGTCAGGCAGTGAAGGAGCTTTGGTCGCGACCGGCGGGATCACGCGGGATCATTAGCGTTTGTGCCGACGGCGGGCAGGGGACAGTCGCTCTCCTAGAGAGAGTTTGACCGTTGATGGAAACGTCGCATCCTCGGTCGCCGATCAGCCCAAGCCCGGCGATGCCATTTTGAGAGGCTTATGCCGGGATCTCGCCGTCGCTTTCCATCCGTCGCCTCGATCTCGTGTGCTCGGAATGCCGTAATGCACAAGCGCTTCGGATGCCTCTGCGAGTGACTCCACTACGGCGTCAGGAGCTCGCATAATTCTCGGATACTTGTTAGAGCGCGCGATATAGACCGTTCTCAATCCGGCGCAGCCCGCGCCGTGAACGTCCCATCCGTGAGCCGCGACCAGGGCAAGCTTCCCAGCCGCAATCCCGGCACGCTGGGCGGCATAGAGGTAGACCTCGCGACGCGGCTTCCAGTGTCTGACGTCATCCACTGACAGCGTTTCTTCGACAAATTGGTCTAGCCCACTGGCTTGCAGCAACTTCGCCGTCGCTTCAGTGCTGCCGTTCGTGAGGGTGAAGATGCGTATCCCAGCTTCATGAAGTCGTCGGAATGCAATGCCGGCGTCCGGATGGGGTTTTAGCTGCGCGAACCCGTCGATGACGGCGGCAAGCCTTGTGGCGGCTGCGTCCCTGCGCTCCACGATGTAGGTCTCCAACGTAGCGGACGCGACATCCCGAAATGGCCGGTATACGCCGCTCGCGTCGAGGGCGAATCCATCCCGCAAGATTTGCGCAAACCAGAGTTCCAGCGCCTCGCTTGGCAAGCCGGCGGCGACTAACAGGGGACGCAATTCTTCCAACGAGAAGACCGTCTCAATTACATCGAACGCAACAGCTTCGGGAAACCACTTCGCCGCCATCGTGCCCTCACAGCATGTAAGCAATGTCCGAACCGGCCGTCGGATAAGCAAAGATCGCCTCTTTCAATCGCGACACGGGCAGATCAGCACGGATTGCGAGCGCAAAGACGTTAATGACTTCCTCCGCATGCGGCCCAATAAGATGCGCACCGAGAATTCGCTCTGTGCCATCTTCGATTAGGATCTTGAACCCTGAACAGTCCTCCCCCACACGCCGTGCGGTGTACCAATCTGAGGTCTTCTCGTGGCGAACTCGGTAGCGCAGGTTTCGCCGCTGGGCCTCGTCTTCGAGCAGACCCACGCTGGCGAGCGGCGGGATGGTGAAAACTACGCTCGCTACGCCCTGGTAGTTTGGGCGCTGCTGGTTTCCCTCGACCATGTTCGCTGCGACCACCGCCCCGTCGCGGCTCGCGACAGGGGTCAAAGGCGGCCCACTCGAGGCAGCATCGCCCGCGGCGTAGACCGCAGGATTGGACGTGCTTTGCAAAAACTCATTCAGTAACAGCCGTCCGCTCTCTTGCGAGACATTTGCTGCTGCAAGATCCAGCGTTTCCAGGTCTGGCGTACGCCCAGCTGCATGCACAACAAGATCGGCCTCCACAACGGAGCGTGTACCCTCAGATATGGTCACAACCCTGAAGCCGTCCCGGGTCTTTTCGATCGACTCGACGCGTGTCTTTAAGCGGATATCGATGCCCAAACCAGCAGACTTGTCGTTGAGCCAACCCACGAGTTCTTGATCGAATTGAGCGAGAACTGTGGGCGATCGCTCCAGAATGGTCACCGCAGCACCGGCGCGCGCTGCGACGTGCGAAAATTCCGCTGCGATGAAGCCTCCGCCGACAAACACTAGCCGCTTCGGCAACTCGTCGAGCTCTAAAAAGTCGGTGCTGGTTGCAAGGTACTCCTCGCCCGCGATACCCAGACGCATCGGCACCGCCCCTGTCGCGATTAGGGTAAAACGGGTCTCTAACGTCTGATTGCCAACCTCGATCGCGTTCGGGCCGCGAAACCGCGCATGTTCACGAAACGCGTCGATGCCATGCTTGGCGAGTTCTTCCTCACGCCGATTCGGCACAGGGTCGGTAAAGCTCCGCTTGAACGCCATGAGCTGACGCCAATCGATAGACGGCTCTCCTCCGCTAATGCCTTTGCCACGCAATCGCTGGCTCTGGTCCAAAGCGTCTGCAATTCCGACCAAAACCTTCTTCGGATCGCACCCACGGAGCGCACAAGTGCCCCCAAACGGACGATGGTCGACAATGGCGACGCGCCAGCCAGCGGCGCGACAACGAAACGCTGCCGTCGTCGCGCCAGCACCCGAACCGATAACAACGAGATCGTAGCGGCCCTGCATCAGATGCCTTTCTATTCTTAGTGATAACAATTGCCGCAGCCTGAGGCCAGCGACCGGCCTTAACAGAATGGTTCGACCAATCATGCTGAAAGGTTACAGCGCATTCTCGCTGTTTCAGATCGACGACACCTAGGACGGCAAGACACTGTCGTCCTCATCCAGCACAACATGAAAGCTTCGTCACTTCTCTGTCGAACGCGAGCGCTGCGAGCTTCAGGCCTTCCACCGTGGTGAGATATGGGAATATCGTGTCCGCGATCTGCTGTACGGTCAGTCCGGCACGGATCGCTATAACAGCGGTTTGGATACTATCGGCGCCTTCCGGGGCGAGGATATGGGCGCCGAGCAGCCGCCCGTCGCCTGCATGGGCAACCAGTTTGATGAGCCCCCGCGTGTCACGGGCGGCAAGTGCGCGCGGCACTTGATTGAGGTTGATGGTTGAGACGCGGACAATATGGCCCGCGGCGCGGGCCGCAAACTCGGTCAGCCCGACGCTTGCGACCTGCGGGTCGGTGAACACGACGGCGGGCATAGCGCTGTTATCGTAGCGCAGACTGTCACCGTTGAGGGCGTTCCTCGCTGCGAGCTTGGCGCCATAGGCGGCCATGTATACGAATTGGTCGCGGCCGGTGACATCGCCGGCGGCATAGATGTTGGCCCTGGTGGTGCGCATGCACTCGTCGATGACGATGCCACCCTTCGGCGAGATAGGGATGCCGTGTTCGGCGAGCCCAAGGCCTTCGACGTTGGGCGCACGCCCAGTCGTGACCAGCACCTGGTCGGCGTCGATTGCAATATCGCGATTATCGCGGGTGACGATGAGTGAAATCCCACCCGCGATCCCGCGAATTGCCCGGTAGGCAATGCCGGAGACGACGGTAATTCCTTCATCCTCGAAATATCCCATGAGCGCCGCGCCGATCTCGGGCTCAGCCGCTGGCAGCAGGTGCGAGCGGCACACGAGCGTTACTCTAACGCCGGCCCGGGCGAACATCTGAGCGAGTTCAGTGCCGATATAGCCGCCGCCGATGACGAGCAGGGAGCGCGGCAACTCTTCGATGTCGAGTGCCGTCGTGCTAGTTAGATACGGCACCGCCTCGATACCAGGAATGGCGGGCATCGCCGACCGCGCACCGGTCGCGATGATGATCTTGCCAGCAGCGACGCGGAAGCTCCCCGCCTCGATACCGCCCTTGATGAGGCGCGCCGGTCCCTCGAGATAAGTGATGCCGTTATAGGCGGGGAGTAGGTCAATGTATTTAGTTTGGCGCAGCGCAGAAACGAGTGCGTCCTTCTGACGAACGGTTCCACGCCAGTCGGTCAGTTCGGCGTTGGCCGTGATGCCGGCAAAGCGGGCGGCCGCGCGGGCGTTATGAAGTGTCTCTGCGGCGCGGATGAGGGTCTTCGATGGTACGCAGCCAACATTGACGCAGGTCCCACCAATGGGGCCGCTCCCGACGAGCGCCACCCGCGCGCCCTGATCGGCGGCCGTGATCGCGGCCGAGAATCCCGCTGATCCGGCGCCGATGACCGCAAGGTCGTAGTGACGGTTTCGATTCGTGGCGTCCGCCGTGTAGCAATCGTTCATGAGTTTGACTTTCGTTTTGCGCTTTCGAGCGCGCAGCAATCGACAGTGTTTTGGTTGGCCAACCGGTCACGACGTAAGGTCAAACGCCGATCAAAGCGATGACGGTCACAATCGCGACAGAGCCAGTGAGCACAGGCGCAGCAGGCGCGATGGAGTCGACGGCCACTAACGGCGCGGGTCCGGCGAACACAGGACGGCCAGACCAGCGACAATTGCGCCAAGAGACTTTTTCCGCTTACATCCTTGAGCTCTAGCGCAGAAGCGGCCGCCCATCAGCTTTTCGTGCGCTTCGAGATTTCCGCAGGGTAACCTTGGCCAGTGGTGGCCTTGATCATCGCCGCCGGCGAAGTCTGAGCGTCGTCATATGTGACGGTCGCTTCGACATCGGCGTTGCCGTCTGCCTGTCTAACCAAAAACACCGGTGACGCCCTTGACGTGGGCGAGCGCGCTCTTGACGATTGGCCCGCACAGCACACAGCCCGCATGATGAACGTCGAGGATAACGGTGGCTTGTCCTGCCTGCGCGGCCAATGGCGCAAGCAGCATGCCGAGTGCGGCAAATGTTCCGATCTGGGTCTTCATGTCTCTAACCTTTCCTGGCATTGAACACTGGATGTCGATGGTAGGGTGGCTCTCGCCGGACGCCGGCGCTTCAGAGGAGATAGCGCGCCGCATAGGGGAACCCGACAGCGAGCACGACCAACGTCGCGGCGGTCCAGAGGCCGATCTTCGCGGCCCGGTCCGATTGGGACGTGGCGCAGTAGCCATCCGCGCATGCGATTTCCCGGTTGCGCCGGAGACGCCACCCGCCGTAGGCGATGAAGGTGAGCGAGACGCCCGCGAAAATCGGCTGGTAAGGCTCGAGTGCGGTCAGATTGCCGATCCAGGCTCCGCTGACACCAGCCAGGAATAACGCGAAGGGGATGACGCAGCACGACGCCGCTCCTAGAGCGCCGAGGATACCGCCGACAGCGAACAGGCGCGGCGTTCGATCTGCGTCTAAACGCTCTGACGTTACGGCCGAGGCGTGGGCCGTCGCAGCGGCGATTGCAGCGGGTGTATCGCGCATCTTCAAACTCTCTCTGCTTGCCCAAAACGTCGATCTCGAACTAGGCTACGGTCTGTAGCGACTACAGGGTCAAGAGGTTTTTGCGATGCGCGATCAGACTCCGGCGAAGGGCCTCCAGAGGGCCGAATTGGCCCGGCGGACGGGCGCTAATCTCGAAACAGTGCGCTACTACGAGAAGGTCGGCCTGCTGCCACCGCCGCCGCGAACGGCCGCCGGCTATCGGAGCTATGACAGGGCGCACGAACGCCGTCTCAGCTTTGTGCTGAGGGCGCGTGAACTTGGATTCTCACTTGAGGAGGTACGCGCCTTGTTGCGTCTGGTGGACGAGCGGGACCAGCCGTGCGCGGAAGCGAGCCGACTCGCGGCAACTCACTTGGTGAACGTGCGGACGAAAATCGCCGATCTGCAACGTATGGAGGGAGTCCTGAAGAGGGTCCTCGCGCAATGCGGTGATGGAAGGCGCCCGGATTGCCCGCTGATCGAGACGTTGTTTCGTGAGACGACCGTCGAATAGGTCGGCTCGATTACGCCGAAACACGCTGGATTTTGCTCCCAGTTTATCCGGAAGCGCGGACTTCGGCGCGAATCGGAAAACAAGCCAAGCAATCGAATTTACGGGGTAGTTCGGCTGTGGGGACAGGATCCGAACCTGTGACCTCCAATGAGCGCGAGCGATCTTCCCAGCGAACGCGACAAGAAAAGTACCACCGCTCTTCGCGACGCTCGCCGCCTCTCTTACGTCGCCGTCACGCGCCCCGAAAAGAACTCAACCTGATTTTTCAGGAGCATCATCACTCGCCGTGGTGAAGGAGCTCTTTGACAGAAGTCAGAATTGAATAATCGACGGGCGTCACCCATCCCATACCTAAGACCGACGCCGGCAGTCCTTCCGCCTTCGTGGCCTCGCTTGAAGGCGTCGGGGCATTGCGGGCGAAAGACTCATATGGCCTGCTTCCGACTCTCCCAGCGCCATGTGCCGCAAGTCTGAGAAACATTAAACGGGGAGCAATCGCTAGACCCTCGAAGCCAACCCTTAAGAGGAGTGGCGCGCCGGACAGGATCAAACTGGGCACTGCTATGTCATTGTTGCCGCCATCAATTTCTGATTCCGGCAATTTGCACTTCGCGCCAGACGCAGTTATTTCGCACGCTTAAACAGCGTTACTACCCAGGCGATGAACCGTTGCCACCAAGCTGGCGGTGTGGACGGCGCCGGCGGCGGTGGCGGCTTGATTTCACCAGTGTAAACTTGGCTGGTGTAGTGATCTGCTCGTTGCGCGCGCTGCGTCTCACCATAGGTCATGCTCGGATACCAATCGATCCGCGACTCCCTGATCCAATAGTGTGATTTGCAGGGCAAAACGCCGAGGCCTATCGAGGGCTCAAGCGAGACCGTCGAGCCGTGATCAGTCAATCGCCACTTCGAGGGATTGAGGGGCGTCACAACTTTATTGCCGCAGCCGCAGCAGCATAGGTGAGATGCGGTTTTAAAGCGGTTGGAAATGTAAAGCATGCCTTTGTCGAGATCCTTTGGGATGAACTCGACGTAGCAGTGCTTCATGGTCGTGCGCCGCGTCACTCGGTCTCCTCAATCGCGATTACGCCGGTTGCAATTTGGTAGCTGGAATAATGCTCGCGTCCGGCGTCGCGGTAGAAGCCGATCAAACGCTTCCATCTTATCACAGCCATCGCGGCGTTCAGCGCATTCAATTCAGCGATCTGGATGTTGGTGGCGTACTCGTTCTCCGCCTCATCTTCCTCGCCGAACGACATGCGGGTTGCGATATGATCGCTCTTGTCTGGCGTGCAGGTGAGGACGCGCACGATACCCTGCAAGCCCGTCGGCGCACGCACCACGCCCATGCCGACGTCGATGAACGACACGTTGTGTTCAAGGAGCCAATCGACGATTGCGCGCTTAGACTTACCGTTATCCAGGCACAGAAAGGCAAAGTTGATACCCTCAAGCTGCTGGATGTTTTCAGCGGTCAGCTTTGCTGGATGCTTGATCAAGCCGCGTCTGCGCAGCTTGCCGTAGATGTCGCCCAGTGTATCGACCTTGGATTTCTTGCTTTCGAGCTCTTCCAGCGACCACGCTCCCGGTGCGCGGAACGCGTTGTGCGTGTCGAAACGGTCGCCGTCGAAGATATGAATCTCCCCGACGCGAGTCTTCGCCACGAAATCGAGGACGTACGATCCAGTGCCGCCTACGCCTATGATGGCGACGCGCTGCTCTTCGAGCTTCTCGTTATCGGCGCCCACGTGGACACGGCTTGACGCCGTGTCGATGTAATTGAAGACATCGTCATCGTCTTCGTCCGTAGCGTATACCGGGAAGGTCTGCGCCGTGACTTCCGGGCGGATCTTCTGCGCCTCGCCAACAATCCAGCCGAGATAGGCCTGCATCTTGTGGACGTAATCGCGATAGCTGGCCTTCGCCGAGAAGGTGAAGTCAGCTTGGACGCCTTTGCCGAAATTCTGTGGCGCACTGGGATTCTCGAAGGCGCGGATTTTTGCACCGTCGGCCTTACATGGGTGCTCCCCCGTCCAGTAGGCAACGTGAGCGCCCGGCTTCTTGGTGCGCTCGTGCCCGTTAACGACCTGCGTCTCCAACTTGGAGAAGAGAACGCCGTCTTCGCGGACTTCGCGCGAGGACGTGACGTAGGGCACATCCTTGACCAAGAGGTATCCGCTGCGGATCTCGAGATGAAAGCCCGCGTTGCGAAGCGCGAGCAAATCATCGCTACGAGCGAGTAGCCGGTGTGACATCGAATTCCATGTCCTTCTTCACCTGCACGGACTCGCCTTCGATAAGCGTGCCGGTCGGTTTGTCGTTGTTGCCCTTGCTATACTGAACCGCATAGCGCTGGTTCTCCGGCAGCGGCGCCGCGCTGATCAAGACCAGCAGCTGCGCATAAGAGAGGGGGCCCTTCTCGACCTCATATGGCGTGCCGTTCACGTAGATTGTGATCATGTGGTCGTTGCCGCCGCCGTGGCCGGGGCTGCCCCCGCCATTACCGTTCCCATTGCCGTTGTTGTTACCGTTCGCCATGTCTATGCTCCTTGCTTAGTGTTTTTTGTCACGAGGCGGGAAAGGATCGCGTCCCGGAGCGACCGTATCAGAGTCGCGCCATTTCGCGTCGCGACCCTGAATCCTAACCTCGCCACCGCCGAGGCTGCGGACCGTTGCCTTTGCCTGCTGTTCGGCATTGGACTGTTTGTGGTGCACGCTTTCGGGTGTGGCCGAAGCGGCCTTCTTCACCGCCCAATCCGTGCCGTGCTTCACTACAAAGCGATCATTCTTCGACATTCGCTGTCTCCAACTTTGACTTGCACCTTGCGATTCTGCCATGGCACACTTGTTACTACCGCCATCGTTTGTCTTTCATGGCGAAGATGTCAAGTTATTTATGTCGGAGACGCCATGGGTGAGGACCAAGCCACTGAAATCTTTAGTAAACGGCTCAGAGAAGCGCGCGACCTGCGGGGCTTGAGCCAAGCCCTGCTGGCGGCCAAAGCGGGTCTGCCGCCCGCTTCCGTGTCGCATTTCGAATCGGGACCTAGGAAACCGTCCTTCGATAATCTCAAGGCTCTGGCCAAGGCATTGGACGTGACGACGGACTATTTGCTTGGTCGTTCCGAAACACCCGACGCATCGGCGGAAACAGTTGGCCGACTTCACCGTGATCTACACAAATTGTCATCACAAGACCTGGAGCTAGCTCAGGATTTCGTCGAGCTTCTCCTCAAGAAGCGCAACTCCGGAAACGACCAAACATGAGTGCGGGACTGCGACTGGCTCGGCGCTCAATTGCGGAGTCGGCAGCGACCCAAGTGCTGCGCGCAAACAACATTGAAGGTCCATGGGTCGATCCGATAGCGATTGCCAAGGCTAAGGGTATCGAAGTTCGTGCCAAGCCGGATACCGCCGACGGCGTATCAGGGATGCTCCTCAAGGCAGGCGACGAGTTCGGAATACTCTATGCTACGAAAATTCCAAGCCGTGGTTTCCAACGATTCAGCGTTGCCCATGAACTAGGGCACTACTGCATCGAGGGACATTCGGACGCGCTCCTCGATAACGGGATGCACATCTCACACGCAGGGTTCCAATCTTCCGATCCTTACGAGCACGAAGCGGATCACTTTGCGGCGGCGCTGTTGATGCCGGAGAGAGCGTTCAAGCGCGCAATTGACGAGTACGACCCTGGCCTCGCTTGCGTCGAGGCGCTGAGCAAGCAATGCGAAACCTCACTAACCGCGACTGCCATACGTTACGTCACGTTGACTGCTGATGGAGTTGCGGTGTTGTTGACTAAGGGCGACGGCGTGGAATGGTGCTTCATGTCGGATGGCCTGAAGCAAGCGAAGGGACTGAGGTTCATTCGCAAATGGGCGCCAGTTCCCGATACGACGCTGACGGCTTCTTTCAATACACGCCCAGATGATGAGCGAGCTGGCCAAAGCGATTCCAGAGAGGCTTGTCTCAATGACTGGATGGGCGGCGATTGTTCATATCGCGTGACGGAAGAAGTCATCGGTTTGGGTCGGTACGGACGCAGTCTTACGATATTGACCTGCAAGGGCTTGTCTATGCGCTCCGAAGCCGAGGAGGACGACGGAGACGAAGACAAGTTGATTGAAAGCTGGACGCCACGATTCAAGTGATCGCCGGTCGGTAGAGGTGGATGGCCGCGGTCTCCAGTCCTTCAAGTCGCTTTGGGCGGGGCAGACGTGTCGCATCACCTGTTCACTCGGACGTCCGCTTGTTGGACCCGGGCACGTCATCTCAACGACCGACTTTACGCGCAGAGCTACCGTCTCTGTCTTGGTGCCCAGCTTTGCTCTGGAGTGGTGGAAAATGGCGCGCCCGACACGATTCGAACGTGTGGCCTCCACCTTCGGAGGGTGGCGCTCTATCCAGCTGAGCTACGGGCGCATTTCACTTCGCTTAATCCTATTGACCTCCGGCGGTCAACGGATTCAGATATTTTCAACCGATCCTCTCGTTCCAAGCGTCCAACGCATCGTGCTGGTAGTCGCTGCGCTACGCGCTTGTTCGCTTTTCCTCTCTGGAAACTGCTTACGCGGTGCTTACGCGAAGAATCTTCCAGATAAGGTAGCTTACTGAGAGAACGTCAACCTACTGAAACTCGTTTCCTTTTTCGACTTCCTTACAAACCAAATCCCCTTGACGTCAGCCTTCGGAGGGCAACGCTCTATCCAGCTGAGCTACGGGTGCCTGATGTCCCTTTATCGGATCGCGCCGGTCTCGGCAACGCGAACCTGAGGGTTACGCCGGGACGATGGTCTTGCCGATCGGCCACAGCGCGATGCCCGCGAGCTTGAGGTGCGCCCACGCAAACGGCAGGCCGACGATGGTGATCGCCATCAAGAGTGCGGTGCCGAGATGGCCGAGCGCCAGCCACCAGCCCGCCAGAATGAACCAGATAATGTTGCCGATCACCCCGAGCGGCCCGGTACCGACATCGGAACGGCCGGTGACCATTTCACGAGAGATCGCGCGCTGGCCGAACGGAAACAGCGTGTAGCCCGCAATCGTCATGGCCGCGCGCGCCCATGGGATGCCGATGATGGTGATTGCCATCAGCACGGCCGCGACCATCCAGCCGACCGCCATCCAGAAGCCGCCGAGCACGATCCAGAGAATGTTCAGGAGAAGCGAAACCGGAGACATGTGCGGCCCTCGTGGTTTGCGTTGCGCGCGTCACGTTTTTCGTGCGCGCCACGCTCGATATTGGGTCGGCAGGCAGACCGCGCAAGGACGGTATCCGGCGCCAATCGCGCTGGCCTCGTCGGCGAAGAACACCCTGTGCCGCCGGTAGGTGTCGCCCTTGGTGAGTGCAAGGGTGGCGGTGCGGCAATCGAGGCGGCCATAGATGCGCTGCTTTTTATGACCACCGAACTGCCCCGGTGCGGTGCTGTCATAAAACGCGCCGTCAGGCCCGAGCAGGCGATAGGTTTTGGGCATGCCGGTCGCCGTCAAGGCGCGTCGAACAAATCCGAATGGCCGTGCGGGGCGCAGCGCAGATATTGCGGCGGTGCGTGAACATGATCGCCAAGCTCGGCGGCGGCGTGCCACGGCCAGCGCGGATCGTACAGCGCGGCGCGTGCCAATGCGATCGCATCGGCCTGACCCTTGGTGAGAATCTCTTCCGCCTGCTTGGGCTCGGTGATGAGACCGACCGCGATGGTGGGAATGCCGGCCTCGGCGCGGATGCGCTCGGAGAAGGCGACCTGATAGCCCGGGCCGAGCTTGATCTGCTGCGAAGGCGTCAGCCCGCCGCTGGACACGTGGATCACGGGGCAGCCGCGGGCTTTCAATTGTTTCGCGAAGGCAATTGAACCATCGACATCCCAGCCGCCATCCGCCCAGTCGGTCGCGGAGAGGCGGACCCAGACCGGTTTGTCCGCCGGAAATGCCGCGCGCACCGCGTCATAGATTTCGAGTGGAAACCGCATCCGGTTCTCCAGGCTGCCGCCATATTGATCGGTGCGTGCGTTGGAGAGCGGTGACAGGAACTGATGCAGCAGATAGCCGTGCGCGGCGTGAATCTCGATGCCGTCGAATCCGAGTTCGGCTGCGCGCTTTGCCGCGCGCACGAAATCGTCGCGCACGCGCGCAAGTCCCTGTGCATCGAGTGCGGTCGGCGGATTTTCTCCTGCCGCGAAGGGAAGTGCGGAGGGCGCTTCGGTCTGCCAGCCGTCTTTCCCGCCCGGCGGAATCTGCCCGCCGCCTTCCCACGGCACCTTGGTCGAGGCCTTGCGGCCGGCATGGGCGAGCTGGATGGCGACCTTGATCGGCGAATAAGCGCGCACCGCATGTAGCACGCGCGCCAGCGCCTTCTGATTGGCATCGGAGTAGAGGCCGAGATCCTGCGGCGAGATGCGGCCTTCGGGCGATACGCCGGTGGCTTCCAGAATGAGGAGGCCCGCACCGGATAGCGCCAGATGGCCGAGATGGATCATGTGCCAGTCGGTGGCGCTGCCGTCCTCGGCGGAGTATTCGCACATCGGTGCGATGATAATGCGATTGGAGAGGGCAAGCTGGCCCAGGTGCCAGGGTGTGAACAGTTCACTCACGTGTGATCTCACTATCGTTGGTGCGGCGGACTTGGTAGCAGACCGCACCGCATGATCCAAATGAGACAGAAGAATGAACCGGAGCGAAAACGGAATGAATCGGGACAATGATGCCGCGTTCTATTCCGGCATTCCGGTATTCGATGATTTCGGCCGGCTGATGGAGCCGTCGTTCTACCGTCCGCTGCCGGACGGCTGGCTGATCGGCACCGCCGACATCGTGCGTTCGACGGAGGCGATCGCCAATCAGCGGTACAAGGCCGTGAACATGGCGGGCGCGGCGGTGATCGCGGCGATGACCAATGCGATGGAGTTGCGTGATTTTCCGTTCGTGTTCGGCGGCGACGGCGCGAGCTTCGCTGTGGCGGCCGCCGATCGCAAGATTGCCGAACGTGCCCTCGCAGAAACAGCCGCATGGGTGAAGGAGGCTCTCGATCTCACCATGCGCGTCGCGCTTATTCCAATCGAGGCGATCCGCGCGGAGGGGCTCGATGTGAGCGTGGCGCGCTATGCGCCGTCACCCAATGTCTCTTATGCGATGTTCGAGGGCGGCGGCCTCAAATGGGCCGATGCCGCGATGAAGCGGGGCGCGTTCGCGGTGCCGCAAGCGCCGCGTGGCAGCCATCCCGATCTCACCGGCCTGTCCTGCCATTTCTCCGAGATCATGTCGGCGCGCGGTGTGATGCTGTCGATTCTCGTCGTGCCGCATGGCGAGGATAAATCTGCATTCCGTGCGGTGATCGAAAGAATGCTGGCGCTGGTGGAGATGAGCCCGGAGGGGGGCCGTCCGATCCCGCCGCAAGGCCCGCCGCGCCGCTGGCCTGCGCCGGGCGTGGACTACGTCGCGCGCACTCGCCAACGCGGCCCCTTGTGGTGGCGGCGCATCGCCGTCACGGGATGGACGCTGTGGCTCTACGTGCTGTTTCGCTTCAATCTGCGCGTCGGTGGATTTTCCGCGCCGGTCTATATGCGCGAGGTGGTCGAGAACTCCGACTTCCGGAAATACGACGACGGCTTGCGCATGGTGATCGATTGTTCGCCGCCGACCGCGCGCGCGATCGAAACGCTGCTGACCCGCGCGGCGGACATGGGCACGATCCGCTACGGCCTGCACCGGCAGGATGCCGCGCTGATGACCTGCTTTTCGCTGCCGCAGGCGCAGGCCGGGCATTTCCATTTCATCGACGGCGCGCGCGGCGGCTATGCCTCGGCGGCGGTCGCGCTCAAGGCCGCGATGGAGTGACGGCGCTCACGCCATGCCGGTGAGGAACGGATTGGTCAGCCGTTCCTGGCCGATGGTCGAGCCCGGGCCGTGGCCGCAGATGAAGCCGACCTCGTCGCCGAGCGGCAGCACCTTGTCGCGGATCGAGGCCAAGAGCGTCTCGTGATCGCCGCCGGGCAAATCGGTGCGTCCGATCGAGCCGTTGAACAGCACGTCGCCCATGATCGCGAATTTCATGGCCGGGTTGAAGAACACCATGCTGCCCGGCGAATGGCCGGGGCAATGCAGCAGCTCGAACGTCAGTTCGCCGACGCTGACCTTGTCGCCTTCGCTGAGCCAGGTATCCGGCGTGACGTCGCGCAGGCCGGTGAGGCCGTAGCGCCGCGCGCTGTCCACGACATGATCGAGAAGAAACTTGTCGGCGATGTGCGGGCCGGTGATCGGCACCTTGAGATGCTCGCGCAGCTCGTCGGCGCCGCCAACATGATCGACATGGCCATGGGTGAGCCAGATGTGCTCGACCTTGACCCCGGCCTGCTTGATCGCGTTGAGGATGTCGAGCACGTCGCCACCGGGATCGACCACCACGGCCTTTTTCGTTTGCTCGCACCACAGCAGCATGCAGTTCTGCTGGAACGGCGTGACGGGAATGATGGTTGCGCCGGCCTTGGGCGCTTCGGTCTGCTCGGTCATGCGGCCACAAAGCGCATTTTCCGCTCCCGGCCAAGTGAATTTTAGCGAGTCAATTCGCTGGCTATTCGGCGGCGGTGCTGACGATCGGCACCAATGCGCTCTCGAACATGCCGAACGCAATCTCGGCGCCCTGCACCACGGATCGCGGGTCGTTGAGCGCGGCCGGATGGGTTTCCAGCGCGTCGAGGAATGTCGGCCACAGCCGCTGGCCGAAACCATGCCGCAGATATTTCGTGGCACCGATCGAGCAGGAGTCGGGATATTGCGCGAGGCGCGACAGCATCACGCGCGCGCCCATGCGCAGGGCTTCCAGCACATAGACCGTGCCGAACATTTGTGCAGGGTTGTCGAGATGCGGCTCGGGCAGCGGATCGCAGGACGCATCCATCACGATCAGGTCGTGCTCGAGCGCGGCGGTGCGGGCGCGGCGCGGCCAGTCAGACAGGATGAATGCGACGCCGTTGCGCTCGAGCGCGGCTTCTATGGGGAACAGGGCCTCGGCCTGCCCGCGCAGAAAACTGGCGTAATAGCGCGGCTTGCTGAGGTCGAGCCACGACAGCGCAAGGTCGAGACGCCGGTGGGAGGTGTGGGTCGCTTCGCGGATGAGATCGTGGATCATGGCCCGCTCGCGGATGGTCTCAGGCCCTGGAGGGTCGCGTGACGACGATCTCGCGCGCCGGCACCAGTTCGGCGAGAAGGTCTGCGATATAATTCTTGGTGATCTGCGCGGGATAGGACGGGCGGCCGCACACGGTGACGCGGGGCGCGCCCAGCGGCTTGTCCCAGTCCACGCGGTAGTCTTCCAAGAGGCCGAGCCGCTTGGTGGCTTCGAGACGCGTCGAGATGTCGATGTGGCGGGCTTTGCGCATGGACCGTCGATTGCTCCCTGAATTCACCGGTGCAACGCGGAGCAGCCCAAAAAAGTTCCGGCCCGCTGCGAGCGGGCCGGATGACGAATTCGGATTTGAATTTTGGCTTAGCGCGGCGCGCGCTTGGCCAGAATGCGCTGGAGCGTGCGGCGGTGCATGTTCAGCCGCCGCGCGGTCTCCGAGACGTTGCGGTCGCACATCTCGTAAATCCGCTGGATGTGCTCCCACCGCACCCGGTCGGCCGACATCGGGTTCTGGGGCAATTCCGACTTGGCACCGCCGACCGCGAGCAGCGCGGCGGCAACTTCGTCGGCATCCGCCGGCTTGGCGAGGTAGTCGACCGCGCCGAGCTTCACCGCGGTCACCGCGGTGGCGATGTTGCCGTAGCCCGTCAGCACGATGGCGCGGGCACCCGGGCGCTTGCTTTGCAGCGCGGCCACGACATCGAGCCCGTTGCCGTCACCGACGCGCAGATCGACCACCGCGAAGGCTGGCGGTGACTGTTCGATGGCGGTGAGGCCCTCGGGAACGTTGTCGCAGCTCGTGACGGTGAACCCACGGGTTTCCATCGCGCGCGACAGGCGCTCGAGAAAGGCCTTGTCGTCCTCGACGATCAGCAGGGTGCGGGGCGCGGGCTCGACAGGCAACTGATAGGAAGACGATTGGGTGGCTGCGTACATGGCTTTTCCTTTGTCCATGGTCATCCTATTCCAAATTGATCCGGCAATATGTCGGGTCCCTGCGTCAGAACGCCTCACCCGAGCTTAGTCCTTAAGTAGGACCGCTGACACCGGTTTCAAAGCGCTCGCGCGGCCAGGAAATGGTGACGATCGCGCCATGGTCCGGGAACGGCCGATTGGCAAAACCGACCTTGGCGCCGGTCCGTTCCAGCAGGGTACGGGCGATGAACACCCCGAGCCCCAGTCCGCGATGGCCGCTCCGGCTGTCGCCGACGGCCCGGCGGGAGAGGTAGGGTTCGCCGATCTTCTTGAGGAGGTCGGGCGGGATGCCCGGGCCGTCGTCGGAGATGACGATGTTGACCTCCTCCAGACTCCACCATGCATTGATCTCGACCGCGTCGCGGGCAAAGTCGACCGCGTTCTCGACGAGGTTGCCGATGCCGTAGAGCACCGCTGGATTGCGCAGGCCGACGGGTTCGGGCGGGCTGCCGCCGGAGATGCGGATTTTCAGGTCGATGCCGAATTCGCGATGCGGCGCCACCACCTCCTCGATCAGGTTGGTCAGTGGCATGCGGTCGAACGGCGCGCCGCTTGATGAAAGCTGGGTGATCTTGGCGAGGATGTCGCGGCAACGTTTCGCCTGTTCGCGAATGGTGGCGACGTCGGTGATCAGCGGATCGTCCGGCGCCCGATCCTTCGCGGCGTTCTGCAATTCATTGGCGATCAGGAAGATGGTCGACAGCGGCGTGCCGAGTTCATGGGCTGCTGCTGCGGCGAGCCCGTCGATCTGGGTGAGATGCTGCTCGCGGGTGAGGACCAGCTCGGTGGCGGCGAGTGCGTCGGAGAGCTTGCGGGCTTCCTCGGTCACCTGGAAGGCGTAGAGGCTCGTCACCACCAGCACCATGATGATCGAGAGCCAGACACCAAACATATAGGTTGGCGGCAGCACCAGCGGCTCGTCGCCATTCCACGGCAGCGGCAGATGGAAGAAGCCCAGAATGGTGGCGCAGGTTGCGGCCAGTAGCCCGAGCGCGATGGTGTAGCGGGTCGGCAGCGCCGTCGCCGAGATCAGCACCGGCGCGAGGAACAGAAACGAGAACGGATTCTGCAATCCGCCCGTCAGCATCAGGAGTGCCGCGAGCTCGACGATGTTCATGGCCAGCAGTGCTGCGGCGAATACCGGATCGAGCCGATGCGTCGGCGCGAAGGCGATTTGCAAAGCGAGGTTCAGGCCTGCCGAAAGGCCGATGACGATGAGGCAGGGCAGGATCGGGACTTCGAAGTCGAAGCCCTGCGCCACGATGAAGATCGCGGCGAGCTGTCCCAGAACGGCAAGCCAACGCAGCCGCAGAATCGTGTGCAGACGCACGTCCGGCCGGGGATGCCGGAAATCCGAGTGGAGGGTGTCGCCCATGACCGTCATTTATACGTCAACCCTCGATTGCGGAAAGTTCCGAGTGCCTGAGGCACGCATGATTAAGGGTGAGAAAGCCGGTCGTCACTCCATACGGCGGATTGACGCAGCGAAATGCTGCCATCATGCTATTGCAGCGCAAAATCGAAAGGATTCGCGATGCCGATTGGAGAATTCGGGCGGCCGCCGTCTTTACCAGAGGATGTAGGCGCGCCTGTCGTCTCCCCCATGTACTGGATGTACGAAATGGGACAGGCGTCTCTCAGCCCGGCACGCGCTTTCGCCGACGCCACCAAATTGATGTTCCAGAGCCCGCTCAACCCGCTGGCGAGTACCGAGATCGGCAAATCGATCGCGGCAGGCTGCGAAGTGTTCGAGCGCACGACGCGCCGTTACGGCAAACCGGAATGGCACATCGACCATACTGAGGTGCAGGGCGTCTCCACGCCGGTGGAAGTCAGGACGGTCTGGGAAAAGCCGTTCTGCCGCCTGCTGCATTTCAAGCGCAAGTTCTTGCGGCCGCTGCGCGAGCCGCAGCCGCGCGTGCTGATCGTCGCGCCGATGTCCGGCCACTACGCGACGTTGCTGCGCGGCACGGTGGAAGCGTTCCTTCCCAACCACGAGGTCTACATCACCGACTGGGTCGATGCGCGCACGGTGCCGCTCGCGATGGGACGTTTCGATCTGGACGATTACGTCGACTACGTGATCGAGATGCTGCACGGACTTGGCGGAAACGTGCATGTCGTGGGGGTTTGTCAGCCTTCGGTGCCGGTGCTTGCGGCGGTTTCGGTGATGGAGACGCGCAAGGATCCGTTCGTGCCCGCGTCCATGATCCTGATGGGCGGGCCGATCGATACGCGGCGCAATCCGACCGCGGTGAACAATCTCGCGGCCGAAAAAGGAATGGAGTGGTTCCGCAACCACGTTATCAGCAGAGTGCCGTTCCCTCATCCTGGCTTCATGCGCGATGTCTATCCGGGCTTTCTGCAACTGACCGGATTTGTCAGCATGAATTTCGATCGCCATCTCGAGGCGCATCGCAAGCTGTTCGACAATCTGGTCAAGGGTGACGGCGACCTCGTCGACAAGCACCGCGAGTTCTATGACGAATATCTCGCGGTGATGGACCTTACTGCGGAATTCTACCTCCAGACCGTCGAGGAGGTGTTTGTGAAGCATTCGCTGCCCAATGGCAAGCTGATGCATCGCGGTACGCGGGTTGACCCGTCGAAAATACATCGTGTCGCGCTGATGACGGTGGAAGGCGAGAACGACGACATCTCCGGGTTAGGTCAGACGGAAGCAGCGCACGACCTTTGCACCTCGATTCCAGCCGAGCTGCGGGTGCATTACATGCAGAAGGGCGTCGGTCATTACGGTGTCTTCAATGGTTCGCGGTTTCGCGCCGAGATCCTGCCGCGGATCGCCGATTTCATCGTCTCGGTTCCCGTTGCCGCGAGTTCCAGAGTGGCCGCCGAATAGCCCAGTTGCGAGCAAGATTCGCAGGAAGTGCCGATTTGACGGCCATTTCTGGCTCCGAAGCGCTGCCGTGCGCCGCTCAATTGCTGTAAGTTATTGAATCCTTATCGCTTTCGGCGCTTAAATTCTGTGGCATCAAAGTGACCAGTCTGGATGTCCTGGAATTCGGGTTTTCGGGTAAGAATGAATAGCGAATCTCTGTTCCTTGCCCCCTGATATGGGAGAGGAACCCTCAGGTCCCACGAGATATTGGGCAAATGATTTGTTTTAGCCAAAGCGGATTTCCCTGGCGGCGGATATGGCAGAATCCGGGCGTTCTTCTCGCCCCCGGATCTCCTGACATGGCTTTTCGCGCCCTCCTTTATCGCCGTCCCACCGAACCTCGCACGCTCGCTGTCAAAATTGGCGCAGCGATTTATGCGGTTCAGTTGCGAAGGCACAGGCGCGCGAGGCGATATACCCTGCGCATCCATCCCAGCCGCCGCGAAGCCATCCTGACCATGCCTCCGCGTGGCAATCTGGCCGATGCGAGGGATTTCGCGCAGCGTCATGGCGCCTGGATCGCGGCGCGTCTCGGCGGGTTGCCGAAGGCTGCGCCATTTTCGCCCGGTACCTCGCTGCCGCTGCGTCATGTCGCGCACAAGATCGTGCATCGCGCCGGCGAACGCGGCACCGTCTGGATGGAGACGCGCGACAGCGGCGAGAAGATTTTGTGCGTGGCTGGCGGCGTCGAGCATGTCGAGCGCCGCGTGCTCGATTTCCTCAAGCGCGAGGCGCGGCGGGAACTGACGCGCGCCTCCAACCATTACGCCGAGATGCTGGGCGTGAAGGTGAAGCGCATTTCGATCCGCGACCAGTCGAGCCGCTGGGGATCGTGCACGTCGGCGGGCGCGCTGTCCTACTCCTGGCGGCTGATCCTCGCGCCGCCTTACGTGCTGGATTATCTCGCCGCGCATGAAGTGGCGCATCTGGTTGAAATGAACCATTCCACGCGGTTCTGGCGGGTGGTCGGGAAAATCTGCCCGCAGACCGAACGCGCCAAGAAGTGGCTCGATGCCCATGGCAACGATCTGCATCGCTATGGCGTGAAGGACTAGGCGAGCTGCTTCAGTCTATCGACCGCCGAACAGCCTATCCATCAACCAGCCGCCGCCGGACAACCCGGCGTCGGCTTCCGGCCGTCCCGAGGTTTGCGCTGGTTGTGGTCGCGCATTGCCGTTGCGAGGCGGGTAGGCAGGCTGGCTGTAGCGCCCCGCGCCATACGACGGCTCCCTCGCATAGGTGGCCTGATCCGTCGGAGCCGGGCCGAGATGCTGTGTCGGCGCACTGCCGCCGTGCGAGAACGACTGGAAGAAATCGCTGACCGGGTTGCCCGATTGCGGCACCGGCAGGTTCGCGACCGGCACGCCCTGATGCGCGGCCCTCATGAACCGCGTCCATACTTCGACCGGCAGGCCGCCGCCGGTGGCCTTCTTGGTCGGAGAACTGTCGTCGTTGCCGAGCCAGACGCCGGTGACGAGATGCGCGGTGTAGCCGACGAACCAGGCGTCGCGGAAATCCTGGCTGGTGCCGGTCTTGCCTGCGGCATACCACCCCGGAATGTCAGCCTTCTTCGCGGTGCCGATCACCAGCGTCTCGTGCATCATGCCGTTCATCATCGCGACGTAGCGCGGGTCGATCACCTGCGAGGCGGGATCGAGCGGACGTACATAGAGAACCTTGCCGGTGTCGGCAGCTTTGATGCGCGTGATGACATGCGGCGAGACGGCGATGCCGTTATTGGCGAAGGTAGCGTAAGCGCCGACAAGTTCAGTCGGAGAGACTTCCGAGGTGCCGAGTGCGATCGTGGCATTCGGCTCGAGCTTGGAGGCGATGCCGAGACGATGCGCGGTGCGTACCACGTTTTGCGGGCCAACTTCGAGGCCGAGCCGTACCGCCACAGTGTTGAGCGACATCGCCAGCGCCTGCGTCAGCGTGACGGGTCCGAAATACTGGTGGCTGTAGTTTTCCGGCTTCCATCCCTTGACGTCGATCGGCGCGTCCTGACGGACGGTGTCCGGCGTCAGCCCCGCTTCCAGTGCGGTGAGATAGACGAACGGTTTGAACGCCGAGCCCGGCTGCCGCCGTGCGGTCACCGCGCGGTTGAACTGGCTTTCGGCGTAGTTGCGCCCGCCGACCATGGCACGCACTGCGCCATCCGGCGTCATTGCGACCAGCGCGCCCTGGCTGACATTGTACTTCACGCTCTTGGCGGCAAGCTCGTCGATGATGGACGCTTCCGCCACGCTTTGCAGTTTCGGATCGATGGTGGTTTCCACCACGATGTTCTGGTCGACCTGGCCGATCAGGTCGTCGAGCACTTCGCCGATCCAGTCCGCGACGTAGTTGATGGTGCCCGCGCCCGTCGGCTTGATCGCGAAGGACGGATGCGCGAGGGCCGCCTTCTGCTTCGCGGGCGTGATCAGCTTGGCGTCCACCATCGCTGCGAGGACGACATCGGCGCGCTTCTCCGCGCCTTCCGGATTGCGGTTGGGCGCAAGCCGCGACGGCGATTTGACGAGGCCGGCGAGCATAGCCGCCTCGTACAGCGTCACGTCCTTCGCGGGCTTGCCGAAATATTTCTGCGCCGCCGCTTCGACGCCATAGGCGCCGGAGCCGAAATAGACGCGGTTGAGATAAAGCTCGAGGATCGTCTTCTTGCTGTATTTGCGCTCGAGCCACAGCGCGAGTTCGGCTTCCTGCAGTTTCCGCTGCAGCGTGCGCTCCTGAGTCAGGAACAGGTTCTTGGCGAGCTGCTGCGTCAGCGTCGAGCCACCTTGTGAAACGCCGCGGTGCAGCACGTTAGCGATCGCGGCACGCACGATGCCGATCGGATCGATGCCGAAATGCGAATAGAAGCGCCGGTCCTCGATAGCGATGAAGGCGTTCGGCAGATAGGGCGGCAGATCCTTCAGCGAGACGTTGGCGCCTGGCATCTCGCCGCGCGTGGCGATGACGGAACCATCGGTTCCAACGATCTGGATCGTCGGCGGCCGCTTTGGAATTTCCAGCGAACTGATCGAAGGCAGGTGTGCGCCAACCCAGATCACGCCGCCGACGGCGGCGATCATCGCCCACAGGCCAAGGACGACGCCCCAATAGGCGATGCGGCCGAAGCGCTTGCGGAAAGGAACCTTGCTGGCGCGGCTGGATCGGCTTTTGGAGGCCTTGCGTTCGCGGGGTTCGGGTTTCTCGCGGCGCGCACGCACAGGCGGCTCGTCCTCCTCGTCCTCAAAATCGCTGTTGTCGCCGACGCGGTCGCTGCGGTTCAGGCGCAAGCCGTCGAGGGACGCCTTGCCCTCGAATTTCGGTTCGCGGCGTCCGCCTGATTTCTTCCGCGCCATCCGCTGTGTCCGTGCCTCTCTCCGGTGACCGGGTTGGAAGCTAACGGCGGCGGTTTAAGGGCAGGTTACTGGCTGGTTAACGCCGGTTAGCACTCTGGGCCACTTACGCCACGCCTCGGGTCGTATCGGGATTGGCAAGAAGGTGCACCAGCGCCCGCTTGATCGCGGCCTGCCGTGTCGGCGCGGTGATCTGCGCACCCATCAGGTCGGTGACATAGAACACGTCGCGGACGCGCTCGCCGAAGGTCGCGACATGCGCCGAGCCGATGTTGAGGCTGAGCTTCGAGATCGCGGTGGTGAGCTGATAGAGCAGGCCGGGCCGGTCGAGGCCGGTGACCTCGATCACGGTATAGACATCCGACCACTGGTTGTTGATGACGACCTCCGGCTCGACCACGAACACTTTGGTCTTCGCCCGAGCCTGCGTGCGGCGCGCCATCACCTCGGGCAGGCGCACCTTGCCTTCCAGAACCTGCTCGATCATCTCGCCGATCCGCGAGGCACGGCGGGCTTCGTCTTCGTTGCGGTCGTATTCGCGCGAGATCGCGATGGTGTCGAGCGCGAGGCCGTCGGTGGTGGTGTAGATCTGCGCGTCGACGATATTGGCGCCATTGGCCGCGCAGGCGCCCGCGACGATCGAAAGCAGCCACGGATGGTCCGGCGCGAGCAATGTGAGTTCGGTGACGGCGCGGCCTTCCTCGAAGCCGACTTCGATTGCGAGCTTCTTGCCGCTGGCGTCGGCGCTCTTGATGAAGCGCGCGTGATGAATCTTGCGCGGCAGATCGACCTTGAGCCAGTAGGCCGGATATTGCCGGCTGATATAGGCGTCGAGTTCGGCTTCCGGCCAGTCACTGAAGGCGTTGCGGAATTCGGCATGCGCAACGTCGACGCGGCGGGCGCGATTGACCTCGGAGAAGCCGCCGGTCAGCGCAGGTTCGGTTTCATAATAGAGCGTACGCAGAAGCTGCGCCTTCCAGCCATTCCACACGGCGGGACCGACGCCCCGGATGTCGGCGGTGGTGAGGATGGTGAGCAGTTTCATCTGTTCGACCGATTGCACGACAGCCGCGAAGTTCTCGATAGTCTTGCGGTCCGACAGATCGCGCGACTGCGCGACGGTGGACATCGTGAGGTGCTCCTGAATGAGCCACGCGATCAGTTCGGTCTCGGCGGCGTTGAAGCCGAAGCGCGGGCACAGTCGCCGCGCGACCTTCGCGCCGGCGATGGAGTGATCCTCGGGCCGGCCCTTGGCGATGTCGTGCAGGAACACGGCCATGTAGAGCACCGAGCGATGCTCAGGCCGGATCTTTTTGAACAGGTCGTTGGCGAGTGCGAACTCCTCGTGGGTCCCCGCTTCGATCTCTTGCAGAATACCGACGCAGCGGATCAGGTGCTCGTCCACCGTGTAGTGATGATACATATTGAACTGCATCATCGAGACGATCTTGCCGAAGGTGCGGATGAACTGTCCGAGCACGCCGGTCTCGTTCATGCGCCGCAACACCGTCTCCGCGTCCGGTGAGGTGAGGATCTCCATGAACAGAGCGTTGGCTTCGGGGTTGTCGCGGACCTGTGGCGTAATCAGGTTCAGTGAGCGCGTCACCGCGCGCATCGCATCGGGATGGAAATCGAGGTTGTTCTTCTGCGCGAGGCGGAAAATGCGGATCAAGTTGACCGGGTCGTGCTTGAAGACATTCGGGGCCGCGAGATTGATGCGGGCATTGTCGACGATGAAGTCCTCGGTGCCTGCGATCTTGCCGCGACGCTTGTGGGGCCGCAGCCGCGCCATCACGCGGTTGAGCACCGGTGCGGGTTTGGCTTCCTGTTCCTCCAGCTTGGCGCACAGGATCGCGGTGAGGCCGCCGACCTGCCGGGCTACCATGAAGTAATGCTTCATGAAGCGTTCGACATCCTGCATGCCGGGATGCTCGGTGTAACCGAGCCGTTGCGCGATCTCGCGCTGGATGTCGAACGACAGCCGCTCTTCGGCGCGGTTGGTCTGGAAGTGGATGTTGCAGCGGACCGACCAGAGGAAATCCTCGCAGCGGCGGAAGGTGCGATATTCGACGGCGTCGAAAATACCGCGCTTGACCAGTTCACTGGCGTCGCGGACGCGATAGACGTATTTCGCGATCCAGAACAGCGTGTGCAAATCGCGCAAGCCGCCCTTGCCGTCCTTGACGTTCGGCTCGACCAGATAGCGTGATTGTCCGGCGCGGGTGAGCCGCTCCTCGCGTTCGGCGAGCTTGGCGGCGACGAATTCGGACGCCGTGCCCTGCACCACATCCTTGTCGAAGCGCATCATCAGCTCGTCGTAGAGGTGCCGGTCGCCGATCAGATAGCGGCTTTCGAGGATAGCGGTGCGGATCGTCATGTCGGCGAGCGCCTGACGAATGCACTCGTTGACGGTGCGGGTGGCGTGGCCGACCTTCAGTCCCATGTCCCAGAGACAATAGAGGATGACTTCAGCGACCTGCTCGCCCCACGCGGTCTGCTTGTAGGGCAGCACGAACAACAGATCGATGTCGGATTCCGGCGCCATCAGGCCGCGCCCGTAACCGCCAGTGGCGACGATCGCCATCCGCTCGGAATCGGATGGCGTCGGCGAGCGATAGAGATGCTTCGTCGCCGTCGTGTAGAGAATGCGAATGATCGCGTCGTGCAGCGCGCACAGCCGTTCGGCGGTGCGCCGGCCGTGCCGCTCGTTGAGCAATTCGGCCTGCGCGACGTCGCGGGCGCGCACCAGTTCGGCTTTCAGCAGCTGGGCCATTGCCGAACGGAACGTGTCATCGTGCCCTTCGTGTTTTTCGGCGAGCGCATCGATCCGGCTCATCACCGCTGCGGAATCGAATCCGAGCACGGGTAGCTCGCTGCCGCGTTCGCGCGTGCTGTCGGGCAGGGAGATTTCAAGAGCGGAAGACGACGTGGGGGTCATGGCGCTAGCTGCAAAATAATCGGACTGACGAAGCCCTGGCGCGGGCAAGAACATTCTCTTGTCCGGGCGGGCTTGGAGGCAAACATTCTTCCAGTTGACTCTTGACGATAACGCCTTGAAGAACAAGCGTAATCTTTAGTCACCCTCGCATTAAAATCTTGTCTGATTGGAGCTTCCCATGACCACTCTGTCCCGGCGCATCTTTACTCTCGGCGCCGCCATCGCGCTGCTCGCGCCGGGCGCGGCCCTGGCTGCCGACAAGCCTACCCAGATCGCGATCGATTGGGCGACCTACAATCCAGTTTCGATCCTGTTGAAGAAGCAAGGCCTTCTGGAAAAGGAATTCGCCAAGGACGGGATCAAGATCGTCTGGGTGCAGACGCTCGGTTCGAACAAGGCGCTCGAATTCCTCAATGCGGGCTCGATCGATTTTGGCTCGACGGCGGGATCGGCGGCGCTGGTCGCGCGCATCAACGGCAACCCGATCAAGTCAGTCTACACCTATTCGCGCCCCGAATGGACCGCGCTCGTCACCACCAAGGATTCCAAGATCAAGACCGTCGCGGACCTGAAGGGCAAGCGTGTCGCGGTGACGCGCGGCACCGATCCGCACATCTTCCTGGTGCGCGCGCTGCTCGACGCCGGCCTGACCGAAAAGGACATCACACCGGTGTTGCTGCAGCATCCGGACGGCAAGACCGCGCTGATCCGCGGCGATGTCGATGCCTGGGCCGGTCTTGACCCGATGATGGCGCAGGCGGAAATCGAGGATGGTGCGCGGCTGTTCTATCGCAAGCCCGAGGCCAATACCTTCGGTATCCTCAATGTCCGCGAGCAGTTCCTGAAGGAGCATCCGGATATCGTGAACCGCGTCCTCGCGGTCTATGAGGAAGCGCGCAAATATTCGCTGACACACTATGACGAGTTGAAGGCCGACTTCATCGCAGTGACCAAGCTGCCTGACGCGGTGGTCGACAAGCAGCTCAAGGAGCGCACCGATCTTACCTTCAGCAAGATCGGCGCGCCGCAGCGCGACGCGATCCTTCAGGCGGGTCTGGCGCTGCAGAAGGCTGGCGTCATCGCCGCCGATGTCGATGTGAAGAAGAACACCGACGCGCTGCTCGACGCGGACGTCCAGTTGCCTTCGAACTAAAACAGAGACCCGCCTGCCGTGCCCAATGGGCACGCAGGCGGGAGGCTCCGCATCGATCCCGCCGGCCATGGGCCCGGGCCCCATGCGGAATGGATGATATGCGACGCAAGCCGCCTTGCATTTCGGACCGATAAGCGATCTTTGCTATGGTCATGACGCTTGAAACCTCCACGGCCCCGGCTGCTGAACCAGCCGCGACGGCGCCAAGCCGCCCGCCGCGCTGGATCAAGCCCGCGCTCGGCCTGATCGTGCCGCTCGTGGTCGGGATCGGCTGGGAGATCGCGGTTGCGCGCGGCTGGTCGAACGGCCGTCTGGTGCCGCCGCCGAGCAAGATTTACGAGATGCTGGCGCAGCTTGCCAAAAGCGGCGAACTGAGCCGGCATGTTTTCATCACCACATGGCGTGTCGGCGCGGGGTTTGGGTTGGGCGTGGTATCCGGCACGCTGCTCGGCGCGCTGTGCGGTTATTCGCCTCTGGCGCGGCGGCTGCTCGATCCGACATTGCAGGCGCTGCGTGCGATCCCGTCGATCGCCTGGGTACCGCTGTTCGTGCTGTGGCTCGGCATCTTCGAAATGTCGAAGGTCGCGCTGATCGCGATCGGCGTGTTCTTCCCGATCTATCTCGGGGTGATGGGCGCGGTGCTGAGCGTCGATCGCAAGATCGTCGAGGTCGGGCGCATCTTCCGTCTCTCCGGCCCGGCGATGATCCGGCGCATCCTGCTGCCTGCGGTGCTGCCCTCCTATGTCGTCTCGTTGCGGCAGGGGCTTGGCCTCGGCTGGATGTTCGTCGTCGCCGCCGAATTGATGGGCGCGTCGGAGGGCCTCGGCTATCTCCTGATCGACGGCCAGCAGCTAGGCAAGCCTGCGGAAATTCTGGCGGCGATTATCGTGTTTGCGCTGCTCGGCAAGACCACCGACTGGCTGGTCCAGCTCGCCTTCGCGCCGTTGCTGCGCTGGCAGGATGCCTTCTCCTCGCAGGCAGGAAGGGCATAAGCGATGCTCGTGCTCGATCATGTCGGCAAAACCTATCCGAACGGCGTCAAGGCGCTGCAGGGCTTTTCCGCGCGCATCAAGATCGGCGAGATCGTCGCCGTTATCGGCGGCTCGGGCTGCGGCAAGTCCACTTTGCTGCGCGCCATCGCGGGACTCGATCCCGCGACTTCCGGCGCGATCACGCTCGATGGCGAGGCGATCAAGGCGCCGCACGAAAAGATCGGCATTATCTTTCAGGAGCCCCGGCTGCTGCCATGGCTGTCGGTCGCGGAGAATGTCGCGTTCGGCCTGTCGGACGGCACGCGCGCGCAGCGGCGCGAGCGCGCGGCGGCGGCGCTGGCCCGTGTCGGCCTGCTCGACAAGGCGGCGGCGTGGCCGCGCGAACTCTCCGGCGGACAGGCGCAGCGCGTGGCGATTGCGCGCGCGCTGGTGCCACGGCCTGAAGTGCTGCTGCTCGATGAGCCGTTTTCTGCGCTTGACGCTTTCACCCGTGCCGATCTGCAGGACCATCTGCTCGATCTGTGGGCCGACACGCAGCCGACGCTCGTTCTCGTCACCCATGATGTCGATGAAGCCGTGGTGCTGGCGGATCGGATTCTGGTGATGAAGCCGCGGCCGGGGCGCCTGTTCGAGGAAGTGCGGGTCGATCTCGCGCGCCCGCGCGATCGCGCCGCCCCTGCATTCGAGGCGGTCAAGCTTCAGGTGCTGGAGGCGCTCGATCGTTCGCTCGATCGCGAGAAGCGCCATTCCGTCGACGATCTGCTGACGGCGGGCGAGGGAATTTAGTCGCCTGTGCCGGTGTTATGAATCGGCGCACGGTCTTGTGCCGAAGCTTCCCGCCATTATAGGAAGAGATGAAAACCGGATGGCCGCTGTGGCCATGACGAGGAGACATGCGATGGATTCGAGCGAACTTCGCGCCATGCAGGCGCCGATCAAGAGCCGCTACAAGGAAGATCCGAAGACGGCCCTGATTACCCTGAAGGCCAAGGGTTCGATCGACAATGAAGGCATCGCCTGCAAGGTCGAGACGGGCCGCGCGCTCGCGGTGGCGGGCCTGCATCCGGCGACCGGCGGTTCGGGCCTGGAATTGTGCTCGGGCGACATGCTGCTGGAAGCGCTCGTGGCCTGCGCGGGCGTGACGCTGAAATCGGTGGCGACCGCGATCGACATTCCGTTGAAATCCGGCAATGTCAGTGCCGAGGGCGATCTCGATTTTCGCGGCACATTGGGCGTGGACAAGGAAGCGCCGGTGGGCTTTGCGGAAATCCGCCTGCGCTTCGATGTCGAGACCGACGCGCCGCAGGAAAAACTCGACCAGTTGCTGAAGCTGACCGAGCGTTATTGCGTGGTCTATCAGACCATCAAGAACGGGCCGAAGGCTACGCATGTCTCGATCAACAGGGTGTAAGCATCCGGCCTAGCTGGTAAGCTTCGCCTTCAG
The DNA here is from genome assembly GCF_000178995.1 of Afipia sp. 1NLS2. Classification (GTDB taxonomy): domain Bacteria; phylum Pseudomonadota; class Alphaproteobacteria; order Rhizobiales; family Xanthobacteraceae; genus Afipia. The sequence goes on along the minus strand of NZ_ADVZ01000001.1, from coordinate 1,215,833 downwards.
CGCGTAGAGCGCGTCCAGCGCTTCGCGCGGGGTCAGTTCATCTGGCTGGATGGCGTTGAGCGCTTCGATCAGCGCTGAGGCCTCGGGCGAGGGCGCCTGCTCGTTGTCGCTCGCACGCGACGTGACCGCAAACAGCGGCAGATCGTCGATCAATGCTTGCGCGCCGTTGCCGCGATCCTGTGCTTCGAGTTTGGCCAGCACCGTTTTGGCGCGTGCGATCACAGCGGGCGGCAGGCCTGCGAGCTTGGCGACCTGAATGCCGTAGGAGCGATCAGCCGCGCCGGGCAGCACCTCGTGCAGGAACACCACGTCGCCGTGCCATTCCTTGACGCGCACGGTGGCGTTGAACAGGCGCGGCAACTTGGCCGAGAGCGCGGTGAGTTCGTGGTAATGCGTCGCGAACAGCGCGCGGCATTTGTTGGCGTCGTGCAGATGTTCGATCGAGGCCCATGCGATCGACAGGCCGTCGAAGGTCGCGGTGCCGCGCCCGATTTCATCCAAAATCACCAGCGCCCGCTCGCCCGCCTGATTGAGGATCGCCGCCGTCTCCACCATTTCGACCATGAAGGTCGAACGCCCACGCGCCAGATCGTCGGCGGCGCCGACGCGCGAGAACAATCGGTCGATCACGCCGATCTTCGCGCGTTTCGCTGGTACGAAACTGCCGATCTGTGCGAGCAATGCGATCAGCGCGTTCTGGCGCAGGAAGGTGGATTTGCCCGCCATGTTCGGACCGGTGAGAATCCAGATCTGGCCGGAGGTCTGCGTTGGCGCAGGAGAAAGATCACATGTGTTGGCGATGAAGGGCTGGCCGTCGCGTTTCAGCGCGCGCTCCACAACCGGATGCCGCCCGCCTTCGATAGAAAAGGCGAGCGAGCCATCGACTTCGGGACGGACGTAATTTTCATCCATCGCGAGCCGCGCCAGCGAGGTGGCGACATCGAGCACGGAGAAGGCATGGGCCGCGGCGCGCAGATCGTCACCGATAGCGACGGTTTGAGCCACGAGCCGCTCGAAGATTTCAAGCTCCAGTCCCAGGGCGCGGTCGCCTGCATTGGCGATCCGGGCCTCGATCTCGCCGAGTTCGGATGTCGTGAAGCGGACCTGTCCCGCCAGCGTCTGGCGATGGATGAAGGTTGCGTTCAGCGGCGCCGACATCAGCTTGTCGCCGTGTTGCGCGGTGACTTCGACGAAATAGCCGAGCACGTTGTTGTGCCGGATTTTCAGCGCCTTCACGCCGGTGTCGTCGGCATAGCGCGCCTGCATCGAGGCGACCACGAGGCGCGAGGCGTCGCGTAACGAGCGGGTTTCGTCCAGCGTTGTGTCGTAACGCTCGCGCACGAAGCCACCGTCGCGTTTCGACAGCGGCAACTGCTCGGCGAGCGCGCGGGAAAGTTCCTCGGCCAATGCGCGCGAAGGTTTGCGCAGCGATTCAAGAGCGGCGGCGATCTCCTGCGGTGGCGACTCCATGCGCTGAAGCCGCGCGATGGCGGCATCGGCCGCGACGATGCCGTCACGCAGTCCTGCAAGATCGCGCGGCCCGCCGCGCCCGACCGAGAGCCGCGCCAATGCGCGTGACATGTCTGGTGCTTCGCGCAGGATCGCGCGCAGATCGTCAGCAGCGGCCGGATCAGCCACGAACGCCGCTACCGCATCGTGGCGTCGTGTAATGGCGGCGATGTCGGTGAGCGGAGCCGCGAGCCGTTGCGCAAGAAGCCGTGAGCCCGCCGCGGTCACGGTCAGATCGATCGCGTCAAGCAGCGAGCCGCGGCGTTCGCCCGCGAGCGTGCGGGTGAGTTCGAGATTGGCGCGTGTTGCCGGATCGATGACGAGCGTGGTGCCTGCGAGTTCGCGCGCAGGCGGAGACAGCGGCGGATGCTTGCCGACCTGCGTGCGCTCGACATAGGTGACGGCGGCGGCCGCGGCGGTGGCTTCCAGCCGCGACAGCGTGGCGAGGCCGTCCATGGTGGCGACGGCGAAATACGCGCACAGCCGCTGTTCGGCATTGGCGCTGTCGAACACGTCGCGGGTCAGCGGGGTCACGGCGGTATGCTCGCGCAGGATCGGGCCGAGTGTCTCGTCACCGAAGATCGCGTCCGGCACGACGATCTCGTTCGGGCTGACGCGCGCGAGCGTAGTGGACAATTCGCCCGCGCTGCATTCGGTGATGGTGAATTCCGAAGTCGAGATGTCGATCCATGCGAGTCCAAGGCGGTCGTCGCCGCTGGAGGCGCGAACGCGCGCGATCGCCATCAGATAATTGTTGGCCTTGGCGTCGAGGAGATTGTCTTCCGTCAGCGTGCCCGGTGTGACGAGGCGCACCACGTCACGGCGCACCACGCTCTTGGCGCCGCGCTTCTTCGCCTCGGCCGGGTCCTCCATCTGCTCGCACACCGCAACGCGATGGCCAAGTGCGATCAGCCGGTGCAGGTAGTCGTCGGATCGCTCCACCGGTACGCCGCACATCGGGATGTCTTCGCCCTGATGCTTGCCGCGCTTGGTGAGCATGATGCCGAGCGCGCGCGAGGCGGTCTCCGCGTCCTCGAAGAACAATTCGTAGAAATCGCCCATCCGGTAGAACAGCAACAGGCCCGGATTGGCGGCCTTGATCTCGAGGTATTGCTCCATCATCGGCGTCACGCGCGCAGCCGTGTCTTTGGGCTCGGCAGGCGCGGTCGTTGTGGGGGATGGGGCGTGCATCGTCATGGCGCGGGCACGCTAGCAAAATTAAGGGTGGGCTTCACACCCGGAACGGCCACGGAATCGGGGTTTTCCCCGTTCCGCGCCGGGATTTTATGCCCATTCCACGCCGGATTCGGCGGCAAGGTCGAGCGTGCCGCGCTCGCCGATATCGTCGAAATGGCTGTCGAGAAACGCAGTGGCGGCGCGCACGCCTTCCTCATGCAGCGATTCGAAGAAATCGTAATCGTTCTTCAACTTGCTGAGGCCATCGAGGTTGGATGCGAATGTGCCGAGGTCGATCCGGTGAATGTTCAGCCGCCGGTACTGGTTGTGCTCCTTGCCGCGCGGCAGCCGTCCGTCATCGATCAACTGGTTGACAAAATCCATCGTGCGCAGTTCGGAGATCAGCGCGGAATTGAAGGTGATCTCGTTCAGCCGCTTGACGATCTCGGCGGAGGTTTTCGGTGTGACCTCCTGCGACACCGGGTTGATCTGCACCACCAGCACGTCCTCGCTGTCGGTGGCCTGCAGGAACGGAAAAATCACGGGATTGCCCATGTAGCCGCCGTCCCAATAGGGCACGCCGTCGATCTCCACGGCGCGGAACAGATAGGGCAGCGCGGCGGAGGCCATCACCACGTCGGCATTGACAGAGTTGCGGCAAAATACCTTGAGCCGCCCGGTGTGGACGTTGGTGGCGGAGATATAGAGCGCAAGGTCGCTGGCGTGGATCGCGTCGAAATCGACGAAGCGTGCAATCAATTCGCTCAACGGATTGATGTTGAGCGGGTTGAAATCGTAAGGCGAAAAATAATGCGACATCGTCTCGAACCAGTTCTGCACCGGTGAGGTCGAGAAGGGAAAGATCGAGAACAGCCGATCGGCGATGGCGCGCTGCACTGGCGGCAGGTCTCCACCGACGCTCGCCGCGCGCCAGAACTCGGCGAGGCGCTTACGTGCTTCCTCGGGGCCGCCGCGCGCGAGGCCATCGGCGACCATCACCGCATTGACCGCTCCGGCCGAAGCACCGGACAGGCCGGTGACTTCCAGCCGCCCGTCGGAGAGAAGATGGTCGAGCACGCCCCAGGTGAAAGCGCCGTGGGCGCCGCCACCCTGCAAAGCGAGGTTGATCTTCTTGACGCTCGGCCGGGTGCTCCGGTTGCCGGCAACCACCCAGGGGGCGAGGCTATCGAGATAGGATTTCAGGTTTGATGCCACGGCGGCCTGCTTTCTGTGATCCCAGCATTTATTATATGATCTGCATGTTACCGCGGCGGTGCGGCCACCGACAAAAGCTAGGCCAGTTATGTTGCAATGCAATAGCAACGATGTGAATCCTGCCTTTCAGTAAGGTTGATTCCAGTTAAGCTATTGATATTAAAAGTTATGTTGCGCAGCATAGCTGCAATAAAGAAAGCGTTCCCATGCCTCTGAAGCCCGCTTTTCCGGCACCGGATCATGATCACGGACGCTGTGCGGCGGACGCGATGTCCCATGCGGAACAGCAATGCGCGGCCCGGGGGCAGAAATTCACGCCGATTCGCAGGCGGGTGCTGCAGGCGCTGCTGGCAAGCCACAAGCCGCTCGGAGCCTATGAAATCATTGACGATCTGGCCCGTATCATGCCCCGCCCGGCGCCGATCACGATCTATCGCGCCCTCGAATTTCTCATGGAAAACGGCCTCGTGCACCGCATCGAGAGCCGCAACGCCTTTCTGGCCTGCGTGCACAGTCATGACGCCACGCCCGTCGTGGCGCTCCTGATCTGCGACCGCTGCGGCTCGGTCGGCGAAATTCCCGCCGCCACGCTTGCCCGGAGCGTCGCCGAGATGGTCGATGGAACCGGATTTTCACCAAAACTTTCGGTGGTGGAGATCACCGGTTTGTGTGGCCATTGCCAGCGGGCGGCCTGAAAACGGCACCGAAACCGCGAAAAGGTCCTTTGCAAAGCCATTTTTGACGCCCATTTACTTAAGGGTATCGAAGAAAGCCCTGGTTCGCGCGATCCGCCTTCGCTGGCATTTGCCAAGGCCTTTAAGTTACACAGGCTTTTCTGGTAGATGTCTCCATTATGCCGGCAGATGGCCGGCTGTCACACAAAGCTGATATTTCAACGCCATGACCGATGCCGATTTGCTAGCCCGCCCGCAGGACGTGAAAGAAATTCAGGCTGGCCCGAAGGGCCGCCACAAGACCGTTCAGGTCACGGTCGGCAACGTCAAGGTCGGCGGCGGCGCGCCCATCGTCGTGCAGTCGATGACCAACACCGACACCGCGGATGTCGAATCCACGGTGACGCAGGTTGCGGCTCTCGCCCGCGCGGGCTCGGAGATGGTGCGCATCACGGTGGATCGCGAGGAAGCAGCGGCCGCTGTTCCGCACATCCGCGAGAAACTCGACAAGATGGGTGTGGACGTGCCGCTGATCGGCGACTTCCACTACATCGGCCACAAGCTCCTGGCCGAATACCCGGACTGCGCGGCTGCGCTCGCAAAATATCGCATCAATCCCGGCAATGTCGGCTTCAAGAACAAGCGCGACAGCCAGTTCACCGACATCGTCGAGATTGCCATCAAGAACAACAAGGCGATTCGTATCGGCGCCAACTGGGGCTCGCTCGATCAGGAATTGCTGACGCGCCTGATGGAAGACAACGCCAAGTCGCCGAATCCGATCGACGCCCGCGCGGTGACGCGCGAGGCTATGGTGCAATCGGCGCTGTTGTCGGCCAAGCGCGCCGAAGAGATCGGCCTGCCGAAGGACAAGATGATCCTATCGGCGAAGGTGTCGAACGTGCAGGATTTGATCGCGGTGTACCGCGAACTGGCCTCGCGCTCCGATTACGCGATCCATCTCGGCTTGACTGAAGCGGGCATGGGCTCGAAGGGCATCGTGGCGTCATCCGCCGCGCTTGGCATTCTCCTGCAGGACGGTATCGGCGACACCATTCGCGTCTCGCTGACGCCTGAGCCCGGCGGCGACCGTACGCTGGAAGTGAAGGTCGGTCAGGAAATCCTGCAAACCATGGGCTTCCGCACCTTCGTGCCGTTGGTCGCGGCGTGCCCCGGCTGCGGCCGCACCACTTCGACCGTGTTCCAGGAACTGGCGCGCGACATCCAGAGCTTCATCCGCGACGAGATGCCGAACTGGAAGACGCGCTATCCGGGCGTCGAGCAGCTCAACGTCGCGGTGATGGGTTGCATCGTCAACGGCCCCGGCGAATCCAAGCATGCCAATATCGGCATCTCATTGCCGGGTACTGGCGAGACGCCGGCCGCGCCGGTGTTCGTTGATGGCCAGAAATTCCGCACCCTGCGCGGGCCGACCATCGCAGCCGATTTCAAGGCGCTGGTGATCGATTACATCGACCAGCGTTACGGCGCGAACGCCAAGGTCACGGCGGCGGAATAGTTTTCGGCGGTTTTGAGAATTCGGGATTGTCGGTGGCCGGGCTTCGTCCCGGCCATTTTCGTTTAGGCGGTGTGTTCTAAAGCGGCGAGTTCTTCTCGCGGTTGTCGACCACGGCTTCTTCCAGATCGAGGTCGCGCTCGATCCGTCGACGCGTCTCGTCGGTGATCTTTCCCTCGCGCAGCAGCTTGTGCAGCAGCTTACGCTCAATTGAGATGATCTCCCGCACCATGATCGCGCCGCGGGTCGCCGGTGTGAACTCGCCGTCCTTGGCGGGCGGGTCGGGCAAAGCGCGCACGCGCATCTCGTGGCGCGTTTCAAGAAATCGCGCGAGACCTTCCGGCAGTTGGCGTTCCTTGACGATCCGGTTCAATTCCTTGCGCGAGGCCGCGACAAGCTCGCGCCGTGCCGCGATCTCTTTTTCGCGCTCGTGTTTTGCCTCGAAATGCCCGTACTCGGTCACGCCGAGCACCCGCGCGACGAAAGGCAGCGTACTCCCAATCCCGACCACGGTGAGGAAGATCACGCCGAACGAGACCAGCAGGATCAGGTCGCGATGCGGAAACGGGTCGCCATTGTCCAGGGTCAGCGGCAGGGCGAGCGCCACCGCCAGCGAGACCACGCCGCGAATTCCAGTGAAGCCGACAATGGCAATGCCGCGCCATGGCGGGGGCTCTTCGCGCGCCCGGATGCGCTTGCTGAGCAGGCGCGGCAGGTAGGCGCCGGGAAACACCCAGATGAAGCGCGCGACAATCACGATGACGGTCGTGATGGCGATGGCGGAGATGATGTCATGGACCGGAAGCGACTTCGATGCCTCGACGAGCGCGCGCGTCTCGAATCCGACGATCAGGAACAGCACGCCTTCGATCAGCCAGGTCGCGAAGTCCCAGAAGAAGATGCCTTGCAGGCGCGTTGCCGCCGAAATCAGCAGCGGGCCGTTCCAGCTCACATAGAGACCGGCGACCACGGTGGCGAGCACGCCCGATCCACCGGCGTGTTCGGGTACCCAGAAGGCGAGGTAGGGCGTGAGCAGCGATAGCGTGATCTCGACGCGCGGATCGCCTGCCCATTGCCGCAGCCGAAGACTGAGCCAGCCCACCGCGATGCCGAACAGCAATTCGCAAATCACGATGGCGACGAAACTGCCAGCGGCCGACGACAGCGAGAATGCCCCGGTGGATACCGCCATGACCGCGAAGCGGTAGAGGATGAGCGCGGTCGCATCGTTGGCGAGTCCTTCGCCTTCGAGCACCACCAGGATGCGGTGAGGCAGGCCGAGGCGGCGCGCGATGGCCAGCGGCGCGATCACGTCGGGCGGCGAGACGATGGCGCCGAGCACGAAGCCGACTCCCCATGGCAGGCCCAGCATGTAATGCACGGCAACGGCAACCGCGCAGGTGGTGAAGATCACGCAGCCGACCGCGAGCAGCGCGATGGGGCGCAGGTTGAATTTGAATTCGCGCCAGCTCATCGACACGCCGGCCGAGTAGATCAGTGGCGGCAGCACCAGAAGCAGCACGCCCTCCGGTTTCATCTCGATCGGCGGAAAGCCCGGCATGAAAGCGAGCACGATGCCGACGATGAGGAAGACGATGGCGGGTGTCAGTTCGAGCCGCCGCGCCATCGTCGCCGATGCCGCGAGCACGCTCAGAACGAGAAGGAAGGTCAGAAAGGCGTGAGTCACCGGAAAGCGTTATCCTAATCAGATTAGAGAGCGCTGGCGGCGATGTTGACCATCAATGCCAGCAGCGCGGTATTGAACACGAATGAGACGATACCATGCACCGTCGCGGTGCGACGGATCATCCTGTCGGTGATGCCGACATCGGACACCTGCGCTGTCATGCCGACGACGAAGGAGAAGTAGATGAAGTCCCAGTAATCGGGATCGTCTTCATCGCCCGGGAAGGCTAGCCCGCGGGTGTCCTCGTGGTAATACTCGCGCGCGTAATGCAGCGCGAAGGTGGTGTGAATGGCGGCCCATGACAGCGTGATGGTGACGATGGCGAGGCCCAGTTGGTAGGGCGCACGCTGCGCCTGCCCAAGCTCGAAGATGATCGCGGCGAGAGACGCGAAGGCCGCGATCAACGTGATTGCGAGAACGAGAAACCGCCCGTCGTCGATGGTTGCGGCGAGGCGGCGGATGTAACGAGGGCCGCCGAGAAAGGCGGGGATATAGGCGAGCAGCAGATACAGCGAGACCGCGATATCCCACGCCAGCAACAGGCGGGTTGCCGCGCGCAGCGAGGTTGGCAGCAGGAACAGAAGGACAAGTCCGACCGCGATCGACATGAAAAAACGCGGCCGGGCATAAACGATGCGCAAAAATTTCGGCATGCGCTGAAAACGGGCGAGATTGTCGTTCTCGCGAGACGCGCTTCGGGACGGGGAAGCGGTTTTCTTTTGCGCCATGCGATCCTTGGTTTTGCGATCCCTAGTTCTGCCGCTCGGCGACGAAGCGAGCCGCTGCGCGCAGTACGTCGCCCTTCGCGCCGAACGGCGCAAGTGCTGCGTCGGCCTGCTTCAGCAAATCTTGCAGGCGGCGCCTGGCGCCATCAAGTCCCAGTTGCGTGACGAAGGTAGTTTTGCCGAGTGCGGCGTCCTGACCCGCCGGCTTGCCGAGCGCCGCCGCGTCGCCTTCGACGTCGAGCAGATCGTCGGCAATCTGGAACGCTTCGCCGAACGCATGACCATAAGCATCGAGGGCCGCGTATTGCTCCTTCGAGGCCTGGCCGAGCAGCGCGCCGGCGATGCAGCCATATTTCAAAAGCGCGCCGGTCTTCATCTGCTGGAGTTTGGCGACATCCGGAGGCTCCTTGTCGCCGAAGCGGCCTTCGCCCGCGAGATCCATGATCTGCCCGCCGGCCATGCCGCCAATGCCAGCCGCGCGCGCCAGCGCCCGCGTCAGCAACAGCCGCACTGTCGGGTCGCGGTGTACCTCGTCGCGGGTGATGATGTCGAAGGCGAGCGTGAGCAGCGAGTCGCCCGCGAGGATCGCGGTCGCGTCGTCGAATTTCTTGTGCGAGGTCGGGCGGCCCCGGCGCAAATCCGAATTGTCCATTGAGGGCAGGTCGTCGTGGATCAGCGAGTAGCAATGGATGCACTCAAGCGCCGCGCCCGCGAGCAGCGCGCCCTGACGCGGGACGTCGAACATCGCCGCACTCGCCACCGCGAGAAACGGCCGCAGCCTTTTGCCGCCGTTCAGGCTGGAATAACGCATCGCCTCGATCAGCCGCTTGGGGCGGAGGATTTCACCCTGCTCGGGCCGCTCCGAGAGCAGCCGGTCCAGCAGCGCCTCGGTGTCGGCGGCAGTGGCATCGAGCAGCTTGTTGAAGTCCTGGGTTGAGGTGGTCGAGGCAGAGGCCGTGGTCATCGAAAACTCCGAAATTTGGCCGGACCATGCCTTTATGGGGGCGCTCCCGTCAATTCTGCCATGCGATGGAATTGCCGGATTCGGTGCCTCTCGCAGCTTCTGCTATGGGGAGGGGATGGATTGCTTCCGCCCTATTGGCTCTTGCAACGCCAGCTGCCGATGAAACGTCCGCTCCGCGCGATCCTGCTTGTGGTGGTGGCCCTGCTTTTGCTGCCGTATCTGCTGGTACCGGTTTACTCGGTCGGCCATCCGATTTCGGTGCTGATGGTGGGGCGGTTCCTGACGGGCAGCCCAGTGTCGCGCACCTGGGTGGACCTCGGCGCGATGTCGCCCGCAATGCCCCGCTCGGTGGTGGCGGCGGAAGACGCGCGGTTTTGCAGCCACCATGGCGTGGATTGGGATTCCCTCAGCGACGTGCTGGAGGACGCGGAGGACGGAGAGGTCGTCCGTGGCGGTTCCACCATCACCCAGCAGGTGGCGAAAAACCTGTTTTTGTGGCCAGGGCGCAGCTACATCCGCAAGGGTTTGGAGTTCCCGCTGGCGCTTTGGATCGACCTCGTGCTGTCAAAAAAACGAATTCTTGAGCTTTATCTGAATGTTGCAGAGTTCGGGCCGAGCGGGCAATTCGGGGCCGAGGCGGGTGCCCGCTATGCTTTCGGTCGGGGTGTATCGACCATTTCGCCCCACCAGGCAGCGCTTCTGGCGGCGGTTCTGCCCAATCCGGTGACCCGCAGCGCCCGGATGCCCAGCGCCCATATCCGCCGTCTGGCCGGGACCTACACGGCGCGCGCCCGTTCGGCGGCGATTTCGGCCTGCTGGACCCGGAATTGAGGATTTTGAAGCATTTTCAGCTGGTCCGGCCCTAGCGCTGACCGCCTTCATCCTCTATAAGCGCGGCCTCAACCGAAATTCTCCAGAAAGCTCCCGAGGGCGGGCTGCTTTCGCTTGAAGGACGACGATCCAATGGCCGTTCCCCGCAGAAAAACCTCGCCATCCCGTCGCGGCATGCGCCGCTCAGCCGATGCGCTCAAGAAGCCGACCTATGTCGAAGACAAGGACTCGGGTGAATTGCGCCGTCCGCACCATCTCGACCTGAAGACCGGCATGTACAAAGGCCGTCAGGTTCTGAAGGTGAAGAAGGAAGACTAAGCGATCTCTCCAATCGCGGCGCAAGCCGCGATTGTGTCTGCCGCGGGGTATGAGGTTCGGCAGTTTTCGGAGTATCGTCTCGGAAGACCGCCAGCCCACAGAAGGCTTCGCCGATGCCTACAATCGGTTTCCCGCTCCTTCTCATTCCGATCGCAATCTACAACATCGTCGTATTTCTGATGCCCGGCGCGGCGTTCACCGCGCCGCTGTTCACGTTGCCGCTGTTGTCCGGCGTGGCGTGGGGCGTCAGCTTCAATGATCTGATACTGGCGCTCGGCATCATCCTTCTGCTGTTCGAATTCGCCCGCGCTTCAAGGCCCGGCGCGAAATATGTGATGGATCACATCCTCTCGCTGGTTGTGCTCGGCGCGGCGGGTGCCGAATTCCTGTGGCTCGCGCCGTTCGGCACCTCGGCCTTTTTCCTGCTGGTGCTTCTCACATTTGTCGATTTCCTGGGCGGTCTGACGCTCAGCCTGCGCCATCGTGCGGCGCGCCGCGCGATGCTGCGTACCGCCGGATATGAAGCCGCACCCGCGCCCGCACCGGCCCCCGTTCCTGCCGCGCCGCCGCCTTCCGCGCCCGCGCCTGTTCGCACCGAACCTCCGCCACTCGCCACTAAACAGCCGCCGCCCTCTCATCCGCAGATGGAGGTCATCACGCCCGAGGTCGACAGCCCGCCGCAACATGTGCAGCCGGATGCGGCGAAGTCCGGTGACGTTGGCGGTGTGGTGAAGGAGCCCGCGCACAAAAGCGTTTCGGACTGGAGCGCGTCCGATCTCGTGCGCGATCATGACGAGCAGGCGACGGATAGACCGGCGTCTCCCCCGATTGTGCCGCGTCGCGACTGATCTCACAAAATCAGGCGATGTCCTTGAACCGCGATCCGTTGGAGGCGCGCGGCTGGACCGCGACGCGCGTTGCGGCGTAGCGCGCTACGCCGTCGCTCGCGGTAGCTTGCCGTAGCCTGCGGGTCTGCGGAGCGTGGCTGGCGGTCGCGATCAGATGCATCACGAAGGATGGATCAGGACGGAGCCTTGGGCTGTATGGTCGGCTCGCGGGCTGCACCGGAGCAACGGGCACCAGAGCCGTTGATGTAAGCGATGTCGCTGACGCTTCGGCATGATGCGAATGGCCCTTGAGGGGCTCCGCCGCCAACCCTTGCCGTGGTGAAATTGCCGATACCATCGCCGCTATTCCGATGCGCCATCTGTCCCGGTATGGGACAGCCGCGCTGCTTCGATGGAAACCTCGCAAGGATTATGCCGGACATGGCGGCAGCGTCTTACCCTTTGCGGTATCGCCGGGAATCCGCGCTTTTTTGGATTGTTTAAGGAACGCCACCTAGGCTCGGAGTCCACGAAGGCTCTATGCTTCCGAACAAATGATTCGAATCTGTCCCGGATCGAGGCGCTGTGTCCGCAATTCAAACGTCTTCCGCGATGTCCCTGCCAGAGAAGGCCCCCGGCCGCCTCGAAGAATCATCCGTGGACACGGTTCTGGCATGTCTGGGACAGGCAGCCTTTACCTGGGATATCGCCAGCGACGCGCTGTCGTGGAGCGCGAATATCAATGAGGTCCTGCCCGGTGTTCCATTGGACGCGATGGAGTTGGGTGCGGAATTCGCCAAGCTGATCGAGCCGCAGCCGCATATCCGTCGTGAAGCGGTGATGCATGGCTCGGCGCAGGATATGGGACAGGGTGTTCACTATCAGATCGAATACGGGCTGCGCGCGCGGATGTCGGCGCCGGTCGTCTGGGTTGAGGAGACCGGCCGCTGGTTTGCAGGTGCCGATGGGAAGCCCGCTTATGTGCGGGGCATCCTGCGCATCAACAACGAGCGCCATGCCCATGAAGAACAGTTGCGCAAGCTCTCGCAGCGCGATCCGCTGACTGGGGATCTCAACCGGACCCATCTCGTCGCAGCGCTTGCGGAAGCAGTGGAAGAAGCCGCGCGTTTCCGTTCCTCCTTCGCCTTCATGCTGATCGGCATCGACCATCTGGCGCGCCTCAACGAAGCTTTCGGCTTCGATGTGGCCGACGAGGTGATCTGCGAGGTGTCGCAGCGGATTCGCGCGCGGCTGCGCGGCGGCGATGTGCTGGGACGGTTTTCCGGCAACAAGTTCGGATTGATTCTGAAGAACTGCACCGCCGACGACATGCAGGTGGCCGCCGAGCGCTTTCTCGCCGGCATCCGCGATGAGATCGTGCCGACCGCCTCCGGGCCCGTGTCGCTGACAGCCTCGATCGGGGCGGTCAATGCGCCGCGCTACGCGCGCACCGCGGACGAGGCGATGAGCCGGACTCAGGAAGCGCTGGAGACGGCAAAGGCTCGCCGCCGCGGTTCGTTTCATGCATGGCATCCGAATGTCGAGCGCGATGCGCAGCGCCGCGTCAATATTCGCGTCACCGACGAGATCGTGGCCGCCTTGAACGAGCACCGCATCGTCATGGCATTCGAGCCGGTGGTTGAGGCGGTCTCACGCCAGCCTGCGTTCTACGAGTGTCTGGTGCGGATGCGGCATGGCGAGGGCGAGTTTTCGCTGGCGCCCGATATTGTCCCGGTAGCCGAGAAGCTCGGTCTCATTCGCCTTGTCGATCATCGCGTGCTCGAACTTGTGGTGGAAGAGCTCGCGCAGTCGCCTCAGGTTCAGCTCAGCCTCAATATTTCGCCCGACACCACAATGGATCCGAACTGGTGGGCGAGCATCGAGTCCCTGTTCCGCACCTATCCCGGCGTGGCGGAGCGCATGATCGTGGAGATCACCGAGACGGTGGCGATCCAGGATCTCGACGACGTGCGCGGCTTTGTGAACCGGCTGAAGGATTTCGGCAGCCGTATCGCGATCGATGATTTCGGCGCAGGCTACACGTCGTTCCGGAATTTGCGCAAACTTGGCGTCGATATCGTGAAAATCGATGGCGCCTTCGTGCAGAACGTCGCGCGCTCGGCGGACGATCGTGCCTTCGTGCAGACCATGATCGATCTGGCGCATCGGCTCGGGCTCAAGACCGTCGCCGAATGGGTGCAGGACGAGGAAGCCGCGAAGCTCCTGCAGGGCTGGGGCTGCGATTACATTCAGGGCCGGCTGACCGGGCTCGCCACGACGCAGCGGCCGTGGGATCTGGCCGCTGTCCCGCATCCTGTTGCGGGAGCGCGATGAGCCGCACGTCCACCGCTACTGCTGGTTGAGATCGCCGAGCGTCTTGTCGGATTGGTGAATCGCCAGCACATTGATGCCGGCCTTGGTGATGGTGTAGCCCTGCCGCTCCAGCCACTGCTGTAATTGTTCGCGATCGGTTTTGATCGATTCGATCAGCATGATTGGATGGCTTCGCCCGATCGTTTGAGCGGCTCCTTCCAGCCCCTCCATTTCCATGCCTTCGATGTCGATCTTGATGAAATCGACGCGCGGCAGGTTGAAGCCGTCGATGGCGAGCTTGCGGACCTCGACGGTGCCCTCCGCAGAATAGTCGATCGGCTGGCCAATGAATTCGTTGTTCGGGCTTTGACGCATCTCAAGGCTGCCGAAACTCGCAGCAGTCAGATAGTCGGGATTGGGAATTCGCAGCGTGCCGTTTTCCGAAGACACCGCCGCATTGATGGCAATCGCATTGAAGCAGTTGTTGATCGCGATATTGCCCGCCAGCGCGTAGTAGATGCGCTCCTGCGCCTCGATCGACAGCACCGATCCCCAGCCTGTCATGGAGGCCGCCCATTCGATGGTATGGACGCCGATATTGGCGCCGCAATCGATGGCGACGACGCCGTCACCGTAATGGCGCCGCCGCAAATGCAGAATCTGGAGCGCGAGATCGACCTCCGAAGGATCGAAGGCGGCGGTTTCGAGAATTTGGTATCCGACGCCGTAGCCGGTGTCGGCGTTGACCATGTGGCGGTCCATCCGGTTCACGATCATCGTTCCATGGCTCGATGACACGAGAACGAATGCGAGCTTGCGGCCTGGGTTGTGCATGAAGGCTCCGGAAGATCGATCGGGAGGCGAATCGTCGTGCCGCGATTCTATCCGGCTCCCGAAAGGGCAGCCATGCCTGGCACACATAAAACAAATGGCCGGGACGAGCCCGGCCATTTGATGGAATTTATGTAAATCTCAGTTGTCGCCGCCGGAGGGCTTCGACATGCGCTCCAGCCGCTCCTGCATTTCCTTCATCTGGCGCTTCAGTTCGTCGATGTCGTCGGGCTCGCTGCCGGACGGAGGCGTCTGCGTCTCCGTACCGTTGCGTGTCGCGGGCGCCGCGAACGGCTTGAACATCGCGAAGGTCCGCTCGAACATTTCCATGTTGCGCCGGACGTGCTCCTCAAGCGGCGCGAACGGCGTGCCGCTGAAGGTGTTGGTCATCTGCTTGCGGAACTTTTCCTGCTCCCGGGTCAGCGTGTCGATCGACTGCTCGAGATATTTCGGCACCACCATCTGCATGCTGTCGCCATAGAACCGGATCAACTGGCGCAGGAAGGTGGTCGGCAGCAAATTCTGTCCCGCCTTGTTTTCCTGCTCGAAAATGATCTGAGCCAGGACCGAGCGGGTGATGTCGTCGCCGGTCTTGGCATCGTAGACGAGAAAATCCTCGCCCTCCTTGACCATGCTCGCGAGGTCTTCGAGCGTCACATAGGTGCTGGTACCGGTATTGTAGAGTCGCCGGTTGGCGTATTTCTTGATCGTAATGGGCTGGTCGGATTTCGCCATGAACTCACACGCCGCAGAATTGAGAAGACAAGAACCTCGCACAGCAAATAGTGCGATGCGGAAAGTAAGCACGTTCAGCCGGGCTCGGCTACCGTTTTGTGAATGGCAGGTTAACGGCGGTGCGGGACCACAGCCGCTTATTCTCGACGAAAGTAGAGAGATGATGTCTGGCCGTTTGACTGGAAAGGATTAAGCTAATGGGTCCGGCGTCCCCCATGCCGGATCAACCCAAGTCCCACGCTCAAGCCTCGCGCTTCAATGTCAAGGAGAGTCCCATGTCAGACGATGTCGTCATCGTCAGCGCCGCCCGCACCCCGGTCGGCTCGTTCAACGGTGCTTTTGCCTCTGTGCCGGCGCATGATCTCGGTGCAGTTGCGATCAAGGGGGCTCTCGAGCGCGCTGGCGTCGATCCCTCACAGGTCTCGGAAGTCATCATGGGTCAGATTCTGACGGCGGGACAGGGCCAGAATCCGGCGCGTCAGGCCTCGATCAAGGCCGGAATTCCGGTGGGAAGCCCGGCCTGGGGCGTCAACCAGCTCTGCGGCTCGGGCCTGCGGGCGGTTGCGCTCGGGTATCAGGCGCTGAAGAACGGCGATTCCGAGATCGTCGTGGCCGGCGGCCAGGAATCCATGAGCATGGCCCCGCATGCGCAATATCTGCGCGCCGGCGTGAAGATGGGCAATACTGAGCTCGTGGACACGATGATCAAGGACGGCCTGTGGGACGCCTTCAACGGCTACCACATGGGCAACACCGCCGAGAACGTCGCCAAGCAATATCAGATCACGCGCCAGCAGCAGGACGAGTTCGCGGTCGCCTCGCAGCAGAAGGCCGAGGCCGCGCAGAAGGCCGGACGCTTCAAGGACGAGATCGTGCCTTTCATCGTCAAGACCCGCAAGGGCGACATCACCGTCGATACCGACGAGTATCCCCGCCACGGCGCGACTCTGGAGGCCATGGCGAAACTGCGGCCTGCCTTCGACAAGGAAGGCTCCGTCACCGCGGGCAACGCGTCCGGCATTAATGACGGCGCTGCCGCCATCGTGCTGATGACGGCCTCGCGGGCCGCGAAGGAAGGCAAGAAGCCGCTGGCGCGTATCGTCTCCTGGGCACAGGCCGGTGTCGACCCCGCGATCATGGGCACCGGGCCGATTCCGGCGTCCCGCCGCGCCCTCGAGAAGGCCGGATGGAAGGCCGATGATCTCGACCTGATCGAGGCCAACGAGGCGTTCGCCGCGCAGGCCTGCGCCGTCAACAAGGACCTCGGCTGGGATACCACGAAGGTCAACGTCAATGGCGGTGCCATCGCGATCGGTCATCCGATCGGCGCCTCCGGCGCGCGGGTCCTGATTACCCTGCTCTACGAGATGCAGAAGCGCGATGCCAAGAAGGGTCTCGCGACGCTGTGCATCGGCGGCGGCATGGGAATCGCGATGTGCGTGGAGCGCGATTGATCTGGTATACACAGAACGACGCGCAGATACCTGACGATACGACGAATGCCCGGTTCAAAGCCGGGCATTCTTTTTTGGTTTGACGTTTGATCGTGAAACTGTCGTGATGGACGGTTAGTGCAACGACTAAGAGACTGAGGAGGACGTCATGACTCGCACGGCATTGGTGACAGGCGGTACCCGCGGCATCGGAGCAGCTATCAGCAAGGCACTGAAGGGCGCGGGCTACAATGTCGCGGCGAGTTATGCGGGCAATGACGAAGCCGCCGCGAAGTTCAAGGCGCAGACCGGCATCGCCGTTTACAAGTGGGACGTCGCCTCGTTCGATGCTTGTGCCGCTGGCGTCAAGAAGGTCGAGGCGGAGGTTGGCCCGGTCGATGTGCTGGTCAACAATGCCGGCATCACGCGCGATACGCCCTTCCACAAGATGACGCTGGATCAGTGGAATGCTGTCATCAACACCAACCTCGGCTCTTTGTTCAATATGTCGCGTCAGGTGATCGAGGGCATGCGCGCCCGCAAGTTCGGCCGCATCATCAACATCTCCTCCATCAACGGGCAGAAGGGACAGTTCGGCCAGGTGAATTATTCGGCCTCGAAGGCGGGCGACATCGGCTTCACCAAGGCGCTGGCGCTGGAGACAGCACGCGGCGGCATCACCGTGAATGCGATCTGCCCCGGCTACATCAACACCGAAATGGTGCAGGCGGTGCCGAAGGATGTGCTGGAGCAGAAGATTCTGCCGCTGATCCCCGTCAACCGGCTCGGCGAACCGGAGGAGATCGCGCGCGCCGTGGTGTTTCTGGCGGCGGACGATTCGGCCTTCATTACCGGCTCGACGCTGTCGGTGAATGGCGGGCAGTATTTGGCGTGATGACGTCACGTCACCGGCGGCACCGTTGACTGAAGCGCGGCGATGCCGCCTGTGTGACCCATGCGTTCTTCCACTGCGACCCTGATCGGCCTTGTGGCGTTGGTGCTGTGGTCCGCACTTGCCGCGCTGACGGTCGCGACGGGGGCGATCCCCGCATTTCAGTTGCTGGCGATGACGTTCGCCATTGGCGCGCTCGCGGGCATGGCGGGCTGGTTGTTTCGGCCTGCCGCGATGGCCGCCTTGCGCCAGCGGCCGGTGGTGTGGCTTGTCGGCGTGGCCGGGCTGTTCGGCTATCACGCGCTGTATTTCCTGGCGTTGCGTTTTGCGCCCGCGGCGGAAGCGGGGCTGCTGAACTATCTTTGGCCGCTCCTGATCGTGCTGATGTCGGCGTGGCTGCCGGGAGAGCGGCTCGCCTTGCACCACATCGTCGGTGCGCTCCTCGGCTTCGCGGGTGTGGTGATGCTGTTCGGCGGCGATCTGTCGGGCGCGGTTCAGGGGCGTTATGCGCCGGGATTTCTTGCAGCACTCTGCGCGGCTTTTGTCTGGGCGAGCTATTCGGTGCTGTCGCGCAAATTCGGCACAGTGCCGACCGATGTGGTGACGGGCTTCTGCATCGCGACCGCCGTGCTGGCTGCGCTGGTGCATTTCACTTTTGAGCCAACAGTGATGCCGCAGACGGTGACGCAATGGCTGGCGATCGTCGTGCTGGGGCTTGGCCCGGTCGGCTTTGCTTTCTATGCGTGGGATATTGGCATGAAGCGCGGTGACATCCGCTTGCTGGGTGCTGCGTCCTATGCGACGCCGTTATTGTCGACGCTGCTGCTGATTGTCGTCGGCTATGCCGAGCCGACATCGTCGCTCTGGCTCGCGGCCTTTCTGATCGCGGGCGGCGGTCTGCTCGCGGCAAGGGATGCGTTTCGCGCGAAGCGCTGAGGCTTAAATCGTGAGTCCCGGATTGAAGTCCGGCGGCGCAAGCTCGAAGCCCGTGAATTCGAATCCCGGTGCGACGGTGCAGCCGACGAGCGTCCATGCCCCGAGGCAACGTGCGGCCTGCCAGGCGTGCGGCGGCACGATGGCCTGCGGAATTTCGCCTGCGCCAAGGTCGCCGCCGAGCGTGATGTCGCGCCGCGCGCCATTCTCGACGATGCTGAGGATCAGCGGAGCGCCCGCGTAATAATGCCAGGTCTCTACCGCATCGACGCGATGCCAATGCGACCGCTCACCCGCCGCCAGCAGGAAATAGATCGCGGTGGAACGCGCGCGCCCATCCGGCGTGGTGGCCGTGTCGCGAAAGGTCTCGCGGAAATGGCCGCCCTCCGGGTGCGGGGCAAGGCCGAGGCGGGCGATCACCTCGGCCGCGGTGAGCGGCGTGTGGTTCATTACGCGCGGTTCTTGCGCTCGCGGATTTCGCCGAACACTTCCGCCGGCGTCTTGCCGCTCATGCCGAGCGAAGCCGCGACGGCAGGCACGTCGGCACGCAGGAACACATTGGCCTCCTTCTCATCGCGCATCAGTGAGGGGATGGTGAGCTTGCCTTCGGCGCGCAGTCTGGTCACTTCGTCCGCGCGCTTCTTCAACGCCGGATTGTTCGGCTCGATGCCGAGCGCGAATTTGACGTTGGAGGCGGTATATTCGTGGCCGCAATAGACGCGGGTGTCGTTCGGCAGCGCGCGCAGCTTCAACAGCGAATCCCACATCATCGGATAGGTGCCCTCGATGACTCGGCCGCAGCCGATGGAAAAGATCGTGTCGGCGCAGAACAGCGCGTGCGCTTCGTCGAACATGTAGCTGACGTGATCGAGCGTGTGGCCCGGTGTCTCGAACACCCGCGCGGTGAGATTGCCGACCTTCACCGTGTCGCCTTCCTTGACGTGGATGTCGAGCCCGTCGATATGCGCGCGCTTTTCATAGGGACCGACGACGCGGCATTTGTATTTGGCCTTCAGCTCGGCGATGCCGTCGGTGTGGTCGGCGTGATGGTGGGTGATGAGAAGGTCCGTCAGCCGCCAGCCCTCGCGCTCCAGCGCAGCGATGATCGGCTTGGCTTCCGGCGCGTCGATGGCGGCCGTCGCCTTGGTTGAGGGATCGTGAATGAGGTAACCGATATTGTCGCTAAGACACGGGAATACGCGGATTTCAGCAGCCATGGTCGCTCCGGCAATTTCGAGGGCGGCCGTGTTTAGCATGCCGCAGGGGAGGGGTTAACCCTGCATTCCGGTCGCAGGCTTATGCAAGCGCGAGCGGCGTGGTAAGAAATTGCATGACCATCGACGTCATCGATCTTCGCGGGTTCTATTCGCAGCGCGTCGGCGCGGTGGCGCGGCGCCTGATCAGCCGCGGCATTACGCGGCACTGGCCCGATGCGGAAGGGCAGCGCGTGCTCGGCCTCGGCTATTCGACGCCTTACCTCGGGCTGTTCCGCGACAATTGTGAACGCTGCTTCGCGTTCATGCCGGCCGCGCAGGGCGTGCTGAAATGGCCGACGGCGAGGCCGACGCTGTCCACGCTGGTCGACGAATTCTCGCTGCCGCTGCCGGATGCGGCGGTGGATCGCATCCTGCTGGTCCATGCGCTAGAGATGTCGGACGATCCGGACAGTTTCATGCGCGAGGTGTGGCGGGTGCTCGCACCGTCGGGCCGGATCATGATGGTGATTCCGAATCGCCGCGGCGTCTGGGCGCGCGGCGACAACACGCCGTTCGGGCACGGCCAACCTTATTCGCGCAGTCAGATCACGCAATTGCTGCGGCGGACGTGGTTCACACCGATCGCGTGGAGCGAGGCCTTGTTCGTGCCGCCGATCGACAGCGGGTGGATGCTGCGTTCGGCGATGGCGTGGGAAAAAATGGGCGCGGCGCTGTCGTCGCCGTTTCCGGGAGTACTGCTCGTCGAGGCGACGAAGCAGGTCTATCGCGGTATCCCGGCGAAGCGCGAACGCACGCGCCTCATTCCATCGCTGGAGCCCGCACTGGTGCCAAGGCCGCTGCGACGGCAGCGGCCCTGATCCGTTAAGTGAATTACTCGCTGGCGATGTCGCCGCTTTCCTGCACCGGAGCCTGTCCCTCGGGGCGCGGGCCACGCGGACGGCGGCGGCGATGGGCGAAGCGTTCGCCCTGCGGCGCGCCGTTGGAGTCCAACCCTACTGCGGGCTGTGGGGCGCCGCCGGTGATGAAGGACGGCAGCCGATCGACTGCGCCGGTTTCCTGCGGCTGGATTTGCGGCTGACGGTTCTCGCGCGGCTCACGATATTCACGCGGCTGCGGTTGTTCGCGCGGGGCATAAGAAGGCTGTGGCTGCTCGCGCGGCGCGAACTGCTGCGGCTGCGGAGCGAAGCCCGGCTCAGCGCCGAAGTTCGAATAATTGTCGTCCTCGCCGGCGTCCTCGCCGAGATCGTTGTCGAGGCGCGGCTGTTGCTGCTGCGGCTGGTTCTGCCGGAGCTGTTCCTGCGCAGCGGCGATCAGGCGGAAATAATGCTCGGCGTGCTGGTAGTAGTTCTCGGCTGCGACCGGGTCGCCCGAGGAGCGCGCGTCGCGTGCAAGCTGAACGTATTTTTCGGCAATATGAGATGCGGTGCCGCGGATCTTGATGTCTGGTCCGTTGGATTCGAACACCCGTGTCATCGGGTTCTGGCTGCGGCGGTTGTTGTGGTTGTTGTTATTGTTGCGACCGCGCATACGCTTGTTGTTGTTCTGACCGTTCCTCATGTCGTGCCTTTTACCGATCCTTGATGGTGTTGATCGAAATGGAGCAATTCCGCGTCTCGTCCGTACTCGATGACGATGTACCGTTGAGCGTAACCCGGACATATCGTCCGGCGTTCAGCAGCACATAGCGTCTGCAAGCCATGTCACTATACGGCCATGGCACGCCGCCATGGCGGGTTGACCTCAATTCCTGCCCTGAGCGTTAAGCGGGCAGTTGCCGATGTCATGGTTGAATGTTCAAGCCTAAACAGCTTTCATTTGCTGGAAGCGGGCAGCGCGGCTCTGTCGCCCTTCGCGCCCAAATCAATCCGCTTTCGGAACCCCTATCCGGTGGTCCTCTGTTTCCCGAAAGAGTTCCCCGAGGACTTCGCCCTTCCATCCGCTTTGCGGAACCGGAGGGCCAACCGATATATCCGGAACCTAATCGCTCTTAAGCCAATCGCCAAGTGATTTTTTTATATCCGGAAACCCCTTTAAACCAAGGGTTTCCTACCTATGACGGCCCTCGGAATCCGGCCTAGGTCGGCTTTTACGGAGACCTCTGCATCAAGCCCGGCACCGGCCGTCAGGCGGGCCACATCGCGCTCCTGGCCCTGTCCAATTTCAAGGATAACAACGCCGCCGGGCACCAGAAGTTCGAAGGCTGCGGGCGCTATCACGCGATAGGCATCGAGCCCATCGGGGCCGCCATCCAGCGCAAGGCGCGGATCGTGCGCGCGCACCTCGATCGCAAGATCGTCGATGTCGCGCGAGGGAATGTAGGGTGGGTTCGAGACGATGAGGTCGAACGGTCCGCGCAAGGCGTCGGCGTAATTGCATTCGATGAAGCGCGCGCGCCCGTTCAGGCCAAGTGCTGCGGCGTTACGCGTGGCGGTGTGAATCGCATCAGGATTGATGTCGGTGCCGATGCCTTGTGCATTCGGCAGTTCGGACAACAGCGCGAGCAGGATCGCGCCTGAGCCGGTGCCGATGTCGGAAATATGCAGCGCGTCGTTCAGGCGGCCGTCTTGTTTGAGGATATCGAGCGCTGCCTCGACGATGGTTTCGGTGTCGGGGCGCGGCACCAGTGTCGCAGGGGACAATGTGAAAGAAAGTCCCCAGAATTCCTTGTGGCCGAGAATCCGCGCGATCGGTTCTCCGTCGATCCGGCGCTGAACGCGAGATTCGAGCGCTGCGGTTTCATTTGCATTGAGCGTGCGCGCGGCGGCGGCGATCAGCCCGGTGAGGTCGAGCTGAAGAACATCGCCCAGCAGCAGCCGCGCATCGAGTTCGGGTGTTTCGATTCCCGCAGCCTCGAGCCGCGCGCGGATGTCGCGCCGCGCCTCATCGAGGGAGCGGCCTGCGGTGCTCACGCGGCCGTCTCGGCGGCCAGCAGCGCGGCCTGATGCTCGGTCGTCAGCGCATCGACCAATTCGCCCAGTGCTTCGCCTGCGATCACCTGCGGCAGCTTGTAGAGCGTCAGGTTGATGCGGTGATCGGTGACGCGGCCCTGCGGAAAATTATAGGTGCGGATACGCTCGGAGCGGTCGCCGGAGCCGACCTGTCCGCGCCGGTCGGCCGAGCGTTCGGCGGCAGCGCGCTGGCGTTCACCGTCGAGCACGCGCGAGCGCAGGATATTCATCGCGGAGGCACGGTTTTTGTGTTGCGAGCGGCTGTCCTGCATCATGACGACGATGCCGGTCGGGATGTGGGTGATGCGAATCGCGGATTCGGTCTTGTTGACATGCTGGCCGCCCGCACCCTGCGCGCGCATTGTCTCGATACGCAGATCGCTGTCCTTGATGTCGATGTCGACGTCCTCGGCTTCCGGCAGCACGGCCACCGTGGCGGCCGAGGTGTGGATGCGGCCGGAGGCTTCGGTATCCGGCACGCGCTGGACGCGATGCACGCCGGATTCGAATTTCAGTTTGGCGAACGCGCCGCGGCCCTGCACTTCGGCGACGATTTCCTTGTAGCCGCCCATGGTGCCTTCGCTGGCGGACATCACTTCGACCTTCCAGCCCTGAAGTGCGGCGAAACGCTCGTACATGCGGAACAGGTCGCCCGCGAACAATGATGCTTCGTCACCGCCGGTGCCGGCACGGATTTCCAGCACGACGTTGCGCTCGTCCATTGCATCCTTCGGCAGCAGTGCGACGCGAATCTGCTGTTCCAGGCTCTCTTGCCTCTCAAGCAGAACGGGGCGTTCGCTTTCCGCCATCGCCCGCATATCGGCGTCCGTCGCGGGGTCGGCAATCATCGCCTCCAGGTCAGCGATCTCTGATGCGCCTGCGCGATAGGCCTTGACGGCTTCGACCACAGGCGAGATTTCTGCGAGTTCGCGGGTCGCGCGCACGTAAGTCTCGGCGCTGACCTGTGCCATCAGCTCCGCTTCGAGGGCGGCATGCCGGGCGAGCAGGATGTCGAGTTTGGCGTCGGGTAACATGGGAATGGTCTCACGAAGGCAGCGGGAATGGTGCAGGCGGGCGTGAACCTCGCTACAACGGCAGACCTTCCGCCTCGGCGAACGCCGTCAGCTTTTCGCGAATCGGCACGAGGTCATAGGGCGTGTCGAGCCATGTCGCCATCTCGGCTTCGATCTTGGCGGCATCGAGTTCGAGGATCAGGGCCTTCACCGGACCATGGGCGGTGGCGTTCACCGACATCGAACGATAGCCGAGCGCGATCAGCGCCAGCGCGCCGAGCGGCTGCGACGCCATCTCGCCGCACAGCGACACGGATTTCCCGGCTTCCTTGCCCTTGCGCGCAATGTGACGCAGCGCCCGCAGGATCGGTGCCGACATGGTATCGAAGCGGTCGGTGACGCGCGCGTTGCCGCGATCCACCGCGTACAGGAACTGGAATAGGTCGTTGGAGCCGACCGAGACGAAATCGACGCGCTCGAACAAATCGTCGAGTTGATAGAGCAGCGCCGGCACCTCGATCATGGTGCCGACATCGATGCGCTCGGGCAGCGTGTGGCCGTGCTGGCGCAGATAAGTCAGTTCGCGCTCGACCATGGTCTTGGCTTCGTCGAATTCGCGCACAACCGTGACCATCGGGAACATGATTCGCAGCGCGCGGCCCGCCGCAGCGCGCAGCAAGGCGCGGATCTGGCCGCGCAACAGGCCGGGCCTGTCGAGGCCGAGCCGGATCGCGCGCCAGCCGAGCGCAGGGTTCTCCTCGACGATCGTATCCATGTAGGGCAGCGCCTTGTCGCCGCCGATGTCGAGCGTGCGGAACGTCACCGGCTTGTCGCCTGCGGCGTCGAGCACGGTGCGGTACAGCGCGAGCTGCTCGCTGGTGCGCGGCAGGCTGGTCGAAACCATGAACTGCAGTTCGGTGCGGAACAGGCCGATGCCGGCGGCGCCCGCATCCTCGATATGCGGCAGGTCGATGACGAGGCCTGCGTTAAGCATCAGTTCGACCGGCTGGCCGTCTTTGGTCCGGCACGGCTTGTCGCGCAGTTCGCGGTACTGTTCCTGCCGCCTGGCGCGGAAGCGCACGCGCTCGGCATAGGCCGACTGGATTTCCTGCGACGGTCGCACATAGATCGAGCCGGAGGTGCCGTCGACGATGATCGCGTCACCGGGATCGGCGAGGCCCGGCGCGTTGGCGACTTCGCCGATCGCCGGAATGCCGAGCGCGCGCGCCACGATCGAGACGTGGGAATTCGCGGTGCCTTCCTCGAGTACGAGGCCGCGCAGCTTGTTGCGGTCGTAATCGAGCAAAGCAGCGGGTCCCATCGCGCGCGCGACGAGTATCGCATTGTCGGGCAATTGCTCGCGCGAGGGCGCGTGATCGCGGCCGACGAGCTGGCGCATCAGGCGATGGCCGAGGTCTTCGAGGTCGTGCAGGCGGTCGCGCAGGTAAGGATCGGTCGAACGCAGCATCCGCGCGCGGGTATCGGACTGCACGCGTTCGACGGCGGCTTCGGCGGTGAGGCCGGTGGCGACGGCTTCGCGCAAGCGATGCTGCCAGCCCTGGTCATTGGCGAACATGCGGTAGGCTTCGAGCACGTCGCGGTGGTCGCCGCCCTCGGCCATGTCGCCGCGCTCCAGCATGCGGTCGAGGTCGGCCCGCAATTTGGTGACGGCGCTGTCGAGCCGCTTGATCTCGCGCGGCACGTCCTCGGCGATGTAGTTGGTGATGACGACGCGCGGTTCGTGCAGCACGACGTGGCCGAGCGCGATGCCGTCCGACAGGATCGAGCCGGACTTGTGAACCGAGATGCGGGCGGCGGGCTCGGCGCCGGGCTTGGCGAGCGAGGACAATTCGCCCGAGGCGATCATCTCCGCGAGCACCATCGCGGTGGTCTGCAACGCCTCGACTTCTTCCTCGACATAGGTACGCCGTGCGCGGTTCTGCACCACGAGCACGCCGAGGGTGTTGCCAGCGCGCAGGATCGGCACGCCGAGGAAGGAGTGGTAGATTTCTTCGCCGGTTTCCGGGCGGTACGAATAGGCCGGGTGGTTCTGCGCGTCGGACAGGTTGAGCGGCTGGGCCTCGCTCGCTACCAGGCCGACGAGGCCTTCATGCGCGTTGAGCACGGTCTTGTGAACGGCGTCGGGGTTGAGACCCTCGGTGGCGTAGAGTTCGAGGGTGTTGTCCACGCGCAGCACGTAGGTCGAGCAGACCTCCGCCACCATGTTGGCGGCGATCAGCACCACGATCTTGTCGAGGCGATCCTGCGCGCTGACCTGTTCGGCCATCACTTCGCGCAGCCGCCTTAACAAGACGCGGGGGCCTCCCAGCGCGCTGCGCATCCGCTCGTTCCTCGCTTCCGACATGGTTTGGGCGTCACCTTCGCCTTTACAGGCTATAGCGAATTGGGCCTCCCTTTGCCAAGCAAAAGGCCTGCCATTCCGGCGGTATGGAAGGGTTACAGGGACAGGCCCAGCGAGGCGAAGGTGGCCGGAGGAACGAGGCTGCGCAACCCGCTCCAGATGATCTGAATGCCGATGCAGAACAGCAGAAATGCCGATAATCGCATCATCACGCTGGTGCCGCGCTCGCCGAGCACGCTGACGATGTTGCTGGCGAAGCGGTAACAGACATAGATCGTCGCGGCGACCGCCAGAAGTCCCGCAAGAGCGCCGCCGCCGAGCATGGCAAGCTGGGTGAGGTCGGCCTCGGAAGCCGGCCGCTGGCTGCCGAGCGTGATCGCGACCGAGATCGAGCCGGGGCCGACGGTCAGCGGCATGGTGAGGGGATAGAAGGCATCGACCGTGCTGCGGGGGCCGGGGTGTTCGCGCGTTTCGATGTCGTCGCCCTGGTGCAGAAGCTGCCAGCCGAACGCCGCGACCACGATGCCGCCGGCGATGCGCACCACCGGCAGCGTTATACCGAAGAATACCAGCACATGCGAGCCGATGAACAGCGAGCCGAGCAGCAGAAGGAAGCTGTTGATCGCGACGCCACGGGCGAGCGCGGGCAGCCGCGCTTTCGGAATGCGATTGGTCAGCCGCAGGAAGATCGGTGCGCCGCCGACCGGATTGACCACGGGAAACAGCGCCGCGTAGACCAGCAGAAACGCATTCACGATCTCTGCAAAATTGTTCACGCAGGCTGGCCTGTGTCAGGTTTTGGCGTCTAGTCCGTAGAGCGTATGCAGTGTGCGGACCGCAAGCTCGGTGTAGGCGGCGTCGATCAAGAGTGAGAACTTGATTTCCGAGGTCGTGATCGCGCGGATGTTGATGTTGCGCTCCGACAGCGCCGCGAAGGCGCGCGCGGCGACGCCGGCGTGACTGCGCATGCCGACGCCGATCGCCGAGATTTTGGCAACATCGGTCGCGGTGTCGACCCGCTCGTAGCCGATCTTGTCCTTGGCCTTGGCGATCACGTCCTGTGCGCGGGTGAAATCCACGGCCGGCACCGTGAAGGTGAGGTCGGTGAAGCGGCCGTCTTCCGACACGTTCTGCACGATCATGTCGACGTTGATGTTGGCATCGGCCAGCGGTCCGAAGATCGAAGCCGCGACGCCGGGCTTGTCCTGGATGTGACGCACCGAAATCTGGGCTTCGTCCTTGGAGAAGGCGATGCCGGTGACGACTTGGCTTTCCACGATTTCCTCCTCGCTGCAGATCAGCGTGCCCGGCGGTGTGCCGTGCGGGTCGATGTCTTCTGGCTTGTCGAAACTGGAGCGGACGAACACCGGCACGTTGTGCACGAGGCCGAGTTCGACCGAGCGGACCTGCAGCACCTTGGCGCCCTGCGAGGCCATTTCCAGCATTTCCTCGAACGCCACCTTGTCGAGACGGCGCGCCTTCGGCACCACGCGCGGGTCTGTGGTGTAGACGCCGTCGACGTCGGTATAAATATCGCAACGGTCCGCATGGATCGCGGCCGCGATCGCCACCGCCGAGGTGTCGGAACCGCCGCGGCCGAGCGTGGTGATGCGGCCGGTGTCCTGATGGATGCCCTGGAAGCCGGCGATGACGGCGACTTCCTTGTTCTCCTTGAAGCGCTTGATCAGTTCGCTGCCGTCGATGCCGGTGATGCGCGCGGAGGCGTGGGCATCGCTGGTCTCGATCGGAATCTGCCAGCCCTGCCAGGACCGGGCCTGGATGCCGAGCGCCTGCAGCGCGATGGCCAGCAGTCCCGACGTCACCTGTTCGCCGGAGGCGACGATGGCGTCGTACTCGCGCGCATCGTGCAGGGCTGAGGTCTGCTGCGCCCAGCCGACCAGTTCATTGGTCTTGCCCGACATCGCCGAGACGACGACGGCGACGTCATGCCCGGCATCGACCTCGCGTTTGACGTGGCGGGCGACGTTCTGGATACGCTCGATGTTGGCGACGGATGTGCCGCCGAACTTCATGACAAGGCGGCCCATGGAGTGGCGCAGTCCCGTTATGGTTCAGGGTGGAGGATCGGTTCCGCTCAAAACCGCAGCGCCGCTCCGAAAACGCGGCTATACATACCTGCGCCGCCCGGGGCAAGCCATGAGTTCCGGGGACTGGGAGAGTGGGCACGATGGGCCGTTATGTCGACGAGATTTTGCAGCCGGGCGAACAGCTTCGCTATTCGACGTCGATCCACGGCATCGTCTATGCGCCGGGGCTGATGTGCCTCGTTCTGGCGGCGGCGGCCCTGATCGGGGCATGGGCGACAACCGAAGGGACCCTGGTCGCCGTGCTGATCGGCGTCGCCGCGGTTCTGGCCGCCCTGGCCCTCGTTTTGCTGTTGAGCGCGTGGTTTCGCCGCTGGACCACGGAAACCGATGTCACCAGCCTGCGGGTGGTGCACAAGGAGGGTTTCATCAAGCGCAACACGTTCGAGATGAGTCTGGACAAGGTCGAAAGCGTCGATGTTGCCCAAAGCATTCTGGGGAGAATTTTCGGTTGGGGCGATGTGACGGTGAAGGGCGTCGGCGAAGGGCATAAAACGATGAACATGATCGCCTCGCCGCTGCAATTCCGCAATTCCATTACCGCGCACTGAGGGCGGACACCCATGACCGACACCTCTCACGCCACTGCTTCTCCGAGCGTCGATCCCGCCGAGATCGCGCGCTTCTCCAAGCTCTCGGAGACATGGTGGGACCCGAATGGCAAAATGAAGCCGCTGCACCGGATCAACCCGCTGCGGCTCGCCTATATCCGCGACGCCGCCTGCCGCAAGTTCGAACGCAATCCCAAAAGCCTGAATTGCCTGTCGGGCCTGCGGATTCTCGACATCGGCTGCGGCGCGGGCCTGCTGTGCGAGCCACTGGCCCGGCTCGGCGCGCAGGTCGTCGGCATCGATCCGTCCGAGACGAATATTTCGGTGGCGAAGCTGCATGCTGAGCGCGGCCATCTCAGCGTCGATTACCGCTGCACCACGGTCGAACAGATCGATCTGCGCGAGCGGTTCGATATCGTGCTGGCGATGGAAGTGGTCGAGCACGTCACGGACGTCGGTGCGTTTCTCGCGCGCTGCGCGGCGGCGATGAAGCCCTCCGGGCTGATGGCGGTCTCGACGCTCAACCGCACCTGGAAAAGTTTCGCGCTCGCCATCGTCGGCGCCGAATATGTGCTGCGCTGGCTGCCGCGCGGCACGCACCAGTGGGACAAGTTCGTGACGCCCGAAGAACTCACGAACTATCTAGACGCGTGCAAGCTCGGCATCACCGAGCAGACCGGCGTGGTGTTCAATCCACTCGCCGACCGCTGGGGCCTGTCGTCCGATATGGACGTCAACTACATGGTGATCGCGGAGAGCCTGTAAGGCCGCTGTGGTTTCGCGGTTCTGATATGCAGGCGGCTCGCTTGACGGCAACCGCAGCATCATAGCCTTTTGCAGCGATGAAAGATCACCGCTGCGGTTGCTCATGACCAATCTGACCTGGCTCTGGATACCCTTCACGCTGGTGGGCGCGGTTGGCCAGGTGGCGCGCAACGCCATGCAGCGCGGGTTGACCGGGCCGCTCGGCACGCTCGGCGCGACGCATATCCGTTTCCTGTTCGGCTTTCCGTTCGCGGTCCTGTTTCTGGGCGCGATCCTTTTCGCCACCGGCGAGCATATCGGCTGGCCGGCTTCCGGCTTTGTTCCGTGGCTGCTGGCGGGGAGTCTCGCGCAGATCGCGGGCACCGCGCTGATGCTCGCGGCGATGCACGAACATTCCTTCGTCGTCACAACGGCCTATCTCAAGACGGAAGCTATACAGGCGGCGATCTTCGGCTTCGTGTTTTTGGCGGATCATCTCACCGGCATGAAGGTGGCGGGTATCCTGATCGCGACCGCTGGCGTGGTGCTGACGGCGTTGCGACCGGGCGCGAAAGGATTCGGCAGTTTGCGCCCGACGCTGCTTGGACTGTTCGCGGCCTCCTTCATGGCGCTCTCGGCCGTTGGCTATCGCGGCGCAATCCTCGAGGTGAAGGGCGTGAGCTTCATGGCCGCGGCGAGTTTTACGCTTGCGGTGGCCTTGCTGTTGCAGACGCTGGTGCTCTCGGCCTATCTGATCGCGCGCAAGCCGGGCGTGATGACGTCGATCTTCCGGCTGTGGAAGCCATCGATGTTCGCGGGCTTCATGGGCGCGTTCGCGTCGCTGTTCTGGTTTCTCGCCTTCGCGCTGACCCCTGCTGCCAATGTGCGCACGCTGGCGCTGGTCGAAGTGCTGATCGCGCAGGTGGCGGCGCATTACGGCATGAAGCAGTCGATCACAGCGCGGGAAGTGGCGGGCGTGCTGCTGATCCTGATCGGCGTGACGGCACTGGTGGCGGGCTAGAAGTTCAGTTCCGCTCGTCCGGCAGAAGCGGCAGCGGCATCACCTCAACGCCTTCATCAAGCAGCGAACGGGTTTCTTCCGCAGTGGCCTGACCGTAGATGGCGCGGTGTTCGGAATCTCCATAATGAATCTTGCGGGCCTCGTTGGGGAAGCGACGGCCGACATTTTCTGCGTTCTTCTCCACATGCTCGCGCAATTCGCGCAACTTGGTGACAAGCTCCTGCACCTCGGGCGCCATCGCCAGAGGCGAGGTTGCCGCAGGGGTATCCGGCGTTGCCGCCGGTTCGGGCGCTGGCGCAGCCTTCGTGCCTTTCGAGGCAAGGCGAGGGGCCATGATCGCCTTCTCGACCTTGGCGGACTCGCAGGCCGGACAGGTCACGAGATGCCGCCTGTGCTGTGTCTCATAGGCGCTGGAGCTTTGAAACCAGCTCTCGAAGGTATGGCCGCATTCGCAGCGCAGCGCATAGCGGATCATGACGATCCCCTGACAGCGCGCAGATAGTCGGGATGCTGGCCCGGGTCGCGAACGCTGAAGCGACGGCCATGCTGGAGCGACGGGATGCTCTTGCGTACGGCAACGACCCGCGCGGGATCGATCTCCGCGGCGATGATGCCAGGCTCGGTGCCGCCCTCGGCAATCACCGTGCCCCACGGATCGATGATGAGCGAATGACCGAAGGTCTCGCGCTTGTTCTGGTGCAGGCCGCCTTGCGCGGCAGCGAAGATGTAGCAGCCGTTCTCGATCGCGCGGGCGCGCAACAGCGCGTGCCAGTGGGCTTCGCCGGTGCGCTTGGTGAAGGCGGCGGGTACCGAGATGAACGATGCGCCTGCCTCTGCGAGCGCACGGAACAGCGCCGGAAAACGCAGGTCGTAGCAGATGGTGAGGCCGAGACGGCCCCAGGGCAGATCGGCCAGCACCGCGGTTTCGCCCGGCTGATAGTTGGCGGATTCGCGGTAGCTTTCGCCGTTCTCCAGATCGATGTCGAACATGTGGATCTTGTCGTAGCTGGCGAGAACGTCGCCGCTCGGCCCGATCAGGAACGAACGGTTCACCGCGCGCTCCGGCGAAGCCTTCAGCGCCAGCGAGCCGATATGCAGATGAACCTTCAATTCCGCCGCGAGGTCCTGATACGCCTTCAGCGAGACGTCATCGGCCTCGCTCGCGAGCAGTTCGAACAGCGCCGTGCGGTTCTCCTGCATCACGTTGGTGACTTCCGGCGTCTGGATGTATTGCGCGCCCTGTGCCGCCGCCTCGCGGATGAGTTGCGTGGCCTGCACGAGATTTTCGGCGGGCATCAGGCCGGTGCGAAGCTGGACCAGCGCCGCCTTGAAGGGCGTGACGGAAGCCGTCTCGGTCATGTGGGCTCTTTCTCTCCGTTCAGCAGGGCGTCGAGCCTGCCTGCATCGTCGAGCGCATACAGGTCGTCGCAGCCGCCGACATGGAAGCCGTCGATGAAAATCTGCGGGAAGGTGGTGCCGCCATTGGCGCGCGCCAGCATCTCCTGGCGGAAGTCCGGATTCTTGCCGGCGTCGAATTCGGTGAAGTCGACATGCTTGCGCTTCAGCAGCGCCTTGGCGGCCGAGCAGTAGCCGCAACCCGGCCTGGTATAGATTTCGACAGCGGCGGACATTGTGCATTCCATGGAAAATATCGGGGCTGATGAGTTGATTATATGGGAGGGCGGAACGCCTCCACAACCCGCGCAAACACCAGCACATCGACCGAGGCCGCCTTGGCGCGCAACAGCGCGCGGGCGCAGGCATCGACGGTTGCACCCGAGGTCAGCACGTCGTCCACCAGAATGAGGTGCCGCCCCGCGACGGACGCGCGCTGGTCATCGCCGACTGCGAATGCGCCTTGCATGTTGCGGGCGCGCTCGGCCCGCGACAGGCCGACCTGCTGATGGGTAGCGCGGGTGCGTTGGAGGAGGTCCGCCCGTACGGGGATCTTGGATTGGCGGCCGATGACATTGGCCAGCGCTGCCGACTGGTTGTAGCGCCGCGACCAGCCGCGCTTCCAGTGCAGCGGCACCGGGATCAGCGTATCGGCGTCATGCAGCAGTTCTGCCCCGGCGCGTGCCATCCAGCGGCCCATTGCGGGCGCCAAATCTGTGCGATCCTGATATTTCAGCGCATGGACGAGCGTGCCCGCGACATCGTCATAGCGCACGGCGGCGCGGGCGCGGTGATAGGCGGGTGGAGCGGCGATGGCCTCCATCGACAACAGGCCGGGGCCGGGATCGTACACGAACGGAATGCCGAGCCGCGCGCAGTAAGGCGGCGCGATGAAGGAGAGTTTTGCCCAGCAGGCAGGGCAGAGCCCCTCACCCGAAACCGGCTCGCGGCAGGAAATGCACAGCGTCGGCAAGGCAATATCGAGCGCGAGTCGTGCGACGCGGCGACCTACATCGTGGCAGGCGTTCCACGCGCCACGCAAGAAAGGCCGCATCGGCATCGGCTGCATCGGCATGGGTCGAGCCTAGCCTTGCCGATGAGACCGCTCAAGCCGGTTCGCGCCCGCGATTGAATGCAGGCGGCGTTGGGCGTAACAAGCGGCCCATGACATCCACGTCACCGCCGAAAGTGTTCGATCTCGCGCTGCTCAAGAAGCGGCAGACGCGTGCTGCGAAAGCCGGTGCGGAGACGTTCCTGCTCGACCGCGTCGTGGAAGACTTAAGCGAGCGGCTTCATGCCGTGGTACGCGATTTTCGGAACGCGGTCGATCTCGGTTCGCCGGGGCATGGCGTCTCGGATGTGCTCGCGGCCTCGGTCAAACAATCGCGACATGTCGATTGGTCTGTAGGCGAGCAGGAGGCGCTGCCGCTTGAAGCGAATTCGCTCGATCTCGTCGTCTCCGCGCTGGGGCTGCAATTCGTCAACGACCTGCCGGGGGTGCTCGCGCAGATTCGTCGGGCATTGCAGCCGGACGGCTATTTCCTCGCCGCGACGGTTGGCGGCGACACGCTCACCGAGCTACGTCAGTCGTTCGCCGAAGCCGAGGTCGCACTTGATGGCGGCCTGTCGCCGCGCGTCATTCCGATGCTCGATCTGCGCGACGCCGGTGCGCTGTTGCAGCGCGCGGGCTTCGCACTGCCGGTGACGGATGTCGATCGCGTCACCGTGCGCTACGACAACATGTTCGGGCTGATGCGCGATCTGCGGCGGATGGGCGCGACCAACATGCTGGCGGATCGCCGCCGCACGCCGCTGCGCCGCGCGACGCTTTTGCGCGCCGCTGAAATCTACGCGCAGCGCTTTTCCGATGCCGACGGCCGCATTCGCGCAACGTTCGACATCGTCTGGATGGCGGGCTGGTCGCCGGATGCAAGCCAGCCGAAGCCGCTCAAGCCGGGCTCGGCAAAGATGTCGCTGGAGGAAGCGGTGAAGAAGGCGGGCGCGCGCAAATAGGCGCAGTGCACGGCTACAGCAACAAATCCGTCAGATGCGAGATCAGCGGAATGTCGGCGGGCGGCATCGGATAGTCGCGCAGTTTATTCGCGCGCACCCAGGCGATCGGCTGGCCTTCGCGGCCTGTCACGGTGCCTTCCCAGCGCCGGCAAATGTAAAGCGGCATCAAAAGATGGAAGGTCTCGTAGGCGTGGCTCGCGAACGTCAGCGGCGCGAGGCAGGATTCCTGCACTGTAATGCCGAGTTCTTCGTGAAGTTCGCGGATCAGCGCAGGCTCGGGCCGCTCGCCCGGCTCGAGCTTGCCGCCGGGAAATTCCCATAGCCCGGCAAGCTGCTTGCCCTCCGGGCGCTGCGCGATCAGCACGCGGTTGTCGGTATCGATCAGCGCGCAGGCGACGACGAAAACCAGTTTCGTGGCGGGCTTGTCCATCACGACCTGTAATCGCCGTTGATCGCGACATATTCCTTGGTGAGGTCGCAGGTCAGCACCCGGTCGCGGCCCTTGCCGAGGCCGAGCGCGACCTTGATGGTGATCTTCGGCTGCTTCATCAGCGATGACACTTCCGCTTCGTCATAGGATGGATCGCGCATGCCCTTGTGGGCGACACGCACGCCGTTGAAGTAGATCGCGAGCTTATCACGATTGGCGGGCTCGCCGGCTTTTCCGACAGCCATCACCACGCGGCCCCAATTGGCGTCCTCGCCTGCGATCGCGGTCTTCACCAGCGGCGAGTTCGCGATCGACATCGCAATCTTTCGCGCGGACTTCTTTGAAGTCGCGCCTTCGACCAGCACCTCGACGAGCTTGCGCGCGCCTTCGCCGTCGCGCGCCACCTGCTCGGCGAGATCGGCGAGCACGGCGCGGAAGGCTTTCACGAAGGCCTTCAGGCGCGGGTCGGATGCGCGGGTGATTTTCGGCGCGTTTGTCGCGGTGCCGGTGGCGAACGCGAGCAGGGTATCGGAGGTCGAGGTGTCGCCGTCGATCGTCACCGCGTTGAACGTGTCCTCGACGCCGCTCTTGAGCAGCGCCTGCAATGCGGTGGCTGAAATCGGCGCGTCGGTGAACACGAAGGACAGCATCGTCGCCATGTCGGGCGCGATCATGCCCGCGCCCTTAGCGATGCCGTTGATGGTGACCTTGGCCTTGCCGAGTTTCACGGTTCTGGTCGCGAGCTTCGGGAAGGTATCGGTGGTCATGATGGCGCGCGCGGCCTCATTCCAGCCGCCGGGTTCTGCCTTCTGCGCGAGGTCGTCGAGGACGCCGTTGAACTTGGTGGCGTCGAGCGGCTCGCCGATGACGCCGGTGGAAGCGAGGAAAATCTGGTCGGCGCTGCCGCTGGTCGCGCTTGACGCGATCTTCGCGGTCAGCGCGGTCGCGGTCTTGCCGGTCTTGCCAGTGAAGGCGTTGGCGTTGCCGGAATTCACCACCAGTGCGCGGGCAACACCCTTCTTCAGTTTGGCGCGGCACCAGTCGACGGCGGCACTCGGACATTTTGATTTGGTGAAGACGCCTGCGACCGTGGTGCCCTTGTCGAACAGCGCCAGCAGCACGTCGGTGCGGCCCTGATAGCGGATGCCTGCGGCGGCGGTTGCGAGCCTGACGCCGTCGATGACCGGCAGTTCGGGGACGGAGGTCGGTGCGAGGGGGGAGACGGCGGTCGACATGAGATGGGATGCCTTGATGTCCAGGATCGAACGTGAGCGGCCGGTTTGGGCCATACACGTCTTACATCCTTGTCGATGAAGGCTCCAAGACCTGATGTTTAAAAGACCTGATGTTTAAAACGTGCATGCCCGGCACAAGGCCGGGCATGATGTCAAACCACCATAGGGAGCTTTGCGAAGTCGATTTACTTCTTCGCGGGTGCCGCCGGTGCGGCCTTCGGATCGGCGGGCTTGGCCGCGTCGGTCTTCTGGTCGAGCCGTTCGATCTTGGCGTCCGAGCGCAGCTTGGCGACGTACTCGGCCTGCGCCTTGCGGATGACGAAGGCTTCAAGCTGCGGCTTCACCTGTTCGAAGGGCGGAGCCTTGCGGGCGCGCTTGTCCTCGACCTTGATGACGTGCCAGCCGAACTGCGACTTCACCGGTTCGGAGATCTTGCCGGGCTCCAGCGCAAAAGCGGCGGCGGAGAATTCCGGCACCATCTGGTCCTTGGTGAAGTAGCCGAGGTCGCCGCCATCGGATGCACCCGGGTCCTTCGATTTCTTCTTCGCGAGTTCGGCGAAATCGGCGCCCTTCTTCAGTTCGGCGATGATCTCCTTGGCCTCGGCCTCGGTCCCGACCAGGATGTGACGGGCGTGAACTTCCTGCTCGCCGGAAATCTGCTTGGCGGCGTCGTCATAGACCTTCTTCAGGGCCGCGTCGGTGACGGCTGCCTTGCCCTCCTGATCGAGCAGGGTGTCCATCAGGAGCCGGCTGCGGGTGAAGGCGAGCTTCTGCTTGAAGTCCGGCGTGTCGGCGATCTTCTTGTCTTCCGCGGCCTTGGCCACGAGTTTCAGGTCGATCAGGAGCTGCACGACGCTGGCCTGGCGGGAGGCCGGGTCGAGCTGGGCGAGGCTCGGGCCGATGTCCTTTTCCGCAGCGGTGACATCGCTTTGCCGGATCTCGGACCCGTTAACCTTGGCGAGGACAGGATTGTCGTCGGCGCGCAGCGGCTGGGCCGCCATCAGGGTCATGGCCATGCAAAGCGCGGCGGTCGAGAGCAGGCCAAGGCGCACGGCAGATGTCGTGCGGGTCGGGAGGGTCATGGAATATCCTTTTCTGATCAAAAGCGGAGAACAGCGAAGTCGCGGGACACTCGCTCAACCGCCCGCCGATGGCAACGCGAAAACCCGTCAAAATCATGAAATCCTTGAGAGGTTGGCGCGTTGACAAGCCCTTGGGGGACCCATATCTCTCCCGGCAACCGGCTTTTGGCGCAGGGGTTTTTACCGCGCGCCCTTGGACTGGTGATCTTCAGCATTTTGCTGCTCCACACCCTGCAGGCATCCGCCCGCAAGGACCGGTCGCAAAAAGGCCATGCGTGCAGTCTTGATGACGGATGGCCTTAACGGACGATCCGGCTTCGGGGTCGCAAGTCAAACTGACAGACGGGATTAAACGATGATCGGCGCGCTCGCCCGCAAATTATTCGGCTCCGCCAACGACCGGCGGGTGAAGGGATATCAGGCGAGGGTCGATGCCATCAATGCGCTGGAGCCTGAGCTTGTCGCGCTCTCCGATGAGGCGCTGAAGGCGCGCACCGCGGAGTTCAAAGAGCAACTCGCAGGCGGCAAGACGCTCGACGACATTCTCGTTCCGGCATTCGCCACCGTGCGCGAGGCTGCCAAGCGCACGCTTGGCCAGCGCCATTTCGACGTGCAGTTGATCGGCGGCATGGTGCTGCACGAGGGCGACATCGCCGAGATGAAGACCGGCGAAGGCAAGACGCTGGTGGCGACGCTTGCGGTCTACCTCAACGCGCTCGCGGGCAAGGGTGTCCATGTCGTCACCGTCAACGATTACCTCGCCAAGCGTGACGCCGAATGGATGGCGCAGGTGTACGGCTTCCTCGGCCTCACCACCGGCATCATCGTCCACGGCCTCGACGACGCCGAGCGGCAGGCGGCCTACGCCTGTGACATCACCTACGGTACTAACAACGAATACGGTTTCGACTATCTGCGCGACAACATGAAGTATCGGCTGGAGGACATGGTCCAGCGCGAGCACTTCTTCGCCATCGTCGACGAAGTCGACTCGATCCTGATCGACGAAGCGCGCACCCCGCTCATCATTTCCGGTCCGCTCGACGACCGCTCCGAATTCTACAATACCATCGACACCTTCATGCCGAGCCTCGAGAAGGTCACGGATTTTGAGGTCGACGAGAAACAGCGCACGGTGACGCTCACCGAGGCGGGTATGGAAAAGATCGAGACGCTGTTGCGCGACGCTGGGCAGCTCAAGGGCGAGTCACTCTACGACGTCGAGAACGTTTCCGTCGTCCATCACGTCAATCAGGCGCTACGCGCCCACTCGCTGTTCACGCGTGACAAGGACTACATCGTGCGCGATGGCGAGGTCGTCATCATCGACGAGTTCACCGGCCGCATGATGCCGGGCCGCCGCTATTCCGAAGGTTTGCATCAGGCGCTGGAGGCGAAGGAGCACCAGCCGGTGCAGCCGGAGAACCAGACGCTCGCCTCGATCACGTTCCAGAACTACTTCCGCATGTACAAGAAGCTCGCGGGCATGACCGGCACCGCGGCGACGGAAGCGGACGAATTCTACGACATCTACAAATTAGAGGTGGTCGAGATTCCGACCAACCTGCCGATCGCGCGTCTCGACGAGGATGACGAGGTCTATCGCACCTCGCGGGAGAAATACGCGGCGATCCTCGCCGAGATCGAACGCGCGAATTCGCGGATGCAGCCTGTTCTGGTCGGCACCGCATCCATCGAGAAGTCCGAGGTGCTGGCCGACTTCCTCAAGGAGCACGGCTACAAGCAGATCGATTTTGCCAATCCGAAATCGATGGCCAAGCTCTATGACGCGGCGCGCGCGGGCAAGCCGTCGAAACTGTTCGCGGTGCTGAACGCGCGCTTCCATGAGCAGGAAGCCTACATCGTGGCCGAAGCGGGCGTGCCGGGCGCGATCACCATCGCGACCAACATGGCGGGTCGCGGCACCGACATTAAACTCGGCGGCTCGCTGGAAATGCGCGCAGCCGCCGCGACCGCTGGTATCGAGGATGCGGCGGAGAAAGAAAAGATCGTCGAGGGCATCAAGGCCGATATCGAGAAATTCAAGACCATGGTGCTCGCGGCGGAGGAAACCGTCGAACTCGATCCCGGCAAGCCCGGCGGTAAGACGATCCAGAAGCCGGGCGGTCTCTATATCATCGGCTCCGAGCGCCACGAGTCTCGCCGCATTGATAACCAGTTGCGCGGCCGCGCCGGCCGTCAGGGCGACCCCGGCCGCACCAAGTTCTACCTGTCGCTCGACGACGACCTGATGCGCATTTTTGGCTCGGACCGCCTCGACAGCATGCTGCAGCGCCTCGGCCTCAAGGAAGGCGAGGCGATCATCCATCCGTGGATCAACAAGGCGCTGGAAAAGGCGCAGCAGAAGGTCGAGGCGCGCAACTTCGACATCCGCAAGAACCTGCTGAAATACGACGACGTGCAGAACGATCAGCGCAAGGTGATCTTCGAACAGCGCATCGATCTGATGCGCGACCAGAGCGTCAGCGAAACCGTCACCGACATGCGCCATGGCCTGATCGAAGGTCTGATCGCCAAGCACATCCCCGAGCATGCCTATGCCGAGCAGTGGGATGTTGCCGGGCTGCATGAGGAACTGAAGCGCGTGCTCGATCTCGATCTGCCGGTCGAGGACTGGGCCAAGGAAGAAGGCATCGCCGACGAGGAGATGCTGGCGCGGCTTGAGAAGCACGTCGACGAACACATGGCGGCGAAGTCCGCGCAGTGGGGTCCCGACGTGATGCGCTACGTCGAGAAGACCATTCTGCTGCAGACGCTCGACCATCTGTGGCGCGAGCATCTCGTGATGCTCGATCATCTGCGTCAGGTGATCGGCCTGCGCGGCTACGGTCAGCGCGATCCGTTGCAGGAGTACAAGTCGGAAGCGTTCGAGCTGTTCGAATCGCTGATCGCGCATTTGCGCGAGGCGGTGACCGCGCAGCTGATGCGCGTCGAGATTGTGCCGCCGGACGAGCAGCCGCCGATGCCGGTGATGGAAGCGCACAAGTTCGATCCGAACACCGGCGAAGACGAGGTGGCGCGCGTGCAGACGGCGATGGCGGCGGCGCAGGTGTCGCCGTCGCAGCGCGATCCGTCCGATCCGGCAACGTGGGGCAAGGTTGGGCGTAACGAGGATTGCCCTTGCGGCTCGGGCAAGAAGTTCAAGCACTGTCACGGCCGCTTCGCGTAAGCGTGCTGCGATTGCTGTGCCAATAAAAAACGCCGGTCGAAGGACCGGCGTTTTTTATTGACGGCTGGGATTGATGCGGCTTACTGGAAGCTCGACCAGCGGCTGTTGAACGAATTGGCGGGCGCGGTGGGTTGTGCGCCGGCGATCGTTTCGGGCGGCACCGGAGCAGAGGACTTCGTTTCCGAAGGCTTGGTCTCGGGCCCGGCCTGTGCCGTGCGGTTGAGCGGAATGATCCGGGGCTCGGGCATCCTGACTTCCGGCGCGCGTGCGGGCGCCACGTTCTTCGCGATGGCCTTCGACTTCGGCGCAGGAGTGGGCTTTGGCGCGGGCGCAGCCTGCGGTTCGGCGGGTTGCTCGCGCTTCCAGCCGACCTTGCTGGCGAGGGCCGAGAAAACATTCGGGCCGCCGGTCTGGCTCGTCGTCTCGGACGAAGAGCTCGTCGCGGCTGTTTCCATCACCGCGCCTTCTGGCGCGCGCGGCGGATTGACGTAAGAGGGGATCGTCCCCGGTGCAGGGCCCGTGGCTGAAATGGTGTAGTCGTTGACGTCGCTCATCGCGATCGATTGGGCGTCCGGCAGTTTGGTGGCGAACACCGGATGCATGCCGCCGTCGATGCCCGCGCGCGACTTCGCGAGCCGTGCGCCATGCGAGATCAGCTCGGCGAGCTTGCTGCGGTCGGCGCGCTCCTTGTCCTGAAGCGCCTGGGCGACTTCCGGGTTGAGCTGATAGGCCGGGCACTTGCCGGTGGGGTTGAAGGTCAGCGGCTTGCCGCCCGGCAGGGGTTCGGCATCGAAGACGTATTTCTTGTCGCAGACATCGACCTTCGGCTCGGTCTTGGTGACCTCGAAGATGTCGTTGCCTTCCTTCAGCATGCGCCAGAACGGCATGTTCGGATTGTCGCGATACTTCGCCATGTTCTGCGGCGTCATCCGGAACGGATAGGCCTGCACCTGGAACGCCGTCTGGCCGCCGAAGAAGGATTCGCGGCCGAGCGAATAGATTTCCGAGATCTGTTCGTCCGTCATCGCGTAGCAGCCGCGCGACGAACAGTCGCCATGCACCATGAGCTGCGAGCCGGTGCGGCCCCAGGCGCGGTCATAGGCGTTCGGATAGCCCATGTTGAAGGAGAGATAGTAGGCCGAGGCCGGGTTCATCTGCCCCGGCGTGATGGAGTAGAAGCCTTCCGGAGTCTGGCGGTCGCCCTCGCGGATCTTCGGGCCGAGATCGCCGGACCAGCGGCAGATCGCATAGGTCTTCAAGAGCGCGAAGCGTCCGCTGCGATCCTGCTTCCAGACTTCGAGTTCGGATTCCTGCTTGAACAGGCGCACCAGGATCGGCGAGCCCTTGTCCATGTTCTTGGCTTCCATCTCGGCCAGGAGTTTTTCAGGAATAGGCTTGGTGGCCTTGGCGCTCTGCGCAAGGTTCTCGCCGTTGCAGCCGGCCAGTAAAGTGCCGGTCGCCAAGGCTGCGGAAACCATCAATGCGCGGATGAGGGAACGGTTGATCAAGATGCACCCTGCGCTTCGGATTCCACGGCGCGAATGCCGCGGCGTGCGGGAACCTGAACGAGCGGATATTTCCGATTATTATCCTTAAAGAACCTTCACCCGCAAGCTGGAGGGGTGTGAGGAACCCGCTCCATAGTGAAAGTAAAGTTAAGTCAAATTTCACGAAAAAGCCACGATTGCGGCGGGACGCCTTCAGCCGAGGCGGCGTCCGATATCGAGAAACTTCTGCCGCCGCTGAGTGCGGATCGCCACCGGATCGAGTGAGCCGAGGTCGCGGAGTGATTGCGCGATGGCATCACCCGTGCGCGCGATCATGTCGGCGGAGTCGCGATGCGCGCCGCCCGGCGGTTCCTTCAGGATCGTGTCGATGATTCCGAACCGTGCGAGGTCCTGCGCGGTGATCTTCAGGTTGGTGGCGGCTTCCTGCGCTTTGGTGGCGTCGCGCCACAGGATCGAGGCCGCGCCTTCCGGCGAGATCACGCTGTAGACCGCATGCTCCAGCATCAGCACTCGGTTGGCGGTGGCGATCGCGATCGCGCCGCCCGAGCCGCCTTCGCCGAGAATGACGGCGACGTTCGGCACTGTGAGGTTGAGGCACGCTTCCGTCGAGCGCGCGATGGCTTCGGCCTGTCCGCGCTCCTCCGCGCCGATGCCGGGATAGGCGCCTGCGGTGTCGACGAGTGACAGCACCGGAATGCCGAAGCGGTCGGCCATCTCCATCAGCCGCACGGCCTTGCGATAGCCCTCGGGGCGCGCCATGCCGAAATTGTGCTTGAGACGGCTCTCGGTGGTGGAGCCTTTCTCCTGGCCGAGGATGCAGACGCTTTCGCCGCGGAAACGTCCGAAGCCGCCGATCATGGCATCGTCGTCGCTGAATTTGCGGTCACCCGCGAGCGGCGTGAATTCGGTGATGAGGCCTGCGATATAATCGACGCAATGCGGCCGCTGCGGATGCCGCGCGACCTGCGTCTTCTGCCACGGTGTCAGGTTGGCGTAGAGATCGTGCAGCGCGATCTTCGCCTTGTCCTCGATCCGCGAAATTTCCTCGCCGATGTCGCTGCCACCGGCTGCGAGCGTGCGCAACTCGTCGATCTTCGAATCGAGTTCGGCGACGGGCTTTTCGAAGTCGAGATAGCTGCGGATCGGATCGGCCATGAAAACAAATATAGGATGGAATGAAGGGATGTGTGCGGCGGGCGGAAACTGGACTTAGGACCCTCTCAAGTCAAGCGCGGCGGAACGAAAGATAAACGCCTGATATATTTGAAATATTATTTTTCGGCGAGCGGGTGAAGATCGCGCACCAGACTCTTCAATCTCTCCTCCACCACATGGGTATAGATTTGCGTCGTGGAGATATCGGTATGGCCGAGCAGCGTCTGGACGATACGCAGGTCGGCGCCGTTGTGCAGCAGGTGGCTTGCGAAGGCATGGCGTAGCACGTGCGGGCTGATAAGACGGGGAGAAATTCCAGCCGCGACCGCAAGCTCTTTCAGATCGCGTGCAAAATGCTGCCGTGTCAGATGTCCGCTTTCTCCCGAGGACGGAAACAGCCATTTTGAAGCGGGTTCAGATTTGGCCTTCTCGCCCTTTTCCTCCTTGGCGGTACCGGCGGCAGCGAGGTAGGCGGCCATTGCATCGCGTGAACTCTGGTTGAGCGGAACGAGGCGTTCCTTGTCGCCCTTGCCGCGCACCACGATCATTCGTGCATCGCGCCGCGCCGCTGACAGCGGCAATGCCACCAGTTCCGAGACGCGCAAGCCGGTAGCGTAGAGCACTTCGAGCAGGCACCACAGCCGCATCGCGCGCACCTTCTGGAGTGGCGGCTGGTCGCGGTCCGCGAACTCACGGGCCTTGCCAAGCAACCGGTCGACGTCGGCGATGGACAAAACTTTCGGCAGCGCGCGGCCGCGCTTGGGGCCGGAGAGGATCGCGGCGGGATCGTCGGTTCGCTTGCGCTCGTTGAGCAGGAAACGAAACAGATGTCGCATCGACGATAGCCGCCGCGCGACGCTTGAGGATTTGAAGCCGCGCTGGTCGAGGTCGGCGAGGTAGTCGCGTAGAACCTGCGTATCGGCGTGCGCAAAATCCTGTTTGGCGCGTGCGAGGAAGGCTGCGAGATCCTCGAGGTCGCTGCGATAGGCGTTGAGCGTGTTGTCGCCCGCGCCTTGTTCGGCGGCGAGCATGTCGAGGAACAGATCGATCGTTCTTGCGTCGGAGGATGCGGCCATCACGCCTCCCGCCCGTTACTTCTTCTGGAACTTGTCCGGAGAGATGTTGATCGTCATCTCGCGGGGCGTCGGCTTGACGAAATTCGCCAGCGCGTACACGGCGCCATAAATGAGGCCGCCGATGATCGCGATCACGCTCAGGAAGCGAAACAGACTTGGCATTGGCTCTCGGCGTTGGTCTTCTGCCGTCCCATCTCCGGCCGCCCGGGCAATCTCGGAGCGTTAACGACATCCACCATGTTCGGGCCGTTTCAGCAAGCCTTCCATAATGTCCCCTATGGCGAGGCGGCCGAAGGCGGTAAGATGGCTGCATATGAGCCCTGACGAGCCTGCGGAAATGCCCGAAATCCTTGCCCGGCAAGGTGTTGCCCAGAACCAGATCGCCGACATCCTGTCGGCGCTCGGGCCGAGGGCGATTGTCTTTGTGGGCATGATGGGATCGGGAAAATCCACCGTCGGGCGGCGGCTGGCCGCGCGTCTGCGGTTGCCGTTCGTCGATGCCGATCATGAGATCGAAACGCGGCACGGCGGCATGACGATCACCGAGATTTTCGCGAATCACGGCGAGCCGTATTTCCGCGAGGGCGAGGCCAAGGTGATCTCGGCGCTGCTCGATGGCGGCGCGCAGGTGCTCGCGACCGGCGGCGGCGCCTTCCTGCGCGAGGATACGCGCGCGCGAATTCGCGACAAGGCGGTATCGATCTGGTTGAAAGCGGATGGGCCGACCGTGCTGCGCAGGGTGAAGCGGCGCTCCGATCGCCCGCTGCTGCAGACCGAGGACCCGGCCGCGACCATCGAGCGCCTGATTGCCGCACGCGAGCCGTTCTACGGCCTCGCCGATATTTCCATCGTGTCGCGCGACGTGCCGCACGATAAAATTGTCGATGAATGCATCGATGCTCTCCATGAATATTTGTGCGGAACGCCTATCGCTTTCGCAAATAAGACTTAAATAGGATACCGATGCCCGCCGCCGCTGAAACCAAATCCCGTTCCGACGATACGACGATGCTTGAGGTCGGCCTCGGTGCGCGTTCGTACAACATCGCGATCGGGCGCGGTCTGCTGCCCTCGCTCGGTGAACGCATCAAGGCGCTCCGGCCCGGCGCGCGTACTGCCATCGTCACCGACCGCACGGTGGCGAAGCACTGGCTGGCCCCGGCGATGGATGCGCTTCAGTCCGCTGGCGTTGAAGCGGCG
This sequence comes from Afipia sp. 1NLS2, assembly GCF_000178995.1. Lineage (GTDB taxonomy): Bacteria > Pseudomonadota > Alphaproteobacteria > Rhizobiales > Xanthobacteraceae > Afipia. Next base: position 1,171,009 of record NZ_ADVZ01000001.1, on the reverse strand, counting down.
CAGCCGATCATCGTCGAGGATGGCGAAGGATCAAAAAGCTACGGCGTGCTTGAGGATGTCAGTGAAGGGCTGATCGCGGCCAAAATCGAACGCAACGATCTCGTGGTCGCGCTCGGCGGTGGCGTGGTCGGCGATCTCGCAGGTTTTGCGAGCGCCATCGTGCGCCGCGGCGTCGATTTCGTGCAGGTGCCGACCTCACTGCTCGCGCAGGTCGATTCTTCCGTCGGAGGTAAGACCGGGATCAATTCGCCGAAGGGCAAGAATTTGATCGGCGCATTCCATCAGCCGATTCTAGTGCTGGCCGACACCGCCGTGCTCGACACGCTGTCGCCGCGCCAGTTTCGCGCGGGCTATGCGGAAGTCGCGAAATACGGGCTGCTCGGCGATCTCGGTTTCTTCGAATGGCTCGAGAAAAATCACGACGGGATTTTCTCAGGGAATACGGCGCGCGAACATGCGGTCGCCGCAAGCTGCCGCGCCAAGGCGGGGATCGTCGCGCGCGACGAGTTTGAGACCGGCGAGCGCGCGTTGCTCAACCTCGGCCATACCTTCGGCCACGCGCTGGAAGCCGCGACCGGATTTTCCGATCGTCTGTTCCATGGCGAGGGTGTTGCCGTCGGCATGACGCTTGCCGCGGAATTTTCCGCGCGGCGCGGGATGATTTCTCAGAACGACGTGGCGCGCGTACAGGCGCATCTGGCTGCCGTCGGCCTGCCGACGCGGTTGCAGGATATCGCAGGCTTCACCCAGGAAGGTGTCGGCGATGCGGATGCGCTGCTGTCGCTGATGTTCCAGGACAAGAAGGTCAAGCGCGGCAAGCTCACCTTTATCTTGTTGGAACAGCTTGGCCGCGCCGTCATCGTCAACGATGTCGACCCGGCGTCGGTGCGCGATTTCCTGAGCGAGAAACTGTCGCAAAAACCCAACTGATGAGCATGGGCTGGATCACGTTCTCCATCGTTATTGCCTGTCTGCTGGTCTCCGCATTCTTCTCGGCGAGCGAGACCGCGCTGACCGGTTCGTCCCGCGCGAGCATGCTGCGGCTGAAGACGCAGGGCAGCAGTCAGGCCGGCATCGTCACGCGGCTGCTTGAGAACCGCGAGCGCATGATCGGCGCGCTGCTGGTCGGCAATAACCTTGCAAACATCGGCGCGTCCGCGCTCGCCACCGGCGTGTTCACGGCATGGTTCGGCGAGGTCGGCGTGTTGTACGCGACCGGCGTGATGTCGGCGCTGGTCATCATTTTTGCCGAAGTGCTGCCGAAGACGGTGGCGATCAATGCGCCGGATCGGGTCTCGCTGCTGGTCGCGCGGCCGATGCAGTGGGTCCTGCTGATCCTCAGCCCGCTCCTCACCGTGATCGACGTGGTGGTGCGGCTGTTGATGAAGCTGCTGCGTATTCCGATCGGCGCGCACCAGAACCTGTTGTCGCCGACCGAACGGCTGCGCGGCGCGGTCGATCTCATGCATCATGAGGGCGGTGTGGAGAAGCAGGACCGCGACATGCTCGGCGGCCTGCTCGACCTCAAAGACCTCGATGTCTCCGACGTCATGGTCCACCGCACCGAGATGGTGATGATCAACGCCGACCTGCCGGCGGAAGAACTGGTGCGCGAAGTGCTCGCCACCGAATACACCCGCATCCCGCTGTGGCGCGACAAGCCGGAGAACATCATCGGCGTGTTGCACGCCAAGGATTTGTTGCGCGCGATCCGGGTGACGGAAGGCGATACCTCCAAGGTCGATGTCAGCGCGATCGCATTGCCGCCATGGTTCGTGCCGGAAATGCGGCCGTTGTCGGAGCAGCTGAAGGCTTTCCGCCGCCGCAAGACGCATTTCGCGCTGGTGGTGGATGAGTACGGCGAAGTGGAAGGCCTCGTCACGCTGGAGGACATTCTGGAGGAAATCGTCGGTGACATTTCCGACGAGCACGATGTCGTCGTGGCCGGCGTGCGCGTTCAGCCCGACGGTTCGGTGATCGTGGACGGCACGGTTCCGATCCGCGATCTCAACCGCGCGATGGACTGGAAGCTACCGGACGAGGAGGCAACGACCATTGCGGGCCTCGTCATTCATGAGGCGCGTTCGATCCCGGACCGTGGCCAGATCTTCACCTTCCACGGTTTTCGTTTCCGGGTGCTCCGCCGCGAGCGCAATCGCATCACCGCGCTGCGCATCTTCCCGCTGCCGCCGGCAACGGACGAGCCGATGCCGCGCCGTGCGGGCCGGGCGTTCAGTTTTTTCTAGGATTTACGGCAGAATGCGCGGCTATTCGCCGGGCGCCAGCGTCTTCAGCGCCAGCGCATGAACGCCACCCGCGAGATCGTCCGCCAGAATCGCGTTTATCATCCGGTGGCGCTCGACGCGGCTCTTCCCTTCGAAGGCGCGAGACACAATATGAACCCTGAAATGCGTTTCGCCGCCAGGGCGGTGCCCGGCGTGCCCTTCATGCAGATGAGATTCATCGATGACGCTGAGGCTTTCCGGATGGAAAGCGTCGGTCAGTTTTTTGGCGATCGTGTCTTTGGCGGTCATGATATGCGCAATATCGTGCGTTATTGAGCGCCGTCAATGCGCTTGATGCGCGACCCCTATGATTTGCGGTCTGCGGTCTCGGCGATGTATAGTCCGCGGTTCGCGAAATTCGCGATTTCCCGTCCTCTTGAGCCACGTTGTCCGAGCTGATGTCTTTCGATTCGAAATATTTTGACAAGATCCGCATCAAGCCTGCCGCGAAGGGAAAAGCCCGCGTCAAGGAAGAGGCGGTGATGTGCGAATGGCCGGATTGCAAAAATCCTGCCCCGCATCGTGCGCCGAAGGGCCGTGGCAAGGAGCGCGAATATTGGCACTTCTGTCTCAACCACGTTCGTGAATACAACCAGTCCTATAATTTCTTCTCAGGCATGAGCGACGAGGCGGTCGCGCGTTATCAGAAGGATGCGCAGACCGGCCATCGTCCGACCTGGAAGATGGGCGCGAACACCGGCAAGGGCAAAGGTAAGCCCGGCGTGGAGGACGAGTTCGAGGGTGCGCTCGATCCGTTCGCGATGTTCCAGGAAATGAACGGGCGGGGCCGCTGGCGTCCGGGCCCGGGTGCCAAGGCTGAAACCAAGACCGAAACGCGGAAGGTGATGAACGCCGAGCGCAAGGCGCTGCAGGTGATGGGGCTGGGTGCGGACGCGACGCTCGAGATGGTCAAGACGAAATACAGGCTTCTGGTGAAGCAACATCATCCCGACGCCAATGGTGGCGATCGCTCGACCGAGGATCGCCTGATCGAGATCGTCAAGGCGTATAATTATCTGAAGACCGTGGTTCGTCCGTAGGCTGACGGTTATTTGCAGGGCGTGGCGTGCAGTGCACGGCGGCGCGCTCGCCAGCAGCGAAACGCCCATATCGCCGCGCCGATCACGAGCAAGCCGCCGACCAGCGGCAGCGCGTAATGTTCGGCTTTCGCGCCCCATTGTTCGACCGCGGACCCCGCCAGCACGCCGGGCAGGATCATCGCGGGCGCCCAGGCCAGAACGGCCAGGACATCGATGGCGAAGAACTTTGGTGGCGGCATGTCGAGCGCGCCTGCCGTGATCGGCACGAAAGCCCGGATCGGCGGCACGAAGCGGGCGAAGAACACCGCGAACGTGCCGTAGCGCAGGAAGAAGCGCTCGCTCTCCGCGATCAGAGCTGGGTATTTCGACATCGGCCACAGCGACAGCACGCGCCGCTTCTGCGTGTAGCCGAGCCAGTAAGCGAGGCCGTCGCCCAGTGCCGCACCGGCGATGGCGGCAATGAGAATGGGCGCGAGCTTCAGGTTCCCACTTGGCACCAGTGCACTCAAGGCCAGGATCACCGTCGATCCGGGCACGACGGAGCCCGCCAGCGGCACGGCTTCCAGCAGGGCGGATAGGAAAATGACGACATAAGCAACGGCGCCATGCGACGACACAAAGGCGACGATGAGATCGAGATACTGGCTCACGCACGATCCAAAATGTGGAATGAAGGAACGGTCGGACCGCCTATAGGTGGGAACGCAGAGAAGAAAACCAATGCGGGGTTGCAAATCTGCAGGCCCTGCCCGGCAAACATGCGGTACCGGGGGCCCTTCAATAATTCCGATAAATGGACTATGTTTTTGATGTAACGAAAGAACTTTTAGCAGCCGCAAGGCTTCTGCCGTTTGCGGCTCTCTGCTAGGTTCACCCCGCATCCCACCCGCGCGAACAATGCACGTCTGGTTTCGGGAGCATCCGAGACCACGGAGGAATGATGACTGCTGCCACTTTGCAATCGCAGGAAACCACGCGACTGCCGGACATGAAGGTGTCCGTGCGCCAGGTTTTCGGCATCGACACCGATCTTGAGGTCCCCGCTTATTCGGAAGTCGATCCCCATGTGCCGGATGTCGATCCGGATTATCGCTTCGATCGCGCGACCACGCTCGCGATTCTTGCGGGCTTCGCCAAGAACCGCCGCGTGATGGTCACGGGCTTTCACGGCACCGGCAAATCCACGCATATCGAACAGGTAGCCTCGCGGCTGAACTGGCCGTGCGTGCGCGTCAACCTCGACAGCCACATCAGCCGCATCGACCTTGTCGGCAAGGATTCGATCGTGGTGCGCGACGGCAAGCAGGTTACGGAATTCCGTGACGGCATCCTGCCGTGGGCGCTTCAGAACAACATCGCATTGGTGTTCGACGAGTATGACGCTGGTCGTCCCGACGTGATGTTCGTGATCCAGCGCGTACTGGAAGTTTCCGGCCGCCTGACGTTGCTTGACCAGAACAAGGTCATCAAGCCGCATCCAGCGTTCCGCCTGTTCGCGACCGCCAACACCATCGGTCTCGGCGACACGTCGGGCCTCTATCACGGCACCCAGCAGATCAACCAGGGCCAGATGGACCGCTGGTCGATCGTCACCACGCTGAATTACCTGCCGCACGACGAAGAAGTCGAGATCGTGCTCGCCAAGGCGAAGCACTATCGCAACGACGCCGGCCGCGACATCGTCAACAAGATGGTGCGGCTTGCGGACCTCACGCGCAACGCTTTCGCCAATGGCGATCTCTCCACCGTGATGAGCCCGCGTACGGTCATCACCTGGGCCGAAAACGCGGAGATCTTCGGCGACCTCGGCTTTGCGTTCCGGGTCACCTTCCTCAACAAGTGCGACGAACTGGAGCGCCCGCTGGTGGCTGAATTCTATCAGCGCTGCTTCAACGTCGATCTGCCGGAAAGTGCTGTCAACGTCGCACTGAGCTGAGCTGAATAGATGCCCAAGATCGCTGTCGAGCGGACTGTCGGCGAGACGAACAGAGCCGTGCTGAAGGGGCTTTGGAGCTACAATACGGAGAAGTTGGGAAAACACCGGCATAAACGGTTTGCCGTCTCCCTGCGCGAAAAGAATGTCATCGTCGGCGGCGTCACCGGCGAAGTCTGGATCAATGTGTTGTTCATCCAGATGTTCTGGATCGAAGCGCGGCTTCGCCGCAAGGATTACGGCACCAGGCTCATTGCAGCGATCGAGGACGCGGCAAGAAAGTTCGGCGCCGTGCGTGCCTATGTCGACACCATGAGCTTTCAGGCTCCCGGTTTCTACCGATCGTGCGGCTATAAGGAATTCGGTTCGATCGACGGTTATCCGCAAGACACGACGCGTCACTGGTTCACGAAAAAGCTATGAGCACCGCGACGACAAACAAGTTCAAGACGGGTCCGAAGGAATCTCCGGCGGAGCCGTTCAAGCGTGCGGTGACGTCCTGCCTGAAGGCGATCGCCAAGAAATCCGAGCTTGACGTTACGTTTTCCGCGGAGCGGCCGGGCATCGCGCCCGGCAAGGCGCGGCTGCCGGAGCCTTCGCGCAAGCTGACCCGGAAGGACGCCGCGATCGTGCGCGGCCATGCGGATTCGATCGCGCTGCGGCTCGCCTGTCACGACCCGAAACTTCACCGCAAGCTTGCGCCGAGCAACCAGCAGGCGCGCGCGGTGTTCGAGGCGATGGAGCAGGCGCGTGTCGAAGCCATCGGTTCGAAGCGGATGGCGGGCGTCGCCAAGAACCTCAACGCGATGCTCGACGACCATTTCCATCGCGGCAAATATGACGAAATCACCGACCGCGCCGATGCGCCGCTGGCGGATGCGCTGGCGATGCTGGTGCGCGAACGCCTGACAGGGCAGGCGCCGCCGGTGGCGGCGCGCCGGATCGTCGATCTGTGGCGGCCGACCCTGGAGGAAAAGGTCGGTCACCGGCTCGATCAGTTGCAGAGCCTCACCGAAGATCAGGCGAAGTTCGGCGAATCCATCCAGGACGTGCTGACCGCGCTCGAACTCAGCGATGAACGAATCGCCGAGCCGGACGAGGATGAGAACGAGGAAGAGGACAAGAAGGGCGGCGACAAGGGCGAGGCCGGTCAGGAGGCTGAGGCCGACAAGGACGAGACGGACGAGATGTCCGCTGACCAGTCACAGTCGCAGAGCGAGGATGCCTCGTCGGACAGCGTCGTCGATGCATCGCAACTCGCCTCCAGTGAGGACTACGACGAAGGCGATATGGGCGAAGAAGAAACGCCCGGCGACGCCACGCGGCCGCACCAGCATGGACGCAACGAGCCAAAAGGGCCGGAATATCATGCCTTTGCGCCGAAATTCGACGAGGTCATTTCCGCAGACGAACTGTGCGACGCCGAGGAACTGACGCGGCTGCGCGGCTATCTCGACAAGCAGCTTGCGCATTTGCAGCATGTGGTCGCGCGCCTTGCCAACCGCCTGCAGCGCCGGCTGATGGCGCAGCAGAACCGGGCATGGGAATTCGATCTTGAGGAAGGCATGCTCGACCCGGCGCGGCTGTCGCGCGTCGTCACCGATCCGTTCCATCCGCTCTCCTTCATGCACGAGAAGGAGGCGACCTTCCGCGATACCGTGGTGACGCTGCTGCTCGACAATTCCGGCTCGATGCGCGGTCGCCCGATCACAGTGGCGGCGACTTGCGCCGACATTCTGGCGCGGACGCTGGAGCGTTGCGGCGTCAAGGTCGAGATTCTTGGCTTCACCACGCGGGCCTGGAAGGGTGGACAATCGCGCGAGGCGTGGCTTGCGGCAGGCAAGCCTGCCAATCCCGGCCGGTTGAACGATCTGCGCCACATCATCTACAAGTCGGCGGACGCCCCGTGGCGTCGCGCGCGGAAGAATCTCGGCCTGATGATGCGCGAGGGGCTTCTCAAGGAGAACATCGACGGCGAGGCCCTCGATTGGGCGCACAAGCGTCTGCTTGCGCGCCCCGAGCAGCGCAAGATTCTGATGATGATCTCGGACGGCGCGCCGGTTGACGATTCAACGCTCTCGGTGAACTCCGGAAACTATCTGGAGCGGCATCTGCGCTGGGTCATCGAGGAGATCGAGACACGCTCGCCCGTGGAATTGATCGCCATCGGCATCGGCCATGATGTCACGCGCTACTACAGACGTGCGGTCACGATCGTAGACGCGGAAGAGCTCGGTGGCGCGATTACCGAAAAGCTCGCCGAACTGTTCAGCGAAACCCACGGCGCGCCTCCGGCAGACCGTCGCCGCAAACTGCACTGAGCAGGCCATGGCGCGCTGCATTTCCCGCCGCGCGTTTCTGGGACGAGCGGTTGGCGGCCTCGCCGCTGCGCAGATCATTCCTTTATTTCAGAACCGTGCGCAGGCGCGACCCGCGGACGCCATCGTTCCGGTCGAAGTCAATGCGCGGGCGATGGGTTCCTTCGACCTGCGCGATCCCTCGCATGTCCGCTTTGGTTCGTTTCAATTCCGCAGCGGATTGGTGCTGACTTCGCCATTCCGCAAATTCGGCGGGCTGTCATCGCTGCATCTCGATGCCGCCGGCGAAAATTTCGTGATGGCGAGTGACAAGGGCGACTGGTTCAACGGACGCCTTGTCTATAGCGGCGATGCTCTGAGCGGCCTGGCCGATGTGAGGTCGGCGCCGATGCGCGACCGCGACGGCCAGCCGCTCGCGGCGAAAGGCTGGTTCGATACCGAATCGCTGACCTTTGATGGATCGATCGCTTATGTCGGGATCGAGCGGGTCAACAAGATCGTGCGGTTCGATTTCGACAAGGGCGGTATCCTGGCGCGTGCGGAGGAGGTCGCCGCGCCGCCGGAAATCGCAAAACTGCCTTATAATCGCGGGCTGGAATCGCTCGTTTATATCGGCAAAGGGCATCGGCTCGCCGGTACGATACTTGCGATTTCCGAACGCTCGCTCGATGCCGACGGCAACATCGCGGCCTTTCTGATCGGCGGTCCTTCGCCTGGTATTTTTCATATCAAGCGGTCGAATGACTTCGACGTCAGTGATGCTACACTGTTGCCGTCAGGGGATGTCCTGCTGCTGGAACGGAAGTTTTCCCTGACCAAGGGAGTTGGCATCCAAGTACGTTGTATACCAGTTTCGACATTTGCCCCGGGTTCACTGGTTGATGGGCCCGTTCTCTTCGCGGCTGATTTAGGTGCTGAAATCGATAACTTCGAAGGCATCGCAGCTCATGTGGCGCGATCCGGAGAGACAGTTATTACATTGATTTCAGATGATAATTTTTCAGTGATCCAAAGAACGCTGCTGGTCCAGTTCACGTTGCTCGACCGGTAAATGCCGCTCTTTGCGCAATTGCAGCAAAATGATGCTCTGCAATAAAATTAAAGGGGGGTGCGACAGAACGCCCTGCGACAGATCGTCTCATCCCCCCATCTGGCATATGTAAAATCTTTCCAGTCCGTTGCACGATCCCTATCGCGGTAGTGCCAATTACCGTTCCAAAATAATCCGGCATCCAAGACCGGCTGGTGTTTCAGGGAGGATATGCATGAGTGTACGTACGAAGACGAGTTATGCCCTTGCCGCATTGCTCGGTGCTGCTGCTTTCGGGCTGGCGCCGATGTCTGCAATGGCGGCGTGGGAGCCTACGCGTCCTGTTGAACTGGTCGTGCCGGCAGGCACGGGCGGCGGCGCCGACCAGATGGCGCGCGTCGTTCAAGGCATCATCAGCAAGCACAATCTGATGAAGCAGCCGATGATCGTCGTGAACAAATCGGGCGGCGCGGGTGGCGAAGGCTTCCTCGACGTCAAGGGTTCGCGCAACAATCCGCACAAGCTGATTATCACGCTGTCGAACCTGTTCACCACGCCGCTCGCGACGGGTATTCCTTTCTCCTACAAGGATCTCACCCCGGTCACGATGATGGCGCTGGATGAATTCATCCTCTGGGTGAATGCGGACAAGCCGTACAAGACCGCGAAGGAATACATCGACGCGATCAAGGCTGCGCCGGATGGCCAGTTCCGCATGGGCGGCACCGGTTCGAAGCAGGAAGACCAGATCATCACCGTCGCGCTTGAAAAGGCGACCGGCAAGAAGCTCACCTACATCCCCTATAAGGGCGGTGGCGAAGTTGCCGTTCAGCTCGTCGGCAATCACATCGACTCCAGCGTGAACAACCCGATCGAAGCCGTGGCGCAGTGGCGCGGTGGCAAGCTGCGTCCGCTCTGCGTGTTCGACAGCAAGACGCTCGCCTACAACGACAAGGTGGCGGGTGATCAGGCCTGGTCCAGCATCCCGACCTGCAAGTCGCAGGGCCTGGACGTTGAATACCTGATGCTGCGTGGTTTCTTCATGGCTCCCGGCGCAACGCCGGAGCAGGTCGCCTACTATGTCGACCTGATGAAGAAGGTGCGCGAGACTCCGGAATGGGCCCAGCTCATGAAGGACGGTGCCTTCAACCAGACCGCCCTCAGCGGTGCTGAGTACCTGAAGTGGGTCGACAATGCTGAGAAGACCCACGAGACCCTGATGAAGGACGCGGGTTTCATCGCGAAGAAGTAAATCATCACAACTGTGAACCCGGCGAACATGACTGTTCGCCGGGCGAACTCTTTCCGCGCAAGGATTCGACTCAATGAGCGAAGCATCACATGACCAGTCGGGCGGCCCGGCTCATCGCACCGTGGAGATGGGTGTTGCCGTTGCCTGCATCATTTTTGGCCTCATCACAATTATAGGAAGCATGCAGGTCGGCATCGGCTGGGGCGCCGAAGGTCCGAAGTCCGGCTTCTTCCCGTTCTATCTCGGTATCATCATCGTGCTGTCGAGCTTGATGAACCTGAACAGCGCCCGCACCATCGATGGCGAGCGCGAGTTTGCCACCTGGTATCAGCTGAAGCAGGTGCTGGCGGTGATTGTTCCGACCGCCGTGTATGTTTTCGTGTTGCCCTACACCGGCATCTATATCGCATCGATGGTGCTGATCGGCGGCTTCATGATGTGGCTCGGTAAATACCCACTGTACAAGGCAGTCCTGTACGGCGTGGGCGTGCCGGTCGGAATCTACTTCATGTTTGAAAAGTGGTTTCTCGTTCCGCTGCCGAAGGGCCCGATCGAGTATTGGCTCGGCCTGTGACGCGAGCAGTGCGCTCGAAACGATAAAAGAGATTTAGGTAGGAAAACGTCCATGCTCGCAGATATCGCCAATCTGTTTCACGGCTTTGCCGTCGTGTTACAGCCATCCAATATTCTGCTGATGATCATAGGCATTTTGCTTGGTGTGATCGTCGGCGTGCTGCCGGGACTAGGCGGCGCCAACGGCATCGCAATTCTGCTGCCGTTGACTTTCAGCATGACGCCGACCGGCGCGATCATCATGCTCTCCTGCATTTACTGGGGAGCGTTGTTCGGCGGAGCCATCACGTCGGTGCTGTTCAACATACCCGGTGAACCGTGGTCGGTGGCCACGACATTCGACGGCTATCCGATGGCCCAGCAGGGCCGCGCGGGTGAGGCGTTGACTGCAGCCTTCACCTCGTCGTTCGTCGGTGCGCTGTTCGCGGTCATCGTCATTACCTTGGTGGCGCCGCTGGTCGCAGAGTTCGCTCTCGAATTCGGTCCGGCTGAAAAGTTCTCGGTGTACTTCCTCGCCTTCTGCAGCTTCATCGGCATGGGTAAGGAACCGCCGTTCAAGACGGTCGCCTCGATGATGATCGGCTTCGCGCTGGCGGCAGTCGGTCTCGATAGCGTCACCGGCCAGTTGCGCCTGACGTTCGGCTTCACCGACCTGCTCAACGGCTTTGACTTCCTGATCGCGGTTATCGGCCTGTTCGGCATCGGTGAGATTCTTCTCACGATGGAAGAAGGCCTCGCGTTCAAGGGCAAGGCTGCGGGCATCAATCCGAAAGTGGTCTGGCAGACCTGGAAGGAGCTTCCGCGCTACTGGATGGTGTCGCTGCGCTCCTGCCTGATCGGCTGCTGGATGGGCATTTCGCCCGCCGGTGCGACGCCGGCCTCGTTCATGAGCTACGGCATCGCCCAACGCATCTCGAAGCGTGGCCATAATTTCGGCAACGGCGAGATCGAAGGCGTGGTTGCACCGGAAACTGCGGCGCATGCCGCGGGCACTTCCGCGTTGCTGCCGATGCTGGCGCTCGGCGTTCCGGGTTCGCCGACGGCTGCGGTGCTGCTCGGCGGTCTCCTGATCTGGGGTCTGCAGCCGGGACCGCTGCTGTTCGTCGAACAGCCGGACTTCGTCTGGGGCCTGATCGCTTCCATGTACCTCGGCAACCTCGTCGGCCTGATCCTGGTGCTGACCTGCGTGCCGTTGTTCGCGGCGATCCTGCGCATCCCGTTCAGCATCATCGCTCCGGTCATTCTCGTGATCTGCGCGATTGGTGCCTACACAGTGCACAACTCCAGCTTCGACGTGATCCTGATGCTCATCTTCGGCATCGTCGGTTACTTCATGAAGAAGACGGGTTATCCGCTCGCGCCGATGGTTCTGGCCATCGTGCTCGGCGACAAGGCGGAAGAAGCGTTCCGTCAGTCGCTGTTGGCCTCGAGCGGCCACCTCAGCGTCTTCTTCTCGAACGGGCTGGTCTCGACGATCATGGTTCTGGGTCTCGTCGCCCTGTTCTGGGGTGTGATCTCTGACCTCTGGGCGAAGCTCCGCAAGCCGGCGAAGGCTGCGGCCTGATCTGCACTCAATCTCCTCTCGAGGCGAAAGCCTCGGGAGGATCAAATGCCACCAACAACGAAAAAGCCGGATCGAACGATCCGGCTTTTTTTAATGCTGTCTGCAGGCTATCGAAGCGCAGAGGCCGCCTTGTCCAGGCTCAGTTCGCTGCGGCGAGCTTCTTCTTCTCGATCTGACGCTTCAGATCAGCGGCCTTCGGCGACAGGGTCGCCACATTGGCCTTGAGCAGGAAGGCATCGAGGCCGCCATTGTGGTCGACGCTCTTCAGCGCGTTGGTGGACACCCGCAGGCGCACCGACTGGCCGAGCGTCTCGGAGATCAGCGTGACGTTGCACAGGTTCGGCAGGAACCGGCGCTTGGTCTTGATGTTCGAATGGCTGACCCTGTGGCCAACCTGCGGCCCCTTGGCCGTCAACTCGCAGCGCCGTGACATGGCGAAATCCTTGTGTCTCCCGGAGCCAGAAAAGGCCCGCGCGGGGGTTGCTACCGTCCATTTCAGGAACCGCGGACGTATAGTCGGAGGGTGGCTCAGCGTCAAGACGGCGGAGGCGCCGAAATGCCCGAAAACGCCGGGAGAATAGCGATTTTATGAACAAAGCCAAGCATTTCCCAACATATAATCGGCGCAATCAAGCGGAAGACAATGCTTTTGCCGGTTCCCGATTTTGTTGCCGGCGGTGACGCATTGCCCGGACGGATCAGGACTCTCATTTGATGGATTTTTTCGATCGAGGCCTCTGGAGCCGGCTGCTTTACGTCGCGCCGATGCTTCTTCTGAGCGGCCCTGCTCATGCGCAGGGCCGGCTGGACGCCAAATATCAGGCGACCTTGAGCGGAATCGTCATCGGCAAGGGCAACTGGACGATCGTGATCGGTGACAAGGATTATTCGGGATTGACGTCCGGCGGCACCACGGGGCTCGTCAAGGCCATCGGCGGCGGGCACGGCACGGGATCTGCGCAAGGCAAGGTGCTCGCGGGCCGATTGGTGCCGGAGGCCTATCTGAGCTCGGTGTTCTACGGCAAGAAGAACGAGACCATCCGGATCGCCTTTGCCGGTGAGCGCGTGACGGCTTCGACCATCGAGCCTGAACCGCCTCCGACGCCGGATCGTATTCCGGTGATGGATGCCCAGCGGCGCAGCGTGAGCGACCCGATGTCGGGGGTGATGTTTGTAGCGCCGGGCAAGGACGAACTGCCCAGCCCGCAAGGCTGCGCCACCGGGGCGGCGATCTTCGACGGGCGGATGCGCTACGATCTGCAGCTCGCCTTCAAGGCGCTGGAGACGGTGACGCTGGCCAACGGCGCAAGGCTTTCGACGGTCGTCTGTTCGGTGAGCTTCAAACCGCTGGCGGGCTATGTGCCGTCGCGCGCGGCGATCAAATATCTGGTCAAGCGCCAGGACATGGATGTGGCGCTTGCGCCGATCGCGGGCACACGGGTGATGGTGCCGGTGCGGGTGCGGATTCCGACACCCATTGGCCTTGGTATGGTGCAGGCGACCGAATTCAACACCGCAGCGCAGTCGCAGGCATCGAAGCGCGCCAACTAGATTCTCGCCTCGCGATGGCTTGACTCACAGGGCAAACGGAGTCCTCCGTGCAATTAAGGAATCGCCGCGTGTTACGCTCAATTCATCGCCCCGGAATCCGCGATCTGGTGGCAGAGCAATACTGCTCACACGACATCTTGCGGTGAACGAAGCCGGACACGACATGAGTCAGCGATTCGGGCTGCTTTCGTTCCGGACTCGTTCCAATCCTGAATTCTCAAGGCATTCCGAGCCGAAAAGCGTCGCGTTGTGAAACACTCCTCTCCTTCAACCACTCATCTTCGGCCAGATCGGGCGCCCGGCGCAGGGGTGACGGCCGTGTTGGGCCCGACCAACACCGGCAAGACGCATCTGGCGATCGAGCGGATGCTTGCGCATTCCTCGGGGATGATCGGCCTGCCGCTGCGGCTTCTCGCGCGTGAGGTCTACAACAAGATCGCCGCGCGCGTCGGCGCGGACTCCGTGGCGCTGATCACCGGCGAGGAGAAGATCAAGCCGCCGAAGGCGCGCTATTGGGTATCGACCGTCGAGGCGATGCCGCGCGATCTTGATGTGTCGTTTCTCGCGGTCGATGAAATCCAGATCGCGGCCGATCTCGAACGTGGCCATGTCTTCACCGACCGCATGCTGCATCGGCGCGGCCGCGACGAGACGCTGCTGCTCGGCGCCGCGACGATGCGGCCTTTGATTGAGCGGCTGTTGCCCGGCGCGAATATCGTGACGCGGCCGCGATTGTCGCTTTTGGAATTCGCGGGCGACCGCAAGATTACGCGCCAGCCGCGCCGCACCGCGATTGTCGCGTTCTCCGCAGATGAAGTGTATGCCATCGCCGAACTGATCCGGCGCCAGCATGGCGGCGCGGCGGTGGTGCTGGGTTCGCTGAGCCCACGCACCCGCAACGCGCAGGTGGAGATGTTCCAGTCCGGTGATGTCGATTATCTCGTTGCCACGGACGCGGTGGGGATGGGCCTCAACCTCGATGTCGATCACGTCGCCTTTGCATCGGACCGCAAATATGACGGCTATCAGTTCCGCCGTCTGACGCCCGCCGAATTCGCCCAGATCGCGGGCCGTGCGGGCCGCGCTACGCGCAATGGTACGTTCGGAACGACAGGACGCTGCGCGCCGTTCGAGCCGGAATTGGTGAACGCGTTGCAGAATCACACCTTCGACAGCGTGAAGATGCTGCAATGGAGGAACACCGCGCTCGACTTCTCGTCGCTCGCGGCGTTGCAGGTGTCGCTCGCGGCGGCACCGGGACACGAGGCATTGACGCGCTCGCCGCTCGGCGAAGACCAGCGCGTGCTCGATCATGCGTCGCGCGACCCTGAAGTGCGCGACATGGCGGTGGATGCAGATGCGGTCGAGAAGCTATGGGAGGCCTGTCTGGTTCCCGATTACCGGAAATTATCGCCCGCCGCTCATGCCGAACTCGTCACGGCGCTGTTTACCTTTCTGATGCGCAAGGGCCGGATTCCGGATCAATGGTTCGCGACCCAGGTGGCGCAGGCGGACCGGATCGACGGCGATATCGACACCTTGTCCGCGCGGATTTCACAAATCCGGACCTGGACCTTTGCCGCCAACCGCCCCGACTGGCTCTCCGACCCCCTTTATTGGCAGGAAACCACCCGTGCGGTGGAGGATAAATTGTCTGATGCACTGCATTCGAGGCTAACTGAGCGTTTCGTTGATCGCCGGACCAGTGTATTGATGCGCCGCTTGCGGGAAAACACGATGTTGACGACTGAAATTGGAAAGACCGGCGAAGTCACCGTTGAGGGCCATGTGATCGGCCGCCTCGATGGCTTCATGTTTGCGCCAGATGCCGCCGAGGCGGGATCCGAGGCGAAGGCGTTGCAGGCCACCGCGCTCAAGGCGCTGGCGGGCGAGATCGATGCGCGCGCGGAGAAGCTCTCTGCGGCTGCCGACGATCAGTTCGCGCTGGCCTCCGATGGCACGCTGCGCTGGACCGGCGATGCGGTCGGCAAGCTCACCGCCGCGGACGATGTGTTGCATCCGCGTATCCGCATCATTGCCGACGAGCGCCTCACCGGGGCATCGCGCGATGCGGTACAGGCGCGGCTCGATCTGTGGTTCAAGACCCATGTCGAAAAGATTCTCGGGCCGATGTTCGACCTCTCGAAGGCCGAGGATGTCACCGGCATCGCGCGCGGCATCGCCTTCCAACTCGTCGAGGCGCTCGGCGTGCTGGAGCGGCCGAAGATCGCGGCCGAGATGAAGGATCTCGATCAGCCGTCGCGCGCAACATTGCGCAAATACGGCGTGCGGTTCGGCGCCTATCATATTTTCTTCCCGGCGCTCTTGAAGCCCGGTGCACGCACGCTGGCGTCGCTGTTGTGGGCGCTGAAGCAGGACGAGATTGACATGAACGCGCTTGGCGGCGCGCAGCATCTCGGGGCCTCGGGCCGTACATCATTCCCGGCGGACAAGGCGTTGTCGCAGGATGCCTATCGTGTGCTCGGCTACAAGCTCGCGGGTGAGCGCGCGGTCCGCGTCGATATTCTCGAGCGGCTGGCCGATCTTATTCGTCCCGCTCTGTCGTGGCGTCCCGGCACCGGCGCGGAGAGGCCCGCAGGTGCGTTCGACGGCCGCTCGTTCACGGTCACGCAGGCGATGACATCGCTCACCGGTTCAGCAGGTGAGGATTTTGCCTCCGTGCTGCGCTCGCTCGGCTATCGCATGGACCGCCGCGCGCCGTTGCCGGAGGAGCCAAAGCCTGCGGAAACACCTGCCACTGCCGCGACCGAAACCGAATCCGCTGCTTTGCAGGCAGATGCCACCCCCGAAGCGGCAACCGAAACTGCTGCTGTCGAGACTGCGTCAGTGGAGGCCGAGGTGGCGGCAGAGACCGCCGTCGATCTCGCGAGCGCTACGAAGTTGCCGGAAGTCGCATTCGCACCGGCAGAGGCTGAACCGGCAAGTGAGGAAACGCCTGCCGCAGAAGGCGTGGAAACATCGCAGCCCGATACGGCAGCAACTTCCGTAGAAGCTGCTTCGTCCGACGGAACTGTACCCGCCGCCACACCTGCGGAGCCGGAGCTTGTCGAAGTGTGGCGTCCTGCGGGTCGCCACGACGAGCGCCGTCATCACCATGATCGCAACCGTCATCACCGCCACCAGCCGCGCGCGGCGACGCCGGAGGGAGGAACTGCCGAGGCGGGAGACAAGGCCGAGCGTTCGGGTGGACCGCGTCGCCATCACCGCGATCGTGCGCGGGAAGACCGCAAGCCGCGTCCGGAAGGAGAGGGCGCTCAGGCGCGTGGTCCGCGCGAGGAGCGCGGCGATCGTCCACATCAGCGCTTCAAGGGCAAAGGCAAGTTCGAGGGCAAGCGCGAGGGCCGTGACCGCAAGGACAACGGTTCAAACTTCCGCACCTTCGCGACCAGCGCGCCGCGTGAGCGCGAGCGCGTGGCCGATCCGAACTCGCCATTCGCCAAGCTCGCCGCGCTTAAGGAACAACTCGGCAATCGCAAGGACTGACACGCGCATTTGGATCGCCAGCGTCTCGACAAATGGCTATGGCATGCACGGATCGTGCGCACGCGTGGCGATGCGGCGAAACTGGTGTCGGGTGGCCGGGTCCGTCTCAACAGCCTGCGGCAGACTTCACCCGGCCATGCGTTGAAATCCGGTGATGTGCTGACGGTGGTGCTCGATACGCGGGTCCGTATCTTGAGGGTCGCCGCTTTCAGCGAACGGCGAGGCGATGCGCCATCAGCGCAGAGCCTCTATGACGAATTGAACGGGAAAGAGAAGTAACTATCTGCGATAGCAGAGGCTTCATTCTCTTGCGGCGCTGCATATCCTGCGCTAGGCCAACACCCGAATTTAGAAAGGTTCCGGAGATCTGGATGACTTACGTCGTCACCGAAAATTGCATCAAGTGCAAATACATGGACTGCGTTGAGGTGTGTCCCGTCGACTGCTTCTACGAAGGCGAGAACATGCTCGTGATCCATCCGGACGAATGTATCGATTGCGGCGTGTGCGAGCCGGAATGCCCGGCGGAAGCGATCAAGCCCGATACCGAGGCCGATCTGGAGAAATGGCTCGGCGTGAACGCCGAATACGCCAAGACCTGGCCCAATATTACCCAGAAAAAGGACGCGCCTGCCGACGCCAAGGAGTTCGATGGGGCCGAGGGCAAGTTCGATAATTATTTCTCGCCCAACCCCGGCACCGGGGACTGAAACGGCCCAAGCACGGAATCCTCTTAACCGTAGTTGGTGGCGCACCTTCCGGCGACGGTATCGATACACCTCAACTGTCCATAAACCTTTGATTTTTGCGGAAAATGTGCTATTATTGGCACATTCCGTCGGTTGTTCACGCCTTGTCCGCTTCCGGATACCGGCGTCGAAGGGCAACCGGGTCGATCAGGGGCGTGGCGGTTCCACGCAAGGCGCCGTGGCAGACAAATCGCGTCATAACAAAACCAAAGCAACCAAAGACAAGCACTCCGGCAAGACGCCCGCCCGTGGCGCCTCCGGCAAGAAGGCTGCCGCCGTGGCAGCCAGCACCTCAAAAAGCAAAAGAAGTGTAATGCCAGCAAAGAAGACCACCAAGCCTGCCGCGAAGTCCCCTGCCAAGGGAGCGGCGAAGCCGGCCGCTGCCAAAACCAAACCGGCCGTCAAGCCGGTTGCCAAGGCCCCCGTCAAACCCGCCGCGAAGGCTGCGCCGAAGCCGGTGGTGAAGCCGGCCGCCAAGCCGGTGGCGAAGGTGGAGGAACCGAAGAAGGTTCTGACGCAGCGCCAGGGCTTCAAGACCAATGAATTCGTCGTCTATCCGGCGCACGGCGTCGGTCAGATTCTTGCGATCGAGGAGCAGGAGATCGCGGGTGCGACGCTGGAGCTGTTCGTTATCAGCTTCATCAAGGACAAGATGACGCTGCGCGTGCCCACCGCGAAGGTCATCAATGTCGGCATGCGCAAGCTGTCGGACCCTGCACTCGTCAAGCGTGCGCTGGAGACGTTGAAGGGCCGTGCGCGCATCAAGCGGACGATGTGGTCGCGCCGCGCGCAGGAATACGAAGCGAAAATCAATTCGGGCGACATCGTCGCCATCGCCGAAGTCGTGCGCGATCTTTATCGCTCGGAGTCGCAGCCCGAACAGTCCTACAGCGAACGCCAGCTTTATGAAGCGGCGCTCGATCGCCTGTCGCGCGAGATCGCGGTGGTGCAGCACATCACCGAGACCGAAGCGGTCAAGGAAGTCGAAGCCAATCTCGCCAAGAGTCCGCGCCGCGGTGCGGCCAAGGCGGAAGCCAGTGCCGATGCGGTGGGCGAAGCCTCCGACGACGATGGCGACGACGACGATTCCCTCAGCGAGGACGAGGCGGCCTGAGTGCAGCCATCCGATCGATTTAAAAACCCGGCCTCGCGGCCGGGTTTTTTATTGCCTCGCAGAAAATGAAAGCCGCTTGTGGGGGCTTCAATCCACGACGATCTTGACGCGGTCGTTCGGCCTGAGCGCCGCGCGCTGGTCCAGACCGTTGATGATCCGGAAACGCTCCAGCGGGCGGTCGACGCCCTGCATCCGCCGCGACATCGATTCCACGGTGTCACCGGGCTTCACCGAGACGATCTTGACGCGCAGCGGCCGGGCCGCCTGGATTTCGGCGAGAGTCAGGCGGCGGAACGAATTGACCGTCTCCCGGAACGACTTCTCGGCATCTCCCGTCTTGTCCTTCGCCGCGAAAATGAAACGATAGACATCGCCGCCGACACGCAGCGCGTAGATGCGGAATTGCCACTGATCGCTGCTGGCGGCTGCGGTCGCGGCAGGATAGCCGCCGATGGTGCTTTCCTCGACGGAGCTTTTGTCGACGTTCTCCATCCAGCCGGAATTGAGATAGGACGACAGCGGCAATTCCTGCGGCACACGCACCACGTCGAACCGCAGCGCCTGCGTGCCGCCCTCGCGGACGCCGACCACGGCCTGCGCGGTGTTGTCG
The DNA here is from genome assembly GCF_000178995.1 of Afipia sp. 1NLS2. GTDB lineage: Bacteria > Pseudomonadota > Alphaproteobacteria > Rhizobiales > Xanthobacteraceae > Afipia. Next base: position 1,151,486 of record NZ_ADVZ01000001.1, on the reverse strand, counting down.
AGCGTATAGGCCTCGGGTGCGACGAAGGTGAAGCCGAGCTTGGGATGCAGGAAGCGCCGTCCGCGCACGAAGCCCTCGCTGGGGTCTTCGCCGTAGACAAGATTGTCGATCGCGCTGAGATAGGCGTTGCGGTCGCGCTCATGGCTGCCTGACGCGGCATATTGCTTGGCGCTGGTTTCGGCATTCTCCACGCGCTCGGGCGTTGCCGGATGAGAGGACAGGAAATCCTGCGAGCGAGGGTCCGCGGTGTGCGATGTCTTCAGCGCGGCATTGCGCTCCATCGCCGAGAGGAAGCGGGCCGCGCCGTAGGGATCGAAATTGGCCTTCGCCGCAAGTGCTACGCCGATCGCATCGGCTTCGAACTCCTGCGCGCGCGAGAAGCTCGCCATCGTCAGTTTGGTTTTTGCCAGCGCCAGCGCCTGCATGTTGGCGTCGCCGCTGTCCACTTCGCCGACCATATTGTTGACGAGGGCGGCGCGCTTGGCCTGTTCCTCGCGGATCGAGGCGTGCTTGGCGAGCACATGCGCCATTTCATGCGACAGCACGCTGGACAATTCCGAGGTGTCGCTCGCCAGCGCGAGCAATCCGCGTGTGACGTAAAGCTGGCCCGTCGGAAGTGCGAAGGCATTCACCGCGCCTGAATTGAGGATCGTCACCCGATAGGAGAAGTCCGGCCGGTCGGAAGCCGCGACGAGGCGATCCACCGCCTTGGTGATCAGGGCCTGAAGTTTCGGATCGTTATAGGCTCCGCCATAGGAGGCGAGGATGCGCTGATGCTCGCGGTCGGTCGCGCTGGTTTCCGGGGAGGGGCGTGTCGCCTTGATGGTTGGTGGCGGCTTCTCGTTGCCTGAGACCTGGAAGCGGCCCATGTCGGTACAGGCGCTCATTCCGAGCGCAAGGCACAGCACAGCCGCTGCCGCGAAGCGGCCTGCTCCATCATGGTGCGTCAGCGCCTGTCGTCCCACGCGTTATTTGCCTCCGGCCGCAGCCGTCCTTGTGTCGCTGACGAACTCGATCTGGCTGGGGAGCCTCGCTTCCATGCGCGGCCCGCCATGCTGCGAGATCCATCCCCGGACCCGAACCCGCTTCCCCTGCAACGTGGCGGGGGTCATTCCCGCAGCCGCAAAGCTCGCCATCATGCGACGGGAAACGGTCACGGCAAAGCCTTGAATCCGCCGCCGGTCAAAATTCAGATAAACCGTCGCGCCAGCCTGCCGGACGGATAATATTGTACCCTCAACGAGGGCAAAACGGCCAATATATTTCAAGATACCGGCTGTCGCGGTAGCCTCCTGAACGAAGGCGGGCTGTGACCAGACGCCGAGCCGGGAACCCTCGGCACGTGATTCCGCCTCCCTCAATTCCGCCGTGCAGGTCCTATCGCGGGGACTGGCTGATACGATGGCGTGTCCTTCCCCGACGAGCGCGCTCTGCAATGTCATCTCACTGCCGTCGAGCAGCGCGAATGCATGCTGCCGCCCGTAGCGGTCCGGTGCATCATCGATGCCGCGCAAGGTGATCTTTTGCCTGAGGGCATGTTCGCGAAGCCATGCCGTGCCCGCAATCTCGGCAGACTTCGGAACTTCGATTCCGCTCAGGCGAACCTCGCGGCCATCGTCAAGCCGCAGCGTGCGGGCATCGAGAATGGCGGATACCTGTCCCTCGCCCTGAAGGGGACTGTCGCAAGCCGCTTGCGCGGCTGCGCCCGCAAGCGTCACGCTCGATATCGTGGCAAGAAAAAAGAAAATGCGCCGGCAGATCGTTGAGACGCCGGCGCGCATGATGTCAGCGATTGCCCGGATCGGAAATCACACCGCGGGCAACGAGCCTGTTCCAGATGAACAGCACCAGCAGCGCGCCGATCGTTGCGGTGATGAATCCCGCGCCTTGATGGGGACCGTAATGACCGATCGCCTGACCGATCCATGTTGCGACGAAGGCGCCGACAATGCCGAGCACGGTGGTCAGGATAAATCCTGACGGGTTGTTTGGGCCGGGAGACAAAAAGCGCGCTAGGATGCCGGCAACGAACCCGACCAGAATGATGTAGAGCATTGCGAATTCCTTTTGCAAAAGACGGGGAGACACAGCTGGCTTACAGCCAGCGCGACACTTCCTGTGCGTTCGGCAGCCGGCCATCGGGCGTGAGCTGATGGATGATGTTCGGGAGCTGCTGCGCCAGTCCTTCGAGCAGTTCATCGCGTGACAGACCGGTCTGGGTGGTCAGTGTGTTGATCTGGTCGGCGCCGAGTGCGCTCGCCAGATCGCCCGATGAAATCTGTTTGTTGGCGCCGGGCCCGACCCAGGAATTGGCGGCGTCGCCATGGCCCGCATCCTGGAATTGTTTGAGCAGGTCATTGAGGCCGCCGCTCAGCACGCTGCCGGCCGCGCCACCGGCCAAGAGGCCGCCGAGTACGCCACCGAGATTGCCCTGCAGGAGTCCCCCGAGGCCGCCGCTCAGGCCCCCGGTCGCCATGCCCCCACTTGGAGCAGTCGTGCTTCCGGGCAAGGTTGAGTTGCCGCCCGTGGGCGCGGTCGCCGTGCCGGTCGAGCCGGTGACATGCTTGACGGCTTTGTAGGCAAGCAGGGCCAGGACTGCCATGGTTATTGGCGACATGCCGCCGGAGGCGGTGGGGTCTTTCGGGCCGCGCGGCCCATTCTGCATCCCGTTGAGAACATCAAGCAAACCCATGACAACCTCCTTCGGTACCTAGTTCCATTCAGGATAGGTGCGACTAAAACACCCGACAAGGGAATGGCTGGCTACAATTTGCACAATGCCGCCACGACAGTGTGACGCCTTCAAGACGTCGATACCATCGACTGGAGGAGGGGGCAGGAGCGAGACTTCGCTCAGCGCCGGCGCTTGCGGGCTGCCTTGCGCTTTTGCACCGGACGCTTGGAAGTCTTGCGTGCCGTCTTTCTAGTGGCCTTCTTCGCGGTTTTCCGGGTGCTCTTTTTGGCCGCTTTACGGCCGGTCTTTTTCTTGGGGACTTTCTTGCCTGCTTTGCGTGCCTCGGAGAGCCCGATGGCGATCGCCTGTTTGCGGCTCTTCACCTTCTTTCCGCTGCGGCCGCTCTTGAGCGTGCCGGCCTTGCGCTTCTTCATCGCGCGTTCAACCTTGCGGGCTGCGCCCTTGGAGTATTTTCTCGCCATGTCATGCTCCTGTTGGTTGAAATAAAATCCGCAGGCTCCCGCCTGGTTCCCAATTTCCAGATTTCGCCGTCAAGTCGAGGTATCTTTGGTCCCAAGGATAGAGGTCGAGAGGGGATGTCCGCTGGCGAGAGTGGAACCGCTCTGGTATCAACGTGCGGCGCACCGCGAAGATCGAAGTGTTTCGCAGTTGCGTCGTCAGCCGTTGATCGATCGCGTCCGAATTCCGTTCTCAATCGTCACCCGGATCACCTATGACCGTTCCTCCGCCAAACACCTCTTCCGTTCCGGCCGACCCTCGCCGTAACTTTTCGATTGCCTTCGGCCTCGAGCGGATCGGCCTGATCGCAGTCAAGGCGCCGGTCCTGTCGCTGGTGATCCTGGTTGCCTTGTGCGTCGGGGCATTCTTCGGCCTTCAGCGCATCAAGATCGACGATTCGCTCAGCCAGTTGTTTCGCTCGGACACCCCCGAATACAAGCAATATGAGGAGGTGACGAAGCGCTTCCCCTCCAGCGAATACGACGTGCTGGTGGTGGTCGAAGGCAAGTCGCTACTCGCGCGCAACTCGTTGGAGAAGTTGCGCGACCTCGTCACCGACCTGCAGCTTGTAGATGGCACCCGCGGCATCATCTCGCTGTTTTCCGCGCGTCAGCCGCCCGAGAACGGCAATCTGCCGGCGGCGCTTTTCCCTGAGACGCTGCCGCAGGGGCAGGCGTATCAGGACTTCATTGCCAAGGTCAGAAGCAACGAGGTCATTCGCGGCAAGCTGTTGTCCGAAGATGGCACGCTGGCGCTTGTGGTGCTGGCGCTCGATCCGCAGGTCGTCAGCAGCAAGGGTCTTGGCAAGACCGTTGGCGACATCCGCAAGCTGATGAGCGAAGATCTTGCCGGGACCGGACTGACAAGCCAGTTGTCCGGCGTGCCGGTCATGCAGCTCGAAATCCGCAATGCCGTCGAGCGGGATGGCCTCACCTACAACATCGCGGGAATTCTGGCGGGCTGCCTGATCGCTATCGTGTTCTTCCGGCGAATATCATTCATGGTCGCGGCGGCGTTTCCCCCGCTGCTGGCGATCCTGTTGGCGCTCGGTACGCTCGGCTGGCTCGGCTTCAGCCTCAATATGTTCCTGAACGTGATGACGCCGCTCATCATGGTGATCAGTTTCGCCGACTCGATGCAGCTCACCTTCGCCGCGCGCGACCGCCTGATCGCGGGCGAGGACAAGCGCACGGCGTTCCGCAATGCCGTGCTGGTCGTCGGCCCGGCCTGCGTGCTGACGCATGGCACTGCGGCGCTGTCCTTCATCGCGCTGCAATTTTCCGATTCGGACCTGATCCGGAAATTCGGAGAAGCCGGGCTGTTGGCGACGATCATCGCGCTTGTTGCGGTGCTGTCGCTGGTGCCCGTATTCGGCGTGCTGCTGGTGCGCAAGGAGAATGTGTTCGCCACCAAGATCAAGGGCGCCGACGCCGGCGTCGAGGCACTACGCTCGTTCTGCCGCTGGATTGCCGTGCGCATGGTCGGACGGCCCGGCTTTTTCAGCCTGATCGCGCTGCTGGTGGTGGTCGGCCTTGGCACGATCTACGCCCATTTGCAGCCGCGGTATCGTCTCGCCGATCAGGTGCCGGACAAAAAGCAGGCGGTCGAGGCATCGAGCCGGCTCGACGCCAAGCTGACCGGCGCCAATCCAATCGATGTGCTGATCGAATTCCCCAAAGGCGAAAGCCTGTATTCGCCGCAGACCTTGCAGGTGATCGCTGACGTTCACAGCATTGTCGAGAAGCAGGCCGGTGTCGGCAATGTGTGGTCGCTGGAAACGCTGCGCCGCTGGCTTGCCGAGAAGGCGGGCCGCTCCGATGTCGCCACGCTCAAGGAATATGTCGACATGCTGCCGAAGCATCTGGTCGGCCGTTTCATCTCCCCCGATCATGATGCCGTGGTAGTTTCGGGCCGTGTGCCGGATCTCGATTCCAGCCAGATCCTGCCGACCGTCAACAAGCTCGATGCCGCGATGGCTGCGGTGCGGCAAGCTCATCCGGGTTACCAGATAGCTGTCACCGGACTGTCGGCGATTGCGGCGCGTAACAGCGCCAGCATGATCGACAAGCTCAACCATGGTCTGACGATCGAGTTCGGCCTGGTAGCAGCCTTCATCGGCCTTGCGTTCCGTTCGCTCACCGTGATGTTCGTGAGCATCCTGCCCGGCATTTTCCCGGTGGTGCTGTCCGGCACGGTGCTGTGGCTGATGGGGGAGGGGCTGCAATTCGCCAGCGTGGTGGCGCTGACCGTCTCGTTCGGGTTGGGCCTTTCCGCGACGATCCACTTCCTCAATCGTCTGCGGCTGGAGGAGCAGCCCGGCGTGGATGAAGGGCTTGCGGTGGAGCGCGCCACGGTGCTGGTCGGGCCGGCGCTGATCCTGACCACGGTGGTGCTGGCCTGCGGACTGGTGGTGACGGTGTTTTCGGATCTGCCGTCGCTGCGGCTGTTCGGCTGGCTCAGCGCCTTCTCGATGATTGCCGCGCTGGTCGCGGACCTGTTCATCCTGCGCCCGACGGCGATGTTCCTCATCAGTCTGTCGAACCGGTTGCGCGGCGAGCGTCGCACCGATCCGAAACCCGCCGAGTGAGGCAGGTTCGGTTTGAGGCAGGTTTTCAAAACGAAAAATCTCCGGGCCCGAAAGCCCGGAGATGTTTTTTGACTGTCAGTTCGGAAGGCTTATTTGGTCAGCGAGATATTAACCGCGCGCAGTTCGCCCTTCGAGGCGATGGCGATCGACTGCTTGTTGCCGCGCGTTGAGATGTTGAAGGTCGCGGCATATCCGTTGGTCTGCACTAGAGCGGTCACCTGTCCGCCGGATACGCGTCCTTCGACGCTGCCGTTCACCCCGCGGCTCGTTTCCGTCCATGAGCCGCTTAACTGGCCGCCACTGGAGCGCACTTCGCTTGCGAGGTCGAAGCGGTAGCTGTCGCTCGCGCAACGCAGATTGATGTTCACGACATTATTGCCGCTGCTGGTCGTATATTGTCCGCGGCAGCGGATCCGCTCGTTGCTGGTGCCGTTGTTGGAAGCAATGGTGATCGTGCCGTTGCCGGACCAGTGGCCGGCATAATCGGCGAACGCACCGCCATCGGCGTAGCTGGCCGAACATGGCAACAGCATCGCGGCGCCAAGTACGACGGCGGCGACAGTGCCCGGCAAAGTTCTTGAAAAACGAATCATGTGGCGAGTTCCTGCAGTGAACGTGTTTGCTGTTGTTCCGCGAACCGATATGGCTAGTTTCAGGCCGCAACGTGAGTTGGGCCGCAGCACATGGATGACTGGCCCGGAGGATATAGGAACCGGCTCGGGAGCGCCAAGGGGTAAGGGTCGCAGGCTCCCGGTTCGCCTCCATGCTCATAAGTCGGCAGAACCGGGAAAAGGTTCAAAGGATTTTACATGGCCCGGACGTCCGGGAGAAAAACTATCCGTCGTATGATGAGATTTCGATCAGGCTGCCGTCGGGGTCGCGGCAATAGACCGAAGTGAGGGTGCCGAGCGCGCCCTGTTTTTTCACTGGGCCTTCCTCGATGGCGACGCCGCAGGCCCGCAGATGGGCGATGACAGCCTCCGGCCCGGCGGAGGTGAGGAAGCACAGGTCATCGCTGCCCGCAGCTTCGTGATCGGCGGTGAACCATTCTACCTTGTCGGTTGTGACTGGCCGCAGGTTGATCTTCTGCCGCCCGAACCGCATGGAAATGCGCGGGGCCTTGCCGTGTCCGGGGTCGAAGACGACACGGGCCATGCCGAGCACGCGCTCATACCATTCGGCGGATGCGACGGCATCCGTGACATTGACAACGAGATGATCGAGCGCATCGACGGTGATTGTCATGTGATCTCCATAATTGACGGCTGCCCGGGGGATGACGAATTTTGCGGCAACCTTGAATCGGTTGGCAACAGTGCGGCGGCGCTCGCCTCACGACATATTCCGGAAATCAGCGATCACGAAGCTTACATGTCGTGCAAATTCTGAAAAATGGAATCGGCTCGCGAATTGAATTCGTCCAAGGCTGACGGCGTTAATTCGTTATTGAGTCCCCTTCTCTACTGTGTCGCCGGGCATTGTATCGGATGGTTGGGGGCAATGGTGAAATTCAAGTCCATTTCGGTTCGCATCATGGTGGCGATTTCTCTCGTCGCCGCAGCTTCATGTGTGGTTTTGGGTGGCTTCGGCCTGTGGCGCCAGCAGGCGACGGTCGACACGGCGCTGGAGCGCGAATCGCGCGCCGATTACGCCAACCTGACGGCGGCTCTCGATGCGGACACGCGCACGACGCTTGCCGTGGCAAATTCTCTCGCCGTCATTCCCGAACTCAAGGCGCTGGTGAGTGCCGGCGACCGTAACGGTACGATCGCACTGACGCAGAAGGTGCTGGATAAGATCAAGCCGTTGGGTCTTGAGCTGATCACGATCCAGACGCCGCCCTCGATCTCCTTCATGCGCGCTCATGCCCCGAAGGTGTTCGGAGACGATGTGGGGCCTCGCCGCAAAATGGTGGTCGAGGCGATGGCCGACAAGAAAGCCATTGGCGGCGTCGAGGTGGGTCGCGAAATCCTGAACGTGTTCGGTTCGTCGCCAATGATCGATGGCGACAAGGTGATCGGCAATGTCGATATCGGCGAACCCTTTGGCGACGCCTTTGTGAAGAACATGAAAGCGCGGTTCGGCGTCGATGTCGCGATCCATCAAATGAACGGCGACAAGATGAAGACGCTTGCGACCACGCTCACGGATTCCGCGACGAGCGTGGACGACGTCAAGCGCGCGTTGAGCGGCGAAGTCTTCACGCGCCAAGGCGAGCAGGCGGGCCGTCCTGTCGGCACCGCCTTCGGCCCGATCAAGAGCTATTCCGGCAAGCCTGTTGCGGTGTTTGAAATTGTGCGCGATGCCTCGGCTTATGCCGCGCTGAAGCACAGCTCGGCGATGTGGCTCGGGCTGATGACACTCGCCGCGGTGCTTCTCGCCGGTCTGGTCTCGGTATGGATCGGGCGCGGGCTTGCCCAGCCGATCCGCGCGCTTGAAGGGGCGATGCGCGCGATCACCGCGGGCGATCATGAGCTTGTGGTGCCGGGCGCCCAGCGGGCCGACGAAATCGGCTCCATGGCGGCTGCGGTCGAGGTCTTCAAGGACAGCCTCGCGGAAACCGGACGTCTGCGCGCCGCGCAGGAAGAGCAGCGCGCCGCGTCCGAAGCGGAACGGCGCCAGACGCTGCACGCACTGGCGACCCGGTTCGAGGAAGGCGTCGGCCAGATCGTTTCCTCGGTCAGTTCGTCGGCGGTCGATCTGCGCGGGACGGCGGAATCGATGGCCAGCACCGCCGAGGAAGCGACCAGCCAGACCGACCTCGTGGCGCGCGTCTCCGAAGATGTGTCGCGCAGTTCGCAGGCGGTTGCGGCGGCGATCGAGGAGATGAACGCCTCGATCAATGAAATCGCCCAGCAGGTCAACGAATCGACCAAGGTGACGGGCGATGCGGTGGCGCAGGCCAATGAGACCCATGCCGGCGTTCGCGATCTGGCGCAGGCCGCGCAGCGGATCGGCGACGTGGTGAAGCTGATCAGCGAGATCGCGGCGCAGACCAACCTGCTGGCGCTCAACGCCACCATCGAGGCGGCGCGCGCGGGCGATGCGGGCCGTGGCTTCGCGGTTGTCGCGTCCGAGGTCAAGGAGCTTGCGACCCAGACGTCGAAGGCGACCGACGAGATTGCGGCGCAGGTGGCGGCGATCCAGTCTGCCACGCGCACCTCGGTCGATGCGATCGACGAGATCACACAGACGATCGGCCGGGTGAACGAGATCGCCAGCGCGATCGCGTCGGCGGTCGAGGAGCAGGGCGCGGCAACGCGCGAGATCGCCAACAACGTCTCCCAGGCGGCGGAAGGTACCAGCGAGGTGTCGAGCAACATCGCAGGCGTGCGCGATGCCGCGCGCGAGACCGGCGTTACCGCCGGGCGCGTGGTCGATGCGGCGTCGGCATTGTCCGAAAACGGCGAGACGCTGAAGCAGCAGGTCCAGGCCTTCCTCAACGAAGTCCGCGCGGCCTGATCACCAACTTTGCCAATCCTTGCTGGCGGCGCTTATGCCGCCGCCAGCGTCTTCCGTCTCCGGGAAGCAGGCTGAGCGTCAGAGATATTTCATAGGCCGGCTCAAACGCTTCTCGTCCCCGCGTTGGCGCGATGTCTTCTCCAGTGCGCATGCAGGCGCATGTCGCCCAAAATCCACACTGCGTTTGAAATCTGCAGTTTGCACCTGAAACGCTCGCTGCTGAGAACGTGATGCCTTTGCGCGTTTCCGGCCCAGTTCCATAGTGCCAGCGGTAACGGGGATCAAAAGGGGCAATCAAATGACAGCGCGCAAGTGTTTCATCGTGGCTGCAGGCTTGATGACGGCGAGTGCCGCACATGCCGAGCAGATTCCATCCAATGCAGAGCTATTTCGCATGCTCAAAGCGCAGCAGCAGACCATTTCCGAGCTGCGCGCCGAATTGAGGCAGGCGAAACAGGAGCGGCACGCCGAAACTTTGAGAAGGGCCCGCGAGGCGGCACCGGCAGCCAAGCCATCGGGACACGCCGTCGCCGTGGCGGCAACTCCGCCGGCTCAGGCCTATGCGATGTACACCAAGGGAGCTTCAGTTTTGCCGGCATCCAGCCGCGGCGCCTATGTTGGCGTTTTCGGTGGTGGGGGCAGTCGCAGCGGTACCAGCGTCAGTCAGTCCGGCACCGCCTTTTTCACCGAGGCCCAGGGAGGGCCCCTGGCTGTCGATGCCAGGGGGCGGATCAATAGCGGTGGCGTCGGGTTCGGTGGCGCGCATGTCGGTTATGAATGGTCGTATGGCAAATATTTGCAGCCGGCTCTGGAGCTCGAAGGGTTCTATCTGGCAGGCAACCAGCAACGTGCGACACTGGCGAATTCCACAGCCCGGCTTGACGAGCACACCTTCAGCGACACTTTCCCGGCCCGCACCACGGTGCTTCTGGCGAATATGGTTGTCGGCTTCCGCACGCCCTATCAGGGCTTCACACCCTATATCGGCGGCGGCATCGGAGCAGCCAATGTCTCCATCAAGGGCGCCACGTCGACTCAGACCGATCCGGCGGAGCCAGGCATCAACCACTTCAATGCAAACCCCGATGCCTCAGCCTGGACTTTTGCGGCACAGGCAAAGGTTGGTGCGCGTATGCCCCTCGGCGACAGCGGGGCTTACCTGTTCGGCGAGTATCGCTATTTGTATGTCGGCGCGGTGAATCAGGTTTTTGGCTCGACCGTGTATCCCACACATGTTGCGACGAGTCCGTGGACGGCCAGCTTCGACGGGACGTCTCACCATCTGGCAGCGGCTGGCGTCGGCTTCAGCTTCTAGCGGAGTAGTGTCAGCGTTTAGATCATTGCGATGGTCCAGCGAGCGCAGGGCGGGATTCCTCGCCCTGCGCCGGCAGAGGTGTCCCCCGTAGCCTCCCTGCCTCTCCTCTGCTATCAACGGCCTCGCCGGTCCCGTAGCTCAGCCGGATAGAGCGACGGTTTCCTAAACCGTAGGTCGGAAGTTCGAGTCTTCCCGGGATCGCCATGAACCCTGATATGGCCCTCCAGGTGGTTATCAGGCCCATTTGCTGGTTCGGGCGCCATTTCGCCGGGGTCAATCGCTCTTTGCCGTGACGCCGTGATCCATGAGAGGGTAAAAGCTCTCAGGTCATCTCGCATGCCTGTGATTCTCTCCGAGGCCTACATGCGGACGCTGCTGCTACCTTTCGCCCCACGCTTCATCCTCCTCACCATTTGCACGCTCGCCACGCTGGTCCTGCTTGGCGCGGGCCTAGCGAACGGAGAGTTGCCCGCCGCCCTGTGGGTGGCGGTCGCGATATTCGCCGGCTTCACCTGTATCGGCATCAACGATTTGATGCAGCGGAGCCATTCGGTGCTGCGCAACTATCCGATCACGGCGCATTTCCGTTTTCTGCTCGAAAAAATCCGCCCTGAGATGCGGCAGTATTTCTTCGAGAGCGAAAAAGATGGCAGGCCGTTCAGCCGCGACACGCGCGCGATCGTTTATCAACGCGCGAAGATGGCACTCGACAAGCGGCCCTTCGGCACTCAGCTGGATGTCTATTCCGATGGCTTTGAATGGATGCACCATTCGATCACGCCGAAGGCGCCGGCGGAATCGGACTTTCGCATCGTTATCGGCGGAACAGAATGCGCCAAACCGTATTCAGCTTCGATCTTCAACATTTCGGCGATGAGCTTCGGTGCGTTGAGTGCAAACGCCATTCGCGCGCTCAATGCCGGTGCGCGTCAGGGCGGCTTTGCGCATGACACCGGCGAGGGTGGTGTCAGTCCGTATCATCGTGAGAATGGCGGCGATATCATCTGGGAGATCGGCTCGGGTTATTTCGGCTGTCGCACCCGCGACGGGCAATTCGATCCGGAAGCGTTTGCGCGCGTTGCGTCCGACGACCAGATCAAGATGGTCGAGCTCAAGATCAGCCAGGGCGCGAAGCCCGGTCATGGCGGTGTGCTGCCGGCCGCGAAAGTATCAGAGGAGATTTCTCTGATCCGCGGCGTGGCGATGGGCGAGGATTGCATTTCGCCCGCCTATCATCGCGCCTTCTCCACCCCCGTGGGGTTGATGCAATTCATCGGCGAGATGCGCAGGTTCTCCGGCGGCAAGCCCGCGGGCTTCAAGCTGTGCATCGGCCATCGATGGGAATTTCTCGCGATTTGCAAGGCGATGCTGCAGACCGGTATCTATCCTGATTTCATCGTGGTCGATGGCAAGGAAGGCGGCACCGGCGCTGCGCCAATCGAGTTCGCCGATCATATCGGCATGCCGATGCGCGACGGTGTCAATTTCGTCCATAACGCACTGATCGGTATAAATGCCCGCGAGCGAATCCACATCGGCGCATCGGGCAAGATCGCGACCGCCTTCGACATGGCGCGGGCAATGGCGCTCGGTGCGGACTGGTGCAACTCCGCGCGCGGTTTCATGTTCGCGCTGGGGTGCATTCAGTCGCTGAGCTGTCATACTGACCGCTGTCCGACCGGTGTTGCCACACAGGATCCACAGCGTAGCCGCGCGCTGGTGGTCGAGGACAAGAGGGTGCGGGTTGCGAATTATCACGGCGCCATGGTGCGCGCGCTCGCCGAACTGATCGCGGCCGCAGGGCTCGAGCATCCCAGCGAGATCAGGCCGATCCATTTCTCGCAGCGCATTTCCGGCAACGAGGTGGTGTCGTTCGCGCAGCTTTACCCGCAGCTTCAGCCGGGCGAGTTGCTGTCCGGCACCGAGAACGCGTGGTTCGGTGAAGCGTGGGAGCTTGCGCAGGCCGAGACGTTCGCACCGAAGGTGTGAGATTTTAGAACTCGCCGTGCAGCCGCGCGGAGAAGATCGACACCGGCCCACGGTCGGCGTTGTAGGCGGGGTTGACGACAAACTGATAATCGGCGGTTGCCGTCAGCTTTGGCGTGATGGCGTAGGCGTAATAGGCCTCCATCAGCCGCTCCTGGCTGTAATTCAGCCGGCCGTCGCCAATGAGAACGCCCATACCGCCCGCCGCGATAAAATCGCGATGGTCGCGCGACAGAGCGTTGATCGCGCCGCCAAGCCCGATGGTGTCGTTGGGGCGGCCCCATGACTTGCCCTTGATCGACAACCCACCCGAGAGGCTCGCATCGATGTCGGTGAAGGCCATGATCTCAGTCTTGCCGTCGTTCCAGCTCCAGCGGCCGAACAGGCCGACGGTGTCGCTTAACGCCTGTTCGAGGTTGACGACATAGCCGTATTTGATGCGGCCTTCACGCGTGGCGGCGATATCGAGATTAAGCGCGGGATTGTCGAGCGTCGCGCGGTAGCTGCCCGAGAAGGCGCTGTTGATCCATCCGATCGTGCGCAGTTTACCCGGTTGGCCGAACAACATGTAGCGCTGCTCGAATTCCGCGACGTATTCGCCCCGGCGGAAAAGATGCATGTCGAAATTATTGGAATTGGATTCGGCATCCATCAGGAAATAGCCGAAACGCAGCGCCCAGTTTTTCTGGTTCAACTCGGCAGTCGCGCCGTAGCTCAGGCCGACCTTGTCGGCGGAGTAGTCGAACGCGCCTGGTGCCCAGATCGACCAGTTCATGAAATCCTTGCGCGGATCTTTGGCATAGGCGTTGCCGTCAAAGATATCGAGCACGGCGAACTTGCCGACCTGCACCGTCAGGCGGGAGACGTTGGCCTTGCCACCAAGCTGGTTCGGGCCGCTTTCAAGAGTCTCCTGTTCGCCGCCGAAGCCGAAGGTCTGGCGAAGATACATGCGCGATGGGTTGAAGCGCGGATAGGGAAAGTTCGATTTTTGCGCTTCGCCGCTGGAGAATCCGCCCAGCCCGACCGTGTCGCTGAGGCCGAAGCCCTGCACCAGTTCGGGATTGAAATACAGCTCGCCGCCGTCCCAGAGCCGCGCGTTGATATAGAGGCTGTTGCTCCATGTCGCCTTGGCTTGTCCATTTGGGGCAAGGCTGTTCAGGCCGGAATAGGGCGCATGGAAGGCAGGATAGGCTTGCGCCAGATAGGTCGATTGCCCGGAGATTTCCAGATTTGACGGCAAGCCGTCACCGAAGTTGCTGTCGTTCCCGGTGAAGTCGATCTTCCGGTTGAGCCCAAGACGGATGGTCTGGACATCGAACGTGCTTGCACTTTGCAGGCCGGAGCCGAGTTGCACATGGTCGCGGCCGTAATCGCTGTACAGATATTCGACTCGCGCACTCCATTTCGGGCCGATCGCGTATTCGGCGCCGACGCCCGCGATCCATCCTGTGCGCAGCGACAGCTTCTTGTCGTCGAAAGCAGGCGATGTGTATTCGAAGCGTTCGCCCGCGAACGCAAGACCGCCGGTGACGTAAAGCAACCAGCGCGGCGCGGCGTAACCAAGCCGCGCGCGCAGCGAACCGGCATAATCCAGCCGTTCGGTAAGAGTGCCATTCATCGTCGGTGTCACGGCGACGCCGCCGCTGGACTCGATGTAGTTCGGAAAGCTCAGGTCGGCTTCGACGCCGAGCAGGACGCGTGACGGCAGCACCACATTGTAACCGGCCTGCACGCCTGCGGTGGCGGTGCCGAAATGGTTGCGTGTGTTGAAGCTGGCGCCATCGAACACGCTCGCGTGCGAGGAGCCAAAGCCATATGCAAAATGGGCGCCGACATAGGCGCCGCTCCAGTCGAAGACCGGCGCAGCTTTGACCGGGAAGTCGGCGGCGAAGGCGATGGCGCACGGCGAGGCTGCTGCCATCGTCGCTGCAAGCGCGCAGGTGGCAGGCGTGCCGATCGATAAACGGGGCCGACGAATCGCGATCATTGGCCACAGGTGCCATGCCGCCAACCGCCGCGCCACAGGCCGTTGCGTTGTGTGCACTGTCGTCAGGCCGTCACGGACCTGCTGCAAAAAATGGTTGCTCCCCATGACCGCTAAGAACAATAATTGCAAATGATTGTCAATAGCATTGAGAGTGATTTGCAACTGGAAGCAACGGAACGGCTGTCCAGACTTGATGGAAGCTGGTCGAAGTGAGGGCATGCGCTTTCATTGCCGCGATCCGGGATGATCGCAGGCTGAAGCCGAATTTTGCGGAGCAGAAATTTCGTCAGGTCGCGGGACGGTTCGCGAGCCGCGCCATGTCAAAGCCATGGACGTCGGCGAGCAGTTCGCATAACGCCTTGGCGCCGTGCTCGATCAATTGCCGGCCCTTGTCGGCGCTGGCCAGTGTGGCATCGCCCGCAACGCCGCTCGGGTGCAGGTCCTGCGCCGCCCATGCGAAGGGCGCGGGACGGTGCGGCGACAGCCAGCGGAATTCACGCGCCATCGCAACGCTTGCGGGCTCGAAGTTGGCAATCTTGTCCTTGCGCACCAGATCAGGCTGCGCCGCCAGCATGATCGAGGTCTCGACCGCGCCGCCATGAATGCCGTGAGCGATTTCCTCATGCGGGAAAAGCCCTTCCGGCGTACCGAAACGGTGCCAGTTGGTCGTGACCGCCAGCATCCCGAGGCGGGCACGCAATTCCTGCGCGACAATCGCCATCGGCGCGCTGTTGCCACCATGGCTCGTCACCATGACAAGCTTCTTCACGCCGCTGCGCGCGACACTTTCCCCGAGCGACATCCAGTGGCGGATGGCGACATGATAGGGCAGCGTCACCGTACCGGGGTAGTCGATATGCTCGATTGAAAAGCCGATGCTCTGGACCGGCAAAAATGAGGCCGGAACGTGTCCGGGAAGCAGCGCCTGCACGCGCGCAAGATAAGCCTCCGCGATGAAGGTATCGGTGCCGACCGGCAGATGCGGGCCGTGCTGTTCGGTGGCGGCCAGCGGCAGCACCGCGATCCATTCGCTCGCGGCTGCGGGATCGGTCTCCGGCCAATGGATGGTCGTCCAGTCGCGGGGTGGTGTGGCGCTCATGAATGAAGATATCTTTGGATGCGGTGGAGCTGATCGATTAGAAGGCGATGGGCTCTTTCAGACCAGAGCCCTCGGCTTCTATCATGAGCCAGAACGACCAGCGGAGTCCAATCATGCAGCCTGCCCTTTCGTTACGAGCGTTAACGGCGGCCGGGCTACTGATGTCGATGCTGATACCCTTGCAGGCACAAACCCCGCAAAAGCTCGACAAGGTTGCCTTCGGCACCAACTGGCTGGCGGAGGGCGAGCAGGGCGGCTTCTTCCAGGCGCTTGCGGACGGCACCTACAAGGCATACGGCTTGGATGTGACGATCGTGCCGGGCGGACCCAACGTCAATAACCGCATCCTGTTGCTGTCGAAGAAGCTCGATTTCGATATCGCCGCCAACAATCTGCAGTCGCTCGATGCGGTCGCGAACAAGGTGCCGGTGGTTGCGGTCGCGGCGATGTTCCAGAAAGACCCGCAGGTTTTCATTGCGCACCCGCAGTCGAGAGTCAAAACGCTTGACGATCTCAAGCCGCTGACGCTGTTCGTCTCGAAGGAGGGGATGCCGACCTATTTTCAGTGGCTGAAAAGCGAGCACGGCTTCAGCGAAGATCGCGTCAAACCCTACACCTCCAACGCGCAGCCGTTTCTGGCGAACCGCAACAGCGCGATGCAGGGTTATGTGACGTCCGAGCCCTTTGCCATCGAGCAGAAAGCCAAGTTCAAGCCGACCGTGATCCTGCTCGCCGATTACGGCTTCAACGCCTATTCGACCTTCATCGAGACCAGAACCGATCTGGTCGAGAACAAGCCCGATCTGGTGCAGCGTTTCGTCGATGCCTCGATCATCGGCTGGTACCACTATCTCTACGGCGACAACACAGCCGGCAATGCGCTCATCAAGAAGATGAACCCGGACATGACCGATGCGATTCTGGATTACTCGGTCGCCAAGATGAAGGAATACGGCATCGTCGATTCCGGCGACACGCTCAAGAACGGGATCGGCGCGATGAGCGATGCGCGCATGGAGGATTTCTTCTCGACCATGGTGCATGCCGGTGTCGTGAAGCGGGAGGTCGATTTCCGCAAGGCCTATACGTTGCGCTTCGTCAACAAAGGCGTCGGCCTCGACCTGCGTCTCGCGAAATGACGGCCATCAGTTGCAAGGGCGTCACGCGGCGCTATGCCAACGGCACGGAGGCGCTCGGCCCGGTCGATCTGAAAATCCGCGAAGGCGAGTTCGTCTCGCTGCTCGGCCCTTCGGGTTGCGGCAAGTCGACCTTGCTGCGGATCATCGCAGGGCTCGATGCTCCGAGCACGGGGAGCGTCGCTGTCGATGCACGCGCGCGATCGTCGCGCGGGATCGGTTTTGTGTTTCAGGAGCCGACACTGATGCCGTGGGCGAGCGTGCGCGACAATGTCCGCCTGCCGCTCCGGCTGACGGGAGATGACAGCCCGGCAGGCCATGCGCGGATCGACGATTGTCTCGCCCGCGTCGGCCTCACCGAATTCGCCGAAGCCTATCCGCGCCAATTGTCCGGCGGCATGAAGATGCGGGCGTCACTTGCCCGCGCGCTGGTGACGGACCCCGATATCCTGCTCCTGGACGAGCCGTTCGCGGCGCTCGATGAAATCACCCGCTTTCGCCTCAACAACGACCTGCTGGCGCTGTGGCGCGACCTGCGCAAGACGGTGGTGTTCGTCACCCATTCGGTGTTCGAATCCGTCTTTCTGTCGCAGCGCGTGATTGTCATGACCGCACGGCCCGGCCGGATTTTCGCGGAACACCGGATCGATGCACCCGAGCCGCGCGGCGAGAGCTTCCGCACCTCGGCATCCTATGCCGGCTTCTGCCGCGAGGTTTCCGCCATGCTGGGGCAGGCGAGCGTGCAGGACAGCGGACGGGTTGCCTGATGGGCAAGGATCAAGAGCAAACCAGAGCGATGCCCTCCCAAGATCGCCCGTTGCCGCAGGCGCTGCGCGTGCTGCTGCCCGTGATCGTCTTTGCCGTGCTCATGGGGCTTTGGGAGGCGACGGTCCGCCTGCGCGAGATCCCGCCTTACATCCTGCCCGCCCCGAGCCTGATCGTGCAGACGCTGGTGAAGGACTGGGGCATCCTGTTTGCCTCGCTGCTGACCACGCTGCGCGCAACTCTGGAGGGGTTTCTCGCCGCGGTCATCGGCGGCGTCGGCCTTGCGTTGCTGTTCAACCGCGCAAGGTGGGTGGAGGATGCATTCCTGCCCTATGCGGTGATCCTGCAAGTTACGCCGGTTATCGCTATCGCGCCGCTGTTGCTGGTCTATCTGCCGCAGCATCTGGCCGTGGTCGCCTGCGCCTGGATCGTGGCATTCTTTCCCGTGCTGTCGAACACGCTGCTCGGGCTCAAATCTGTCGACCGGAATCTGGCTGGATTGTTCGCATTGTACGATGCCTCGCCGGCGCAGAAGCTGTGGCAGCTTCGTTTGCCCTCGGCGCTGCCCTACATCATGGGCGGCTTGCGGATCGCGGGCGGCCTGTCGCTGATCGGTGCAGTGGTCGCGGAAATTGCGGCGGGCTCCGCCGGCTCCGGCTCGGGCCTTGCCTTCCGGATCGCGGAGGCGGGCTATCGCCTCGACATTCCGCGGATGTTTGCGGCACTGGCGCTCTTGTCGGCTGCCGGGATTGTGATTTATGCCGGGCTCTCGGCGGTGTCGCGCCTCGTGCTACGACACTGGCATGAGAGTGCGGTGGAAGGAGATTGACGACGATGGCGAACGAGACGGCGAAGCCCGACATCCTGATTTATGGTCCGAAGAAGCCTCTGATCGAGCGGGGTCTCGCCGAGCGCTTCAATGTGCACATCTTCCACCACCCGGATGACCTCGCCAAACTCTCGCCCGAGCAGGCCCAAAACATTCGCGGCATGGCGATCACCAATCTGGTCAGGGCCGACCGCGCGATGCTGGCGCGTTTCCCGAAGCTCGAAATGATTGCCTCCTTCGGCGTCGGCTACGATCACGTCGATTTCCGCTATGCGGCGGAGCACAACATCGTTGTCACCCATACGCCGGACGTGCTGACCGATGAGGTCGCCGACACGGCGATCGGGCTGTTGATCGCAACGCTGCGCGAATTCATCACCGCCGACCGTTATGTGCGCGAAGGCCGCTGGGCCAAGCAGAGTTATCGTCTCAGCCCCGGATCGCTGCGCGACCGCACCGTCGGCATTGTCGGCATGGGCCGGATCGGTCAGGCGATTGCAAAACGTCTGGACGCTTTCGGCGTGCCGATCGTCTACCACTCGCGCAATCCGGCGGCGGGTGTCTCCCACAAGCACTATCCGAACCTGATCGAGATGGCGAAGGCGGTCGATACCCTGATCGCCATCACGCCGGGCGGCGCTTCGACATTGAAGATGATCAATGCCGAAGTGCTGAAGGCGCTGGGGCCGCGCGGTGTGTTCATCAATGTCGCGCGCGGCTCGGTGGTGGACGAGGAGGCGCTGATCGCGGCCCTTCAGGATGGAACGATCATGGCCGCCGGGCTTGATGTCTTCGCACATGAGCCAAATGTGCCGGAGGCATTCTGGTCGATGGACAATGTGGTGTTGCTGCCCCATATCGCGTCGGCCTCGGTGGCGACGCGAGACGCGATGGATCAGCTTGTGGTCGATAATCTGCTGAACTGGTTCTCCGGCAAGCCGGCGTTGACGCCGGTGCCCGAGACGCCTTTCGGGAAGCGTGCATGATCTGCCGTGCCGCCGTTCTGGCTGTCTGTGTCGCCGCAGGCTTTTGGCCTGCGACGGCGGCGTTCGCGCAAGAGGATGGCGCGGCCCAGACCAAGGCCATGTTAGGCCAGTGGGAACTGGCCACGGCGGGGCGCGACCGGACCTGCGTGGTGACGCTGAAGAACGACACCGTGCCGCTCGGCATGAAACTCGATCTGGAGAAGGGATGTGCGGAAGCCCTGCCGTTCACCGGCGCGATTGCGTCATGGACGGTGAAGGGCCTCGACATCGTCCGTTTTCAGGATGCGAAGGGTGCCTCCGTGCTGGATGTCACCGAAGTCGAGAACGGCATTCTCGAGGGCGTGCGCAGCGGCGAGGGCGTCTACATTCTTCAAGGCCTGGCGGCGGCGCGTGCGCTGTCGAAATCGACCGACCAGATGATCGGCGACTGGGCGATGGTGCGCGGCAACGGCAATCCGATCTGCGGCCTGACGCTCACCAACAACGAGGCGGGCAATCCCGAGAACTTCCAGGTCTTCCTTAAGCCGAAATGCGATCCGCTGGTGAGTCGCTTCGGACCGGTGATGTGGCGGCTTGAGCGCGGCGAGATGCTGCTGATCTCATCAAGCGGCGAAGTCTGGCGGTTCGGTGCCGACGATCATGCGCAATGGCGGCGGATTCCCGACAGCGCCGATCCGTTCATCATGGTGCGCCAGTAAGCCTGCGCGCGACTTACATCAGCTTCATGCCCTTGAGGCTCGAATGGCCGTTCTTGCCGACAATGATGTGGTCGTGCACGGAAATGCCGAGCGGGGCCGCGATGGCGACGATGGATTTCGTCATCTGGATGTCGGCCTGTGATGGCGTCGGATCGCCCGAGGGGTGATTGTGGATCAATATACTCGAAGATCAGTTTCTGTTATTTTTCAACACATTGCCGACACGCTTAAATCAACAGGGGTCGTTAATTGGTATATGTGGTGCGTGACTGGTCGTGATGAACAATTCCTGATCATGTAGGATCTTAGATGATACTCCAACGTCATGCCGGATCACGGATTCCGCATCATGAGTCTCGCCATATCGCATCGCCTGGGACTTAAATAGCCAGCCATGACGATTCGGATCAACCGGCCGAAGCATATTCCTCCAGCGACAAAGATCGGGAGGGTCTGCAAACCACGAGATTGAATTTGTCCCAGCGATCGAGTTCGCTGACGGGATAGAGGATCGCCTTGCCTATCTTGATGAAGGACGGTCCGATCCGCATGGCTCTCCAATTTCGGAGCGTGCCTTCGCTGACCTGACTGCGCTAGCGGGTAATGACTTCTTCGAGCGTTAGATAGGTGGGTGACGGCACGAGGTCTCCTGACAAGCGATTGTGCAGCAGCCCGTTGCACAATTGGATGCGCCTTTGGGAACTCCTTCAAATAGCCTACTGCGTTAGATCACAGTCAGCTTAACGCGCGCGGCAAGCTTCCCTACGGCCTTCTTGCGCTCGCTGTAGCGGCTGGTGAGGTAGGCGGAAGGACCGTGCGTCAGCAGGGTGAACTTCACCAGCTCCTCCACAACATCGACGACGCGATCGTAATATGGGGATGGCTTCATCCGCCCGTCCTCATCGAACTGCTCGTAAGCTTTGGCGACCGAGGACTGGTTCGGGATCGTGATCATGCGCATCCAGCGCCCGAGGACACGCATTTGGTTGACGGCGTTGAAGGACTGCGATCCGCCGCTCACTTGCATCACCGCGAGCGTCTTGCCTTGGGTGGGCCTGACCGCCCCGAGGGATAGCGGTATCCAGTCGATCTGTGCCTTCATGATGCCCGTCATGGCGCCGTGGCGTTCCGGGCTGCACCAGACCTGTCCCTCCGACCAAGCCGACAGTTCGCGCAACTCTTGGACCTTGGGATGAGCGGCCGGCGCATCATCCGGAAGCGGTAGGCCGCTGGGGTTGAATATGCGAGCCTCGGCGCCGAACGCTTCCAGAAGGCGCGCGGCTTCCTGGGCCTGGAACCGGCTGAACGATCGCTCGCGCAGCGAACCGTACAGTAGCAGGATGCGCGGCGGGTGCATCGGCGGCTCTGGGATCAGCGCAGCCGTCGTCGGACGTTCGAACGCATCGGCATCGATATTCGGCAAATCCGACAGATCAGAAGCCTGCATCAACGCGCTTCTTTGATGACGCGCGGCGTTGCTTGACCGCGCTCGTACCATCCCTTCGAACGGTTCACGATCCAGACGACGGTCAGCATGACCGGCACTTCGATCAGCACGCCGACGACGGTCGCCAGGGCAGCGCCGGACTGGAAACCGAACAGGCTGATGGCGGCGGCGACCGCCAACTCGAAGAAGTTGGAGGCGCCGATCAGGGCGGAAGGGCCGGCGACGCAGTGCTGCTCGCCGGAAATCCGGTTCAGCAGATAGGCGAGACCGGCATTGAAATAGACCTGGATCAGGATGGGCACGGCGAGCAGTGCGATGACGAGTGGCTGTGCCAGAATTTGCTCGCCCTGGAAACCGAACAGCAGCACCAGCGTCGCCAACAGGGCGATGAGCGAGACCGGCTGCAGTCGGTCTAGAAAGGCCCTCAGCCTCGGCTCTCCACCGCTTGCGAGGAGGTGCCGGCGCAGGAGCTGTGCTGCGACTACGGGCACGATGATATAGAGACCGACCGACAGAACGAGCGTGTCCCAAGGCACGATGATGGCCGACAATCCCAGCAGCAGGCCAACGATCGGCGCGAAAGCGAACACCATGATGGAGTCGTTGAGCGCGACCTGGCTCAGCGTGAAATGAGGCTCACCCTTCGTGAGGTTCGACCAGACGAACACCATGGCCGTGCAGGGTGCGGCAGCGAGGATAATGAGACCCGCGATGTAGCTGTCGATCTGGGCGGCCGGCAGATATGGTCGGAACAGGTATCCGACGAATAGCCAGCCCAGCGCCGCCATCGAGAAGGGTTTGACCGTCCAGTTGACGAAGAGCGTGACGCCAATGCCGCGCCAGTGCTCCCTCACTTGGCCGAGGGCAGCAAAATCGATCTTGATCAGCATCGGCACGATCATCAGCCAGATCAAAGCAGCGACTGGCAGATTGACCTTGGCGATCTCGGCAGCGCCGATCGCATGAAAAACGCCCGACATGAAATGGCCGAGCGCGACGCCGGCAACGATGCAGAGTGCGACCCAGAGGGTGAGATAGCGTTCAAAGGTGGACATGGGGCTGCCTTAAGCTGTCGCCACGCGGCGGCCGTGCTCGTCCACCACGCGCTCGCCGTCTTCCTTGACGAACTCGCCCCGCTGCGGCGGCAGCAGACCGAGCACCTCCTCCGAAGGACGGCAGAGCCGGACGGCCGTGGGCGTCACGACGATTGGCCGATTCATCAGGACCGGGTGTGCCTGCATGGCATCGAGTAACTGTTTGTCCGTGAGGTTCGGATCGTCTAGGCGAAGCTCCGCATAGGGCGTGCCCTTCTCGCGCAGTAGCGCGCGAACGGAGATGCCCATGCGCGCGATGAGCTGCTTGAGCATCGTCCGCGAGGGCGGTGTCTTCAGATACTCGATGACGTGAGGTTCGATGCCGGCATTGCGGATCATCGCCAGCGTGTTGCGGGAGGTCCCGCAGTCGGGGTTGTGATAGATGACGACGTCCATGGTGTGCCTTACGCTGCGCTCGGACGCGGCGACGTCGCGCCCTCGCTCTGGCCGATCTCCCGCAGCTTCGTGCCGAGTGCGATCTTGTCGAGGCTCATCAGCGGCAACGCCGCGAACACGCCGATGCGGGCCTTGAGATAACGGAATGCCGTAACGAAGGCGGCTTCCTTTTGGACGTCGGAGCCCTCGACTGCGGCCGGGTCCTCAATGCCCCAATGCGCCGTCATCGGCTGGCCCGGCCAAACGGGACAGGTCTCGCCGGCGGCGTTGTCGCAGACGGTGAACACGAAATCCATGACCGGTGCATCAGGCCGGGCGAACTCCTCCCAGCTCTTGGAGCGGAATCCGTCGGTCGGATAGTCGAAGCTGTCGAGCACCTTCAGCGCGAAAGGATTGACCCGACCCTTCGGATCGCTTCCAGCCGAGAAGGCTCGGAAGTGACCGGCGCCATCCTTGCGCAGGATGCTCTCTGCCAGAATGGAACGGGCGGAATTACCGGTGCAGAGGAACAGCACATTATAGATGCGGTCAGCCATGGGCGACCTCCTTGGACGACGGCTTTTGCGGTGGACAGCAGGACGAGAGGTCGGCGATCAGCGGCGCGCAGAGTTCCGGTCGACCGCCGCAGCAATCCTTGACAAGGAAGCCGGCGAGCCCGCGCACGGCCTCGATCTGGGCGCGATAGACGATGGAGCGGCTCTGCCGCGCAGCCTCGATCAGCCCGGCGCGCGTCAGGATGGCGAGATGCGTTGACATGGTGTTGTGGGGCACGCCCATGAAGCGCGCGATCTCGCCGGCCGGCAGGCCGTCGGGCTCGTGTTTCACGAGCAGGCGGAACACCTCGAGCCGGGTGGGCTGGGAGAGCGCCGAGAAGGCGAGGATGGCTTGGTTTGCGTCCATATGTCGATACTGCCCGACATATGGACGTGATGCAAGACTCAGCGGCGGTCCTGTAACCCCATAGCCTGAGAATCGGGGGCAAGCGGCGAGCTCACCCTACAGCGCAACGGGGGCGAGGCCGCACAGGAGTTCGACTGCCTGCAGTGCTGATTCCAGCGTCAGGGGAACGACTCCCCTCAGGCGCGCCCCGGCATAGTCAAGCGCAATGCGCCGTCGCGCTCTTCAATAAGCCCGTCCGCAGTCATGCGGTCGAGCAAATCCGCGAGCCGCGCGATCATGCCGTCCCGCCAACTCGAACCGCGCAGCGTCGCCAGATATCCGCCGTAGGCGTGGGCGACCAAGTCGATCACGGCTTCTCGCCGGTTACGGGCCGATCAGGGCCAGAAGTCCCTCCAGCAACTGGGTTGGCGATGGTGGACATCCGACGATGCGAAGGTTGACGGGAAGCACCGCATTGGCGCCGCGCTCGCACGCATAGCTATCGGCGTATAGTCCACCGCAAGCGGCGCAGTCACCAACAGCGACGACCCATTTCGGCGCCGGCATGGCGTCGTAGGTCCGTAGAAGCGGCTCGCGCATGTTCTTCGTCACCGGGCCGGTCACGAGCAGCACATCGGCATGGCGCGGCGAGGCGACAAACCGCAAGCCGAAGCGTTCGAGATCGTAATAAGGATTACTCAAGGCGTTGAGCTCAAGTTCGCAGGCGTTGCACGAACCCGCATCGACGAGCCGCAGAGACAGGCTGCGGCCAAGCCGGCGGCGAGCCTTGACGTCCAATTCGGCGGCCATGCGAACGATGTTCGGATCGGTCGGAACTGCCAACTTCTCGGTGAAGGGGCGGCGGGTGAGACTCTCGAACAGTGTCTTGCGCATGGACCGCTTTCAGAGATCGTGCCCCGAATAGGAGCAGTTGAAGGATTTGTTGCAGATCGGAAAATCGGCAACGATGTTGCCTTCGATCGCAGCCTCCAGTAGCGGCCACTGGAACCAAGACGGATCGCGTAGATGGCAGCGTTCGATGCGGCCAGTAGCGTCGATTCGAACCCAGGCAAGAATGTCGCCGCGAAAGCCTTCGACGATCGCCATGCCCTCGCTTGCCGCGCTCGCGAGGCTGCTGCTGTTCTCCGTCCGGATCGGGCCATCCGGCAATTTGGCGAGGATTTGCTCGATCAGCCTGATGGACTGCTCTACCTCGCGGACACGTATCCACAGACGGGCATTCACGTCGCCCTCTTCAAGCACAGGGATTTCGAATTCGAGTTCGTCATAGGGGGCGTAGCCGGGCCAGCGTCGCGCATCACAGCGCCGGCCTGACGCGCGACCGACAAATCCACCGGCCGCGAATTGCGCGGCAAGTGCCGGCTGCAGGATACCCGTTCCAACGGTGCGGTCTTGCAATGATGCGGTTGTATTATAGAGCTCGACGAGCCGCTGAAAACGACGACGGATGTCTGCCATTAAGGCGGCAATACGTGCGGCGCCAGCGGGGTCGATATCGGCGGCGACGCCGCCCGGCACGATGCGATCCATCATCAGCCTGTGCCCAAAGCAAGCGACTGCTTCCCGAAGCACTTGTTCCCTCAGCACGGAACAATGGGCGAGCATGATGGCGAATCCGCCGTCGTTGCAGATTGCGCCAACATCGCCGAGATGATTTGCGAGGCGCTCCAGTTCCGCCATCAGCGCTCTAAGCCAGGCGGCGCGTATGGGCGGCATCCAACCAAGCGCCGCTTCCACTGCACGCGCAAATGCCAGGCCATAGGCGACCGTTGAATCGCCGGAGCAGCGGCAGGCCAATCGCGCCGCCCGCTCCAGGTCGGCGCCTTGCAGGAGACTCTCAATTCCTTTGTGGGTGTAGCCCAAACGTTCCTCGATCCGCACCACGGTCTCGCCATCGGCGCTGATGCGGAAATGACCGGGCTCGATAATGCCGGCATGGACTGGTCCGACCGGCAGTTGGTGAATGTTCTCTCCTTCGACGGGAAGGAATCCGTACTCCTCGGCTGGCCGAGCGTCGTTTCGCTGCGCGGCAAGTGGGGCATGCACGCCCCATTTCCCGTGATCGAGCCAGGGGCGCGTATCCGGCAGGCCGACCGGAACAAGTGCGAACAGATCGGCGACAGCACGCTCCAGATGGATCGCTGGTGGATGTACTCGTCCTACGGAAGGATAGCGGCCCTCCGGGCAGGTGAGGCTCAACACCAGGATGCGGTTCGGGTCACTGGCGTCTGCGACAGCCATATGGACGGCCTGTGATTCGCCCCAGAGCCCGAGCAGGTTGAGGATACCGTGGCTCAACCGATCCGCCGCTTCCGTCCAGACGTCGGCCTGCACGTCTATTCTGGGCCATGGGCGATGTTCGGCAACGATGCGTCCGTTCAAACGGTCGAACGGATCTAGGACGGATGGATCGCGTTCCGTCATTTGAGCAGGCCCGCGACATTCTGGAACCAGGCGACCATGGCTCCCGGCATATAAAGCCCGCCGATCAGCACAAGGCTCAGATGCGCGAAGATCGGCAGGTAGGAAGCGCGTACCGGTGTCGTCGGCCCGGTGGGTTCGCCGAAGGCGATCGAGCCCAGGCGCAGCAGCAGCGCACCGAAAGCAACCAGCAGCCCGAAGGCCGCGAGAGCGGCGAGCGCTGGCGCGCGCGAGAAGGCCGAGGTGACAACCAGAAACTCGCTCATGAAGATACCGAAGGGCGGCAGCCCCGCAATCGCAATGACGCCGGCGACGAGCGTCCAACCGAGGAGGGGATGACTGCTCGTCAGCCCGCGGATATCGGCGATCTTCTGGGTGCCCTTCACCTGCGCGACATGGCCAACCGAGAAGAAGATGGCCGATTTGGTCAGGCTGTGCATGGTCATCTGCAGAAGACCGGCGAAATTGCCGAGCGGGCCGCCCATCCCGAAGGCGAAGACGATGATCCCCATGTGCTCGATCGACGAATAGGCAAACATGCGTTTGATGTCGCGGCGCCGGTAAAGCATGAAGGCGGCGAAGATCAGTGAGCCGAGACCGAGCGTGATCATCAGCGGTCCGACCGCGATCGTTCCGGGATTTGCCGCGACGATCATCTTGAACCGCAGCAATGCGTAGAGCGCCACATTCAGCAGCAATCCCGAGAGCACGGCGGAGACCGGCGTCGGCCCTTCGGCATGGGCGTCCGGCAGCCAGGCATGCATTGGCGCCAGGCCGACCTTGGTGCCGTAGCCAAGCAGGAGAAACACGAAGGCAATATTGAGCAGCGACGGGTCGAGGAAGGCCGCATGGCGCAGCAGGTTGGTCCACGCCATCGCGCCCATGCCCTCGCCGATGGTCGACACCGCTGCCAGATAAACGAGGATCGTTCCGAACAGCGCCAGCGCTATGCCAACACTGCCGAGGATGAAATACTTCCAGGCGGCCTCCAGCGCTTCGTGCGTACGGTAGATGCCGACCATCATGATGGTCGAGAGCGTCGCCAGTTCGATCGCGACCCACATTAGGCCGATATTGTTGGCCGTCAGCGCCAGGTCCATGCCGAACATCATCAGCTGGAACATTACATGGTAGAAGCGCAGATAGCCGGGCGTGAGACGTCCCGTCTCCAGTTCATGCCCGATGTAGCTGGCGCTGAAGACGCTCGTCGTGAAACCCACGAAGGCATTCAGGGTGATGAACACCACGTTGAGGTCGTCGGCCAGCAGCAGGTCGTCGACCGGCGGCCGGCTGCGGAAGAGCAGCAGCGCGAAAAGCAGCACAACAAAGCTGGCAAAAATATTCAGCCGTGCCGACCAGCGATAATCCCGCACAAAGGCGAGCGCCGCGGCCGCGACCAGCGAGGTTAGGAGCAGAGCGATGAGGGGGTTGAACGCCAGGATGCTCATCGGCGCTCTCCGCGGAAGCGGTCCAGCACCTGGATATCGACAGTGTCGAAGCGCTCCCGAATCCGGAACAAGAAGATTCCGATGACGATGAAGGCGATCAAGACTGAGAACGCGACACTGATTTCCACCACCAAAGGCATGCCGCGCGCGCCGGTGCCCGCGAGGATCAGCCCGTTCTCGATCGACATGAAGCCGATCACCTGGCTGACGGCGTTACGCCGTGTCACCATGATCAAAAGCCCGAGGAGCACGACAGAGAGCGCAAGGGCCACATCTTCCCGGATCAGAGCGCTGGCGCCGGCCGTCACGCGCAGCATCAGATCCATGGATAGCGCGACGAGGCCGATGCCAAGCAGCATCGTCAGGCCGGTACCGACGGCGACCTCGATCTCCCGATGCAATCCCATGCGCACCACCATGCGGCGGAGTGCCATCGGGATGACGATGCTCTTGAAGCCAAGCGCGATCATGGCCGTCACGTAGAGATCGGGCTTGTCCTGGATATGCGCCTGCCATGCGACCGACAGGGCCAGGAGAAGGGATTGTAGGGACAGGACGTTGATCAGCGGGAGCAGCCGATCCTGGTAAAGCATCATGAAGCTGACGAGGACGAGTCCGCCGGCGAACATATGGGCGATGTCAAAGGCCAACGGCGACATCACATGCCCCCCGACACGAACAGCAGCAATGTGCCCAGCAGGCCGAGCATCAGCGCGATCCCGAGCAGATTAGGCACGCGAAACACACGCATCTTGGCGATGACGGTTTCGAGCGTCGCCAATAGCAGGCCTGCAACGATCACCTTCAGAAGATAAGCCGCGAGGGAGATCGCATGCGCCGGTAGTCCGGCTCCATCGGTGATCAGTCCGAACGGAAAGAAGATGCAGGCGATGATCGATATGTAGAGAAGCAGTTTCAGCGACGCCGCCAGTTCAATCATCGCGAGGTGACGGCCGGAATATTCGAGTGCCATCGCTTCATGCACCATCGTTACTTCGAGATGCGTGGACGGATTGTCGACCGGGATGCGGGCGTTTTCCGCCAGCGCGACGATGATGAGCGCGACGAGTGCCATGGCGAGCGAAACGCGCAGGCCTCCCGCGTCTGCCATGAATGCCGCGATGGTTGACAATTGCGTCGATCCCGCGACGAGAGCGACCGTGAACACGACCATGATCATCGCCGGCTCGGCGAGAGAGGCGATCATGACCTCACGGCTGGCGCCGATGCCGCCGAAACTGGTTCCGGTATCGAGTGCTGCGACGGCTTGAACAAAGCGCGCCGTGCCGAGGAGCGCGACGATAGCGATCAGGTCGCCCACCCAACTAAACAGAAGGCCGGTTTGAAAGGTCGGGACGAGCGCCGCCGCCACCCAGGTGGCGGCGAAGATCAGGTAAGGCGCCACCCGAAAGAGCCACGAGCTGTTGTCGGCGAGGACGACGTCCTTTCCGAATAGACGCCGCAAGTCGCGATAAGGCTGCAGGATCGGCGGCCCGATCCGGCGCTGCAGCCGCGCCTTCATCTTGCGGGTCACGCCGGTCAACGCCGGGGCAAGCGCCAGAACCAGCAGCATCTGCCCGAATTGGGCTGCGAGCGCGGACGTCATCCCCATAACGCGAGAACCACCAGGAGGACGATGAGCGCGATGAAGACGAAGCTGAGATAGCGGCGGATCGTAAAGAACTGAATGTGATTCAACAACGTCGCCGATGCGCCGATGGCGCTGGCGATCGGCGCGTACATAAAATCCCAGACTGGATCGCGCAGGAACCTTCGGAGGGTTGCCGGTCGCGGATCGCCGGGCGGCGGCATCTCGACTTGCTCATGTGCTGCGAACGTGACGGTTGCGAAGACCCGCCGTATGGGCTGCGCCAGGCTGGTGGCGGAGTATTGCGCGACGATGCCAAGCCCCGGGTAACCGCAATCCCAGAACGGCGCCTTGCGCACCGTTCGGGAGGCGAAGCGATGGACCACGACGGCCGCAAGACCGGCAGAGGCCACCACGAAGCCGAACAGCAGGAGGCCATTGTAGGAACTGCGACTTGCCGATACGGGCACAATGGATAGCCAAGGAATGCTCGCCTGGGACGGCATATGCCCGGCCACAAGTGTGGCCGGAACCGGCTGCAGCCAATCGATGATGATGCCAGGGAACAGACCGGCCAACAGGCAAAGGGCAGCACAGATGAGCATCGTCGCGAGCGACCAACGATCGGCTTCGCGCGCCTCTGCGGCAGCGGTTGTTCGCGGGCGGCCCAGATAGGTGGCTCCGAAGGCACGCACGAAGCAGGCGGCGGCGAGCGCGGCGGCGAGCGCCAGCAGGACGCCGACCGCTGGCACCAGCAACTTCAACCCCATCTGCGGCAGTTGCGGGCTGACCAGGATACTCTGGAAGATCAGCCATTCGGAGGCGAAGCCGTTGAACGGCGGCAGCGCCGAAATGGCCATGCTGGCGGCGAGGAAGGCGGCAGACGAGATCGGCATGCGATGGATCAGGCCGCCCAGCCGCTCCATGTCCTGCTCTCCCGTCGCTACGATCACGGCGCCAGAGCCATAGAACAGGGCGCTCTTGAACAGCATGTGGTTGAGGGCGTGGAATAGCGCGGCGGTCAACGCCAGCGCGGCGGCGCCAGCCAGACCACTGGCCTTGAAGGCCAACGCAAGGCCAAGCGCGATGAAGATGATGCCGACATTCTCGATGGTGCTGTAGGCGAGCACGCGCTTGAGATCGGTTTCCATCAACGCGTAGAGCACACCGATCGCAGCCGTTGCGCCGCCGAGCAGGAGGGCTGGCAGGCTCCACCACCAACTCGGATCTCCCATCAGATCGAAGGCGACCCGGATGAAGGCGTAGATGGCGACCTTCGTCATCACGCCACTCATCAGCGCCGAAACATGGCTCGGCGCGGCCGGGTGCGCGAGTGGCAGCCAGACGTGCAATGGGACGAGGCCCGCCTTAGAGCCGGCGCCGATGACCGCCAGGACGAGCGCAAGCCCTGCCAGGCCGGGCGAGAGGTGGTGCGCGCGAATGGCGTCGAAAGCGTAATCGCCGTGCGCACCGGCCAGCAGCCCGAAGGCGAACAGCAGCGCGAATGTGCCGAAGCTCGCCATGATCAGATAGACGAATCCCGCGTAGGCTGTCTTCGCCGCGTGATGGCGCGCCATCACCAGCGCCCACGACACCAACGACATGAGCTCCCAGGCGAACAGGAAGCTGTAGGCGTCGTCGGCGACGACCACGAGATTCATGGCCGCGAGAAAAGCGGGATAGAACGGCAGCACGCGGGCGGGCTCCGCTTCGTGCCGTCCGTAGCCTAGCGCATAGAGAGACGCGCTCGCCGCGCCGAAATTGATGATGGCAAGAAAGGCGCACGCGAGCGGATCGAGCCGGAAATGCGCACCAAGCCAAGGAAGCCCCAGCGGCAGAACCGCCTCCGAGGACGCTTGGCCGATAGACAGAAGGGAGTCCGCGCACAACGTAAGCGAGATCGTCAGGCAGGCGCCGTAGATGATCGGCGTGGCGGCGCGATGAGGGATCAGGATAAGCGACAGAGCCGACACAACGAGCAGCCCGGTGATACACGTCAACACAATGGGCATCAGCAACCCCTTGGCCGGCGCGGATGCATGCTCTTGTCCATGTCGTCTGCCTCAGCCTTTCAGCCGGACGCCACGGCCTCCGCCCGAGCTGGTTGCGCCCTCACCGATGAGTTCGATGCCCGCCGCATCGAGCCCGGCAATCAGCTTCATGAGGGAATCGACGTTGCCGCGGATTACGCCTTCGCTGGCTTCCATTCTCTGGATCGTTGGAAGCGAAAGGCCGGATTGTTCGGCCAGATCGCGTTGGTCCAGCGCAAGGAGCGCACGGGCCGCTCGCATCTGCCCAGCAGTGATCATGTTGCTCCGTCCACATACGGTGTTGAAGCATCCATATACATGTTTCGAACATCAATGTAAACGTCCGATACATGCATTATGCCTGCTCTTAGAGCTTCCAGGGCTGTGGGCTTGCCGCCCGACCCTGCGGAGCGGCCGAGCAGGAGCACGGACGGAACGTGCGATCGCGAACCCAACTGCGGCGCGGACCAAGCGGCGCCGTCGACCTGCAGATAGATCGGGGCATCGATGGTGTCGCCGTTCTGGTGCGCGCCCATCCGACCTTGCAGCCGAATCTCCTCGATCTCCGAGGCTCTACCGGCGGACCGCTGCGGTCCGTGGCCGGCGTCCGGCTGGGAGGGCGTGATCAAGGAGGGGGAATCGGTGGCCCGCTTCGAGCGGCTTCTGAAGACCTGGTCCACATCCAAGGGCTCGTTCCTGAAGACGACGGCCGCGGCGGCGCTACGCACGCGCGGGAATCGCCGCTGATGGGAACCTCGAACGCGTATGGCGGTGCTGGCGGTGGGACGCCCTTGATCCCGAGTTGGCTGCAGGACGACGGCGGCGGCGCGGGAGGCGGCGCCACGCCGCCCAGCGACGGGTCGACGCCTGCACCCGCGACCGGTGCGCCGCCGGCGGTCCCCCCGGCGCCGGCGCCGCGACCTGTCATCCCGGCGGCTGGGGCTTCTGACCGTTACACCGGAGCGCGCACCAGTTTCTCGCGGTTCGCCAGTTCGGGGGGAACCGACCGTCGCGGCTTGGGCCGCGCGATCTCGCGCTATGTGTCGACCTCGGCGGGCGGATCTCGTCGTGCCGCCCAGCGCATGGGTTCATCGCGGGGAGCCGGGGCGGGATTGGTCCGCTTCCTGAACGACGCGAGCGTCAACGGCGTCCGCGAGGCCCTAAGGGCGTTGAACCTCGAAAGCCTGGCCGGCCGGCCGATCGAAGAGGTGTTCGCCGGGCTCGCGGATTATATCTGTCCGGAAGGCGGGTCGATTGACGAAGGTATCGCTCGCGACGCTTTCATCGAGACGATCGCCGACCTCGCCGGGCGCTAAACTTCCTTACCGGCGATCGGTGGGAGGTTGGGTTCCGGAAACGACCGAGGACGTTCAAGACGATCGTGCCAGCCTCCGCGCCAACTCTGCTGCCGCCCCCGTTCGACGGCGTCAGCCTGTTTTCAGGCGGCCTCGACAGCCTGATCGGTGCGATCGATACCCTTGAAGGTAACGGGGTGCCGCTGCTCGTGAGCCATGCAGGCGAAGGGTTGGTGAGCAAATCACAAGAGCGCTGCTTCGACGGCCTCAAGGCCGCATACCCCGGGTCGACGTTCAATCGGCTCCGGGTTTGGATGAGCTTCGACGCCGGTCTATTTGATGATGTGGCGTCCGAGGATACGACGCGCGGCCGATCCTTTTTGTTCTTCTCCCTTGGGGTGACGGCCGGAACGTGCTTGGCGAGTCCCTTCGTGCTCAAGGTGCCGGAGAATGGCCTGATCGCGCTCAATGTGCCGCTCGACCGCCTGAGGCTCGGGGCGCTCAGCACGCGGACGACGCACCCCTTCTATATCGCTCGCTGGAACGAGATGCTCGCTGCGCTTGGGGTCGGTGGTCGCATCGACAATCCATATTGGGACAAGACCAAGGGCGAGATGGTGGCCGCCTGTGCGAGCCAGGCGGTCCTCTCGAAGCTCGCGCCGTCGTCCTTGTCGTGTTCGTCGCCGACCAAGGGACGCTGGACGAAGCAGCCGCAAGGCCATTGTGGTTTCTGTCTGCCCTGTTTGATCCGTCGCGCCGCTCTCGAGCCGAACGATCCGACGACATACACGCTTGCGAATCTCCGTGCCGGTCCCCTCGACACGAAGCAGGCCGCAGGTCAGCAGGTCCGCTCGTTTCAGATAGCGATCGCGCGTCTCGCAGCCCGTCCTGATCTCGCCAAGGTGCTGATCCATAAGCCCGGACCGCTTTACGACGATCCCGCCCGACATGACGCGCTGGCCGGTGTCTATCGTCGGGGTTTAGAGGAGGTCGGCCGGCTTTTGACCGGTGTCCAGACGGCTCCAGCGTGATTTCGGACAAAGTGCGGCCGCTCGTAGACTTCCACTGCCACCTCGATCTTTACCCCGACCATGCCGAAGCGGTGGCGCGGTGTGAGCGCGAAGGTGTCTTCACCCTCGCCGTGACAACGACGCCGAAGGCTTGGCCACGCAATCAGGAACTTGCAGCAGCGACGCGCCACGTCCGGGCCGCTTTGGGATTGCATCCGCAGCTCGTCGCCGAGCGGAGCCACGAAATTGCGCTCTGGAAGCAGTTGTTGCCGCGGACACGGTACGTCGGAGAGGTCGGTCTCGACGCAGGACCCAAATTTTATCCTTCGTTCGAGCGGCAGAAGGAGGTTTTCGTCGAGATACTTACCTCATGCGCCGCAGCGTCCGACAAGATACTAACCGTTCACAGCGTTCGCGCGACGAAGATCGTGCTCGACATGATGGAGAAACATCTGCCGCCGACGCGCGGCCGAGTGGTGTTGCATTGGTTCACCGGGACGGCGGCCGAAATCCGGCGCGCTGTCGATCTCGGTTGCTATTTCTCGGTCAACGCTGAGATGCTCGCGAATGAAAAGCGGACTGTCGCCAACCGCGCATTCCCGCTAGGTGTGAGCTTTCAATAGGTTGTCCATCCGGCCCCGGCCGAGGAAGCTGATGTTGTCGAGACGTCAACTTGTCCTTGGAGGAGCCGAATGGACATCCATAACAATGCCCGCCTGACGCCGTACGGTCGAGAGCGCATGGTCAACATGGTTGTCGGCGGGCAAACGCCGAAGGCCGTCGGTGAAGCCGTAGGCGTTTGCCCTCGCACGGTGCGCTCGTCAACCAAAAACTCATAGGTATTGGGCCAGCCAGACTCGGCTCGGAAACGAGTCAATTCCTTGCCGCGCGATAGGTCAAAGATCGCGAGGACGGCACTATCCGGCTCGCTTCCCGAATTGCAGGTATGGCAAGCCGCGAAGGTGCCGTCAGCCGAAAGTCCGTTATTGAAGAGATTGGCCGCGAAGGGCTGTGACAGGA
This sequence comes from Afipia sp. 1NLS2, assembly GCF_000178995.1. Classification (GTDB taxonomy): domain Bacteria; phylum Pseudomonadota; class Alphaproteobacteria; order Rhizobiales; family Xanthobacteraceae; genus Afipia. Next base: position 1,116,794 of record NZ_ADVZ01000001.1, on the reverse strand, counting down.
TAGGCGACCCGTCTGCTTTGAAAGCCCAGAACGTCCCCGAGAGTTCCGCCGCGAACCGCCAATCGTTCAGGATGAAGTTGCCATTGTCGGCGACCTTTCCGTCATTGGGTCTCTGCATTCGTCCGTGCGCAACAATCCGGTCATCGTCGATCAGGACGTAGTGTCCACTCTCCATCGAAGATTCTCTTTAAGAACGGATCGCTCGCATACGGATCCGCCTCGTCCGCACCTTTTCGTCGGGTTTATTCTCTTCAACCATTGACTGCGGTCTCGCTAGTATTTCGTCTTCACGAAGGTTCCGAACGTGCCGTAACATTCGTATCCCGTCTGGTTGTTTTTGTGCTTGTTCAACGTCGCGTCGTAGCTCTTCTTGTTGAAAGTTTTTCCGCAGACTGAACATTTAAATACGTAGGTTGGGCCGCTTGCGCCGGCAAAACTTGTGCTGCGCGTCGCCCTGCGGGCGGGCGAACGCCGAATGACTGGCGTATGCCGGACGCCGAAACCCCCTCCTGAGTCAGAGCTCGCTGCCTGCGGAATGCTCTGAGGGCCAGACGGCGTAAGTTCAATCGGGTAGCGCGGCGAGAATGGCGTCTGGGTAGTTGTAACTCCAAGGATGCTACCGACCAGATAGCTGCGCGGTTGACCGTTGTCCGCGCGCACGGCCATGAGCAACACGTCTCCCGCTTGCGAGCGGCGGAGCGAGTAAGCCTCGATTGCTCTCGTTGAGCGGTTGCCCTGCTTATCGCGATAGTCGATTTCAACGAGGAGACGGTTGGCCGCTGCGAAGCGGATCATCTCGATATAGTTTTGCCCTCGGCCGCCGGCAGGCAAGCCGACGATGCGCTCGCGGATGAGTGTATCACCGGCGCCGATGGGCATCGCCGCGAGGGGTTGCAGAATGGCGCCTTGGAGCCAGGCGAAGATCTCTGGGAGCGCGCCCCAAAAAGTCGCAACTGGTAGAAGCGCCGGGAGCTGGTGTTCCAGCATGTGGGTCCAACCGGCCTCAAGATCCGCACGGTGAGGCTCAAGGTCAGCTATGCTCGGAATGCCGATGCCCTTGAATTCGCATTTGGCGCGCAGGACTTCCATGAAGCGCCGTGGTTCCGGGCGCGCTTCGCCGTTTCGGTAAAGATTCACCACGTCGTAAAGATCGCGAGGACGCGTTCGCTCGGCGAGAGCCCGGAATTTTTCGGCGAACGCCTCTATGTAGTCGTAGGCCAGGACCTGGATGCCCTCGTCTGGCGCGTCGCTGTACGGGTGAAAAATCTGCGCTTGAACGGGCGGCAGAACGACCCGCTCGTCCGCTGTCAGGTCGAGTTTGATCCGCGGAAGGCCGTGGGTCGATGAGACGGGCCCCTTATAACTGATCTTCCCCTGGCACGAGATTTGTCCGCGCGGGTTCTGATAGATTTCGAATTCCTGCTTGTCGGCTGGAATCTCGATGCCGGTCTGTTCGTAAATCCACTCGCCGATCTCAGAAAATGCGTTCTTCAGAAAGTCAGCGTCGAGGTGCTCCGGCTTTGTAAGCGTGAAGTCGAGGTCCTCGGAGAAGCGGTAGGTCTCGAAGAAACACTTCTTCAGGCAGGTGCCGCCTTTGAACACCCAATTTTCCGCCAGGTCTTCGTGGCTGTAGATGCCCGCGAGCATCCATCCGAGGACATAGTCCTTCTCGACGACGTGTGGCGTGAGGGACGTCTGCTGGGAGATCGCGAGGATTTCACGCTTTTCGATCATGTCGGTTCCTCGCGAGCCCACCGTTGGGGCACGCGCAGCCGCCACTTTGTCACCACATGTGATCCATCCTGCGCAGGGTCGAGCTTCGCATGGCCACCGCTCAGATGGTCTTCGCAAAGGCGGGCGAGCGCGGCACCGTCGGGAAAGCGCTCGGCCAGAAAACCGAGACGTTTGAAGATGGCGCCGTTGCCGAGACGCACCGCGTACTCGATGACCGTCTCGTTGTCGCGATCGTCGCGCCGCAGATAGGCGGCAAGGCAATCAGTTACATGCTGGATGCCACCGCCTACCGCGGGGTCATCCAGCATATCGATGATCGTGCGGTGCACGTCGGAGACGGGCACGCGGGTCTGATGACGCCAGACACTCTTCGTGCCGAAGAGTTTCCGTTCATCGATGTGCTTCAGCGAGAACAGCGCGCCATGCCGCTCCTGTCGCTTCTGGCGCACGGCTTGAGCCGTCATCACGACGATGTCCTTGAAGATTTGCTCGGTGAGATCCCAATGCTCGGCCGCTGTGCGCCCGCCGATATATGCCGGCGCGAAGAGCGCGGGGACGAGCACCCAGGGATCGTCGAGAACGCGATCGGATCCCATCGTGTCGATGGAAGCGGCGACATAGGCTCCCCGACCGACGCGTCTCAGCCAACCCTGCTCGGTCCAGCGCGAAAGGCGCTGGGCCGCCGCAGTGCGGTCGAGCTGAAGAGTGCTGGCAACGTCGTCGACATGGATCACGTCCCCCGCCGCAGACAGGACACGGACTAGCTGTGCACGACCTTGAGGAAGACGGGGAGTGCCTTGTTCCATATGCGACACTTAGCACAAAGTGCGAATTAAAGCATATGGGATAACAGGTGGTGGCCGGAGAGTCTATTGCTCTATCATCTCTAATTCGCAAGAATCGCAAATTATCGCTAACCGGCGAACACGGCTTTCAGCCTGTGTCGGTAAAGCGGCGAGCTCCGAGGAATGCGGCACGCCGCGCCAGAACGTTCGGACAAGTCCTTAAGCATCCTGAGCCACCGAAGCTTCGTCCGTGAGTTCGGGGAATATCTGCGCCAACCGCGACAAAGTGTCGGTTGCAATGCGGGGCGCATGGATATGAACCCCTATCTCGCCCCACGGAAAGTCCGGGTCAGCGGACGCAGACGCCCAATTCAAGCTAGTGACAACGAGATCGTCGTCGTCCCAAGCCACGAACTTACCATGAAGGGGAACCTTCTTGGTTCGACGGAGAAGGACGCCATCGGCTTTTGCCTCTTCGGCGAGGGCCCGGGCATGACGGTTCTTTAGGGGACCCGCAGTCTGGGTGTAGAGAAGGGTAGCCTGTACGCCATCGCGACTAGCGGCGACCTCCCCTTGCATCAAGGCACCTGGGCGGGCGGTAGAGCCCAGCCGGTTGCTGCCAATCACGAATCTGCGTTTCGCTTCGCTGCTAGCCATTCGAATCAGGCGGTCATGGGCGGTACCGACCAAGATGGAGACGGTCGCGTTGTCGCCTGGCGATGGCGTGCGTCGCATGTCTCGCGCGTTGATCGCCATTTCGGTGGCAATGTTATCGGACAAGCCGCGCCGGCCCACCAAGCGCTGCAGCGCGACGGCGATGTCGGCGACCGCGTGCTGATCTCGTAAGACAACCGACAACTCAACAGATTGGAATGGCGAAGAGAACCAGTTGCAAGATCCGACGCCAGCAATCCATCCATCGTCGGCGGTATCGAGGAGGATTAGCTTGGCATGCGACCCCGTCGTGCGCATGTGAACCCGGAATCGCCCCCTGAGATCGGCGTCTTCGCGAACTATCGATGCAATCTGTGAAGCGGCGGCCGCGTTCCGGCTCTCCGTATCCTCGTCTTTTTCCGCACCCCATAGGAGGTCGAAGGAAACCCCTCTCACACAAGCAGCCCGGATCGCGGCGCTCATGTCCTTAAAGCGCGCCGCATCAAGGAAGGTGGAGTGCACGATAACACGGCGGTGAGCCTGCTCCAGAAGCCGTTCAAGGCATTCTCGTTGCACCGAACCGCCGATCACGACGTCGTCTGCATTGATGGTGCATGCATGACCTATTGGTTCGTCGTCGGAAATTTCCCGCGGACCAGCGTAGGCTACCGGGATGCTGCTGGTGCCCCGAGGAAGTGCTGCTGCTTCTCCGACAAGGCGGCAAAGTTCTTGGCCGGCTGATTCCGGAAGTCCCTGGGGCTCACCGTCGATAACGCGCAACACCATGTATTCGTCGTCGCGCATGGTCGCGGTTCGCCCGTCGATCAGCGCGATTTGTTCGTCCCAGCCACGGGCAGCTATGTCGGAGAGCCGGTTGAGGTTAGCTTCGTGTGACATCGAAGGTCCCCCACCTTCCACCGATACGATGCGAACCTCTGAGCCGCCCTTCCGAGCCTCTTCGAGCTTATAGGGCGTCATGAGACGAACTTGGCGGGTTGGAAAGAAATCGCCGGTTGCCCACTCGATCACAAAGCTGACTCGGCGCGAGATTCGCTTCGGAAAGAATGGAAGTGGGTTGCCGCTGCTCACCACCTTGAAGCCATATTCACTTGCCCGAAACGCAACGGAAGCGTCGTTGATCGTCACCTCGACCAAGCGGAACCGCATTAGCCGCGCGATCGAGGCAACGACCACCTGGTGCGGAAGATCGGCATCAGCCGCGAGTGATGCGATGGTCTTCGATTGGCGCGTAATTGCCCACAGAATAACTTCATCGATCACGCTCCAGGCGCGCCCGCGATCGATTCCGACCTTGCAACCTACTCGAAAGACTGGAACGGCGATCAGCACGCTCATCGGTGGTCTTTCAGGATCGAAGGCGGGATAAGTGTGGCGAGAGGCACATCGTTGCGCTTACGTTCCGCCAGATCGTCAATCGCGTCCGCTATTTCGGAGAGAAACGATATGTCGTGGCTTTCGGCATCTGGGTTGACACCCCGGACAGCTTCTTTGAGGAACGCTAGGCTGCCGACGATTATCAATTGAGACTTCGCACGGCTCAGCGCGACGTTCATGCGGCGCCTGTCGCGCAAGAACCCGAGAGCACCACCGCCGGTGCGGGAGTTATTCCGAACAAGCGATAAGATTACTAAGTCGGCTTCGCTGCCTTGGAACGAGTCGACCGTACCGACAAATGCTCCGTTGCTGCGAACGGCCCGAAACTGATCCAGGTGTGGGAGGTCTCGCGTGCGGATTGAGGCGATCCGCTCGTGGAGCTTTTCCACTTGTGCCTTGTAGGGCGACAGGATTGCGAGCGTCGGCGGCTTCTTCGCATCCTTCGCTCGAACAAGCCGCAAAACATCGACGACGCTCTGCACCTCAGACGGATTGTGCCAGCGGGGCCGTCCGCGCTCTATTTCACTGCTTTGTCCCGTCGAACTAACGTGCGGAAAATTGACCACAACCACGGGCGACATGGGAAGAGCTCCCAGTTGGATAATGGGAGACTCGCCTTTCTCCGCCGCACGGGCACGACCGGCCTCTGTCGTCAGCCGACCTTGGTAAAAGCCCTTCGAGACGATCTCCGCGATCGCCGGGTCCATGCGGCGCTGCTCAGTGAGCGTAGCGGCGATCCGCCTGTGCCCTGGGTTTGCCACTGTTCGTCGCTCATCATCCTCGACGAACGTCCGGAACGGCTCGAGCAGCCGTAGAGCCATGTCGGCAGTTTCGCGAAGCCTTGGAGCGTCCGCGGCGGTGGCATCAAGCTCATCCAATTCGCCATCGCGAAGCAGTGGGCCTATGAGCTGCTCTGCTATCTGAAGCGCCTCGCTGACTAAGCTGTGGTCGGCCAGAATCTTGACGAGCCGATCAGCCTCAAAGGGCGGCAATTGGTGGTGATCACCTATCAGGAGACGGCGGCCGGACAGCATTAGAGGACCGATCAGTTCGGGCCCTGTTGCTTTCGCGGCCTCTTCGACCACGACCCAGTCAAACTGCTCGCGTGCCTCGACCAGCCGCTCGACGTCCGGTGAATTAGCAGTCGAAATGACGATGTTGGCGGCATCCAAGACAAGATGCGACACCGCGCCCAGTCCGGATCTTTCATCTCGATCGACCGTGTCCTTAGCGGTTTCCAAGCGGCTCGCCGCTGCTTTCAGCACCGATATACGGGAACGGGTCGGGGCTGGGGCGTCACGCGCCAGGGCGCTCCGTGACAATCGCTCAAGATAGGCGAGGCCTGCCCGGTGCACCTCTTCATCGCTTGTGGGTCGGCGCTCGGATGTAGTCGAGCGGACCACTAAGAGGTCTGCCAGCCCGGCTTTGCTCAGAGTTTCGGTAATCTTCTCTTGAAGATTGTCGAGTGCGTCATGTCCTTGGGCGCTAATAAGCATACGCGTTGAGCGATCGGCAAGGAAGCGCCGTCGCACGACTTCGGTAGCAAGCTTGGTCTTTCCGACGCCGGGCGGTCCCACGACAAAGTATGACGGAAGCGTGGACCATAGACCGACGAGGGCGTCCTGTTTCGGCTTATCGAGGTCGAGAAACGCTTCGTCCTTCTTGTCTTCGTCACTGAACACGTCGCGACTTGACTGGCGCACACGCCAAGGATCAGCAAGCATGTCGGTCAGATCGACGCGCGTATCCAACGCTTTGATGTTGCGAAGGCGTCTGGCGATGACCTGCTCGGTGCCAGTATCGCGCTCCGTGCGAAGAAAGAAGGGGCCGCTATCAGGTAGTTCTTCGTCAATTTCAAACTGATAACCGCGCCGGCCCTTGTGATCGGCGATGTCGACGAATGTAACCACAACGTCACCGACGCGGGTGGCACCGAGACTGGACGCCTGGCTCAATCGCCATTTTGCCTCAGCGTCCCGATGCTCCTCCTCAAATAACCTCGATAGCGCAACGGCACTCTCTGAAAGTCCAATTTTCTTGGCGATGCGATCCCGGTCGTTATTCGGCTCCGCACGTAGGATGACGAATTTCCGACCATCTCGTCGCCCTCTATCGAGGATCTCGACCGGATAGACTTCGAGCGCTTTGACGACGGCTTCGACTACTTGCACCAGCAAAAGGGCACGGCGAATTGAATCATTCTCTGTCAACCCGCCGATATCCTTGTCCCGATCAGCAAAGGTGCTCCAGTCCAAGGCGTCGGGCCCCAGGCGCGCCCGCAGCTCCTGTGCCTCTCGGGAATTCCCCGCTACCGAAACGGGCTGAAGAATTGGGTGCTCGTCATTCTCGCCCAGGCTGAATGCTCCAGATCGCACGTCGACGGCTTGGCAGACCGCGACATCCCAGACGGCTGCGCCCTCATCGCGAAAAGCCCGGAGCCTGTAAACCATGGCGTCCGTAACAAGTCTTAGCCACGAGGTTGCCGGCTCGAAGGCCCTCGGAACCAACAGCGTCGCGCCGCCATCGAGGTCGGCGCGGACCCATTCGAGTTGGCGACGATATTCGTCGATCGGTATTTCGCCGCTTGTTGCATCGTATACCGCTTCGCCAAGCTTCGACTGTCGATCGAATGTCAGGATAAAGGTGCCGGCGCGGGCGGATACCGCGCGCGCGACACTGGCGATGAGGTCATCGGTCGCCCGGCTGATCGAATCAGCATCAAGCTGGTCCATTCGTGACGGCGCGAGGAGCCGTTTGATCAGCACGCGTTCTGGAACGTGCAACGCGATGGACGAGCCGCCCTTTCCAGATGCCTGCACCTCGCCCGAAGGCTTGATTTCAGCATCAAGACATTCCGCGACGACGAGGCCCAGCGCTCGCCAATCGGCTTCGAAGGAGTAGCTCCCGGCGCGGCGAGCCGCCGCGTCTGGGCCAATCTTCGCGTGAGATCGGTCAGCGGAATTTGCAGCGAGCCACAGACTCCACTCGAAGCCGCCGAGTCGGAAATCGGCTTCATCGGCGCCCTCAGTCATGATCACATCCGCAGCCAAGCGGCCATGGACCAAGCCTTGGGCATGGATGATGCCGAGCGCGCGTACAACGCGCTTGATGTTGTTCCAGAAGAGTATCCGCGGACGCGGCGCACCAAGGTTGTGCAGCCAGTGTTGGCGCGAAACACGTTTACGCCTTTCACTCAGGGGTTGCCCGACACGCTCCAGAAGAACACCAAACTCACGGTCGTCTTCAACGAACTCCATCACGTCGACCACGACATCACGCGCACCGGCGTAGGACATTACCCTTTGGACCTGCCGCATCTCGTGCAGCCAAAGCTGTCGGAGATCTTCGTCGACCGGTTTGCCGGTCTTTCGCCAGAGTTTCAGGCTTAGCTCCGCGCCTGTGCTCTTCTCCTCGACGTCGAAGATTGCCGTGCCCAACGAGGCACGTTCGCCGACGGCGACACCGTCTCCGATGAAATCAAAGCGATCCTCGAGCGCGAGTCTCGATCGTTTCGTTTGCTTGCTCTTTGCCATCGGCCTCTCGACGATCGCGTGGGCGTTGTGACCTCAATCAACAGTAATCGAATTTCGTTCGACGATGGCAGCTCTTGCCGAGTCGCCCTTTGGTTCTCCCCAGCCAAGCCTTGGTAACGACACAGCAAACAGGGCTCGGAGCGAATAAAATGACGATAATTCAGATAATTAGATAATGCAGTCAGATACTGGAGGCATATGTCTAACTCCGCCGTCGGCTCCATTGACGCGGGTGCTCGCGGGACGTGGTGGCGGAGGTCGGTCTGTTCTTGCCGACTGGCTACTTCGTAAGCCATTGGCCATAGGCTTCCACATCGATCATCGGGACGGTCCCACTGAACTGGAGCTGTGAAATTAGCTTGAACAAGAACGCCGTCGCCGGCTTGTTCTCGTTCACGAACATGTAGCGGGCAGCGGTTTGGTCGAAGAAGAAATGGCCGTGCGATGCGACGCAGCCAAGATCGAGCCGCCCGTCATCAACCTCAGCGATTAGCGCCTTTTCAAATGACGGCCCGAGCGCCGGGCTCCATTCACTCTCGAACGTCAAGAGGCCTCCCAGGATCGGAATCAGCGGCTTGGCCGGATAAACGCCTTTCGCGTAGGGAATGGGAAGACTGGTACGGTGCAAACGCCGGACGCTGGCGACCTTCTCCTGTGCGTAAGCGACGAGAGCGGCGTCCGCGGTCTGCTTGGCCTCAAAGACAGCGTAGACGCTTTCAGCGGGAATGATTGTCTCGTTTTCAAAGGTGAAGATGAAGGGTGAATACTGGCGATCGAAGACGACGACGTCGATCTGCTGGCTAAAATTTCCGAGACTGTCCACGACATGCGCCTTCGCCGCCTGGTAGCGCTTGGGCAGGTAAGTCTCCAGCAAGCTGATCCAGACGTTCTCGCTGGCGTCACCCTTGGTGCCAGGATGGCTGAACGTCTTCCGCACGGTCGCCAGACGCTGCTGAATATCTTCGTGCAGCGACGAGAGAAGCTGAGACAGGGACCATTCTGACATCGAAGACCTCTACAGGAGTTGGCCGGCGCTCGTCAGGACAACGGAAATTTGGGGCCGAACAGCTCGCGCCAGACTCGGAGCGCCTCGCCATTTCGGCCACGGCGAACATGATCGATCGCGAGCGTCGCTTCCCGCTCCGCCGCGCGCAGAAGGTCGCGTGCCCGAGTCTTGCGTGCCGAATCCATCCCATTGCTGACAGCCGGGCCGAGGCCGGCGGGATCGGGCCATTCATCGAAAATCCGGTCGGCAAGCGTCGCGAAGAACGCTTGCATCTCGCGATCGAAGCTGCCGCCCCAACCGCCATGGAGGCACTGCAGCGCCATGACCTCGAGGAGGAAGGAGGGCTTTACCGGCTTTTCGCCATGCTTGGGGTTGTTGTTCCAGTATTTGACCATCCGCACTAATCCCTTCCACTCGCTGGAATAGGCTTGATGCGCGGCCGTGGCCTTTTCAGCGTGGACCTTCGGATTGGTCTCGATCCACTTTCCCACCTCATTGTCGGGAATCTCGAAGTCATCATCTTTGTCGAAAGCCGGGACAACGTCGACGCTGATAACGCGATAGTCGGTGTTGTCCTCGGCGTCGGCTTTCACCCCGAAGTCCACGTTGATCGAGCGATTCTGCTTCTTGGCCTTGTCGCCGTATTTCTCGACCAACGCATTGTGAAAATCGGTCAGAACAATCGATGGCGCTTTCGAGCGATAGTGATCCTCAGATGTTTTCAGGACGAAGAAGATATCGACATCCTTCAACGGCTTCGTCTTGGTCCAGCGTGCGTATGAGCCAGTCAAAAAGCTCCGGTCGATTTTGAACTTGGTATCGAGATAGTCTCGCACCTCGGTCTGACGTGCCGAAGCGTTCGCCTGCTCTCTGTCGTTCAGCTCGAGGCGGCTTTTGAATTTCCGAAAGGCTTCATCAATCGTCAGCATCAGGCTCTCCTCAGATAGGATGTTCTCGCGCCGAGGCCGCTATGCTCGATCGTTGTGCCCAGGCTCTGGCGGATCATCCCGTCCGTTGAGCGCCCGCTCGTCTTACTCCATCCGATCACATCGGGCCGCCCGGGCTTCGTTTGCAAAAGAAACCGGTAGCGCGCTTCGCTTGGAGCCAGGCCGGCCTTTCGGATCGCGTATCGGAGCTGGTCGGTGTCCGTCCAAAAGCTGCCGTCTCCGCCCGACCATCCATAGGAGATCTCGATGTCCCAGCGAAAAATGAGCGCATCGGTTTTGGGGTCATAAATCTCAAGCTCTACAGTCTCGAGATCGCCGGTGTTCAGCCATGTCTGGACGCCACGCATATGCGTGGCCCAGTCACCGACAAATTCCGATGGATCGAGGCCGCTGAGGCGAATGATGTCCTTTAGGCTTTTCAGGATGTTGTCCGCCACATAGGTGACGGAATGCGTGTAGGTGTTGACGGCGACGTTGGTCATGAGCCGAGAAACCCCTTCGGATCGAAGACAAGCGCCTGGGATTTCGTTGTTGCGGCTTCATCCACGGCAGACACAGCGGCGCCAAGATCGCGCGCCGTTATGCGGGTGCTATGTTTCTTCAAGGCGCCCTGGACCCAGGCAAGGTCGTCCGCGAGACACGGAAGCGAGACGCGCCAATCTCCCTTCAACGGATCGAAGCCAAGGGCGTCCTCGTTCGCGTCGGAGCCTTCGACCGCGTCATCGTCATAGAGACAATAGATGCGTGTCCGAGGACCGTCGCAGGTCACCGTGATGGCTGCCTCCTTTGGTGCTTGATCAGCTATGATGCTTGCCGCCACGCCGGCGACGGCCAGAAGCTCGGTCCGCGCCTCACTGGCTTTCCCCAGAGTCAGCAGGTCGACGATCGCCGTCCAGGTTCGACTGGCGTCACGTTCGGGCGTACTCTTAAAGGTGCGGCTGGCGACTGTGCTCACGGGACTTTGCCTCCCGACAAGCGTCCCGCCTTGGCGGCGCGCGCCGCCGCCAGCAGATCTTCGGCGGTTACCCGGTCTGGGTTCATCGCGGTCTGGGGCGTGCTGGCAAGAGCGTTGGCGACCATCTTGCGGATGGCGCGCCCGTCGAGCCCCACGCACTCCGCGGCGCAGCGGTCAAAATTCGCGCTGGTCGCCAACCGCGCGATGGCCGGATAGGTCTTACCCAACCCAGTGAGGCAGTCTTTCAGGATGCGCGCGCAGGCGTCGCGGTCCGGCAGGGGCACCTGGACCACAAGGTCGCACCGCGACGTGAAGGCCGCATCCACGGCCTGAGGAAAATTGCTAGTGGCAAGAAACAGCAGGTTCGGATGCTGCTCGGCGAGAGCATCGAGCTGAACCAGAACGGCATCAGTCGCGCGATGGATGTCGATCGGGTTGGCCTCAAGGCTCATCTTCGATCTGTCAGCCGCGAGCGTCTCAACCTCGTCGAGGAGAACGATGGTCGGACCGGCCGCGGCTGACTCTGCGATCGACTGCGAAAACAATTCCGAGACCGCGCGCTGGGTTTTGCCCATCGCCGAACTGGTCAGCGCGTGCGGCTCGACCTCGAGGAGACGGAACCCGCCGCCCTGGAAGGATTCGGCGGTGCGATGTGCCAGTCCACGGGCAAGAGAGGTTTTTCCTGTACCCGGGGGTCCGACGAGAAGGATCACGCCGTGCAGCGGAATGACGCTACGATCGACCTTGCCGCGCATCGTGAAGTTCAGCATCGCTTGGGAGAGGAGCTGAGCCTTCAGACGTTCTTCCAGGATAATTGAGTCCCACAGGGCGCCGAGCGCCGGATCGGGAAGCCGGCGTGATCGCTGGATCCCCTTTGGTCGATTGAAATCTTCACTTTGCACCGCAGCCAGCTTCTGCATCGTCGACGATCCTTTGTTTGTCGCCGACTGAACACGCTCGCCGACCCAGCATGGATTCCAGAAGAAACCGATGCTGTCAACAAGCACATCGGCATGTGCTTATTAAGCACAAGTGTTTGTGATATTGACATTCAGATTCGCGCGTAGCAATCATCCTGCATGTCGGACGAAGCGATCTATAAGGCTTTCGGGCAGGCGGTAGCCACGCGGCGGAAGGGGCTGAACCTTACCCAGGCTACGCTAGCTGCCCGAGTGGGCATCTCGCGCGCCTCGATCGCCAACATCGAGAGCGGTCGTCAGAACGTGCTGCTGCACCACGTCTATCGACTGGCGTCGGCGCTCGAGTTCTCCAAAGTCTCGGACCTGCTGCCGGCGCAACCAAAACCAGCGACACAGGAGGACTTAGACATGATCCTTTCAGATGAAACTGTGACCCCGCGCGGTAAAGCCCAAATCACCGATCTGATTGCCAGTGCGCTTGCACAACGCGGCGCCGCAAAGGCTGGGTCATGATGGCGGATCCCGAGCGGGCCCGGGAGGCTGCCCGCGTTATCTTGCGGGCGTTCGGCGTAAAAGGTGTGCCTGTACCGGTCGAACGCATTATCAAAGCCAGAAACATCGTCCTCCAATACGCTCCGCTAGAGGAGGATCTCTCCGGAATGGCCTACATCAAGGACGGCGTCGGCATCATCGGCGTGAACGCCCTGCATCATCCCAATCGTCAGCGATTCTCGGCGGCGCACGAGCTGGGTCACCACGAGCTGCACGCCCAGGAGATTGGGAAGGCGGTTCACGTCGATAAGGGCTTTCGCGTGCTTCTGCGGGATGACGTCTCTTCGCAGGGCATCGATCCGCTCGAGATTGAGGCCAACGCGTTTGCGTCGGAACTGCTGATGCCAAGGGAGTTCCTCATGGGCGCGCTGGATGCGGGTGGCTTGGATATCGAGGATGACGCTGGGATCGAAGCGCTTGCCCGCAAATTCCGCGTAAGCGCCGCGGCGATGCGATATCGATTAGCAGGACGCTTCTAGGAATAGGTGGGCCCGTTGAGCTTCGTCTTCTTTGACACCGAGACAACTGGCCTGAAGCACGGCTTCGACCAGATCGTGCATTTCGCGGCCATCCGGACCGACGCAAATCTGAATGAGATCGGGCGTTTCGAGGCACGCTCGCGTCTTCTCCCACATGTGCTTCCCCATCCGGCGGCGCTGCGCACCAACGGTCTGCCTATCGGAAGGCTCTTAGACGGGAGTCTTCCGTCCCATTACGACATGGTCAGATCAATCCGGCAGAGGCTGCTCTCGTGGTCGCCGTCGATCTTTCTGGGCTACAACTCGGTCCGTTTCGACGAGGAGATGTTGCGGCACGCGTTGTTCCAAACTCTTCATCCCGCCTATCTCACGAGCAACCACAACAACAGCCGTGCGGACGTGTGGGGACTGGTCATGGCCGCAGCCGCCGTGTCGCCGGCGTGTCTCAACGTTCCAATTGGTCCTGAGGGGCGATCGATCTTTCGCCTTGAACAATTAGCGCTCGCCAACGGCGTCGCTCAAGAACAGGCCCACGATGCACTGTCCGACGCCATCGCCACGCTCGAACTGTGTCGCCTCGTGCATCAGCGATCGCCAGAACTTTGGCAGCGCTTCGTACGCTTTTCAAAGAAAGCGACCGTCGCAGACTTCGTCGAAGCTGAAGATGGATTTATGCTCACCGAGTTCTTTGCCAATCAGGCGTATCATGCGCCGGTGGTGTGCATTGGTCGAGATCCGGATCAATCCAATGGCCGCTTTTGTTTGAATCTAAACCGTGACGCGGATCGCTTTGCCGCGATGACAGACGATGAGCTTCGAGCCGAGCTGGCTCAGAAGCCCTGTCCGGTTCGTCGGCTTCGGATCAACGCAGCGCCAACATTGACGGCTTTCTATGACGCGCCGGAGGTGATGCTGGATGGCCTCGATATTGATGCTGTTGAAGCACGAGCACGCCGGGTGAAGAGTGATCCGGCGCTCTGTAATCGTCTCGTCTCGGCCTACACTTCAACGCGTGAACCCCGGAGTCCTTCGCGGCACGCCGAGGAGCGCCTCTATGACGGATTTCCTGGTCCGCAAGATGAAGCCCGCATGATCGAATTTCATGATGCGGATTGGACGGACAGATTAGCGATTGTCCAAAGTCTCGATGATGAACGCTTGCGATCTTTCGGGCTTCGTTTGCTGTACTTCGAGGCGCGATCGGTTCTACCAGAAGCTCTTAGACTTGAACTTGATTATGCCCTGAGTGGTCGTTTGGTTGATGCTGAGGCCGGCGGCCTAACTCTCGAACAGGCCCTCCGTGCGATCGATGAAGCGCCGAGCGACGATGCATCGGATGCGGCCGGGCTCCTGACGGGTTATCGAACATATCTTGTGGGGCGCATGGAGCGGGTTGCGGACTTCCGGGCCAAGCAGTTTGCGATTTAGGCAGCTTTGGCCGCGTGGGCTCCTGGCCTGTTGAGAAGGAGATCGCATTCGACTTATGTGGGGAGGGGCAGATAATAATGGCTAAGGTCGAGGTCGAGAAGTTCATCGACGAATGGCGTGACACCGGGGGATCCGAGCTCGCGAACACGCAGAGCTTCATCAACGGCCTGTGTTCGATTCTCAACGTTCACCCCCCTCGCGGCAGCAGGGCCAATGACGCTCAAAACGACTATGTCTTCGAGCGCCGAGTGTTTCAGGATAATGGGGATGGGACTACCAGCTTCGGCCGAGTCGACTGCTACAAGCGTAATTGCTTTGTTCTAGAGGCGAAGCAGGGTTCTGAGTCTGATCGCTCAGCCGCAGCACGCAATGAACTTGACTTGGATCTGTTCGGGCAGACCGCCGCCATTCGCGTTAAGCGAGGCACCGCGATGCGGGGGACGGCCGGTTGGATTAAGGCAATGACACAAGCCAAGGGGCAGGCTGAGCGATATGCAAAGGCACTGCCCTCCGACCACGGATGGCCGCCGTTCCTACTGATTTGTGACGTCGGTTATTGCATTGAGGTTTATGCGGATTTCACACGAAGCGGCAAGGCTTATACCCAGTTTCCAGATCGAAGCCGTTATCGGATCATGCTCGATGACCTTCGAGACGAGACCGTCGTGGCACGACTCGCGGCCATCTGGACGGAACCGCTAAGTCTCGATCCAGCCAAAGAAGCCCTGAAAGTTACACGTGAGATTGGGGAGTTGCTGGCGACTCTCGCGCGTCGACTTGAGACTCGCCATGACGCTACGACAACGTCCGCCTTCCTTATGCGTTTGTTATTTACGATGTTCGCCGAGGATACTGGGTTGATCCCTAAAGATTCGTTCAAGGATCTTCTCAAGCGACAGCGGGGAAGGCCCGAAGTTCTGCATGATCAGTTATCCGAACTTTGGTCGAAGATGGACAGTAGTGGGTTTGTGGGGGCACTTGGGCACGCGGGCGAGAGAGTACGGAAATTCAACGGCTATCTGTTCAAAGACCATACAGCTCTTCCGCTTGAGGCCGAGGAGCTGGAGGTACTAATAAAGGCCGCCGAGGCGCAGTGGACGCTTGTGGAGCCTGCGATTTTCGGGACGTTGCTCGAGCGCGCTCTGAATCCTAAGGAACGAGCCAAGCTCGGTGCTCATTTTACGCCGCCAGCATCAGTAGAGCGGCTCGTCATTCCGACGATTATGGAACCGCTTCGGGACGAATGGTCGGGCGTGAAGACCGCTGTGGTGGAGTTGCTGGATCAAGATCGGCGGAACGAGGCTGTTAAAGTCGTGCAGGCGTTTCACCGCAAATTGGCGAAGACCCTTGTCCTTGATCCCGCTTGCGGTACTGGAAACTTTCTCTACGTCGCGATGGCGAAGATGAAGGAGCTCGAGGCCGAGGTCATCGAACTGGCCGTAGCATTCGGTGAGTATCAAGACGTTCTAGAGATCACGGGTCGTACAATTATGCCCGAAAACTTTCTCGGCCTGGAAGTCAATCCTCGCGCAGCGGCTATTGCCCAACTCGTCCTTTGGATCGGATATCTGCAGTGGCACTTCCGCACGGTCGGATCTGACAAGATGCCTCCGGAGCCGGTGTTGCGGGACGTGAGGACAATCGATGCGCGGGATGCGGTGATCGAATGGGATCAAAAGATCCTTGCTACCGATGATCGCGGAGACCCTATCACTGTTTGGGATGGTGTCACCGTGAAGCCGCATCCAACAACAGGTGAGTTGGTCCCCGATGAAGCGGCGCAGGTTGAGACCTATCGATATATAAATCCCCGAGGTGCTAAGTGGCCTCGTGCTGATTTCATCGTCGGCAATCCTCCCTTCATCGGAAATAAGCGAATGCGGAAGCGGCTTGGCGCTGGTTATGCGGAGGCTGTCCGCAAAGCGTACCCGGCGCTATCTCAAGAAATAGATTTTGTGATGTACTGGTGGGATCATGTTGCGCAGTTGGTTTCAACAGGACGTGTTCGTCGAGCAGGCTTGATTACGACAAAGACAATTGCGCAAGCCAGCAATCGGCCAGTTGTTCGTGCTCGGGTCAATGACCGAAAGCATCCAGTGCATCTTTCCTTCGCTATCCCGAATCATCCTTGGTATGACACCGAGACTACCGCTGCGGTGCGCATCGCAATGACCGTAATCGCAAAAGGCAATGGAGAAGGCGTCCTGGCGTGCGTCGTGAATGAGCGGCGAGTTGGTAGGGAATCGGTGTTCGACATTGTCGAGCAGCGTGGGACGATACAGGTTGATTTGTCTGTCGGCGCAGCCGTTGCTGCCGCAGCTCCCTTAGCCGCAAACGCCAGACTGTCCTGGATGGGCATGAAAATGTCTGGCGAGGGCTTTCGGATCGATGAGGGATTGCGTGATCGGTTCGCCCGGGAGGGTTTTCCGCTGCAGCGAATGCCAAGAATCGTCGCGGGAGCGGATGTCACGGACCCGCCAAGCAATCTTTTTGCGATTGACTGCTTTGGCCTGACGCTAAGCGATCTGAGAGAGAGCTTTCCTGGCGTCTATCAGCGTTTGTTCGATCGCGTGAAGCCCGAGCGCGATCAGAACGACCGACAGTCCTATAGGGAGAACTGGTGGATTTTCGCGGAGCCGCGGCCACGGTTGCGAGCATCGATCGCCGGTCTGAAGCGCTACATCGTGACTTCTGAAACATCCAAGCATCGCATCTTTCGGTTCCTGCCGACGGAAGGAACGATCATTGACGGGTCGGTGATTGCTGTGGCCTCAGACGATCCGCTCGTCTTGGGCATTCTCTCATCACGAGTCCATCGCATCTGGGCCGAGAGAGCTGGCGGTCGCCAAGGAGCAGGCAATGATCCAAGATATCAAAACGAAGTCTGCTTCGATCCGTTTCCATTTCCGAAAATCGAGAATGCGAGTTTGGTCGCACGGATTCGTTCAGCCGCTGAAGCGTTGGATATTCTCCAGACACGGGTGGTGGCTGAGCATCCCTCGTTGACATTAACTGATGCGTACAACGTCGTGCAGATGCTCCGTAATTCAAATAGACCGCTGAACGGTCGGGACAAGCAGATCTACGACGCGGCGCACCTTCGGCCACTTCAGGAGCGCTTAGACGAAATAGATGCGGCGGTTAGTGAAGCCTACGATCTTTCTCCAGACGCTGATGAAGAGACCGTTCTTGAGACGCTGGTGAGGCTGAACTCCGAGCGTGCAATAGAGGAAGGGCGAGGCGTGATCCGATACATCCGCCCCGAGTTCCAGGCGCGTGGGAGTTCGAAAGAGCGGACGCAATCGCTCGAATTGGAAATCGCGGAGGCAGCGGACCGGGGCAACGGAGTGCATTGGCCCGAGTCACTCGCCGAGCAAGTGGTATCCGTCGGTCGTGTTTTAGCGACAGCGCGAAAGCCGCTCGCCGCTGCGGACGTGGCACGCGCCTTTGTTGGCAAGCGGGCAGCAAGTATCCGCCCAGTTCTCGATGCGCTGGCCGCTATGGGGCAAGCCCGTCGGCTCGACGATGGTCGCTACGCCGCCTAACCGCTCAATCACGCTCAGTCATGGGTTAGGAATGATCGAGCGTGATTGAGCGGTAAGACGGTTAGTGAGAAGGATAGTTATGCACCAGTCTTCGTTCAGAAACCATCGCCTTGAACTCAAAGGAGTTTTTGACATCTTGAAAACGCGTTGGGGTATGGACTTGGGATCGGCAGTTCGTGATCATACGTGATTGTCATTCTCCCGCATCGTCAGCCACGCTGAGTTTGCGCGAAGCACGGCAGATCACGAGGTTCTTGCTATCCCATTCATCGAGACCCTGCACGGGGTATAGCACCGACTTGCCAATCTTGATGAACGGTGGTCCGACGCGCTGCGCTCGCCAATTCCGAAGAGTGCCCACGGAGACTTCACCGCGATAGCGTTCGGAGACCTCTTCAGCGGTCAGGAATCGAGTCTCGGTCATTCGTTCCTCCACGCTATGCACGGTTTTCAAGGGGGCGGGGGAGCCCATTGATCGTGCGATGTGAAGACCGCTGAAGCTAGGCTGTCGATTGACGGCAGGAGCACGGTCAAGATGCCACGAGGTCGGTCACTCATATTCGCTCACGGCCGAGACTTGAGCAGAGAGGTGCGAAACGAAAAAGAGCAAACCGAGGAGTATCGTAGAGACGGATACCCGGGGATAGAGATCGGTCAACCACATGACTCCCGACTCGCTTTCGGACGCGGCTGAGCAGCCATCGGCCGGGTTATAGTGAAGGCCTGGACCATCCGAGGGCGCCGCTGCCGAGTTGCGCGGCGATCGCCAGTTTCCGTCGCGCGAGCCACCACATGATCGGGATCGCAGCGATCGTGACCGCCAGGCCCGGCGCAGAGAATTCCTGACCGCGGCCCTGCCAAAGACTGAAGGCAGCACTCGCGACGACATAGAGCGCCAGCGCGAACAGAAGACCGCCGCCGATCCGGCTCGCCGACCGCTCCACCTGCTCCGAAAAGGCCTGCCCCTGTTTGAGCTCAATGTAAGGCGCCAGAGAAGAACGCCGGCGGAGATGATCTCGATGAGGCGTCGATTCCGAACGCAAGCAGGCTCGTGCTTCGCGCCTCGAGCGCGGCGGTAATTGCGAGAATGGACTCGATGATCATCCAGGCAACGGTGAGCCATTCGAGGACGAAGGCCCGGCGCACGCGCGCAGCGCGATCGGAGGCTGCGAGTGGCGGCGCCGGCCTCGAGGCTATTGCTGGGTCGCGCGGCTGGTCATTTCCTGAGCGCATAGATCAGATATCCCGCGGGAAACAGCGTTACGGCAAGGGCAGCATTCCCGAGGTCCAGGTAGGTAGTGATCTGGACTATTGTCGAAGCCCCAACGCATCCACGGAAGCAGGTCGAAGGCTTCGGCAAAATGCGTCAGGACGACCAAGGCCGAGCCGCCCGCGCCGAGCAATTGGAGGAAGGAGGACGCGTTCCTTTCTCTGAAGAACAACACAATCGATCCGGCCAACAGCAGGCTCGCCGGCACGCCGATTCCAAAAAGCACCGCAAGGCCGTGTTCTTGCATCTCGTCCTTCGCGTTGCCGCCACCCGTTCGAGGCAGCATAGCGGCGGCGTTAATCGGGGTCGGCTTGAAATCGAGACCCGGCGGCAGTAGCTTCCAACTATGCCGAGGTCGGTCGCCCAGATGCTGATTGCCCTCATCGTCGCCTTCGCGGTGGCGGTGCCGGCTGGCGCGCGCGTGATGCCGTTGGTAGGCAGCGGGATGCCGACGTCCATGGGCATGATGGAAAAGGTCGCCGATCAGCCGTGCCAGAATTGTCCCGAACACCAGTCTGGCAGCACAGCCCCCGATAAAATGCCCGGCTGTCCGGCTCTGGCCTGCATCGCTGCTCCAGCGGTGGTTCCGAGCCCCGCGCGTCTCCCGGGGCGCATCTCCTACCGGACGGAATATACGTGGCCGGTAACCGCGCTTCTGGCGGGAGCCGATCCCGCTCCCGACCCGTTCCCTCCAAGACCCATCGTCCTCCTCTAAACCGCCAGCCGTCCTAAGCGGCGCGCGGTTCTGAGCCCCCGTGAGCCCGCGCGTCCAGCGCCGGGCATGTGCCCCCATCCGCGTCTGGTCTGACGCTGAGGGGCGCCAAGAGGACGACCTGGTATGCGATTTATTTCCGCCTCGGCCTTGGGCCGCCGGCAATTCCTGCAAGCGGGAGCCGCCTGCGCGCTCGGTGCGCTGACGCGGCCCGCCTTGGGCGCTAACGCCGCTCTAGGGCCCGAGGGCCTGACCCTTCGGCCGGGCCCGGCGCGCATTCGGATGGTCGGCGACGAATTCCCGGAAACCGAGGTCTGGACCTATAACTGTGTCGAGCCCGGCCCGGTCCTCCGTGTCCGCCAAGGTGCTCCATTCCGCGCCGCTGTCGAAAACCAGCTGACGGAATCCACAACGGTGCATTGGCACGGTATTCGTCTCCCGAACGCGATGGATGGCGTGCCGGACCTGACGCAGAAGCCGATCTCTTCCGGTGAGCGCTTCGACTATGCGTTCACGCCTCCGGATGCGGGCACCTTTTGGTACCACTCGCACGACAACAGCCTGGTGCAGATGGGGCGCGGTCTGGCCGGCGCTCTCATCGTCGAGGAAACCGATCCGCCCGCGGTCGATCGCGAGTGGCTGTGGACGATCCAGGACTGGCGACTGACGCGCGACGCGCAGATCGCGCCCGGCTTCAGCAATCGCATGGAAATGGCGATGGACGGCCGGGTCGGCAACACCGTCACGATCAATGGCATGGTGCCCGATACGGTGCGCGTGCGCGCCGGCGAGCGGATCCGCTTGCGGCTCCTCAATGCGGCGATCGCCCGCATCATGGCGCTGCGCTTCGAGGGACACCGTCCGGTCATCGTCGCACTCGACGGCCAGCCTTGTGAGCCGCACGAACCGCCGGATGGCCGGCTTCTGCTCGGCCCCGCGATGCGCGCGGACGTGATGCTTGACATGCATGGCGAGCCGGGCCGGTCGTACCGGGTGATCGACGACTTCTACGACCGGCTAGCCTTCACGCTGGCGCGGCTCGCATACGATCCGGCGCCGCCCCTTCGGTCGCATCCGTCCGATGCGCCCTTGCGCCTGCCGCGTAATCCGGTGCCGCGCCCCGACCTCAAAACCGCCATCGTGCACGACGTGCGGCTCCAGGGCGGGATGATGAGCGGCGCGGGTATGGGCGGAATGATGGGGATGGGCGATAAAGCCGACTGGGCGATCAATGGCCAATCAATGACGGGCGACGGCAGGGCGGATATGCCGCCGCTGTTTCAGATCGCGCGCGGCCGAAGCTGCATTCTCGATATGCACAACGACACCGCCTGGTGGCACCCGATGCACCTACACGGACACAGTTTCCAGGTGCTCGACCGCGATGACGCACCGGTGCCCCATGATGTTTGGGGTGACACGGTGCTTGTGAAGCCGCGCGAGCGCGTCCGGGTCGCGTTTGTCGCGGATAATCCCGGCGATTGGATGTTCCACTGCCACGTCATGGAACACCAGGTCGGCGGCCTGATGACCACAATCCGGGTAGCGTGATGTCGATCGTGGCTCCAAACAGGTCGCGCCGCGGGTTGCTGCTCTCGGGTGCCGCAGCGCTCGGCGTGGTCGCGATCATCCTCGGCATAAGCCTGACGATGTACCGTGCTCCGCCGCACGAGATGGCAGCGCTTTCCGCAATCGGGATAACGCCTATCGCTCCTCCGAAGCCGGTTCCAACCTTCAGCTTCGTGGACGAAGCGGGCCACACGTTCCGGCTTGCGGATCTCAAAGGCCGCGCGGTGCTCCTCAATCTCTGGGCCACATGGTGCGCGCCTTGTCGCGAGGAGATGCCATCGCTCGATCGCTTGCAAGCGAAGCTCGGTGGCGCGCGGCTTCAAGTGCTCGCGGTCTCGATTGATCGGCAAGGCGTCTCGGTCGTGCGGCCCTTCTATCGCGATCTCGGACTGCATTCGCTGGGGATCGATCTCGATCCGTCCGGCCGAGCGCCATCCGTTTTCGGGATTGAAGGTCTCCCCGCCACCTTGCTGATCGACGCCCAAGGTCGCGAGATCGGCAGAAAGGTCGGTCCGCTGCAGTGGGACAGCGCTGCCGTGACCGACACTCTGCAGCACGTCTTCCTGCGTAGCGCATCAAATCCACAAACATCTGAAGAAAGGAACTCACCATGACGCGACGAGACCTTATCATACTGCTGGCGACAGCGGCCTCGACCTCGGCGCTGTTCACCGCGAACCTTGCACATGCGGCGCAGCCGATACGGGCGACGCTCTACAAGAACCCGCAATGCACGTGCTGCGAGGGTTACGCGCAGTATCTCGAGAAGAACGGATTCCAGGTCGAGGTAAAGCCGACCAACGATCTCGCCGAGATCAGCCGTGGCGCCGGCGTTCCGGAAGACCTCGAAGGCTGCCATACGATGTTCGTCGGCGGCTATGTCGTCGATGGCCATGTGCCGGTCGAGATCATTCGCAAGCTGCTGACGGAAAAGCCGGCCATCGCCGGCATCACCTTGCCCGGCATGCCCTCGGGATCACCCGGCATGACCGGCACCAAGACGGAAATCTGGACGATCTATGCCGTGACCAAGGACGGCAAGCCGCCGCAGGTCTTTGCCACCATCTAGGGAGACCGCCCAATGCGGATGATCCCGTGGGAAAAAGCGCGCCGCGGTGGCCTCGTCGTCGGCCGGCGGCGATTGGACATTCCAGAGCCCCATCCTCGGCCGTCAGGAGGGCGGGATGATGAGCATCATCCGCGTCGCGTGGGGATGACAATGCAGAAAGCCGTTCGCTCCACCCTGGTGATCATTGTGTTGCTAACTGCCGGCGCTCGCGCCGCGACCCCGACGGGCGACGCGAAACAGGGCGCGCAGCTTTATCGCGCTTGCGCTGCCTGTCATTCGCTCGCGCCCGGTCAGAACATGACCGGGCCGAGTCTCGCAGGTGTGTGGGGACGCAAGGCGGGAAGTCTTGAGAGCTTCGAACGCTACTCGCCGGCGCTCAAGTCATCCAATGTCGTGTGGAACGAGAGCACGCTCGGTCAGTGGCTCAAATCACCGGCCCGATTCATCCCGAACAATTACATGACCTTCGCCGGCATCGTGGATGCCCGACAGCGCGCCGATCTCGTCGCCTTTCTCAAGGAAGCAGCTAACGGACAGACGCCCAGCGCTGAACGTGGCGGCGGGATGATGGGTGGAATGACGCCCCATTTCACCGATCTCAAAACAGTCGGGCCAGATCGGCAGGTGAGCTCGATCCGTGTCTGTCACGACAGCTATTTTGTCACCACTGCGGACGGCAAGAGGGTCCCGTTCTGGGAACCCAATCTCCGCTTTAAGACGGATTCAAGCGAGACGGGTCCGCTGAGCGGGAAGCCGGTCATCCTGCCCGCCGGCATGATGGGCGACCGCGCCTCGGTGTTCTTTGCGTCGCCGGACGAAATCAGCCCGTTCATCAAGCACCGGTGCTGACACACGGAGAATCACAACGATGAAATCCTCGAAGACCAGCACTAAACGCAAGATCACTCAGACGAAAAACTCTGTGCTGAATCGGCGATCTGTCTTGATGGCAATCATCGACGGTGCAGGCGGAGCCGCCTTAATTCCGCGCACAACAGTCTAGGGAGATTAGGCAATGCAGACGGAAACAACGCTACTTCGTTCGTCAATGCCATTTGGCGTGCGTTCGATCATCAGCCGGTTTGGGCGCAACCGCCTGCTGGTCGGCGGCGCGGCTCTGGCTCTGATCGCTGCCGGCTTGATCTGGCAATGGAGCTGGCTTGTCGCGATCGGCGTGGCGCCCTTGCTGCTGAGCGCCGCGCCGTGCGTCGCGATGTGCGCGCTCGGCTTGTGCATGCATCGCATGAGCAGCCCCACGGGCGCGGCCGAAAACCCAACTTCGGAAAGACCTTCACCGCAACAGGAGAAGTAGCATGAGCATTGGACACAAGCTGAGCATCGCCATCCTCGCCGCAGCCCTAGGCGGTCTCATCGCTCCTGCCTTTGCCCAGAACGGCACTGCGGGCAACGGGGATCAGGGCATGACCATGGGCCATATGGGCCGGGACATGATGGGTGGCGGCATGATGTCCCGCGGCATGATGCACGGCTGTTCGGAGATGATGCAGTCGATGAACAACGGCGACGACGGTCGGCCGAACAGCCAATGGCAGAAGCATCCGCCCCGCAATCCACAGAACGGCGGATGAACCATCGATCAGGTGCACGCGGCTCGATCTGGCGCTGATCTTCTGATCGGAGCCGCATGCACCATGATGCAAGTACCGAGAGGCGCGAGATGACTGAACTCGAGGGGACCGCGATCTTGGAAGATATTCGAATTGCCGTGAAGGGCTTCGAAGCTTCGCGACGTGCGTGGATCGATGCGGCGGCGTGGCCCGTCACCGCGCGTGTGACGTAGCGTGGCATTATGAGCTCACTGCTGGGACGGACAGCAAGAGAGGTGGTGATCGGTCGGCGCCATGCGCGGCTGCGCCGTGCGCACGCGGTTATGGGCCGATGGACGGCACTGCTTATTTTGCTCGTGCTAGCGATTGTCGGCCGATCAGCGCAGGCAGCGACCAGCGATTGGGTCAACGAACAGCACGGCGCGGCGCGTCTGATTTCTGCCGTCGAGGCCACGGGATCGAGCACCCAGCTCGATATCGGCTTGCAGCTTCGGTTGACACCGGGCTGGCACACCTATTGGCGGAGGCCCGGTGACGCGGGCATCCCGCCGGTGATCGACTGGAAAGGCTCCGAGAACCTCGCCGGCGCGGAGATCGCCTGGCCGGCGCCGGTGCGCCTTCCGTCGCTCGGCGGCTTGGAGACGCTCGGTTACGAGGACGGCGTGGTTCTGCCAATCGCCGTTCGGCTCGTGCATCCGGGGGCGCCGCTGCATCTACATGCCGAGGTCGACTACGCGTCGTGCAAGGACATTTGCATCCCTTATCACGCGAGCCTCGACCTGGTGCTGCCGTCCGGACTTGCGCAGCCTGGAACGGAAGCGCCGCTGATCGCCGCTGCTCAAAGACGCGTGCCGGAAGACCTCACCGCCGCGCAATGGAAGCTGCTGGGCGCCACGGTCGGAACGGAGCGTGGTGGCGCGGCGCTTTCGGTTCGATTGGCCAGCGTGGCGGGGCCGTTTGCTTCGCCGGATCTGTTTGTCGAGGGCTTGGCGAAAGGCTCGGCCGGGCGGCCGGAAGTCTCGTTGGCGGACTCTGGACGGACGGCAACCCTTCGCGTGCCGATCCTGAGCGAGGCGCCCGACGCGATCGCTGGAACAAAACTTCGGATCACCGTCGTCGATGGAGCGCGCGCCGGAGAAGCTGACGTTATCCCTCAATTCGGCATCTTGGCGCCGATCCGAGCCGACGCGACGCTCGGTGCCATTCTTGGCATCGCCTTGCTCGGCGGCCTGATCCTCAATCTGATGCCCTGCGTACTGCCGGTGCTGTCGCTGAAGTTGCTGGCCCTGACCGGTTATGCCGGTGCGGAACGGCGCGCCGCACGCTTGGGGCTGCTCGCGACGGCGGCAGGCGTGATCCTCTCTTTCGGCGCGTTGGCAGGCGCCCTGATCGGACTCAAAGCAGCGGGGGCGGCGATCGGCTGGGGCATCCAGTTTCAGCAGCCATGGTTTCTCGCCGGCATGGCGCTGATCACGACGCTTTTCGCGGCGAGCCTTTGGGGCTGGCTGCCGATCGGCTTGCCTGCCGGCATCGCCGGCACAGTCGGTTCGATGCGCGGCCATGGCCGGCTCACGAATGCTTTCCTGATGGGCGCGTTCGCAACGCTGCTTGCCGCGTCCTGCTCGGCGCCGTTCGTCGGAACGGCGATCGGTTTCGCGCTGGCCCGCGCTCCGCTGGACATCGCCCTGGTGTTCGGCGCGCTCGGCCTCGGCATGGCGGCGCCGTTCCTGACCGTTGCCGCGCTTCCCGGACTGGTGGCCTACCTGCCGCGGCCGGGGCGCTGGATGGTCTGGCTCGAGCGCGCGCTCGGACTGGCATTGCTCGGCACGGCAGTATGGTTGCTGTCGGTCCTGGCGCTCGAAGCCGGGGTTAAAGTCGCCATTGTGGTCAGCGTCATGCTCGCGTTGCTCTTGGCGGCAGTGGCTTGGCGTCATCGACTTCCAGTCGGTCGCTCCGCGCGAGGCGTGGTTGGGATCGCCGCGCTCATGCTGGCCGCGCTCGCAGTGCTGTTGCCTTCACTGCGCGGTCAGGCCCTGGCCATCAGACCCACCAGTTCGCCGAGCGACACCCAACAATGGCAAGTGTTCGACGAAGCGGCGCTGCGCCAGATGGTTTCGGACGGCAAGCTTGTCTTTGTCGATGTCACGGCCGCCTGGTGCCTGACCTGCAAGGCGAATGAGTTGGCCGTGCTCGATCGGCCACCCGTCGCGGCGCGGCTCCATGATCCCGGCGTTATCGCGATGCGGGCGGACTGGACGCGTCCGGATCCGCAGATCACCGCTTATCTACAAAACTTCGGCCGCTACGGCGTGCCGCTCGATGTGGTTTACGGCCCGGGAGCGCCGCAGGGCATAGCGCTCTCCGAGCTGCTGAGCGCAGAGGCGGTGATGGACGCCTTCCGGCGCGCCGCCACGGCCGACGCCCGAAAACAGGAAGCTGCCCAATGAGCTTTTATCAGCGCTATGTGATCCCGCGACTGACGCATTTGGCGATGCGCCAGAAACAGCTCGGCCCGTTCCGCCAGCGGGTCATCGATGCAGCCGAAGGGCGGGTGCTGGAGATCGGCATCGGCTCAGGACTGAACTTCCCTCTGTACCGCGGCGCGGTGAAATCAGTAATCGGACTGGAGCCATCGCCAGAGCTGCTGCGCATGGCGCGTCCGCGTGCCGCAGCCGCAGCGATCCCGATCACGCTGCTCGATGCGTCGGCCGAAGCAATTCCGCTCGACAGCGCCAGCATCGATACCGTGGTTACGACCTGGACGCTGTGCACGATTCCGAACGCGCCTCTCGCGCTTGGCGAGATGCGCCGCGTATTGAAGCCCGGCGGTGCCCTGCTGTTTGTCGAGCACGGGCGCGCGCCAGAGCCGGGCGTCGCGCGCTGGCAGGATCGGCTCGACCCGCTGTGGTCGCGCCTCGCCGGCGGTTGTCACCTCAATCGCAAGATGGACGATCTGATCACGGGAAATGGATTTCGAATGGCGACCCTGACAAATGTCCGGATCCCGGGGCCGCGAACCCACACATTCCTCTACGAAGGCAGCGCGAGGCCGGCATGATGATCAGAACGCTGCGGCTCATCCGCTGGGCCTCAATCGCGGGAATTGCTATCTTGCTGCTCGGAATTGCCGTTTTGAAGTTCGCACCGAATCTTCGGCATTTCAATGAGCCCGCGTCTGAGAAAACCGCGTCCACTGCGTCCGGAGATGCTGTGACCGTTCCGGCCGGTGTTCCGATCGGTGGTCCGTTCACACTAAGGAGTGACAAGAACGTCACCGTCACCGATGCCGACTATCGCGGGCGGTGGATGCTGGTTTTCTTTGGCTACACCAACTGTCCCGACGAATGTCCGCTGACGCTCCAGAAGATGGCGACGTCCCTGAAGGATGTGGGGCCGCTCGCCGATCGCATAGCGCCCCTGTTCATCACGGTGGACCCAGCGCGCGACACGCCCGATAGGCTTGCCAGCTACCTTGAGAACTTTGACACCCGCATCGTCGGACTGACGGGCAGCGATGAACAGATCGCAGCGGTCGCGAAGGCGTACCGCGTCTATTACGCGCCAGGCCAGAACGAGCAATCCGGGACCGACCTCGTCAGTCACTCGACATTTCTCTACCTGATGAATCCCGGTGGCAAGTTGAACGCCCTCTTCTCCCAGGACGTGACCGCGGACAAACTGGCGAAGGCTTTGCGATCCCGTCTTGCGGCTGAGCACTCCGCGTCAAACTAGAAAACTGAGAGCACAAACAATGATGGGCGACATGGGCACGATGATGTGGGGCATGGGCCTGTTTTGGCTGATCGTCATCGTCGTGCTTGTGCTGGCGGCCGCAGCGCTCGTGAAGTACCTGTTCTTCAGGTGAAGCCCATGTGCTGGCACGAGCAAGAGATTGACGGTGACATCTCTAAGCTACATTCCACTCAAGACGTCCTGCCGATATAGCCGCTCCTTTGTGCCTCACAAGGTACATTTTCTAAATCCAGTTTTGGTGACAGAGCGTCGGCTCGATTCCGACCGCCGACACCACTGAACGTTGTGTCCTCCACCTGGGGTTAGACTCCCGGTTTGGCCTCGATCATCCGTATGAGGTCGTCGACTACGAAGCGGGCCGCCGTGAGTACTAGCCCCGACTCGGGGATGTGCTGCTCCGTCCGACGGTCGAAGCTCGCACCGTAGGCCCAACTTATCCAGGGCTTCCAGAGCTCGGTG
Source organism: Afipia sp. 1NLS2 (assembly GCF_000178995.1). Lineage (GTDB taxonomy): Bacteria > Pseudomonadota > Alphaproteobacteria > Rhizobiales > Xanthobacteraceae > Afipia. The sequence continues at coordinate 1,088,461 of NZ_ADVZ01000001.1, read as the reverse complement.
ATAAATTCCCGAATGCGTCCATGGGGACGCGTATATTCTAACAGTCTGATCGTGCCATTGGGTTTTACAACGCGACCGATCTCGCGAAGCGCTGGCACCTGAAGCTCCTCGGGGAGAGTGCAAAACAGAAAGGTCGCGACTGCCGCGTCGAATGAAGCGTCAGGAAAATTCAGATGCGTGACGTCCATTTCCATGAGTTGGACCGACGCAGGGGAAAGGGGCCGCCGGCGCTCGGCTCGCTTCAGCATTGCTGAGCTGAGGTCTACACCCACAACCTCTGAGCCCGGTGGATAAGAAGGCATATTCCGACCAGTGCCGACGCCGGCGTCCAGAATCCTGCCGGAGAGTCCCCGAAAGAGGAGCGGTCTAATCCAGCGATAGCGTGCGTATTCAAAAGGGAGGTCGAGCAGATCGTAAAGAGGCGCGATCCGCTCATATCGGCGACGCAGGTTGTGAGTGTCTTCGGTCATCGCCATTAGCCGATCGTGGGCGCAATTCCGAGGAATCGTGATCGCTTGTCGGTCATGTTCTACATGCCGCTCTTCACGCCCCATTTGACCAGTAACCAGTTCGCTGGATAGGTGGTCGCGAATCCGAGCACCATGCCGATCTGCATCATGAACCAGAACACGACGGATGAGGAGTCGGGGCGCTGCGTCGGCATCAGCACGAACCAGATAACGGCCATCCATGCGAACATGCCAATCTCGAAGGCGGTCAGCGAGAGCGTGTCTGCCTTCACAGCGTCGATGATCGCCTCATGGGGCGGCACGTGGCGCATCGCGCGGATCGGGAAATATTGAAAGGCGATGCCGAAGAGGTAGGCGAGGCCGAACTCCACGACATATTCCGCATAGAGCCGTTCGCCGAACAGCATCCAACCGGTGACGAGCACGATTGGGGCGCCGATGATATCGCCGAGGACGCAACCGCTGCCGCAATGCGTGGCAGAGAGGAAAATGCTCTTCCAATAGGGTTGCCGCTCGGCCATCTTCGGTGCGCCGACTGCCATTGGGCGGCCCATCGCGGAGTAGAGCCACCAACCGATGAGAGGAAAATAAAGCCCGGTCACGGGCCAGACGATGTTCATGATCTTCATGTGCTGGGGATGGCGCATGACATCGACCGCGATCGTACCGGCGGTGACAAGGCCAAGAGTGATTGAGATCCATGACAAGAGCACGAGCCACTGCGGCATGATTGCCTCCCGGCGCCTAATTCAACTACCTGTACGAGCAGGAGCGAGCGGGTCGATCTTTGCCGCCATGATGAAATCGTTCTCGTGGAGGCCCTTGATCTTCTTGGTGCGCAGCGACACGGTCGCATAGCCCCAGCCGAAGCTGATGTCGGGGTGATGGCCCTCGCTCTCCGCGAGTTCGCCAACCTTCTGCACGAATGCGAGCGATTCCACGAAGTTCCTAAAGCGGAAGGTCCGTTCGATCCGGTGCGCGTCGTCCATCAGTCCCCATTCGGGGGCTTGGGCGAGGAGAGCTTCGGCTTCTTCCCGCGTGAGGGGCGGGATGCCGCCGCGGCAGGGCGTGCAGGTTTTCTCAGCGAGCCGTGCAGTCATGTTTCCTCCGTCAATGCGGCGAGGCTTCGAGTTCCTCGAGAATCGGACATTCGGGACGCTGACCGCCATGGCACCGCTCCGCGAGATCGGCGATCGTCCTGCGGATCGCAGTGAGCTCGGCGATCTTGCGGTCGAGCTCGGCGATGTGTGCGAGCGCGAGCCGTTTCACGTCCTTGGCATGACGACGGCGGTCGCGGTAAAGCGCCAGCAACTCGCCGACTTCCTTGAGCGGGAAGCCTAGGCTGCGCGACCTTTGTATGAAACGGAGCGTCTGGACATCGGTTTCGCTGTACGCGCGATATCGGTTCTCCATCCGCTCCGCTGGCGCGATGAGACCGATCTCCTCGTAGTAGCGGATCGTCTTCGGGGGCACGCCCGAACGGGATGCCACATCGCCGATTGACATGACACCGTTGCTCATCGGTTCAGGCCCTTCCCTTGGTTGTGGGCCGCCAGCGGCGCAGCAGCAATGCGTTCGAGACGACGCTCACCGACGACAACGCCATGGCGGCGCCGGCGACCACCGGGCTCAGGAGGCCCAACGCCGCCGCCGGCATGCCGAGCACGTTGTAGATAAACGCCCAGAACAGCCCTTGGCGGATCTTGGTGTAGGTCGCGCGGCTGATAGCGATGGCATCACCGATCAGGAGTGGATCGCCACGCATCAGCGTGATGCCGGCGGTCTGCATCGCGACATCGGCACCGGTGCCCATGGCAATGCCGATATCGGCCGCAGCCAGGGCCGGGGCGTCATTGACGCCATCGCCGACCATGCCGACATGGCGGCCTTCGGATTGAAGTCGCTGCACCTCGGCGGCCTTCTCGCCCGGCAATACGCCGGCCAGCACCCGCTTGATGCCAAGCTGAACCGCGACCGCAGCCGCTGTGCGTTCGTTGTCGCCGGTCAGCAGCACAGTATCGATGCCGATCTCGTGCAGGTGCCGCACCGCTGCCGCAGCGGTCGGCTTGAGCGGATCGGCGACGGCGATCAGTCCGAGCAAGCGTGAGGGCGCCTCGAGCACTGCAACCCACATCACCGTGCGTCCCCGCTCTTCAAGCGCTGCGGCCTGAGTTTCCATCGCATCGGTCGGCACGCCGTTCTCGCGCATGAGACGACGGTTGCCGATCGCGATGCGGTGGCCGGCTACGCGTGCCGTCAATCCCATGCCGGGATAGCTCTGAAAATCATCGAGCACCGGCAGAGCGAGGCCTTCGGCCTTTGCCAAGACGGCACGTGCCAGCGGGTGCTCGCTGCCTTTCTGCGCCGCGGCGGCGAGTGACAGCAGTTCCGCTTCAGGGATGCCGTCCGGCATGATCTCGGTGACCGCGGGCTTTCCTTCCGTCACAGTGCCAGTCTTATCGAGGATCACCGTATCGAGGCGATGCGCGCGCTCCAGCGCCTCGGCATCGCGGATCAAGATGCCGGCCTTCGCGGCGGCGCCGGTGCCGACCATCAGCGCAGTCGGCGTGGCGAGCCCGAGCGAACAGGGGCAAGCGATGACCATCACCGAAACGGCGGCAATGACGCCGGCGGGAAAGTTGCCGCCGATTAGCCACCAGCCGAAGAAGGCTACCAGCGCGACCGCTACCACGACAGGCACGAAGATCGCGGCCACACGGTCAACGAGGCGCTGCACCGGCGGCTTCTTCGCCTGGGCACTCTCGACGAGCGCGATGATGCGCGACAAGGTCGATTGCGCGCCCACCGCCGTCGTCTCGATCCGCAGCAAGCCGCTGCCGTTGATCGATCCGCCGGTGACTTTGTCACCCGAATCTTTTGCGACCGGCAGACTCTCGCCGGTTAGCAGGCTCTCATCGACCTCACTGTGCCCGCTGGTTACGAGGCCGTCGACTGGCAACCGCTCGCCGGGGCGGACCACGACTAGATCGCCGATAGCAACCGCAGCGACCGGCACCTCGACCTCTTTGCCGTCGCGCTCGACACGGGCGCGCTCCGGCCGCAACGACATGAGCGCTTGAATCGCCGCGGTGGTCGAGCGCTTGGCCCGTGTTTCGAGCCATTTGCCGACCAAAATTAGCGCGATCACGACCGCCGCAGCCTCGAAATACAGATGCGTGCCGGGCGGCCCGGCGAACATGAGATACAGGCTGTAGAAGTAGGCGGCCGAGGTACCGAGTGAGACCAGCAGGTCCATATTGCCGGTGAAGGCGCGGAGCGCCTTCCACGCGGCCACATAGAACCGCGCGCCGACGACGAACTGCACCGGCGTCGCCAAAGCAAGCTGCAGCCAGGCCGGCAGCATGATCCCGAACATCGGCAGGAGCAGCGGTGCACTCAGCGCCATGGCGGCCACGATGCGCCAGGTCTCATGCTTCAAGCGGCGCTCATCGGCGGCGACAATCTGCCGATCGCGCTCGGCATCGCCGGTCAGCAACTCGGCACCATAACCGGCGCGCTGCACCGCCGCGATCAGGTCGGCGGGCCTCAGAATTCCGGCGATACCTTCAACCGATGCCTTCTCACTCGCAAGGTTTACCTCGGCACGTATGACGCCCCTCACGGACGAGAGCGCCTTCTCAACGCGGCCAGCGCAGGTGGCGCAGGTCATGCCGGCGATGGCGAGCTCGCGCGTCTCGTGGAGCACGTCGTAGCCGGCGCGCGTCACCGCCTCGGCCAATGCCGCCGGGGCCACACGCGCTGAATCAAATTGGACATCGGCCTGCTCGCTCGAGAGATTGACCGTGGCGTCAACGCCGGGAAGCGCACGCAACGCCTTCTCGACCCGGCCAGCGCAGGTAGCACAGGTCATCCCCTCGATCGGCAGAAGGACGCGTGCCGGTTCAGCAGCAGCGTCAACTGCGCTCATGCTGTCCTCCTGCAGTCATACCTTGCAGTGGCTGCACGCCATAACCGGCGGCAGTAACGGCTGCGATCAGGTCTTCCAGGCGCGCACCGCCTGCAACCATTGCGCGGCCGCTCGCGAAATCGACCGTCGCGCTGTCGACGCCGGCTACTCGGGCGAGCACCCGCGTGACCGTGTTGGCGCATCCCACGCAGGTCATTCCCGAAATCGACAGCGTGATGCCTCCGGGGCTCTTTGCTTCCAATTCAACCATGGAATCGTATTCCTTCCAGTGAGCTGGAACCTATGTAAGGTTTCCAGTACCTGGAAGGTCAAGGCCGTCTCCTCGGCCTATCTCTCTTTCATGCAGGGCATGAGGTCCCGGATCAGTTCCCCGATTGGCGCTGCCCAAGCCCCAGTAACCTTCGAGCCGCTCCCACCGAACCGTTCAACAAGACCGAGGGCGAAGCGCTCGTGGCCAAAGGCTTGTGAACTGCGGTGCGGTGACCCTGCGTTGGCCCAAATCCCATAGCTTCGGTCGATCGGTCAGGCCCCGCACGTACGACTCAAACCTTCGGTTCTGAGAGCCATACCGCTTTGACGTATTACTGTTATAAATCAATCTCTTACTCGTTAAAGTGGGGGAAACCTTGTCCTGGATGACGCCTTTTATCGGCGTGGGCCGTTGCAATCCTCGTGGAGGTCAACCCGTCATGAACTATGGAACGAACATAGCCAAGGGCATCGGGAGCGGCTTCGTCGCGACCCTCGTCTTATCCGTGATCATGCTGATGAAGCAGGATATGGGCCTCATGCCTGAGCTGAACCCGATCCAGATGATCACTCAAATGAGCGGCGCCGCGTCGCCGGCTGTCGGCTGGCTCGCACACTTCTTCATCGGAACAATCCTGTGGGGTGCCCTTTATGCTTGGCTTGACCCATTCCTGCCAGGCCAGCACTGGTTCCGGGGTGCCATATTCGCGACCGGCGCCTGGCTTGTCATGATGGTCGTGATGATGCCCATGGCGGGCGCCGGACTCTTAGGCCTGCATCTCGGCATGATGGCGCCAATCGCCGCGCTCATTTTGCACTGGATCTATGGGGCCGTACTCGGCGGCATCTATGGAGTCTGGGCGCATGCGGAGCACGCACAGCCTGCCCATGCTCGATAAGCAAACAAGCGATTAGTGGCATGAGCCACTTGGTCTAACGGGAATAGGTAGGCGCTGATGCCAACCCAATATGATCTGGTCGTTATCGGCTCTGGCGTCGCCGCTACGACTGCCGCGTTTCGTTGCCGATCTGCCGGCTGGCGGGTTGCGCTCATCGATCATCTGCCGTTTGGCGGGACCTGCGCGCTGCGCGGCTGCGATCCGAAAAAGGTTCTGGTCGGTGTAGCGGAGGCGCTAGACCAGAGCCGGCGGTTGCGAGGCAAAGGCATCGGCGGTGCGGAACCGTCGATCGATTGGCGTCAGCTCATTGGGTTCAAGCGGAGCTTCACCGACCCGGTGCCGCGCCAGCGCGAAGACGAGCTTGCCAAGAACGGAATTGACGCGTTTCACGGCCGAGCTCGTTTTGCGGGACCGCAGGCAATCGAGGTTGGCGATCAGACGCTGGCGGCGCGCCTCATCCTGATCGCGACAGGCGCCGTGCCGATGCGCCTCGACATTAGGGGTGAGGAGCTTCTCACGACCAGCACCGACTTTCTCGAACTCGACAAACTGCCGAAGCGGGTGGTGTTTGTCGGCGGCGGCTTCATCGCGGCGGAATTCTCCCACATCGCTGTGCGGGCCGGTGCTGCCGTCACCATCCTGGAGCAATCGCCCGAGATCCTGACGCAATTCGATCAGGAACTCGTGGGCATGCTCAAGGCGAAATCTGCCGCCCTGGGCATCGATACCCGTGTAAAGACGCGCGTCGATTCGATCGAAAAGACCGGCAGCGGCTTTCGTATCGCCGTCGCATCCGATGGATTGGGATCGGCTCTGGAAGCCGATCTTGTCGTGCATGCTGCTGGTCGCACGCCTGACATCGAAGCGCTCGATCTCGCCGCTGGAAAGGTCGAGCACGATAAGGGACGGTTGAGGCTGAACGAATTTCTGCAAAGCACGTCCAACCCTGTCGTCTACGCTGCCGGCGACGCCGCGTCGAGCGGACCGCCGCTGACCCCCGTCGCAAGCCGTGATGCCGCGGTGGTCGCTGCTAATATGATCGAGGGCAATCATCAGCGCCCAAACTACGAAGGCGTGGCAAGCGTGGTCTTCACGATCCCGCCGCTCGCCCGCGTAGGGCTGCTCGAAGAAGAGGCCCGCGAGCGGAATTTGCGATTCCGAGTCCGTCACGAGAAAACCACGGACTGGTACACCGCGCGGCGTGTTGGTGAGGATTGTTCGGGGTTCAAGCTCCTCATCGAGGAGGGCACAGACCGGATTCTCGGCGCCCATCTCGTCGGACCGCATGCCGAGGAAGTCATCAATGTTTTCGCGCTCGCGATCCGTGCGGACCTGCCGGCGTCGCGATTGAAAGAGGTGATCTTCGCCTATCCGACAGCCGGCTCCGATATTGGTTACATGCTGTGAGGGCGCGCAGCCGCCGCATGTAGGCTTGCCGAAACCTTTCCCGGCGGTCTGACGAATCTTAAATGATGAAGTTCTGGTCCGCACCCGCTGGGCTCAGGCCCAAGGAAGACTCCGCTGATATCGCCCCGGCAGAGGACGCACGGCGGCTTCACGGCGGCACGAAGGTCGAAGGAACGGCGCTGGACCAAGCCCGACAGACGATGATCGAGACAGGTCAATGGGACGCCCCTCAACACATCGGACGACGTTTGCCGATTGGCTGCATCGCGCTTGAGATCACCCAGCGCTGCAATCTCGATTGCGGCGCCTGCTACCTCTCGGAGCATTCTGAGGCTGTCAAGGATTTGCCGCTCGAGGAGGTCTATCGCCGGATCGAGCTGATTCGAGAGACGTATGGTTCCGACGTCGACGTTCAGGTCACGGGCGGAGATCCCACGTTGCGCAAGCGCGACGAGCTGATCGCGATCGTGCGCCGCCTGCGCGAAATCGGCATGCGGCCCGCACTATTTACGAATGGCATCAGGGCTACCCGCGATCTCCTTATTAGCGTTGTCGAGGCCGGCCTCATCGACGTTGCGTTCCATGTCGACCTGACGCAAGGCCGCCGCGGGTATCAAACCGAACGCGAGCTTAATGATCTCCGTCGCACATACATCGAGCGGGCTCGCGGGCTGCCGCTGTCGGTATTCTTCAATACTACGGTCTTTCAGGGGAACGTCGATCAGATTCCCGACGTGGTGGCCTTCTTCGTTGAAAACAGTGACGTTGTCCGTCTGGCGTCGTTCCAGCCGCTGGCTCAGACCGGCCGCGGGACTCTGCACAGGCACTCTCAGGCCGTCAACACCGCCTCGGTCATCAGGCAAATCGAGAGGGGGACGAGAACGCCGATCTCTTTTGATACTGCCCATGCCGGACATTCCGAGTGCAACCGGTATGCAATGACCTTCGTGGCCAACGGGAATGTCTACGACGTTCTCGACAATCGTGAGCTCTACAATCTCATCATTGCCCGCACCGCCCCATACCGGTTCGACCGCCAAAGCCGCAAGCGTGCCGTCGCTACGTTCCTGCGCTGCCTTGCTACAAATCCCGAAATCGTAGCCAAAGGTGCGCCCTGGTTTCTAAGGAAGCTCTGGCAGATGAGGCACGACCTTGTCGCTGCGCGCTGTCGCGCGAACAAACTGTCGTTTTTTGTCCATAACTTCATGGACGCCTGCGATCTCGATCCGGAGCGTATCAAGGCCTGTATCTTCATGGCGGCGACCCAAGACGGTCCGGTTTCGATGTGCTTGCACAATGCACAACGTGACCAGTACATCCTCCGGCCGCTGAAGCAGGCTGGGGCCGATAAGGGTGGGTGGTGGGATCCTGTCTCGGGCCAGTCGGCCTTGAACATTGAAGATCTCCCGGCACATGGGCCTCTTCCACCGCCTAGCCTACGAAGGAAGAACAAGGTGCTGGGAGTCGCCGATGGTGCGGATTGACGCCTCCTGGCAAAGCCGAACCATCATCAGGCTCATTTGCGCCCATACGGGACGACTTGCGGTCGCCCTAGGATTGACATCCATGCTGCTCAGTCCGTCCGCGGCCTCCCCGCTGGAGAATCGACGTATCGAAGCATGGCAAGCTGAGTGGACCCAGGTACTCCAACGGCATGTGGATGCGAGGGGAAGAGTCGATTTTTCTGGTCTCGCAAACGACCGCGCCGGTCTCGACGAGGCCGTGAAGTTCGTCGCGGCGGTCGATCCGGCCTCGGCGCCGGCCCTCTTTCCGACCGCAGAGGCTCGGCTGGCCTATTACATAGACGCCTACAACGCGCTTGCAATGTATGGCGTGGTCGACACCGGGGTGCCCGAGCGGTTTGACTGGTTCGGCCGGATCAGGTTCTTTTATCTTCGGAAGTTCGTCGTAGGCGGTCGGTCGATTTCGCTCTACAGCCTCGAGAACGACGTCATCCGGCCGATAGGGGACCCGCGTGTGCATTTCGCACTCAACTGCATGAGCGTGAGCTGCCCGAGGCTTCCTCGAACGGCGTACACCGCCGATGGGTTGGACCGCGAACTCGACACGGCTGCTCGCGAGTTCGTCGGTGAGGACCGCAATGTCCATGTCGATCGCGAAACGCGGACGGTCACGCTCTCGGCGATCTTCGACTTCTATACGAAGGATTTTCTCGCCAAGGCGCCAAGCCTAATCGCGTACGTCAATCACTATCGCGCGGTGGCTGTGCCTGCCGACTACAAGGTGCGGTTCGCCGACTACGACTGGACGATCAACAAACAGCGCGGCATCGGGCATTCCGCTTCAGATTGAGAATTGAGGTGCAAGGAAAATGGGAGCGCCGCCTTGACAAGGAAGTCGAGAATTATGCCGGGTCGGGCGCGTGCTTGCCCAGGGTCCAGCCGTGTTGCGAAAGGTGACGCTTGGCAGCCTCGATCGGCGAAGCTTCCAGCTCCGTCGCCATCGTATCGTTGAAGCGATTGAGGAAGCCGAACAACGCGATCACCGCGACGATGTCGACAATCTGAGTGTCGGCGTAGTGCTGCTTCAGCGCCGCGAAATCAGCATCTGTCACCGCGTTCGGGACCTGCGCCGCACACTGCGCCACGCGCAGCGCTGCACGCTCCGCCTCAGAGAACAACGGGCTCGTTTCATATTCCCAGAGCGCATCCTCTTTCTCGGGCGGGATGCCACTGCGCTCGGCGCCATGCGCACCGTGGGCCATGCAGTATCCGCAACCGGCAGCACGGCTCGCCATCTGTGCGACCATGCTGCGGAGTTGCGGCGTTATCGTGGAGGTCGGTCCTTGGATAGCGGCAACAAGCTGCTGAAAGGCTCGAAGGATTTCTGGCCGGCGCGCGAGGATGAGTTGCGAATTTGGCAGAAACCCCATGCGGTTCTGGGTTGCTTCCAGCAACGGCCTTAGATCATTCACGTCATTCAGTGACAACGGTTCCAATCTTGGCATGCGGGACCCTCCCGAAGTGAAGGTTGCGGTCGCTGAGCTAAGTACGTCGGAGGCGGAGCCACCCATCTAGCGAATAGATATCGAACCCGCGCAGCAGATAAAGCGCGATGAGCGCTCCAAGTACGGGGACACCGGCGAGGAACAAATCGTCGCCAGGTCTCGCGATGCCGAACGGATCGAGAAGTTGACGCCAACTGGCGAGCGTCGATGTGGCATGCAGGAGAATGGCAAGACCGTAGACCGGCCGCTGCGCAAACCCAAGCAGCAACGCGACACTGAGCGCCAGTTCCGCCGATCCCATGAAGGCTGGCGCCGCCTCGGGCAGCGCGATTCCGTAGAAATGCGCGGCGATCCGAAGCGTTGCGCCTGGTACCACCAGCTTCCCTACGCTCCACAGCAGCAGAAAGATGCCGAGCGTAAAACGCATAATCAGAACAGCTATGGCCGCGCGCCGGTCCGCAGCAGAATCGTGAGACATTGGCCGTGGGCGTCATCTCGCACTCCGCGGAGCAGTCAGGCGGTAGGAGACTGCGCCATAGGTGGCAACGCAGTACGGTACGGCGAAGGTCAAAATTATCTTGGCCCAGTTGACCCGGCCATCACCGAATAGAGCATCTCCCTGGTTGATCAGATTGAGGATCGTTCCGACGATCAGCGCGACAATAAATGATCGCCGCGGCACACCATCCGAGACGCAGCATTGGCAAATCGCAAAGAGGCGTGGCGTCGGGCGCTGGCCGGTCATGGACCTAGTATAGAGAGTCGGATCCATTGGCGACTACCGGAGCATGGCGATCAACGGGAGATAGCCTCGATCGGCGAGGCGCTCCGATGCGGGCTCTACGTAACCCTGATCGAGTTCAATCCCGAGCCCTTCCACCAGCCGATTCATGAAGTTAAACAGTGCTGTTACCGCGACCGTGTGATAAAGCGCCGTCTCGTTCCAGCCCGCCGCGAGAATGGCGTCGGCATCGTCCTTGGTCACGCTGTCGGGTCGATCGGTCAGCTTTTGCGCGTACCGTAAGACCGGCCGCATTTTCTCAGGTATGACGTTGGTCTCGCAGCCCTCGACCAGCTGTCGGACCGCTCCTTGAGGGATGCCCAACCTCTCAGCAGTTGCCGTATGCACGGCGTGACAGTAGCGGCAATGATTGAGGCCGGATACATAAGCCGCGATCAGTTCGCGCTCCGCTTCAGTGAACGGCGATGAACCGCGCAGCAGAAGCTCGTGGAATTCGATCAGCGGTTTGCTGGTGTCGGGGAAAGCCTTGAATACATCGAGAAGACTCGAACCGGGGCGCAACGAGGGCAGAATTGGCATGGTGCTCTCCAGCGATTTTGACCTAGGCACCAAGAATCCCAGGCAGCTCCGCGAGGGTTGTAACGACACGGTCGGGCTTGCCTGGAAGGTGCTCCGGACGCTGAGCATTGCGATTGCACCAGACAACACGCATCCCGAAAGCGGAAGCCGCATAAGCATCCCAAGCGTTCGATGACTGGAACGCGATCGCGGTGGGCTCGAGCGCAAGCCGATCGACCGCAAGCTGATAGACCTTTGGGTGGGGCTTATAGATGCCGACCTCTTCGACCGACAGAACGGCGTCGATAAGATGGCTGATACGTGCGTGCTGGACCGCCGCCTCGAGCATGGCGGGCGAGCCGTTCGAAAGGATCGCGATTTTGAGGCCCGCCCGCTGCAGACGTTCGAGCGTTGCCGGCACCTCCGGAAAGGCATCGAGCGTCCGGTAGATATCCATCAGCCGCGGGCGTAGATCAGGATTGTTGATAGCGAGCGCATCCAACGCGAAATCGAGCGCGTCGCCAGTGACCTGCCAGAAATCCGCATGCCGCCCCTGAATACTCCTGAGCCATGTATATTGAAGCTGTTTGTCGCGCCACAGCGTGTTCAGCCGATCGAGCTTGTCGCCAAGCAGGTCGCTGCAGCTCGCCGCCGCGGAGGTGAAATCGAACAAAGTGCCGTACGCATCGAAAACGCATGCGCGAATTCCCTCCAGGCGAGCTACGGTCATGATGACCTCCTTGGAAGTTCATGCTCCGCTTTTGGGAACATGCGATCACGCCTCTCCACGGGCCGGGTAATTCTTTTCGATGATGAAGGCGACGGCCTGCAGGATCTCCGCAAACGACGGCCGCGCGAAAGGCATTGTCTGGATAGAGGCGCAATAGAGCGTGCGATCGGGCTGCACCAGAAAGAGGCCCGGTTCGGCGAATAGGGCGGGCTCCTCCGGTTTGATCGAGCTCGAAATGTAGAGATCCCACTGCCGGGCCTGCTCGATGCTCAAAGCGTAAGCGATCGTGAGGTGCTCGATGCCCCATTCGCTCCGCGAGCGCTCAGCGCGTTCTTGAGTGTCGGTGCTGATGGCGACGGCGTCGACGCCGCGCTTTGCAAAGTCTTCGAGCTTACGGTCGAGGTCACGCAAATAGCCTTTGCAGATCGGGCAGTGCAGTCCGCGGTAAAACACGAGCATCGAGAAGGACTGCGGCGCTCTGGCAGAGAGGTTGAAGCGGCCGCCACCTACAATCGGCAAATCGAGAGCGGGAATCTCAGTGCGTGGCTTGAGCAACATGGCCAACTCCGTTTGTGGTTTCCTCAGTCCGTTTTCGCCTGCGCCGTCTGACGTCCCGGACGTCGCCAGGACCAGCTCAGCGCAATCAGATGGTCAAGCGACAGCTTTCCCGGCCCCAACGCGATGATAGCGACGGCGAGCGACGCCCACGGAAGGTGAAAATTCGCCCATCCCTCGGGCACAACAAGCTGGATGACGACGGTCATCACCAGTAGACCAAGCGCGCTGAACCGTGTTGCGAGTCCGATCACCAGGAGCACGGGAAGGGCGATCTCGGCCACGCTGTCGAGCAACGCGAGCGTGTCCGGCATGGGGAAGCTGTAAGCCTGCCCGAAGATGTGGAGCTTGAATTGGTCTTCGAACAGAAACTGCGCGGTTGGCGCCAGCGACAGGAAGCCGTCCCATTTGGTCAGGCCGGATTTGAAGAATGGCACCGCGAGCGCGATCCGGAGCAGCGGAGGCGCAACGACCTGCGCGACGCAAGCAAGCCAAGCAATGACCGCTTCGAGCGCGGCCATGAGTCCTGGAAGGGAGAGCCTCGTGCCATTCATCGTGTGTGCGACCCCACACGGTGATTGGTGCTCGTCGCTGGACGACTACCGACGAAGACGCCGGCGCCGAGAAGCGCCGTCAGGTTTGCTGCAAGGTCGAACTGCGCCGACTTGTGTAAACCCGCCTTCGCAGCCTCGACGAGGCGATGACCTTGAGCCAAAGCCTTGATGAACTCCGCGCCTCCCGCGGGGACGGAACGGACCTCGACTTCCGCATCCGGCCGCGTCACAAGCGCATCTTCGCCCCCGGAATCGAGATTGACCGGGGCAGGCACGCCATCGGCGACGTTCATGCGCCAGATCGTCAGCGCCGGAAATTGCGAGCGAACGATCCGAACGGACGGATGAAGCATGAAGCAAAGCTCGGCAGCTTCGTCGCCCGGGATGCAGGACAACATCGCCGGATCGAGCGGGCTGCCTTCCGGCGCGTGATACGCTTCGGTCCAAGCCCGCTCTATCCGGGCGACGTCGGCGAGGTAGGGCAAGGAACCCGCCGCCGCGAACCGGGCGATGAAATCCGGGAAGCCCGCACCGTAATCAAGAAGGATGGGCGAGTCCGGTGGCTCGAGGAGCGCATGGGTGCGGGCCATGGCGCGGAAGAACTCCTCGCCGACGATCCGGCGCGTCGCCGGAAAATTGGCCGCTAACGCATCGATCAGGGCGACGCTGACATTGTTGCGGTAGACGGCGAAGCGCCGCGCGCTGTTCTCACCGTCGGGGCCGACAAGCCCCAGCGGCATCCGACGCGCCGGATCGAGCAGCGCCGCGGCAAAGTCGGCCTGGCGCTCAGCCAGCGAGGGCACGGTGGTATTCCTTTTGGCATGCCGCGAGCATGACCGCTTCGGCGCGATCGGCTTCGGCTTTTAGTCCGGGCCACGCGGGTATGTTGGCGTCCCATTCGATGAGCGTCGGTACCGGTCCGATCAGCTCGATAGCGTGTTCGAACAGGCCCCAGACGATGTCCGCGACGCGCTGATCGTGGCTGTCGATCAGAAGCGGTCGCCCTTTCTCGTCCTGTTCGTGCGCATGACCGGCGAGGTGGATCTCTTGGACATGCGCGAGCGGAAAGTTGTCGATGTAGGGCACTGGATCCCATTGCTGGTTGGTCGAGGCGACATAGACATTGTTGACGTCGAGGAGTAGGCGGCAGCCCGTCCGCCGGACGATCTCGGTGATGAAGTCGATTTCGGAATAGGTGCTCTCGGCGAAGGCGAGATAGGTTGCGGGATTCTCCAACAGCATCCGGCGGCCAAGCGCATCCTGCGTTTCGTCGATATGCGCGCAGACGCGCGCGAGAGACTCGGTCGTGTAGGGCACCGGCAGCAGGTCGTCGAGAAACGCGGACCCATGTGTCGACCAGGCGAGGTGCTCCGAAAACAATCCGGGCTCGTAGCGTTCGATCAGGTGTTTCAGGCGTTGCAAGTGCGCACGATCGAGCGGACGATCCGCCCCAATCGAAAGGCCCACGCCGTGCAGCGAGAGCGGATACCGGTCGCGGATTGCGCCGAGATAGCGGTGCGGGGGTCCTCCCGCTCCCATGTAGTTCTCGGCGTGAACCTCGAAGAAGCCGATGTCCGGGCGCGTCTCAAGGATCGTGCGGTAATGGTCCGCCTTGAGTCCCACGCCGGCGCGTGGCGGGACCCCGTGCTCCCGTGCTACATGCGATGCCATAGCTGCTTCCCTCCGCCGTTCGTTGCTGGTTGGCGGACCGAAGATAGGCAGGTGCCCCGCCTACCTTCGGTCGTCGCCGGGCAACCGACTGCTGCTTTCGCTCAGGTCGACTTCGGCGTCAGGCTTCCGGGGCCATTCGGCGTATTGATCGTGGTGCAGGTTCCCTTCGCCACCAGCTTGAAGGCGTTGCCCTGGTAGTTGGCGGTGCTCGTACCGGCGCAGGTGGTGCCCGCTCCGGCGTAGCAGTCGTTCTTACCTTTCAGCGCCACGCCGTAACACTGGTCGAATTTGCCGGTCTTCATCTGCGCCATCGTCTTGGCCTGATTTTCCTTCATCATCTTTTCTTGGTCGGCCTTGCTCATTTGCGCGTTGGCCGGCACCGCAGCGAATGAGCCGACGGCCGTGGCCAAAGCGCCCGCGACCAGCAGCGATAGAGTTCGATTGGACATGCCTACTCCTCCGTTGTTGACGGCCTCGGATCGAGGCTGACAATCTGAGGTTCGCTGGGAGGCGTTCCTGGGTTACGGGGGGCAGAATATTCCCGCGGACAGTCGCTACGGCCGGATATAAGACCAGCCCGCCTCCTCCAATTCGACAATGCGGACGATGCCGAATGGAACGATCCGGGTTCCCTCGATGAGAGGCATCGGATGCCCCTCTCGCTGCTCGATGATGGTCTTGCTGCTTCCGCACACCGTGAACGCGATCTCAGGGAAGTTCGTGTGGATGTATTCCAGCACGTCCCCGACCGGCGACTTGTCTTCCCGGAACATGGCGATGCCGGCGCCGTAGGCGACGATCTCGATTTCAACGGGTTCGCGCGTGTCCCGGAAATTTCGGACCAGATTCACGGAGTTCGAGACCACGTGCTTCATCGGCGCGACATCGTCGGCGTTGATCTGGAACACGACCTGGTGGGCACGCGGGTGAAGGGTCTCGGCCAAGACCCCGCCGATGCCGAGGGTGATGACGATCATGGCGGAGACCGCAAGCCAGGCCCTCCTCGAGTGCAGCCAAGCCAATCTCACCCCGCCGTCCCCCTCGCAGCAACTACGATTAAAGATTCGACCTTTTCTCCTCGAAGGTTACGGAGACCGCGAAAAATATTCAGGTCGGAACGGCGAGTAATCTCGTGTATCCCTCAGAGGGTCGAGCAAGCGGCCAAATAGCCCGTATCGCGTGAAGGACGTTTTGAAGATGACCTCTGGCCCGCGCAAACGCGTGCCACCCTTGACCCTTGTCAAAGGTTCGTCAGGGAGCGGCGACGCGCCACGCGATTCAGGTGATGACGCCTCGGGTGGGCGCGAGCTCAACTGGTCGATCCTGATGGCGCATGCGCAGGCCGGTGACGCCGGTGCCTACCGCCGCCTCCTTGCAGAGATCTCGCCCTACCTGCGCAGCCTTGCCGCGCGACGCCACCGAGATCCGGCCGATGTCGAAGATACGGTCCAGGACATCCTCCTGACGATCCACGCGATCCGAAACACCTACGATCCGACTCGGCCGTTCGGGCCATGGCTCGTCACCATCGCTCATCGCCGCATCATCGACCGGCTCCGGCGACGCGGACGATTGCAGTCCCGCGAGCAGCCGTTGACTGCCGAACACGAAACCTTGCCGACCGAGCAAACGAACATTGTTGATGAGATGTCGGATCGGCGCGAGTTGCACGAGGCCGTCGAGCACCTGCCCGCCAGCCAACGTGAAGCCATCCGACTGCTGAAGCTGAAAGAGATGTCCTTGAAGGAGGCCGCAGAGGCAACCGGCATGTCAGTTACGGCACTGAAAGTAGCAACTCACCGGGCGCTCAACAGCCTTCGAAAGATGCTCTCTCGAGGGAGCGGAGACCAGTGACCACAACACCTGACCTGATCGACCTGCTTGCCGCTAACCTCACGCCTGTCCGCCGCCTGCGCCCGCCGATGGCGCGCGCGGCGACCTGGCTGGCGCTGGCTGCCGCCATTGTCGCGCTGCTGGCCATTGCCCAGGGCCTGCGGCCTGATATCGCGATGGTTTCGCGTCAATCGGGCTTCCTGGTGAGCCTTGGCGGCGCAGTGCTGACGGGCGTGTTGGCTACCATCGCCGCCTTCATGCTGAGCCTCCCGGACCGCTCCCGCCTTTGGATCGTCCTTCCGGCGCCAGCGCTGGCGCTCTGGCTCTCCAGCATCGGATACCAGTGCCTGACCAACTGGGTCAGCGTGCAACCCGGTGCGGTGACACTGGGCGAAACCGCTCGATGCTTTGCAACACTCGTGCTGACTAGCCTCCCGCTGTCGCTCGCATTGCTCCTCATGCTCCGCTATGCGGCGGCGCTGCGGCCGACTTCCGTCGTGTTCGCGGGCAGCCTCGCCGTTGCGGCGATCACGGCGGTCGCCCTTTCGCTGTTTCATGGTGCCGACGCAACTGCGATGATTCTGATGTGGAATCTCGGCACCGCCGGCATGTTCGTCGGCCTCGGCAGCATTTTCGGCAAGACCATGTTCTCGTGGGTGGCGCCTCGCCCCGACCTCCACGTCGCGTGACGGTCGCACATGAACGTTTCCGGCACATGATTCGGGTAGCGGTTCATCTGCTGCGGCTACAAGGCGCGAACCCGTCTTTTGCTTCGGGCCAACGTCTCGCGGCTGTCCTCGTAGCTTTACTGGTTCTCGGGGCAGTTCCCGTTGCCAGGGGCGGCACCCTGCAACCGCCCGTCTTTCGAAGCAGGAGCAGCCAGTTCATCTTGTTGCGCCCTGTTGACCCGGCACCTTCTACGACAATCGAAGGAATCGACGGCTCGCCTGTTAATCTGACTCGGTTTCGCGGCCGAGTAGTTCTTCTCAATTTTTGGGCAAGCTGGTGCCTGCCCTGCGCTTACGAAATGCCTTCGCTCGACCGACTCGCGGCGACCGTCGATCCGTCTCGCGTCGGCATCGTCGCCGTCGCAATCGATCAGGGAGGCGCTGCGGCGGTCGTGTCGTTCCTGCGCGCGCACGGCCTCACGCATCTCACCGTCGGGCTCGATCCTGACCAACGCTTGGGGTCCCTCAATACCGGCCACGTGTCCGCCGACGCGCTGCCTCTCTGGGGCTTGCCGATCACCTATATCATCGACAAGCACGGCGAGGTCGTGGGCTACATCACGGGGGCCGCCGAATGGGACTCGCCGAAAGCGCAGGCGTTTCTCAACTACTTCATCAACGCGAACTGACGGCATTTCTCGATGCGGCAAACGAGGAGAATATGACGATCTTGGGCGTTCTGGGCGGCAGCGGCGTCTACGACATGGCCGGTCTCAAGAACGCCGCGTGGCGGCGGGTTTCATCGCCGTTCGGAGAAACGTCGGACGAGTTCCTGTTTGGAGAGCTGGATGGCCTGGAAGTCGTCTTTGTCCCGCGGCACGGTCGGGGCCATCGGCATACGCCGAGCTCGATCAACTACCGCGCCAACATCGACGCTCTGAAACGCATTGGTGTCACCGATCTCCTCTCAGTCTCGGCCTGCGGGTCTCTACGCGAGGATCTGTCCCCAGGCCGGTTCGTGGTCGTCGACCAGTTTGTCGATCGCACAGTTGGGCGAGAGACGACCTTCTTCGGAGAAGGGCTGGTCGCCCATGTGTCGATGGCGCACTCAACTTGCGACAGGTTTGCGCAAGCCGCGTACGAATGCGCCTGTATGGCCGAAATTCCCGTGACCCTCGGCGGCACGTATCTCGCGATGGAGGGCCCGCAATTCTCCAGTCTTGCGGAATCGCGGATGTATCGGAGCTGGGGCTGCGACGTGATCGGGATGACGAACATGCCGGAAGCGAAGCTCGCCCGCGAAGCGGAGATCTGCTTCCTGACCGTCGCGATGGTCACCGACTTCGACTGCTGGCATCCGGATCATGCCCACGTTCAAGTCTCCGACGTCGTGCGAATCCTCGAAGAGAATGCGGAAAGAGCGAAGCTGCTAATACGCATGCTGGCGCCTCGACTGCGGGACGCACGGTCCATCCCGTGTCCGGCGGGCTGCGATCGCGCGCTCGATCATGCCGTCATCACCGCTCCCGCGGCACGTTCCCCCGATATGCTCGCGAAGCTCGACGCCATCGCCGGTCGCGTGCTGAAGCAATGATCGAGCTTGTCGTCCACGCGACTTGGAAGAGACCATCATGATCAAAGCTATTTGGAACGGAAGAGTGATCGCCGAATCGGATCGCACGGAGATCGTCGAGGGTAACCACTATTTTCCGGCCGAGTCGCTGCGCGCAGAATTCTTCCGGCCCAGCGAGACGCATACCGTGTGCCCCTGGAAAGGCGTCGCGAGCTATTACACGCTGGAGGTTGACGGTAAGAGCAATCCCGATGCGGCCTGGTATTATCCGGACCCGAAACCGGCGGCGCGCAAGATCGCAGGCCGAGTGGCGTTCTGGAAGGGTGTCGGCGTTGAGACGACCTGACCGCCGGGCAACCCTTAGCTGTCGTGGATGACGGCGCGAGGTTCCGAAGGCCGTTGCGGGATGCGGCAGAATCCCTGGGCGGGCACATCCAATGCAGCGTTGAACTTCGACGACAGGTTCTGAAAGGCGATCAGCCCTGTGAGCTCGACCAGCGCGTCGTCGCCCGAATGCGCCTTCATCCTCGTGCGCAGATCGTCGTCTACCCGATTGAGCGTCATCGCTTCCGCATATTCGAGCGCCAGCCGCTCCTCGCCGTCGAACAGTGCGCTGCCTTGCCATTGAGCCAGCGCGTCGATCTTCTCCATCGAGACGCCTCGCTTCGCAAGCGTCGCCGCATTGATGTCGACGCAGAAGGCACAATGGTTGATCTGCGATACGCGAACAGTGACGAGCGAACGCAGAGCCGGCGCGATGGGCGAGGATCGGCGATCGAGGGCGCCGTAAAGAAGCGCGACGCCCGCAAAGACCCATGGGGAGCGGCCCCAGAGGAGGCCCGGGTCGAGCACGCGCCCGTAGGTCCGCCGCTGTTTCCAAAAGAACAGGCGAATGAACCAGGGATATCGCCCAATCGGTTTAGACGCTACGGTAGGCATCGGAGACCTCCCGCCGCCCGTTGAGGCGCCAAGCCTCGCCGTCGTCGACGTCGCAGAGTGTCCTCAGCATCGCAACCTCGTTGTCGGTAAGATTCGCCAGCGTATCGGCGAGCGCGTGCTCGCTCGACCACCGCACCTTCGCGAACGGATCGATGAACCGCGGCAGGCGACGGAGCCCGACAAGCCAGTAGCCGCCGTCCGTGGCCGGCCCAAAGACTGCACTCTTTGGCCCCAGGGCGCGGAACGCCGCAGCGATGTCGGACGCGGCGATATCC
This sequence comes from Afipia sp. 1NLS2, assembly GCF_000178995.1. Classification (GTDB taxonomy): domain Bacteria; phylum Pseudomonadota; class Alphaproteobacteria; order Rhizobiales; family Xanthobacteraceae; genus Afipia. Next base: position 1,068,442 of record NZ_ADVZ01000001.1, on the reverse strand, counting down.
GGGATGTCGCTGCCGATGATCACTACCGGCCCGGGCGGCAATCCGCGCGCGACCCTTGCCATGCGCCGTCCGAGATCGCCGCTCCCCTGCGGGAGGGTTGCAACGCCGCGTGGCCAGGGACCGGAGCGGTCGGGGGTGATACCGAGCCAGGTCGTCCAGCGGGGATCGCGGCCCAGGCGGCGCAGCAGCCCCGCCAGCGTGACGCGCTGGAACCGGAGGGCTTCGACCGCGCCGATGTCCCGCGCCAGCCGGCGCTTGCCCCGGCCCAAGCGCGGCTGCCGCGTGAAGATGACAAGGTGCCGTGCGCAGCGCATGTTCAACCATAGAGCCTTGCGATCAGGTGAGGCGGCACGCCTAGGAGATAGAGCGTCAGGCACGCTAGATTCCGCAGACTTCGGCGTCGCCAGCCGTCGCGGCACCAGCGTTCGGCCGAGGTTTTGGCAGCAGACTCGAGGATCGTCAGCCGACGCCGTCCGATATGGCGCACGAGATCGACGTCCTCCATGAGCGGCCAGGCGCGGAACCCGCCAAGAGAGAGGTAGAAATCGCGTTGTATCAACAAGCCCTGATCGCCATAGGGTAGGCGTAGATACCGCGTGCGCCACGCGACGCGGCGCTCGAGACGCCGTGCCTCGGCACTCGGATCATCGAGCCCGAAGCGGAAGGTAGCGGCGCGCATCAGATTGGAGGGGTCCGCGATGAACCTCTTCGCCTCTTCTTTCCAGCTCCCGGTCAGAACCGTATCCGCATGCAAGAACAGGAGCCATTCGCCCTCGCTTCGCATCGCGCCTTCGTGCAATTGAATGCCGCGGCTGGCGCCGGTTACGACAACTCGCGCGCCCATCGATCGTGCGACTTCGGTCGTGTCGTCGCGCGAGCCGCCGTCGACGACGACAATCTCTCGGACTCCGCGGCAGGCAGAGATGGTTCCGCGCAGATGGCCTGCTGCGTTGATCGTCGGAATGATCACCGACACTTCGAGAGAATGCGAGCACGCGTCGTCGCCGGTCATGGCGCTTAACTCAACCACAGGAGGAGACGAACCAGCCGCTTCGGCCATGGGCGGAAGAGTTTCGGCGCATAAAATGCGCTTGCCGCGCTCTTCGAGATTTCACCGCGGGTGGGGTAAGGCAGGATCAGCGCAGTAAGAGCGCTCAGTTTCAATTTCCGCGAAATCGCGAGAGCCCAAAGCTGGATGAGTTCGCCCGCTTGGCTCCCCAAAATCGTCGCGCCCAGGATCGTCCCTTTCTGGTTGGTTATGATCTTGATCCCGCCAGAGATCTCCCGCTCGGCCTGGGCGCGGTCGTTGTCCGTGAAGTCGGCTCGCGTCACGCGGACACGATCACCGAGCAACTCGCGCGCCTGAGCCTCAGCGAGTCCGACGTGCGCGAGCTCAGGATCCGTGTAAGTAACCCACGGAAGCGCCCGATAATCGGCCTTGGCGGGCAGGCGGAAGAGGGCATTACGGATGACGATCCCAGCCTGATAGCTCGCGGCGTGCGTGAACAGAGGGCCGCCGATCACGTCGCCCAACGCATAGACGCGCTTGTTCGATGTCCGTAGCTGGGCATCCACGACAACGCCTTTTTCGGTGTGAAGGACTCCGCCCGTTTGAAGGTCGAGCCCGGCCAGCCGCGGTCGCCGGCCGGCGGCCACCAGCAGGTGTGAGCCGATAATCGGCTCCGGCTGACCGCCCAATCCGATGGCGATTCCATTACTGGTCGAGGCGACGCTTGCGATCTCGACTTCTTCGTGGATGGCGATTCCCTCGGCCGCGAGCTCCGCGCGCAATAGCTCAACAAATTCGGGCTCGTCCTTCGGCAGCAACCGTCGTCGCTGGAAGATCGTGACCGAGCTGCCGAGGCGGCGGAAGGCTTGCGCCATCTCGACGCCGATCGGGCCGCCGCCGATGATCAGGAGATGATCGGGACGGGCGTTGAGGGAAAAGACCGATTCGTTGGTGAGGTAAGGAACTGTGTCGATGCCCGGAATATTCGGCACCGCGGCCGTGGACCCCGTGGCGATCACGATCCGCTTCGTCCGGACGCGCACACCGCCGCCTTCGATCTCGCCGGGTCCCGCAAAGCGCGCGGGGGCTTTGATCACCCGTACCCCTAAGCTTTCGAACCGCTCAACCGAATCGTGTGGCGCGATGGCCGCGATCACCTGGCGCACATGGGCGACGACTGCCGAGAAATCGATCCGCACGTCGGAGCCATGAATGCCAAACCGGGCAGCTTGTCGGATATTTCGGGCAGCGTGGGCCGCCGCGAGCAGTGACTTGGAGGGCACGCATCCGTAGTTGAGGCAATCGCCGCCCATCTCGCCGCGTTCGAAGAGGATGGTGCGGGCGCCGAGCATCGCGGCGCCGGCCGCCACAGAGAGGCCCGCCGACCCGGCGCCGATGACGCAAACATCGCATCGCAGTGCTTTCGGCATGTGCTACCTCGACCTGCCACGCCGTAGCCGTCGGTATCCGATTGGGATCAGCGAAAGACCCGCGAGCGCCAAAAGGGGCACGAGAATGCTCGGCGAAAACAGAACGCCGAGATCGGGCTTTCGGCCCTGATCCAAGATCCGGCCGAGACCGTTTCCGACGCCGGCGTACACCGCAGCGCCTGGAATGATCCCAAGGAACGTGCCGGCAACGAAGGTCCGCGGCGGCACGTCGAGAAAGGCGGCAGCGAGGTTGATAAGCCAAAAGGGAAAGAGCGGAACAAGCCGCAGGAAGACAAGATAATTGAAGGTGTCTTCCCGGAAGCCGTCCTTGAGTCGTTGAAGGGCGCCGAGGGCGCGGCCACGCAAAAACTCGCCGAAACTGGTGCGGGCGATCAAGTAAAGTAGCGTCGCGCCAACCGTCGCGCAGACGACGGCCATGGCCGTGCCCAGGTACAATCCAAAAAGAAAACCCGCGCTCATCGTAAGGATCGACGAGCCGGGAAGGGAAAGGGTCGTCGCGGCTACGTAGACAGCTGCGAACGCCAAGGCGGCGAGCGTGGGCGTCTCCGCCACTTGCGACAAGAGCCACGATCGATTGGCCGCAAGCGCATCGAAGGTGAGGTATCGGTCGAGATGTAATCCGATGACGAGGAAAAATCCGAGCGCGATAAGGCCTGGAAGCAAAGCTATCCGAGCCCAGTTTCGTCGCATCCGCCCGTTGCGGCTCGCGGAAGTCCGTTCGCTGGTGTGGCGCATCAGGCCCCCACCATCACGAGGACGGCCGAAAGGGCGGCTGTCGCCGGCAGGGTCACGAACCAGGCCAGCAGGATCGTTCGTAGCGCGTCCCGAGCGCGCGGCGGCGCATGATCGGCTACGCGTACCCCGATGATTGATCCGGCCGCCACATGCGTAGTGGAGACCGGCAACCCTAAAGGCGTCGCTCCGAGCACCAGAAGGGCAGTGCCCAGATTGGCAAGTAGACCGGTCGTCGGCGTCATCGCCGAGACTTCTTGGGCCAAAACGGGCAGTAAGCGGCGTCCAGCCATCAAGGCGCCGCCGGTCATGGCAAGCGACGTCAGCATGATCGCCAAGGCCGGTCCCTTGGCCGCGATTGCGGAAGCGGGCCACGCGGCAAGGGCGGGAATCATCAGGGCGGACATTTTGGGCACATCGTTGAGGCCGCGCGCGAAACTCACTGCTCCGCCGCTCAGCCAATGCAGCGCCAGCCATACCCGGCGTGTCATGGCTGAAGGGCGCTGTTCGGGAGGCGCACAGATGAACGGGTCTTTCTTGTGGTCCTCGGGCGCGCAACAGCCAGGGGTCCACTGCGGCATCCGAGCTTCGACATAGCGATTCAGTAAGATAAGCGTCCAGCAGAGGCCGATGGCGAGAGCGGGGCTCGCAAGCAGGGGCACCAGAAACTTCGCGGTCACGGCTCGAACGGCCACTTCGCGGATGCCGAACTGCGCGATGGCGGCGCCGACGATCCCGCCAATCAAGGCATGCGTCGTGGAAACAGGCCAGCGCCGCCACGTCGACAGGGCGACGAAGCCAGCGGCGGCGGCCAGCGCCGCAAGCGCCGCGCCGACGGACAACACGTCTGCGCCCTTCAAAAATCCGCCGCCGAACAAGGCACCGAGCGTGCCGCCCCACGGGATCGCGCCCAGTCCGCCCGCGAGAGTCGCAAAGACGCCGAGAATCCAGGCCGCGCGCGGGGTGGCGATGCCGCTGCCGGCCAACGCCGCAACCCCTTTCGACACGTCGTTTGAGCCATTCGCCCAAGCGAGCGTCAGGATGACGACCGAAAGCAGAGCTGCTGAGAGCACGATGCCGATCCTCTCAGCAGCATTTGATCGGAGCGGCCGCGTTCCCGACTGTTGGGGTCGGGGGTGAACCGCAGTCGAACAATCCAAAGTGGATAGATTTGTCGCCGATGATTTCGAAATGAGGGGCGTAGCGGCTCAGCGACAGCATGTCCGCCGTGTTGCCGCAAACCGGAACGGCCTTATGCGCAACGAAGCGATGATGGTCGTCGAGATCGAAAGCGTTCGGGGCTTCTGGGATTGTGCCGTTGTAGACCGCCGCCTGACCGTAATCTTCGCACCGGTCTTCGAGGTCGAGTTTGAACGCGCGGATTGTTACGGAGTAAAACTCGATGAGACCGGTCTTGTGCTCAAGGTCGGGATTGTTGATGGCGACGCGCCGCCGCTCGACGGTCCGGACATCGCGGCAACCCACCGCCGCTATCAGGCGCCGGAAATCCTCCCAATAGAGTGCGCCGCCCAGGCATTCTCCGCGCAAGACCGGATCGATTGCGACATCGGGAGGAATGCGCCGGTCCGCAAAGACATCCGAGAAGTAGAGCTCGCCGCCCTTTTTAAGGGCTCGAAAGATTTCCCCGAAGGCGCTCGTCTTGTCTGGCGAAAGATTGAGGACGCAATTCGAGATGACGACGTCCGCGCTTTCATCCGAAATCCGTGCGGTCCGCAGATCTTCGATAAATCCCTCCCGAAACTCGACATTGGCGAAACCGAATTTCTTGGCGTGATAGTCGCGATGCTTGCGGGCGACGGCGAGCTGCTCCTTGGTCATGTCGACGCCGATGACGCTGCCATTCGCTCCGACAAGCTGGGAGAGGACGTAGCAATCACGCCCGGCGCCGCATCCGAGATCGAGGACATGCACGTCCTTCATCGTCGGCGGAATTGGCGAGCCGCAACCATAGAACCGGGCTTTGACCTCGTCGTGAACGTGGCCCAACGCGTCGGCGACATGGCGCGGCGGCGTCGCGCCGATGCAACATGCCGAGGTTTGAAGATCGTCCGACGATTGAAGGACTTCTCCGTAATACCGCTGAATCGATTCGAGAGAGCGTTGATGTTGCGTCATGTCCTTTAGACTTTCTCGCTTATAGTTATCGAGTGAGCACCAACTCCGCTGTTAGATCGCCGCGTTCGACAGAGGGTGAGAAGCATCGGGTTCCTCATCAGCGACGCGCTATACACACGCCGTTCGGCGACCACGGGCGCGGCGAGCATTGTCCCCGCGAAGCGAACATTCGCAAACCGCCCTCATCCGCTGCACGACGCGCCGCCAAGCACACAGAAGCGCGCGCAATAGCGATGATTGAGCTTCACGGGACACGAGGCCTCGGCCAAGGTCGCCCCTAGCTCGAAGGCGCCGTCGTAGGGGAGCAGCGTACAGGAGAGGACCGCCGGCCTACGCGCGCCTTTTCGCTTCACGACCATCCGCGAGGTGGCGCACATCACGGAATCCGGGCTTTTGCCAAGGATGCCCCAACAGCGCTCGGTGATTTCCGGAACGTCTTCGTCGGCCTTCATCTCGGGAAACAACACGAGGAGCGCCTGATCGTGCGCGTCGATGCTCACGCCCAGCCTGTCGAACAACGCCGCGTAGCCCGCACGCATCTGGGAGTCTGTTTCTCCCCAGATGGTTCGGCCGGCAACCGAGACGGCGAACCCGCTCTGCGCGAGCCAGAGTAACCCGTCGATCGTACGCCGCCAGCTCTTCGGTCCGCGCAGCCGCTCATGTCCCTGTGGTTCGTAATGGTCCAGCGAAACACGCAGGGTCAGCTTGCCCGGAAATCTCCGATTGAGGCCGAGCAGCGCCAACTTTAGCCGTTGCATAGGCTTCATCGCGTTGGTCAGCGTCAAGACGGAGAAACCGGCGGCGAGGCTGTCCTCCAGCATGCCCACGATATCCGGATTCATGAACGGCTCGCCGCCGGTGAAGCCGATCTCGGTCGGTGGCGGGTCGAGCCTAGTCGCCTCGGTTAAGAAGCGGCTTACTTCGGAACGCGACAGGTAGGCGAGACGGTCGTTCCTCGGACTCGATTCGATATAGCAGTTCTCGCAGGCCAGGTTGCAAAGCGTTCCTGTGTTGAACCACAGCGTCTTGAGAGCCTTGAGGGAGACGCTCGCTCGGCGTTCGCCCGTCGCCGTGACGTCTGGATGGCTGAATTTCGTTGCGGTGGCAGCCCGGTATGGAGGCTCCGAGGCTCTCGGCGACTGTCCCTCGCCCGAATCCAGGACCCGGGCTAGAGCGGTTGGTTGCCGGCTTCGCGTGTTGGAGAGGGCTCGATCCATGCTCACTCATTTGGCCTGTTGCGGCGTATCCCTCTCTGAGGTTCGCCGGCCGGGCCTGAGAGGTTTCATGGTGGCGGCCCAAAACGAAGCCTGCGGCGTCAATCCAGTTCCTTCCTGCACGGAAAGGCGGAAGTCTCGAGCCACGGTCCCGCACGGGTGTTCACCCTGACGCTCCGTAACCTTTCCGCCTGTTGCGGCGAATCTTCTCATGGATCAACGCCTAGGCGCCAAAACGGAGCGTGTGCCGAACGCCTCCTGCGGTGTCCGCGCGCGCCCAGCGTCGCGTGCTTCGCGCGTGCCATTGAAGGAGACGCAACAACAGGACGCTTTGGATGGGCTGGATCGCAGTTTGCGGCTGTCCGCACCCGAGATCTGGCTTCGTCGGCCAGACCAAGCTTGCTGTGGGGTCAGGATCGGCCGAGCAGACTTCAACAAACTGCGGGTGACGCGGAGGTACCGCATGCATCGTGTTTTCCAGTCGTTTGTCGACGGTCTGGCGGCCAACGGTGATGCCAACAGCCTCCGTACCGTACTCGCCGATGCGGGTGCGGCGCTCGATTTGAGCTGTTTTGCGTATCTTTCCATGTCGCCGAGAAGGGGCGGTGTGCCCGAACTCATCTCGAACTACCCGGTCGAGTGGACCGATCATTATCTGCGGGAACACTATGAGCGGGTTGACCCGGTCATTGCCGTGGCGCTGGCTGGCACAGAGCCGTTCGAGTGGGGACAAGAATTTGCGGCGAAGCGTTTGTCGAAGTCGCAATGCGCGCTGCTCGACGAAGCGGCGCAGTTCGGGATCCGCTGTGGCTTCACAGTGCCCATTCACGACTCCCGTGGTCCGGTCGCAGCGGTCACATTCGCGGCTGATGAGCGCCGCCCGACGTTCCAGCGCTGCATCGAGCAAAATCGGTCTGTGCTGCAGCTCATGGCGATGTATTTTCATGCTCACGCACGCCGAAGGCTGTCGATCAATCGTGTCATTGATGGCGTCGCGTTGTCGCCGCGCGAATTTGAATGCCTCGAATGGGCTGCACAGGGTAAATCCGCATGGGAAATCGGGCGCCTACTAAATATCTCCCGCCGCACGGCGGCGTTTCATCTCGACAATGCGAAGATGAAGTTTGGCGTCAGGACAATTTGCCAAGCTGTGGCAAAGCTGGCCGCGTCTAAATCCATCAGCGAATAAGTCCCTTTTTCCCCCTGTGCAACTGCACAGGATGTGGGCTGTACCGCGATCGCCTCCAATCGTGCAGGACCAACCCTGCCAGGAGGCGAACATGATCCAACTCATTACCGCCGATCGTTATGGAGCGTTTCTCGGCGAACTCGCCGAAATGCATCGGCTCCGCCACCGCATTTTCAAGGAGCGTCTCGGCTGGGACGTGCAGGTCAGCGGCGACATGGAAATCGACGAATTCGATGCCTGCCAGCCGGCGTATCTTCTGCAGAAAAATGACGACGGCCGCATTCAGGGATGCGTGCGGCTCCTGCCGACGATCGGCCCAACCATGCTCCGGGATACCTTCCCAGTGATCCTGGACGGCGAATCTGCGCCAGCGTGCCACGCAGTCTGGGAAAGCAGTCGGTTCGGCGTCGATATCAGTTCGCGGGCCGAGAAGACCGCGCGCAGCATCGCGCGAGCAACCTTCGAGCTGTTCGCCGGCATGATCGAATTCGGTCTGATGCGCGAGCTTTCGGACATCGTCACCGTGACGGACGCGCGGATGGAGCGAATCCTGTGCCGCGCGAACTGGCCGCTGCGGCGGCTTGGCTCGCCGCGGGCAATCGGCAAGACGCTGGCCGTCACGGGCTACCTTGAAGTGTCACCCGAGCGGCTCGCGCGTGTCTGCGATGCCGGTGGTCTTTCCGGTACAGTAATCGGCGCTATGGGCAGCGGCACCCAGAATGACGGTCTGAGCGAAACGATTGGAGCCGCAGCGTGAAACTCCGATCGGCAGCCGCAAGACCGGAGGGGCGATCACCACGGGTGCCGTGTGGCTTCGCTGGAGACCCCACCCGATTGTGCATGGAGCCAGCTTCGGCTGCCGATCCCACCGCGGGAGGCACGTAGGAGAGTCTGTAGGGGCTGCCGGACATGGAGATCCGCGATCTCATGTACCTCGATGCGTCGGCGACGGCTGGTAACTTTACGAGGGCCGCCGAGTCGCTCGGAGTCAACAGCTCCACTATCAGCCGCCGCGTTGGGCGATTCGAGGACGAGCTCGGTCTCGCGCTTTTCGAACGTGGGCACGCGGGTGTCCGTTTGACCTCGGGCGGCAAGGCGGTAATGCCTCATATCCGTCGCGCGCTGGCCGAGCTCGAGGCAATCAGAGAAGCTGGTGATCGGAACGGCAACGGCATTGTAGGCGAGGTGCGTCTCGCCGTGCGAATGCCGCCGGTTGGCGAACCGCTGCGCGATTTGTTGAGCCGGTGGCGAAAGCGGCATTCGGAGGTCGCGCTCACGGTGTCGGAGCTGAACGAGTGGGAGACTCAGGCTGCCATGCAGGAGCGCCGCATCGATGTGGCGCTGATGACGAGACATACGCTTTGGGCTGATGCGGCGTCCGCGCCGCTCTATCGGGAGCGGCTGCTCGCAGCGATGCCCTGCGGGCACCCCCTGCTCGAGCAGGAGACGCTCGATTGGGAGTGCGTGAGGAAGGAGATCTTGCTCGTGCAGGGGTGGGACAACAGCCAGTTGGCTCGCGAGTTCTACGCTTCGCTTATGGGATGCGGCGCACGCTTCCATACGCACGCCGCCAGCAAGCAATGCATTTTCGCGCTGGTCGCGGCCGGATTCGGCATCACGCTCGTCACTAAAAGCCAGTCCGAGGTCACGTTCCCCGGGATTGCCTATCGCGCGATCCACGAGGAGAACGCCTGGGTTCAGGTGGAGCTCGCGTGGAGTCCGCAAGCGGAAGATCCTGCGGTCGGAAGGTTCGTCGCCTTCATGCGCGATGAAGCCCGGTTACGCCGTCTTTTCTGAGCTCGCTCTCTCTGGTTGCTGCCGCTGCGCCGCCGAACTCGCGCGCTGCGATTTCGCGAAGGCGCGGTCCGTCGCCATGAACCGCGCCAGCATCGGGCCGATCAGCTTCGCCGGCTCGACCGCTCCCTGGCCGGTTTCGCGGCCAAGGACATTGGCGTAGGCGACGAGATCGCGATGCACGGCCGCTGGCAGCTCGATGGTCAGCTTGATCGGCTTGTCGTCCGGGATTGTTCCGAGTTTCAGCTTTGCCATGCCTGATTCCTTATGAACCATACGGTTCGAGAACGAGATCGTGGGTGACCATCACGCGCACGGGGAAGCCCGGCCTGATGGTGATCGTCGGCTGAATGTTGAGAGAGCGCCCGACGACTTGTTCGCCGACCTGACTGAAGCTCTGCGACGCGCCCTGTCGGATCGCCTGCGCCAGATTGTTCTCGCTGTTGCTCGTGCCCGCTTCGGAGCCGACGCTCAAGAGCGTGGAGAGGATCGCCGCCTTGAACAGCATGCCCCAATGGTTGTCGACCTCGTCCTCGAGGCCGGCATAGCCTTCGGTATCGACGCCCGGCTGACGTTCCAGCACGATTGAGCGGCCGTTCGGCATGATTAGGCGATTCCAGACGAGCAGCGCGCGCGTTTGCCCAAAGGCGATCTGCGCGTCGTACTGCCCGACCAGGCGCGCGCCTTGCGGGATCAGAAGGAGCTTTCCCGTCGGGCTGTCATAGACGTCTTCCGTCACCTGAGCGGTAACCTGACCGGGAAGGTCGGAGCGAAGGCCGGTGATCAGCGCCGCGGGGACCACCGCGCCCGCTTGCAGAATGTATTTGCTGGCGGCGGGTTGGACGCGGTCCGGGCTCGTGGTGCGACGGTCGACGGCGCCGTTGAGAAACGCGAGCTTATGATCCTGCGAGGTCAGGTCGTTTGAACCCGCCGTCGCTACGGCAGGCGTCACGCCGGCCGGAGTTGGCGCCGTGGTCGTTTCGCCAGTTTGGCGGACATTCGTCGTCGTGAAGAGACGACTGGTCCGCGCCGCCTCTTGTTCTTGGGCGATCCGCTGCTGTTCGGGATCGGTGCCGGCCGGCATGCCGGGGGCTAGGGCTCCGCTACTGAGGATCGGCTTGCCGAGATCGCCGGGAAGCGGCGGGCCGAGCTGCGGTGCGGGCTTGGGCAGCCCCGCGTAATCCCGGGGAAGATTCGCCAGGCCATCGGGCGTGTTGCGGTTGTTCGTGTTGTAGAGTTCGGAGCCCGCGCTCTGATGCTGCGGCTTCAGAGCGAAGAACAATGCGCCGCCGATGCCGAGCGCCGCTGCCGTGCCCAGACCGAGGAGCACTCTTCGCGATAGACGGGTGACCGGCGGTCGGCTCGACCGCAGCCGCATCTCTTCGGGCGGGCGACTGCCTTCAGTCGGCCCGCCTTCTTCACGGGCTCCATCCGTCACGACTGCGGCCTCCCGTCCGTGCGGACAATGCGCACGAGTTGCTGATGTTTGCCGCCGAGCTTGAGTTCGGCCGCGGCGAACAGCCGATCGACGATCATGTGATTGCCTTTGACGCGGTAGTTGACGAGCTGGCCGTCGCCTTCGGCGCCGATGACCCAGAGCGGCGGCAACTCGCCCTGGCTGATGCCGCTCGGAAACTCGATGAACACCTGCCGGCCGTCGTCGAACGCGCGCAGCGGCCGCCACGCGGGATTGTCGCCCTCGATGCGGTAACGGAAGTTCAGCGCGTTGATATCGACTCCGGTCGCCACGGGCGTCGCAGCGTCGGCTGCCGCGTTCTGCTGACGAAGGGCGATGAGCTGGTCTTGCGCATAGGCCCAGGAGACCGATGCCATGTAGGTCTTCTCGTCGGAATGCAGCTCGAGGTGATAGGTCCGCCGATCGGTGTTGATGACGAGGTTGCTGATGAGATCGGCGCGCGTTGGCTTGACGAGAATGTGGATGCGCTTGGCCGCGCCGGTGCCGCTCTCCGTGTCGCCGATGATCCATCGCACGGTGTCGCCCGCCGCGACGGGGCCGGAGCCGACAAGCTGCTCGCCCGGCTCAAGCGCGATGTCGGTGATTTCGCCGGGCGCGCCGTAGACCTGGTAGAGCGCGCCGTCGGAGAACGGATAGACCTGAATGGCGTTGAGATATCCCGCCCGTGTCGGCTGAACGCGCGCGGCGCCATTCGCCTGGTCGACGCGCACGTGCGGATCAGGGGACTCTGGCCGCGTTTTCGCCGAACCCGGCAGCCGCTTGAGCTGGCCGGGCAGAGGCAGCGGCTTCGGCAGCTCGACGATCTGCACAGGCTTGGGTGGATCGGGCTGAAGCACAGCTTGCTTCGGCGTGTCATCGTAGGTGATCTCGGGCGGCTTCCACGTCGAGCACGCTGCCAGGGACGTCGAAACAAGCAGAAGGGTTGCGAGAGGCAGCGAGCGCATCATCCGAGCTCCTTTGACCAGTTGAGGGCGTGGACGTAGACGCCGAGCGGATTTTTCTTCAGCCGATCGGCGTCGGTCGGCGTCTGCACAACGATGGTGAGGATCGCGCTCCAGCGCTCCGTGGCGGCGAGCGCGTTGTCGACATAGCGCCGCTCGACCCATTCGACGCGGAAGCTGCTGTCGGAGGCGCGGATCACGCTCGCCACCTCGACGGACACCTGCGTCTTCCCGACCTTCGAGAATGGATCGTTGGTGCGGGCATAATCGTTGAGCGCCAGCGCGCCCTTGTCGGTGACGTAGTTGTAGGCGTCGAGCCAGTCTTGCCGCAGCACGACGGGGTCGGCGGGAATGCTGCGCACCTCATCGATGAACCGAGCGAGATGCCAGGCGATCTGCGGATCGGTTGGCTGATAGTCGGCGACCGCCGGTGCGATGGCCTGCGCCTGGCCCAGCCTGTCGACCTGCACGACCCAAGGGGTGATAGTCCCACGGGCCGATTGCCAGACCAGCCCACTGGCGAGGCCGCCGCTTAGCGCCAATGCTCCGAAGAAAGCGAGCCGCCAATTCTTCGCCTGAACCCGGGCGGAACCGATCCGCTCGTCCCAGACCTGGCCGGCCTTTTGATACGGTGTCTCCGGCTCGGGCGTTTTGCCGTAGCGCACGGTGGATCGTTTGAACATGGGCTAATCCCCCTCCGAGAGGTCGATCCGGTGACCGCCGCTCGCCCGGTCGCCGGAGCGGATGGCGTGGTCGGCGGCGGACACGCCACGGCTGATGGTCTGACTCCGCTTCATGCGCTGCGCCCAGGCGGGCGGACCGTCTGAAGGTATCGAGGATCCCGCACTGCCGGCGCTCGCTGGCGCGCCTCCGCGCATCATAGCGCGCTCGCCCGATGCGAAGCTCTCTTTCAGGCTGGCCGCAACGCGGCGAAGCGGGCTCATCGCCACCGACCCGGCGGCCTGAGCGACACCGGTCGCGCCTCCGGCGCGATAGGCGGCGGTGGCGCCGCCGGCGACGGATGCGCCCGCGCGCGCCGTGCCCGCGATCGCACCACCCGCGGCGGCGAGTCCGCCCGTGGTGGCTGCAATCCCGGCGGCGCCGATACCCGCCGCCGCGAGACCCGTGCCGACCGCGGCGCCGGCACCCAGTTGCGGACCTCCGGCGATCAGGCCGTTGGCGATGCCAGGACCGAAGATCGTGAGGCCGAGCAGCGAGAGCGCCGCCAGGATGAGCGTCAGCGCGTCGGAGATCGTCGGCGGACTGTTGAAGCCGCTGGTGAACTGATTGAAGATCGTCGAGCCGATGCCGATGATGACGGCGAGCACCAGGATCTTGATGCCGGACGACACCACGTTGCCGAGCACGCGCTCTGCGAGAAACGCGGTGCGGCCGAACAGCCCGAAGGGGACGAGAACAAACCCTGCGAGTGTCGTCAGCTTGAACTCGATCAGGCTGACGAAGAGCTGGATCGCCATGACGAAGAAGCTGATGATGACGATCAGCCAGGCGACGAGCAGGATGATGATCTGCACCAGGTTCGCGAAGACGCTGGTGAAACCCATCATCCCGGAGATCGCGGTGAGGATCGGCTTGCCGGCGTCGATACCGACCTCGGCGATCTTGCCGGGCTGAAGAAGCTGGGAGGCGTTGATGGTGCCGCCGCCCGCTTCGATGCCGAGCCCGGCGAAGCTGTTGTAGATGATCTGCGCAAGGTTGTTGTAGTTGCCGATGATGAAGGCGAAGACGCCGATGTAGAGCGTCTTCTTGATAAGGCGTGCGAGCACATCCTCGTCCGGCGCCATCGCCCAGAAGAGGCCGGCGAGCGTGATGTCGATGGCGATGAGAACGCCGGCGAGCCACCGCACATCGCCCTGGACCAGTCCAAATCCGGAATCGATGTATTGGGTGAACGTCCCCAAGAAATTGTCGATGACGCCGGTGCCGCCCATTGTGTTTACCTGTCGGGAGATTTGGCTGATGCCGCGGGCGTCGTCGCGTTGGGCGTCGGCCGATAGCTGAAGAAACGGCGGCGGTTCTCGGCCCATGCGGCTTCGCAGGCCGCGTCATCCTTCGCCTCGCTCGCGAGGAGCTGGCACCGCTTCAGTTCGTCAGAGCGCGGATCGGAGGTGTCTGCAGGACTCGCAGTCTGGTCCCGCGGGCGAGAGGGAGCCTCACGAAAGTGCAGCGTGGCTGCGACGATTGCGATGACGACCAGGGCGAAGCCGACGGCGCGCGCGACTGCGGGGAGATTGAGGAGACGGCCCCGCATCAGTGAAACATCTGCGCGGAGCCCGGCTGATAACCGGAGCCGTAGTTGAGGAAGTTCTGCATCTGCGCCTGCGCTTGTGCCTGGGTCTCGAGCGTCCGCGCGGCGTCCAGGCTCTGGGCGCGCGCGATCGATGCCATGACGGCGGTGAGGTCGGCGAGCTGCTTGGTCTGGATGGCGACGAGCTGATTGCCGGACTGCGCGGCTTGGAGCGCGCCGGTCGCGCCCTGGCTGGCTGTCACCAGTGCATCGATCTGGGTGCGCGTCGAGTCGAGGTTCTGTACGACGCCGGCTTGCACGCGCATGGTGTCTTGGAATCCGGCGCGCGCGTTCTGCCAGCGTGATTGCGCGTCGGTAAGAAGCTGCTGCGATGAAGTCCCGCTCGAATAGGCTTGCGGATATTGTTGTGTGAACGCCTGGTCGATCGTGCTCACGCTGTAAGCGATGCGCTGCGCCTGCGTGAGAAGCTGCTGTGTCTGGGCGATCGACTGTTCGAGGGTCGCAAGCGATGAATACGGTAGGCTTGCGAGATTGCGCGCCTGATTGATCAGCGATGTCGCCTGGTTCTCCAGCATGTGGATTTCGTTGTTGACTTGCTGAAGCTCGCGCGCGGCGGTCAGGATGTTCTGCGCGTAGTTGGTCGGATCGAAGACGATCCATTGCGCGTGCGCGGGGACGCTGACGCCGGCGATGGATAAGGCGGCGACGCCGGCGGTGAGACCGGCGCGCAGGCGACGCATAATCATGACGGAATCTCCTGGTTACGGGTGAGCATGTCGGCTGCCCAGTCGAGGTTCGCGCGGCGCAGCCACGCAGTGGCGAAGCCTTCGCGGCCATGGGCGGCGAGGATCTGATCGATGGCGGCTTGGTCGGTCTTTGAGGATGCGGCGGTGAAGGCGAGCGCCACTTCGGAGAGGCCGAGCTCGAACAGCCGGTTGCCGCGCCGCGACTGGCAGTAATATTCACGCTTCGGCGTTGCCCGGCTCAGAACCTCGATCTGCCGGTCATTGAGACCGAAGCGCCGGTAGATCGCCGCGATCTGCGGTTCGAGCGCACGCTCGTTCGGCAGCAGAATCCGTGTGGGGCAGCTCTCGAT
Source organism: Afipia sp. 1NLS2 (assembly GCF_000178995.1). Classification (GTDB taxonomy): domain Bacteria; phylum Pseudomonadota; class Alphaproteobacteria; order Rhizobiales; family Xanthobacteraceae; genus Afipia. The sequence goes on along the minus strand of NZ_ADVZ01000001.1, from coordinate 1,053,134 downwards.
GATCGCGGGTGCGATGGTGCTGCCGTCGATATCCGCGAGCGATTGGGTGGCGAAGATGACGGAGGCGTTCTTCTTCCGCAGCGTCTTCAGCCACTCGCGCAACTGTCCGGCGAAACCGGGGTCGTCGAGCGCGAGCCAGCCTTCGTCGACAATGAGCAAGGTCGGCCGGCCGTCGAAGCGATCTTCGATCCGGTGAAACAGATAGGACAGCACGGCGGGCGCCGCGCCGGTGCCGATCAGGCCCTCGGTCTCGAAGGCCTGCACCTCCGCCTCGCCAAGGCGTTCGGTTTCGGCGTCGAGCAAACGGCCCCAAGGTCCGGCCACCGTGTAAGGCTGCAGCGCCTGCTTGAGCGCGTTGGACTGCAAGAGGACAGAGAGGCCGGTGATTGTCCGCTCCAAAACCGGCGCGGAGGCGAGCGAAGTCAGGGCAGACCACAAGTGCTCCTTCAGCTCGGGAGTGACGGGGACGGACTCGCGGGCAAGCAGCGCCGCGATCCATTCCGCTGCCCAAGCCCGCTCGCCGGCGGCTTCGATGCGCGCCAGCGGCTGCAAGGCGACTGGCGCGCTTGCGTCGTCGGCCAGCGCGCCACCGAGATCATGCCAATCTCCGTCCATCGCCAGCGCGGCCGCGCGGATCGAGCCGCCGAAGTCGAAGGCGAAGACCTGCGCACCGGTATAGCGGCGGAACTGCAGCGCCATCAGCGCCAGCAGCACGCTCTTGCCGGCGCCAGTCGGGCCGACGATCAAAGTGTGGCCGACATCGCCGACGTGCAGCGAAAACCGGAAGGGCGTGGACCCTTCCGTCCTAGCGAAGAAGAGCGGCGGCGCCTGGAAATGCTCATCCCGTTCCGGCCCGGCCCAGACCGCCGAAAACGGCATCATGTGTGCGAGGTTGAGCGTCGAAACCGGCGGCTGGCGGACATTGGCGTACACATGACCGGGGAGCGATCCGAGCCACGCCTCGATGGCGTTGACGCCCTCCCGCATGCAGGTGAAGTCGCGGCCCTGAATGGTCTTCTCGACCAGACGCAGGCACTCATCGGCGATCCGCGGGTCCTCGCTCCAGACCGTTACCGTGGCGGTGACATAGGCCTCGCCGACAAGGTCGGTGCCGAGCTCCTGCAGCGCGGCGTCGGCGTCGAGCGCCTTGTTGGCGGCATCGCTGTCCATCAGCACCGACGCTTCGTTGGTCATCACCTCCTTCAAGATCGCCATGATCGACTTGCGCTTGGCGAACCACTGGCGCCGGATCTTGCCGAGCAGCCTGGCCGCATCGGTCTTGTCGAGACAGATGGCGCGTGTCGCCCAGCGGTAGGGAAAGGCCAAGCGATTGAGGTCGTCGAGCAAGCCCGGCCAGGTCTGCGAGGGGAAGCCCATGATGGTGAGCGTGCGCAGATGCGCGTGGCCGAGCCGTGGTTCGAGCCCGCCCGTCAAGTCCTCGTCGACCAGGATAGCGTCGAGATACATCGGCGTTTCGGGCACGCGCACGCGCTGGCGACGGGTCGAGATGCAGGAATGCAGGTAGGTCAGAGTCTCGCCGTCATCGAGCCACTCGGCTTCAGGCATGAAGCCCTCGATCAGCGCGAGCACGCGATCGGTGCGGTCGTTGAATCCTTCCAGCACCGCGCGCCAATCGGCACCCGCATGGGAACGGCCCTCATAGAGCCAACTTTCGGCGCGCGCGGCGTCGTCGGCCGGCGGCAGCCACAGCAGCGTCAGGAAATACCGGCTCTCGAAATGCGCGCCTTCCTCCTCGAACTGCGCGCGACGTTCGGCGTCGACCAGGTCCGACGTTCTGTCGGGGAATTGCCCGACGGGATAGCGATGGGCGGGCACACGCTGCGCCTCGATGAACACCGCCCAGCCGGAGCCGAGGCGTCGGAGCGCGTTGTTCAGACGCGAGGTGATCGCCACCAGCTCGGCCGGCGTCGCGGAATCGAGATCGGGTCCGCGGAAGCGCGCGGTGCGCTGGAAAGAGCCGTCCTTGTTGAGGATGACGCCCTTCTCGACCAGCGCCGCCCAAGGCAGGAAGTCGGCGAGGCTTTGCGTGCGATGGCGGTATTCTGCGAGATTCATCATCGATCGAACCTCACGAGACCAGATGCTGCGGATAGCGGAGATGCCGGCGCACCACATCGACAAAGGCGGGATCGCGCTTCGCGGCCCACACAGCGGCGACATGGCCGATCAGCCAGATCGCGCCGCCAACGATCCAGAGGCGAAGCCCAAGCCCCACGGCGGCGGCGAGCGTACCGTTGACGATCGCCACCGCGCGCGGCGCGCCACCGAGCAGGATCGGCTCGGTCAATGCGCGATGGACGGGCGCGTAGAAGCCGGTGACAAGTGCATCCTGCTCCATCAGATCAGCACTCCGCCGCCGAACTGGAAGAAAGTCAGGAAGAAGCTCGATGCGGCAAAGGCGATCGACAGGCCGAAGACGATCTGGATGAGCCGCCGAAAGCCACCAGAGGTTTCGCCGAAGGCCAGCGTCAGGCCGGTGACGATGATGACGATGACCGAGATGACCTTGGCAACCGGCCCCTGGATCGATTCCAGGATCTGATTGAGCGGTTGCTCCCAGGGCATGTTGGAGCCGGCGGCGTAGGCCGGCGCGGTGGCGAGCGCGACAAAGGCGAAGGTCGAGGCGGTGGCGAACACCTGGCGGGCACGGTTGAGCAGCATCACGGTTCTCCTGCGGGGGTGAGGACGTAGTCGCCGGTCGGGCCGAGGCCCTTGACCGCGGCGAGTTCGGCGAGCCGTCGCGCGGAGCCGCGGCCGGCGAGGACCGCGATGAGGTCGATGGTCTCGGCGATCAGCGCGCGCGGGACGGTGACGACGGCTTCTTGGATGAGTTGCTCGAGGCGGCGCAACGCGCCGATCGCGGAGCCGGCGTGAAGGGTGCCGACGCCGCCCGGGTGGCCGGTGCCCCAAGCCTTCAACAGGTCGAGCGCCTCGGCGCCGCGCACTTCGCCGATGGGAATGCGATCCGGCCGGAGCCGAAGGGCGGAGCGGACGAGATCGGACAGCGAGGCGGCGCCATCTTTGGTACGAAGCGCGACCAGGTTCGGCGCGGCGCATTGCAGCTCGCGCGTATCCTCGATCAGCACCACACGGTCGCCGGTCTTGGCGACCTCGGCGAGGAGCGCGTTGACCAGGGTGGTCTTGCCGGTCGACGTGCCGCCGGCGACGAGGATGTTCTTGCATTCCCGCACCGCGACGCGCAGCAGCTCGGCCTGGTCGCCGGACATGATGCCGGCATCGACGTAGTCGCCGAGCGTGAACACGGCGACGGCCGGGCGGCGGATAGCAAAGCACGGCGCCGCGGCCACAGGCGGCACCAAGCCCTCGAACCGCTCCCCGCTTTCCGGCAGCTCCGCGGAAACGCGCGGGCTGCCAGCATGCACCTCGACGCCGACGTGATGCGCGACCAGGCGAACGATCCGTTCCGCATCGGCGGCCGTGACACGGCAGCCGGTATCTTCGAGGCCGCCCGACAACCGGTCGATCCACAACCGACCGTCGGGATTGAGCATCACCTCGACGATGCTCGGATCTTCCAGGTAGGCGGAGATCGCCGGCCCGAGTGCGGTGCGCAACATGCGCGCGCCGCGGGCGAAAGCTTCAGACCGAAGAGAGATCGTCGTCACTCAAGTACCCCGCAAGTTCGCCTCACTCGGAGGCGCATGTGTCAGCGGGGTTGAGTAGAAAGAGCCGGAACTGGGTCTCTGCAACAACGACGATAAGGCCATAGGGCTCTGGGATAGAAAGACAGGTCGGCGGGATGGTCGGCGGTCAGGAGTCTTTCGCCGGAGCGTCCTGTTCCGACTCGGAAGCGACGTCCTGGCTCACCTCGTCGGCAAGCTTGCGTCCGCGCGCCAGCCGCCGACCGAGGGCTTCAACGAATCCGTCATAGCGCTCGCGCCCTTTGGTCTGCGCGGCCGCGAGAGCGGTGTCCGGTAACGTCGGCGTGCTTGTAAGCCAAAAGCGCACAAATACTGCCAGCGCCTCATTGGAGATCGTGACGTGCCGCTCGATGCGTTCCATCTGCCGCGTCATACGATCGAGGCGCCGCGCCAGCGCGGCCTCCAGACGATCGGCGCCGTCGGGCGACAGGTGCGAGGTGAGCGCTGCTTCTACCACGAGGGCCTGCGGCACGCGCTTGCGGGCGGCATAGTCGGCGAGCTTTTCCGCGAGATCAGGGGGAAGACGAAACGTGTGCTTGGTCCGCATGAGCGTCACATCTGCATGTCGTCACGGGGATCGAGCGAGACCTGGCGGGTGACGGTTCCAAAGGTTCGCTGCATGACGCGCTGGCGCTGAACTTCGTCATCCGGCTCTTCGTCGATCGGCTCGAACTCCTGAACGGGCTTCGCCGGTTCAGGCACGATCTCCTCATGTTCGGGCAATTCCGGTTCGCGCCGGATGCCGGCGTTGGCAGAGTCTTCGGTCGAGGAGGTCGACGGTGGCGCGACGACCGCACCGGCCCAATCGCCCCTATTTCGGGCCGGCGGATTTTTCTCGGGTGGTGGCGATCCTGAGCTAGTCAATGCCGGCGGCGGCAGGATCCGCGCCTGCATTTCAGCGTCTTCGAAATAGCGCGCCTTTTTCGCCCGAATAGGCGCGCAGCCGGACATTAAGACCAACTCATCGTCCGGCGGGAGCTGCATGACCTCGCCGGGCGTGAGGAGTGGCCGCGCCGTCTCCTGACGCGAAACCATGAGATGGCCGAGCCATGGACTGAGCCGGCTGCCGGCATAGTTCTTCATCGCGCGCATTTCGGTCGCGGTTCCAAGCGCGTCGGAGACGCGTTTGGCGGTCCGCTCATCGTTGGTGGCGAAGCTCACGCGCACATGGCAGTTGTCGAGGATGGAGTTGTTCTGACCGTAAGCCTTCTCGATCTGGTTCAGGCTTTGAGCGATGAGGAAGCTCTTCAGCCCGTAGCCGGCCATGAAGGCGAGCGCGCTCTCGAAGAAGTCGAGGCGGCCGAGCGCTGGAAACTCGTCGAGCATAAGCAGCAGCCGATGCCGGCGGCGCTTCGAGTCCAATTCCTCGGTGAGGCGCCGGCCGATCTGATTGAGGATCAGGCGGATCAGCGGCTTGGTTCGGCTGATGTCCGACGGCGGCACGACGAGGTAGAGGGTCACGGGATGCTCGGCCTCGACGAGATCGCGGATGCGCCAATCGCAGCGTGCTGTGACGGCGGCGACAACTGGATCGCGGTAGAGCCCGAGGAATGACATGGCGGTCGACAACACGCCGGAGCGTTCATTCTCGCTCTTGTTGAGCAGCTCGCGCGCTGTGCTGGCGACCACGGGGTGAATGCCCGTCTTCCCCAGATGCGGCGTCGACATCATCGCGCGCAGTGTGGTCTCGATCGGCCGCTTCGGATCGGAGAGGAAGTTGGCGACGCCGGCAAGCGTCTTGTCCTTCTCGGCGTAGAGGACGTGCAGGATCGTGCCGACGAGCAGCGAATGGCTCGTCTTCTCCCAGTGGTTTCTCTTCTCGAGCGCGCCTTCGGGATCGACCAGCACGTCGGCGATATTCTGGACGTCCCTCACTTCCCACTCGCCGCGGCGGACCTCGAGCAGCGGGTTATAGGCGGTGCTCTTGGTGTTGGTCGGATCGAACAGCAGCACCCGACCGAAGCGCGCGCGCCAGCCGGCGGTCAGGCCCCAATTCTCACCTTTGATGTCATGCACGATCGCCGAGCCCGGCCAGGTGAGCAGCGTCGGCACCACCAGGCCGACGCCCTTGCCGGAGCGGGTCGGCGCGAAGCACAGCACATGCTCTGGGCCGTGGTGTCGAAGATAGGCGCTATGCCAGCGACCGAGCAGAACGCCGTCGGGATGAAGGAGGCCCGCCTTGCGAATCTCGCGCGCCTCGGCCCAACGTGCGGAGCCGTAAGTCGTCACCTTCTTCACCTCGCGCGCCCGCCACACTGACATCGCGACTGCGACGACGAACGCTGCGACACCTCCGGCGCCCGCGATGAAGCCTCCCGTGACGAAGATCTCATGGGCGTAGGCGTCGTAGGCAAACCACCACCAGAAGAACGCGGGCGGCTGGTAGATCCGCCAACCGAACAAGGCGAACCAGGGTCGGCCAAGCTGCGGCTGGAAGGCGAGTTGCCAAGCCGTCCATTCCGTCGCCGCCCACATGAAGGCGAGCACGGCAGCACAGACGAAAAGCATCTGGACCCAGAGAATCTTGGTCGCGTTCATGGTGAGGGAAGATTTGTCCGGCCAGAGAAAGAGTCGGCAAGGTTAAAATTATAGGAGGCGTAGCCTGGGATAGAGCAGCGTGCGAATCGGACGAGCGCTGAACCCGTATGCTGGGCAGCAGCCAACTTCTCACCGTTAACGAGTTTGCATAACTCAGCCTTTCCGGAGAACCGGCGCCGCTTCAGTCGATTTTGAGCGAGTTTGCAAAAATAATGTTGCGATCAGTGGCAATCCCGGCGGCGCGCCAGCTCCACATCGTTGAGCATGCTTTCCATAAGTTCAAATGGGCGACCTTCGCCCGCATGTCGGCGAGGCAGATCGCAGCGGGTTGCGCGCGCGCATTCGCGACAAACCAGGGTGACGATCCGCTATTGACTCCGTACCCTAGTACGGAGTGCATCATCATCGCCAGAGAGACGCCATGGCTAACGCAATGACCATCAGCCGAGCCGCCGAGCGGGCAGGCGTCGGCGTCGAGACGATCCGCTTCTACGAGCGCCGCGGGTTGATCGAGCAACCACTGCGACCGCGAAGTGGTGGCTATCGCTTCTACGACGATACTGTCGTCGAGCGCATCCGCTTTATCCGGCAGGCGCAGGAACTCGGCTTCTCGCTGCGCGAGATCACGGAACTGCTGTCGTTGCGGGCCGATCCCGCCGCCGACTGCGGCGATGTCCGTGTCCAAGCCGTGGCCAAGCGCGCGGAAGTTGACCGCAAGATGGCGCAACTTCAGCACATTCGCGCGGCACTCGACGCACTGATCGCTTCCTGCCCCGGCGGGGGCGCGCTGCGCGCCTGTACGATCATCGACGCCTTGGCCGGACGGTCTGGCACGAAGGCCAATCGGTCGGAGGCGGCCGGACCGGCGCCTTCCGGCGAACTACGCAGCCAACAGCGGAAAGTGAAAGGACACAGCATGAAGACGGCCATCTTCAAGATTGACGGTATGCACTGCGACGGCTGCGCACGTACCGTCCAGGCGCTTTTTTCGGCGGAACCCGGGGTGCAGAAGGCAAACGTCTCGTTCAAGACGCGGGAGGCTCGCGTCCTGTTCGATCCGCAAGCCGTGAGCGAGGAACACCTCACCGCGACGATCCGGCAGGCCGGATATTCGGTCGTTGGCTGAACATGACCGAGGTGTCGAGCTAGCTTCCGTCGCCTCTTGACTCCGTAGGCCGGTACGGAGTGCAGGCTGCCGTTTGAGAGTCGGCGGACCGAAACCCGGCAAGGGCGCCGGCGCCGACCGATAGGTTCAACGGAGGCTGCCATGACCATCGCCTCGGCAACGGCACCGAAAACCTCGCCACTATGGACGGAGGAACCGGCAAGCCGCCCGGATAGAGCCCGCATCCGGGCCCGTATCGGCGGACTGCACTGCTCGCTCTGCACCGGCACCATCGAGAAGGCGCTTGGCCGCAAGCCGGGCGTCGATAAGGTGGCGGTAAGCCTGACCCACGAGCAGGCGCTGGTCGAATACGATCCGGCGCGCGCCGATCCCGCCGAGCTCCTACAGACGCTGCTCGATATCGGCTATACGCTGCACGATCCGCGCAAGCTGCGCCCCTTCGAGGAGGAGGAGCGCGATCTGGTGCGGGAAGGACGGCGCTTCCTCGTCGCCGTCGCCTTCAGTCTGATCGCGATTGCGCTGATCGCAACGCCGACCGGCATCGCATCGACCCTACTTCCGCTGGTTGCCACACTCGGCCTCATTGGCTTCGTGTTCCTCGTGCTGCGGTCGCAGGGCCTGTGGACCGCCTCCGCGAGCGCTGCCGGGCTTGGTGTTCTCGCCGGTGCGCTTCTTCTCTACCGCGAGACCCTGGGCCTGATGCTGGCCACGCCCTGGCTGGTTGGCGTCCTTGCGATCATTCTCGTCTTCGGCGTCGCCCGCCACATTCTCAGCATGGCGTTCCAAGCCTTGCGCCGCGGCATTCTCAATCAGCATGTGCTTCTGGAGGCTGGCGCCTTCGCCGGGCTTGTGGGTGGCCTGATTGGGCTTGTCTTCAACCAGCCCGGTTATCCGACAGCGTCGTTCTTCGCCGTCGCCGTCATGGTCGCGACCTATCACCTCTTTTCCGAATGGCTGTCGCTCATCGTCAAGACGCGCAGCTCGCAGGCCGTCAAGCGCCTGCTTGACCTGCAGCCGGACGTGGCCAGCGTGGTGCGCGACGGCCAGGAGATGGAGCTCCCGATCGCGGCGGTTGCAGTTGGCGATCTTGTGCGCATCCGCCCCGGCGAGCGCCTGCCCATCGACGGCGAGGTGGTCGACGGCCATTCCTCGGTTGATCAGGCGCTCGTCACCGGCGAGCCGGTTCCGATCGCACGCGGTATCGGCGACCGTGTCATTGGCGGATCGATCAACGGCACGGGCACATTGCTTGTCGAGGTCACCGCGGTCGGTGACGAGAGCTTCCTGCAGCGGGTGGTCCGCGAGGTCGAGGATGCCCGCGCTCTGAAGCCGGGGCTGCTGCATCTCGTCGATCGCATTCTTGTCGTCTACACGCCGACGGTGCTTTTGGTCGCGGCCCTTGCGGCGCTTGGCTGGATCGCGATCCCATGGCTCTTCGGCATCGCGCCCGACTTGCAGCGGGCGGTCTTCGCGAGCCTCAGCGTGCTCGTCATGGGCTATCCGTGCGCAGTTGGCATCTCGGCGCCGCTGTCGATCGTACGCGGTGCTGGGGAAGCCGCCGAGCGCGGTGTCCTCATGCGCACTGGAGAGGCATTCCAAGGCTTTCGCCTGGTAAAGCAGATCGCCTTCGACAAAACCGGAACGCTGACCGAGGGACGGCCACGCCTCATCGAGATCGAAGCAACCGAAGGCAGGGAGGACGAGTTGCTCGGCGTGGCCGCCGCGATCGAAGCCGCCTCGGAACATCCGCTGGCCGCCGCGATCGTCACGGCCGCTTTCGAGCGTGACGTGACGCCGCCCGCGGTCAGCGAGTTTGAGGCCGTTCCAGGGAAGGGTGTCCGGGCGCGTATCGACGGCGAGACGGTGCTCGCCGGCAGCCCGCGCTTCATGACCGAGAATAATATTGATCTTGCGCATCTGACCGAGCGCATCACGGCACTCGAGAGCGCCGGACGGACGGTGATCGCCATCGGTCGCGGCGGACGGCCGCTCGGTCTGCTTGCGCTTGGCGACGCCGTGAGGTCCGAAGCCGGCGGGGCGATGGCCGCGGTCAGGCAAGCCGGCCTGAAAACCGTGCTCATCACCGGCGACAACGAGCGCAGCGGCCGCCGCGTCGCGGCCGAGCTTGGCATCGATGAGGTCTACGCCGGCCTGCTGCCGGGCGGGAAAGCGGAGTTGATCCGGCGGCTCCAGCAGAACGGTCGGGTGGCGATGGTTGGCGACGGTATCAACGACGCGCCGGCATTGATGCAGGCGGACGTCGGCATCGCCATGGGCGGCGGAATCGATATTGCCCTCGAATCGGCGGACATCATCATTTTGTCGAACCGGCTCGACGGGATCGTGATCGCCCGCGACATCAGCCGCCGCAGCTATCGCAAGATGGTGCAGAACGTCTCGCTCGCCTTCCTGTTCAATGGCATCGGCGTGCCGTTGGCGGCGACCGGTTTCCTCTATCCGGTGTGGGCGATGGCGGCCATGGCGGTGAGCGTGACGACGATCTTCTTCAATTCGCTCTGGGGCCAGCCGTCGCTGTTCTTCCAGGCGATCCTCAGTGTCGGCAAACCGGCGGAGCGTAGCCTGTGATAGACCTCAATTCGCAGATGCAGGACATTGCGGCGCTCACACCGTTCACGGTCGCGCTGGCGATGCTTGCCGGGCTCGTCGTTGGCGTTGCGCCGAGTTCGTTCCCGCTCATTTCCGTCGCGACCGGCTTCGCCGCAGGTCAGGGCGCGACGGAATCCGGCTCGCGGCACTTTGGCGGCTTGCGGCTCTCGATCGGTTTCGTGCTTGGTATTGCGACCGTCGACGCGGTGCTCGGCGCTCTGTTCGGGCTCTTCGGCTTCGCCGTTTTGCGTGTGCTGGCGAGCTACCTTGCGCTCGCATACCTCCTGCTTGCCGTCATCATGATCGTTGTCGGGCTCGCGCTCCTGCGGTTTGTCCATATCGTCATCCCCACGCTGGCGCCGTCTTCGAAGCCGACGCACAATCTTGTCGGCAGCTATCTTCTCGGCATTCCATTCGGCCTGTCGACCTGTCCAGGGTGCACGCCATTGCTGTTACCAGTGGCGGCCGCGGCGGCGGGAACGGCCGATCCGCTGCTCGGAGCGGCGCTGATGGGCGCCTTCGGTCTTGCCCGTGGGATTCCGATCATTGTCGTCGCGACGATGGCGGGGCGCCTTGCGAGTTTCAGACACACGCATCGCTTCACGCTCTGGGCTGAACGTATCGGCGCCGCGCTGATGTTCGTCTCAGCACTCTATTTTTTCTATCAGGCCGCCCTCTATGGCGGATGGGTGAGGCCATAGTGAACGTTGATATGGACCGACCGGAAGCGTCGCGCGGCTTTGCGCCCTAGTTGACAGCCGTCTCGCGGAACAGCGCCTCGATCAGCGGGCATTCTGGCAGCGTGCCATCGCCACATTGGGCCACCACATCCTTCAACACACGCTCCATGCGCCGCAGATCGGCGATCTTCGAGCGCACGTCCTGGAGGTGGACCGAGGCGAGGCCTCGCACCTCGGCGCAAGGCTGATCGCGCTCGTCGACCAGACGTAACAAGGCGCGGATTTCATCCAGGGAGAAGCCAAGCTCGCGCGCTCTCAGCACGAAGCGCAGACGCCGCTCATGCGTCGTGTCATAGCTGCGATAGCCGCTGGCCGTCCGGGGCGGCTCGGGCAGAAGGCCGACCTTCTCATAATAGCGCACGGTCTCCAGGTTGCAGCCCGTTCGCTGGGCGAGCTCGGCCCGCTGCAGGCCCTTCACCACGGCGTGATCGCGCATCGCAAAATATCCCTTGACCCTGTAGTCGCTACAGACCTGATGCTACGTCAAGCTCGGAAGTTGAGCAAGCAGAGAGAGTTCGGACATGAGTGCAATGCCAACTGAAAACGCCGTAGCGGAGCGCCACACGCGCGATGCGGCGACGTCGCAGCGAGGCGGGGATCGGGCCCAACGTCTGCTCGCCGTCGGCGGCATCCTTGGCGCTCTTGGCGCCGCATCCTGCTGCGTCATTCCTTTTGCGCTGTTCCTGGCCGGCGTTAGCGGCGCCTGGATCGGCAACCTGACGATCCTTGAGCCCTACCAGCCGATTTTCGCCGCGGTTTCGCTCGGCTTTATCGGTTACGGCGCTTGGCGTCTCTACCGAAGGCCGAAGCAGGTCTGCGAGGACGGCTACTGCGGCACACCACGATCGGACCGGATAGCGAAGATCGGGCTCTGGACCGCTGCGGCGCTGGTGGTGATCGCAGTCGGGTTCCCCTACGCCGCGAGCTACTTCCTCTGAAGCGCTGGCGTCCGGCGAGAGCCGCTCCGCCATCGACATCCAATGCTCAATCTCAGGAAAGGTTAGAGACATGAAAACCCAGATCGGAATATTCGCCGCGCTTGGCATGCTGCTCGCGCCGTTAGCTGCTCATGCGGGGGAAGCCACGACGGTTCTCGACGTTCATCACGCCTATTGCGCGCTGTGTCCGTCGATCGTCAAGAAGACGCTCGAGCATGTCAAAGGCGTGGCAAACGTGACTGTCGGGCAGGCCGACGCCAACGGTGACATGCTAGCCACGATCAAATTTAACGACGCCCAAGCTTCTCCCGCGGCAATGATCAAGGCCACCACCGGCCAGGGTTATCCCGCGGAAATCGCGAAGCGCACGAACGGCTGAAGCGCGGCTGCTTCGGCGCTGGAGATCAAGGATGAGCGCTGAAAAATCTATTGGCGCGATCGTTGTCGCGGGACTGGCTGTCCTGTGTTGCGCCGAACCTCTCCTGTTGGCGACGATTGGCTCGGTCGCGATCTCCGCGACCGTGCTCACCGGTTCGTTCGTGATCGTCGCGGGCGTCGTGGGGATCGGGCTGGTTGGCGTCTGGGCCTATTGTCGCAGCCGCTCAGCCGATCCGAACGCTGTCGATTGCTGCACACTCGAATGCGCAAAACGAAAGTCAAACCTATGAACGATTGCTGCGCAACCTCCCCGTCCCAGGGCAAGCCTGCAGCTTCCGTATCCGCGACATTACCGAACTACACTGTGCGGCCCGGCGTGACATTTCCGGACTGGTCGATGGTCACGTCGCCGACGGTCATAGATGCCGTCCTAGCCATGGTGGGATTGGATCATGTGCTCGGTCGCTGGAGCGGCTACGACCCTGCTACGGACCGAGTTCGTGTTGCTCTGCTTAAGCTTTATGCGGAGGAAGGGCGAGCCCCGACCATAGCCGCGCTTGCGGACCGTGCAGGACTCGGTGAGGCGGCCGTCCGGCCGTTGCTCGAAGATCTCCGCCGGCGCGATCTGGTCATTCTCGACGGCGAGCGGATCGTCGGCGCCTATCCGTTCACCGACCAAGACAGGGGCCATCAGGTCACGCTGGACGGGCGCGTTCTCGATGCTATGTGCGCGGTCGACGCGCTTGGCATCGGCGCAATGACCGATCGTGACATCTCAATCGCCTCGCGCTGCCGCCATTGCGGTGCCCCGATCCGGATCACCACGCGGGACCGAGGGCGGGTGCTGGCTGACGTCGAGCCGCGGGCGGCCGTCATGTGGCAAAGCGTCCACTATGAAGGCGCATGCGCCGCGAGCTCGCTGTGCACGACGACCGCCTTTTTCTGCTCGGACGAGCATCTCTCCGCCTGGCGCCGCGAGTGTTCCGCCGACGAGCCGGGTTTCCGGCTATCGATCGAGGAAGGGCTGGAGGCCGGCCGCGCCCTGTTCGAGCCGAGCCTCGCCGGGCTTGGTGTGACACCACGACCGTCCGTCGACCTGGAGTCGAAGAGCCCGGTGGTCGCGAACCTCCCCTTCCGCAAGAACGGTCGCAATCGCCGTGCGTACGATCTCGTCGTGATCGGCGCCGGCTCGGCCGGCTTCTCGGCCTCCATAACGGCCGCCGATCAAGGCGCACAGGTTGCACTCATCGGCGCTGGCACGATCGGTGGCACCTGCGTCAATATCGGCTGCGTGCCGTCGAAGACCCTGATCCGCGCAGCCGAGACCTTGCACAACGCCCGCGTCGCCGCACGCTTCGCCGGCATCACGGCTGAGGCCCATATTACCGACTGGCGGGCGACCATTCGTCAGAAGGACACCTTGGTCGCCGGCTTACGCCAGGCCAAATACGCCGACCTGCTGCCCGCCTACAACGGCATTGCCTACCGCGAAGGGCCGGCACGTCTGGTCGAAGGCGGCATCGAAGCCGCCGGCGCACGCATCGCCGCCGACAGGATCATCATCGCGACCGGCGCGCGGCCGGCGATCCCCGCGATCCCAGGCATCGAGGCCGTGCCGTATCTGACCAGCACGACCGCGCTCGATCTCGCGGAGCTGCCGGGGACGCTGCTCGTGGTCGGCGGCGGCTATATCGGCGCGGAGCTTGCCCAGATGTTTTCCCGCGCCGGCGTGAAGGTGACATTGGTTTGCCGCTCGCGCCTGTTGCCCGAGGCCGAGCCGGAAATCGGCGCGGCGCTGACCGGGTACTTCGCGGACGAGGGGATCGATGTGCTCTCAGGCGTCGCCTACCGTGCGATCGGCAAGACCGCGACCGGCATTTCGTTCGCGGTGACGCGTGACGGCCAGAAGACGACGATCGACGCCGACCAGGTGTTGCTGACGACCGGGCGGACACCCAACGTCGAGGGTCTCGGGCTTGCCGAGCGCGGCGTCGGCGTCACGCCGAAGGGTGGCATCGTCGTTGACGACCGCATGCGCACGACGAGGGCCGGCATCTACGCCGCTGGCGACGTCACCGGCCGCGACCAATTCGTCTACATGGCCGCCTATGGCGCCAAGCTCGCGGCGAAGAACGCCCTCAATGGCGACAGTCTACGCTACGACAATACGGCTATGCCGGCCGTCGTGTTCAGCGACCCGCAGGTGGCGAGCGTCGGGCTCACGGAGGCGGCGGCGCGCGCCGCCGGCCACTCCATCCGGGTTTCGACGATTGGTCTCGATCAGGTGCCGCGTGCGCTTGCCGCGCGCGATACGCGCGGGCTCATCAAGCTCGTCGCCGATGCCGTCAGCGGCAGGCTGCTCGGCGCGCATATCCTCGCGCCGGAAGGGGCCGACAGCATTCAGACGGCGGCGCTCGCTATTCGTCAGGGGCTCACCATCGGCGACCTCGCCGACACAATCTTCCCGTACCTCACAACCGTCGAGGGTTTGAAGTTGGCAGCACTTTCCTTCGACAAGGAAGTCGCGAAGCTGTCGTGTTGTGCAGGGTGAGCGCTAACAGATAAGAGGTTCGCCAACCGCCGGCGTGACATCAAGCGTTACAGTCCGAGTCCCCGCTTCTTTCCAAAGCTCCAATCCACACCACCTCCTGGCGTCAAGACACCACCAACCTGCTTGCCAAGCTCCTTCTCCAGCGCAGGCCGCCAGGGCACGAGCTGGAAGCCGAGCCCGTCATCGATCATCGCGAACCGGCCTGAGGCGAGCGTCACGCGCTGTCGATAGACGCCCGAGACGCGCTCGCCTGCTGCCGCGGGCTGATAAGCAAGTCCCGTCTCCGTAGAGAGCTTCGCTGCCGCGTCCTCGAATTCTCGCCGACGTAGGGTCGCGAGGAGATCGCGGGCGAAGACCACGCGCTGCCCTTGCCGGCGGGCGAGTCCATCCGCCGCGAGATGATCGATACGCACTTCCATGGCCTGGCGTACCTCGGCGCCGAACCCGCCACCGCTCAGTGGCGGATCCTTGGCGAGGAGCTGGCGGTCAAGCCAGGTCGCGCCAGACGCGGTCACCTGCACCTCGACCGAGAAATCCGAGCGTGTGGCGAGCGAGAGGCGGCGCCGTCCGTTCGTGTCGTCATAAGACCGCGCCTCGACGATGGCGCCCGTGGGCGCATCGCCGGTCATCTCGAGGTCGGAGAACTTGAGATGGTGGGTACGGCCATCGACGCCGGCGACGATCGCGTAACCGCTCCCCCTCAGTTCATCGTCGAGGCCGCGCTTGACTAGCCGGCCAAGCACCGGATCGGATGGCTCCTCTCCATGCAGAGCGAAGGTGCTGATATCCGGTTCGCTGCCGCCGGTTGTCATGGCCTGGTGCATGGTCTTGATGATGTCGCCGCGGATGCCGAGCTGGCGCAGGATCTGGTCGAGGCCTGGCTTCAGCGTCCAGCATGCGGGTCCGACCGGGTCAGCCAGACCGAGACGTTCGAGCTTGGCGGCTCTTCCAAGCAACAGGCTCCGCAGCTCCGGGACTTCGGCATTCGGGCCGGGTCTCAGATCCGCGACTCCGCCGCATTCATCGGAGATGTCGCGCAACGCCCGGTCGAGACTGGTCCAACGCTCCGACTCGACCTCCCGCTCAAGCGCAGTGCGGATTTCCTGCTCGCTGCGCGGGCCCAGTTCCAACGTCATGCGCTCCGCGGCGCGATCGCGAAAACCTCGGCTGATGTAATCACGGCTGATCACCAGATCCTGACCGTCGTCGGCACGGCCGCGGATGAGGACATGGACGTGCGGATTGTCGGTGTTCCAGTGGTCGACCGCCACCCAGTCGAGCCTAGTGCCGAGGTCTTTCTCGACATCGAGCAGCAGCTCGCGGGTGAACGTCTTCAAGTCGCCGAGCTTGGCCCCGTCTTCGGGCGAGACGATGAAGCGGAAGTGGTGGCGGTCGTCCTCGCAGCGCTCAGCAAAGGCGCGTTCATCCGCCGTATCGGAGGCGGCGTCGAACATGCGGGCGTTCTCGCCATCGCGCGTCACGCCCTCGCGCTTCAGGTAGGCGATATGTTTGGGCAGCGGCGCCGAGCGAAAGCGTGCGCCCTGGTGCCGCACGACGCGTGCTTTCATCACCACGCGGCGCGCGCTCGATCGCAGTTGGATCGAGACCGCCGCACGCCGGCCGCGGCCGAACCGCGAGCGGCTGTGGCCCTGGCTCGAGCGGAAGCTGTTGCCGACATGCCCCGCCTTCTTCGCGGCCCGCATCACCTCGCCGACAAACGTCTGGGGACGCTTACCGCCGCGGTTGCCATGCTGGATGCGCCCGGGCCGGATGCGCAGGTCGTCGTCGCGCGCCGTCACGGCTCGAAATCGCAGTGCGAGGCAGACCGACGGCGCGGGGCCGATTGATTTCGTTGGGAAAATCGCAAGGATCGCCAGCAGGGGGTGTCTGTGGTGTTGGTAAATTCATCAATCTTCCCAACCACATAAGCCGCGCCGGAGGCCGGCCTTTTCCCTTGCCGTCCGTGGGTTGGGTTCCTGTGCCGCCCCTCCACCACACGCAAACCTCCGCCACTGCCCTCCATAGCATGATCATCTCCGAGCGGGCTCATTGCGGCCGCTCCCTGGACGACAATGCGACGAACAGCCCATCGGACTGCGGCGCGAGCGCGGTCCAGTCTTGCGCAGAACGCTCCATCGAGGGCCGAGACGATTGCGGCGTCGGTGCAGAGGGAGTGTCGCTCGGAGGACTCGACGGGCGCGAAGGAAACAACGACGCCTCGGTCCAGGACTTCACCACGGCGGCGAGAATGAGCGTGTCGTCGGTTGCACTTCCGCCGACGATTGGCGCGAGACGGGACAGATAGGCGCGCGTCTCCGCAGGCAGCGGCCGGCCGGTTGCGAGATGGTCTTCCCAGCGCGCGGGACCGGCATTATAGGCCGCGAGGAATCCGGGAATGCCGTAGCGGTCGTGTAGCTCGCGCAGATAGGCGGCGCCGGCGATGATGTTGTCGTGCGCGTCATAAGGATTGCGGCCGAGACGGTAGCGCTGACTCAAGGCAGCCCACGTCTCGGGCATGATTTGCATGAGGCCGACGGCGCCCTTCGGCGATACGGCTCGCACGTCGCCGAAGCTCTCCGCGCGCATCACGGCGCTTATCCACGCCGCCGGAATGCCAAACCGCTGCGAGGCCTCGGCGACGAAGGCGGCGAACGGCGTGCGGGCAGCGAAGATCACGACAGGCCGCGCGGTCGCAGGTTCAGCGCGCACTGTGTTGCAGCCGAGCGCCACCACAATCGCAAGACCGAGGGCGAGCGACACGTGGCGGCGGCGCGTGCATTCTCTCGGTGAGGTGCGCGCGGCGAACGCGAACATGGCCGGAATGGAGGAAGGGAATTTGCGGGTAGCCTGTGCGAGGCCTGCCATTGCGTTGCGGTCGAGTGGCACGATCAATCCTCCTCGCGGGTCCAGAGAGGATCAGCCCGGCCGACGATCGTGGTGACGGGAAGCAGGCCAAAATACCGGCCGTCGAGGGAGTCCTCGGACTGCCAGTTCATCAGGAAGACTTCGCCGGCAGGAATGCGCCGGCAGCCCTGCCAGACGGGAAGCGGTCGGCCGCTTCTATCGCGATTGAGGGCATCGCCCATGGCGATCCCGTCGACGGCGATTGCGCGATCGGTGCGGCAGACGGTCTGCCTAGGAAGCGCGAGCACACGCTTCAGCATCGGCACGCCCCTGGGCAGATAACGGCGCTCGTCGAGGAAGCTCGCGAGGGCCTCGGGCGGCTGCACCACCACGAGCTCAGTGACGTGCAGCACGCCGGCCGGATGCACGGCGTAGAGGCCGATCGGTACGCTGGCGCTGGCGTTCCAGATCAACCGCGGCAGCGGATGGAAGAGCGCTGATGCTCCGATGCAGAGCGAGGCGAAATACGTCGTCATGACGTAGCCGAAGCGCGTCATGACAGTACCCTCCGCCGCAAGAGCCAGGCGCGATGCTGGTCGCGGCTATAGGGACGCGGCTCGTATCCGGCGCCGAGGCGATTGTGGACGTGCCGCCAGTGATCCGGCGCGGCGTCGGCGGGATCGACGCCGAGCGCCTCGACGGCGTCGATCGCCGCGAACACACGTTCGACCTTGGGCCAGCCGCTGATGCGCAGCAGAATCTCGCCGCCGGGACGGACGAAGGGTAGCGTCTGATAGGCCTCGCCCGGCGCGATCGCGCGCACGATGTCGATGCGCGAGACGACGGTGCCGTAGTCGTTTGACGCCCAGCGGACGAAGGCGAAAATCGTGTTCGGCGCGAAGCTCAGCACGCGGCGACGGCGATCGATAATCGTCTCGGATACATCGCGGCCGAATCTGATCCAATGCTCGACGCGCTTCTCGAGCCAAGTGAGCTCGACGGCCGTGAGGGCGTCGGGCGAACAAGGCAGTGCCTCCGTGAAGGCGGGATTCGCCATCATGTCTGTCCTCCATCGATTGCGGGGAATTCGCGGGCGAGCAGGTCGCGCAGCATGTCTGCGACGGTCTGGTCGCGCTGGAAGGCCGTGATCTTGATCCGGCCCCGCAGCTCTGGCGTCACGTCGACGGTGAGCCGCGCGGTGTAGAGATCGCCGGCGCCGGGCAGCGCAGCCGAAGGCTCGGGCGTGCGGACCCACGCATCGGGATCGGCCGGCCGAGCGGCGAAGCGGCGATTGGACGGGCGCGCGGTCATCGCATTAGCCGATCGACTTCCGCGGCCAGAGCGGAGACCTCGCGCGCAGCGTGACACGCGGCGTCGACGTCGAAGACGAGGCGTCCGGTACGCGCGGAGTCCGCGAAGGGACGCGCTGGCCGATGCGAGAGGCAAGCACCGGCGGATCGTGATCGGCAAGGCGGTCGGCGGTCTCGCGGGCGATCACGGTGCGCGCCGCGCAGCGGTTGAGCACGAATCGCGCGACAAGCTGCGGGCGGAAGATGCGCGCTTCCTGCAACAGCTTCAGCATCTCGGCAGAGCCCCAGCCGTCAAAGGGAGACGGTTGCGCGGGGATCAGGACGAGATCGGCGGCGAGCAAGGCCGAGCGCAGCAGGCCGGCGACGCGCGGTGGGCCATCGATGACCACGTGGTCGGCGTCGCGGGCGAGTTCCGGCGCTTCCCGGTGAAGGGTGTCGCGCGCGAGGCCGATCACGCCGAACAGGCGCGGCACGGCCTCCTTGGCGCGCTGCGCGGACCAGTCGAGAGCCGACCCTTGGGGATCGGCGTCGATGACCGTGACGCGCTTTCCCTGGGCCGCCCAGGCGCCCGCCAAGTGCAGAGCGAGCGTCGTCTTGCCGACGCCGCCTTTCTGGTTGAGGAGCGCGACGATCACCGCCGCTCCTCCTTCCCGGCTTTTCCCCGGCCGAGCGCGCCGCCAACAACAGAAGAGTTAGATTCTTCGTTAGACTCTAAGTTAGGCGGCTCGGAAGCAGTTGACCCGCTTGGAGAAAATGCCGCCTTCGGTTCCTGATAGCACGAGGGCGCAGTTCCTGATGGCACGTGCCTCGCGGTTCCCGATAGCACGATCGCTTCCACAGCTTGTCCACAGGGCCTTGTGGACAGAGACGTCTCGCTGACGAAGGCGAGCAGTTCGCGGCCGCCGTTCGCGCGATCGATGCCGAGGCGATAACCTGGCAGCGGCTGGCGGCGCGCGATGTCGCGTAGTTCGAACGCGAAACGCTTGAACGGCGAGAGGCTCGCCGACTTCGCATGGAGATGACGGAAATCGAACCGCCAGCCTGCACGCTGCTTACCGGCGTGCTTGCGGACCAGGCGATAAAGCCAACGCTCCAGTCCGCCCGTCAGCCCGAAATACGCGCGGTCGATTGTCAGCACGAGCGCATCGTCGAGGACAGCGCGATAGAACCAGTCCGGCACGATAAGATCGATGCCGGCGGCGTTTCCGTGCGCGTCGGCGTGCTCGGTCCATTCATTGATCCAGGAGAAGCGGTGCATGCGCCGCTCGCTCGCCTGGCGTAGCGACGTGGCAACGGTGGTCGACTGCAGCCGGTCGAACGCGGCCTTCAGGCGGTGATAATCGCGCACGCTGGTGCCGCGGCCGATGAACGTGAGTATCTCATAGGGCGTGGCGGCCATGAGACGCGACGTGCGCAGACCGGAGTCGCGTGCCTGGACGATTTGCGACGCGGCCCAGATCAGAACGTCGGCGTCCCAGATGGTCGCCATGCCGTGCTCGGGCACCGCTTCGACACGGATGGCGATGTCGTTCATCCGGTAGTCGATCGGCGTCGTGCGATGCGTCTTGGCGAGCGAGAAGAACGGGTAGGCCATGAGGTCCTGTGCGTCGCGCGGCGCGAGATCGCCTGGCAGCGCCCGAAACAATTCGAGCTGCTCGCGTTCGGAGCGTGTGCGGTGGCGCGCTGACATGAGGTGGAAGCTCAGCGGCGCGGCTGGCGGGCTTGTTCGAGCTCGGCCGGCGTGTGACGCCGCGCCGGCAGCACGACGACCTTGCCAGGGTCGGAAGTCGACGCCTTGGCGGCGGCGTCGACCCAGGCCTGAAGATCCTCGATACGGTAAACGACGCGGCCGCCGAGCTTCGAATAACGCGGCCCCGTGCCGTAGATGCGATGCTTCTCGAGCGTGCGGATGGAGAGGCCGACGAAGCGAGAAGCTTCTGGCGTGCGCAGGTAGCGCGGCGGCAGACCTGCGAGATTGGTGGACATCGGATACCTCCGTGATCGTGTGGGCTTCCGTCGGATGACGGCGGCTGTCAGCGATCACGGTGGCGGATGGGGGCCGGTCCGAAATAGGGCGATCTCGCCGGGTGGCGAGAGCGCATCCGGATAGTCGGAGCGCTAGACCCGGCGGCGATACGGATGAAGCAGAAGGCGGCGATATCCGCCGCGCATCATCGAGAATCCGAGCCGGACGATCCGTCCCGTCTGATCACGCAACTCGTGCGAAATCCAATCGCGCTTGGAGATGGGGGCGGTATCGAACAGAACGGCGGCGATCTCGGGATAGGTCGCGCGTTCAAGCCGGCCATCCAGCGCGCGCAGCGCGAGGATGAGCCGGCCGCGCCGTTCGGGCGTGAGCGCGCCGGGGTCGGGGCCTGGCGTGCGCCCGGTCAGCGCGCGCCACAGGCGCAGTGCGGCGTCGGCACGGATGTCGAAGAGCTGGTCGAGCGGCAGGAAAACGGCGACCTGGTCGCCGACCTCGCCTTCGCGGTGAAGCCGCAGGCGTGCGCCGCGCAACGCGACGACCTGATCTTCGTCGTCGACTGTGAGAATGGATTGAAGGCTGCGCGCGTCGAGGCCGAGTCTAGGATTGGCGAGGCCGCCCGGGGTTTTGGTCAGGGTCACCACGCTCGGGAGCGTCTGGACCGTCCAGAGAACGTCGCCGTGTCGCGCGGAATCTAAGCCGCGCTTGAAATCGCACCCCCCAGCGCTGGGAGAATTCCTCTATCTCGGCGGTCTCGAGCACCCGCTTCCGGCTCATGCGCTTCAGCCGGGCATGCTCCGCCAGGAACTCGGGATTGCGGCGAAGAAACTCGTAAGCGAAGGCAGGCGCGTCGAGCGGCCGGAGCTCCTCATACGCGCTCGCCGATCGCCAATCGGCGCGAGCCATGGACAATGTCTCCTCTCACCAACAGCCGCAATTGCGGGTCAGCCGAGAGGATGCGCGTCAAAGTAGCGCTCCGAAACAGACTGAGCCGGCAACACACGTTGCCGCTGGCGCACGGAACCAAAGTCAATGTGGCGCGCCGCCTTCGAGGAGATGGCGATAGCCCTTCTCCGTCATCCATCGGGCGCGGGCGAGGTGGCTTTCCCAGGCGCGCCGTGCACGATCAGGCTCACGCGCGGGATCGATGTGCAGGACGATCTTCGCCACTTCCTTCCAGTCGGCGCCATCCGCATCGGCGTCGAGAAGCCGCAGATAGGTCACCAGATGCTTTTCGTCGTAGCCCGTCAGCACGGCGGTCTTCGGCGCGAAATCCTCGACGGGCGGGTCCAAGGGCGGTGACTGCATCAAGGCTCCCCGGGTGCATAGGGTTTCCTAAACGTTAACACAAACCAGCTTCATCGTTTCAAGGTCGCCGGTCGTCTGGCTGGTCGCGTTGCCGGCTCTGCCTCGTGGAGGAGCATGACGCCGCGGCCACGGTCGGATTCGACGAACAGGATTCCAGCGGCTTCTAGAACACGGCGCACCTGGTCGCGCGTGCCCTCGTGCACCTGGAGCTGCCTTTCGGACTCCAGACGCTTCAGGGCGGTTAGGGCCACCAGGGCTTTCTCGGCGAGCATCTCCTGCTTCCAATTCAGCAAGGCTCGCGCGGCCCGAACTTGTCGGCCGGTGATCATTCATGATCACCTCCGACAGACGATCTGCGCGCACCAGAAATACGACTATAATAGTCGCCTTATAGCGCTGCAACCGCCCTATGAGCGCGGAAACGTCGATCCGCGAGGGTCGGTGACCCACAGGGAGCCGAGTGATTCGCGGACTGACTGTTCGCGTGTGCACGACGGCTCAGTTGGGGCAGGAAAGAGGTGTGCTGCCTACAAATGGGCTGGCTCAGTTGCCGTTGTAGGCACGGCCATCGCTGGACTGCTGGTTATTTATGACAAGGTCGGCGCTGTGAGGCGGGCGCGCTTGCCAACAGTCGAAAGACATCCCCCGGAGGCCAGCAATTAACACCAGGGTCAGCGCCCGATGCAGGGCGACGTTCGTACGCTTATCTCGTGCGACCGTTCGTATTGACTTGTAACCACCGTTACATACAATGCACTCATGGCAACACCGCCGTGGCTTCTCCTAACCTATAAGGTTCCACCCGAGCCCTCCGCAAAACGGATCGCTCTATGGCGCCGCCTGAAGGGTATGGGCGCGATCTATCTTCAAAACGGCGTTTGCCTGCTGCCCAAGACGGACGACCATGTGCGGCGGCTGAAGATGTTGGAAAACGACATCGCCGGGATGGGTGGTGAGGCGGTGATCCTGGAGACAGTCGCGCTCGATCAGGCGCAGGATGACAAGGTCGTCGGCCGTTTCAAAGCAGATCGTGACGAGCAATACCGAGAATTTATCGGCCGGTGCGCCGGGTTCGAGGCTGAGATCGCCAAAGAGCGGGCCACGAACAAGTTCACTTATGCGGAACTGGAGGAAGAGGACACCGACCTCAAGAAACTCCAGAGTTGGCTCGACAAAATCCGTAAGCTCGATTTCTACGGCGGAACGCTAGCTCAGGAGGCCGCTGCGCGCTTGAAGGGCTGCGAGGAACTTCTCGACGCTTACGCACGGCAGGTTTTTGAGGCCCATGGCGAGAACCAATGAAGCCGATCTAGGAGCAGGGGCTGCGGCTGTCCGTGCGTCGGACGGTAGAAGCAGCCGCAATGCGATTCCGACCGGAGTGTGGGCACTCGGCTTCGTCTCGATGTTCATGGACATCTCATCCGAGATGATCCACGCGCTCTTGCCGCTGTATCTCGTGACGGTGCTCGGCACCTCGGCGCTTACCGTCGGTTTCATTGAGGGCATCGCCGAGGCTACGGGACAGATCACGAGGATCTTCTCAGGAGCGCTCAGCGATAGGCTTGGCAGGCGCAAAGCCCTTGCGACGTTCGGATATGGACTTTCGGCTTGTACCAAGCTGATCTTTCCACTTGCCTCCGTTGTTGGCTGGCTCGTGGCCGCGCGATTCATCGACCGCCTGGGCAAGGGTATTCGCGGCGCCCCACGTGACGCGCTTGTAGCTGACATCAGTCCCCCACATCTGCGAGGCGCGAGCTTTGGCCTGAGACAATCACTCGACACCGTGGGAGCCCTTTTAGGCCCGCTCTTCGCAATCGCATTGATGTGGCTGACCACCAATCATTTCGCGGTGGTCTTCTGGATCGCTGTCGTGCCAGCGTTTGTATCGGTCGGGGTGATCCTCATTGCGGTACACGAGCCCACACTAGAACAGGACGCACGCAGTGTCCGCGAGCCGGGCGGTTTCAGGAATCTCGGCAGCCTAGGCACGCCTTGCTGGTTGGTTATTGCCATCGGGGCGATCTTCACGCTCTCGCGGTTCAGTGAGGCCTTTCTGGTGCTGCGCGCCCAGTCCATCGGTCTGCCGCTGATGCTGGTGCCAGCCGTGCTGGTCGTGATGAATATCGCATATTCACTCTCGGCTTATCCCGTCGGGACTCTTTCCGACCGCATGGACCGGACAATGATGCTGATTGTCGGCCTCTGCATTCTGATCGTCGCCGATCTTGTGTTAGCCCAGGCTGCGGGGGTGGCCGCGCTCGTCGTCGGTGTTCTCCTGTGGGGCCTTCATATGGGCTTCACCCAGGGCCTGTTTGCGGCCTTGATCGCCGACACCGCGCAGCCAGATCGCCGGGGGAGCGCGTTTGGGATGTTCAACCTCGTCTCTGGATTGGCGCAGTTCTGCGCCAGTGTGATCGCGGGGGTATTCTGGGACGCGCATGGACCAGGTAGCACATTCTTCGTCGGTGCGGCTTTGTCGATCCTCGCGCTCGCGGTATTGCTCTCGGTTCGCAAGCTGCTGCGCCGACCCTCAGTCGCGATGGATGCATGAAAGAGCAGCGGATCCACCAAATCTTCGAAGTGAGTGTCCTGCTTAAGGGAGCTCACGCGCTCATCGAATGCCTCGGCGGTATTGCACTGGCCTTCATCAGTACAAACACGATCGCGGACCTCGCCAACGGGCTCACTCAGGACGAACTTATCGAGGACCCGCACGATCTCGTTGCGACGCACCTGCTTGCGTGGGCCCAGAACTTCTCGGTCGGCACGAAGACTTTCTACGCCTTCTATTTGCTCAGTCATGGCGCGGTAAAGATCTTCCTGGTGGTTGGATTGCTCAGAGGCAAACTCTGGTCCTACCCCGCCTCGCTGATCGTGCTCGGACTGTTCATCGTCTACCAGCTTTACCGTTTCTCCTACACACACGGAGCCGGCCTGGTCGTCCTTACCGTCTTCGACGTCTTTGTGATGGGCCTCATTTGGCACGAATACAGGCTCGTGAGACGCCATCTGTCGATACGATGATCTGAGCAAGCCTATCTATCCGATCAGGAGCAAATAAGCGCGATGGACAATGCCGTTACGCAATGGATCAATTCGGCTGCGGGCCAAAGTGCCTTGCTCGATACGATCATGATTTCGCTCACGCAATACGGCGTACCTCTGCTGGTTTTGCTCGTGGTGCTGCAATGGTGGAGTAAGCATGACAGGCTGTATGTGAGGCACACGTGTATCGCCGCTGGCTTGTCGTTCATTGTCGGCCTCGGCCTGAATCAGGTCATTCTCCTGTTCGTACATCGGGTCCGGCCCTACGACGCCGGCGTCAGCCACTTGATAATCAGCCGTAGCAGCGACTGGTCGTTTCCCTCCGATCACGCCACCGCGACTTTTGCGATCGCCGGAGCGTTCCTGCTCCGTGGGCCTAAGTGGCGAGGGCTTGCGTTTTTGATTGGCGCTTTTCTTGTTTGCGTATCGCGCATCTATGTCGGGACCCACTACTTCACTGACGTGCTCGGTGGAGTCATGACTGGTATCTTGGCGGTCGCAGTCGTGCGCGGTTTATACTGGGAAGGGACGCGGGTCGATCGATTGATTACGGGGATTCTTTAACGAGCGCTGATGGATCGCGTAGCCGCTCACGCGGCAAGAACGATGCGGACGCAAGCGACCCGATACCGCATAGTCGCTTTCTGGTGCCGCAATGTCTCTGTGAACCCGCGTTTTGCCATCGACGAGGGTCGGCGGCGTTCCCCGGCTGGCTCTGCGGGACGCAAAGTTGGATGAGAATAGGCGGCTGGCGGCGCGGCTCGGGTGTGCTGATTGTCGTGCGAAAGCCCCGCCCGGGGGGACCGGGCGGGGCGTCGGAGATGCTCGGCTTAGTCGCCGTTGCGCTTGCTGGGGCGCGACCAGATGAGGGTGTAGCCCTCGCTGTCCTCGTCGTCGAAGAGGTTGGCGAAGATCGGCGCGTTGAAGGACGGATCGTCGAGCTTGAGCGAGAGGTAGTCGCGGCCCTCGTTGGAGCGCTTCGACCAGGCGGCCCCGATCTCGGCCCGGCCCACGTAAACCCGGTGGCTGGGGGCGTTGTCGTTGGAGCGGTTGGTCTCGGGCACGATGCGGACGCCCTTGGTCTGGAGGCTCAGGGTGACGATCTCGCCCTGGAAGTCGCTGCCGACCTTCTTGAAAGAACCGATGTTAGCCATGTCACTTCTCCTTGCTGTTTTCGAGCCCGCGACCACCGCGGCCTCGATGGCGATCGACGGGCCGGGGACGATCGACGACGCACCCGCTCGCGGGCCGGAGCGCAGCGGAGGATGACGGCGGTGAGACTTTCTTGCCTCGCGAGGAATGGGCTTTAGCCCAGGGGAAGAAAGTCGATCCGACGTCGTTGCGGCTCAGGCGATCGAGGCGCAGCCGGTCTTCGGCCAGATCAGGCCATCACGAGGCCAGGTGCGTCCGTGCTTGAACAGCATCCTCGGGAGAAGACGTGGCGAATGTCGGTTGTCCTGCACAAGATGTCGGCGAGTTCAGGCGTAGAGAAAGAAGCCATGGCGTAGGAAAAGGCGGGATCGTTTGCCGCGCAACCGCCGCACCGGGACGTTCGGCCCGATGGATCATGGGCCGCTAGAGATCGCTCCGACGCCGGCGAAGCGCGCTTCCGACGTGGGCCGCATACTCCGGGACTTGAGCACGCGTTCCTGAAGCCCGATCGTCAACGCAACCTCAATCGACGACGAGGACGATGCTCATCCCTTGCGCGTCGCAGCGGTCAGAACCGGCTGAGGCCCGTCCTGTGACGCCCCGCCAGGCCGCAACGGGAGCGGCTCCGCGAAGACCGTCATCCGCGTCCATGCCGTGCCGCCGATAAAGATTGCGCCGATCCAGGCGAACACCTCGCGCCAGACGAGCGATGGGATGCCGATCTGCGAGAGTCCAAGAACCGCATGATAGCCGGCAATCGCCGCTGGTATGGCGAATGCGGCCGCGATGGTGGCGCGCAGAGGCAGCGGGCGAACAACCGCGAACGCGATCTGGCCGACGCCGAGAGTGAGAGCACCGGCGACAATGCCGACGAGCAGGGCGCCGATGACGCCGGCGCCGCCATGAAACGCTGCCATTCCAGCCGTCAATCCGACGAAGAACGGCAGGGCGTAGACAGCGAGCGTGAAGATCAGCCAGCAGAACAGGCCGATCCCGAACATGCTGAGGATGAGTCCGATGACGAGCATGGCGGAAGCCTCCGTGACAAAAGCTGTGACGGTCGCGCCTTCCACCACCACCGCGGCGCAGTTCGAAGTATAGCCGAAAGCCGGTGGCGATGGGAGGGGAAACCAGCCTCGCCGCACGCCACGTGACTTCGGGCATCCGATGGACGAAGCGGCATAAGAGGACGGGACAATGGCAAAGCACGCGGAAAAGGCAGATTTCCCGGTGACGCAGGTCCGGCGTTATCTTGAACCGGGACCGATCGTGATGGTGTCGTCGGCGCTGGATGACAGGCGAAACATCATGACCATGGGCTGGCACACCGTCATGGAGTTTACACCGTCACTCGTCGGCTGCGTCATCGCCGGCGGCAACTACAGCTTCGACCTCATGCGCAAGAGCCGGGAGTGCGTGATCAATCTGCCGACGACGGCGCTGACAGATATTGTGGTCGGAGTCGGCAACACGACGGGCGCGGAGGTCGACAAGTTCAAGAAGTTCGGCCTGACGGCGCAGCCGGCGGCGCTCGTGAAGGCGCCGTTGATCGTGGAGTGTCACGCCAACTTTGAGTGTCGCCTCATCGACGATGCGCTGGTCGACAGGTACAACTTCTTTATCTTCGAAGTGGTGACGGCGCATGTCGCCAAGTCGCCGAAGCATCCCGAGACGCTGCACTACACCGGCGATGACGTGTTCATGGTCTCCGGCAAGATCATTAGCCGGCGACGGCTGTTCCGGCCGGAGCTGCTGGATACGTGAATCGGTGGGTGGCGGCGCTCACGCGCCGCCTTCGCCGTGCTTCCAGACCGGGATGCCGAGCTTCTTCGCCTTGTCAGCGAGGTTGTCCTGGATGCCGGTGCCCGGGAAGTGGAGGACGCCGATCGGCAGGACCGCGAGCATCGCGTCGTTGCGCTTGAACGGAGCTGCTTTCGCGTGCTTCGTCCAGTCGGGCTTGAAGGCGATCTGCGGCACCTTGCGGTTGGTCGCCCATTTGGCCGCGATGAGTTCAGCGCCCTTCGGCGAGCCGCCGTGCAGCAGCACCATGTCGGGATGCTTGGCGTGCACCTTGTCGAGCCGATCCCAGATCAGGCGATGGTCGTTGAAGTCGAGCCCGCCGGTGAGCGAGATCTTCGGTCCGGGCGGCAGCATCACCTCGGTTTCGGCGCGGCGCTTGGCGGCGAGGAAGTCCCGACTATCGATCATCGCGGCGGTAAGCGTGCGATGATTGACTAGCGATCCCGAGCGGGGACGCCAGGATGATCCGGTGTGGACCTCGAAGCGTTCGGCGGCCTGGTCGCGGAAGAGTTCCATGCTATTGCGGCGCTCGGTGACCGTAATGCCCTCGGCCGTCAGCCGTTCGAGCTCGACGGACCGCACTTCCGAGCCATTCTGCTCGCGCTGGCTGCGCCGCTGCGCTTGCTCGTTGTCGTCGAGCTCGCGTTCGATGCGTTCGACGGCACGGTGGAAGAGATTGGCGGTCGACCAGAGCAAGTCCTCGAGGTCCGGTTCGAGGCGAGTGTCGCCCAAGGTCGAGACGAGAGCGTCGAAGATGTCGGCGACGGCGCCGGCCACGGCATTGCCTTCGGGGAGCGGCCTCGGATCGGGTTCGTCCTGGAAGGGACGGTAGCCATAGAGCTGAAGCTCGTTGAGAACGTGATCGGTCGCGGATGAGCTGTGCGGCGGTTCGAAATCGGTGTCGTCGTGGTCGGTCGTCATGGTGAGGTCCTTTGCCGGATCGGCCGCGCCGATCGCGGCCTTCGTGGCGATCACCAGACGGCGGGCGGTGCGGCCCAGAACCCGGAGCGCAGCGCAGGGCCGCAGCGTCAGCGGAGGATGGCGAAGACCGGCTATTTTGCTTCGCGGTGCAAAGGCCCGCAGGGCCGGCGGAAAATAGCCGGGCGCAGCCATTGCCGGGCCGGACCGGCTGGCGTCCGATCGCCCTCTAGAAGGCCAGGGCGCGGACTCTGTCCGGCTCGTGGGCCTCGCCAGACCGGCTATGGCGGCGCTCGAACCGCCGCTTTTCATCCCGTCTCGGCTGTCGCCAGGAGCATAAAGCGAGCGACGTCGTGCGGGACGAGTTCCACCCGCAAGGCTGCTCGAAGCGCGTCGCGGCCGAAGGCGCGCAGATCCTCGTTGAAGTCGCCGTGCCTCGGCGTCCAGGTGATCGCCTCGACACCGGCCGATTGGGCCCGTTCGGTCAGAGCGATCGTCGCCCCGTCGCCGGCCGCATCATTGTCGCGGGCGATGTAGAGCCGGTGCAGTGTCGGTGGAAGCAACAGAGCGGCGAGATGGTTGGCTGAGAGCGCGGCGGCCATCGGCAGGGTTGGCAGCACTGAGCGCAGGGACAGCATGGTCTCGATGCCTTCGCCAGCCGCGAGCACGTCGTTCGCCACGCCGAAGCGCACGGCGTTGCCGAGGAGGTCGCCCATCGCGCGTCGCGGCGTGTCGATCGGCGCTTTGCCGAGACGGATGGGATCGAAACCGTCGGGGTCGAGCCAGGTGCGGTGCGCGCCGGTGATGCGTCCATCGAGATCGGTCACGCGCGCGATCATCGCGGGCCAGGTCTCGGTTGGCGATTGGTCGTCGGGCCGGTAGTAGCAGCGCGGATGAAAGCGCAGCGCGCCGTCTTCGTGCAAAGGCGTAATGCCGCGATTGCGGAGATACGTCTCCACGAGTGTACGTATCACCGGCTGCGACATGGCGAAGAGCCGCCGTGCCGCTTCCGGCGAGCCGGTCTGTGCGAGAAGTCGTGAAGGCTTCGACGGAGGCTCCGGTTCAATGCGCGGCAGGCTCAAGAAGCGGCGGGCTTCGTCGGCCACGTCGTGGAAGTCGATGAGACCGCAGCTCTCGCGAATGACGTCGAGAAGATCGCCATGCTCACCCGTCGCGGCGTCCGTCCATTTGCCGGCCGGTCCTTTCGCTGACTCCTTCAGCCGGACGAACATGGATCGTCCCGGCGCGTTGCGGACATCGCCCACCAGCCAGTACCGGCCCTCACGGCGTCCATTGGACAGATAATGGCGGCACACCGCCTCGGCCTCACCCGCGAGACGGTAAGCCAGTTCGGAGGCGTCGCGCGGCATCACGCGGCCTCACGCTCGCCGATGCGCTCGACCGGATAGCGATCGAGCACTTTCGCGAGGACGTCGATGCCGCTCGCATCCGTGGGCACGAACATGCGCAGCTTCCAGGAGATGATCTCGTGGAAAAGGCCGTAAGCCTTGAGCCGGTCGCGCATCGTGTCGGTGAAGCCCAACAGCTCGAGGCGGTTTGCACCCATGACGCGGACGCGCCGAAGCTGGAGACCTTCGGCGAGGTCGAGAATCGTACGTCCGTCCATCAGGGCGGTGAAGGCGGCGTCGGGCGTCAGCGTGGGCGCGTCGGTTGCGAGCGTAGTGGCGACCCAGGCGGGCGAGACTTTGCGGCCGATGATGCACTCACCGGCGTCGGTCTGAAGCCGATAGACGCGCGTCGACTCATTCGGCAGCCGTTTCCAGATCGGAAGGAGCAAGCCCGCCACCACATGGATGGTGCTGTCGGTGAACTCGGGCACTTCGCTGAGCTCGGCTTGCCAGGCCGCGGCAAAGTGCGCGCGGTCAGCTTCCGCCCAGTGGCTTTCCGCCATCACCTTCAGCGGAAGGCTGTGATGCTCCATCGGCCGGATCAGCCGGACGCGGCGCTCGATCTCGCCGTCGTCGAGCATGAGGCTCGGCGCTGGGACCTGGACGGTGGCACGGCCCGAGCGCTCGTTGATGAGCAGGACGGAGCGCGGATCGGAGAGACGATCGAACGCCTCGCCCAGCGTCACGGGCTGATTGCGGCGGCGTTCGGTGATGGTGAGCAGCCGTGTCTCAGCGCCGGTAGCCGGATGGGTGTAGATGGCGCTGCGGTCCGTGACGACGAAGCTCTCCGCGCGCAGCGTTTCCAGGCCGACATCATAGGTGCCAGACGCGATGGCGCCTTCAATGCGGGCGGTGAGCAATTGCTCAAACGCGGTGAACAGCACGTTCTGCAGGTCGATAGTGAGCGCCAGCAGGCGATTGAGAAAAGTCGTGATCGGTGGAAGCTCATCCTTGATGCCGTTGGCATCCATGAGCTTCAACCCGGTCGAGTCCTCGAAGGTCCGAAGGGAACAGCCTTCGACCTTGCCGCGTACAAGCAGCATGTAGAGCTGACGCAGCGCGTCGCGGCCGTAGTGGCTTTCGAGATTGTCTTCGGGCCTGAACAGGCCCTGGCCGCCGGTCTGGCGCTGACCGCGCGTGATCGCGCCCAGCGTGTCGAGGCGGCGGGCGATGGTCGAGAGAAAGCGCTTCTCGGCCTTCACGTTGGTCGCGATCGGCCGGAACAGCGGCGGCTGCGCCTGGTTGGTCCGGTTCGTGCGGCCGAGGCCCTGGATGGCGGCGTCGGCCTTCCATCCGGGTTCCAGCAGGTAGTGGACGCGCAACCTGCGATTCCGCGCCGACAGCTCGGCGTGATACGAACGTCCGGTGCCGCCAGCGTCACTGAAGACGAGGATGCGCTTGGCGTCATCCATGAAGGCGGCGGTCTCGGCGAGGTTGGCGGAGCCGGCACGGTTCTCGACCATCAGCCGATCGCCCTTGCGGACGACGCGACGCGAGCGTCCGGTCACTTCGGCCACCAGGTCGGTGCCGAAGCGCTGGACGATCTGGTCGAGCGCACCGGGCACGGGCGGAAGCGAGGCGAGTTTCTCGATCAAGCGATCGCGGCGGGCGAGGGCCTCGCGGCTCTCGACGGGCTGGCCGTCTCGATAGACCGGCCGGGAGGAGAGATTGCCCTCGCTATCGGTGAAGGGCTCGTAGAGCTGCACCGGGAAGGAATGAGCGAGATAGTCGAGGACGTACTCGCGCGGGGTGATGTCGACTTGCACGTCATTCCAGTCCTCGGTCGGAATCTCCGCGAGCCGGCGCTCCATCAGCGCTTCGCCAGTCGAGACGATCTGGATGACGGCGGCGTGGCCCAGTTCGAGATCGCGCTCGATCGAGCGGATCAGCGAGGGCGTTTTCATGCTCGTCAGCAGATGGCCGAAGAAGCGCTGCTTGGCGGATTCGAAGGCGGACCGGGCGGAGGACTTGGCCTGCGCATTCAGCGTGCCCGTCTCGCCGGTGATGTTGGCGGCCCGCATCGCCGCGTCGAGATTGTTGTGAATGATCGAGAACGCGCCGGCATAGGCGTCGTAGATGCGGATCTGCTCGGGGGTGAGCTGATGCTCGACCAACTCGTATTCGACGCCCTCGTAGGAGAGCGAGCGGGCGGCATAGAGGCCGAGCGCCTTGAGGTCGCGCGCCAGCACCTCCATCGCCGCTACGCCGCCATCCTCGATCGCCTCGACGAACTCCGCGCGGGTCGCGAAGGGGAAGTCCTCGCCGCCCCACAGGCCGAGACGCTGGGCATAGGCGAGGTTATGGACCGTGGTCGCGCCGGTCGCGGAAACGTAGACAACGCGGGCGTTCGGCAGGGCGTGTTGCAGCCGCAGCCCCGCGCGGCCCTGCTGCGAGGCGGCCTGGTCGCCGCGTTCGCCCTTGCCGCCGACCGCGTTCTGCATGGCGTGGCTCTCGTCGAAAATGATCACTCCGTCGAAGTCGGAGCCCAACCATTCGACGATCTGCCGAACGCGCGAAAGCTTCTCGCCGCGCTCATCGGTGCGCAGCGTGGCGTAGGTCGTAAATAGGACGCCTTCCGCCAGCCGGATCGGCGTGCCCTGACGAAAGCGGGAGAGCGGCGTGACCAGCAGCCGCTCCATGCCGAGCGCCGACCAGTCGCGCTGCGCATCCTCAATCAGCTTGTCGGACTTGCTGATCCAAACGGCGCGGCGGCGGCCCTTCAGCCAATTGTCGAGCAGGATGCCAGCGACCTGGCGGCCCTTGCCGGCGCCGGTGCCGTCGCCGAGAAACCACCCCCGACGAAAGCGAACGTGATTCTCGGCGTCGTCCCGCGCGGCGGCGACGAGATCGAAGGTCTCGTCCACGGTCCATGAGCCGGCGAGGAAATCGGCATGCGCCTCTCCGGCGTAGATAGCGCTTTCGAGTTGGGCGTCCGACAGCAACCCATCTGTGACAAGGTTCGCTGGAAGACGCGGCCGGTAGGAAGGCCTGGGTGGCGCGACCGACGCCATCGCCGCTGATTGGACGAGCTTGGTGGGATGATCCTGAGACCCGGGAATACGGATCGACTGCAATCCGTATTCTTCATAAAGCGCATCCGTCAGTCGGGCGCCCTCGGGCGGCGTCCACTCGATCGTCTCGTAGGCGAGCTCGACGCC
Organism: Afipia sp. 1NLS2; assembly: GCF_000178995.1. Classification (GTDB taxonomy): domain Bacteria; phylum Pseudomonadota; class Alphaproteobacteria; order Rhizobiales; family Xanthobacteraceae; genus Afipia. The sequence goes on along the minus strand of NZ_ADVZ01000001.1, from coordinate 1,019,645 downwards.
TTCGGGCTCGGCGATCGCCGGAGCCGGCTGCCGGGAGGCGGCGCGCGTGAGATAGCCACGAACGGTCCGCGGCGTTGCAAGACTGTCCCCGGTCGGCGCGGTAAGCGTTGCGGCGACAGACCGACGCGGCGGAACGCGCTCGGCGATCCAGGCGAGCAGCGTCGCCACGTCGGGGGCGGTGCCGGCGGATGTTGGAAACATCCCGGCGTCAGACGCGGGCACTTTGTCGATGACGGTGAGGCGCGTCTCGATCGTCGTCCCGTACTTGGCATACACGGCGCCGTCGATGGTCGCGGTGAAGACGACAGTGCCGCGCTCCTGCAGGCGGGCGAAGGCGTCGCGCCATGCCGGCGTCTCGGGGCCGAAGTTGGCACCGGTGATCGCCACCAGCCGCCCGCCATCGGCGAGGCGCGCCAGCGCCGAGGCGACGTGGCGGTAGGCGGCGTCGGCCATCCGGCCGCTGACATTCGCCATAACCGAGAACGGCGGGTTCATCAGCACGACGGTCGGCGTGATGGCGCGGTCCAGGTGATCGTCGATCTGCGCCGCGTCGAAGCGCGTCACCGTGAGGCTGGGAAAGAGATGCGCGAGCAGATCGGCGCGCGTCTCCGCCAGCTCGTTCAGAACGAGTGCGCCGCCCGCGATCTCCCCGAGGATCGCAAGGAGTCCGGTGCCGGCGGAGGGCTCCAGCACGCGGTCGCCGGGCGCGATGACCGCGGCGCAGAGCGCGGCGAGGCCGAGCGGAATCGGCGTCGAGAACTGCTGGAGCGCCTGGCTCTCCTCGGACCGCCGCGTGTGGGAGGGCAAGAGGCTTGTGAGCTTCGCGAATTGCGGAAGCGACGCGGCGCGCGAGCCGGCTTTGCGGAATAGCGGCTTGCCGTATTTGCGCAGCAACAGAACAGTCGCCGCCTCGCAGGCGTCATACCCCGCCTTCCAGTCCCAGGCGCCCGCCGTGTCGGAGGCGCCGAAGGCCGCCTCCATCGCCGTGCGCAGGATGGTGGCATCGACGCGGCGGCCTTGCTCGAGATGGGGGAGAAGAAGACGCGCGGCTTCGGCGAGCCGCGGCGCAGGAGCATCCGTGCGGGCGCACGGGATCGGAGCGACGGCTGGCGCGGCCGTCGCGACGGAAGGATGAGACATGGGAAGAGACCTCGGGAGAGCGGGACACGGGCGAGCCGGTCGGCGCTCTCTCTGGACCGCATCGGCTCAAACCCGTTCCGGCCACACTCTCCCTCTTGTCAGGTCGCCGCCTTCACGGCGCGCCACCACGCGATCCGCGCTTCGCGTGTCGCGTTCGCGAGCCGCAGCAACAAATCGCCGTGGCATGCCCGCGGCGCGCAGAAGCAAACGAGACCGCGCCCGCGCAACTCGTCGAGCGCGCGCAGGAGATGGTGCTGATCGGCGAGCCAGCGCTCGTACTTCGCGATGACGGCGGCGCGGTCGCCGTCGGGGCCGATCCGGAACGGGTTGCCCCATTTCGAGCCACGCCCGATATAAACGGCGTTCGTCGGCACGCCCGCATGATGCTTGTTGAGAACCCTGCACATTGCCGATCGCCTCCTGATCCTGTTGCGACGGACTGGCGGCCGGATGCGGCTCAGGCCCGGCGGTCACGCATCGCGAAGGATGCGGAAACGGCTTGCCCGTTGACCGACGGGCCGCCGCGTCCAGACAGGTCACGACGCGAGAGGTCAGGAGGCTGGATCGTCCCGCAGGGTTGGATGCGGCGGCACATAGGCGTCGTAGGGATTGCCGTCGGGGAGATGGCCGAAGGGCGTGAACATGAAATCCGTGCCATCGCGCCCGACCGCGCAGATGACGAAGCGGGTATCGCCGGTGGCGGCATCCGTGCATTCCATGAGCGCGAGATTGCCATCGGCGGCAGCCCGGAGCAGCGTCTGGAAGTTGGCGCGCGCGTGATCGGGAATGCTCATCGCGCACCTCGCTTTCCGCGACTTGGGGTGAGCGTGCGCGCCAGCCAGCCATTGGTATCGATCCAGGCGATCGTTTCGCGGGTCGCGAGATCGAGCACATGGGCGCCGCCACCGAAGGCATTGACGCGCGGCCGCGAGCAGGTGTTGGCCCATTGGAAGCCCCAGCGGCCGGTGAGCCCGAATGCCTTGGCGCAGTGGAGCACGAACAGGATCACCTGCTGCGGATCGCCGGTGACCTCATCGCGAATCCACAGCACGGTGCCGCCGTGCTCGGGCTGGATGGAGAGGAGGAAGCCGTCGGGCGGTACGTCCTCCCGCGCCGCTTCCTCCATGAAGACCTGGTAGAGATCGAGTGCGCGTGTGGCGTTGTCGGGCGTGCCGACATCGAGCACGCATGAAAAGTGAGTGAAGAAGTCAGCCATGACGGCCTCCTGAAACGACGAAGCCCGGCGCGAAGGCCGGGCTCTCTGGAATTGCGGTGTTGGGAGGATCAGCCGGTCGGGCTGTCGTGGAGGCGGTCGTCGTCGAATTCGACGTCCTCGGCGACGGCGTGGCGACCGTCCGACGCGATGTGATCGATGAAGGCGATCACGCCTTCACGCCGCTCCTCGATGTCGATGTACTCGGGATAGGCGCCAGACTCCATCGCCGCTGTCGCGGCCGCCTTGGCCTTCTCGATCGCTTGGGCATCGGAATCGGCCTCGACCGTGAAGCCGTCATAGGCGCGCAGCCAGAAGCCAATCTTGACGATGTATTCGCTCATGTGCGGGACTCCGAGAGCGGACGATGGGCAAGCTCGGTGGCGCGCTCTCTTTCGACATCCGGGCTCACCCGTGTCCCGGCCGGCCTCTCACGCTGACGCGGGCGGGACTATCGCGGAATCCGGGGTCTCCGTTTCCGGCGCCTCGCCGCCGCCAAGCCCGGCTTCGGCGAGAAAATCCTCCAGCAGGTCGCTGGTCGATTTGCCGACGATGGCGTCCCGCGTGATGAGGACGGCCATGCCGCCGAATCCGTCCGGCCGCATCTTGCTGCAGGTGAACGCGGCGACGACGCTGACATAGGCCAGCGTCTTCGAGCGCTTCACGATGTCCTGGAAGAAGAACTCCCAGGATGTGCCGCTGAGATCCAGATCGATCTCCAGCGCATCCGCATCGACGCACGCGAGCTGCTCGGTGACGTGGAGATGCGCCGCGCTCGCGACGTCCGGCGACGATGCGAGCACGGCCTCCAGCTCCGCGCGCGTCACGAAGATCATGGTGGACGGGCTCTGTTCGGCGAAGAAGTAGCATCCGTCGCCGTCGCGCTCGCATTCGAAGATGAGCGACAAGAGCAGCCGCTCCAGCGGCGTCATGTCGGCGTTCGGAATGATCTGCTGAACAACGGTCTGTTCGAAGTAGTCGGCCATGGCGGGTCTCCTGAAATGAAAAGGCCCGGCGCGAGGGCCGGGCGGGGGGTGGAAGCGTGGTGACGCGACGGACGCGCGGACCGATCAGTCGGGATCGCGGGCGCCGGCGAGGATGGCCTCGGCCTTCGCGATCGCCGCGTCCGCACGCTGGCGCCAGAACGGCGGATTTGACGCTGCGCCATCGGACGCGTGCGCGAGGACCTTCAGGATGCCGAGCAAGGTCTCGAAATGATCGGCCTTGCGTTGCACGGTCTCGCCGAACTGCGACGGGACGGGAAGCGCGGTCACGCGATAGGCGTTGTCGCGCCCCGGCCAGGCGGCGGTGACGTAGGTTTCGCTGGAGGATTCGAAATCCTCCTTTTGATCGGACCAGTCGTCGTCCTCTATAGCGAGGCGGCAGGCCTGCGCGAGCGTGTCAGCCTCATAGGCGCGCTGCCGATAGACAGGAATGCGGTAGGTAGCTTCGATGGTGAAGAACGGCATGGTGACCTCCTAAAATGCGAAAGCCCGGCGCGATGGCCGGGCTTCGGGATGGACGGGACGGGCGAGCGAACGGCGTCAGAGACGCCAAGTGCTGACGAGGCGCTGTGCTTCGCGGTGATGCGCCAGCATCTGCCGGTAGAAGCGATGGCGCGCGTCGCGATGCCCCGGATCGCGGCGGGCCTCGCGTGTAAGCTTGCTGGCGGCGGCGCGGATGACGGCGCGCCAGCCGTCATGGACGGTAATGGCGAGGCGCAGATAGGTGCCGTACATGATCAGGCGCCTCCCGCTGTCGCGGCCACGAAGGGATCGACCTGCTTGTGGATCGGTTGCGCGCGCCCCATCCACGGCTCGGGCCGGATGCAGCGAACCCAGTCGGCGAAGCTCGGGATGAAGCCGAGATCCTCCACCACATGCTGTTCGCCGATCAGCCGCACCGGAACAACGCGCCCGGTCGAGATGGTGATGGTTGCGCCGAAGAAGCGTTCCAGCATGAAGATGCCTTCGGCGTGGTGGCGCAAGGCCCGGTGGCGAAAGTCGGCGGTGATCGCTTTCGATTCGTCGAACCATTGATGCAGCGGCAGGTAGTCCTCCGCGACGCCGCCCCACTTCTTCACCGAAGAGAGCGCGTGATGATAACAATGTCCCATCGCCGCCTCCTCAGAAGACGTGCTGCGAATAATCGGAGGCGGTGTAGCGCTCGTTGTAGGCGAGCGTGATCGTCCGCTCGACGAGATCGAAGGTGAAATCGCCATAGGCGCCGTCGTTGTTTTCCCAGCCGCAATGCGTGTCGGTGAGAAGGTCATAGACGAGGCGTTCGATGAGGTCGGCGATGCTGATGGTCGTGCGGTTGGGCTCCGGCCGGTCCCACACGGCCTCGGCGGTCTCGATCGCGCCTTCGGGCATGGTGACGACAGTCTCGCCGGCCTTCACCTCGACGTTTTCGATTTGGCCGCTGTCGCCATAGCCGTCGAAACTGATAACGACGAGCGTAACGCCAGCGGCTGCGAGCGCGTCGAACAGCGCGGCCTTGTTGAGCGGTTGCAGTTCGGCATGCAGCCGATCTTGGGCGGCGCGCTTGGTCTCCCAATCGGACGGGGCGCCGCTGTCAGCCGTGGGGATGTCGGAAGCTTGCGTCATGGTGATCTCCTGAAACGAAATCGCCCGGCGCGACGGCCGGGCGAAGTGGGGTGGATGAAGGGATGAGCGGGACGGCTCACGCCGCCCCGCTCTTGGTCGTCACTCGGCGGCGATCACGGCCGGTTCGTCGGTCTCGTCCTCACCCGTGCTGTCTTCTTCGTCGGCGAGAAAGGCGGGCAGCGCTTCCTCGTCGCCGCCGGCATCGGCCTCCGGTGTGTCGGCGTCCGCCGCATCAGAGGTTCGAAGCGGCTCGGGCAGCCAGCCAGTGCCGTCGAGCAGCCGTTCGGCCTCCTTCGCCATATCCGCCTTCTTCAAATGGTCGATGAGCTGCGCCGACTGCTCGCCCTTCGCCTCGCGCACTGCTTCAAGGATGCGGGGCTTGGTGACGCGGCCGAGATAGTTGTCGACCGTCGGCCGCCAGCCGGCTTCCACCATGTCGAGCCCGACCGCGCGCGCGAGCCGGTCGGCCTGGGCGAGACGGCGTTGGACGCCATGGACGGACACGCCCGGGCCGCCATAGCGATCACCCTTCTCATAGAGGGCGTTGACGGCGAAGGAGACGCAATGCGCCAGCAACGCGGCCCGGCTGGCGTCGTCCAGCGCGGCGAGCCAATCCCAGAGCGCGGCCTCGTCCTTCGGCATGTCCGCCTTCCAGGCTTCATGCCGTTCCGCGACCGCCTTGGCGGACGGGCTGTCCTTCAGGTCGGCGGGCTGGATCGAGAAGAACACCTGCCGCACCGTCGCTTCGAGGCAGTTGCCCGCCGCGGCGTGCTGGAAGGCGTCGAGGCAGAGCTTGTGCAACAGCGCCGTCATCGCGACGTGCGGATTGTTCGCCACGGCGTCCCGCAGGGCCAGCGTGCGATGGGCGGTCAGTTCGCTCATGAGCCGGTCGGGCAAGGGCTTGACGGCATCGTCTTCGTCCTCCTCCGGCTCGGCTTGGCCGCCGATGGTGATGACGGCGCGCTGAATCGCCGGCGTGCCGGTGTCGGTCCCGGACTGGTCGACGGAAGCGGCCTCGCGATCGCCCTCCTGATCGGACTCGACGGCAGGCGCCTCGTCTTCGGGACGGACATAGCCGCGATCGACCAGGAGCTGGCCGTTGTGGCCGATGCTGACGAACACGCCGGCGCGGGCGATGTCGGCCGGATCGAAGATGCGCGGTCGGGCCTCGAAGGCCTCGAGCGCGGTCTCGATCTCGCCGAGCCGCTGGCCGACCTCATCGGGCAGTTCGTCGGCATCCTGATATTGCCCCTCGAGCTGATCAAACTCGTTGCGCAGCACCTCACGCGTCGCGCGCTCCTCCTCGGTGAGATCGGCCGGCACGCCGTCGAGCTCACGCAAGCCTTGGTCGTGGCCGTAGGGAAAATCGACCGCGACCTCGATCCACTTCCAGCCCTCGGCAGCGATCTTCTCCGCCTCGGCCTTCAGCTTCTCGGCGACCAGGCTGTCGAGCAGAGCGACATTCTCGAGCCAGCCGCCATCGTCTTGCTGGAAGAGATCGCGCATCACGACGCCACCGGTGGCTTCGTAAGCATAGACGCCGACGAACTGCACGCGCTTGTCGGATGCGCGAACGGTCTTCTCCGTCAACATGCGGCGGATCTGATATGGCTCCTGGCTATAGGAGCGTTGAAGCGCTTCCCAGGCTTGCTCCTGGCGCGCGTGGTCGGTCGTCACCGTGAACGCCATGAGCTGCTCGAGCGACATGCCGTCCTCGGCATAGATGTCGAGCAGCTTCTCAGACACAGCGGCGAGGCGCAGGCGCTGCTTGACGACATTCACGCCGACGAAATACGCGGCGGCGATGTCTTCGTCGGACAGGCCATTCTCGCGCAGCGTTTGGAAGGCGCGGAACTGATCGAGCGGGTGCAGTGGCGCGCGCTGGACGTTCTCGGCGAGTGAATCGTCTTCTGCGAGAATTTCGGTCGAGGGATCACGGACCACGCAGGGCACCGGCGCGGTCTTGGCGAGGCGCTTCTGCTTGACGAGGAGCTGGAGGGCCTTGAAGCGCCGGCCGCCGGCGGGCACCTCGAACATGCCGGTCTCGGTGCCGTTGGCGTCCAGCACCGGCCGGACATTGAGGCTCTGGAGTAGACAGCCGCGGCGGGCGATGTCCGCGGCCAGCTCCTCGATCGACACACCGGCCTTCACGCGCCGGACGTTCGACTGGGAGAGGATAAGCTTGTTGAGGGGAACGTCGTGCGAGGACGACAGGGTGATCTTCTGAACAGCAGGTGCCATCGGGATAGACTCCGCGACGGGCGCCGAAAGACTCTCTCTCGGCTTCCAACCCGTCACGAAGACCGGCGCAGCCCTCTTCCTCTGGGCCGCCGCAGATCCGGAGATGCGCATCCGCACAAATACGGCTTTGCGTGACGGCCGGCTCACACCGCAACGGACGCGCATCACGCTGCCTCCTGTGCGTTTTCGGTGGGCGCCGGCACGTCATTTCCATGAAGGAAACCGAGGATGAAATCAGCGGCTTTGCTCGCCTGTGACGCCGCGCGAACGATGGCGCGGCTGTCGTCGCGCAGCACCTCGAGCCAGGAGCCGATGTAGTCTGCGTGGCGTACGGTCGGCACAATGCCGAGCGAGGCGCAGCAGAACGCGGCGTTCATTTCCGCCACCAGCTCCTCGAACGCATATTTCTTCGAACCGAAGGAGCCGGAGAGATCGCGGTTCAGCCGGTGCGGTGCGCCGCTGGCGTGACCGAGCTCATGTAGCGCGGTGCGGTGCCAGTTGATCGGCTCGAAATAGGCTTGTGGCGGTGGGACCTGCACATAGTCGTGCGCCGGGACGTAGAAGGCCTGGCTGCCGCCGATGCGGAAATCGATGCCCGTCGCCTTGATCAGCGCCTCGACTGTCGGCTCGATCAGGCCAGGCTCCAGCGGCGGCGCAGCGACGACGAGGCTTTCGGGCAGACCTTCACACTGCGCCAGATTGAAGACGGTGAAGCGCTTCAGGAATGGGATCGCTTGCGCTTCCTCGCCGGTCTCCTGCGCGCGCTTCTTTTCATCATCGGGAATGAAGCGGTCGGCGTAGACGACGGTTGTGCCGTGCTCGCCCTTGCGGACAGCTCCGCCGAGCGACAATGCTTGGCGGAAGGTGAGCCAGCCTTGGACCGGGAAACCGTGCTCGATCACCGAGCCCCAGAGGATCAGCACATTGATGCCGGAGTATTGCCGGCCGGTGGCGGCGTTCTTCGGCATGGCGAGCGGCGCCTTCGCCGCCGCCGTTCCCCAGGGCTGGACCCACGGCACGCGGCCGGCCTCCAACTCGCCGATGATCTTGGCGGTGATTTCATCGTAGAGGCTCGTCCGGCCGGAACCGGAACGGGCGCACGCGGCGTGTCTGGACATCGCGGATCTCCGCGACGGGCGCCGGGAGCCTCTCTCCCAGCCCTCAACCCGTCACGGAAACCCCGTCCGCACTCTCACTCTATTCTAAGGGGGCGTTGCGGGGACCTCCCCGCAGAAGGGGTCGGCCGAGACGACAGGCTCGGCCGCAGGGGAAGACCTTCCCCTCCAGACTTCCGTATTCTCGTATCGGCGCAATCCCGCCTTTCATCGACAGCCCCGCGATATGCGTCGATCGATGGCGCCGCGCCGCCTAGAACGCCAGCGAGTTCGCATTGCCTCCACACCACAGTCCTGCTTCGCGAGGCTTCACCCCTTACGATGCGACCGGCGTGTCCACGCGGTCGAGCGCTTGAAGACGATGGGGCATGTCGAGCAGCTTCAATGCGGCAGCGGTTATGGCCTCCGCGATCGACGGATAGGTCTCCGCCGAGCTGATCGATACGCCGTCAGGAAACGTGACGGTGGCTTGATAGCCATTGCCTTTGGGGGTGGCCGAGAGCGTGACTGTCAACATGCTTCTGTTCCTGCGCGGCGATGTGGGCGACCCGACGATTATCGCCCGCGATATGCCATGGGGTCGGGATATCGGTTGAGCGTGCCGTCGGGGTTCAGGCAATCGGCGCGGGAGGCTTTGAGAATGAGGCTGCTGGACTCGTAGATGATCCCACCGAGCCGCCAACTAAAGATCCCACGCTGCTCGACAAAGGTCAGCAACGGCGCGCCGCTGCAGCCGCCAAGCGCCCAGTCGCTGGGGATGCGGGGGCGCAGCCCGACGTCGAAGTCATGCTCATGGTCGAACACAAGCGTGATGTCGGTGGCGCTGACCCCGCTCGCCACGGCGAGAGCGGTGTAACCGACCCAGTCGATCTCGACGAGCGAGTTGCCCCGGTAAGGGCGCATTTCCCGGCCATCACCGGGAAAGCCTACGAAGAAGACGCCGTGGTCGATCGCCGGCGGCGCGGGCGGCCACGATGCCTGACTGCCCATCAGGATGATCTTACCGTTGGCGTAGTTGGCAAGCTTGCCGATTTCGTCATGGGCGACGCGGAACGTCGCAACGTCGTAGGCGGAATCAGAGGCGATGTGGCGGTCCGCCAAGTCGAAGCGGACATCGCCGACCATACAGACAGCGTCGGGATGCTCGTTCTTCGCCGCAAGGAAGCCCTGATAGACATGGTTGGCCGTGACCAGAAACGGACCGGCGCCGCAATCGAGGAGAAAGGCGGACCCATTGTCGAGAATCAAAGGTTTGCGATCATGCGCGGTGATCCAACAGATTGGCATGACGTAGTTGGCGGCGATATTCCGCATCGCCTCGGCGAGGCCGCCGCGCATCAACAGGATCGCCTCGGCCCGCGACGGCTGGCTGAGGGACGCCCCGTTGGCGACGGGTTCTTCGAGATGCCTCCCTACCGCGGTCACGCGGGATGTCCGGCTCGGAACTCGCGTAGGCACGCCTCGATCTCGCGGTCACATTTGCCTTCAGGGTCGTCGAGCCATTCCTGCCATTCAGAGGTTTGCATCAGGTCGAGGACGGTGGGTTCCTCGCGATCGGGATCGTCAAGACCCTCCCGATATTGCTTACGCACCAGCGGCGCGGCCAGCATGGGCGGGATCGGCACACGAGCGTGCGGATTATGATAAAGGTCGATCACCAACGCGGAGCCCGAGGGCTGGCGCATCACCGCGACCGCGCTGATCGAGGTGTTGTCCTGGCGGGTCAAGGCCGCTTTCCTTCCGTAGCGCGTCCCCAGGAAGCGTGGCTCGTGCGCGGGGTCAGCTGAGATCTCGAAATGCAGAGTCTCGCGGCGAACATGGCTTGGAGGACGTGAACCCGCTCCAGGTGAAAACCGATCGTCTTGTCGAAGAAGCAGACGACGGTCGGGAAGCCCCGCTTAGACGCCTTCTGCAACTGGGCGGACGCGGCCTTGATCGGCCGCCGCAGCCTGGCGCCTGGGTCGACCCAGCGAAAGCCGGCGCCGCCGTCCCGAATCTCGCTCAGCGGCGCAGAATCCTCGGGCGTTTCGTCGAGTTCCTTGATCTCGACGAAGCACCAGTACGGCTGAAGGTGGAGGGCATAGTCGGGGCGCTTATGGCCTGGGGTGCGCGCTTCGCGGACGCGCCGATAGATGACGCCCTGTGCGCGGCACCAGGCTTCGAAGGCGCGTTCGGACGTGGTCAGCGGGGCGATCATGGCGATAGGTCAAGTTCGGGTTGGGACTGCGCCGGTTAAATGTGGCGTGCCCAGTCCGCTGCAACAAGCCCGCCGGCCGGCTGGCACTATCCACCTCAATCCGCTCGCGTTTAATCGTTTCGTCGAACGAACGATCCGAGGCCGGCAAAAATCTGGTCGAGCATCGTCAGGCAGTGCTGCACGAATGTGTCGCTAAGATAGAAGACCCACGGTTTGCCGTCGCTGGTTGCCTGAGCGAACCAGTCCTGCGGCCAGCCATCCGCTGCAATTCTACGCTCGAAGGCGTTCCGCTCGGTATCGGGCCACTCAAAGCCCAGGTGGAACATCTTGTTGCGGTAGCCGAAGAGCGCGGCCAGCGTCTTGTGAAGATCGGCTGGCAGATCAGCGGCGAGTCCGGTCGCTTTCGCCAATTCTACAATACCGTCGACCAGGTGCGGCCGATTCGGGGATGCGCGGCGGCAATCCCACTGCTTGTCTTTTGGCATCGTCCATCGCGCATGGGCGGCGGGGGCTCGGCCATTGCGGTCCAAAAGATCGCGGATGCCGGGGAACGCTTGCTTGAATAGCGACTCTACGAATGGCGCCAGCATGCCGACCGCCGCCATGCTGTGCGCGGCATCCTGGAACACCGACTGGTGCAGATGATCGACCCAATCATCGACAGCGCGTTCGTTCGCGCTGCCGGAGGCCTGCTTGGCGAAGGCTTCGATTGCCTTGATCTCGTTCGACAGCGCCTCGTCGGCTTGGCCATGCAGGCGCAGCAAACCGCGGATGGCGTAGAGTTGCGCGTCGTAGTCTGGCGAGCCCAGGACAAACGATGCCAGGAACCGATCGTCAAACTCTGAAAGATTCACTGGCATGTGCAGCTCACCGTCCGAATTGGAGCCGGCGCAGGAACGTCCGTGCCGTGATGAGGACCAAGTGCAGCCGAAACGTGCTGTGATCTTCGTCGGAGAGCCCGGGATGCGAGCCCTCTGTGTGGAGCATCTTGAACACGCCGTTGATGTAGTTCTTGCCGTCCTGGGTCCACTCGTTTCGGTCGATAGCCAGAAAACCGATCTCGGCGAGCAGGGCCCGGCGGTTCTCCACCGTTGGACGCTGGGCGGCCTCCGCGGGGCGAACGTTGCGAGCGATGTCGTCGAATAGACTTTCCATGAAGGTTCGAAGCTGACTGTTTGCAGCGGCCCAGTCGCCACGAGTGTGCGCCTCGATTGCTTGACCCAGGTGACCCAGCGGAGTTTCGAACCGGAAGCCTTTGAGGAGTTGATGAACTTCATCGTCGGTAACGGGCAGGTTCAGTTCGTCGGGCAAAGCGGCGCGTAGCGTAGGATTCCGCCCGTAGTCGTCCCATGACAAAACATAGCCGTCGCGTGCGAGCCCGCGTGCGAACGCGGTCTGGATGGGGAGCGTGGGTTCGCTATGCGCGAGCTGCAGGGCCTCCCGCACAACGGCCTCGGCAAGCGTCATGCTCCCCTCGGTCGTTTCAAGAACCGCTGCCGGCCTTTGAACAACGATCCTGCCGAGGAGGTCGCACTTCTTGGTGACGCTCAAGCCCGTGCTGGATGGGATGTCGTCTTCCAACCCAAGTCGCAGCACCATCTGGTTGAAGCGACCTTGGCTATGCCCTTCGAGGAGCTCGACCGCGGCGATCAATGTGGGCCGTGTGAAGGGCATGGTGCGCATTTAGGTCTACTTCGCTGTGGATCGTCGTGGTCGACGCTATGCTTTTTTGCCCGCCGATTATGTTGTCATCTCGGAGATCATGTCTCGATAGGCATAATGAATAAGGTCTCGCACCAATTCGAGAAGGCCGCTCCAGGGAAGGCCGTCGAATGGATCGCCATGGGCCAAGCTATTGCGGATAGCCGCCAGAGTGGTCTGCGGAGGTGATTGCGTTGCCTGGCGCGCCGCGCGCGCGGCATCGGTCTCATACAGCTGCAGAAGGACCGAACCACCGTACTGGCGCACGAAGGACAAAGCGCCATCGGTGAGGCCGTCGCCTTCGACCAAATAGCGCAGCAGACCTTCCAGTGTTGGCGATTGCCGGCCGCGTTTTGGCGCGCAGGCGCCATATCGGTCGCGCAGCGCCAGCTCGAGCGCGGTGAGCGCCACGAGTTCGCCGGCCTTGATGAGGTCGAACTCCAGCCAAGCGAGCGCGTAGAGCTTCTGGGCGCGCTGATATTTGGCCGCCACAATGAGCGGCACGGCGGGATGAAGATCACGCTGACGCAGAAACGCCAACCATTCCGAGGTCTCGCGGAATTCGAGCATGCCGCCGATGTCGCCCCTGGTCGGCCAAGGGACGATCAGCGGAACCGCGGTCCGATCGGGCCAATCAAAGGAGATCGGCGAGCGCTCCGGATCAAACATCGCGACGCTGGTCAGTTAGCTCCGCGAGAAACGCCGTGCCGACGGAGACGGCATGTTCAGTCGCGTCCGGGTCGACTGCGACGCCGTGAGAAGCTTCGTTCATCACGCGCAGCGCCTCTATGAACGCGCGGGCGCTCGGCGGCGCAAGGCCGCGCCGCTGGAGATCCTGCAACATGGGGCCGATCCCGGTTGGCCGGGTCGGCGCGAAGCCGTTGGCGGCAGCGTAGTCTCGAAGCGCGCGCTCGATCTCGATGCGCAGCTTGACCACGGACATCAAGGGAAACTCCCGTCCGAGCTCCTCGATCGTCGGAAGGTCCCTCTGGAGTCGGGAGGGGAGCGAGGGCGAGACTTTGTATTGGGCGACACCCATCGGCTTAGCGGTGTCGCGGAGCGAGTATTCGACCACCACCTCGTTGCGGCCCTTGCAGAGGATAATTCCGATGGTCGGCTGGTCGTCCTTGTGCCGTAGCTGGTCGTCGACGGCCGAGAGATAGAAATTCATCTTCCCGGCGAATTCGGGTTTGAAGTCGTCGATCTTAAGTTCGATGACGACGAAGCAGCGCAGCCGCAGGTGATAAAAGAGAAGATCGAGGTAGTAGTCCTGACCGGCGACTTCGAGATGATATTGGCTGCCGACGAACGCGAATCCCTTGCCGAGCTCGAGGATCAGCGCGCGCAGATGTTCGATCAGCCCTCGCTCAAGATCCCGCTCCAGCATTTCGGGTCCGAGCGACAGGAAATCGAAGCTGTAGGGGTCTTTGAGAATCTGCTGCGCGAGTTCGGACTGCCCAGCCGGTAGCGTCCTGGTGAAATTCGTGAGAGCGCCCCCCTGACGGGTGAACAGGCCGCTCTCGATCTGATGAACGAGGACGTTCCGACTCCAACCGTTTTCGATAGCTTGGCGCGCGTACCATGTCCGCTCCGGGGCCGCCTTCACGGCGTCAAGCAGGCGGACGTTATGGCCCCAGGGCAATAGTGCAACAACCTGTTGCACAAATTCGAGATCTGGCCACGCCTCTGCGAACGCACGCATATATTTGAGGTTTCGGGCGGACAGGCCGGTCATCTCTGGAAAGGCGCGCCCGAGGTCGACCGCAAGCCGGTCGATGACCTTGGCGCCCCAGCCCTCGCTTTCCTGACGGGAAAGGATGTCTCTGCCGATCCCCCAGTAGAGAAGCACAAGCTCGCGGTTGACCGACAGGGCCGCGCGAAGCCGGGCATCAGTGATGCGCCGCTTCAGCTCGGCGACCAGCGTGACGTAACCCTGCGCGTCCGGAGAAGGAGCGTCGGCCACCGTCCTCGGCCGACGGGGATCGCCTTTCTTGGCGGGCGCTTTTCGGGAACGTCTGCTGGTCACTGTCAGGCCGCTTGCTGAGCCGCTTCTTCAGCGGCGCCATGGGTGATCGGCGCGCGCTTTGCTTTGGCCGCCTTGGGACGCTTCTTGTTCAGCATGGCCTGGACGAAAGCATCCCACTTCTTCATCGCGGCCCGTTTCTCCGGCATGTAGTTCCAGCGATCGTAGCTCTTCGAGCTGACGTCCTGGAGCGTGTGGTTTTGCAGCCGGTCGCGAATTTCCTTCGACAGGCCGGCCTGTCCAGCAAGCGTTTTCCAGGTCCTGCGTAGATCGCGGTTGGTCACGACCGGGATCACCTCGCGCTCGCGCTGACGCCACATGAACGAGTAAAGCGTGCCGTGGCTGACGGGTTTGGTCGGGTCGGTCGCGGAAGGGAAAAACCAGCCGTGCGCGTTGGGCTTGATGGACCCGATCAGCTCCGCCGCGACTTCTGGGACGGGAATGGCATGCGGCTTGCCGTTCTTGGTCTTCGACCAGTCGATGATCCGTTCCTTCGCGTCCCACTGATCGACATGCAGGCGGGCGATCTCCTCGACGCGCTGCCCCGTGAGCATGAGAATGCGGACGGCCCGCGTGTAGGGCGGGTGAACCGGCGTGTCCGGACATTCCAGCCAGCGATACAGGCGCAGGAACTCTTCTTCATCAAGCCAGCGGGTGCCGACTTTCTTGGGTTCCGTGGGGATGCCGGCTGCGGGATTGTAGGCGAGGCGGAAGCGTCGCTGCGACGCGCTACGATAGTCGTGCTCCGATTTGAGGCCCCAGCTATACGCGGATCGGATGTAGCTGCGGACGTGATCCGCCATCGAGCGCTTGCCGCGGTCATAGATCGGCCGAATGAGATCCGTGATTTCGTCGGGCTCGATGTCCCGAGCGGGCCTGTTGCGCCCGAGCGTATCGGCGATCTTGTTGAAGCCTTTCTCCGCTTCCTTCCAGGACGACTTATCCGACGCCTTTAGGTGAGCGACATAGGCTTCGAAAAGATCGGCCACGGTGCCGGGGCGTGTGTCGCCGGCGATCTTGATGCTCCGACCCTTCTGAATCATGTCGGCGAAATCGCGGCCGAAAACTTCGCGCGCCTTGCTGAGCGACATCGACGGATACGAGCCGAGCTTCTTTTTGAGGCGCTTCTGATCTCGCCACTGCTGTGCCATCCAGTCCGCCGTGACGCGCGTGGGCATCGGCTTCATGACCAGGACCAGACGGCCGGTGCCGTGCCCCTCGCCATCGATCAGGCTTAGCTGCTTGCCGGTCTGCTCCACCTGTTTCAGAGCGCGGCGTATCTCTCCATCGGTAAGGCTTGGCACTGGGCTCTCCCATCGGCTCTCAAGTGGGGTCGCCAGACGGGTAGTAGGGGTCGGCGACTGGGGTCAAAAGGGCGACTGATCCCCCTCAAAACCGACCCCAATATGCCATAACGTCCGGCTCTACGACAAGCCAGAAAATTCAAGTGATTCAATAGGAAGCAGCGTGATCGAACGTGATCAAAATGGTTGGAGTGGGATGGTTGTGGACCAGGATGATCGCGGTTGCCGACAATTCCAGCGCGCGCTTGACCACTTCGCGGGGGTAGACCGGCGTGTGATCCACGGTGCCAACCTGCTGCAGTTCGTCAGCGATCAACTGGTTGCGCTTGTCGAGAAACAGGATCCGGAATTGCTCCTTGTCGGCAAACGCCATGGCGGTGCGGCAATAGTCGATCACGTTCGACCATGACGACAGCATGGTAGGCTGCTTGACCTGCCCCTTGGCGACGCGGCTTGCGGTTGCCGCGATCAGCTTCATCTCGGTCACGGCGGCATCGCCCAGTCCGTTGATTTCGCGCAGCCGCGCTTCCGGCGCATGGACCACCTCGGCGAATGAGCCGAACCTCGCGATCAGCGTTTTCGCCAACGGCTTGACGTCGCGCCGCGGCAGCGCGCGAAACAGCACCATTTCCAGCAGCTCATAATCGCTGAGGGCATCGGGGCCTGCATCGCGAAAGCGGTCCCGCAATCGCTCCCGATGGCCGTGATAATGCGGCGCTTCGGAGAAGCCGGACTGGTCTGACGGATCGTCAGCGTTTTCAGACATGGGGGCACGGTCGCGAACTGACTGTGGCCACCATGCCGTGCCTGCCATCTTTTGCAAGAAGCAATTGCGGCGCGTCCGCTACGAAATCAGGCCGCGTTGTAGGGAGGCTTGTCGAGCTTGCCGGGGGAGAGCGTGAAAATCTCGACGCCGTCCTGCGTCACGCCGACGGAATGCTCGAACTGCGCCGACAGCGAGCGGTCCCGCGTCACCGCGGTCCAGCCGTCGGAGAGAATTTTCACGTGCGGCTTGCCGAGATTGATCATCGGCTCGATGGTGAAGATCATGCCGGGGCGCAGCGCCACGCCTTCTCCAGGCTTGCCGATATGGATGATGTTCGGCTCGTCGTGAAACAGCCGGCCGAGGCCATGGCCGCAGAAATCGCGGACCACGCTCATCTGCTGCGGCTCGACGAAGCTCTGGATCGCATGGCCGATGTCGCCGGTGGTGGCGCCCGGCTTGACGGCGGCGATGCCGCGCATCATCGCCTCATAGGTCACGTCGATCAGCCGCTCGGCGCGCCGTGAGATCGCCCCCGCCGTGTACATGCGGCTGGAATCGCCGTACCAGCCGTCGACGATCAGGGTGACGTCGACGTTGACGATGTCGCCTTCCTTCAACTGGCGGTCGCCGGGGATGCCATGGCAGACCACATGGTTGATCGAGGTGCAGGTCGAGTGGCGGTAGCCGCGATACATCAGCGTCGCGGGAATGGCGTCATGCGCGATCGCGAACTTGCGGACGAATTCATCGATCTGCGAGGTGAAGATGCCCGGCCGCACGATCGGCACCAGCTCGTCGAGGCATTGGGCGGTCAGCGCACCGGCCTTTCGCATTCCGGCAAAGCCAGCCGGGCCGTGCAGCTTGATCTGGCCGGTCTTGCGCGCGGCAGCCTGGGTAGCGTCAACGTAATTCATGGAAAGTCTGACTTCGAAGGGGTTGCGGGCACGCTGGCCGGATCACGCTAATTTAATGCCTTGCCGCCAATTCGCAACCTTTGCGCCCGGGGTGCGGGTCATTCCGCGCCGGGCTTGGCGGCGGGGCCGGAATTGTCCGATGGAACCTCGAGGATGGTTTCCACCGGCAGCGCGCCGCTGCGGACACGGAGTTCGCGCACCGGGTAGGGCACGCGGATGTTTTCGTTCTTGAAGGCGGTCCAGAGCCCCTGCATCACGTTGCTGCGGACATTGTCCATGCCGACATCGAGATCGGCGACCCAGAAGGTCAGCGCGAACTTCATTCCGGTTTCGGCGAATTCGGTGAGCAGGCAATTCGGCGCCTTGAAGGTCGCGACGTTGTGCGTGTTGCGGGCGATGTCGACGGCCAATTCGCAGACCCGGTTCGGGTCCGCTTCGTAATTGGTGGCGAAGTTGACCTTCACCAGCATGGTCTTGTCGGTATAGGTCCAGTTGATGACGCGCTGGGTGACGAGATCCTCGTTCGGAATCAGAATCTCGCGCCCGTCGCCCGCCGCCACCGAGATGTAGCGGGTGTTCATCGAGCTGATTTTCCCGGTGCTGTCGCCGATGGTGACGAGATCACCCGGCTTGACCGATTTGTCCGCGAGCAGGATCACGCCGCTGATGAAATTGGCGATGATCTTCTGCAGGCCGAAGCCGAGACCGACGCCGATCGCCCCCGAGAACAGCGCGAAGGCCGACAGATCGATGCCGACCGCCGACATCACCATGGCGATGGCGGCGACGACGAGCGCGACCCGCACGAGCTTGATCAGCAGGACCTGAACCGACGGGGTGAGGTCGCGCGAGTGGGCGATCCGGGCTTCGATGAAATTGCCGGCCGCGCTGACGAGCCACATCGCGATGGCGAGCAGCACGCCCGCCTTGATCAGCACCAGCGGCGTCAGCCGCAGCGTGCCCATGGTGATCGAGATCGAATCGAGCGCGCTGGACACATCGTCGAGGCGGCCGATGATGCTGAGCGCGGCCACGGCCCATGCCGCGATGGACACCACGCGGACCACGAATTCGTTGCGGATTACGCTGGTGGCGATGCGGATGATGAGCCAGGCGGTCGCGAGATTGACCGCCGTCGACAGCACGTAACCGCGATAGAGCAGCCCGGTCTGGACCATGACCACCCGCGATATTTCGGCCAGCAGCGCGAAAATGATCGTGCCGGCGCGTTGCATCACGGTCCGGGCGAACAGCCGCAGCGGCGCCGGCCAGCCCATCGTCAGCGAGGTCACGTCGAATCGGGCCCGCAGGCTGCTTCCCAAGGCCAGCGAGATACCGGCGGCGACCAGGATGATGCCGAACTGCAGATAGAACCACGGCGAGGTGATTTCCCCGCCGATGGATTGCAGCGCGCGATTCAGGGCGTCTCGCAGGTCGTCCCAATCCATTGGCAGGTCCCGTCAGGTGAAGCAGGGGGAATTCGTCTTCTCATGCGTCCTTGCGACGCAGGCGTCAATATCGGCAAGGCTTGCGCAAGGGTCGCACATGGCGCGCGCCGGTCGCGATGCGATGCGTTTAGCGCCGGGAATCCGGCGCATTTATGATGCCGAGATTTTGTTTGGCGATCCGCCGTGACACCTATAAGCAGATTGAAGCGCAAGTCGAAAGCCCCCGCCGCCCATGGCCATCCTCGATTCCGTCAGTCTCACGATCCTGCTCGGCTCCGTGCTGATCATGGCTGGCATATTGTCGAGCTTGCTGGCCCTCCGCTTCGGCGCGCCATTGTTGCTGGTCTTCCTTGGTCTCGGCTTGCTCGCGGGCGAAGGCGGCCTCGGCAAGCTGAAATTCGACGATGTGAGGATCGCCTATCTGGTCGGCTCCACGGCACTGGCGCTGATCCTGTTCGACGGCGGACTGAAGACGCGCTTCCAGAGCATCCGCGCGGTCCTCGCGCCCTCGGCGGTCCTCGCCACCGTGGGCGTCCTTCTGACGGCGCTGCTGACGACCCCGGTCGCCAAATACGTACTCGATCTGAACTGGCCGGAATCCTTCCTGCTCGGCGCCGTGGTCGCCTCGACCGATGCCGCGGCGGTATTTCTTCTGGTTCATGCGCAGGGCCTGCGTCTTCGTCCGCGCATCGGCGCGACGCTGGAGGTCGAATCCGGCACCAACGATCCGTTCGCCGTGTTCCTCACGATGGTGCTGGTGGAATTCCTGTCGCTCGGGAAAGGCTCGGCATCGCACATCTTCTGGCAGTTCACGCAGGAGGCCGTGCTCGGCATCGTCATCGGTCTGGTCGGCGGGCGGCTCGTGGTGTTCGCGCTGAACAAGATTTCCCTGCCGCAGGGTCTGCACGCGCCGTTCGTGACGACGGCGGCGCTGGTAATTTTCGGCTTCGCGCAGATCGATCACGCCTCCGGCTTTCTCGCGGTCTATCTCGCCGGGATCGTGATCGGCAACCGGCCCACGCGCGCGCACAATTCGGTGCTGACGTTTCTCGACGCCGCGACATGGCTTGCGCAGATCGTGATGTTCGTGCTGCTCGGCCTTCTCGCGTCGCCCGACAAGCTGGTGGCGGTGGCGCTGCCCGCGCTGGTGGTGGCGCTGGCGCTGATGTTTGTCGCACGCCCCGTGGCGGTGTTTCTCTGTCTCGCGCCGTTTCCTTTTCAATTGCGGGAAAAAATATTCATCTCATGGGTCGGCTTGCGCGGCGCGGTTGCGATCTTCCTTGCGTCGATTCCGCTGCTGCTGGACCTGCCGAAGGCGCAGATCTATTTCAACGTGGCTTTCATCGTCGTGATGGTGTCCCTGTTGCTGCAGGGCTGGACGCTCGGTTTCGCCGCGAGGAAATTGCATGTCGCTCTGCCGCGCACCGATCGCGGCCCGCGCCGTATCGAACTGGACCTGCCCGGACAGCTTGAGCAGCAACTGGTCGGTTACGCCGTGCGGCCGAACAGCCTGTTCCTGAAACGGGGCCTCATTCCATCATGGTCGAAGCCGACGCTGGTGATCCGCGAGGAGAAGATTCTCTCCGCGGCCGAAGCGGCGCCGGTGCAGAAGGGCGATTATCTCTATCTGCTCGCGCCGCCGGAGAAAGCCGGCGCGCTCGACCGCTTTTTCGTCGACATGGCGCCCGCCACGGCTCCCGATCCGAATTTGCTCGGGGACTTCATGCTCGCGGGAGACGTGACGCTGGAGGCCGTCGGCGAGGTTTATGGCATCGATGTCCCGGCGGACGTGAAGCCGCTGACGCTGGCGGATTATTTCGACATCCATCTGGACGGCGCGCCGCGGGTCGGCGCGGCGTTGCCGCTCGGCTCCATCGCGCTGGTGGCGCGCGGCATCGGCGGCAACCGCGTCAATGTCATCGGTCTGCGGCTGTCGCAGGATGAAAGGCCGATCCGCGTGCCGCGGCGTATCCCGGCGATCCAGCGCAAGGTCCTGCGGCTCTGGAAGAGGCTGTCGAGTACTTAGTGGACGGAATCTTCAGTTTTAGAGCGCGCGCGAGGGGATCAGCAGCGGCCCATCCGGAGTCTCGATCCGGTGCACCGAGATATTGAAGATCTGTGCGATGCGTTCCGGCGTCAGCGCCGCCACCGGCGTGTCGTTGGCGATGATGCGACCCTCGTTCATCAGCACCACGCGGTCGGCGAACCGCGCCGCCAACGTGAGATCGTGAATGATCGCCAGCACCGCCGCGCCCTGATGGGCGATGCCGCGCAGCAATTCCATGACGATGAGCTGGTGACGTTCGTCGAGCGCGGCGATCGGCTCGTCGGCGATCAGCACGGAAGCCCGTGTGGCGAGCGCACGCGCGAGCGCGACGCGGGCCCGTTCGCCGCCGGACAGCGTGGTGACGATGCGGGTGGCGAGCGCGTCGGTGGTGGTTGCTTCCATCGCATCCAGGATGGCGGCGCGATCCTCGGGCGTCACTTGCGAGAACGGATCGGCATGCGGCTCCCGGCCCAGCGCCACGATGTGCTCGACGCTCATCGGCCAGTGGAATTCGTGGCCCTGCGGCAGATAGGCCAGCGCGCGGGCGCGTTCGCGTGCACTCATGGCGGCGAGCACGGTGCCGTCGAGGCTGACATTGCCCTGCGAGGGAATAAGCCCCGCCATGGCGCGGGCCAATGTGGTCTTTCCGGCGCCATTCGGCCCGGCGAGCACGGTCAGCTCGCCCGCATTCAGAACGAGATTGGCACCGGTGACGATGATGCGTGCGCCACGATGGACGGTGAGGTTGTCCGCGCGAAGGCGAGGGGCGAGGTCGGGTTTCATGCCGATTCCTCCAGCACCTGACGTTCGCGGAAGATCATCGCGATGAAGAACGGGACGCCGATCAACGCGGTGATGACGCCGATCTTGATTTCCAGCGGGCCGGGCACCAGCCGCACGATGATGTCGGCGGCGAGCAAAAGTGCCGCGCCTGCCAGTGCGGACGGCAGCAGCGTGCGCGCCGGGTCGGAGCCGTAGAACCGCCGCACCAGATGGGGTGCTACGAGGCCGACGAAGGAAATCGCGCCCGCGACCGACACGGCGGCGCCGACGCCGAGCGCCACGCCGATCACGACCCAGATTCGCACCCGCCCGACGTTGACGCCGAGCGAGGAGGCTGCATCCTCGCCGAGCGTCAAGGCGCGAAAGGCGCGGGCATTCGCGGCAAGCACGATCCAGCTCGCGATCATGAACGGTGCCGCGATCCAGACATGGATCATGCTGCGGTCGCGCAGCGAGCCGAGCAGCCAGAATGCGATCTCCAGCGCGATGTAGGGATTGGGCGCGAGGTTGAGGACGAGCGCGATGGCGGCACCTGCGAGGCTTGCAAGCGCGAGGCCCGCGAGCAGCGTCATGGTCAGCGAAGCGCGACGGCCCGCGATGGCGACCAGCGCGCCGACCGAAAGCAATGCACCAGCGATGCCGCCGAGCGGGACCGCGAGCGAGACAGGGCTGACCAGCCCGAACGCCATCAGGCCTGCTGCGGTCGCGGCGGCGGCCTGTGGTGCGCCGAACAGCGACGGTTCGGCAAGCGGGTTGCGCAGCAATCCCTGCAGCGATGCGCCCGCGATCCCGAACGTGGCGCCGATCAAGGCAGCGAGCAGCGTGCGCGGCAGGCGCACGTCGCGGACGATGATCGAGGCGACTCCCTGATCGGAGACCAGAGATTTCGCCACGGTCTCCGCGCCAAAATGGGCGGGGCCCGTCATCAACGACGCCGCGAACAGCACTGTGACGAGTGCTGCGAGCAGAAGCGTGAGCAAACTTCCCGGTCGGTCGAAGGCCATCTCATTCCGGCTGATTCAGCGCGCCAAAGGCTGGCGCGACAGGGTGGGCGTGGCATAACAGGGTGCTGCGATCAAGAAAATGGCGATCAGGGCAATGCCGGTCTGGAAAATGTCGATCTGGAAAGCGTCCCTGGGCGTTTGTCTCCTGCTGCTTGGCAGCGCCGGTTGCAGGGCCGCTCCCCCCAAGCATGTGGTGTCTTTCAACCTTTGCGCGGACCAGTTGCTGCTGGCGCTGGCCGACCCTTCGCAGATCGCGGCCCTGTCGCCCTATGCGACGGACGGCACGCTGTCGGTCATGGCGAAGCAGGGCGCGGCCTTTCCGAAGATCGACTGGAATTCGGAATCGATCGTCAATCTCGCGCCCGATCTGGTGCTGTCCGGGTTCAGCGATCGCCCGACGCAGACGATTCTGGCTGCGACCGGCCTGCGCGTGGTGGAGGTCGCGCTGGTCCGCAATCTGGATGAGGCGCGCGCGCAGGTGCGCGAGATCGCAGCGCTTCTCGGTCATCCCGAACGCGGCGAGGCGCTGGCCGACAAACTGCAACGCGCCGAAAACGATCTCAAAGCCGTGGCGCTGAAGCCGCCACGCACCGCCATCGTTTTGCAGCGGGAAGGTTATACGGAGGGCACCGAGAGCCTTGTCGCATCGATGCTGGCCACGGCCGGATTGAAGCCGCCGCCGAATGCGCGTGGTGGCATCGGCGGCTTCATGGACATGGAAACGCTTTTGACGGCCGGGCCGGATATTCTGGTGTTGCAGGAGACGGCGAGCCACGCCACCGATCAGGGCGCGCTGTTTCTCACCCATCCTGCGTTGCGCGCGCGCTACGACGAGACCAGGCGCATCAGCCTGCCGTCGCGCTACACGCTGTGCGGCGGCCCGGCCTTGCTCGAAGGCCTCGGCGTGCTGAAGGATGAGCTGAAGAAACTTCGTTAAGCGGGAAGAATCTCCGGGCCGCCCTGTGCGACGATGCGTCCGTGTTTGAGCATCACCACATGGCCTGCGAGACGGCGCGTCTCGTCCGGATCGTGGCTGACATAGACCATCGGGATGTTTTCCTCGTCGCGCAGCCGCTCGAGATAGGGCAGGATTTCCGCCTTGCGATCCTGATCGAGCGAGCCGAGCGGTTCATCGAGCAGAAGCAATCGCGGCTTTGACAGCAGCGCACGGCCGAGCGCGACGCGCTGGCGTTCGCCGCCGGACAATTGCCCTGGCCGCCGGGTCTGGAGATGGCCGATGTCCAGCAAATCGAGGATGCGCTTGAGATGAGTGGGGTCCGGCGCGAGCTTGTTCATGCGCCGGCCGTAATCGAGATTCTGTGCGACGTTGCGATGGGGAAACAGCCGCGCGTCCTGAAACACGTAGCCGATGCGGCGGCGATAGGGCGGCACATGCAGGCCCTTCGCGGTGTCATCAACCGTTTCGCCGCCGATGACGATGGTGCCGCGGTCGGGCTTCGACAGGCCTGCGATCATGTGGATGATCGAGCTTTTGCCGGCACCGGACGGCCCGAACAGGCCGATGACGGGACTGTCGCTCTGGAACGCGGCTTCGAGCTTCAGTGTGCCGAGCTGCTTGGTGACATCGACGTTCAGCATGTCACAGCCCGTGAACGCGGCGCAGCGCCCGCCGCGCGAAGAATTCCGACGCAACCAATGCGCCGATGGCCATGATGGCGGAAATGATGACGAGCCGCAGCGCGGGCAAATCGCCATCGGGCGTCTGGATCAGCGAATAGATCGCCGATGAAATGGTTTGCGTCTCGCCGGGAATATTCGAGACGAAGGTGATGGTCGCGCCGAATTCGCCGAGCGCTTTGGCAAAACCCATAATCATCCCGGCAACGATGCCGGGCAGCGCGAGCGGCAGCGTCACGGTGAGAAACACCTGCCAGGGTGTTGCACCGAGCGTGCCCGCGGCCTGCTCCAGCCTGCGGTCGATCGCCTCGATCGACAACCGCATCGGCCGCACCAGCAAGGGAAAAGACATCACGCCGCAGGCGAGCGCCGCGCCGGTCCAGCGGAACGAGAAAACGATGCCGAGATAGTGGTCGAGGAATTCACCGACCGGCCCTTTCCGCCCGAAGCTCAGCAGCAGGAGATATCCGGTGACGACGGGCGGCAGCACCAGCGGCAGATGGATCAGCGCATCGAGGAGCGCCTTGCCCCAGAAATCGCGGCGCGCCAGCAGCCACGCCACGGCGATGCCGATTGGCGTGGATACCAGCGTGGCGACGACGGCGACACGAAGCGAAAGCTCGATCGCCGTCCATTCTTCGGGGGTGATATCGAACACGCGACGGACAATATCACTTATGAGGTCGGCTTGATCAGGTAACTGAAGCCGTACTTCTCGAACGTGGCTTTTGCCGCCGAACTCTTCAGGAACGCCAGATAGTCCGCGGTGCCGTCCTTGGCGGTGGCGGTCGCCGCCACCGGATAGATGATCGGGGGATGCGAATCCGCCGGGAAGGTGCCGACGATCTTCACGCCGGGATCGACCTTGGCGTCGGTGGAATAGACGATGCCAAGCACGGCTTCGCCGCGCGACACCAGCGCCAGCGCGGCGCGGACGTTTTCAGCCATCGCCATTTTCGGCTCGACGGCCTGCCACGCGCCGAGCTTCTCCAGCGCGGCCTTGGCGTATTTTCCGACCGGCACGGCCTTGACGTCGCCGGTGGTGACCTTGCCGTCACCGGCGAGCTTGGCGAGATCGAAGCCCTGCTTGATGTCGACGTGGCTGATCTTGGAATCCTTCGGTGCGATCAGGACGATGCTGTTGCCAAGCAGGTCGATGCGGGTGGCGGGATTCACGCTCTTGTTCTTGATGGCGTAGTCCATCCAGGCGGTGTCGGCCGAGATGAAGACGTCGGCAGGCGCGCCCTGTTCGAGCTGCTTGGCGAGCGCGGACGAGGCGGCGTAGCTTGCGGTGACCTTGTTGCCGGACTTCGCGGCATAGGCGGCGTCGACATCGTCGAGCGCGTTCTTCATCGAGGCTGCGGCGAAGTTGATGAATGTCTTGGCTGAGGTTGCGGCGGCGGGCTTGGCATCCTGGGCGAAGGCCTGCGTGGCGAGCGGCGCGCTAACCAGCGCAGCGGCAAGAAAAATCCGGGAAAACAATTGCATGAGGCGCTCCATATCCCTCCGTCTGAAAAATCTGGACGGAGTCCTGATGTCGGATGGGAAGATAAGAAATTGGAAGCGCCGTTCCAAAGGCCTTGGCGGGCTTACGGCGGGCCAAAGCGTCGTGCGAGGCGCACCATATCAGGCAGGACGGGCGCGTAAAGGGTCGGTGCTGCCGCACTTTGGCGGGTTGTCCAGCCGCGCCAATGTTCTGGCCGGGTACAGGGCAATGGGTTGCGTGCCGCGATGCGGTGGTCTCCTCAATCGGAGGAGGGCACCACCGCGAGCTTGATCGCATTGGCCGCGACACCGCTGATCTGCACGGTCGTGGAGCCGGCAGCGAGACTGAATTTCATGGTCCTGCGGATGCCGTTGCAGCCGGTCACGCCGCTGAATTCTGTCGGCTTGAGATAGTTGCCGTCCTGAATGACATCGACCCATGCGGAATCCGAGACGCTGACGGTATAGATTCCGCCGGGAATCTGGCCGAGGCGCAGGTATCCGGCAAAGGTGCCCGGCTTTTGCGTCCGTTCGGAGGGTTTCGGCAATCCCGCGTCCGCCACGGGGGGCAACGACAACGTTACCGCGAGAGGCGGCAGCGTCGGCGCATCCACGCCCGATTTCAAAGTGGGAAGATCGGGCGTGGTCAGGAGCGCGCGCTCGCGCGTCACCGGCCATTTGAAGTGCTCGCAGCCGGCAGGCTCGGCCGCGTAAGCGGGCGCAAGGCCTAGCATCAGGATGGCGAGGGCAAGAGGCTTGCGCATCAGTTCACCGCGATCATCACGTCGGACGCCTTGATGACGGCGATCACGTTATCGCCCTTCTTCAGGGCGAGTTCATCGACCGCTTCGTTGGTGATCGCCGAAGTGACGATCTGGCCGCCGCCGATATCAACGCGGACATGAGACGTGGTCGCACCCTTGGTCACTTCGACGACTTTTCCCTTGATCTGGTTACGGGCACTGATGCGCAAGTGTGTCTCCTTATGAGGTTCGTCGGCTTCGGAATGGAGGGTACGCTCCGAAAAAATGGCAGGATTGTGTGTGCCGGAAAGTTGCAGGATGCGGCATGACGCTCGGATGAGCAAGCGGCGCGCGGCGTCTTCAGAGGCTTTATACTTTAGAATTTTCTAAACTAATGACAGGGGCGATGAGACCGCGATCTTCAGTCAGCGCGCATGAAGAACCGTGCGGCATGCGGCGGGCAGGTCCGCCAACGTCAAGGGCGGCCTCGGTTTCGGCGGCACCTTCGGAGGTCTCGGATGCAGCACCGCGTCGCTGAACCAGTAGGCGAAATCCTTGGGCGCACAATGCTCGTTGTGATCCGGCGGCGTTTGCGGCTCGCAGCCCGCGCTGCCCGCCGGGCATTTGATGCGGATGTGGAAATGATAGTCGTGGCCATACATCGGACGGATCTTCGAGAGCCAGTGCCGGTCGCCGGTGGCCTCGCGGCACAGCGCTTTCTTGATCGCGGCGTTGACGAAGATGCGCTCGACCTGCGGCGCTTCGGCGGCGGCGCGAATGACCTTGAGATGTTCGGGCGTCCAGACGCTCGGATCGATGTCGAGACGATCCTTCCGCACCATCTGCACCGCGGACATGTTTTCGCGCTCCATGCGCGTGAGCGTGCGGTTCGGCATCGGCGTCAGCCAGATGTCGGCATCGAGCCCGATCTGGTGGCTGGCGTGCCCGGTGAACATCGGCCCGCCGCGCGGCTGCGACATGTCGCCGACCAAGAGGCCCGGCCAGCCGAGCTTGTGCGCCCTGGCCGCGAGCTTTTCCAGAAAGGCAATGAGTGCGGGGTTGCCCCAGTTGCGGTTGCGCGACAGCCGCATCACCTGCCAGGTCGGCCCGTCGATCGGCAGCGCCTGCGCGCCCGCGAGACAGCCCTTGGCGTAGAAGCCGATCGAGCTTGGCGCGAGTTTCGCCGGCGCAAGTTCGCGCCCGAACAACTGCTTCGCGGCGAGATGCGGATCGTTCGGATTGGCGAGCGGCGGCAGAGGTTGCGGATGCAGCGTGCCTTTGTCCTGCGCGAGCGTCGCGAAGGGTGCGAGAGAGCAAGCGAGAGCGAGAATCAGGCGCACGAATCTCATGCCGCTTTATAACCCATCACGCAATTCCAAACGAGGCGAAGCGGCCGGTGTGAAGCTTTCAAGGTGTGTCATTAAAAAATCCCCGGCGGGAACCGGGGATTCTCAATCGATAAAACACATTCAAAATGAAAAGGCTATTTGGCCTGATCGTCGATGGTTGCTCCCGGCGCGTGCTGCTTGATCGAGTCGATCGCGTGTAATGCAGAGGCCTTTTGCGCGTAACCTTCCGAACTGCACATCGTTTCGCCGTTCGGCGCCTTGAAACGAAACCGGAATTCTCCGGCCTTGTCCTTGTAGACTTCAAACCTGTAGGCCATCGCTGCCTCCGTTGCTTGAGATACATGCGGAGGCAAGCGTCGGGGCATGGCGGAGCGGAGTCAAGGCGCGTTGGATCGGCGCGCGGTATGATGTGCCGGTCTTGATGAAATCATTCAACCGGAATTTTGCCGGTGAGAATGCCGATCTCTCTCAGCTATCGACCTTCAGCGCGGCGATGAAGGCTTCCTGCGGAATGTCGACCTTGCCGAACTGCCGCATCTTCTTCTTGCCTTCCTTCTGCTTCTCCAGAAGTTTGCGTTTACGCGTGATGTCGCCGCCGTAGCACTTCGCGGTGACGTCCTTGCGCAGCGCGCGCACGGTTTCACGCGCGATCACCTTGCCGCCGATCGCCGCCTGAATCGGGATCTGGAACATGTGTGGCGGAATCAGTTCCTTCATCTTCTCGACCATGGCGCGGCCACGGCCCTCGGCGCGCGAGCGATGCACCAGCATCGACAGCGCATCGACCGGCTCGTTGTTGACGAGGATCTGCATCTTCACGAGGTCCGCCGCCTTGTAGTCGGTGAGGTGATAGTCGAACGAGGCGTAGCCTTTGGAAACTGATTTCAGCCGGTCATAGAAATCGAACACCACTTCGTTGAGCGGCAATTCGTATTTCGCCATCGCGCGACTGCCGACGTAAGTGAGTTCCTTCTGGGTGCCGCGCCGCTCCTGACAGAGCTTGAGCACCGAGCCGAGGTATTCGTCCGGCGTCATGATCGTCGCTTCGATCCACGGCTCCTCGATCTCGGCGATCTTCACCACGTCCGGCATGTCGATCGGATTGTGAATCTCGATCTCCTGCCCGTCGGTGAGGTGCATCTTGTAAATCACGGACGGTGCGGTCGCGATCAGGTTGAGATTGAACTCGCGCGACAGGCGCTCCTGAATGATCTCGAGATGCAACAGGCCGAGGAAGCCGCAGCGGAAGCCGAAGCCCAATGCCGCGCTGGTTTCCATCTCGAACGAGAAGCTCGCGTCGTTGAGGCGCAGCTTGCCCATCGCCGCACGCAGCGTTTCGAAGTCATCGGCGTCGACCGGGAACAGGCCGCAGAACACCACCGGGATCGCCGGCTTGAAGCCCGGCAGCATTTCGGTGACCGGTTTGCGATCGTCGGTGATGGTGTCGCCGACGCGGGTGTCAGCGACTTCCTTGATCGCCGCGGTGATGAATCCGACTTCGCCGGGGCCGAGTTCGTCTACCTGCGTCATCTTTGGGGTAAAGAAGCCGACGCGCTCGACGTCGTAGGCGGCACCCGTGCCCATCATACGGATACGGTCGCCCTTCTTCATCACACCGTCGACGACGCGGATCAGAACGACGACGCCGAGATAAACATCGTACCAGCTATCGACCAGCAGCGCCTTCAGCGTCGCGTCGCGATCGCCTTTCGGCGGCGGCAGGCGCGTGACGATGGCTTCCAGCACGTCGGGAATGCCAATGCCGGTCTTGGCCGACACCATGATGGCATCGGACGCATCGATGCCGATCACGTCCTCGATCTGCTGCTTGACCTGCTCGGGTTCGGCGGCGGGAAGATCGACCTTGTTCAGGACCGGAACGATCTCGAGGTTGTTGTCGATGGCCTGATAGACGTTGGCGAGTGTCTGCGCTTCCACGCCCTGCGAGGCATCGACCACGAGGAGCGCGCCTTCGCAGGCGGCGAGGCACCGGCTGACCTCGTAGGCGAAGTCGACATGGCCGGGCGTGTCCATCAGGTTGAAGATGTAGTCCTTGCCGTCCTTGGCCTTGTAGTGAAGGCGAACGGTCTGCGCCTTGATGGTGATGCCGCGCTCGCGCTCGATGTCCATAGAATCGAGCACCTGTTCCTTCATCTCGCGCTCGGCGAGCCCACCCGTCGTCTGGATCAGGCGGTCGGCCAGCGTCGATTTGCCATGGTCGATATGGGCGACGATGGAAAAGTTGCGGATGTTCGATATCGGGGTGGTTGTCATGCGCGCGGGGATAGCATTTGCAGCATTTTCCGGCAAAGGCCGAATGCCGCTTTGGGAGATAAAATGACGGATATGCGGGGGCGGGCCGTGCGAGGGAACGGCGTTACTCTTCGTCGAACTTGTTCGTCACCAGCGTGGTGATGGCCTCGACCGCTTCGCGAGCCTCGCGGCCGGTGGCGGCGACGGTGATCGAGGTTCCGATGCCTGCGGACAGCATCATCAGGCCCATGATGGAGGTGCCGCCGACGCTCTCGCCGTTGCGCGTGACGGTGATCTCGGCATCGAACTTCTCCGCCGTCTGCACGAACTTGGCGGATGCCCGCGCATGCAGGCCGCGTTTGTTGGTGATGGGAATTTCCCGGACGATGGCATCGGCCTGTGACGTCTGCTCGCCCGCCATGACCTATTTTCCTGCCAGAACGCGGCTGGCAATGGTGACGTATTTGCGCCCGGCTTCCTGAGCGGCCGCGATCGCATCGGGCAGCGACTTCTCCTCGCGCACCTTGGCGAGCTTCACCAGCATCGGCAGATTGATGCCCGCAAGCACTTCCACCTTCGGGCGGCTCATGCAGGAGATCGCGAGGTTCGAGGGCGTGCCGCCGAACATGTCGGTGAGAATCGCAACGCCTTGCCCGCTGTCGGCGCGCTTGACGGCTTCGATAATATCGCTGCGACACAAATCGGCATCGTCTTCCGCGCCAATTGTGATCGTTTCGATTTGCTTTTGCGGACCCATGACATGCTCAAGCGCCGCCTTGAACTCGTCGGCGAGACGCCCGTGGGTCACCAGAACCAGACCTATCATCAAAGACTCCTCGCGGGTGCGTTATGGTGCACCGCACGAAAGGGCCACATGTTGACCATCCCGCGCTTGGGCGCAAGAGGGTCAATGGCATTGCCCCCGCTCAAACCGCAGGGAGCCGTGCCGGCTAAACTGGAGGTTATAGTGGGATTTATATGGTTACCAAATCCCTTCCGGCAATCCGAATGAGCCCTGCGGCCAGATGACCGGAAGGTTAATTCGTGGTGAGGAACCCAAGCACCAGCGGCAACGGGTTTTTTCCAGCAGCGACTGGAATCCGGGGTAATTCGACCCCTGAAATCAAGGTTTTGAGCCGCTCGGGCGGGGGCAGCCGCACTGCGTCGGGGGCCGCCAGATCGACCACCAGCGCGACTGCGGCCTCGGGGACGAATGCGCAGCGGCGGATGCCAAGGCCGCGAATTTCGATCATGCCCTCAAGCTCCGGCACGGCGTGCGCGAAGAGACGGCCGTCTCGCGTATCGAGACGCACGCGATCGTCGCCGATCAGCAGCGTCTCCGCGATGACGCCGGTGCGGCCCGCGAGAATGAGATCAAGCGTGAGGCGCGACTTGCCGGTGCCGGAGGCGCCGCGAATGAGAATGGCCTGTTCGCCGACACAAACGGCGGAGGCGTGAACGCTGGCGGGTGGCGGCGTCATGTCGCGGGTAGCCGCACCACGAAGCGCGCGCCGGCGACGCGCGTGTCGCCGTCGGCATTGGACGGACCGGCACGATTCTCGGCCCAGATCTTTCCGCCATGCGCCTCGATGATCTGTTTCGAGATCGACAGACCCAATCCGGAGTTCTGGCCGAAGCCCTGATGCGGCCGGTCGGTGTAGAAGCGCTCGAAGATTTTCTCGAACGCGCCGGGGCGAATGCCGGGACCGTCATCGTCGATCACGATCTCGACCTGATCGCGGCGGCGGCGGCAGGTGACGCGGACCTTGCTGCCGGGGTTGGAGAAGGACTGGGCGTTGGCGAGGAGATTGGCGATCACCTGGCCGAGGCGCGAATCGTGGCCGGGCACCGAGAAGGCATCGAACGCCGTGCCCTCGAAGCGGGTTTCGACCTTCACCTCATGACCCTGCTGCGTCTCGTTGGCGACGGAGGTCAGCGTTTCCAAGAGGCGGCGAATGTCGACCGGCTCGGCATCCTGACGCTGCAATTCGGCGTCGAGGCGGCTTGCGTCCGAGATATCCGAGATCAGGCGGTCGAGGCGGCGCACGTCGTGCTCGATCACAGCGAGCAGGCGGCCACGGCTGTCGTCGGATCGCGCCAGCGGCAGCGTCTCGACGGCCGAGCGCATCGAGGTCAGTGGATTTTTCAGCTCATGCGCGACGTCGGCGGCAAACCGCTCGATGTCGTCGATGCGTTTATACAATGCGCCGGTCATGTCGCGCAGCGCCTGCGACAGATGGCCGATCTCGTCGCTCCGCTGGGAGAAGTCGGGAATTTCGACGCGGGTCTTGATGCGCCGTCGCACGCGCTCGGCGCTGTCGGCGAGGCGGCGTACCGGGCCTGCGATGGTCGAGGCGAGCAGCAGCGACAGCGCGATCATCACAATGGCGGCGATGCCGAACACTTTCAAAATCGCAAGACGTTCGGCTGTGACCATTTCATCGATGTCGTCGCCCTGTGTCGACAGCATCAGCGCGCCGCGCACCGCGCGGAATCGCTGTACCGGCACCGCGACCGACACGATCACCTCGCCGCGGTCGTTGATCCGCACGCGGCTCGCGCTCTGGCCGTCGAGCGCCTGCTGCACCTCTCCGTAGCCGTTGCCGTTCTCGGGCCCCAACTCGCGATACAGCGGCAGGTCGCCGCGATTGAGCCAGGTGCGGATGGCGATCACCGTGCGCTCCCACAGGCCGGGCTTGCTGTCGGATGGCGCGGGGAGTTCGAACCGCAGCACGTCGCCGCGTCCGTACAGGCTGCGGCTGTCGAGCAGCAGCACGCCGTCGCGGTCGTAGATGCGCGCGCGCGTCTTGGTCGGCGAGATCAGGCGGCGCAGCACCGGGGCGACGCGTTCCGGGTTGATCGGAAAGTCCATGCCGGACAGGGTTTCGTCGTTCGGCCCATAGCTCTCGCCGGTCTTGAGGTCGCCGAGGCGATCCGGATCGACGGTGATGGCGTTGGTCTCGACGGTGGCGGAGGCGGCGATCGCGCCCGAAATGATTTCAGCCTGCACCAGAAGGCTCTGCGCGCGCGCGTCGATCAGTCCGGCGCGGAATTGCGACAGATAGAGAATGCCGACCACCAGCACGATCAGTCCCGCGAGATTGAGCGAGACGATGCGCCGCGTCAGGCTGGAGAATGTCAGGGCAAGGAAATAGCGGCTGGCGCGCTGGAACACGCTGAGCGGTTTGGCGCGAGTCTCGGCGGGCGCGAAATCCTCAACGGTGTCGTCAGCCGCGAAGTCGGCCGGTTCAGCACCGCCGGTGGTCTTCGATTGATCTGATTGCGTGCGATCGAGCAATCGTAAACCCATTCGCCTATCGTTGCGGCGGGCACCTTGATGTCAGGAAGCCCGCCGTCAGCTTCGATTGCAAAGTGGACAGCCGCTCAGGCGGCTTCCTTGAAACGATAGCCTACGCCGTAAAGCGTTTCGATCATCTCAAAATCGTCGTCGACGACCTTGAACTTCTTGCGCAGGCGCTTGATGTGGCTGTCGATGGTGCGGTCGTCGACATAGACCTGATCGTCATAGGCGGCGTCCATCAGCGCGTTGCGGCTTTTCACGACGCCGGGGCGCTGGGCCAGCGCCTGCAGGATCAGGAATTCGGTGACCGTCAGCGTCACCGGTTCGTTCTTCCAGGTGCAGGTGTGGCGCTCGGGGTCCATGCGCAGCATGCCGCGCTCCAGCGCCTTGGCGTCCAATTCCTTCTGCGTGGCGGTGGGGTCCTTCGGCACCGCGCGGCGCAGCACCGCCTTCACGCGCTCGACCAGGAGGCGCTGGGAGAACGGTTTGCGGATGAAATCGTCGGCACCCATCTTGAGACCGAACAGTTCGTCGATCTCCTCGTCCTTGGAGGTGAGGAAGATCACCGGCAGGTCGGATTTCTGGCGCAGGCGCCGCAGCGTCTCCATGCCGTCCATGCGTGGCATCTTGATATCGAGGATCGCCATGTCCGGAGGGCTGGTCTTGAAGCCGTCCAGCGCGGAGGCGCCGTCGGTATAGGTCATGATCCGGTAGCCTTCGGCTTCCAGCGCGATCGAGACAGAAGTGAGAATGTTGCGATCGTCGTCAACGAGAGCGATTGTTGGCATGGTCTGGTTTCCGAGCGTTTTGATGCGTCTGGTTGAGACCCTGATGCCGAGCAAAATAAGGCAATCGGGATAATCCACGAGCAATGCAAGCTGGGCTGAAATGTGACCGGGTTCCACACCCCCGGCAAATCAACCTGATTTCACTCATATAATGCGCGAAACCACGAAAAGAACCACCTTTTGCTCGGAAAAAGTCCTTTAATTTCAAGAAAGGTTCTGGACCATGAAACCGTCGTTATCGTCCGATTCCGCCGGAATGGTCCGCGACTTGCTCCGATCCAGCCGCCAGGGCGCACTGGCGACGCTGATGGCGGACAGCGGGGCCCCCTATTGTTCGCTGGTTAACGTGGCGCCGGACGCCGATGGCGCGCCGCTCCTGCTGGTGTCGGCGCTGGCGCTGCATACCAAAAATATCGCCTCGGACTCCCGTGTCTCCCTGATGCTGGACGAGCGCCGGGAGGGCGATCCGCTCGAGGGCGCGCGGATCATGCTGGCGGGCGAGGCTAGGGCGGCGGCGCCGGACGATCTGCCCCGGATCAGGCGGCGGTACCTCGCTTTTCACCCCTCGGCCGCGGATTTCGCCGGCTTCGCCGATTTCTCCTTTCTCAAGGTCTTTCCCACCGGCGTGCATCTGGTCGCGGGGTTTGGCCGCATCGTCGATCTGCCGCCGTTCCGGTTTCTGACCGCGATCGACGATGCGGGAAGCCTGCTGGCGGCGGAGGAGGCGATCGTGACGCATCTTAATACCGATCACCGCGATACGATGAATTTGTACGCTGTCCATCTCGCAGGCGCCCCGGCGGCCGACTGGCACTGCGTGGCCTGCGATCCCGATGGCCTCGATCTCGCCTCGGAAGGGCGGTACTTGCGGTTGGCGTTCCCGAAGCGGGTGACCACTCCCGAGGTCCTGCGGATGGTTCTGAAGGAGTTGGCCGCGCAAGCGCGTGCAAAGGCCGGTTGATCGAAATCGCTTGATTTACCGCCAACGCTTTAGGCACGACTAAAGGCGAAAGGCGGGTTCGTCGTCAGCCCGTTTTCGAGGCGATAATGTCGCCCATCAAGTTGAACGACCGCAAATGAACGACTGCGTAAAATGCGCGGCACAAGGGGAGAACATTCCGTGGAGCAGAGTGGCGTACATAACGGCGCGTTCGGCGTCGACAAGTTCGGTCTCAAAGACCTCAAGGCCGTGCATTGGAATCTCGGCACGGCCGCCCTCTACGAACATGCGTTGCAGAACTATGAAGCGGAGCTGACGCAAGAGGGTGCGCTGTGCGCGGAGACCGGCGAGTTCACCGGCCGCAGCCCGAAGGACAAGTTCACGGTGCGCGATGCGCTCACCGACACGACGATGTCGTGGAGCACCAACCAGTCGATCACGCCGGAACAGTTCGCAACACTTCACGCCGACTTCATCAAGCATGCCGAGGGCATGACGCTTTACGCGCAGGATCTCTATGGCGGCGCCGATCCGAAATTCCAGATCAGGACCCGCGTCTACACCGAGCTTGCCTGGCACTCGCTGTTCATCCGCACGATGCTGCGCAGGCCGGAGACGGCGGCGCTCGCGGACTTCGTGCCCGAACTCACCATCATCGACCTGCCGAGCTTCCGCGCCGATCCCGCGCGTCACGGCGTGCGCTCGCAAACGGTGGTGGCGATCGACTTCACCCGCAAGATCGTGCTGATCGGCGGCACCCATTACGCGGGCGAGATGAAGAAGTCGGTGTTCACCACGCTGAATTTCTATCTGCCCGAGCAGGGCGTGATGCCGATGCACTGCTCCGCGAATGTCGGCCCCAAGGGCGACGCGGCGGTGTTCTTCGGCCTGTCCGGCACCGGCAAGACGACGCTCTCCGCCGACCCGGGGCGCACGCTGCTCGGCGACGACGAGCACGGCTGGGGGCCGGATGGCGTGTTCAACTTCGAAGGTGGCTGCTACGCCAAGACCATCCGCCTCTCGCGTGAAGCGGAACCTGCGATCTACGACGCCAGCCTGCGGTTCGGCGCGATTCTGGAGAACGTCGCGGTCGATCCCGCGACTCGCGCCGTGGACTTCGACGACGGCTCCAAGACCGAGAACACCCGTTCGGCCTATCCGCTCGACGCGATTCCGAATGCGTCGCCGACCGGCCGCGCCGGGCAACCGAAAAATATCGTGATGCTCGCCGCCGACGCCTTCGGCGTATTGCCGCCGATCGCGAAACTCACGCCGTCGCAGGCGATGTATCACTTCCTGTCGGGCTACACCGCCAAGGTCGCGGGCACCGAGCGGGGCCTGGGCTCTGAGCCGCAGCCGGAATTCTCCGCCTGCTTTGGCGCGCCGTTCCTGCCGCGCGACCCGACCGTCTACGGCAAGATGCTGCGCGAGCTGATCGCCGAGCACAACGTCGACTGCTGGCTGGTGAACACCGGCTGGACCGGCGGCAAGTTTGGCGTCGGCCATCGCATGCCGATCAAGGTGACGCGGGCGCTTCTGACTGCAGCACTCGATGGCTCGCTGCGCGACGCCAAGTTCCGTACCGATCCTTATTTCGGCTTCGCGGTCCCCACGTCACTCCCCGGCGTGCCGGCCGACATCCTCGATCCCGTCACGACATGGAAGGACAAGGCCGAGTTTGCGAAGACGGCGCAGGGCCTGGTCGGCATGTTCCAGAAGAACTTCGCCAAGTTCGAAAAGCTCGTCGATGCCGACGTGCTGGCCGCCGCGCCCGAGTTCAAACAGGCCGCGGAGTAGGGATGTCATTGCAACGAAAGGGCGGCTTTGCAGCCGCCCTTTTTTATTGGCCTGTGCGGGTCATGCGCTCTTGCGCTGCATTCCCTTGACGTCGGCTGCAGAGAGGCTCTTGCCGCCGATGGCCCAGTTGCCGCCCGGAAGCTCGTGCACGCGGACCCATGTGACGCCGCGCATCGCTTCGCCTTCGATCGCCACCATCGCATCCGTGACCTTGCGGATCATGTCCTGCTTCTGGCTTGTGTCGAACACGCCTTCGATGAGTTGAATATCGACCAATGGCATTGGAACGTTCCTTCGTTGCCTGCCGCGAGACGATCTCGCCGCTGTCGCTGCATTCCCACGCCGCCGCCGGCCCGGCCAGTTCAGGAACTGAATCGCCCCGGTACAGAATCTGAACTGGAGACAGCGGTTGGAGAGGCGTAAAACACGGGCCTTCCATGACCTGCGGAGGGATCGATGGCCGAAGGCAGCTATAACCAGTTCTGCCCTGTCGCGATGGCATCCGAAATCCTGTGCACGCGCTGGACGCTGATCGTGTTGCGCGAACTCGTTTGCGGATCGACGCGCTTCAACGAATTGCGCCGCGGCGTGCCGCGGATGTCTCCGGCGTTGTTGTCGAAGCGACTCAAGGAGCTTGAAGCCGCAGGCGTCGTCACCCGGACAAAATCGGCGGCCGGTCCAGACCTTTACGAATACCGGCTGACACCGGCCGGAGAAGAATTGAAGCCGATCATCGAGCATGTCGGCGTGTGGGGGCATCGCTGGGTGAGCACGAAATCGTCGCTCGACAATCTCGATCCCAATCTTCTGATGTGGGACATCCGCCGCCGGATCGCGCCGAAGTCGATGCCGCCGCAGCAGCGTCACACGATCCAGGTCATCCTGACCGACCTGGTGGAGAGCAAGCGCAACTGGTGGCTGGTTGTCGGGCCTGGCGACGAGGTCGATTTGTGTTCGATTGATCCCGGCTTCGAGGTCGATCTTTATCTCGTCACCGACCTGCGCACGATGACGGAGATCTGGATGGGCTACACGACCATCGCCCGGGCCAAGTCCGATGAAAGACTGGTCGTGACGGGCAGCCGTGAACTCGAGGCCGGTCTGGAGACCTGGCTCGGGTTGAGCAGCTTCGCCAAGGTTGAGAAGCGCGTGGCCTGAACACGCCGGAGGCCGCCCGGAATGCGCCCGGATGCCGAAAACCGGCGCTCCTGCGGGCCTTTAGCGAAAAGAACAAATATAGAACATTTTTAACGATTGCTGTAGCATGGTGATTCGCCGGGCGCCGCTGGAGGCGCCCCTTTGTTTCGAGGGTGCCATGTCCGATATCGCGTCCAATACCGCGCTCAATGCCGTCGCCATGACCCGGATAGCCGATTTCGCGCGGACACTGACACGCCTGCATGCCGCCGCACGTCATCAGATGATCGACGACGACCAGATCGACCGTGCCTTCAACGCGGTCTGCATGTCGGTGTGGGGCTACACCATCGAGGATATTTCCGACGACATGCTCTCGGTGGAGGACCACGAGTTTCTCGACACGCTCGACGAGTATCGCGCACGCCTGTTCGCGGCCGAGCACGGTTACGATCTGCTCGGCGACGAGGGCATCCTCACCGATTGGTGGGGTTATTGCTGGATGATTCTCGCGGAAAAGCGCGGCCTGCTGACGCCGGAAAACCGCACGGCTGCGCGGCTCGAATGGGAAGATCGTTTCCGTTCGGTGCCGAACGTGATCGGTGTCATCGTC
The DNA here is from genome assembly GCF_000178995.1 of Afipia sp. 1NLS2. GTDB lineage: Bacteria > Pseudomonadota > Alphaproteobacteria > Rhizobiales > Xanthobacteraceae > Afipia. Next base: position 981,099 of record NZ_ADVZ01000001.1, on the reverse strand, counting down.
AGCCGCTAGGAAACGGCTTCGCCGCGATCTTCAATAAAGCGCCGCGCGCGTTTTCGGCATCGCGATCTTTGGCGCGGCCCCGTTCGCATGCACAGGTTGGACAGCCGGCAGCGTGCCGGTGATCTCGACGCTTGAATTCGGCGCGACCTCGCTGACGTCGACCCGGACCGGCGCGACCTTCATCTCGCCGAGCTTGGCGCGCAGTTCCGGCGTCAGGCCCGGATAATTCGCGACCGGCGTGAATTCGGCGGTCTGCCCATTGATCGGCGAGACGCCTTTATAGGCGACAAGACCGTCGGTGGTGGCGACGATATCGCCGGGGCGCAGCGTGGTGTCGAGCGACAGATCGATCGGCGCAAGCCCCGCCGGATCGCGGCCGTTGCAGGTGCAGTCCGCCTTCAGCGCCTTGCGGTAGGCGAAGGCGTGCGGCAGGTCGGCATAGCGTTCGCCGTTCGGGCCGAGCGCGGTGTCGATATTGCCGCCGAAATAGACCTTGGTGGCGCTCGCCGGGCAGAACGACTGGCACATCTGGGCTGGTGTCATGCCCGCGTGCGACGACAGCGGGAAATACTTCCCGTCGCAGGTGCGCACGCAATAGGACGCGGAACGTCCGCTGCTCACGGGCGCGACCGCTGTCGGGCCCGGATCGATCGGATTGCCGAAGAAATCGGTCTGCGGAGTGGGCGAGGAGGGCTGCGCCGCGCGGGGCGCACGGTCGCCGCCGAACAGGAAATCGAAGAAGCCTGCGGAAGCCGGACGCGGCGTGAGCGCCAGCAGGGATAAAGCCAGCAGCGCGGCGTGACCGGGCCTGAATGCGGAACGCAAACGCAACGCTTACTCCACCGACGCGACGGGAATGTCAGCCAGCCGCCTGCGGCGCCAGCGTCAAAACATTATCGCGGGATGGTAAATGGAGCGTTTAGACGCCTGCGTTGGAGCCTGCGCGGGTCTCTAGAAGAAAATCCAGGTGACAAGCAGGAAGGTCGGCAACAGCACGAGCGAAGACCAGGCCATGTAGCCGAAGAAGCTCGGCATTTTGACGCCGTTCTCGCGGGCGATGGCGTAGACCATGAAGTTCGGCGCGTTGCCGATATAGGTGTTGGCGCCCATGTACACCGCGCCGGAGGAAATCGCGGCGAGCAGCGCCGATTGCGCGGTCATCAGCGTGTGCGGGTCGCCGCCGGCAAGCTGGAAGAACACCAGATAGGTCGGCGCGTTGTCGAGGAAGGACGACAGCGCGCCCGTCAGCCAGAAATAGGCGGCCGGGTTGCCCGAGCCGTCTGCCTTGCTCACCAGCGTCAGCAGGTTCGCGAACGGGCCATGCGAGCCGGCCTGCAGCATCGCCATCACCGGGACGATGCAGATGAAGATGCCCGCGAACAGGATCGCGACTTCCTTGATCGGTCCCCAAGAAAAGCCGTTGGCGGTGCGTACGTCCTTCGCCGTGATGCGCACAGAGGCGATCGCCACCAGCAGGAACACCAGATCGCGCAACAGATCCTGCAATTGCAGATCGACGCCCGCGACATGGAAGGCGATGCCGGGCTTCCATTTGGCGCTCATCAAAATCGCCGCGATGATGAGAACGAGCAGCAGCAGGTTGGCTTTGCCATGCAGCTTGAGCGGTTTGTCCGGCGTCGGGTCGGAGACGCGCGCGAAGCGGCCTTCGCGATGATGGAAATAAAGGTCGAGTGCGCAGAACACCGCCAGTACGATGGCCGCCGTGGTCAGCGTCTCCAGCCACAGATGCTGCGTGGTCCAGAAGAAATCGACGCCCTTGAGAAAGCCGATGAACAGCGGCGGATCGCCGAGCGGCGACAGCGCGCCGCCGATATTGGCGACGAGGAAGATGAAGAACACCACGACATGGGCATTATAGCGGCGGTCGTCGTTGGCGCGGATCAGGGGGCGGATCAGGATCATTGCCGCGCCCGTGGTGCCGACGACGCTCGCGATCAGCGCGCCGAACGCGAGCATCACCGTGTTGGTGAAGACGCTGTCGTGCAGGTTGCCCTCGAGATAGATACCGCCCGCGACCGTGAACAAGGCCAGCAGCAGCAGGATGAACGGGATGTACTCGAGGAAGGCGGTGTGCGCGAGCGCGCCGGTGACGGTCGCGATGTCGGTGGTCGCCAGCAGCGCGATCACGATCAGCGCCGACCAGAACGCGGTGAACTTTCCGAAATGATGCTCCCACAGATGGGGATAGAGCACGGGTCCGGTGGCGATGGACAGAAGGATGCCGACGAACGGCAGGCCCCACCACAGCGAAAGGCTCGCGCCGTTCAGGCCCTCGGCGGCGAAAGCCGGAGAGGGCAGGCAAAGCGCAAGCAGGACAAGGGAAAGGCGGCGGAGCGATGTCATCGGCGCGAACCTAGCATCGCGCACCGATTGTTCAAGGACGAAGAAACTCTGTCGCAGTATAGAGCGCGCGCAGCGTAAGACCGGCTTCTTTGAAGTTCTCGCTCGCGCCTTCCTCGCGGTCCACCATGGTTAGCACCATCACCACATCGCCGCCCGCGTCCTTCACCGCTTCAATGGCCTTGATGGCGGAGCCGCCGGTGGTGGTGACGTCCTCGACAATGACGATGCGTTTGCCCTTGAGGCTTTCGCCCTTGGCGAGGCCTTCGACTGCGAGCCGTGCGCCATGCTCCTTCGGCTTCTTGCGGACGAAGAAGGCCGCGATCGGATTGCCCTTCATCCACGAGAGCTGCGCGATGGCGCCGGCAAGCGGCACCGCCCCCATCTCGAGCCCGCCGATGTAATCGATCTTCTCGTCCTTGATGGCGTCGTACGACAGTTCCGCCAGCAGCGTCGCGCCTTCCGGGTCGAGCATGGTCGGCTTGAGGTTGAAATAGAAATCGCTCTTGCGGCCCGAGGCGAGGGTGATCTCGCCGCGCCCGAACGAGCGGGTGCGGATGATGTCGGCCAGGCGGGCGCGGGAAGGTGTGGACACGGACGGACTCGCTGAAAGGAATGAAACGCCCGAACTTCTTAGCCAGACCCCGGCAGTGAAGCCAGCACAGATCGCAGGCGTTCACTGCGAAATTACGGCGCAGCCACCGGAGATCAGCTAGTGCGCCTCGTCCCAGTTATGGGCCGCGCGGGCATCGACATGCAGCGGCACCGACAACCGGGCAGCCGGGAACGCTGCGTTCTCCATCACCTCCTGGATGACGGGAATCGTATCGCCCACCTCGCTGTCCGGTACTTCGAACACCAGTTCGTCGTGCACCTGCAAAAGCATCCGTGCGGCGAGCTTCTTCTCCGCGAGCGCGTCCTCCATCCGGATCATGGCGCGGCGGATAATGTCGGCGGCGGTACCCTGCAGGCGTGCGTTGATCGCGGCACGTTCGTTGAACGCACGCAGCGAGGCGTTCGACGCCTTGATGTCCGGATAGTGGCACTTGCGTCCGAACAGGGTCTCGACATAGCCGTGCTCGCGGCAGAAATCGCGCGTCGCATCCATGTAGGCGCGGATGCCGGGGAAGCGCTCGAAATATTTCTTGATGTAGGCACCGGCCTCCTCGCGCGGAATGCCGAGTTGGTTGGCGAGGCCGAATGCCGAGATGCCGTAGATGATGCCGAAATTGATCGCCTTGGCGCGGCGGCGCACTTCGGCGGGCATGTCCTTCACCGGCACGCCGAACATTTCCGACGCCGTCATGGCATGAATGTCGAGCTTGTCGTGGAAGGCCTGCTTCAGCACCGGAATGTCGGCGATCTCCGCGAGCAGCCGCAATTCGATCTGCGAATAGTCGGCAGAGACCAGCTTGTGGCCTTTTTCGGCAATAAACGCGCGTCGAATCTTGCGGCCGTCCTCGGTGCGCACCGGGATGTTCTGCAGGTTCGGCTCGTTCGACGACAGCCGCCCCGTCGTGGTGGCGGCGAGCGCGTAGGTGGTGTGAACGCGCTGCGTCTGCGGATTGACGTAGTTTGGCAGCGCGTCGGTGTAGGTCGATTTCAGTTTCGATACCTGCCGCCAGTCGAGAATCTTGCGCGGGAAGACGTGACCTTCCTCGGCGAGGTCTTCAAGGATCGAGGCGGATGTCGACCATGCGCCGGTCTTGGTCTTCTGGCCGCCGGGCAGGCCCATCTTGCCGAAGATCACATCGCCGAGTTGTTTCGGGCTGCCGGGGTTGATGTCCTCGCCCGCGATCTTGCGGATTTCGTCTTCAAGCCGGGAGGCTGTTTGTGCGAAATCGCCTGACAGGCGTGAGAGAACCTGCCTGTCGATCATGATGCCGCGTCGTTCCATGCGCGCCAGCACGCCGATCAAAGGCCGCTCCAGCGATTCATAGACGTTGTTCATGCGTTCGGAAATCAGCCGCGCTTTCATCAGGAGCCACAGCCGGATGATGATGTCGGCGGTCTCGGCGCCGTATTCGGTGGCGCGTTCGATCGTTACCTGATCGAGCGACAGCTTGTTACGGCCGCTGCCGATGACGTCGCCATGCTTGATCGCCGCATGGGCGAGCCATTTCTGGGCTAGCGATTCGATGTCGTGCGCGCCGCGCCCGGCGTCGAGCGCGTAGGACATCAATTGCACGTCGTCGGTCGTGCGCAGCGTGATCTTGTGTTGCGCCAGCATGACCGAGATGAATTTGATGTCGAGGCCGGATTTCAGCACGGCCTCGGATTCCATCAGCTTGCGAAGCACATCGAAGGCCTTAGCCGCCTCGATCTGTCCTTCCGCGAGGCCGCTGGCGAACAGATCCTCGCCGCCGCCGGATTTCTTGTGTCCAAGCGGAATGTAGCAGGCTTTATTGGGCGTCAGAGCCAGCGCGATGCCGCAGATGTCGGCCTGCATCGGATCGATCGAGGTCGCCTTGATGTCGATCGCGACATGGCCGAGATCGTGCGCGCGCGTGATCCAGGCGTTGAGTTCGTCGAGCGTGCGGATGGTTTGATACTTGCCGCGGTCGATCTTTCCCGTTGCGGCCTTTTCGATGCGGACTGCCGCCAGCGCCTGCGGCGAATGCGCCGTCGCGGGTGCCGCGCCTGCGCTGGTCGCGGACGTCGCGGATGTACCTTTGGCCCGCGCATCCGGCTCGCCGCCGAGCGGCAGGGTTTGCGGCGAATCCTGACCGACGACTGTTGCAAGCGGGCTTTTCAGATGTTCGTCGGGACTGACATCGGCGGCGTCGATCTGGGCGTATTCGGCCACGCGCCGCGTCAGTGTGGAAAATTCCATCGCCTTGAGGAACGCGATCAGCTTGCGCGAGTCCGGCTCGTGCACCGCCAATTCGTCGAGCGGCACGTCGAGTTTCACATTATTATCGAGCAGCACGAGTTCGCGGGAGATGCGCGCCTTAGCGGCATGTTCGATCAGTGACTCGCGCCGCTTCGGTTGCTTGATTTCGCCCGCGCGCTGCAGAAGCGTTTCGAGGTCGCCATACTCGGTGATGAGCTGGGCGGCGGTCTTGATGCCGATGCCCGGAACGCCCGGCACGTTGTCGACGGAATCGCCCGCCAGCGCCTGCACTTCAACAACCTTCTCCGGCGGCACACCGAATTTCTCGATCACCTCGGGAATGCCGAGGCGGCGGTCCTTCATGGTGTCGTACATGGTGACGCAATCGGTCACCAGTTGCATCAAGTCCTTGTCCGAGGAGACAATGGTGGCGGTCGCGCCGCGTTCGCAGGCTTGCCGCACATAAGTGGCGATCAGATCGTCTGCCTCGAAGCCGCCCTGCTCGAGGCACGGCAGGTCGAAGGCGCGCACGGCTTCGCGGATCAGCGCGAATTGCGGAATGAGATCGTCCGGCGCGGGCGGGCGATGCGCCTTGTATTCGGGATAGATCTTGTTACGGAACGTGACTTCGGACTTGTCGAACACGATGGCGAGATGCGTCGGCCGATTGTCCGGCGGCATGTCGCGCATCAGCTTCCACAGCATGTTGCAGAAGCCGAGCACGGCGTTGACCTGCAATCCGTCCGACTTGCGGTTCAAGGGTGGCAGCGCGTGATAGGCGCGGAATATGTAGCCCGAGCCGTCGACCAGAAAGACATGGTCGCCCTTGCCGGGAGGTTTCACCCCGGCGGGCGTGCGCGCCTGCGGAGTTGTGGATTTTGCGGAGGACTTTGCCATGGCGCTCATATAGGAGGGAACCTAGGCAATATCACCCTGAACCGGAGACACGCTACCCGGAAATGCCGGGGAAATAGTCTTGGCGGGCATTTTCCAAGGCGGGCATGCCGTGGCGCCGGCCGCGAAGGAGGCCATGATGGATGCGCAATTGTCTGAGTTGTTCGATAAACTTCGGGCGGCCGAGGCCGACATCGAAGCGGAATTGACGCGACGGCGCGAAGCCTTCCGTTATGAACTGCATAATCGACGTGTCGTTTTCGGGCAGGAAGTTCTGAATTTTTATCGCGCGATGAAGACCCATGCGCTGCGTTATCTGTTTGAGGCCAATCTGCTGGTGATGCTGACCGCGCCGGTGATCTATTCGCTGATCGTCCCGGTGATCATTCTCGACATCTTCGTGATGGTCTATCAGGCGGTCTGCTTTCCGATTTATGGAATCCCGAAAGTGCGCCGCAGCGACTATCTGGTGTTCGACCGTCATCACCTCGCTTATCTCAACATCATCGAGAAGATAAATTGCGCCTATTGCTCATATTTCAATCAGGCTATCGCATTCATTCGCGAGGTGGCTTCGCGCACCGAAATTTACTGGTGCCCGATCAAGCATGCCCGTCGCGTACTTGGCCCGCATCCGCACTATGTGGGCTTTGCCGATTTTGGTGACGCCGATGCCTACCGCGAGCGGGTCTCCGAGATGAAGAATGGCGTGACGCCTGAGATGCTGCGTTAGAGCAGGCTATTCCGCCGGCTGGAGTGCAGCCCGCTGTTTCGGCGGTGCGATCCAGAACGTCGCCGGTCGCGTGAACAGGAAGCCGAGCCGCGTGTTGCGCAGCGTCCACCAGATCAAGAGCGAACCGGTCACGCCGACGGCGGTGACGATCAACGAGATCCACCCGATGTCCGTAATGAGATGCGTTTTCAGCAGCAGCGTGCGGGTCGATGCCATCGGCAGGAAGAAGGCGAGGTAGATCACGATCGAATGTTCGCCGCAGTAACGGATCGCATCGATCCAGTTCATGCGGGCGAGCAGCGTGGCGATGGTGATGATGGCGCATGCGCCGGCGATGCCGAGGGCCAGCGAAATTACCGGCCATTCGCTCATGCCGACATAGACGAGGCCGGCATCCGTCAGCGCCCAGACGCCGATCCCCGCGAGCGCGAGTCTTGGATTGCGACGTACGGCTTCCGCGAGAGCGAACACATGCTTCGAGAACAGGTAGCCTGTGTAGAAATAGACGAAGCGCGAGGCGAATTCGTCGATCGTGGTCCAGCCGGTATTGAGGTGCGAGGACTCCAGCAGCGCGGCGATAATCCAGATCGCCCAGGCCGGCACACGCAGCGTCGCCTTGGTGACGACGAAGAAGATCGGCAGGAGATAGATGAACCAGAGCGTGCCGAACGGGTCGATGAAGGTTTCCAGATACATCACGCCGACATGCGACCAGCTTCCACCTTCGGCAGCGAAATGCGGCGCCTTGAAGCCGAACTGGATCGCGGTCCAGAGCAGGTAGAAGTAGAAGAAATGCACCACCTTGCGGTCGAGATAGGTGCGCCAGTCGCGGTTGATGACGAGCGGCAGGAACAGGCCCGAGATCAGGAAGAAGTCCGGCATGCGGAAGGGCTTCGCAAAGGCCACGATCAGATGCATGAAGCCGGTCTGGCCGGTGGCCGCTTCCACGCCGAGCGTCGAATGCATCATCACCACCATGATGATACAGATGCCTTTGGCGTAATCGACCCAGTCGACGCGCTCGGCATTCACGCGAGGTGTGGCTTGTGTCTCGTTTTTGCTCACCATTGTCCCATGTCCGGTATACTGACGGCACATTCGGCGCCGCCGGTTTCATTCCGGTTTATTCATTCAAATGTCATGCCGGATTGCTCCTAAGGCCTGCGGTATGGGTTTTCTCTCGTTACCAAAACCGCTAAGAGGCAATGGAATTCGGCAGGCGGGCGTTAACCATGAGGCGGGTTGAGCAATGCGGATAACGATGATCGGGACGGGCTATGTCGGGCTTGTTTCGGGGGCCTGTTTCGCCGATTTCGGCCATCGCGTGACCTGCGTCGATACCGACGCCGCCAAGATCGCGGCCCTTCATCGCGGCGAGATGCCGATCTTCGAGCCCGGCCTCGACCAGCTTGTCGAGGCGTCGGTGAAGGCGGGCCGCCTCGATTTCCAGACCGACCTTGCGGGACCCGTCGGCGAAGCGGATGCGGTGTTCATTGCGGTCGGCACGCCGTCGCGGCGCGGCGATGGGCACGCCGATCTGAGCTACGTCCATGCAGCCGCACGCGAGATCGCAGCCGCGCTGAAGGGCTTCACCGTTGTCGTCACGAAATCGACCGTGCCGGTGGGCACCGGCGACGAGGTCGAGCGCATCATCCGTGAAACCAATCCGAACGCGGATGTGGCGGTGGCTTCGAATCCGGAATTCCTCCGTGAGGGGGCTGCGATCCGCGACTTCAAGCATCCGGATCGCATCGTGGTCGGTGCCGATGAAGAACGTGCGCGCAAGGTGATGGGCGAGGTCTACCGGCCGCTTTATCTCAATCAGGCGCCGATCATGTACACCGCGCGGCGCACCGCCGAGTTGATCAAATACGCCGCGAACGCGTTTCTCGCGACCAAGATCACCTTCATCAACGAGATCGCTGATCTGTCGGAGAAGGTCGGCGCGGACGTGCAGGAGGTCGCGCGCGGCATCGGCCTCGATAATCGTATCGGCTCGAAGTTTCTCAATGCGGGGCCGGGCTTCGGCGGCTCGTGCTTTCCGAAAGATACCCGCGCGCTGGTGAAGACCGCGCTCGATCACGATGTGCCGCTGCGCATCGTCGAGGCGGTGCTTGCGGTGAACGACAACCGCAAGCGCGCGATGGCGCGCAAGGTTGCGGCGGCGGCGGGCGGCAGCCTGCGCGGCAAGACGGTGGCTGTGCTCGGCCTCACCTTCAAGCCGGAAACCGACGACATGCGCGAGGCGCCGTCGATTCCGCTGATCACGGGCCTGCTCGATCTTGGCGCCCATGTGCGGGCTTACGATCCGATCGGCATGGAACTGGCGAAGCACGATCTGCCGGACATTGCCTATGCCGTCGATCCTTACGACTGCGCCAAGGGCGCGGATGCGCTGGTGATCGTCACCGAATGGGTACAGTTCCGTGCGCTCGATCTGGTGCGGCTGAAAGAGGAGATGGCGCATCCGGTAATCGTCGATCTGCGCAATATCTATCGCCGCGACGAGATGAAGGCGCTCGGCTTCATTTATGAGAGCGTCGGACGCGGGACGATTTGAAACTGTCCGCGCGGGGACGGCGCTGATGACGCAATGAAATTCACCACGCCCCTTCCCATTGATGCGGTTCTCAGCGAACTGGGTGAGACGCTCTCGCGCGGCAACACCGCCGTGCTGGTTGCGCCGCCCGGCGCGGGCAAGACCACGCGGGTGCCGCTGGCGCTGCGCGATGCGCCATGGGTGGGCGCGGGCAAGATCATCGTGCTGGAGCCGCGCCGCATTGCCGCGCGCGCTGCCGCCGAACGGATGGCGCAGACGCTGGGCGAGAAGGTCGGCGACAGCGTCGGCTATCGCGTGCGCTTCGGTTCCAAAATCTCGCGCAAGACGCAGATCGAGGTGGTGACCGAGGGCATCTTCACCCGCCAGATTCTCGACGATCCCGAACTCAAAGGCGTCGCGGCCGTGCTGTTCGATGAATTTCACGAACGCTCGCTTGATGCCGATCTCGGGCTGGCGCTGGCGCGCGACGCGCAAAGCGGGTTGCGTGAGGATTTGCGCATTCTGGTGATGTCGGCGACGCTCGATGGCGCGCGGGTCGCGAAACTTTTGGGCGATGCGCCGGTGGTGGAAAGCGAAGGCCGCGCTTATCCTGTCGAGACGCGCTATCTCGGCCGCAAGCCCGACCAGCAGATCGAGCGGCAGATGGCGGATGCAATTGCGTCCGCGTTGCGCGCGGATACCGGCTCCGTGCTCGCGTTCCTGCCGGGCGCTGCCGAAATTCGCCGGACGCAGACTTTTCTTGCCGAACGTGTCAGCGATCCGAATGTGGAGATAGTGCCGCTGTTCGGCGCGCTCGATGCCGCCGTACAGGATCGCGCGATTGCGCCTTCGCCGAAAGGCATGCGCAAGGTGGTGCTCGCGACCTCGATCGCGGAAACCTCGCTCACCATCGAAGGCGTGCGGATCGTGGTCGATTCCGGCCTCGCGCGCGTGCCGCGTTACGAGCCCGACATCGCCCTGACGCGGCTGGAGACCGTGCGGGCTTCGCGCGCGGCGGTCGATCAGCGCCGCGGCCGTGCAGGGCGAACCGAGCCCGGTATTTGCTATCGGCTGTGGGACGAGCCGCAGACGTCATCCTTTGAAGCGTTCACGCGTCCTGAAATCCTGTCCGCCGATCTGTCCTCGCTGGTGCTCGATCTCGCGCATTGGGGCGTGGCTGATCCAGCAACGCTGGCATTTCTCGATTCTCCGCCGCCGGTCGCGCTCAAGGAAGCGTCCACGCTGTTGCGCGAACTCGATGCGCTGGATGCCGATGGCCGCATCACTGTGGAAGGGCAGGCGCTGCGCGCACTGGCGCTGCCGCCGCGCCTCGCGCGCATGATCGTCGACGCACATCGTCATGGCGCTGGGGAAGAGGCGGCGCGGATCGCCGCGATCCTGACCGAGCGCGGGCTCGGCGGCGACAGCGTCGATCTCGATGCGCGGCTGGAGAATTTCGCACGCGACCGCTCGCCGCGCGCGCAAAGCGCACGGCAACTGGCGCAGCGATGGATCGCGCAGGTGAAGGAGAGCGCGGCAGCGGTCAACGACACGGCGGAAGGGCTGTCGACCGGCGCGATCCTCGCGCTCGCTTTCCCGGATCGCGTCGCGCGCAATCGCGGCAAGGCGAGCTTCACGCTGGCGAACGGGCGCGGCGCCAATGTCGATCCGGCCTCGGCGCTGGCGAAAGCGCCCTATATTGCGGTTGCCGAACTCACCGGCACCGCCGCCAGCGGGCGCATCTTGCTCGCAGCACCCGTCACGCAGGACGAGCTCGAAACGCGCTTTGCCGGTCACATCACGATTGAGGATGAAACGAGCTTCGACAAATCCGCGATGGCGTTGCGCGCGCGGCGGCGCAAGCGGTTGCACGCGATCACGCTGTCGGAACAGAACCTGCCGGTGGCGACATCTGAACAGACCGCGCAAATTCTCGCGGATGGGCTCGCCGCAGCAGGCTTTGACCGCCTGCCATGGTCGAAGCCGCTGAAGCAATGGCGCGATCGCGTCATGTTCCTGCGCGCCACGTCGCCTGACGAATGGCCCGACCTGTCGGATACTGCTCTCGCCGCGAGCCGCAGAGAATGGCTCGTGCCTGCACTGATGGATAAGATCTCGCTGTCCGATATGTCCGCGAGCGACTTGTCCGATGCCGTGATGGCGCTGCTCCCTTGGGACAAGCGCGCCCGGCTGGAGCGCGAGGCGCCGACCCATTTCACCGCGCCGACCGGCACGTCATTGCCGATTGATTATGAAGCCGAGCAGGGGCCGACCATTGCCGTCCGGCTGCAGGAATTGTTCGGCCTGAATGTTCACCCTTCGATAGCGAACGGAAGGCTGCCGCTGGTGGTCGAATTGCTGTCGCCCGCGCACCGGCCGGTGCAGGTGACCCGCGATCTGCCGGGGTTCTGGCGCGGCTCCTATGCCGCCGTGCGGGCTGACCTGCGCGGCCGTTATCCGCGCCACCCCTGGCCGGAAGATCCGGCCTCGGCGGAACCGACGCGCCGGGTGAAGCCGCGCGGAACCTGAAAGGGGCGAGTACCGGCCCCAAAATTAAGACTTTGCTTACCCTATTGCCCGAAACAGGACCGGTGCCTGCCGGGAAGGGCATTTTTGTTAACGCCTCCTGGCCGGGAGTCGGCGTGCCCTGATCGGCGTGAAGCGGATTTTGGCGGGCCATGGTTTTGAGAAAGCAGGCGTTGGCGAATGCGTACTGTCCTGATCGTTGCGGTCATCATGGCCGCCTCCGGCAGCTATATGGCCAAGGTTGCCGAGCGGCTGGATCTTCCGCTGCCGGCGAAGACCGATAGCCAGTCGTCGAAGGCGATGAATGCCTATGCCGCGATGCCGGAAGCATCGAGCGGGTCGCGCCGGGTATCGCTGCGCTCCGACCGCAGCGGACATTTCCGGACCGAGGCGCGGGTCGATGGCCGCGATCTCGATTTTCTGGTCGATACCGGCGCGACCGTGATCGCGCTGACGCAGAAGGATGCGGAGCGGATCGGCATCCGCCCGTTTCTCAGCGACTACACCACCAGCGTGAACACCGCGAACGGTCCGGCGAAGGCCGCACGCGCTCGCATCGGCCGCATCGATATCGGCGGCGTGGTGGTGCGCGATGTCGATGCGCTGGTCATGCCCGAAGGCGCGCTGCAGCAGAACCTGCTCGGCATGGCGTATCTGTCGAAGCTCAAGCGGTTCGAATACAGCAGCGGCAATCTGGTGCTGGAGCAGTAATCGCGCCTGCTTACATCCGCCGAAACACCACGCTGAGATTGTTGGCCGGCATCGGCGTTACCGCCGGTCCTGAAAATCCTGCCTCGCGTGCCAGCGCCGCAACATCGTCGAGTTGGCGAAGTCCCCATTGCGGGTTACGCGATTTCAGATCGGCGTCGAACGCTTCGTTGCTGTCGGCAGTCACGACGTCCTTCTGCCGGTAAGGCCCATAGAGATAAAGCGGAGCGCCTTTTGAGAGAATGCGCCCGGCGTTGCGCATCAGCGCCTGCGTCGCCTCCCATGGCGAAATGTGGATCATGTTGATGCACAGCATCGCGTCGGCCTGCGCGATCGGCCACGGCTTGCGCCGCACGTCGATGGCAAGCGGCGGACGGATGTTGGAAAGGCCGGTCTCTGCGGTCCATGCCGCGATGCTGAGGCGCGCGGCATCTTCCGGGTCGGAGGGCTGGAACGTCAGGCCGGGCATCGCGTTCGCAAAGTGCACGATATGCTCGCCCGAGCCGCTCGCGATCTCCAGCACCAGCCCCGAAGGCGGCAACACGCCACGCAGCACCTCAAGGATGGCGTCGCGGTTGCGTTGGGTGGCGGGGTATTGCAGGCGATGGCTGGTCATATCAGAAAAATCCGTTAGACATCTGTTCGGAGTATGGCTGCCAAACTGCCGCAATTCATTGCTAAAAGCTACGTCCCGCCTTTTCTCAGGCCGTCGCGCTCGCTATGGCTTGTCCCCGTTCCTTCCACGAGGCCCTTTTCATGTTTCCGAAGCCGAAAGCCGAGCTGAAGCCCAATACCTATGCCTACGAGTCCGAGCCGATGGTGAAGGCCACCGGCTTCCGCGAATACGACGCGCGCTGGCTGTTCGGCAAAGAGATTAATCTGATGGGCATCCAGGCGCTCGGCATGGGGCTCGGCACCATGATCGGCGAGATGGGCGTGAAACAGGAGATCGTGGTTGGGCACGATTTCCGCGGCTACTCGGCCTCGATCAAATACGCGCTGATCTCGGGCCTGCTGGCTGCGGGCTGCAAGGTGCACGACATCGGGCTCGCGGTGACGCCGATGGCCTATTTCGCGCAGTTCGATCTCGACGTGCCCTGCGTCGCGATGGTGACGGCCTCGCACAACGACAATGGCTGGACCGGTGTGAAGATGGGCGCCAACCGTCCGCTCACTTTCGGCCCCGACGAGATGACGCGGCTTAAGGAGATCGTGCTCAACGCCGCATTCAAGCTGAAGCCCGCGGGCGGCTATCAATTCCACGAGAATTTCCCGGCGCGCTACATCGCCGATCTCACCAACCGCAAGCCGTTCGCGCGCCGCATCCGCGCGGTGGTGGCCTGTGGCAACGGCACCGCGGGCGCGTTCGCGCCGCAGGTGCTGGAAAAGCTCGGCATCGACGTCATTCCGCTCGACACCGAACTCGACCACACCTTCCCGAAATACAATCCCAATCCCGAAGACCTCGAGATGCTGCACGCGATCCGCGACGCGGTGCTCGCCAACAAGGCAGATGTGGGCCTGGGCTTCGACGGCGACGGCGATCGCTGCGGCGTGGTGGACGACACCGGCGAGGAAATCTTCGCCGACAAGGTCGGCGTGATGCTCGCGCGCGACATGTCGGCAGTTCACAAGAACGCGCAGTTCGTGGTGGACGTAAAATCGACCGGCTTGTTCGTGACCGATCCGGTGCTGCAGAAGCAGGGCGTCCATGCGACCTACTGGAAGACCGGCCATTCCTACATGAAGCGGCGCACGCACGAGCTCGGCGCGCTGGCGGGCTTCGAGAAGTCCGGCCATTTCTTTTTTAACCCGCCGGTCGGGCGCGGGTATGACGATGGCCTGGTGTCAGCGATCGCGATCTGCGAGATGCTCGACCGCGCAGGCAACAAGAAGATGTCCGACTTGAAGAACGCGCTGCCGAAAACATGGTCGTCGCCGACGATGTCGCCGCACTGTGCGGACGAAGCCAAGTACGGCATCGTCGCCGATGTGGTGAAGCATTTCGAAGCGGCGCAGGCGAAGGGCGAGAAGGTCGCCGGTCAGCCGATCCGCGACCTCGTCACCGTCAATGGCGTGCGTGTCACCTGCGAGGACGGAAGCTGGGGCCTGGTGCGTGCGTCATCGAACAAGCCCGAGCTTGTCGTCGTGGTCGAAAGCCCGGTGTCCGAGCAGCGCATGCGCGACATGTTCGAGGCGATGGATTCGGTGCTGCGCACCCATCCCGAAGTCGGCGAGTATAACCAGAAGATCTGATTGTCACTTACTGTGGCGTGTCGGCGATCAGCTTCTCAAGTTCACGCTCGGCCTGCGTGACGTGATGTTCCTTGTGGCGCAGCAGGAAGAAGCGCCGCGAGGGCATCGGGATTTTCAGTTCGACCAGCGCGCCGGAGGTCAAGAGGTTCGCGACCACGATGCGCGAGATGATGGTGGCGCCCGCGCCCGCGACAACGGCGGCGCGCACCGATTCATTCGACGGCAGTTCGAGCGCGATGGAGATCTCGTTGCGGGCGATGCCGAGGCCGGAGAGAACCGTCTCGAGTACGTGACGGGTGCCGGAGCCTGGCTCACGAACGACCCATTTTCCGTCCTTAAGATGCGCGGCTGTGGGCTTCGTCATTGCCGCCCAGGGATGCGTGGCGGCGACGACCAGTACAAGCTCGTCATTCGCGACGTTGCTGATCGACAGTCCGCTATCTTCGATGTCGCCTTCGATGAAGCCGAGATCGGCGAGCCCGCTGTGCACCCATGCCGTGACCTGTTCGGTGTTGCCAATCTTCAGCGTCACGTTGATGCCGGGATAGCGCTGGTGGAAGCGGTGGATCAGCGGCGGCAGCCAGTAATTGCCGACCGTCTGGCTTGCCGCGAGCGATAGCGAGCCGCGGGCAAGGCCGGTGAGATCGGTGAGGACGGCTTCGGCGGCGGCGGCGCGCGCCAGCACCGCGCGGGCCTCGATGACGAATTGCCGCCCGGCATCGGTCAGCCTGATACTGCGGCCGATCCGGTCGAACAGTTTGATCGCATAACGATCCTCAAGGGCTGCGATGGCAGCACTTGTCGCCGATTGGGTGAGATTGAGAACGCCGGCGGCACGGGTCATGTGCTCCTGCTCCGCAACCGCAACGAAGATCCGAAGCTGCTCCAGCGTCATCCGTTACCTTACGACGTCAACTTGATCAGCGTCAGGCTGAGCACTGAGATGAAGACCGAGGCGACTGCGCCGACGGCCAGCGGGCGAAGTCCTTTAGCATAGAGTTTGGCGATGTCGGTTTCGAGTCCCATCGCGGCCAGCGCCATAGTGAGCAGGAAGGTGGTGACGGAGACGATCACCGACTTTGCCTCGGGCGGAATGGTGACGACGCTGTTGAGCGCGATCATCGCGATGAAGCCGAGCACGAACCAGGGCATCGGAGCGCGTGCGCTGGAGGTGCCGCTGCGGTGGCGGGCCGCGGCGACGCCGAGCGCGATCACCAGCGGCGCCAGCAGCATCACGCGGGACAGCTTGGCGATGGTGCCGAACTCGCCGGCCTGACGTCCTTCCTGGAAGGCTGCCGCGACCACCTGAGCGATCTCATGGATCGAGGAGCCCGCCCACAAGCCGTAGGCGCGCGGATCGAGATGAAGCAGGGTGCCAAGCGTCGGGTAGGCGAACATCGCGATCGATCCGAACACGGTGACACAGGCGACCGCGTAGGCGACGTCCTCGTCATGGGCGTCGGTCACAGTGTTGGTCGCGATCACGGCGGATGCGCCGCAGACCGAGGTGCCCGCGCCGATGAGCTGGGCGAGCTTGGGGTCGATGCCCATCACGCGGCCGAACCAGCCGGTGAACAGGAAGGTCGCGGCCAGCGTTACGGCAATGATGGCGATGCCGGTCGCGCCGACCTCGCCGATCTGCATCGCGGTGAGTTGCAGGCCGAGCATAATGATTGCGAACCGCAGAATCCGCCGCAGCGAAAAGGTGACGCCGGGCTTGGCGCTGGCAGGCGTGCCGACGACGTTGTGAAAGATCATGCCGAGCAGGATCGCGAGGATCAGCGGGCTGAAGGTCGAGACGACGGGCAGCAGGTGCACGCCGTAGGCGGCGCAGGCGACCAAGGTCGTCAGGAATAGGCCGGGCCAGATGCCTGTAATCTGAAAGTGAGCTTTGGAGCGGGCCTGATCCTGGTCCGCGGCGGTGTAAGTGATGGTAGACATTGGCCGAACTCCTTGAATGCGGCCACTGATCGCAAATAGCGATCAATCGTTCAAACGCATTATATATGTCTATCCAATCGATAAAAACGATCAAATTATCGGTCGTGCAAAAGCAAACGCGCCGCTGTCGAGGCGGCGCGTTGGGCAGAACAAAATAACAGGCAGACGTCAGGCGGGATTCAGGGCCGGCACCGGCAGGGCTGTCACCGATTTGATCTTTTCCATCGCAAACCGCGAGGTGACGTTCTTCAGCGCCACGGCGCTGATGAGCTTTTTGTAAAAGACATCGTAGTTCTGCATGTCGGCGACGACGACGCGCAGCATGTAATCGACATCGCCCGCCATCCGGTAGAATTCCATGACCTCGGGCATGGCACTCACGGCATTGGCGAATTTCTTCAGCCAGGCATCGGAATGGTCGCCGCTCTCCACCGAGACGAACACGGTGATGCCGAGGCCGATCTTGTTCTGATCGACCAGAGCGACGCGGCGCAGGATAATGCCTTCAGCCTCCAGCCGCTGGATTCGCTTCCAGCAGGGCGTCGACGACAGGCCGACGCGGTCGCCGATTTCGGCAACCGAAAGGGAGGCGTCATCTTGCAGCACAGTCAGGATCTTGCGGTCGATGGCATCGAGCCGACGTGGGGCGTCGAGCACGGCAGGTGCGAGGTCGGCGTCTGACATTGGAAACATTCTTCTATTGAGAGGAAGTATGCCAATATCATATAGAAGAATATTCTAACCGCAAGTCCGGATTCCGGAATATTCGTCAGGCGAAGTGCGGAGCCGCCGATTTAGCCAAAAATGCTTCCACTTCAATACGTTGCGGTGAACCAAATGCGCCGCCGTGCCGGGTGCATTTCAGCGCGGCGGCGGCGGCGGAAAATCGCATCGCGGCTTCGATGGAGCGCCCTTCGGCAATCGCCAGCGTGAACGCGCCGTGGAACACGTCGCCCGCGCCGAGCGTGTCCACCGCGGCGACAGGGAAGGCTGCCATGTGGCGGGCCTGTCCGCCTTCAAGCCATGTCATGCCGCCTGCGCCGTTGGTGACGCCGACGAACGCAGGTGTCAGTGCAGCGATTGCACGCAACGCCGCGGGGTCATCGTCCGCCCCGGTGGTTGCGTGCAGCGCTTCGGCGGAAAACACGATGTGGGTGGAAGCTTGCAGCAGAGGTTCGTCCAGCGACATCGCACGGTCGGCATCGAGGATGACCGGAATGCCGCGCCGCTTGGCCTCGAAACAGAGATCACGCACGAAAACGCAGCGGTTCTCGGTGAGAATCGCCTCGCAATCCTTCAGCAATTCGTCGGTATCCGGCAATGTCACGTCCCACATTTTCGGATCGCGATAGGTGACGATGGTCCGCTCGCCGGTGGTGTCGATCATGATGTTGGAGATCGGCGTCACGAGGCCGGGCATCCGCACCATGGCGCTACCGTCGATGCCTTCCCGCGCGAGATCCTCGAAAATCTGCTCGGCGGCTTTCTCGCCGGCGTGGCCCATCGGCCCCGACATCAGGACGCGGCCGCCAAGCCGCGCGATGGCGATGGAGGCATTCAGCGCGTTGCCGCCACTGTATTCGGTGAAATGCGTGGCGCGCATCTTGTTGCCGCGCGCCGGGATATTCTCGACGCGAAACACCAGATCGCGCACGGGCATGCCGACGCAGAGAATATTCGGGGCGGCCGGTCGGGGCTGTGCGGTCATGAGGGTTCCCCCAAATCAGGCGAGGCGGCTGAAGGAAAACAGCCGAAGCACGGGCAGAGTTCCCTCGTGAGGCGTCATGCCATCGTGACGAATAGGCGGTTCAGGTAATCCAGATTTTCTCGCGCAATGCCTGCGTGAATCTCGCGGCTTCCGCAGGATCGTAAGGCGCGGGTGGCACCAGCCCCCACACCGGGCGCGGCCATGCGGCGTCGCTGATGCGGCGCGCGATGATGTGCACATGCAGTTGCGGCACGACATTGCCGAGCGCCGCGACGTTTAGCTTGTCGGGCTTGGTGATGTCTTTCAGCGCGCGCGAGACGCGATTGATCTCGGTGGTGAGCTGCGCCTGCTCGACCTCGTTAAGGTCAATCAGGTCGGAAGCGCCGGAGCGGCGCGGCACCAGCAAAAGCCACGGATAGTTGGAATCCTTGATGATGAGGAGACGCGACAGCGGCAGGTCGCCGACATCGAACGTATCCTTCTGAAGCTGGTGGTGGAGCGACCACGACGACGGCATGCGGGCCTCGAAACTGATTCTGCAACACGCTCACTCTAGCAGGCGCAGGCATGCGCGTGAGGAACTTGCGTATCCGCCGGAATACGCATCCGGGCACCTTCCTGAGTGAGTCCTGATGGCCGTGTAAAGCGGTAAAATAGCCTATGGCTTGCTTGCTTTCCCTCCGGTTTGGCCCCAAATAGGCGTCGGGAGATTGGCGGTGGACGAGCCACTCGCCAACCGGGTCAGGTCCGGAAGGAAGCAGCCCTAACGAGGTCCGGATCGGGTCGCTCGTCAGTCTCCTACCTCTTTTCATGCCGGGGCTGGCGCGATGCCGGCCGACTGCCCGCCATTTTGCGTGGCAGAGCGGCGCGCCCGATAACCGATGCGGATCGTTCGATGCCCGATTCCGACCTTCCAGGCCTGAGTGCGGGCGATCAACCGGGGCTTGAGAAGGGCCTTGGCCTTGCTGATACGGGCGGAGGCGCATCCGGCTACCGCGTTCTGGCGCGCAAATATCGTCCCTCGAATTTCAACGACCTGATCGGTCAGGAAGCGATGGTCCGCACCGTCTCGAATGCGTTCGAGACGGGACGTATCCCGCAGGCCTGGATTCTCACCGGCGTGCGCGGCGTCGGCAAGACCACGACCGCGCGCATTCTCGCCCGTGCACTGAACTACGAATTGCCGGACGGCTCGGTGAAGGCGCCGACCATCACCATGCCGACGCCCGGTGTGCACTGTCAGGCGATCATGGAAAGCCGGCACATCGACGTGCTGGAAATGGACGCGGCCTCGCACACCGGCATCGACGACGTGCGGCAAATCACCGACGGCGTGCGCTATGCGCCATCAAGTGCGCGCTACAAAGTCTACATCATCGACGAAGTCCACATGCTGTCGGAGAAGGCGTTCAACGCCTTCCTCAAGACGCTGGAGGAGCCGCCGGAGCACGCCAAGTTCGTGTTCGCCACCACCGAAATCCGAAAAGTGCCGGTCACGGTGCTGTCGCGCTGCCAGCGCTTCGATCTGCGCCGCGTCGATGCCGACGTGCTGATGTCCCACCTCGCCAACATCGTGACGCGTGAAGGCGTCGAGGCGGAGCCCGAGGCGCTGGGTCTGATCGCGCGCGCGGCCGAGGGTTCGGTGCGCGACTCGCTGTCGCTGCTCGATCAGGCCATCGCGCATGCGGCGGGCCTCGTGCGCGCCGAGGACGTGCGGCAGATGCTCGGCCTCGCAGATCGTTCGCGCGTGATAGACCTGTTCGAACATCTGGCCAAGGGCGACATCGCCAGCGCCTTCGCGGAATTCCGCGAGCAATACGACACCGGCGCCGATCCGGTGGTGGTGCTCAGCGACCTTGCGGAGTTCGTCAACTTCGTGACGCGCGTGAAGGTTGTGCCCGCGACGGCGGACAATGTGGCTCTTGGAGAAGCCGAGCGTACGCGCGGCCGCGAATTTGCAACCAAGCTCTCGATGCGCGTGCTGTCGCGGATGTGGCAAATGCTGCTCAAGGGCATCGCCGAAGTGCAGAACGCCACGCGTCCGCAGGCCGCCGCCGAGATGGTGCTGGTGCGCATCGCCTATGTCGCGGACCTGCCGACGCCGGACGAAGCGATCAAGATGATTGGCGAGGGTGGCGGTACGCAGTCGGCACCATCGTCCGCTTCCGGCAGCAACGCTGCGCCCCGCGCGCCCGCGCCTGCGTCGTTCGCGCAATCGTCTGCGCTCCGCACGATGCCGCCGCAGCGCTCGTCAGGCGAAACCGTGGCGCGGCAGCAGCCGCAGCCGGTGGAATCCGTCGCGCCGCAGTCGGTCCCCACGCGGCGGCTGTCGAGCTACCCCGAAATCGTCGCGCTCGCGAGCGAGAAACGTGATATTGCGCTCAAGGCCGCGCTGGAAGCCGATCTGCGGCTGGTACGCATGGAAGACGGCAGGCTGGAGATCGCGCTTGAGCGCAGCGCCGCGCGTTCGGTGGTCAACGATCTGCAGCGCAAGCTTGAGCAATGGACCGGCCGCCGTTGGGCTGTGGTCGTGTCCAACGAGGAAGGCCAGCCGACGCTGCGCGCGCAAGCGCAGGAACGCAAGGACAAGCTCACCGAGAACGTGCAGGCCGACCCGCGCGTGCAGGCGGTCATGGCGGCGTTTCCCGGTGCACAGGTGGTCGATGTGCGGCGACTGGCGCCGGAGCCGCCACCCGCGGTGATGCCGATCGAGGACGATGTCGACGGCGACGATGATGATCTCTGAGATTGTGAAAAGGATAATTCATGGCTGATTTTCTCGGCATGATGAAGCAGGCCGCTCAGCTTCAGTCGAAGATGAAGGAAGTGCAGGAGCAGCTTGACCAGATCGAGGTCGAGGGTTCGGCCGGCGGCAACATGGTCACGATGCGCATGACCGCGAAGATGGAGTTGAAATCCGTCTCCATCGATCCATCGCTGATGAAGGCGGAGGAGCGCGAGGTGCTGGAGGATCTGCTCGTCGCAGCCCAGAACGACGCGCGCCGCAAGGCGGAAGACGCGATGCAGGAGCGGATGAAAGCCATCACCGGCGGCTTCAACATTCCGGGGCTGGGCCTGGGCTGAGATGGCATCCACGGTTGCCGGACCCGAGATCGAGCGGCTGATCCAGTTGCTGGCGCGGCTGCCGGGCCTTGGCCCGCGTTCGGCGCGGCGCGCAGCGCTGCACCTCATCAAGAAGCGCGAAGCACTGATGACGCCGCTGGCTTCCGCGTTGCAGGTTGCGATCGAGCGCATTCAGGTGTGCCATACCTGCGGCAACATCGACACGCAGAACCCGTGCACGATCTGCACCGACACGCGCCGCGATCCGTCGATCATCGTGGTGGTGGCGGATGTCGCCGATCTTTGGGCACTCGAGCGGGCCGCCGCAACGCACGGCCGTTATCATGTACTGGGCGCGACGCTGTCGCCGCTCGATGGCATCGGGCCTCAGGATCTGACGATCGATGCGCTGGTGGCGCGCGCGCAGGCTCCCGAGGTGACGGAGATCATTCTCGCGCTCAACGCCACGGTCGATGGCCAGACCACGGCGCATTATGTGACCGACATGTTGCAGGAGGCCGGTGTCAAGGTGACGCGGCTTGCGCATGGCGTGCCGGTCGGTGGCGAACTCGATTATCTCGACGAGGGCACGCTGTCGGCGGCGATGCGCCAGCGGACGCTGTTCTGACGCTCAGGTTTTGACCGGCGCGGTCAATGCCTCGAAATGCCCTCGTGCCTGCAACCAGGCCAGGAGCATGAAGCTCGGCACCGCGACCACCATACAGATCGCGAAGAACCACGCCCAGCCCGTCGCCGCTGCGACATAACCCGCGCCGGACGACAGATAGGTGCGCCCGATCGCGGCCAGCGCGGTGAGCAGCGCATACTGGGTCGCGGTGTGCGCGGGATTGCGGCACAGCGCGGAGAGATAGGCGACGAAGATCACGGTGCCGACGGCGCTGGTGAAGTTCTCCGCGGTGATCGCAAGCGCCAGCGCGTAATGATCGATGCCGACGATGGCGAGCCAGGAGAACGACAGGTTGGCGATCGCTTGCAGGAAGCCGCCGATCCAGAGGCTCACGACCAGTGAGTAACGGCTGGCGAGAAAGCCGCCCGCGAAGCCGCCGATCAGCGTGGCGGCGAGGCCAAGCCCCTTCACGATGGCGGCGTAATCGTTGCGGGTGAAGCCCAGATCAATAACAAAAGGCGCCGTCATGGTGCCGGAAAACGCATCGGTGAACTTGAACAGCACGACGAAAGCCAGAATGGCCCACGCGTCCTTGTAAGCCGCGAATTCGGTGAAGGCGCCTGCCGCTGCATGAACGATGCGCCCAAACGTCCGCTCGGTGCTGGCTTCGGCCACGCGGGAGGCTTCCGGCTCGGTCGCGAACAATGCGGTGAGGATGCCGATGACGACCAGCGCCGCCATCGCGATGTAGCCCCACTGCCAGGCAGCATGGCGGTTCAGGCCCGCGCTCTCGAACCCGCTGACGAGAAACAGCGCGCCCGCGGTGGAGAGCAGCATGCCGACGCGATAGGCCGCGACATAGGATGCCATGCCGGCGGCCTGCTCGTTCTCCGGCAGGCTTTCGACGCGGAAGGCATCGATCACGATGTCCTGCGTCGCGGAAGCGGCGGCGACGAACAGCGCCGCGAGCGCGACACCGAGTGGTCTGGTCGGATCGCTCAGCGCCAGCAGCACGATGGCGACCATCAGCAGCAATTGGGAAAAGATCAGCCAGGCGCGCCGCCGCCCGAGCAGGCGCGTCAGGATCGGTACATGCAGTGCATCGACGAGAGGGGCCCAGAAGAACTTGATCGTGTAGGGCGTGCCGACCAGCGCGAACAGCCCGATGGTCTTGAGATCGACGCCCGCTTCGCGCATCCACACCAAAAGCGTCGAGCCCGAGAGTGCGAGCGGCAAGCCGGACGAGAAGCCGAGAAACAGCACTACCAGCACACGCGGCTGCAGATAGACCGCGAGCGCGTCGCGCCACGAGGCGCGCGGGTTGGCGGGTGTCTCGACGCTCTCAGGTGATGTCATGGAGCGGTGTTAGCAGATTCGCGAGGCTTCCCGTGAGAAGCGGCGCGGCTATTCGCCCGCCTGCAGCTTTCGCGGCTGTACGGGGAACAGGCTCGGTGCCGGCGTGCCTTCCGCCCGCGGCGGGGGATCGTCATGCGTGGTGAAATCCAGTTCCTCGATCCGGCCCGCACGCTTCTCGATCTTGTCGGCGGAAATCAGGATCTGGCGGACGTCTTCGTTCGCCTGGTTGAAATGGTTCTGCAGCTTCAGCACGCGCTCGCGCAGGCGGGCGAGGTCGTCCGACATGGTCATGACCTCGGTGCGGATCTGCCCCGCGGCATCGCGCATCCGCGCGTCCTTCATGATCTGCTGCATCACCTGGATCGCGAGCATCAACAGTGAGGGAGACACCAGCACGATGCGGGCGCGATAGGCCTTCTGCACCACGTCGTCGAAGCCGTCGTGAATCTCAGCATAGACGGATTCGGACGGCACGAACATCAAGGCTGTGTCCTGCGTCTCGCCGGGGATGAGATATTTGTCGGCGATGTCGGCGACATGCTTCATCACGTCCTGCCGCAGGCGCTGCGAGGCGAACTTGCGCTCGTCGTCGCTCTTGGCCTCGCGCAGCGCGGTGACGGCTTCGAGCGGAAACTTGGCATCGATGCACAGCGGCCGCTGGTCGGGCAGAAACACCACGCAATCCGGGCGTTTGTTGTTGGTCAGAGTGTGCTGGAACGCGAACGAGCCCTTCGGCAGGCCATCCTGTACGATGGCTTCCATGCGCGCCTGCCCGAACGCGCCGCGCGCCTGCTTATTGGCGAGCACGTCGCGCAGCGTCGTGACTTGGGTGGTGAGGTCGGTGAGATTCTTGTGCGCGTTGTCGATGATGCCGAGGCGCTCGTGCAGCGCGCGCAGGCTGTCCATGGTGTTGCGGGTGGTCTGCTCCATGGACTGGCCGACGCGGTGCGTCACCGAATCCAGCCGCTCGTTGACTGCGCGCGCCATCTCGGCCTGCCGCCCGACCAGCGCCTGTCCCATCTCGTGCACGCGCCCCGCGGCTTCGTTCTGGATGCGCAGCACTTCGCTCAGGCGCTCCTCCAGTTCGTCCGCGCGGATCGCCTGCGCCATGGCGAGGGCGGCGGTTTTGCGTCCCGAACGGGACATGATGAGCGCGATGATTGCGAGCAGGAGCAGCGCGAGCACGCCGAAGCCGAGCAGGGCAGCGCCGGTGCGAACGGGGACGTCCCCGATGGAAAACAAAATTTCATTCATTGCGGCACTGTAGCCCGATTCGCGGCGAAAATGGAACGAATAGGGAACATTTATGGTTAATAATGTCTTGATGCACCGGTTTTCCGCACTGGAAAGACAGTTGTTTTGAGGGCTCAATCGCCGTTTGACCCCGGCAGGCAGTCCGATTACATCGCGGGCATGGCCATTCGTGAAATCATCAGCATCCCGGACAAACGCCTGCGTCTTGTCTCAGAACCGGTCGACAAGATCACACCCGAAATCCGCGCGCTCGCCGAGGATATGTTCGAGACCATGTATGACGCGCCGGGCATTGGCCTTGCCGCCATTCAGGTGGCGGTGCCGCTGCGGCTCATCACCATGGACGTCTCCAAGAAGGAAGGTGAGAAGGTGCCGCGGGTCTTCATCAACCCGGAGATTCTGTCGAAGTCCGACGACGTTTCGGTGTACGAGGAAGGCTGCCTGTCGATCCCGGAATATTACGAGGAGGTGGAGCGGCCCGCATCCGTGCGTATCCGTTACATGGACCTCGACGGCAAGGTGCACGAGGAGGATGCGGAGGGGCTGTTCGCCACCTGCATCCAGCACGAGATCGATCACATCAACGGTGTTCTGTTCATCGACTACCTGTCCAAGCTCAAGCGCGATCGCGTGATGAAGAAGTTCACCAAGGCCGCGAAACTCGCGGCCAAATAACAGCGAGCCTCATGCCGCTTCGTCTGATCTTCATGGGCACGCCGGACTTCGCGGTGCCGACGCTGCGCGCGCTGCATGCGCACGGTCATGAGATCGTGGCGGTCTATACCCGTGTGGCGAAGCCTGCGGGGCGCGGGATGAAACTGCAGCCGACGCCGGTGGAGCAGGCGGCGCGTGAGCTCGGCCTTCCGGTGCTGACGCCATCGACGCTCAAGACCCCGGAGGCGGAGGCAACATTTCGCGCCCACAAGGCGGACGCCGCCGTGGTCGTCGCCTATGGCATGATCCTGCCCGAAAATATTCTCAACGCCGTGCCGCGCGGTTGCTTCAATCTGCATGCTTCGCTGTTGCCGCGCTGGCGCGGGGCCGCGCCGATCCAGCGCGCCATCATGACCGGCGATGCCGAATCCGGCGCGATGGTGATGAAGATGGATGCCGGGTTAGATACCGGCGATGTGGCGATGACGGATCGCCTTCCAATCACCGATGCGATGACCGCGCAGGACCTGCACGACGCGCTCGCGCCGCGCGGTGCCGACCTCATGGTGCAGGCGATGGCGGCGCTGGAACAGGGCGGCCTTGATCTCGTGCCGCAGGATGAAGCGGGCATCACCTATGCCGCCAAGATCGGCAAGGCCGAAGCGAAGATCGACTGGGCGAAGCCCGCGCATGAGGTGCTGCGCCACATCCACGGTCTGTCGCCGTTTCCCGGCGCATGGTTCGAGATTGCGATTGAAGGCGTGCCTGTGCGGATCAAGGTGCTTCGCTGCGAGCTGGCGCAGGGATCGGGCGCACCGGGTGTGCTGCTCGACGAGCATCTGACGATCGCCTGCGGCAGCGGCGCGATCCGTCTGTTGCAGGTGCAGCGCGCGGGCAAGCAACCGATGACGGCGCCGGACTTCCTGCGCGGCACGCCGCTCGCGCCGCCGCTGGCTGTGATCTGATGCCACGCTACAAGCTGATCATCGAATATGACGGCACGCCGTTCTGCGGCTGGCAGTATCAGGACAACGGCCCTTCAGTGCAGGGCGCGCTGGAAGATGCGGTTATGGCGATGACCGGCAGCCGCGTCCGCGTGCACGGTGCGGGGCGTACCGATGCCGGCGTTCATGCGTTGGGGCAGGTCGCACATATCGATCTCGAGAAAACCTATCGCGCCGACCGGGTGCGTGACGCGTTGAACGCGCATGTGCGTCCGCACCCTATCGGGGTTCTCTCTGCGGAGATCGTGCCGGATACGTTCGAAGCGCGTTTCTCGGCGCTGAAGCGCCATTACATCTATCGCATCAGCAATCGCCGGGCGAACCTCGCACTCGATGCCGGGCGTGCGTGGCGGGTGGCGCGGCCGCTCGATGTGGCGGCGATGAACGAAGCCGCGCAGGTGCTGATAGGCAAGCACGATTTCACCACGTTTCGCGATACCGAATGTCAGGCGAAGTCGCCGGACAAGACACTCGACCAGCTCGATGTCATCCGCGACGGTGATACCGTCAACATCGTCACCTCGGCGCGCTCGTTCCTGCACAGTCAGGTGCGCTCGATGGTCGGCTCGCTGGTCTGGGTCGGGCATGGCCGATGGACGGCGGCTGATATGCGCAAGGCGCTCGATGCACGCAACCGCGCCGCCTGCGGCCCCGTCGCGCCGCCGGACGGATTGTATCTGGTGAAGGTGGATTATTGAGTCCTTCTTACCTCTCTCCGCAAGTGCGGGGCGAGGAAGTCAGGCCGGTGCGATTTCCTTCATCGCGTCCCAGAACAAATCCTCGCCGTCTTTCACATTGTCCTGCCAGTGATCAGCGGCGTTGTCGTCGGCTTCATCGGTGATGAACTTGAACGCGCGCCACGGCAGCGAATGCCGCTGACAGACATGGGCGATGGCATAAAGCTCCATGTCCACAATGTCGATCTTGTTCTCGACGAGCCACGGGTCAGTCGTGGTGACGAAGCTGTCGCCAGTGCCGCAGGTCACACCTTTGTGCCCTGACGACAAGCGATCGATCTCCGGCGAGAACGGCGTGCGGCCGCGCGGCGCCAGCGGCATCGCCATCATGTCGCGCTGCACGGCATGGGCGACCTCGACGAGACCGTTGTGCATCTTGTGAATCTTGCCGGCGGTGCCGTAGTTGACAACGAGACGCGGGCGCAGCACCAGCAGCGCGAGCGTCGCGGCACTCGCCGCATTGACCTTGCCGACGCCGGTGTAGATCACTTCGACGCCCTCCGGCGCGCGCGCTTTGTCGAGTTCGTCGTCGATGGCGGTGAGGACGAGGATGTTGCCGCTCATGCGCGCGCCCTCACTTGAAATAGCGATCCAGCACGCTGCGATAGATTTTCGTCAGCGCCTCGATGTCGGCGACCGGCGTGCGCTCGTCGATCTGGTGCATGGTCTGGCCGACGAGGCCGAATTCGAGCACCGGGCAGTAATGAACGATGAAGCGCGCATCCGACGTGCCGCCGCCGGTATCGAGCTTCGGCCGCCGCTTGGTCACCTCTTCGATGGCAGCGACGACGAGATCGGTGAAGGGGCCGGGCTGCGTCAGGAAGGCGTCGGCGTTCGACGGCTCCCATTCGACGCGCGCGGTGGTGTGGTTGCCGGAGAGCTTTTCGACGCGACCCTCGATCAGCGCGCGCAGCGAATCCTGCGTGCGGTAGTCGTTGTGGCGGATATTGAAGCGCGCCCGCGCCTGAGCGGGGATCACGTTCCATGCCGGGTTGCCGGTGTCGATGGAGAGAAACTCCAGATTCGACGGCGGAAAGTGATCGGTGCCATGATCGAGCGGATCGGCGTTCAGTGCGCTGACCAGAGCTGCGATGTCGGGCAGCGGATTATGCGCGCGGTCGGGATAGGCGACATGGCCCTGCTTGCCCTCGACGATCAGCGTGCCTGATAGCGAGCCGCGACGCCCGACCTTGATGCAGTCGCCGAGCGCATTGACGTTGCTCGGTTCGCCCAGCACGCAATGATCGAACTTTTCGCCGCGCTTCGCCGCCCAGTCGAGCAGCTTCACCGTGCCGTTGACGGCGGGACCTTCCTCGTCGCCGGTGATGAGAAAAGAAATCGAGCCCTTTGGCTGGCCGCCGTTCGCTTGCAGATAATCCAGCACGGCGGCAACCGAACAGGCGATGGCGCCCTTCATGTCGACCGCGCCGCGGCCATAGAGCACGTCGCCGTCCACATCGCCCGCGAATGCATCGTGCGACCATGCTTTGTCGTCGCCCGGCGGCACCACGTCGGTGTGGCCCGCGAAGGTGATGTGCGGGGCAGCGGTGCCGATGCGGGCATAGAGGTTGTCGGTGTCGTCCGCGCCCGGCTCGGTGAAGGTGAGGCGATGGGTTTCGAAACCGGCGTCCTTCAGGAGCTTTTCAAGAACGCCGAGCGCGCCCGCATCCGCAGGCGTCACCGAAGGGCAGCGCAACAGATCGCGGGCGACGTCCAGCGCCTTGGTCATTGTCAGTCTCGCAGCAGTTCGTTGATGCTGGTCTTGGAACGGGTCTTCTCGTCCACGCGCTTGACGATCACCGCGCAGTAGAGCGACGGGCCGGGTGTGCCGTCCTTCATCGGCTTGCCGGGCAGGGAGCCCGGCACCACCACGGAATAAGCGGGGACTTCGCCGACAAACACTTCACCCGTGGTGCGGTCGATGATCTTGGTCGATGCGCCGATGAATACGCCCATGGAGAGCACCGCGCCCTTGCGCACGATCACGCCCTCGGCGACTTCCGAGCGCGCGCCGATGAAGCAGTCGTCCTCGATGATGACCGGGCCCGCCTGCAAAGGCTCCAGCACGCCGCCGATGCCGACGCCGCCGGAGATGTGGACGTGCTTGCCGATCTGTGCGCAGGAGCCGACGGTGGACCATGTGTCGATCATGGTCGCTTCGTCGACATAGGCGCCGAGATTGACGAAGGACGGCATCAGCACGACGTTCTTGCCGATGAAGGCCGAGCGGCGGACGATCGCACCCGGCACCGCGCGGAAGCCGGCTTCACGGAAGCTCTGCTCGGAATAGTCCTCGAACTTCGAGGGCACCTTGTCCCACCAGTGCGCGCCGCCGGGGCCGCCGGGAATCGGCGCCATGTCGTTGAGGCGGAACGACAGCAGCACGGCCTTCTTTAGCCACTGGTTGACCTTCCACGCCCCATTCGCCTGCGGCTCCGCGACCCGCGCCTCGCCCTTGTCGAGCATGTCGAGCGCCAGCTCCACGGCATCGCGCACCTCGCCCTTGGTGGAGGCGTTGACGGTGTCGCGGGCGTCGAAAGCGGTGTTCAGCGTGGTTTCGAGAGCGGAGAGAGACATCGGTTTCCTTGGAAAATCAGATGGATAGGAATTGCAGATCGTCTGCATAATTGCAGACGATCTTTGGCGGAATTTTCCCGGGAGAGCAAGGCGGGCGCGATCAGGACTTCGCTAATTGCGCCAGAAATCCCGTCAGGTCGTCGGTGACGTGATCGACGTGCGGGGCGTCGCGCCCCTCCATTTCCCAAGCTTCGCGCACGACCTTTTGGGTGCCATCGGGCACCACCAGCACGGTGGTCATGCCGAATTCATGCGGGATCGCGAGGTTGCGGGCGAGGTCCTCGAACATCGCCGCGCGCTCTGCGTCAACCTCGTGCAGATCGAGGAAGCGCCGGTAAGTCTGGCGCGCGGGCTTCGGCTCGAACTCGGCCGAGATGATGTCGAACACGCCGTCGAAGGTGACGCCGAGCGCGAGCCGCTCCAGAACCTTCTCGGCATGCGCGACGGACGCGTTGGTCAGAATCAGCTTGCGGCCAGGCAGTTTGGCGAGTGCCTGTCCCATCGCCGGGTTCGGCTCGAGCGGGGAATGGTCGATGTCGTGGACGTAAGCGAGGAAATCATCGGGGCTGACGCCGTGCTCGGTCATCATGCCACGCATCGTGGTGCCGTAGCGGCGATAGTAATCCTTCTGGATCCGGAACGCCTCGGCAGGGTCAACCTTGAGCTGGTGGGCGACGAAATCGCGGATGCGGCCGTCGACCTGCTGCCACAGATTGACGTGGTGCGGATAAAGAGTGTTGTCGAGATCAAACACCCAGGTGTCGATATGGCCGAAGCCGCGTTTGTCGGTCATGATTTTTTGGGAAGCAGCGCGGTGCGCTCGCTCCGTCACTTGTACATCAGCGTGCCGGTGCCCTGATTGGTGAACAGCTCCAGCAGCACGGCATGCGGGGTCTTGCCATCGAGAATGACGACACCTTCGACGCCCGCTTCGAGCGCGTAGATGCAGGTCTCGACCTTCGGGATCATGCCGCCGGAGATGGTGCCGTCCGCGATAAGCCGCCGTGCATCCTTGATCGACAATTCGGGGATGAGTTTCTTGGATTTATCGAGCACGCCCGGAACGTCGGTCAGCAGCAACAGCCGCTTCGCCCGCAGCGCGCCCGCGACAGCACCCGCGAAGGTGTCGGCGTTGACGTTGTAGGTCTGTCCATCGGAGGACACCGCAAGCGGTGCCAGCACCGGAATGAGTTCGTGGCCGATCAGCTGATTGAGCAAGGCGAGATCGACCTTGTCGGGCTCGCCGACGAAGCCGAGATCGATCACCTTCTCGATGTTGGAGTCCGGATCGATCATGGTGCGGGTCGCCTTCACGGCGGTGACCATGTTGCCATCCTTGCCGCTTAGACCCACGGCCTTGCCGCCCGCCGCGTTGATGTGGCTGACGATCTGCTTGTTGATCGAGCCCGCCAGCACCATCTCGACGATCTCGATGGCGGAGGCATCGGTGATACGCAGACCGGCGGCGAATTCGGACTTGATGCCGAGGCGCGACAGCATGGTGGCGATCTGCGGACCGCCGCCATGAACGACCACCGGATTGATCGCGGTTTGCTCCAGAAGCACGATGTCGCGGGCGAACTCGCGGGCGAGGTTTTCTTCGCCCATGGCGTGGCCGCCGTATTTAATGACGATGGTTTCCTCGTCGTACTGCTGCATATGCGGCAGCGCTTCGGACAGAATGCGGGCCTGATCCTGCGGGCTTATCTCGGACATGAAGCGAACCTTGAATGGCGGGTGGCCCAGGAGATTTGGCTGGGCGGAAAGGGTTTAGCCGATTGATGTGACGGTGCAAAGCACCTCAGGCGCGGGGCGTCCGGTCCGGCACGAGCGCTGCGACGGCGAGCATCAGCCAGCAGACGATGAACAGGGTGCCGCCGGTCGGCGCCGCCATCGGGAAAAGGCCGTGATCGGCATATTGCAGCGACACGAGGTCGCCGCCGAAAAGGATACCGGCGAGCACGAAGCCATAGGCTGCCGTCAGCCCAAGCCGCCGCCTCACCAGACCTTGATGGACGAGCAGCACCGCGCCGATCACCGCGCAGGCGTGGAACAGCAGCATGGAGGAGGCGGTGTGGAGGCGCGCCGCGTCCGGTGTGTGTGCGGCGGTGGCCGCGAGCGCGACGCCAATGGCGCCCATCAGGCCCGCGAAGACGACCGGAATCCGCAACGATAGAGTGGACATCATGCCCGCTCCCTCAACAGTTTGACGATGGCCGCGCGCATCTCGGCCATGCCGCCGCCGTCGCGCGAGGAGGTCACCAGCATCTCGGGAAAGGCAGCCGGGTGCTTACGCAGCTTTTCGGCCATCGCGGCCATGGTCTCTTCGAGCGCGGCTTTCTTCACCTGATCGGCCTTGGTCAGCACGATCTGGTAGCTGACGGCGGCCTTGTCGAGCGTGGTCAGCACCTCGTTGTCGGCGTCCTTGAAGCCGTGCCGTGAATCGATCAGCACATAAACGCGCGCAAGATTGGCGCGGCCAAGCAGGAAGTTATGGATCAGCTTGGTCCATGAGGCGATCTGGGTCTTCGGCGCGGAGGCGTAACCGTAGCCCGGCATGTCGACGAGCCGCAGTTCGGGCGTGCGCGCGTCGAGCGGTCCCGGCCCCTTGAAGAAGATCAGCTCCTGCGTGCGCCCCGGCGTGTGCGATGTGCGCGCCAGCCCATTGCGGTTGGTCAGCGCATTGATGAGGCTCGACTTGCCGACATTGGAACGCCCGGCGAAGGCGATCTCGACGCCCTGCATCGTCGGCAGCGTCTCGATGGAAGGAGAGGCCCAGAAGAACTGCCAGTCGCCGGCGAACAGCTTGCGGCCGGATTCGATCAGTTCGGCGTCGGGTTCGGTCATCATGGTCTTTCGAGACTATAAAAACGTGCATGCCCGGGACAAGCCCGGGCATGACTATGAGAAGCGTACTGGAGCGGCGGGCTACCCTGGTTTCTTGCCGCCCGCGAAGGTTGATTTCAGATTGTCGAACAGTTCGATCTTCACGCCGTTCTTTTTCATGATCGCGCTCTGCTGGATCACCGAGAGCGTGTTGTTCCAGGCCCAGTAGATCACGAGACCGGCGGGGAAGGACGCCAGCATGAAGGTGAAGATCACGGGCATCCAGTCGAAGATCATCTTCTGCGTCGCATCCGGCG
This sequence comes from Afipia sp. 1NLS2, assembly GCF_000178995.1. Classification (GTDB taxonomy): domain Bacteria; phylum Pseudomonadota; class Alphaproteobacteria; order Rhizobiales; family Xanthobacteraceae; genus Afipia. The sequence continues at coordinate 948,184 of NZ_ADVZ01000001.1, read as the reverse complement.
GCGCGGGATTGAGCTTCATCTGGAACCACATCGTCACGCCCATGATCAGCGGCCATGCGCCGATTGCGAGATAGTGGCCGATAATCGGCACCGCGCTCGGATCGTAAGGCAGGAGGCCGAACAGGTTGAAAACGTGCGTCGGGTCCGGCGCGGAGAGATCGTGGATCCAGCCGAAGAACGGCGCGTGGCGCATTTCGATGGTGATGAACAGCACCTTATAGAGTGCGAAGAAGACTGGAATCTGAATCGCGATCGGCAGGCAGCCTGCAATCGGATTGATCTTCTCCTTCTTGTAGATATCCATCATCTCCTGCTGCTGCTTCACCTTGTCGTCGGGATATTTTTCCTTCAACGCGGCGAGCTGCGGCTGCACGGCCTTCATCTTCGCCATCGAGGCATAGGACTTGTTGGCCAGCGGGAAGAAGATCGCCTTCACGATCACGGTGACGAGCAGGATGGCGACGCCGAAATTGCCGAACAGGCGATACAGGTGATCGATCGTCCAGAACATCGGCTTGGTGATGAAGTAGAACCAGCCCCAGTCGATCAGTAGTTCGAAGCGGTTGAGCTTGAGCTGCTTGTCGTAGGCATCGACGGTCGCGACCTCCTTGGCGCCCGCGAACAGGCGCGTGGTGGTCGTCGCATGGCCGCCGGCCTGCACGGTGACCGGATCGAGCAGGTAATCGGTCTGGTAGACGCGGGTGGTGCCGGACAGTTTTGACGAGAAGCGCGCGGTCAGCGAGGCGGCAGGGTCGGGCAGCAGCGTCGCCGCCCAGTATTTGTCGGTGATGCCGAGCCAGGCATTGCTGACCTTGAATTCGGAGGCCTTGGTCTCGTCCATCTTCTTGTAGGTGTATTCCTGCAGGCCCTTGTCGCCCAGAACGCCGATCGGGCCTTCATGCAGGATGTAATAGCCGGAGGTTTCCGGCAGGCCGTGCCGCGAGATCAGGCCGAACGGATAGAGCGTCGCAGGCGCGGTGCCAGAATTGGCGACTTCATCCTTGATGGTGAAGACATACTTCTCATCCACCGAAAGGGTGCGGGTGAAGACGAGACCTTCGCCATTGTCGTATGTCAGCACGACCGGCGTCGTGGGCGTCAGCGCGTTCGAGCCTTGCTGGGTCCAGACCGTATCGAGGCCCGGCAGCTTGGCGCTTGCGCCCGCGGCGGGCACGAAGCCGAACTCTGCGTAATAAGGCGCCTTGGTCCCTGTGGGCGAGAACAGCACTTCCGCCGGAGATTTCGGATCGACTGTCTCGCGGTATTTCACAAAAGCCACGTCGTCGATGCGCGCGCCCTTCAGCGCGATGCTGCCGATCAGGCTCGGCGTGTCGATCTTGACGCGCGGCGACGAGGCGATCACCTCGGCACGGTCCTTCACCGGAGCGGCCTGCTGCTGCTCAGCGCCCGGAGAAGCGGGGGTGGGCGCGGCGCTGCCGGCCGCAGGCGTCTGCGTGGTTGCTGCCGGTGCCGAGGAATTGGCCGGGTTGGCGGCCTGCATCTGGGTCTGCTGCGCGGCGCGCTGCTTCTCCATCTGCGGCATGTTGTAGAAATACTGCCAGGCGAGCAGGATGAGGCCGGACAAAACTACGGCGATGATGGTGTTACGATTGTCGGTCATCGGTCAGGTCTCGTGGGTAGACTTAAGAGTGTTTCGGTGAAATGCGGATAGGACGGGGATCGCCAGCGCGATCCTTCATACGGGTCAGACGCATCAGCGCGGAACGGAAATCCTCGATCATGACGGAGAATTCATGATCCAGCGCGGCGCGCCGGCCGACGATGACGTGGTCGCGGGGGGAAGGCGGCGCGATGACGCCGGCCAGTCGGACCATCTCGCGCAGCCTGCGGCGAACACGGTTGCGCTCGGTCGCGGTGCCGACTTTTTTGGTGACGGTGAAGCCGATGCGGGTGGGCCCGGTGTCGTCGCGAAGGCGCGACTGCACCACGAAAGCGGGCCTGGCAATGCGGGGGCCTTGGGCTGCGGCGATGAAATCCGCGCGTTTTTTCAACCGGTCCATGATGTCAACCGGCGCATCGTGATGCCGGTTCAGGCGCTCAGACGCTTGCGGCCGCGCGAACGGCGAGCGGCGAGAACCTTGCGGCCGCCGGTCGTGGCCTGACGCGCACGGAAGCCGTGACGGCGCTTGCGCACCAGTTTGCTGGGTTGATAAGTCCGCTTCACGGTCGTTCTCCGCTGCCGGGCGCCCGCCGATTGCGGTGTCGCCCCAGTGAGTGCCGAGCAAATTCAAATTGCCGAGCAAGTTTCAATGGTGTCGTCCGGGTTCAGCCGGGGCCGGGGTCTTGAATGACCAAGGTCCTTAAATGAACCGGCCCGGTCGAGCCGGGCCATGACGGACAGTTGGCCGGGCTTATACGGGAGCGGGCTGTTTTCGTCAACGGAGCGTGCAAATTGCCCCAAGCCCGGCGGCTAGCCGGGGCTGCCCTGAAATATCCATAGATTTCAGGTATTTCTGGGGTTTGACGAGGCCAGCCGCAGGTGCGACTGTGGCGACGCGGAAGATCGAAAATCAAGAGCCGGATCGTGACTGAAAGCGTGCCGCCGATGACGTCGCAGGGGAGGCCGGCCATGCCGCGCGGGCGGCTCAACCTGTCCGGCAAGCTGCTGCTGCTGACGATCCCCTTGGTGATGATCGCCGAAGTGCTGATCTACGTGCCTTCGATCGCCAATTTCAGCGTCAATCGCCTGAATGATCGCATCGCCGCCGCCAATACCGCGGCTTTGGTGCTCGATGCCGCACCTGCGGGCATGGTGCCGGATTCACTGGCGCGCAGCATCCTGCAAAGCATCGGCGCGCGCGCGGTGGCCATCAAGACCGGCCAGCAGCGCCGTCTGCTCGCGGTGGCGGACATGCCGCCCGCGGTGGTGCGCGACATCGACATGCGCACCATGAACGTGTGGGAAGCCATCGTCGATTCATTCTCGATGATGCTGGAGCGCGGCGACGGCGTGATCCGCATCATCGGCCCGGCGCCGCAGGGCGAGCAGTTCATCGAAGTGGTGGTGGATGAAGCGCCGCTGCGCAAGGCGATGTACCGCTTCTCGTCGAACGTGCTGCTGCTGTCGTTCGGCTTCGCCATCGCCACAGCGGGACTGATCTATCTCGCCTTGCATTTCCTGTTCGTGCGGCCGATGCGCCGGATGACGGCGAATCTCATCGCCTTCCATGAAAACCCTGAAAGTGCCGACCGCGCGATGGTGCCCTCGAACCGCGGCGATGAAATCGGCATGGCGGAGCGCGAACTCGCCGACATGCAGCACGATCTCGTCTCGATGCTGCATCAGAAAAGCCATCTGGCGGCGCTCGGACTTGCGGTGTCGAAGATCAACCACGATCTGCGCAATCTTCTCGCGTCCTCGCAGCTTTTGTCCGACCAACTCGCGAGCGTGCCGGATCCGCGCGTGCAGCGGTTTGCGCCGAAGCTCTTGCGTTCGCTGGAGCGCGCCATCGCGTTCTGCCAGTCGACGCTGTCCTACGGCAAGGTGCAGGAGGCGCGGCCCGAGCGGCGGATGGTGGCGGTCGAGCCGATCATCAACGAGGTGCGCGAATCCGCGGGCATCGCCACCGATCCCGATATCGTCTGGAGCAACGCGATCGAACGCGGCCTCGTGGTGGATGTCGATCCGGATCAGTTGTTCCGTGTCCTCCTCAACCTCGTACGCAATGCTTTTCAGGCGCTCGAGGGGCAGCCGCACGCCGACATCGCGCCGAAGCAGATCCGCATCGCGGGCCGCCGGGAAGGCGCCGTCGCCGTGCTGGAAATTTCAGATACCGGCCCCGGCATTCCGGAGCAGGCGCGGGCTCATCTATTCGAGGCGTTTCAGGGGTCCTCGCGCGACGGCGGCACGGGGCTCGGTCTTGCAATCGCCGCCGAACTGATCCGTGCCCATGGCGGCCAGATCGATCTGGTGGAGGGGACGATCGGCGCGACGTTCCGGATCGTCATTCCCGACCGGACCATTCCACTGCATCAACTCCGTCAGGAGCGCTCCCGCGCCTGAAAAGGCGGAAACCATGGGCGACCTTGGGCGGATTTCTGGGAGAATCCCGAGGAAAGTCCTTGAGAAACGGGCCGTACGGCTTCGACATAATCCTGTCAAAACCGATCTTGCCAATCAGCACCGGAGCCGTTAGCTATGCCCCCTCGCGAGGGCATCTCCGCCCATATCCGCGACACGCGCCCGTAGCTCAGCTGGATAGAGCACCAGACTACGAATCTGGGGGTCAGGAGTTCGAATCTCTTCGGGCGCGCCAGTCAATTCAATAGCTTACCAATATTGCACCGTTTCAAAAGTCAATTCTGAAACGGTTTTTGAAACGGTTTTCGCTGCGTCCTGCGCTATGGCCGAGTCCTCTACTTTTCGCCACGCTACATTTCGCTGGTCATGAAGGAAGTTCGTTGACGGCAGATGGCTGGCGTACCTCGCTGACTAAACAAAAGACCCTCCAAGAACGTGAGGTGAAGGAAGCGCGAATCTGGAAAGCGGCGTAAGCGTGAGCACGTTCCGGTCCCTCGCGGGGAGCGGGTCAGCCAGGCGTTTCAACCTTACAAGCCAGTCGGGGTAACGTCTGCGGATCGAACCGTGCCTCTCCGGACAGATGCATCATAGCTGAATTCCGCAACCCTAGGCGCGCGAGCGCCTCTGATGCGCACGGGCAAACAGTCAGCCTCGCTCTGGAGTAACACCTGTTGCATTTGGCCTGGGTCATCTGTATTGCAACAGGTGTTGCATGGAGGTTGGTATTACTCACGAACCGAATTGGCTGCTGTTCCTGGCGCAGCTTCCTGCTGCGCCCTCCAGCGCGCGCGTGGCACTTTGGCGGCGCTTGCGCGCAGCGGGTGCTGCTAGCGCCCTAAATGGAGCATGGGTGCTAGCGCAAGCGGAAGGCCATGCTGAACTCTTCGCGCAACTGGCCGATAGCGTTCGAAAGCAGAACGGGAGTGCGACCGTATTTCTAGTCCAGGCGATGAGCCCAACTGAACAGGAAACGCTTATCACCCGTTTCCAAGCCGATCGAGCTCGGGAATATGATGAATTCGCAGAACGCTCGCGCGGCTTTCTTGATGAGATTAAAGAGGAGACCCGGCTTCGGAAGTTCACCTTCGCCGAACTCGAAGAGATTGAAGATGACCTCAACAAGCTTTCAGCCTGGTTCGCGAAAATCAAAACGCGCGACTTCTTTCCGGACGCCCGAATACAGAAGGCAACGGAGCAATTTGAGACCTGCGGCACAGCGTTGACCGCCTTCGCTGAGGAAGTCTACGCTCACGAAGGCGTAAATGCTCCAATAGAATGTGATGCAGATCCGCTGGACGCCAACGGCCGGGAGCACGCCCCGAAGCATCCGGGAAGACGGCAGCATGGCTAATCATGTTCTGCCTCCCTCTATAGGCCTTCGAGCCCTGCCACGCGGAATCTGGACGCTCGGGTTCGTATCGATGTTCATGGATATCTCCTCCGAGATGATCCATGCGCTGCTGCCCGTGTATCTTGTCACCGTTCTTCGCGCTTCAACGCTCACCGTCGGGCTGATCGAGGGCCTCGCCGAAGCAACGGCAATGATCACTAAGGTCTTCAGCGGCGCTCTTTCCGACTGGCTGGGTCGCCGCAAACTGCTGGCGGCTATCGGCTACGGTCTCTCCGCCGTGACAAAGCCGATCTTTCCGCTCGCGACTACGATTGAGTGGGTTGTAGCCGCCCGTTTTCTTGACCGGGTAGGCAAGGGAGTACGCGGAGCGCCGCGCGATGCGCTTGTAGCTGATCTCGCGCCAGCCCGGCTACGCGGGGCAAGCTTCGGACTAAGACAATCGCTCGACACCATTGGCGCATTTCTCGGCCCACTCGCCGCGCTCGGGCTCATGCTACTCACCCGCGACAATTACGCGATGGTGTTTTGGATTGCGGTCGTCCCCGCGTTTTTCGCTCTCGCCCTGATGGTGTTTGGCGTCGCAGAGCCGGAGCGGGCTGCCGCCACCCTGGAAAAACCTAAGCCACGTTTCAGTGACGCTTGGCGACTATCGAGGCCGTTCTGGGCCGTAGTAGGAGTTGCCGTAGTGCTGACCCTGGCTCGGTTCAGCGAAGCGTTTTTGGTTTTAAGGGCACAGAACGTGGGCCTCGCAATCGCGATCGTGCCCGCCGTTATGGTGGTCATGAATATCGTTTACGCGCTCTCCGCTTATCCAGCCGGTGTGCTATCCGACCGGTTTGGACGCCAGGGCGTGCTGATCGTCGGGGTTAGTACGCTTGTTTTCGCCGATTTGATCCTTGCCTTCACGACATCGGTGCCAGTCCTTTTGGTGGGCGTGGTGTTTTGGGGTCTCCATATGGGCTTGACCCAGGGACTGCTCGCGACACTTGTCGCCGACACGGCGCCGGCCGAGTTGCGCGGAACAGCGTTTGGTGTGTTCAACCTCGCAAGCGGCATCGCCATGCTCATCGCTAGTGTCGTCGCAGGAGCTCTCTGGGACATCTATGGGCCGGTCGCGACTTTCCTCGCCGGCGCAGCCCTCACCGCCATGGCGCTCATCGGCCGCCTCGCCTTGCTGGCGCGATTTGCGGAGGGCAACAAACACGTCGGGAGCGAACATGGTCATGACTGATGATAAGGGCCTGGCTAGACATGTGCGCCGGTTCCTTCGGGGATTGATTGTGCTGGTGTTGATCGGAGCTCTTGGTGTGCTCCTCATCTGGGGCTTCATTGAAGGCCGCAGCGAAGCGACGGCGGAAGCCCAGCGCGAGCAGCCGGTTAAAGCCGCCGTCCATGTTACACACACGGACACTGGGCTGCCGACAATCACGCTGAGCTCGGATTTGCAAAAGCAGGCCGATATCGCGGTGAGGCGACCGAACACTGTGCCTTACCAGCGGCAGGTGCAGGGCTACGGCAGTGTTCTCGACCTACAGTCTTTCACGAATCTCAGCAACAAGATCGCCACTGCCAAAGGCCAGCTCGCCGTCGCTCAGGCAAAACTCAATGCGTCGCAGGCGGCATTTGAGCGAGCGCGAGTGCTGCATGGCAAGGGCGAAGCTATCTCGACGGCCCAGTTCCAGACCGCCGAAGCAACTTACCGGTCCGATGAGGCAAGCGCTCAGGCGGCGCAGGTGCAGACACAAAATGCATCGGCAAGTGCATATCAAGCGTGGGGTCCGTTGCTCGGCCGCTCGCTCGCGGACGGCACCGCACTAGCCCGCGATCTGATTCAACGAAGGAAAGTGTTGGTTCAGGTCACGCTTCCCGTGGGCGTATCGCTCGCGCAGCCGCCGCAGACGGCATTCATCGAAACCACCACCGGACAACGCGTCAGGATCGAGTTTGTCTCTTTGGCAACGCGTACCGATCCGAAAATTCAAGGAGTGAGCTTCTTCTACACCGCCGATGCGGCGAGCGAAGCACTGCCAGGCATGAACGTAATCGCGCTGCTCCCCGTCGGGCAGCCGACACCGGGGGTGGCTATTCCCGGCACGGCAGTGGTGTGGTTCCAGGGAAGCGCCTGGGTCTATCTGCAGACCAAAGCCGATACGTTCACTCGGCGCGAGATCCCGACGGGGTTGCCGTCGCCGAACGGCGGCTATGTCGTACCTGTACTCCCAACCATGCTACGCCTAGAGCCGGACGCGCCTGCATCCGATGCGGATAGCGCCGCACAAGGCTTCCCCACAAATGAGTCACTGGTGGTGACGGGAGCGCAGGCGCTGCTGTCACAGGAATTCAGCGCTCAGATTCAGGTCGGGGGAGATTAAAAGTGGCCTCGTACACTGACTCTCGCCCCTCCGGCCTGCAAGCGGCCATCATCGCATTCTCCATCCGCTTCCGCGGCGTGGTCATCGCGCTCGGCTGCATGTTGTTCGGCTACGGCATCTTCAGTCTGCTTGGCGCTAAATACGATGTTTTTCCTGAGTTCGCCCCGCCCCAGGTCAGTATCCAGACGGAAGCACAGGGCCTGACGCCGGAACAGGTCGAGATGCTGGTCACCACGCCGATCGAGACCCAAATCAACGGCGTACCGGGAATTCAGAAACTGATCTCGACATCGATCCAAGGCATCTCCATCGTCAAGGTCTTCTTCGATCCGGGCAGCAACATCTATCTGGACCGACAGGTCGTGGCGGAACGCCTCGCCGTCGCCGCCCAACAGCTTCCGAAAGGGGTCAAGGCGCCGGCCATGACGCCGCTGACGTCGTCAACGGGGATCGTGCTGGTGGCAGGTCTTACCTCCAACACGCGTTCGCTGATGGATCTCAAGACCGTGGCGGAATGGACCATCCGCCCGCGGCTGCTCGCAGTGCCGGGTGTGGCCAATGTCTCCGTGTTTGGCAGCGACACGCGCTCTCTCCAAATCCAAGTTCGTCCCGACCAACTCGCGCGCTACCAGCTCGGGCTGAATGACGTGCTCGCGGCAGCCCAGAAGGCGACGGGCGTGCGCGGGGCGGGGTTTATCGATACGGCCAATCAGCGAATCGTCTTTCAGAGCGAAGGGCAATCGCTAACTCCCGACCAGCTCTCGCGCACCGTTTTGCTCTCCCAAGGAGCGGCCCGGGTAACGCTGGGCGATGTCGCCAAGGTGGTGGAGGCGCCCGAGCCGCCGATCGGCGCCGCCGCCATCGACGGCAAGCCCGGCGTCGTGATGAACGTCGAAGCGCAGTACGGGTCGAATACGGTGGAAGTGACGCGCGGGGTCGAAGCGGCCATCGCCGACCTAGCGCCGGGACTCAAGGCGCAAGCAATCGACCTCCACGAAAATCTCTTCCGTCCGGCGAATTTCATCAACACGGCAGTGAGCAACATCCGCAGCTCCATGTATATCGGCGGAGTCCTCGTCGTCATTGTCCTCACCCTCTTCCTCTTCGATTTGCGCACGGCGGTGATTGCGGTCGTAGCCATACCGCTTTCTCTGCTCGCGGGTATCATCGTTCTCGAAAGGCTTGGCGGCACGCTGAACACAATGACGCTGGGCGGCCTCGCGATTGCCGTCGGCGTGGTGGTCGACGACGCCGTGATTGGGGTCGAGAATATCGTTCGGCGTTTGCGCGAAAACCGGCAACTTCCCGATCCACGCTCTGCCGCCCGTGTCGTCCTCGACGCCACTTTCGAAGTCCGGAGTCCCGTCGTCTACGCCACGTTCGCAGTGCTCCTCGTATTCGTGCCGATCCTTCTGCTGCCCGGCATTTCCGGCGCGCTGTTTGCGCCGCTCGGGATCAGCTATAGCCTGGCGGTGCTGGCCTCTCTCGCCGTCGCCTTGACCATCGTGCCGGCGTTGAGCATGGCCCTGCTGGCGCGGCGTGCTAAGGCGGACGAGCCTCCGGTCGTTCGCTGGTCTCGCGCACGTTATGAAGCGCTGCTGCTGCGCATATCGAACCGGCCGCGCGTGGTCATCGCCTTGGCGGCAGCCTTCACCATCATTGGCTGCGCCACCTTGCCGCTGTTCGGCGCGAGCTTCATTCCCGAATTGAAGGAAGGCCATTTCATCATCCACATGTCGGCGGTGCCCGGCACGTCGATTGAGCGATCCTTGGCGATCGGCGCGCGTGTGTCGGCGGCGCTCCGAAATATCCCGGCGGTACGGTCGGTGGCGCAGCGGGTGGGCCGTGCGGAGCTTGCCGGCGATGTATACGGCACGCACTACAGCGAATTCGAGGTGGACCTCAAACCTAGCCTCTCGGGAGACGAGCAGGAGGGCGTGCAGGCAAAAATCCGGCAAGCACTGGCAGGCTTCGTTGGGGTGAATTTTTCGGTCAAGACCTTCTTGAGCGAACGGATCGAGGAGACCCTCTCAGGCTACACAGCCGCGGTAGCGGTAAACATCTTTGGTAACGATCTCGATGGCATCGACCGGAAAGCGCAGGAGGTCGCGCGTGCGCTCAACGGAATGAGGGGAGTCACGGAAGTCACGGTACAGTCACCTCCGGGCATGCCGCAATTGACGATCAGCCTGCGCAAGGCCGCGCTGGTCCGTTGGGGCTTTGATCCAACCGAGGTGCTGGACGCGGTGCGGACAGCCTATGCCGGCGATACCGTCGGACAAACGTACCAAGGCAATCAGGTCTTCAACGTAATGCTGATCCTCGACGCCAAGGATCGCAAAAGCGTCAGCGACATAGGCGACCTCCCGCTGCGGGCTCCTGACGGCATGCTCGTCCTTCTCAAAGAGGTCGCTGATATATACGAAGCGAGCGGCCGCTATCAGATTATGCACCAAGGCGGACAGCGGATGGCGAGCGTAACCTTCAATGTTGCCGGCGGATCGACCGCCGCTGTCGTGCGGGCAGCACGTGCCAGCATTGCATCTCAAGTCAAGCTGCCGGCCGGCACCTACATCCAGTTTTCCGGTAGCGCTCAGGCGCAGGCTCAGGCGCAGAGCGATCTGATCCTGAATTCCGTCATCGCCGGCATCGCCATTGTGCTACTATTGTCCATTGTTACGCGCGGCTGGCGCAACCTTGTTCTCGTTCTGATTAATCTGCCGTTCGCCCTCGTCGGCGGCGTCCTAGCGGTTTTCGGCACCGGCGGCCTGCTGACGCTCGGCTCAATGATCGGATTCGTGACCGTATTCGGAATAACGGTGCGCAACTCGATCCTGATTATCTCCCATTACGAGCATCTGGTTGAGGCTGAAGGTATGAGTTGGGGGCTGGCGACCGCAATCAAGGGCGCCGGTGATCGGCTGACGCCCATTCTGATGACCACACTGGTGACCGGGCTTGGGCTTCTGCCATTGGCGATTGGCAGTGGCGCACCGGGGCGGGAGATCGAGGGGCCAATGGCCATCGTCATTCTCGGCGGGCTCCTGACCTCAATGGTTTTGAACCTGCTTGTTCTGCCGACGCTGGCATTGCGCTTCGGGCGGTTCGAGCCGGCGATCGACGAACTCACCGCTTATCATCCCGAGCCTGCCAATGTTATACAGAATGTCCTTCCGCGCGGTGAACCGGGAGTAGGATGACGCAATAGCGACCGAGTGCTGTATGCAGCGGCAAGGTTTGAACCTACGACCTTCGGATTATCAATATCAAGCGGCCTTGAAGTAATGACTGCTCGTCGCAGGGCCAATCGCGGTACGCCGAAGATGGGAAAATCCGACACAGTGGCGATACGGCGAAGAGCAAGATCGCTTGCCTCAAATTGGTGCGCGGTAAAGTGTTGGCACTGAATCGAAAAATGGCGCGCTATTTCCGAACAAAACCGGGCAGTGTCGTTGCCAACGCCTGGAGTTTGGGAATGCGCCAAACGCCCTGGGGTGTCATCAACCCGAACTCGGTCAACTGCCCTCGCAACGTCTCCCAGAGGACAGATATGATCAGGGCTCGGATATGAACATCTTGAGGCTCGATCATCTTTCAAACTCAGCGGGTACTCAATCGCAGGTCCGCCAAGTTCGAACAGCCACACCTCACAAGTTTATGGACTTCAACCGGAGCGCATTGCCCACGACGCTGACTGAAGATAGCGCCATCGCCGCCGCGGCGATGATCGGCGACAGCAACAGTCCGAACGTCGGATAGAGCACGCCGGCGGCAATCGGTATTCCGGCGGCGTTGTAGATGAACGCGAAGAACAGGTTCTGCCGGATGTTGCTCATCGTCGCTTCGGAGAGACGGCGGGCGCGAACGATTCCCATCAAGTCGCCCTTGAGAAGTGTTGCGCCCGCGCTTTCCATCGCGACATCGGTGCCGGTGCCCATCGCGATCCCGACTTCGGCCGCGGCAAGGGCAGGGGCGTCGTTGACGCCGTCGCCGGCCATTGCGACGACGCGACCGGACTTCTGCAGCTTGCTCACGACGGCGCTCTTCTGGTCGGGCAGCACTTCCGCCTCGACCTCCGAGATGCCGAGCCGTTTCGCGACCGCATTCGCCGTCGTCCTGTTGTCGCCGGTCAACATAATGACCTTGATGCCGTCCGCTGCCAGCGCCTTCAAGGCATCGGGCGTGGATTGCTTCACTGGATCGGCGATTGCAAAGAGGCCCGCCAATTGTCCATCGAGTGCGATATTGATCACGGTTGCACCTTCACCGCGCAGGATTTCGGCTTGTGGCTCCAATGTTTGTGTCTCGACACCTAACGATTTCAAATAGGCCGTATTGCCAAGCAAGACAGATTTGCCGTCCACCCTGCCGGTCACACCTTTGCCTGTTGGCGAGTCGAATTCCTCTACATTGATCAATGTCAGATTGCGCTCTTTCGCCGCCCGTACAACGGCATCAGCCAGCGGATGCTCGCTGGCGCGCTCGACGCTCGCGGCGAGGCGGAGCAGATCGTCCTCCCGAAATCCCGCGACGGAAACGATAGAGACGACCTTTGGCTTGCCTTCGGTGAGCGTTCCCGTTTTATCGACCACCAGCGTATCGACCTTTTCCAGACGCTCCAGCGCTTCAGCATTTTTGATCAACACGCCCGCATGGGCGCCGCGTCCCACGCCGACCATGATCGACATCGGCGTCGCCAACCCGAGGGCACAAGGACAGGCAATGATCAGCACGCTGACAGCCGCCACCAGACCGAACGCCAGACGCGGTTCGGGCCCGAAAATCCACCAGGCGGCGAAGGCGACAAGCGCCGCGACGATGACGGTTGGAACGAACCACCCGGCAACCTGATCCGCGAGCCGCTGAATCGGCGCGCGCGAGCGCTGCGCCTGCGCCACCATCTGCACGATCTGCGACAACATGGTATCGCGCCCAACCTTCTCGGCCCGCATCACGAAGCTACCGGATTGATTCAGGGTGCCTGCGATGACCTTGGCGTCGGTCTCTTTGGTGACGGGCATCGATTCTCCCGTCACCAGGGATTCATCGAGCGATGAGCGCCCCTCAAGAATAATGCCGTCGACCGGCACCTTTTCGCCGGGACGGACGCGCAACCTGTCACCCACGTTCAGGCTGTCGAGCGGGACTTCATGATCCGTGCCGTCCTCGGTGACGAGACGCGCGGTCTTCGGTGCGAGATCGAGCAAGGCCTTGATCGCGCCCGACGTTGCTTCGCGGGCACGCAATTCGAGCACTTGACCCAGCAGTACCAGGACGGTGATCACCGCCGCCGCTTCGAAATAGACGGCAACGGCACCATCGTGTCCGCGAAACGCGGGCGGAAAGACCTGCGGGGCGACGGTGGCGACGACGCTGTAGACGTAAGCGACGCCAGTCCCCATCGCGATCAGGGTGAACATGTTGAGGTTGCGGGTCACCAGCGACTGCCAGCCGCGCACGAAGAATGGCCAACCCGCCCAGATCACGACCGGTGTCGCCGAGACGAGTTGAATCCAGTTCGACAGGGTTTGGTCGACCCAGCCGTGGCCGCCGACCAAATGCCCGCCCATCTCGAGGACGACTGCGGGCAGCGCCAGCACGAGGCCGATCCAGAACCGTCGGGTCATGTCCGCCAGTTCGGGATTCGGTGCGGCGTCCAGCGTTGCCACTTCGGGCTCCAGAGCCATTCCGCAGATCGGGCAGTTGCCGGGCCCGATCTGCCTGATTTCCGGATGCATCGGGCATGTGTAAACGGTGCCTTCCGGAACAGGCTCCTTCGGCGCGGCCTTGGACTTATCGAGGTAGGTTTCAGGAGCGGCCGCGAACTTCGTGCGACAGCCTGCCGAACAGAAATGGTAGGTGCGGCCTTGGTAATCGAACCGGTGCTTGCTCGTCGCCGGGTCGACGGTCATCCCGCAAACCGGGTCGAGGACTTTCCCCTTTTCCGCGGGAGGTTGATGATGCTCGTGATTGCCGTGGGCCTGGCCGCCATGCTGGTGAGTTGCCATCGAGGAGGGGGCCGGCTGGCCCGTGGAACTTGCGTTTCGCGACCTGGTCATTTAGGCCTCCTCATTGACTTGTAACAGGTACCCGGTAGGGGTATATAAATCGAATGCGAAAAGACATCAAGACGTCATGCCAGAAACGCCTCAGCCGAATTGAGGGGCAGGTGCGCGGCCTCGCCAAGATGGTGGAGGAGGACCGCTACTGCATCGATATCGTAACGCAGATCTCCGCCGTTCGTGCCGCCCTGCGCCGCGTCGAGGAAGAGGTGTTGAAGGACCATGTCGCCCACTGCGTCGAGCATGCGATTGCGAGCGGCGACAAGGCGGATCAGCGCCGCAAGATCGCGGAATTGATGGCGGTGGTCGGACGGGCGGAACGATGAACCTCTCGGTTCCATCTTGGCGGCGCGCGATTTCGCAGTTATGATTCCGAATCCGAGTACAGCAAATCGAAAGCATTGACGCATTGATGTTGGTCGGACTTACCAGGACGCAACGGGTTAAGGCAGGGTGGCTCATCGCCTTGGCCTATCTGTTTTGCGTGTTGGCGCCGACGCTGTCCTTCGCATTGCCCGGCAGTCAGGCCGCGCCCTATTGCCTGACTGACGAGGATCACGTGCCAGCCATGCTCCACGTGCACCAGGAAGGCATGATGCACGTCCACAACGACGGACATGCCCATCATCATTCCGGCGTCCAGACCCACGCGGATTCATCCGCAGATCATGATGTGAAGCCGGTCGCGTTGAAGAGCGATTCCGGTCCGGCAAAGGCGCCGCATGCGGCGGATGGAAAGTGCTGCGGCCTGATGTGCGTCACCGCGCTTCCTGCAACCCTCGTCGCGGTGGCAAAGCCGTCGGTGCCGAGCGCCGTCCGGATATCCGACGTCCATCGGAAACTGGCGGACAACGCGCCTCCGCGGCTTTATCGCCCCCCAAATTCCTGACCTGACAACAGCATGACGCGGTGCCGTGCCTGTGAGGGGTGCGCACGCCTGTGGTCCATCGTCAGTTCAGGGGATTTTTATGTCAGCGCAGATTGGGGCGATCGTCGCCGCCGTTGGTTCGGTGGCGCGCGGAATATTTGGAAGAAAACTTGGGGCATTCGCAGGGGTGGCTTTGGCGGCCATGACGCTCGGCGGCTGCGCGGTACCGTTGGTGCCGCTCGTCGGCGCAGATCCCGCCGATCCCGGAGCGAAGGTTGCGGGCGTCGGCTACCGGTCGACCCTCGCCCCTTACACCAGCCTTCGCCCGACGACGCCTTCCAACTGGAAGGAGCAGAACCAGCGCGTCACCCCGTCACCGAACTCCAGCCACGAGCATTAGGAGCACGTCATGAAAATTATCCGTGGCGTGCTGCCGCATCAGAGCTTCCTCAGAAGCAATCGGTCGGCGCTGGTGCTCACCGCTTCCCTTCTTCTTTCCGGTTGTGCGACGTTCTCGCCGGATCGGGGAATGGGCGTCGTCGCCGATGTCGCCGATCATACGATTAAGAAGGACGTGGTCGCGATCCGCTCCGTGGACGAGGCACAGCGTGCGAACGATGACGTCACGCGGCTGCTGCGCCGGGCGCTCACCGTCGACACCGCCGTCCAGGTCGCGCTGCTTAACAACCGCGGCTTGCAGGCCACTTACAATGAATTGGCGTTGGCGGAAGCCGATCGTGTCCAGGAAAGCCTTCTGCCCAATCCGACCTTCTCGATTTCGAGAATCGCAGGCGGCGGTGTGGTCGAGATCCAGCGCCAGGTTGTCGGCGACATTCTGGCACTGGCGACGCTGCCGTTCCGCTCCGAGATCGCGAAGCAGCGTTTCCGGCAGGCACAGCTTCGCGCCGCGCTGGAAACACTCCGTCTTGCCGCCGACGTCAGACGTGCTTACTACCGCGCAGTTGCCGCCAATGAATTGGTCGGATTTCTCAGCCGCGCCAAGGCCACCGCCGAATCCATCGCGCAATTGTCGAAGAACCTTGGCCAGACCGGATCGATGAACAAACTCGATCAGGCGCGTGAGCAGGTCTTCTATGCGGAAACCACAGCGGACCTTGCGACGGTGCGTCAGGAAGCGACCAGTTCGCGCGAAGCTCTGGCACGGCTGTTGGGGCTGTGGGACGGCGATCTCAATTTCAAGCTGCCGAGCCATCTGCCGGCTTTGCCGCCGCGTCCGCAGACCTTGCCACGCATCGAAGTCGACGCCGTTGAACACCGTATCGATCTACAGATCGCCCGTATCGAACTGGTTGCTTTGGCAAAAGCGCTCAATCTGACGGAAGCGAGCCGTTTCGTCACGCTGCTCGATGTTGCGGGAATTTCGAAGACCACCAGGAACCCCGATGGCTCCCGGTTCCGCGAACGCGGCTTCGACATCCAGTTCCAGATCCCGATCTTCGACGGCGGCGAGGTCCGGGTGCGGCAAGCGAGCGAGACCTACAACCAGGCCTTCAATCGTCTGACCGAGAAGGCGATCAACGTGCGCTCGGAAGCGCGTGACGCGTACCGGACGTATCGATCGAGCTATGAGATCGCCCGGCAGTACGAGCGCGAGGTTCTGCCGCTCCGGAAGATTATCACCGAAGAGATGCAACTGCGCTTTTCGAGCATGCAGGTGGACGTGTTCACACTGTTGACGGAAGCGCGGCAGCGCACCGCCTCATTGCGCGCGGCGATCGAAGCCAAGCGCAGCTTCTGGCTCGCCCAATCCGACCTGCAGACCGCCGTCAACGGCGGCGGCTCGGGAGAAACACCAACGAAGTCCAGTCCGACGACGACCGCCCAGGCCGGCGGCGGAGGCAATTGATGGAGACCAACATGCTATCGCGAAGAGGATTTTTGGGAACGGCCGCGCTGGTCGGCGCGAGCGCCGTCAGCGGTCGCGTGCAGGCGGCGAACATTCCGGAAGCGCCGATCATGGACAAGGTGACGATGCAGCCGCCGCTGCATCCCACCAGCGGTCCGGATTACCGCCCGGTCGTGACCCTCAACGGCTGGTCACTGCCCTGGCGGATGAATGGCGACTGGAAGGAATTCCATCTCGTCGCGGAGCCCGTGGTGCGAGAGTTCGCCGACGGTATGAAGGCGTATCTGTGGGGTTACAATGGCCAGGCGCCGGGCCCGACGATCGAGGCCGTCGAAGGCGACAAGGTCCGCATCTTCGTCACCAACAAGCTGCCCGAGCATACGACCGTGCATTGGCACGGCATGATCGTGCCGAACGGCATGGACGGCGTCGGTGGTCTCAATCAGCCGCATATCAAGCCCGGCAAGACCTTCGTCTACGAGTTCGAGATGAAGAACAGTGGGACGTTCATGTACCACCCGCACTCCGACGAAATGGTGCAGATGGCAATGGGCATGATGGGCATGGTCATTGTGCACCCGCGCGACCCGTCGTTCCGTCCGGTCGATCGCGACTTCGTCTTCATCATGAGCACCTACGACATCGACCCCGGGACCTATCTGCCGAAGGTCAACGAGATGACCAACTTCAACATGTGGACGTTCAACAGCCGCGTGTTTCCGGGCATCGATCCGCTGCCGGTGCGGCTCGGCGACAGGGTACGGGTCCGGATCGGCAATCTCACCATGACCAACCATCCGATTCACCTGCATGGACACCACTTTGCAGTGACCTGCACCGACGGCGGCTGGATTCCGGAAAGCGCTCAGAGGCCGGAGACCACGACGGACGTTCCGGTCGGTGCGGTTCGGGCGTTCGATGTGTTGGCCGACAACCCGGGGGACTGGGCACTGCATTGCCACAAGTCGCACCACACCATGAACGCCATGGGCCACGACATGCGCAACATGATCGGCGTCTCGAAGAAGGATCTGGCGAAAGCGGTCGGCAAGCTGGCGCCAGACGCCATGGTGATGGGATCGACGGGCATGGCGATGGGCGAGATGGAAATGCCTGCGCCGGACAACACGCTGCCGATGATGACGGGCTCGGGACAATTCGGGCCGATCGAGATGGGCGGGATGTTCACGGTGATGAAGATCCGCGAAGGCATGGCCCGCGACGATTACAGCGATCCCGGGCCCTACAAGAACCCGCCTGGCACCGTCGCATATGAAGTCGATGCTCCGGCCGCGGAGCCGGTCCGACCGCAGAACGGCAAAGACGATGCGGGCGCTGCAAAGATGAAAGGCATGAAAGGCATGAAGATGAAGGGGATGTGAGTGCGACGTTCAGACCGAATGTTTCACCGAACGAAGGAGACGCGACATGAAAGAACTGCATCGAACTGGCGTCGCATTATTTGCAACACTGATCTTGGCGGCGCCGGCATGGGCCGGGGCAGGGCCTGCCGGACATCAGGACGACACGTTTTCGGCTGGTGAGCCGGGCGAGGCGAATAAACCAGCACGGATCGTTCAAGTGACGATGGGCGAAGCCGATGGCAAGATGACGTTCACGCCGAACAAGATCGAGGTCAAAAAAGGCGAGCAGATCAAGTTCATGCTGCGCAACAACGGCGAACTCGACCACGAGTTCATTCTCGCGACCACGGCCGAAAATCTCAAGCATGCCGAGTCGATGAAGAAAAATCCCGACATGGAGCATGATGATCCGAACGGCAAGCGCCTCGCTCCGAAGAAGACGGGCGAAATCGTCTGGAGATTCACCAAAGCGGGAGAGTTCGAATATTCATGCCTGATCCCGGGACATCGGGAAGCGGGGATGATCGGCACGGTCGTCGTCAAGTGACTCCCAAGATGTTTGTCGCGCAAGGAGAAACCTTGGACGAACGCCAAATCGACTGCGTGCCGGACGACGGTTGGCACGCAGCGATGGGTGCGTTTGCCGACGTCCACTACGAACAGACGGCAATCTACGGCTCCGGACAACGGGGCGAACGATCGAGCCATATTCTGCTGCGACGCGAGGGCACCCCCGTCGCAGGTGCCCGGATCGGATTGTATCTCGTGCCTTATCTCGGCCGCGGCATGGCGCTCGTGCGCTTCGCGCCGTTCTGGCGCTCCTTTGACGTTGCTCCCGACCCGGAGCGATACCGGACAGCGGTGGCAGCGTTGGTGGACGAATATTGTCGGCGGCGAAAGCTTTACCTCGTCCTCCGTCCGCGTCCCCATCCGGACTTCTATCCGATCGAAGCGAAAATCCTGGCAGAAATGGGGCTCGCGGGCTCCACGTCATCGATGCTTGACCGCTACTTCGTCGATGCATCGCTCGACGAGGCGGAGCAACAGAAAAGCCTGGATCAGCGATGGCGCTATAATCTCCGCAAGGGTCTTGCGCACGGCCTCGAGGTTCGTATCGGTGAAGCTCCGGCCGACATCAAGACCTTCCAGGAGATCTATGCCGAGATGGTTCGGCGCAAGAACCTGAACTATCCGGGCGTCGATCTGCCCGCATCCATTCCGGACCTGATGCGGCTTCCGGAACGAATGAAGATGCGCATTGCCTTGGCGTATCACGACGGAAAGCCGATTGGCGGGATCGCTTTCAGCGTCGTGGGCGATCTCGCCTACTACGTCTTCGGTGCGACCAGCGACGAGGCGACCGCACTGAACGCCGGATATGTCCTGCAATGGCACGTCATGCGCTGGCTGCGGGAAAACACAAAGGTGCGCTGGTACGAACTCGGTGGTCCCGGTGATCCGGGAATCCGGCAATTCAAAAAGGGACTCGCGGGCAAACGAGGCGTTCTGCTTGCCGTCCGGGAATTTCACTACTGCCCCGACGTGACCGCGCGCGTAGTCGTGGGAGGACTGTTTGCCCTCCGCGACGCGCGCAACAGGATCCAGCGCTGGCAGCGTGAAAGAAGGCCTTCCGAGGGAAGGCGCAGTAACTGAAGAGGAATGAAAATGAAAAACCGCAACTTCATGGCGGGAATTCTTGCGATCTCTTTCGCTTTGTCGTCCGCCGCTGTAATGGCGCAGGCCGACATGGCCAAGGGTGAAGTCAAGAAGATCGACGAGTCCGCTGGCAAGATCACCTTGAAGCACGGACCGATCAAGAACCTCGACATGGACGAGGACGGCATGACGATGGTGTTCCGCGTCCAGGACCCAGCGATGCTCAAACAGGTCAAGGTCGGCGACAAGGTGCAATTCAAGGCCGAACGGGCAACGGCTGGCATCACCGTCACCAAGATCGAGAAGCAGAAATAGCACCCGGATTTCCGACGCCGTCGGCCTCAGGTTTGGCGGCGTCGGATGTGGCGGAGCAGGAGTTTTAGGATGGAGGGATCGTTGCGTCGTAACAATGGGGCCGATGCAGAGTTTTTCTACGACCGTCAGAGCGGCAGCCTGAGTGGGGCAAGCCTGGTCGACCAAATGGCGGTCTACGCACTGCAGGTCGGCTTCGTCGTTACGCGGCCCTTCGGTCACCGCGGTTACGGATGGGGCTGCGACGTGGTTTCCTGCGCCGTCGCGCAACGCGACATCGTCGTTGGATTAAATGCAGATGCCCGATTTGCCATTCCGTTTTGCGACCGGTACTGGAGCCGAATTCTCAACGGTCGGTACGACTACGAAGAAGAGATCGAGGCGTTTCTGAAGAGCGTCGCCGACATCAGGTACACCTTCGTCGATTGCGGGGCCAATTTCGGCTACTGGTCGGCTCTCGCATCGAGCGAGCCATTCGGTCGCCAGACCGTCCTGGCGATCGAAGCCTCACCCGATAACGCCGCGCGGCTCGCATTGAACGCCGGACTGAATGGCAACCGGTATTGCTGCGTGAACGCGGCCATCGGCGGCAGCACAGGCGGATTCGTGCGTATCGCGGGACGACGACACGAGGCATTTTCCACCTATGCGGTTGCGGATGACGATCACGGAGCGGTGAGACGCGTCTCGCTCGACGGCCTACTCGGCAGCGTCCTCGATGCAGAGGCCCCGACGGTCATCAAGCTGGATGTCGAAGGCGTTGAGATCGAAGCAATCGAAGGAGCTAAGACCTTGTTGTCCGGAGATTCGCTTGTGATCTGCGAGGATCACGGCTCGGATCGGGCGCACGGTGTTTCGCATCATTTGATGAATGAAGCCGGGTTGAGGCTCTACATCTTCGACCCCGCCGCTTGTCGTTTCGTTCGCGTCGAAGGTCCGGCGGTGCTCGATCGTGTGAAGCAGTATCGTTGGGTCGGCTACAACGTTTTCGCCACGCGAAGCCCGGTTTGGGAAGACCGATTGCGGTCTGCGCAATGGATTCGCCGATGACCGAGGGCAACATGCGGCGCGAACCGAATGCAGGTTCGCTCGGCGGAGGCATCGTCGAGGGCCACGGAGCGGAGCGTCCGCCGGGCGAAGATACCGTGGCTTCCCGAACTTCCTCATGCCGGCGGAAGTCTCTTTTTCAGATGGAACTTGCGATGACTGAGTGGACAGCCCGTTCCGGAGGGCTCGCCCCAGGGCGAGCAGCCGAGTCAGCAGGGAACATTGGAAGACTGGAAAGATGACGATGAGTCTGCCTAGACAGGATCGAGGTCCGGCGCGGCGCTCGCAAAGCGTATCCGTTCTGGCGGAAAAGCCGATCGCTGGGGAACGCAGATCATCATCGTTGGGGCGCGACCTGCGACTAGATTTGTTCCGCGGACTGGCGAATTGGGCGATCTTCCTGGACCACATTCCGAACAACGCGGTTGCCTGGGTGACCACGAGAAACTACGGCTTTAGCGATGCCGCGGACGTTTTCGTGTTCATTTCCGGTTACACTGCGGCATTCGTCTACGCACGCAGGATGGCCGCGCAAGGATATCTCGCGGGGACGGCCTTGCTGATACGTCGCGTGTGGCAACTTTATGTAGCGCATGTTTTGTTGTTCGTGTTCTACGCCGCGGCCATCGGGTATGTGGCGCAAGACTACGGACATTCGCACCTGCTGGATGAGTTCAACGTGGCCGGGCTGATAGAGCGGCCGGTGGCGACGCTCACACACGGCCTCCTTCTCCAGTTCAAGCCGCTCAATCTGGACGTCCTGCCTTTATATATCGTGCTGATGGCGGGTTTTGCCCCGTTGCTGATGCTGATGATGTGGGCTCCGAACACGGCGCTGGCTGCTGCAACTGTGGTCTATTTGCTGGCGCGCCATTTCGGCTGGAATTTTCCTGCCTATCCAGCGGGCGGCTGGTACTTCAATCCGTTCACATGGCAGCTTCCGTTCACGATGGGAGCATGGGCGGCGTTGGGCGGTGCCGCCCGGGCGCAGGCGTTGGCTCGGTCCCGAATTGTCCTGATTGCGAGCGTGGCATTCGTGGTTTTCGCATTCGTCGTTACGGTCGGCGCTCGCCTCGGTCTATCGACGTCGCTGTCGCCCGTGTTCGATGTCCTTAGTGAGAAAACAAATCTTGCTCCCTACAGGATCCTTCATTTTCTGGCGCTTGCGGTGATCGTGGTTCGTGTCGTTCCGCGAGACTGGAACGGCCTTCGTTCGAGGCTGGCGCGTCCGATCATCGTATGCGGTCAGAGGTCGCTGGAGGTGTTCTGCATAGGAATTTTCCTGTCGTTCGTCGGGCATTTCATTCTGGAGATGTATTCGGACCGTCTGCTTACCCAAATCGGGGTGAGTGTTGGCGGACTTCTGCTGATGACGGCCGTCGCGCTCTATCGGACGTGGTCCCGAACTCTTGACGTGCGTTCCCCCAAGGCGCCGGTCACGCGCGGCAATCAGCCGAAAAAGGGAGAATGAATGATGCACCCACCGGTCATCACGGTTTGCGACGTGGGCGGCCTTCTTCGGAAAGAACGATGAGGCAGCTCGGGCGTCAAAAAGACAACCGGAAACACGCCTGTGGTCGATGGTCCGCATGTTCAGCGATTGGGTTTGAGCGAGGTCTCCATGATTGCCCTTCCATATGACTACTTCTTGATCGCCTGGTTCGTCCTCGCGGCCGCCTCCACGGCGTACGTTGCGTTCGATCAATTCAATGGCAACCCTGAACCGGTGGTGATGAAGTGGGGCTTCATTCTAGTCACGCTCTATATGGGGCCATTCGGTCTGCTGCTCTACGTACTGGCAGATAAGGAGCCGCGCCCCGGTGAGCACGAACGGTTCACAGCGCCGCTTTGGAAACAAGGGATCGGAAGCACTATCCACTGTGTCGCTGGCGACGCCACCGGGATTATTCTAGCGGCGGTCGTGACGGCATCGCTCGGACTGCCGATGTGGATCGACCTGATCGTCGAATATATCGCCGGGTTTTCGTTCGGGCTTTTCATCTTCCAGTCGCTCTTCATGAAAAAGATGATGGGCGGCACCTACTGGGAAAACGTGCGCAAGAGCTTCATGCCCGAATTAATCAGCATGAATGCCATGATGGCGGGAATGGCGCCAACGATGAGCTTGTTGATGATGGGCCGCGATATGCGCGCCATGGATCCGCTGGAATTGGTTTTCTGGGGCGTGATGTCGCTCGGTGTCATGGTTGGGTTTACGACGGCGTACCCGTTCAACGTCTGGATGGTGAAGAAGAAGGTCAAACACGGCCTGATGACCGTTCGGTCCAATGATGACGCAAAAGCCCACGATGACCACACAAACAAGCCGGCCATGGAGAAGATGGCCCACGGCAGCGACCATCAGATGGGAGGCGACGCAACCACCCCGCAGTTGGTGGCGCTCGCCGGCGTGACGGGGTTTCTCCTGATATCCGGAATGGTCATTCCCGGCTTTTCCGTGAACCTCAGTCTCAGCGCCCGCGACGTCGATGCCTCCATCATGCCGCCGGGTATGATCAACACGTTCGATCTTCCCGGTGAGGCCATGAGGGACATGGCCGCTGTGAAGCCGCGACAGGTTACCTATATTGCCCCGCCCGACGCAAAGGGCGACCAGGTGCTGCAACCGCGGATCGAGAACGGCGTCAAAGTGTTTGACTTGGAAGCGTCCGTCATTCGCTGGAACATTCTTCCCGACGAAGCCGTCGATGCTTACGCCTACAATCATCAGGTGCCGGGGCCCCGGTTACAGATGACCGAGGGCGATCACGTCCGCATCAACTTTCACAACAATCTCCCGGAATCCACGACCGTGCATTGGCACGGCCTGATAGTGCCGAACAAAATGGATGGCCCGGCGAAGATCACCCAGGATCCGGTGCCTCCAGGCGGTTCCTACACCTACGAATTCACGGTCGGGCAAAGCGGTACGTATTTTTACCACAGCCACGACCACCCGGACCGGCAGCAGGCGCTCGGGCTCTACGGCGCATTGCTGATTGCGCCCAAGGATCCATTGACCGAAGTGAAAGCCGATCTGGATTACACGATCCAGTTGCAGGAATGGCTGAAACGCGAATGGCTGACCTATCCCGCCATGTCGATGGAAGGAGCGATGCCGAACTACTTCACCATTAACGGCAAGGCCTATCCTTCGACCGACACGATTGCAATGAAGGTCGGGCAAACCATCAAGCTGCGGTTCATCGGCACCAACAATAACTTCATTCATCCCATGCATGTCCACGGCGGCCCGTTCGAGGTCGTCGCGGTCGATGGCGTGACGTTGAACGAAAGCGCGCGTTATCAGGCGGACACCGTCAACGTCGGCCCAGGCCAACGCTATGACGTCATATGGACCGCCCGCAAGCCGGGCAAATGGCTCGTGCATTGTCACATCCCGCATCACACCGCGAACAACAATGTCGAGCAGCAGGGCGGCGGAGGCCTGATGCTCGTTCTCGACGTGAAATGAAATTCCACTTTACATCCAGACGGGAAGAACAGATGTCGAAGACTTCAACGGCTATCATTGCATTGATCGCAGCAATCTTTTCCGGCGGGGCAGCCGTCGCTCACCCGCAGCTTCAAACGTCCGACCCTGCCGCGGGTGCGGCAACGGTGCCGCCCAAGGAAATCAGGATCACCTTCAATGAAGGCGTCATCCCGCAATTTTCAGGGATCGAGATCAAGGACAAGGCGGGACGCAAGATCGCCACTGGAAAGTCCACGATCGATCCGGCCGACAAGAAGCGCTTGGTGGTCCCCGTCAAGGAAGACATGGCTCCCGGTGACTACAAGGTCGAATGGCACGCCGTCTCGGACGACACCCATCGCGTCAGGGGCTCCTATTCATTTCGCGTGACCCGCTGATGATCGAGGTCGGACTTATCATCGCGCGGTTCCTGCACTATCTGGCGACAACGGCCCTCGCGGGGCTGTCGTTGTTTCCACTCTATGCATACGCGGGAGCCGAACCGGACGTCTTGGGTCGTTGGCGGCAAGGGTGGCTTTTGTGGACCGCCGTTGCGGCGCTGTTCAGCGGCCTAGGCTGGTTTGCGTTTGCGGCCGCGAATATGAGCGGCAGCATGGCCGATCTCGTCGATGCAGAGACAGTATGGGCGATCCTCCATGACACGGGTTTCGGTGCCGTTTGGACGTCGCGCATGCTCCTTGCGGCCCTCACGGTTGGCGTGGCGGCATGGGGCCTTCGTGCGGCGCATCGCCAGAACTGGATGATGCCGCTCCTCGCCGCAATCCTTTTGGCGTCGTTGGCCGGGACGGGTCACACCCAAATTGAGGAAGGCTGGGCTGGCGTCATGCACACTGTTGCCGATGCCATACACCTTCTCGCCGCCGGAGTCTGGCTCGGTGGTCTCATTCCATTGGCGTTGATCCTGCATCGCTATCTCGGGACGGACCTGAATGTTGGACCGAACGACATGGATCGAATCCTGATGCGGTTTTCCGGCATGGGATATCTTGCGGTCGCCGCGTTGATCGGGTCGGGCCTCGTCAACGGCTGGTTTTTGGTCGGATCGCCGTCCGGGTTGCTGGACACGCCGTACGGCCAAATCCTTCTCGGGAAGCTTGCCTTGTTCGGTGGAATGCTGGCGCTCGCGGTCGCGAACCGGTTCTGGCTCGTTCCATCGATGGGCAGGATTCGAGCGGATGCGGTTGAGGGATTGACGAGGTCGTCCGCAAGGCTGCGCAATCATGTGCTCGGAGAGCAGGTCTTGGGATGGATGGTTCTTCTGGCGGTCAGCATCCTCGGTACGATGCAGCCGGCCGTCGGGTAGTGACAATGGAATTACGTGAAGGATGATCCGCTTGGAAGGAGTCTCAAGATGAACACAGGTAACGTATCGCGGCGGAGCGCACTGGGAATTGTCGCGGCGGCATTGATTGCTCCGACGGTTTCCGAGGCTGTAGAGAGCACCATCATCCGTGTTCACAAGGATCCGAGTTGCGGTTGCTGCTCGGGGTGGGTGCGCCATCTGGAAGTGGCAGGATTTAACGTCACAGTTCAGGAAGAGAGAAACCTTCAGAATATCCGGAAGCGCTTGGGCGTCCCGACCGATCTGGCCGCATGCCATACGGCAGAAGCGGGCGGGTACATTATCGAGGGACATGTTCCGGTGGCGGCCATTCAGCGCTTGCTGAAGGAGCGTCCCGTTGCGACGGGCGTGGCCGTGCCGGGAATGCCAATGGGGTCGCCCGGCATGGAGGGCGGCACGCCCGAACGATATGCCGTCGTTCTGTTCGGGCCGGATGGTCGACGTACCTACATGGAGTTTGAGGGGACGCGGTCGGTCGGCTAAAGCAGATCGATTTCATTAACCAGTTCGGCTTCTGCATTTTGCATACTGATCCGTCGTTGCCGAATATGTGAAGGATTCCCACTTTTCCGGTTCCAGAGGTCGTGTCAGGGTAGAGTATGGATATTCGCCATCTCATAGGTCGGGTGCTTGCGGTCGTCGCGATCGTAGGGCTCGTCGCAGCGCCGCTGGTATCGCCAGCCGCCGAGATAGGGCCGTCCAACGTCGCGATGTCCGACATGGCGTCGATGGCCGGCGACATGCCATGCTGCCCGGACACGCAAAAGAAGAATGACTGCAAGGATTGCCCGCTACTTGCGATTTGCGCAGTGAAGAATTTGGCGTCGCATCCCGCTGTCGAGGCGATTGTCGTGCGTGTAGCTCGGCATCACCAAATCGCGCTCCATGATGATCTCATGAGCGACGGGCTCGATCGTCCACCGCCCGACCATCCTCCTCGAACCCTGGTCTGATCGGCGCATCAGCGCCGTTCGATACCGCGCGGTCGAATCTGCGCGGATGATGCGCGCCGTCATACGGCAGACCAACGACGTTCGAGGATTTACAGATGATTATGTCAGGTTATGCGCGCGCCCTCCGGGGTGCGTTGATCGCTATGGCCGCAATCGGTGCTGCCAGCACCGCGGCCTTCGCGGACATCAAGGACTACAAGTTTGAACTGATCGATCAGACCGTCCAGGCTGGACCTGACAAAGTCATCGCCGTCAAGTTGATCAATAACAAGACCGGAAAGCCGGTCCCCGACGCGGTGATCTTCGCGATCCGCCTCGATATGGCGCCAGACGGTATGCAGGAGATGGCGACGAAGATCACGCCGATGCCGGGAAGCGAGCCTGGCATCTACAAGTTCAAGGCGACGTTCGGCATGGCGGGCCGTTGGCAATTGTCGCTCGGCGCCAAGGTGCAGGGCGAGACCGGCACTGTCGAAAACAAGCTCGTCATCACGGCGCAGAAATGAGCCGGGCTGTCCTTACAGGTGTTGCCGCCGTCGCAATAATTGCGGCGGTCGGCGGCGCATTCATCGCCGACCATGTGCACAGGGTTGGCTTGGTTCATCTCACGATGTCGGCGGCGGCCGAGTCCGCCGCGGCACCGATTTACTATCGGGATCCAGATGACAAGCCGTTCTACTCGTTGACGCCGAAGAAAACGGCGGATGGGCGGGCGTACCGTGCGGTGCCGCCCGGCGCGGACCTCAGCTTTGATAATCCCGTGCACGAGGAGATGGGCACCAAGGTTGCCGACACCAAGGGTATCGAGCGCAAGATCAAATACTACCGCAACCCGATGGGCCTTCCGGACACGTCGCCAGTGCCGAAGAAGGATTCGATGGGCATGGATTACATCCCCGTCTATGAGGGCGAGGACACCGGTGACGGCTCGGTCAAGCTGTCGCCGGGCAAGATCCAACGCACGGGCGTGCAATCCGAACGCGCCGCGCCCCGCGTGGTCCGAACGCTGGTTCGGGCGCCCGGCACGATTCAACTCGATGAGCGGCGGATATCCGTCATTTCGATGCGTGCGGAAAGCTGGGTGCAGAAGGTCTCCAACGTCACCACCGGAGCTGCCGTCAAGAAGGGGCAGCCGCTGATGGAGATTTACAGCCCGGCGATTTCCTCGGCGGCCGCGGAATACATTTCAACGATCAATTCGCCGACCACAGGCGGCATCGAGCGCTACGGCCGCGGATCGCGACAGCGGTTGATGAATCTCGACGTTCCGGACGCGGCGATCGTCGCCATGGAAAAGAGTCGCACAGTTCCGATTGCGATTGAATGGTCCGCGCCACGTGACGGCATCGTGCTGGAACGCAACGCCATCGAGGGCATGCGGGCACAGCCCGGGGATGTCCTGTTCCGTGTCGCCGACGTCTCCATGGTGTGGGCCCTGGTGGATGTGGCCGAACGAGATCTCGGCGCGGTGCGCGTAGGCCAAACGGTCACCGTGAGGGCGCGCAGTTTTCCGGGGCGCACGTTTTCCGGAAAGATCGGCGTCATTTATCCGCAGGTGAACCGCGAAACCCGTACCGCACGGATCAGGGTCGAACTTTCCAACCCCGATCGCGCCTTGCTTCCTGACATGTATGTCGACGCCGAGATCGATACGGGCAATCCGGCACCGGTGCTGGCAATTCCGGAAAGCGCGGTGCTCGATGCCGGCACGCGACAGTCGGTGTTGGTGGACAAGGGGCAGGGCCGCTTCGAGCCGCGGGAGGTGAAGCTTGGCCAGCGCGGCAATGGTTACGTCGAGGTAAGGACGGTCTCCGCGACGGCGAACCCGTGGTGGTGTCGGCGAACTTCCTGATCGATGCCGAAAGCAATCTGAAGGCTGCGCTGAAGGGTTTCTCGGAAGTGGGAGGCCAGCCATGATCGCCCGCCTGATCGCCTGGTCAGCCCGCAATCTGCTGTTGGTATTGTTCGGCGCGGGTTTCGCGGCTGCTGCAGGCATCTATGCATTGGTGCACCTGCCGCTCGATGCCATTCCGGACCTCTCGGACACCCAGGTCATCGTCTACACGGAATATTCCGGTCAGGCGCCGCAGGTGGTCGAGGATCAGGTAACCTATCCGCTCGCGACCGCGATGCTGACGGTGCCGAAATCGAAGGTGGTACGCGGGTTTTCGTTCTTCGGCGTGTCCTTTGTCTACGTGATCTTTGAGGACGGAACGGACATCTACTGGGCGCGTTCGCGCGTGCTCGAATTCCTCAACGGTGCCGCGCCGCGATTGCCGTCGGGCGTGACGCCGACCATTGGCCCCGACGCCACCGGGGTCGGCTGGGTCTACCAGTACGCCGTAGTCTCCAAGGAACTCAATCTTGCAGATACGCGGGCCATTCAGGACTGGAATCTGAAATTTGCGCTGGCGAAAGCGGGAGGCGTCGCGGAGGTCGCGAGCGCCGGTGGCTTCGTGCGCCAATACAACGTGGTTCTCGACCCACAGCGCATGCGCGACCGCGGCATCACCATGCAGAAGATGCGCGACGCGATCCGCGCCAGCAACGCCGACGTCGGCGGACGAACCGTCGAACTGTCCGAGTTCGAATACGTCATCCGCGGCAGGGGGTATATCAAGGACATCAACGACCTTGGCAACATCGTGCTCAAGACGGACAACGGCACGCCCGTGCTGTTGCGCGACGTGGCCCGCGTCGAACTTGGCCCGGACGAACGGCGCGGTATTACGGAATTAAACGGAGAAGGAGAGGTCACCAGCGGCATCATTCTGCAACGATTTGGCCTCAACGCCCTCGACGTCATCAACAACGTCAAGGAACGGTTCAAGGAGATCGCGAGCAGCCTGCCGAAGTCGGTCGAGATTGTTCCGGTCTACGATCGCTCGACCTTGATCAATGCCGCTATCGCGACGCTCAAGCATACCTTGTTCGAGGAGAGCATCATCGTCGCACTGGTCTGTATCGTCTTCCTGCTGCATGTCAGGAGCGCGCTGGTCGCCATTCTGATGCTGCCTGTCGGCATCCTGATGGCGTTCGGGGCCATGAAGCTGCTCGGGATCGGCTCCAATATCATGAGCCTCGGCGGGATCGCGATCGCGATTGGCGCCATGGTGGATGCGGCGATCGTGATGATCGAGAATGCGCACAAACGTCTGGAACGAGCCGTGCCCGGTCAGTCGCGTCTTCAAATCCTGATAGACGCCGCATCCGAAGTCGGACCTGCGCTGTTCTTCAGCCTGCTGATCATCACTGTCTCCTTCATGCCGATTTTTACGTTGGAATCGCAGGAGGGGCGGCTATTCAGCCCGCTGGCCTTCACCAAGACGTTTTCCATGGCGGCGGCCGCGCTTCTGTCGGTAACGCTGGTCCCGGCGCTGATGGTGATTTTCGTCCGGGGGCGGATCATTCCGGAACACAAAAATCCGATCAATCGTTTCCTGATCTGGATCTATCGACCTGTCATCAAGGGCGTGATGCGGGCGAAAATGCTGGTCATCCTTCTCGCGCTCGCGATCCTCGCCGTCACCATATGGCCCGCGCGCCAACTCGGCACGGAATTTATGCCCGACCTCAACGAGGGCACGTTGCTCTACATGCCGACGACGTTGCCGGGCATTTCCGTCACCAAGGCGGGCGAACTGCTGCAAATGCAGGATCGGATTATCCGCTCGTTCCCGGAAGTGGCATCGGTGTTCGGCAAGGCCGGGCGTGCCGCGACCGCGACCGATCCGGCACCATCGGAAATGTTTGAAACCATCATCAATCTCAAGCCGAAGGAGCAGTGGCCGCCCGGCGTGACCATCGACAGTCTGATCGCCAAGATGGACAAGGCGCTGCAATTTCCGGGCGTCTCCAATGCGTGGACCATGCCGATCAAGGCGCGCATCGACATGCTGTCAACCGGAATTCGCACCCCGGTTGGTGTCAAGGTGATCGGTCCGGATCTGGTGGAGATCGACAAGCTCGCCAAGCAGGTTGAGCGCGTCCTGAAGGCTGTGCCGGGCACCTCGTCGGCCTATGCCGAGCGCGGCATCGGCGGTTACTATCTGAACATCACGCCTGATCGGATGGCGCTCGCGCGTTACGGCATCATGGTCCAGGACGTGCAGGACACCATCGCCACTGCCCTCGGCGGACAGACGGTGACCACCACCGTCGAGGGCCGTCAGCGCTTTACGGTCAACATGCGGTATCCTCGCGACCTCCGTGACAATCCTCGCAAGATCGCGTCCGACGTGCTTGTGCCAATGCCACAGGGCGGTGCTGTACCACTGGGCGAGGTGGCCAAGATCAGCCTGGATCGTGGGCCAACCTCGATCCGGACCGAAAACGGGCAACTCGCGACCTACGTCTACGTTGATATTCGTGACCGCGATCTCGGCGGGTATGTCGCCGATGCGCAAAAAGCGGTGCAGGCCAGCATTCAGTTTCCGCCTGGTTACTACGTGATGTGGAGCGGGCAGTATGAATATCTCGAGCGTGCCACCGCGCGTCTCAAGATCGTTGTCCCGGTGACGTTGCTGATCATCTTCCTGCTGCTGTACCTGAACTTCCGTTCGATCACCGAGACCATGATCGTCATGCTGTCGCTGCCATTCTCCTTGGTGGGTGGCCTCTGGCTGATGTGGTGGCTCGGATTCAACCTTTCCGTCGCCGTCGCCGTCGGGTTCATTGCACTTGCGGGCGTCGCTGCCGAGACCGGTGTCGTCATGCTGATCTATCTCAACCATGCCTATTCCGAGATCGAAACAAAGCGCGCGGCTGAGAGGCGGGCGGTCACGCGAGCGGATCTTTACGATGCTGTCATGGAAGGCGCGGTCGAACGCGTCCGCCCCAAGATGATGACCGTCGTCGCGATCATGGCGGGGTTGTTGCCGATCATGTGGAGCACCGGTACCGGATCGGAAATCATGCAGAGGATTGCGGTGCCGATGATCGGCGGCATGGTTTCCTCGACGCTGCTGACGCTGGTCGTGATCCCGGCGATCTTCGGCCTGATCAAGGGCTTTCGGTTGCCGGAAGGTCCTCACGGGCCGATGACGCCATCAACCCCGACAACGAAACGGCGGCCACGCATTCCAGAGCCTGTTAACTGAGGAGATGATCCATGATGCACGAAATGGCGCCCGGCATGATGTTGGGAATGGGACTCATCGGACTGTTGGTGGTGATCGTCCTGCTGCTCGCGGCGGTGGCGCTCGTCAAATATCTGCGCTCGTCCAACAGGGGAGGAGACCGATGAAGAGGTTATGGATGTTGGTGTTCGCTGGCGTCGCCGTTGCTTCCGGAGCGATTGCACAACCCGGTGACGTCGATCGGGGACAGAGCGACTTCAGGGCATGCGCGGCGTGCCATTCCCTCGAACCGGGTCGCAACATGACGGGACCGAGCCTGGCCGATCTTTGGGGTCGCAAGGCGGGTGGCTTGGCGAGCTTCGAGCGCTATTCGGATGCGCTGAAGTCGTCCGGAATTGTCTGGAACGACAAGACTCTCGATGAATGGTTGATCGATCCGCAGCACATGGTTCCGGACAATCTCATGCCGTTCGAGGGTATCAAAGAAGCCGGGGTTCGCGCCGATCTTTTGGCATTCCTCAAGGAGGCTACCAAACCGGGGGCCGCGCCGAAACAATCCACACAGATGCCGATGAAGGGCATGGGCGGAATGGTGAGTGGCGGTCGCGACCCGAACCTGAAAAAGATCGAGCCTGCCAGACAGGTGAAGGCGCTCACCTATTGTCGTGATACCTATCGGGTCACCACCGTCGATGGGAAGACGCGCACGTTCTGGGAACGCAATCTCCGTTTTATGACCGATTCAAGTAAGGATGGGCCGGAGAAAGATGTCTCCGCAATCATGCCCGCGGGAATGATGGGCGATCGAGCGGCCGTAATCTTTGCAAATCCCAATGAGATCGGAAAGTTCATTCAGCCGAAATGCTAGTCTTTCGAGATCCTGAATTCACGCCAGCTTGCGCAGGGGAAGGAAAAATATTTAGTTCGCGGGAAGCTGCAATCCAGCGATCGTCGGACGACACGAGCAACGAGCGCGCTGCATCGGTCCATTTGTATCGACGATTGGGCTTGATATCAGCTTCGATGATCATCGCCAGTCGAGAAAACATGAGTACGGTGCGGGAAGGACGACCAATGTTATCAACGTAGCGGTGATGAGTCCGCCGATCACGACGGTCGCCAGCGGCTTCTCTACCTCCGCACCGGTTCCGGTCGCGAGTGCCATAGAAACGAAACCAAGCGAGGCGACCCGCGCTGTCATGACGCGAGGCGGAAGCGTGTCAGCGCGCCTTCTTCAATCGCCGTTTCAGCATCAAGGCCCTCATTGATCAGTTTGCGGATCTGCGTCAGCATCACCAGGCGATTGAGAACGGTGATGCCTTACAGCGCTATGAAGTCGACCGCGGCCGAAATTGAGAAGAGCATCCCGCAGAGAGCCCAATGCGCCGAATAGCAGAGGGTAGATCAGCAGGAACAGCCCGACACGGCAATCATCAGGCGCTGACGCGTGACTGAGAAGCTCTCAAACCGGCAGTCCCAGGTCAGAAAGCTGCCCCGCGCGAGCTTGCCTGAAGGAAGCCCTTGTCGTTATCGTGCAATGGCGCAAGCGCTTCAACACGATCTGATCTGACCGCACTCATCGCTGAGCTACCGGCCCCCGGCACCGCAAACATCGGCGCCAACGCTGCAGCATCTGGATCGGAACGGCGCGATGCAGTAGTCTCTATTCCGCTGGTTCAAAATTACCGTCGAGTCACGCAAAGCTCGTTGTCGTAAGGATAAAAGCAACTCGATCCCGTGCTGAGCGCCTTCCGAAAAGAGCACACAATGCCAGACCTGTTCGCGCGAACCATTCGCGCGCGGCTGAAGCTCTCCCGCCCTCCAGGTAGCTCCAACTCGGTCCGTCGCGGCGCCAGCCGCGGGTTGATCAGACGATATTTGACCTTCTGCATTTTTGCCCTCGCTCGCAGCACATCGCGTTGATCGTTCTCGGAATGGCAACGCGACTCTGGGCTTGACCTGTCGCCGCAGCATCCCTATTAAATTTAGAATCATTCTAAATTGTGGCGTTGGAGCTTTCGATGAAGAATTTCGCGGACCTGACCGAAAGGGAGGTGCTGGCCGTCGCGATCTCGGGCGAGGAGGAGGACAGCCGCATCTACATGAGCTTCGCGGAGGATCTGATGAGCAGATATCCCGACTCCGCCCGGATTTTTGAGCGGATGGCCGAGGAAGAAAAGAACCATCGCCACCTGCTTCTCGAAATGTACGAACAACAATTCGGTCCCAATCTGCCGCCGATCCGGCGCAACAACGTCCGGGGATTTCTGCGTCGCCGTCCAATCTGGCTGACCAAAAATCTCTCCCTCGATACTATCCGCAAAGAAGCCGAAACAATGGAGTTCGAGGCTGAGCGTTTTTATACAAAAGCCGCCGAACAGACCCGCGACATTGGAGTCCGCAAGCTGCTTGGCGATCTTGCCGAGATTGAGAAAGGTCACGAAAGCTTCGCTGCGAGACTGACTGGCAACCTCAGCCCTGACG
The DNA here is from genome assembly GCF_000178995.1 of Afipia sp. 1NLS2. Lineage (GTDB taxonomy): Bacteria > Pseudomonadota > Alphaproteobacteria > Rhizobiales > Xanthobacteraceae > Afipia. The sequence goes on along the minus strand of NZ_ADVZ01000001.1, from coordinate 913,890 downwards.
CCCGCGAGGAGGAGGACAAAACCCGCAAGCGAATGTTCGTGCTGCAATATGTTCAACCGGGCCTTGCCGGATTGATGGACGGCTCGGTGTCGACGCTTGCGCCGCTCTTCGCCGCGGCATTCGCGACGCACAACAACTGGCAGACATTCCTGGTCGGTCTCGCGGCCTCGATCGGCGCTGGCATCAGCATGGGGTTCGCGGAGGCCCTGTCAGACGATGGATCGATGACGGGACGTGGTTCGCCGTGGCTGCGCGGAGCTATCTGCGGACTGATGACGACGTTGGGCGGCCTCGGCCACACGCTGCCCTATCTGGTTCCCGATTCCTGGCTTAATGCGTTCTGGATCGCAACAACGATCGCCGGCGTCGTCGTCTTCCTTGAATTGTGGGCGATTGCCTACATTCGCACGCGGTACATGGACACGCCGTTCCTGCAGGCGGTATTCCAGATCGTGCTTGGCGGCGCGATCGTGCTGGCGGTCGGCATCCTGATCGGAGCGGCATAGTCATGGGCCAGCGATTGTACTACGGAAAAACGGCCAAAGTCTTTCATTGGCTCATTGTTGCGCTGCTGGTGGTGCAGTATCCCATCGGTTGGTTCATGCCGGACATTCACCGTGGCGCGCAGCCGGGCAGCGCCATGGTGTTTCACGTCTCCTTCGGGCTCACCATCCTCGCGCTGATCGTTCTTCGTTTCGGGTGGCGAATCACGCATCCGGTGGCGCCGGAAGACTCGCTTCCTCCCTGGCAACGCCTGACATCAGAAGCTGTCCACTGGCTGCTTTATGCGCTTGTATTGGCAACGACCATAACCGGCTGGCTGTTCGCCTCGTTTCGCGGATGGAGCCTGTCGTATTTCTTCTTGATCCGTCTGCCGATGCTGGCCTCCGAAAGCGCCTCCGGCGTTCGTGCGATCGACGGCTGGCATCAAATTATGGAATGGTCGTTGCTCGTAGTGATCGGCGTTCACGTTGCGGCGGCAATGGCACACCTCTTAATCCATCGTGATCGTGTGATGCAGCGAATGCTGCCGTGGTGATTCCGGAAACGCGCTCGCTATTCGTATGAACGGGAGACGCAATGTACGTCTTTGCAATCCAACAGAGCCTCTACTCTGCTGCCCGGCTCGGGATGAACGCGCGGTCGGGCTTTGTCTGGCTTTCGAAGGACGCGAAGTAGGAATAAAGCGCCGGCAGAACGAGCAGCGTGAGCAGTGTCGCGCTCAACAGGCCACCGATCACCACGGTCGCCAGCGGCTTCTGCACTTCTGCTCCCGTTCCGGTCGCAAGCGCCATCGGCACGAAGCCGAGCGAGGCGACCAGCGCGGTCATGATGACCGGACGAAACCGCGTCAGAGCGCCTTGGCTGATAGCGGCGCTCGTACCCACACCTTCCGAAATCAATCTTCGAATCTGGCTCAGCATCACCAATCCGTTCAGGACGGCAACTCCGGAAAGTGCGATAAAGCCGACGGCGGCCGAGATCGAGAACGGCATTCCTCGCAGCCAAAGCGCGGCGATGCCGCCAGTTAGCGCGAGGGGCACCGCGCTGAAGACCAGTAATGCATCGCGTGCGGAGCCGAGCGCGCCGAATAGCAGCAGGAAGATCAGGAGGAAACATCCGGGGACCACGAACATCAGACGCTGTCGAGCGATCGAGAAATTCTCGAACTGCCCGCCCCAGGAGAGCCAGGTGCCGGGCGCCAGTTTGACCTTCTCTCCAACCGCCGCCTGTGCCTCGGCAACCAGCGATCCAATATCACGCCCACGAACTTCGGCCGTCGCGACGACACGTCGCTTGCCGTTCTCGCGGCTGATCTGGTTGGCGCCCTCTGTTTGTTCGAACGTCGCCAGAGCGCGAAGGGGCACGGACGCCACGGCAGCATTTGCAGTTAGTCGTGGCAATTGGACCGGCAGGTTTTCGAGGGCCGTGATATCGTTGCGCAGCGTGTCATTCAACCTGACGATGATCTGGAAACGCCGATCTCCTTCGAAAACCAGTCCGGCGACCCGGCCGCCGACCGCGGCTTCGATCACGTCCTGGACCGCAAGCAAGCTGAGGCCGCGGCGTGCGATTTCGGCCTTGTCGATCTTGATCTCCAGGAACGGAAGACCGGTGGTCTCTTCCACCTTCACGTTCTGGGCGCCGTCGATGCGCCGCAGCACATTGGCGATACTACCAGCGGTCCGCTGCATTTGCTCGAAATCGTCGCCGAAGACTTTGACCGCCAGATCCTCGCGCACGCCTGCGATCAGCTCATTGAATCGCATTTCAATCGGTTGAGAGAAGCCAAGCTTGTTGCCCGGCAGTTTCGAGGCTTCCGCTTCGATCTGCTTGATGAGGTCGTCCTTTGTCATCGACGGGTCGGGCCACTCGGCCCGTGGTTTGACGATAATATAGGTGTCAGACGCGTTCGGCGGCATGGGGTCGGCGGCAAGGTCCGGCGTTCCGGTGCGGGAGAACACGAACGCCACTTGGGGAAATTTGCTGACGACGCTCTCGATCTGGAGTTGCATCGCCTGCGATTGGGTAATCGACGTACTCGGGATCCGCTTAACCTCCATCACGATGTTCTTCTCATCCAGTGTCGGCGTGAACTCCTGCCCCAACCGGGTGAAGAGCAAACCGGCCGCGATGAACAGCACTGTGGCAACGCCGATCGCCGGCAGCGGCGACGCGATCACCCGTGTTAACAGCGGCGCATAAGCTGCCTTCAGCTTGCGAATGATGGCGTTTTCTTCCTCGCGGACGGGTTTGGTGACGGTGAGGGCGACCATGGCCGGGACGAACGTCAACGAGACGACGAAGGCCGCAACGAGCGCGATGATGACCGTCAGCGCCATCGGCTCGAACGTCTTGCCCTCGACGCCCGTGAACGTCAGCAATGGCACGTAGACGAGAATGATGATGAGCTGGCCGTAGACCGTCGGCCGGATCATTTCGACGGCGGATTCCTTGACGGTCTGGAGCCGTTCCTCCAACGCCAGCGCTCGCCCAAACTCGCGCTGACGCTCGGCGAGGTGGCGCAGACTGTTTTCGGCGATGATCACGGCGCCGTCGACGATCAGTCCGAAATCCAAGGCACCCAGGCTCATGAGATTGGCGCTGATCTTGCCCTGTAGCATGCCCGTTGCTGTCAGCATCATGGTGACTGGGATCACGCACGCAGTCACCACCGCGGCCCGCAGATTGCCTAGCAAGAGGAACAGCACGACGATGACGAGCAGGGCGCCTTCCGCCAGGTTGGTGGCGACGGTCTTGATCGTGGCGTCGACCAATTGCGTCCGGTTGAGCACGGTATGGGCGTAGATGCCCGGCGGAAGCGTGCGGCTGATTTCCTTGATTTTCGCATCCGCCGCGGCCGCGACCGTGCGGCTGTTGCCACCGATCAGCATCAGCGCCGTTCCGAGGACGACCTCGCGGCCGTTGACGCTGGCGCTGCCGGTGCGCAACTCCTTACCGATCACGACGTTGGCAACGTCCTTGACGCGGATAGGGACGCCGGCCCGCGTAGACACGACGATTTGCGCGATGTCCTCGATGTTTTCGACCCGGCCACTGGCGCGGACCACGTACCCTTCGCCATTTTGTTCGATGTAGTTGGCGCCCCGGCTGATGTTGTTGGCCTCAATCGCCTCGATGACCTGATTGAGGGACAGTCCGAAGCTGATCAGCCGCGCCGGGTCGGGCTGCACCTGGAACTGCTTGACGAAACCCCCGATGGCATCGGCGCCGGCCACACCGGGGACCGTCTTCATCTGCGGGCGGATGATCCAATCCTGCACGGTGCGCAGATACACCGTCCTCTGAAATTCGTCGGTCAGTCGCTCACCTTCGGGCGTGAGATATGTCCCGTCGGATTGCCAGCCGGGTTGCCCATCCTGCACCGGGCTGCCTGCGCCCGGCTTGGCGTATTCGACCGCCCACCAATAGATCTCGCCAAGTCCCGTTGAGATTGGCCCGAGCTTGATATCGACGCCGGGCGGAAGATTGGCCTTGGCTTCGTTGATGCGCTCCGAAACCTGCTGGCGCGCAAAGTAGATATTGGTGCGGTCGGTGAACACGGCCGTGATCTGGGCAAAGCCGTTTCGCGAAAACGACCGCGTCGATTCCAGGCCGGGCGTGCCGGCCAGCACCGTCTCTAGTGTTACGGTGACCTGCTTCTCGATTTCGACCGGCGTCAGTGCCGGAGCTACGGCGTTGACCTGAACCTGGACGTTGGTGACATCCGGAACTGCATCGATCGGAAGCCTGGTCAGCGACCAGAAACCCGAGGCGACCGCCGCCAGCGTGATCAGCAGGACGAGCCATCGGCGCCGGACCGAAAAATCGATGACGCGTTCGATCATAGCTCAGTCCTCGTCCCGTAGCTTCGAAAGCTCGGCCTTGAGCGAGAACGTGTTCGTCGTGGCGATCGTCTCGCCGGGAGTGACACCGGATACGATCTCGATGGCCTGATCCTCGCTCTCACCAACCACGACGTTGCGCTTCTCAAAGCCGTCTTTGGTCCGAACGAACACGATCGGTTGGCCATCCAGCTTCTGGATCGCGGTCGCGGGCACCGCGACAGCTACGGTCCGCTCGTTGAGCATGATCCCCGCCGTGACGAACGATCCCGGACGCCAGGTCTGGTCGGGATTCGAGATTTCAGCCACGACGCGCGCGGTGCGCGTATCCTTGTCGACCAGAGGGCTCACGAAGATGATCTTGCCGATGGTTGTCTCGGCAAGACCTCGTGCGGAAATTTTGACCGACTGGCCTTCCTTGATCAACTGGAGGTCGGAAGAGGCTACAGACAATTCGACCCAGACGCGGCTCAGGTCGACCACGACGAACAATTCGGTCTCCAGACTGTCCCGTCCAACGGCTGTGCCCAACTCCACCTTGCGTTCGGCCACCCGCCCAGAGATTGGCGAGCGTACATCCTGACGTCGAAGCGAAGCCTCAGGAGCCCCGGGCACCGCGGTGATCTCCTTTTCGCCGAGGCCCAGCGCGAGCAATTTCTGTCGCGCGATTTTGACGCGCATTTCGGTTTGCGCCGCAGCGTTGCGGGAGCGCAGGTATTGCTGTTCGGTGCCTACACGGCTGTCCCAAAGCGTCTTGTCGCGTGTGGACAAGTCCTGTTGCAGATCGTTTGTGAGCTTGGCTGCCAAGTATTCGCTCTTGGCATCAGCGACCTCGCGACTTTCGAGGACGGCGATCACTTCATCCTTTGCGACATCTTCACCGATATTCTTGCGCAGCTCTGCGACCGTCCCGGATAGCTTGACCGAGACATGCGCGATCAGGTTCGCGTCGGGAACGACCGAACCCGGAACGACGAGACGCCTGGCGATTGCTGCCGGTCCGACCTCGACCAGATCGATCTGCGCGAGCTTGATTTGCTCATCGCTCATAGAAAGAAGGCCGGAGATCGGCTCAGGTGCCGACGGCTTCGGCGAAATTGCTATCTTCGACTGGGGGCCTGTTCCGACCGCCCGTTGGGCGATCGTCGACAGCACCGGCGTGAGCGCGACAATCCCGGCTCCTGCCGCGAACGCAAGCGCAACGATTGTCGAGCGACTCATTATGATACTCTTCCGACGTGCTGCCAGCGCGGCGCCGTCACAGATATTTGGAAATGGCCTTGAACTCGTCGACGACGGTTCTTGTCGATTTGCCGGGACCGCTCACGGCGATATCGAGGCAGTGGTCCACGTGGTCGTGGATCAGCGTTCGCTTCGCCTCGCCGACGGCCTTCTCGACCGCATGAAGCTGCTGAGCCAGATCCAGGCACGACCGGCCTTCGTCGAACATGCCGATGACCCGGCGAAGGTGCCCCTCCGCGCGACGGAGTCGCTTGACGATATTGGGATGAGTTTCGTGAACATGAACTTTTGCCATCCGCAGAGCTTATCCTCCCCAGGGGGATAAGCCAATCCAGAGCTGCGGCTTGAAAAGGATAGGGGGGTAGGCTATATTGTCGCATGAGCCATACCATCCGAGAGAAAAAGAGGCTGCTTGCGCGCGTCCGCCGTATACGCGGGCAGGTTGAGGCCATCGAACGTGCGTTGAGCGAAGAAGCTGAGTGCGAGCGCATCATGCACATGATTGCCGGCATCCGTGGAAGTGTCGCAGGTCTGATGGCCGAGGTGGTGGAAGATCACATCCGCACCCATCTGGTCGATCCCCAGAAGAACCCCGGCGCGCTCAATGCAGATGCGGCAGATCAACTGATCGAAGTCGTTCATACCTACCTGAAGTAAGGACGCGCCATGACCGACGACCGAACGTTCGATCCTTTCGCCGCGCATGATCACGTATTTTTAGGAGAAGACCACGACAAGGCCGCGCGCCGGACCTGGGCGGTCATCGTGCTGTGTGGCGTCATGATGATCGCGGAGATCGTCGGCGGCGCACTGTTCGGATCGTTGGCCCTGATCGCCGACGGTCTGCATATGTCGACCCATGCCGGCGCGCTTCTGTTGGCGGCATTGGCTTATACATATGCGCGCAAGCATGCCAACGACCGGAATTTCACCTTCGGCACCGGGAAGTTCGGGGATCTCGCCGGATACAGCAGCGCGATCATATTGGCGATGATCGCGTTGCTGATCGGTTATGAGGCGGTATCGCGTTTCCTGTCCCCCGTCGCCATCAGTTTCAATGAGGCCATTCCGATCGCCGTGCTCGGCCTTGGTGTTAATCTCGCAAGCGCGTGGTTGTTGTCCGGCGGTCATCACGGACACGGTCATTCACATGGTCACGAACATCCACACGATCACGGTGAGGATGTTCGCCGGATCGATCTCGGAGCCGGCGTGGTCGAACTTAAGGTTTTTGAAAATGGTGTGCCGCCGCGTTTCCGACTGCAGCTTCCGGATGGTCTGCAGTTGGATGCTTCGCACGTCACCGTAGAGACCATAAGACCTGCTGGCAGTAGAGAGACATTCACATTCGCGGATCGTGGACGATATCTGGAATCGATCGACGAGATTCCGGAACCTCATGAGTTCGTGGCCAAGGTCCGTCTGGAGCAGGGCGGTCGGCTCAAGGAATTCGAAGAGAGATTCGAAGAGCATGCTCACGAAGCGTCTGGGAGCGCCCATCATCGGGATAACAATATGCGGGCGGCGATCGTCCATGTCGCGGCCGATGCCGCCGTTTCGGTGTTGGTGATCGTCGGACTTCTCCTCGCACGAGCCTTCGGATGGCTTTGGATGGATCCGCTCGCCGGTTTGATCGGCGCGGTCGTTATTGCGAACTGGTCGTTCGGCCTGTTGCGGGACACAGGTGGCATCCTGCTGGACCGCAATCCGGACCCGCGCATGGCGGATAAGGTCAGGCAGACGATCGAGAGCGATGGAGATCGGGTGACCGATTTGCATCTCTGGCGGTTGGGGCCCGGGCACCTCGGAGCAATCGTCGCCGTCACGACCGAGAAACACCGTGGAGCCGAATATTATCGCCGCAATCTCAGCAAGTTCCGTGATTTGTCCCACCTCACGATCGAGGTCAGTGACCAAGTGTCCTCTGCTTAGATCAATGCGAAATTTGCATCACGCGTGCCTTCCAGCTCAACAAATTGGCGCAATCGTTGCAACTTACCGCACACGCACGGTTCTGGGCTAAAATCTCTGCTTTCTCAATCGCGCCGTGCTACGTCGTCGGGTGTCGAGGTCGCACCCCCAATTTGACGGAAACAATGTTATGCCCGCCACGCCAGGGAAGGAGTCGGTATCGGTCCCTACCGCAGCGACCGATGTCACCAGGCAAGAGCTTCCTTACCGCCTGCGGCAACAGTCCTTGCTGGGCGAGTTCGGCCGTTCCGCGCTGCAGACCCGCGACATCGGACAAATCCTGCAGAGGGCCACCGAGCTTTGTGCCCAAGGCCTCGAAACCCCGTTCGCCAAAGTCCTGGAGTATACCGCCGACGACAAACGGCTGTTGGTGTGCGCCGGCGTCGGCTGGGCGCCAGGGACGATTGGCCAAGTGTCTTTTGCGATCGACCTGGAATCCCCTGCTGGCTACGCGTTCCAAACTGGACGAACGGTCATTTCCAATCATCTTCATCAAGAAACCCGCTTTCGTACGCCAAAACTTTTGTCGGATCACGGCATAAAGCGCGCAATCAACGTTCTGATCGCGCGGGGTGGCGAAGGTGCTCTGCCGTTTGGTGTCCTTGAAGTCGACAGTCCGGACTCCGGGCAATTCGATGTTGCGGATGCGGAATTCCTTGCCGGCTTCGCGGGGTTGCTTGGCATCGCCATCGAGCGCCAACATGCCGACGCGGACCTTCAGAAGGCTCTCGATCACCAAGCCATGTTGACGCGCGAGATGAGCCACCGCGTTAAGAACAGCCTCGCATCCGTCGTTGGATTGCTCCGCGTGCAAAGCCGCAACGCGCAGTCGGCAGACGTCCAGAATGCGCTTCAGGATGCTGCCTCTCGCATTACCACGATTGCCCAGGTGCACGATCATTTATGGCGTAGCACAAGAATCGGGTTTGTCGACATCGCCGACTTCGCGGGCGAACTGTGCAGGAACCTGCAGGAAACCGTTGCACATAAGGTAAGCTTCGCTTTCGGCCATCTGATGATTTCTGCTGACAAGGCGATTCCGCTGGGCCTTCTGATCAACGAGCTCGTAACAAATTCGGCCAAGCATGCTTACCCCGGGGGATCCGGCGAGATTAAGGTAGCGGGCGAGCCGCGTGGAGCCGACCTGCACGTGGATGTATCGGATCAAGGAGTTGGTCTTCCGCAAGATTTCGATATCGACCAGCCACGGGCGAGCCTGGGCTTCAAGGTCATCAAGAGTTTGGTCGCTCAGCTCGACGGTCGTATTGCGGTAGCCTCCAACACGCCAAACGGCACAGTCGTCCAACTTGATTTTCCATTGGAGCTGAGCGCGAGTTAACCGGTGCTCCCCGTTTCGCCACCATCTACCCATTCCAGCGTCAGGCTGGCCGACGATGTACGCCACCGTCTATGAGCCGCGCTCGTCCTAAGACGAACGCACCTTACTGGATCGGCAAGTACGTCGATAACTCGCGTTACCTCGTCGTCGATGGCCGCGCTGCGATGAGTGCGTCCCGGCTTCGGCCGGCCTGTTCTGCTTGGCCGCGTGGGTGACCGTGAATTGCGTCGTGCGGCTTGGCCAACAGTGCTGCGATTCATAGCTAATTGGTAAGGCCGCGCGAATACGGACGGTGCTGAGAGTGATGAATCAGAAGATCATTTTGATCGAACCAAAGCTCACGGAATCGGATTACTTTCCAATAATTCGGGGAGAAAAAGGGCGGGCGGGACTGTTGGTTGACTGCACGACCGCGAGATCGATTCTTTCCGTCACCGGCGCAGTAAGCACTTTATCATGTCATAGTATTAGCTGTGTCACCTGAGATTTGAAGTGACGCCCAGTGCCATTGTCATCATACGCTCGAGCATGGGTCGGTCGTTAAGGACGGCGGCGGTCTCTCGCATCGTCAGGTAGCCGACGGCCTCCTCAAATGTCTCTGCGTCATCAATCTTGGCCCGGGCGACAGCGAGATGATGGTCAATCTGGCCGCGCATGCGCCCTACTCGGGGAGCGATCGAATCCAGATGGTGTTTCAGCGTCGCGGGATCGCCACGGAGCGTCGATAGCGCATCCGTTGGAAGAGGCCCCGGAACAGCCGCCAGTTCATTTGCCCGAAGCAGCACGTGCGGTGGCGCTGTTTCCTCGGGCGTCGCAAACAGCCCGCCCGGTCGCGAACCAGCCGAAGTAGCAAATCCCAGCGGGATGGCGAGCAGAAGGCCAAGGATTACCGGAGATGTGCATAAGAACAGCGGCACGGAGACCGCGTAAGCGCTGAGAGCCATCGCGACACCGCACAGCGTGGGGGCGGCATATTTGCGATAGAGTTCACGTGGCGTCACTCCGCCGTCGTCGCGACGCTGAACCTGCCATCCCGAGTCACGTCCAAGAAGAATTTCACCGACCGCAGTCGATTGAAAGATCATCATTACGGGCGCGATCAGGGCGGACAGCAAGGTCTCAATCACGATGCCAGCCAAGGCTCTCACGCCCCCGAATGCTCGGCGATTGTCGCGTTGAGTGAGAAGAAGAACGTAAGCCAGAATCTTCGGGACGATCAGAAGGCCCATCGTGCCCCCGAACACCCATGCCGCGAGAACAGGATCCTGCGCCGGCCATTTAGGGAACAGCGAAAAACCTTTCGAGAAATATTCCGGTCGGACAAATTGCGCTTGCAGTGAAATCAGGATCCCGAGCAACAGGAACAATAGCCAGAGCGGAGCAGTAAGGTATGACCCGATTCCGGTCAGTAGGTGCAGTCGGGATATCCAATACAGCCCACGTGCCGGCAATACCGCCAGATGCTGGAGATTTCCCTGACACCACCGGCGATCGCGCGCGGCGAAATCGAGCAGCGACGGCGGGCATTCCTCAAAGCTGCCGCCAAGCGTCGGCGCCATATGGATGGCCCAGCCAGCGCGCCGCATCAGCGCCGCCTCGACAAAATCGTGGCTCAAAATATGACCGCCGAACGGCTTGCGGCCGCGCAATTCCGGAAGCCCGGCATCCTGGGCAAACGCACGTACCCGGATGATGGCATTATGGCCCCAGTAGTTACCGTCCGAGCCGTGCCACCATGCGATTCCTGCCGCGATCAGGGGGCCGTAAAGCCGGCCGGCGAATTGCTGGAGCCGCGAAAAAAGGCTGCGAGCGTTGACAACAATGGGTAGCGTTTGGATGAGGGCGACGTCCGGATGAAAGTCCATCGCCGCGGCCAGCCGCACGATGGTGTCGCCGGACATCAAACTATCCGCATCGAGGATGATCATATGGTCGTAGCTTGCGCCGAACCGCCCGATCCACTCGGCAATGTTGCCGGATTTCCGCGCGGTGTTGTCGGCCCGATGGCGGTAGTATAACCGGCCGGTATCGCAGTTCCGGCGCAGTTGCAGGAAGCTCGCTTCCTCGGCGATCCAGATTGAGGGATCGGTGGTGTCGCTCAACACGAACCAGTCGAACCTATGGCCAACTCCGGTTTCTTCGACGGATTCGTAGATGGCCTGCAGACGCGCCATGATGCGATGCGCATCCTCGTTGTATGTCGGCAAGAGCATCGCTGTTCGGCCGATGACAGTCGGTAGGGGGCCTAAGGTGTCGATTCGCAGAACCTCGCGTTTCCGGAGGAGCAACACGGCGAAGCCAGCGAGCGCGGACACGAACGAAAAAGCGATCCAGGCGAACAGCAGGACAAACAGCCCGAGGACCAGACCTTCCAAGATGGTAACTCCGCCAACCTGAAGCACTTCATACATCTCGTAGCCGCCGGCGAGCGTCATGGCTGCGGTCCCGACGAAGATGTAGATACGCCGCAACGGCATCGTTGATGTCGGTTTGTCCCGAGCGCGGCCCGGGGGCGCAGCACTCCAAAGCTGCGATGGAACCATGGTCAATGGATTCTCGGCAGGCAGGAAGCCGTATCCATCCTTGGCGCGGTTAGCGATGGGCGAGCGTGGTGCGTCTATGGTGCCCATCGGTAGACCCAGACCTCGGAGAGGGCCTTGTCGTCCTGCATCAGTGAAGCCCGCAGTTCGACCGGCGTCTTGTCCTTGATCGGCATTTCGAAGCTCAATCGCCAGCCGCCAGTATCGGGATTCGGTTGGGTGACGATATTCTTGATCTCCGCCTTTTCGGCGCTGACCGCGCCTTTGACTTTCTTGGGGTCGACCGATTTCAGAATGTCTCCGATCAGGTCCAATACGAAAAGCTTGTTGTCACCGCGAATTCCGATGCCGGTTCGGGAAAACCTCGCCAATGCGTGGGACTTCGGCGCATCCGGCCCCCAGTGCAGACGATAGGTGAAATTATGTTCCCCCTTTGACTGCAGCGCCGATTTTGGATGCCAGAACCCTGCGATATTGTCGTGGATCTCCTCTTTGGTGGGAATCTCAATCAACTGAACGGATCCTTCTCCCCAGTCTCCGATCGGCTCGACCCACAGACTCGGCCGACGCTCAAATTGTGATTCCAGATCCTCATACGCGAAGAAATTCTTCTCCCGCTGCATCAGTCCAAATCCGTGTGGATTGAGGTCGGCAAAGGTGCTGATCTGGAGATCGCGTGGATTGCTGAGCGGACGCCAAAGCTGCTCGCCCTGCCCATTATAAATCGCAAGGCCATCCGAATCATGGACCGCGGGACGAAAATCGTCGACGTCGTTGCGATCGTTCGGCCCGAAGAAGAACATGCTGGTCATCGGGGCAAGTCCGGCGTGATCAAGATCGACGCGGGGATAGAGCGACATCTCGACGTCGAACACGGTCGTCGCTCCCGGACGGATGGTGAAGCGGTAGGATGCAGCGGCACTCTTGCTATCGAGCAAAGCATGCACAACGATCGAGGTCGCATTCGGCGCGGGCTTTTCGATCCAGAACGCCTTGAACAGCGGAAATTCCTCGCCCTTTGCTTCGCCGGTATTGATCGAAAGACCACGAGCCGACAGCCCGTAAATTTCGCCCTTCGCGACTGCGCGGAAATAGCTTGCGCCAAGAAACACGCAGACCTCGTCGTAATAATCGGGTCGATTGATGGGAGCGTGGATTCGAAAGCCGGCAAAGCCGAGATCGGCGTCAGGCGGCGGTGGCTTAGTCTCGCCGAATGAAAAATAATCGGGCCGGTATTGAATCTTCGTCGCCTGTCCGTCCACGACTTCGTAGATGTCAACGCGGTTCTTGTAGAAGAACCCGCGGTGAAAGAACTGCACCTCGAACGGCAGCTTTTCGCCATGCCACAAGGCATGTTCCGGCAGAAAGCGGATCGCACGGTAGTGATCGTAATCGAGATCCTTGAACGCGTCCGGAAGTTTGCTATCCGGAGACACGAACTCCTTGCCGGCCGCGTCGCGCGCTAGTTGACGTACGCGGGACGAGCCAAAGGGTTCCGATGCCGATGACGCAGCCGAAACTCTCGCATGCGGAATAAGTGCCAAGACCGGCAAGGCGGCCGAGGTTGAAAGAAATTTTCGACGGTTCAAACGAGCTCCAGCAGCTTAAGCAGCGATCGGTTAAAAACGACGTCGCAGGCGTGGAGTTCCATAAGGCTCCGCAATGTTTGTGGATATCGTGACTTTCAAGATACTCCACGCAATTGAAAAGGCCAAAACATCTCTGCCAGCTGACTTTCGCCGTTTGCTAGTGCTCATGCCCTGAGGCTGCATGCCGGCATCAGCCGGTCGAACTCTATCAAGGAAAAGTATCGCCAGAATGGGGTTGGGAAAGCGAAGCCCCATTCACGATTAGGAGGCCGAAGAACGGTCCCGCTAAATGGGTCGGGGACTTCCCGACGGTTGAAACCGGCGGGCAATCATGGCGTGCGATTAGTAAGAACTCAATCGACTACGAGATACCGCGACGGAAGATTTCTACCGGAACAGCGGCGCCGATGATTACAGCGACCGTAGACAAGGTCCGTTTCAAATCGAAATCTACTTTCTTCATCAGGCCCCTATATTATGCACAAAAGCCAGCACGGTCTTGCACGCTATGTGCTCAGAATGCTGAGCATGAGGACATCTAGAGTTGCGACACCCTCTGATCACCGTGCGATCCACGACTATACGGGCGGCCCACGCACCTGCACGGATAGAGATGCAGGGTAGGCGTGCCCGGTGAAAGTCGGTTGTGTCGGTTATGTAGAGAACGGATACGGCGGGCGGTACATCGGCGGGTCCACTGGTGTATGATGTTACTGAGATGGAGGTTTTCGAGATAGTGTTTCAGGGAGACACAGGGAGCTTTCGCACCGTCCGTTTGTTGCTGAGTTTTTGATGTAAGCTTGGGGATCGCGATAATATGTCCGAATGTATGCGCTTCAAGGCGATAGCGAAACAAGCCTGAGCATCGATGTAAGCTTGCGCTAAGTCGCAACAACGCAATTTCGGCCAGCGTCTTTTGCTTGATAAAGTGCGGCGTCCGCTCGAGACAGAATCTCATCGGTCGAATCCGTTGGTCGGATAGAGCAAATTCCAGCCGACATGGTCAATCTCAAGTCTTCTGAGATTGCCGACCAATCCACCTCAGAGATAATCGATCGCAGCCGGTCCAGCATCCGAACTGCTTCGTCCTGAGCAGTGTCTGGCAGAACCAAGAGAAACTCTTCTCCTCCATAGCGCCCCAGTCTGTCGATAGCCCTGATATTTGCAAAGATCGCAATCGCGAAAGTGCGCAGCGCCTCATCACCTGCTGGATGGCCGAACTGATCGTTGATCTTCTTAAAAAAATCCAGATCGATAACGGCGAGAGAGCAAGAAGCTTTGGTGCGTTGAACGCGCGCAATCTCCTCGCTTAAGCATTTTAGTATGTTCCGCCTGTTTCGTACTCCTGTTAGTTCATCCAGCTGGGCAAGCTCTTCGATTTGTTGATAGGCGGCCTTGAGTTCGACGGTACGTTGATGAAGCTTTCGATTTACGGAATTGCCAATGACACCGAAGTACGCACACTGACCGATTGTTGTCACGAACAGACTGGTTCCGGCTAGCCATTCGGCTGGAGTTGTCAGAGGAACGGCAATTGTCGTTTTCAAGACGAAGAGTATTGTTGCTACGCAGCCACCTGTAAGAACCCACAGCGTCGCGGCCTCTCGCGCAGTCATACGCAAGCCCGCCGATGCGAAAATCACGAAAATGACGCTAAGGAAGACAATGCCGATTTCTGGGGCTACGACCAGAAATGCAAGTTGCATCGCGATATTGGTCGCGGCCTGATAGAACGTAAGGAAATGATCGTTGGATCTGTCGCCGATCTTCATTTCCGACAGGACGGCAAAGATGGCCGTTAGCCCAGTGCCGGAAAGAACAAATGCCGCTGGAAGAGTGATCGGGATCACCCCTGCATGCACATAGAGCAACAGAATGAGAGCGCCTGCAACGTAGCTCAGGGCTTGAACTGAGAGTATTTCCCGACGTTGCTTAAGCCACCTTCTTGATTCGAGGGACGATAGTCGAGCTTGCGCAACGCTCGATGAACTTGCTCTGTGCATTTGTACGCGATCGGCCTCTTGGGGAAACGACGACTTGACTGGTTCTCGGGGACAGTCAGAAACCTTGTGTTTGATGCCACAGTGATGAAGCACGAGGCACATCATACGGCGGCGATCGAGAAAGACCTGTTGGGTGAGCTTTTGGCCGGACGTGCCCCGGATCTTTTCGGCAAGGATGGCCAGACCAGATCACTTTGTGGAGTCGTGCGCGGGCATTGGACGAACTTCCTCTAATTTGGGCGACACGGCCGAATCTCATCGTCGCTTCACCTAACGCTCCGATCAGACAGCATTAAAGTACCGCCAAACACTCTGCAGAACGCAACAAAGCTCCGGTCTACTTCAATGAATCGGATGAATGCCGACTGATCGGTGGCAATTCCTTTGGCAGGAATTCTACGCCCATTTCGTTGCTCATCCTCCATCTGACTTTACATCGCCGATAGGCGCGCACACCGGCTGCGCCATTGCTTGAGAGCAAAAGGAGAAACTCCTCGATTTCCGCCATCTCGAGCAGGTTGGAGAACCAAAGCTTGGCTCCCGTTTCCGAAATGTCGATGATCTCGCACGAATGCTGCCAAGCGCCGTCAGATGCGACGATCTGCACCTTCATACCGTTTGAAAATCGAACGCGGGGCTTTTGCCGTTTATCCTGGATCATCATGAAGCACTGAAGCGAGACCGATTGATTGATCAGCTTTGCCGTCGTGACAATACTTGACCTACCCATTTTGGGCATGGTGCTTTATAAGCATGAACGGCAGGAGCAAGCGTTGATGGCCTTAGAAGAGAAGTCGCTGCCCGACGATCTCGTGAGAGCGGTTTCACGGCATACCTTGGCGTATGTCCTATGCTCGATCAGCGAACTATTCCGCCATTATGATTTCGATCCACTGGATCTGCTCATCGTTCATGCGATCCTGAATGCTAACGTGCTAAACGTGATGAAAGATGACGCTTTGGATAAGCGGTTCGCGAGCGTCCATGCGACTGAACCAGACGCGGTTAAGCAGGGTGTCTCGCGAGCGACGCTGTCCCGCTTTCTAAACCTTCCGATCGAAACCATACGGCGGCGCGCGAACCAGCTGAAGAAAAGGGGAATACTGGCGGAACGGGATGATGGGCTGCTTGTCTCTGAAACGAATCAATTCAAGTTCGGCAACAACCATCACCTTCAGCGGATGAACATCATATTTGTCAGAAAATTGCTTCGCGATCTCGCACGCACCGGCATACATGGACCAGACGATCTCTAGTCTAAGGAGTCATGAGTGTGCCAAACGATGGGAGATGCTGCGATATTTGGAAGTCTGTCATTTGTGCTACGGCCTGGTGCCCGAACCATCGGAGCGCTGATGCTGGGCGATCTTCTCGCAGCCGCCCAGGATGACAACCTCATCGACAAAGTCCTTAACCGTCACCTCCTGGAAGCCGTAACTGGTCGACGCGGAGTAGTCGTTGACACGGTGCGGCAGCGCACCAGTATGGTCGACGAGCCCCGCGCAGCCCGCTTTTCGCACCCACCTGTTTGGTCGCCTCGACCGGGTTTCGGCTAACTCTGTCGTATCAGATCGAAGATCACCTTACCGTTTACAGGGCTGTCCGTTTGGTTGGACGCAACGCTTGGCGGCTTGCGGTGCCGGACGGGCCGCGGGTGGTGGCGGAGGACGAACGACTGGTCGTGCAACCGCAACTGGATGCGGAGCCGTGCGCACAACGGCCGGCGGAACAGGGCGCGACATTTGAGGCGGTTGTGGAGGAGCCGGCCGCGCCATCGGCGGAGGCGCCGGCCGTGCAACCGCCGCTCGCGGTGGGATAGGGCGGACGGCGGGCGGCGGAGCGGGGCGTGCCATCTGCGCGGGTCGCGGCGCCACCCGCGCATTCGGCGGTGAGACGACGTGCGCCGTTGGAGGCGGAGCCGGGCGCACAATGCGTGGCGACATGGTTGTTACCGGACGCAGTCCTTGCTGAAGATGCTGGACTGTCGGAGCCGGCCGACCGCGCTGACTGGGCAATGGCTGGACGGCAGTTTTGCTGCCCGATTGCAAGGATGGCACAGCCGGTGGCGGCAGTGTCCCATGCTGCGCCTGCGGATGCGGAGGCTGAGTCGAGGACGGCATTGTGGCGCTCGCCGGAGGCGCTGAATGTGAGCCCGCGGCGCCAGATAACGGCTGCACCGGTGGTTTGCCGCCGGTCGGTGCAAGCGGGGTTTGCGGTTTACCATTTGTTGACGGCAGCGGTTGTCCGCCGGGAGTGCCCGGCAATGGAGATGTAGCCGCTTTGCGATCCAGTGAAGCAGGCACCTGTTGGCCCGACGGGGTGGGCAGTTGGCCGGGCTGCTTGATCGTAGGTTGTGGTCCTGGCATCAGGGGCTTGGTCTGCTGCGCGGGTGTTGGCGGACTGTGCTGCGGCATGGTCATCGCCGCCTTTTTCGCCACTGTTTTCGGCAACGACGGCGCCAGCAAAGCGGCGCCGGCGACTGCGGCACCTGCCGCCGCGATCCCGACAGCGGCTCCATGCGAGGGAGCGGCCGCGACGCTCGGCATATTCGGCGTCGCATGCAGTCCCGGTGGCGGCGCGGCAGGAGAGGTTGCCGTCGGGTTCGTAGCGGCCGGTTGCGGAGCAAGCGCCTGCACCGGCGTGACCGTCTGTGCCTGGCCGCCCGGCCTGGTGATCGTAACCATGTTGGTGGTGTTGTTGATCACGACGGTGTTGTGAATGTTGTTGTAGATGATGTTCTGCGGCGGCGGCGCGATGTATGGCGGCGGGCTGTAATATACCGGCATCGGCACGTAATCGGGGACCGGCAGGACAAACGCCGCGAAGACGGGGGGCGGTGGCGCCAGCACGACGAAGTCCGGTGGCGGCGGCGGCAGGAAAAAGACCGGTGGCGGCGGTGGCGGCGCGAAATCGTAATCCGGATCGTCAAAAACAAGCATCGGCTGACGGAAATACACCACCTCGTCCTCGGGCGGCGGCGGCACATCATAGCTGATTGCCGCAAAGGTCGGCGGAGGCTCGAATGCCGCGGCGAGATACGCGAGGCGGCGATGGGCGTCGGCGACATGCGGGCCGCGCGGATAGCGGCGCAGATACGACCAATAGGCCTGCGGCGTATCTACATTCCGCGTGTGCCTCCAGGTGATCGCTTCCCGGCGCGCGGCGACGATGGCGCGAACCCGTCTCGCCATCGGGTCGTCGGGATAGGCGGCGAGGAAGTCGAGATAGCCTCGTAACGTGTCGCGATCGAGAGCGGCGACATAAGCATCCTGCGCGTCGAGATCGCGGATCGGCTTGGTGCGCATCGTTGCGGTCTGCGCGGTGGATGCCGCAGGCGGCGGTGCGTCGGGTGCGCGATCGAAGAACATCACCGGCGCTTCGACCTTCGACGTGTCCCAGGGGACTTCGCCGCCCTTAGTTGTTTCATTGACGCGCAGACGGGTCCGATCGAACACCTCGGCAAGCGGCAGGCCGCCGGTGCGGATCATTTCCGCAAGGGCCTGAGCATAGGCGCCATACGGTCCCTGCTCCTTCGGAGCCACGGTGCCGGGCGTCGCGTTGAAGGCGATCAACATGTGCGGCTCCGGCTCCACCAGAGCGAGACCGCTGGCCAACGGCTGGCCCGATTGGGCGAACGGGTTCGCGCGCGCGGCATCGAGGACGACGATGCCCGCTTTGATGTTCAGCGCCGCCAGCGGCCGGATGTAGTCCGATAGCCGCAAGGCTTCCAACGGCACGTCGGTATCGCGCGCGAGCTTTGCATCGATCGGCACGAAGTAATTCTCACCCTCGAGCTGCACGCCATACCCGCCGAGATAGATAAAGGCGACGGTGTCGGGGCCGGACGCGCTGACCTTGTCGAGAAACTCGCGGAATGTGCGGCGCAGGGTATCCTGATCGAGATCGCGCGCGCCGACCACGTCGAAGCCGGCGGCCTGTAGCGTTTGGGCGATGAGGCCGGCATCGTTTGCCGTGGTTGGTAATGCTTCCGGCTGATAGGCGGCGTTGCCGATGACAAGAGCAACGCGCTTTTCAGCTTGCTGCGCGTTGGCCGGGGGCAGTGATGTGAACGCGACGAGTACGAATGCAATGCAAGCCAGGAGGCGCATGGATCTTGCTCCGATCATCGCAGATGCCCTGTGCATCTTATCAAAGAGGCCATGAACAACCCCTGAGCGAAAGTGACCCAAATTATGGCGAGGTTTTGATGGTAGCCTGTCAGACAATCGATCAGTAAGTTGGAATTCTCCAGCTTTGCGTGGCATAGCAACTGAGCAAGCTGAGGGCGAAAACCCAGTGTGGTCAGGCGATGTTCGTCATTTGCCGATTTTTAAGACGCGATGACGACCCAGCTTCAATCCAAGCTTGCCAACTTAGCTGAAACTTAGAAAGTCGCGCGAGTGGGCGACCCGATTCAAAGGCTTCTAACGCCCCACCCGTAGCCGACTTAGCAAATCGAACAAGCGCCGAAACGACGCGTATGGTCGTTGGAACGCAGGTGTGGTGGCCTGTTCCGATGCCCCTCCATGTTGGATAGCCGCTGCTTTTGTGTCGGTAGGGCCATTGCGGTATAGCGAGGCGGAAGGCTCACCCCTGACTTGAGGCGTCCGCTATCAGTACCGTCCCCGGTAATAGCGTTCGTCGCATTCGGCAACATAGATGCGTCCATCAGGGGCGCGGTAGCGGCACATTGGCGGACCGCCTGGACGCGGGTTGGTTGAATCGGCGACGGCCGCTCCGAGCAAAGCACCGGCACCTGCGCCGAGGAGCGTACTTCCAGTATTTCCGCCAATGGCCTGACCAAGGAGTGCGCCCGTGGCCCCGCCCAGAACGGCGCCAGTAGCGGTGCGCTGCTCTCCATAGGTCTGCGCGCAGCCCGCCAGGACTGCCCCGAGCAGGGCGATAAACGCTGTGGTCTTCAGATTAGCCATGAATGGAGCCCCTACGATGGTGGGGCACGACGGCTACGCTGCCGTGCCAGAGAATGATGAAAGTATCTGATTGTCCGGTGAATACTTGCTTATCGGCACATCAATCGTCATCGTTCCAGCGACGATGCCAGCCGCCATGCCACCCCCGATCATGTGGCCAGCCGTAATAGCCATTCCCATGCCGGTAGCGGCGCCAACGCCAGTCATCGTCGTCGTCACGATAGTAGCGGTAAGCGCGATCGTAATCCCGACTCCACCAGCAGCGGCCCCATTCATTACAAACCCAACGAACCTGATCCACATTGGATGCTGTGGGCAGCGCCGGAGCGACCGGCATCGCATTGGCGGCTGTCATGGGCAGGCCACCCAGGGCCGCAGCACACGTAACAACCAGAAACATCTTTCGCATTGAAGCCTCCATCGGTTGCTAAGTGCAGCATAGAGCGTGCCGAATGAACCATGGTTGAATGGATTACGGTTCGATCGTGGTAAAATGTGGGAAAGCTGGGAGCTTTCGATAGCGCCCTCAGGGCCAGCCGAAACATTGGCCAGCAGATCTTCGATTCGATCAACAGAGCAATGCATCAACATTGGATGGACGATCACCCGTCGCTGTCCTGGTACGCGCTTTGGCCAAGCGCTCGTCACCATCTTCATGAAATACTTCGATGTCTGGCCTCACGGACGGTTGCTTCGACCAGAAGTGCGAGACACCCAAG
This sequence comes from Afipia sp. 1NLS2, assembly GCF_000178995.1. GTDB lineage: Bacteria > Pseudomonadota > Alphaproteobacteria > Rhizobiales > Xanthobacteraceae > Afipia. Next base: position 893,210 of record NZ_ADVZ01000001.1, on the reverse strand, counting down.
GAGAAGAACGGCACCGCCCAAAAGCGGCTCGACATGTCCCGCGAGCAGAGCAGCCACGATCGCGACCAGTAGCAGCGTCGCTGTAGCAAGCCTCGCGTCGGCGAGGAACATGCCGAGAAGCTCCTTGGCAACATCGACGAGAATACTCATCGTGCGGTCACCGGGCGCGGGTGGACGCGTCGAAGCGTAGCTGCCGTTGCGTGAGCGACAACCAAGAACAGCGCCGCAAAGGCAATCAGGGCGATGTCGTGACCGGGCCAATCAATGCCCAGGCCCTCGCCCGTCCAGAAAATGCCGAAGGCCGACAGCATGACTCCGACACCGAATTTCAGGGTGTTCTCGGGGACCTTCGCCAGCGGTTTGTGAACGGCGACACCCACTGTCAGGACCGCTAGGCAGGCCGCGAGGGCGCCCAATGCGGCGGGCCACAGCAAACCACGACCCGCACCAACCGCTATGACGATGAATGCAACCTCAAGTCCTTCGAGCAGCACCGCCTTGAATGCCGTCAGACCTGCGATCCAATCGAGCGAGGCTCGTCGCTGATCGGCAGTCTTGGACAATTGAGCCGACTCGGATGTGAAAATGGCGTCCTCGTTGTGCAGGGCGATGACGCCGGCCGCCCGCAGGGTCGCTTTGCGCAGCCATCCCATGCCGAACAGAAGGAGGAGCACACCGATGACAAGCTGGAGAAGCTGGATCGGGACGCGGCCCAGCAACGGGCCGAGAAGCACGACCGCGAGGCCGAGTACGGCGAGAGCCGAAAGCGTACCGAGGGCTGCCGGTCGCCAACCGCGCAACGTGCCAACGGCCAGGACGATCGTGAACGCCTCCACCACCTCAACGAGCGAGGCGAGGAACGCGGAGCCGATAGCCGGCGCTGCAACACTCCAGGTTGCCGCATCCATTCAACACCTCACGGCTTTGTAGTATTTACGACGTTATGGTATAATTCTCGTAGTAATTATGACGGTTTCAAGGAAGCTGGCCCAAGAAAGTTGACCGACGTGACGATCACGTTTGATAAACGAGTTGCAGACCGTTTCGAGCGGATGAGCCCTGCGGAGCAGCGCGTGATCCGGTTCTTTCAGGAGAATCGGGAGGAAGTGCTGATCGCTTCGGCAGCCGCATTGGCTGCCAAGGCGAAGACCAGCGACGCCACGATTGTGCGGGCAGCAAAAGCACTTGGCTTTACCGGGCTCGACGACCTACGCCGCACCCTCGCCGGCGAGTTGCGTAGTTTGATCACTCCGGCCGAGCGGTTGACGCGAACGCTCAACGAGGTCGGTCCAAATCTTTCTAACGCGTTCGAGATGACGCTCGAGATTCATCTTCGATCGCTCGAAAGCCTCCGTCGCACCATCACCGCCGATCAGTTTAAGAGGGCGGTAAGCAGCATCACCAAAGCGCGGCGCGTTCTGGTCTTCGGCCTTGGGCCGTCGAGCGCCATGGCGGCCTATCTCGTCATCCAGCTTGGGCGCTTTGGTTTGGATGCCGGGAGTCTGACCAACACAGGCCTGCTTTTCGCCGATGACTTGCGGAAGCTGCGCGATGGCGATCTCGTCGTCATCCTGGCCTACGGGCGCGTCTATGCGGAACTGGCAGTCCTCCTCGAGGAGATCCAACGGCGCCGGCTGGCGTCGCTGCTCCTGACGGATACCCTTGCTGGCAGGCTGCGGCGCCGCGTCGATCTCGTTTTGCCCGTGGCACGAGGGCGCGCTGATTTGCTGAGCATGCATACGGCCACGCTCGGGCTGATCGAGACGCTTCTGGTCGGGGTCGCGACAACAAGGCCGCGTCAAACGCTCGCCGGCCTGAAAAATTTAAACCAATTGCGCGAAAGACTGGCCGGAAAAGGTGCGCATTTGCCGATGCCAGGCTCGCAAACTCGCTGAAGGATGTGCCTCGTGGTCGGGAGATGTCCGCTCAGCAGAATCGGCGGCTGATGATTTCGCTCATTTCCGGCTAACCCAGCGATCCTAGAATTGTTCACCCAATGATCGATGGACGATTGCAGTTTCACCTTCCGCCACGTTATCCATGCATGTCGGCGACGATGCAAAGGATCTTCGAAGATATGCTATCGCACGCGTGTTCGCGCGGTCCGGAGATGAAATGCGTGTTCTTTTGATCGAAGACGACCGTATGATCGGCGACAGTCTGATCGCGGCGCTGAAGCGTGAAGGAATGACGGTCGACTGGGTTCGCACCGGAGCCGATGGCGAGGACGCTCTGGCCAATGGCGGCCATGGACTCGTTTTACTGGATATCGGCTTACCTGGTCGATCGGGCGTCGATTTGCTGAAGGATGCACGACGGGCAGGTAATTCCACTCCTGTCCTCATCATCACCGCACGCGATGGCGTCGATGATCGGATCATCGGCCTGGATGTCGGTGCTGACGATTATATCGTGAAGCCGTTCGAAATGCGCGAGCTTCTGGCGCGGATGCGGGCGGTGTTGCGCCGCCATGCCGGCGCCGCTCAATCCATCTTGATTGCCGGTGATGTCACGCTGGATCTCGAAAGCCACGAAGCGACCTATCGTGGGACAACGGCCGTGCTTCCGGCGCGTGAATTCGCGCTGATGCACGCCCTGGCCGAGAGACCCGGCGCAATCTTGTCACGATCGCGCATCGAGGAGCGCATTTATGGCTGGGGCGAGGAGGTCGAGAGCAATGCGATCGACTTCCTCATTCACTCGATACGGAAGAAATTCGATAAGGACGTCGTCCGCAATGTCCGCGGCGCCGGATGGATGATCCCGCGGAGCGAGCGATGATCTCAATACGACGGGCCGCGCTGATCTGGATGACGACCGTCTTGACGATTGTAGGAGCAGTCGCGTTCATCGCCGCATACGTGATCGCGCAACAGGAAGTGGCTGACTTTCTTGACGGCCAACTCCGGCAGATCGCCATCAACGTCGGCGACAACGTGATGTTAACGCCTGCGCCAACTGAGCCACAGGATCCCGAGGATGAACTTGTTATCGAGGTGTGGTCCCGCGCCGGAGCGCTTTTGCGCCGAACGCCGAACGCACCTTCGGTTCCGCGCCTGAATTCGGCAGGTTTTGCGACCATCGACGCAGGGGGAGTATCTTGGCGTGTGTATCAGGCGCGAGATGCCGATCGAACGGTGCAAATCGCGCAACAGATGGAGGTTCGTCGGGAAATAGCGGCTTCGGCGGCAATCCAGGCAGGGATCCCAATCCTGATCCTTATTCCGTTGGCTTGGCTGGTTGTCGGATGGTCCGTCGGGCAATTGACCGGCCGATTGCAGCGCCTCGCAGAGAATATCGCTGGGAAAAGCCTCGACAGTCGAGCGCCCGTACCAATAGCAGACGTGCCGGCCGAAATCGTACCGTTGGTCGAGGCGATGAATGGGCTCACCAACCGGCTGCGCGACGCCTTGGACCAACAGAAGCGTTTTGTCGCCGATGCAGCTCATGAGCTTCGCACGCCGTTGACCGCTCTTCAAATTCAGGTCGACAATCTGGATGCACGGCACAATGACACCGACCCAGCGTCAACCACGAAACTACGAGATGGCTTGGCGCGCGCGCGTCGATTGGTCGAGCAATTACTCCGTCTTGCGCGTTCTGACGAACCAGAGAACGCCTCGACACGAGAAGTCATCGAGCTTTCGAACGTCGTTACGCAATGCGTCGCCGATGTGATTACGATAGCCGAATCCAAGGGCGTGGATCTCGGCATCGTGCAATCCGACCCGGTATCGATCGTGGGCTCACGCAGCGATCTTGCGCTTCTTTTCGGCAACCTGATCGACAATGCGGTTCGCTATACGCCGAAAGGCGGTGTCGTGAACGTCTCTATTCGGCGGCTGAACGGCAGGTTCGTCGTCGAGGTGACGGATACCGGGTCGGGCGTGGCGGAGGCTGATATTCCGCGCCTGTTCGACCGCTTCTTCCGAGCCGCGCCGTTGGACGTTGAAGGTAGCGGTTTAGGTCTGGCAATCGCAGCCTCTGTGGCCAGATGTCATGGCTTTCAAATCGAGATCGTCAACGGCCCGGATCGCCAAGGATTGATCGCGCGCGTATCAGGCTCCGTTTCTTGACACAGCGCAGCTCGCTTATAGTTCTCGAGTGCCACAGCGTTTCGAGTAACGTTGACTGAACTCGCCGGATCATGTCGCAGCAGTCCTTCTCGCTTAGACAAGCGGAAGATCGAGCCGCCAATTTCGCTACTGGCGGGTTGCCTCCGTAGGCTCGGACAATCGATCCCTTGACAACCGACATTATTCGAATTCCAGCGTCTGGATCACTTTGGCGCGCGTACGTCGCTAAAGCATCTAATTCAAAACACGTTGTTTGATGTTTTGAGTGTCGTACAGCGGTTCAGCTCCTGCTCACGATCAAAATTTGCATCCTGACATCGCAGCTTGTTTGGTCTTGGCCGAGAGAGGCGGCACTAGCATCGCTGCAACCTTTCGAGACGGTCCCGGATACCCCCAGAGTCGCGTGGTCGCCTGAAATTCCAGGCAAGACCCACGACCAATGCGCTGGCGGGTCTGTTTCATCCAACTCATGCAGACTGGATCGTCGCGGAAACATAAAGCGGTCCATCCATCACTGACCATAGGCGCATCCGGCGTTTCGAGGGGCCGATTGTAACGCGGGTGATCAGCACTGTAAAAAGCCGTTGCATAAATCAGCCCGTCGTCCCCGCCAACGCGAGATAGAGGTACGCCGAAGGCGGCACGCCAACGCTGCGTCACGACGGTGGCTGCTTCTTGATAGTAGTTGCGCCCCTCCTTGAAGGGATGCCAATTCCGGTAAAGCGCATGGAAGGGCGAGCCGACGAGGAAAATAAGCAGCAGGGAAAGCACGATCGCGGCAAGGTTCGTCGTATCTACCCGGTCGACAGGAAAACGTGTGGCGCAGACCGCAACCACGACAGGCATGAACAACGCCTGAAGGTGCCAAATCCCAGGGAGGCTACTTGAAAATGCGAGAGCGGTCGTACCCGCGAGCAGCACGGTTCCAACGAATATCATGGCCAGCAACCATAGCGATTCATCCAAGTTGGCGAGATCGTGCAGCCATTCGTGCCAACGGAAGCGAATCATTGCGATCCACACAATCGTCGGCAAGATCATGAAACCGGCGATTCCGAGGAAAAATTTCGCCACATCGGATACGGACTCGGAGAACGGAAGTCCGGCGTGATCGAGCGCGTAATGGAAAGACGGTTCACCATGGGTCCGCAGCCAAAGAATGTGAGGCGATAGAGCGATCAACCCGGCGACAATCGAAATCCAGGGCGCTTTTGAGCCGAAATATTGCGCACGGCGCGGATGGCAGAGCGCCGCAAAACAGAAGCCGGCAAGCAGAAATACGGAATAGTATTTGCCGAGCATGGCCAGAGCGCCGAGCAGCCCCGCCAGCACTGACCAAAATATATCGCGCTTCTCAAATGACCGAAGGAATGCGTAGGTTGCCAGAGGCCACGCCGCAAGCAGGACGCTGTTGGCATTGAAGCGTTGCGCGTGAAAATCGTAGGCCGGGAGTAGAAACAATAATAAGAGAACAATGAGCCGCTTGTCGCCCCGCACGAACCGCCTTGCGATCAAGTCCACCGACCACAGCGCGACAGCCGCGTTCACCGTTGCCAGAAGCTGGAAGGACCAGTCGGCCTTGGGAAAAATTAAGGTCCAGCCGTGGACCACCCAACCCATCAGCGGCGGATGCTTGGCGTTTCCCCAGGCCCAATCTCGACCCACCGACCAAGTCTCCAACACATCCGGGTGCAGACCGGCATTCCAGTATGCCAGCACAAGCGTCAGGGTCCAAATAGCAACAAAGCCGACCAAGAACGCAGGAATAGCCCAACCTGGTTCAACTCCATCAAGCCAAAGCATGATATTGCGACGCCAGGCTGTGGCGTAGCGATCCGACGGATACGAGATCGCTAGGTTCGATTGATATAACAAATTGTCTGGGGGATCTTCGCGCAAGGGTGCCAACATTAAGGGAGGGACGACGATGGGTTCAGAGATTTACCGAGACCATTGCCGGCAGAAGGTCAGATCAGTGTCTTTGCACCCGGCAGAGGCAGCCTTGCATTTGCAAACGACACAGATCGCACGATCGTATTTCCGCGATCGTGGACTCAGTCTGAAGCTGCGCGAGCGGTCAATTCGGACTCCGCGTCAGTTCGATCGCGCCGGCCTCGTCGTCCGATGAGATAGCGGCGACTCAGTCGGATCGAGATCAATGGCAGATCCTGACGCGTGGGTAGACCCATCGGTCGCTATCGTCGTCCCAGTAGGCGCGGCCGCGGACCCAATGGCATTCTGATTCTTGCTCCGGCGTCACATAGATTTCTGCAGGAGGATCGTCGTATTCGTAGTGTGGGCCGGCTGCCGCTGCACCAAGCAATGCTCCTGCCGCCAAGCCGCCAATGACCCCGGCCGCTATTCCACCATCGTCTTCGCCGGCGTGCGCCGGGGGTGCAAAGACAGTGACCAGTGGTAACGTCGCCAAAACAAGAGCAATCCGCAGAACCCGTTGCATTTATATTCTCCTATCGTATCGCGAATAGCTCCGGCCTGCGCTCCGTCCATCACATGTACCGCCGGCCTCGAGCGATAATCGCCTCAACAGATCAGTCACTGATGTCCCTCGAAACTTAGCTCCGAATTAGTGCAGGGCTCCGCCGAACGATTTTCGATAGACTCCGCCGACCAGGATTGAGCTGTATGTTCGCCGAAGATTTCAGGAGCGCATACGATAGCGTTGACGCATGGAGTAATTGCCCATGGCTCTGCGTAAACGGCGATGCCGATCCCATCACTGGCAAAATCAGGCAGGGGTCATTGGTTTGTCCGCACCTGCGGTGCGCGCGTCGCGAGATCGCCTCATCGACGCTCATTTGCGGAGGCGCTCACCCGTCGCAAGCGTCGCTCTAACGATGGCGACAGGTGGCTCTTAAATCCGCCCGCGCAACAAGGAATGGTTATATTCCATCGACCATCCAGCCAAGACCTCTTACGTTGCGAATAGACGATGTTCCGAGCTTCCTGCGGATCGCGTGGATCAAGAACTCGACGGCGTTACTCGCGATCCTCTCATTCCAGCCGTAGATGTGTCGTTCAAGGTCGGTGCGCGACAAAATTGCTCCTGGACGGAGCATGAGAGCCTGAAGAAGAGCGGACTCGCGTGCCGTCAGGTATACCCTGGCGCCGTTGTGAACGACTTCGTGAGTTGCCGGGTTCAGGCTTATCAGGCCATTGGTCAAGATTAGTGGATTGCCGTTGCCCTTGTGTCGCAGGATGGCCCGCATGCGCGCCAGGAGTTCTCGGATGTCGAAAGGCATGACGAGGCAATCGGCGGCGCCGAGATCGAGCGCGTGGATTCGATCGTCAACCCCGTCACGCGTGGTCACGACGATGACGGGCAACTGAGCGTTCAACTTCCGGAATTCGCGCAGCACCTCGGTACCCTTCGCAGCTGATAGTCCCAGGCCGAGCAACGCAAGATCGTAGGCTTTTGCACGCGCGGCTTCGATCGCGGTTTGACCGTCCGTGACCCAATCCACCACATATGTTGCCTCCCTGAGAGCCTGCATCGTAGCCTCCCCAATCATGCGATCGCCAACCACAAGAACGAGCATGAAATACTCCGTGCCGACGGTGCGCTGGAACGTCTCTCGGCCAATCGTGAAACCAAATCGGCTTGTTTCAGCGGCTGCACTCCTTTCGCTTCGGGGATGGTCTCCGCCTCAGCGTTCGGAAATGGTTTCATATAAGTCCATCGAACAATTAGCGACGCCTTAGCTCCGATGGCTTCAATTTCTTGATCCATCGCTCAGCATCTAAGTTTTCCCTAATTCGGCGGAGTTATCCGACATAGACCTTTTAGTGGCCTGAACCGAGTCCGGTCCAGGAAACCTTCCGAAGCGCCATCAACCGTCTCGTCGCTGTTATGAATCGAGTGTAACGGACCAAGCTGAGACGACGCGCGCGTGTTTGGAAACAACGATACCAATTGAGGCATCTCTCATGAAAACTGAACTCTCTGAAAGCTTGAGCAAGGTCCCCGCAGTCACACTCGGGTTCTGGATCATCAAAATTCTTGCGACGACGCTCGGGGAAACCGGCGGCGATGCGCTCACAATGACTGTTTTCCACGCTGACAAGAATGCACACAACGGCGGATATCTGATCGGCACCGGAATATTCCTTGCCATCTTCATTGCCGCAGTTGCGGCTCAGATCTCCACGAAGAAATTCAACGCCTGGGTCTACTGGATCGCCATCGTGGCGTCGACGACCGTCGGCACGGCCATGGCGGATTTCTTCGATCGCTCCCTGGGGATCGGTTACACCGGTGGTGCGTCGATCCTCTTTTGTCTCGTCCTAGCTTCTCTTGCGATCTGGTATTTTGCCATGGGCTCCGTGGACGTCATGACCGTCGCAACGCCAAAAGTCGAAATCTTCTATTGGGTGACGATCACCTTTTCCCAGACGCTCGGCACTGCCCTCGGCGATTGGCTCGCTGATACTGGCGGGCTAGGCTATCAGGGCGGCGCGCTCGTTTTCGGTGCGGCACTGGCCGTCACCGCCGCGCTCTATTACTGGACGAACGTATCGCGCGTGCTCTTGTTCTGGGCGGCCTTTATTTTAACGCGACCGCTCGGGGCGACCGTAGGTGACTTCCTCGATAAACCGATCAGCCACGGCGGTCTCGACTTGAGCAGGCCGCTTGCTTCGGCAATGCTGGCGGCAATCATCATTGGCCTCATCTTGCTGTTGCCTCAGCGCGCCGGCCGGCACCCGGCATGATCATGGACGAAACGATATGCTGCCTCGCACCGACACAAGATGGGCGTCTGCGGACATTGTGAGGAGAGCTCCAAGAAGACACATGGGGCGGCGGATCAGTTCCGCCGCCCTCGCTGCGGGGCTGACGGTCACGTGTCTCGTTCCGGCGATAGCCGGGCCGCCCTATCAATCCGACGATCCAGAGCCGACCGAGTATCGCCACTATGAAATCTACACTTTCAACAAGGGAGCCCGTTCAAAGGGTGATCTTGCGGGAGCGAGCGGCATCGACTTCAACTACGGCGCGGCCCCCAACTTGCAACTCACAGCAACGCTGCCCGTCGGCTTCGATTTTCCTTCGAACGGGCCGGCTGCCTTCGGCCTCAGCAACATCGAACTCGCGGCAAAGTACCGGATCCTCCATCAAGATACATTTGTGTTTGACGTGCCGTGTTTCCGCGCGTCTTTCTGCCAAGCGGTTCCCGATCGGTCGGCGATCGCCAGGCGTCTGTTCTGTTGCCGATCTGGGTGCAGAAGGACTGGGGCAAATGGTCGGCCTTTGGAGGCGGCGGTTGCCAGATCAGTGCCGCCGGGCGTTCGCATGATTTCTGCCTCTATGGCGGCACCGTGACGCGGCAGATCGCGCCGACATTACAACTCGGCATCGAACTTTTCCACCAAACCGCCGACGGTATCGGAAACCCGGCAACGACAAGCCTCGGCATCGGTGCGAAATACGATCTGAATGACAATATCCATCTTCTCGGCTACGCCGCGAAGGGCATTCAGAACGCACGGACCGCAAATCGGTATTCCTGGTATACGGCGATTTTGTTCACGTTCTGAACCGGCAACCCACTACGAATAATCCGTACCAGCGGCGGCCGGGCAGCGTTCAGCGACAGACGCTCGCTGCCCATGATCCGCGCTAAGTCCCGGCTAAGTTCGGGTGCGCAAGATGGATCGTCACACCCAGAACGATTTTCCGGCTTGCGGGTGGCAAGGGCATCTTCACCTCGATCATGGGGTGACAACCTGGAGATGCCCCGCATTGTGCCGCCAACAGGGCAGGTTTCCGATGGACGAGAAGCGCAAATCAACGCGACACCGTGTTCTGAAAGCCGGCAAAATTGCGTTTAGTGGGGCAGTCGTCGACTGCACTGTTCGCAATCTGTCTGAGACCGGCGCGGCTCTTGATGTCGTCAGCTCGGTGGGGATTCCCGATCACTTCACGCTGATCATTGCGGTTGACCACGTCCAGAAACCTTGCCGTGTCGCCTGGCGTAAGGCGACACGGATTGGCGTGCATTTCGGTTAGGACAGATTCAACTAGAAAGGCGTGGTGCCAAAGTACCACGCCTCGATATTTCATCGAAGGCTGAAAATCGGGCTCACGCGGTGCGCCGACCGTTAATACGGACGCTATACGCGCCCGCGTATTCCCGAGGTCCTTCCATGCCGACGATTCTATTGGACGCGCCAGCGAGAAGGATCGACGTTCCAGACTTCTACTCCTCATCGTCGTCATCTTCATGACCGATGGCGAAGCCGAATGCCCTCGGGAGCGGCTCGTAATAGACCGGCGGGGGTGCGTAGTAGACGCGTGGCCGCTCCACATAAATCTGACCCGGCTCGGCCGAATGATGGCGATAGCGATGCTCGCCCCGCCAATGATGCTCGCGCCATTCATGTCGTCGCCAACCATCGTCGTCGGCATGGGCGGCGGAGACACCGATCGTCGCTGCCAGACAAAGTGAAGCCACCACCACTGAAAAAATGCGCATGATCCGTCTCCGTGTGTTCGATCAAGTTGCAAGATGAGCCAAAGTGATCCCGTTCGGTGACGTAACTACGGCGTCCATCGATAAAATAAATGCGATTCACGGTGAGGCTTCTAAGTTTGTCCTAAGTCTTCCGTGTGGCCAGCAAACGCGATGAGGCGACGGCCAAGCGAACAACGTATAGCGCTATCAGAAACAGCCCTCATTCGTCCCTAAGTTCAGAGCGCTATCGTTATTTCGGTCGATGACGCGATCACTGCGTCTTGTACATGCTCGTGAATTGTCGTCGTCGAAAGACTCCAGCCCAACCGCGGCGGGAGATACTGGCAGGCCGCGCGTCTCGCGCCTCGAAGTGTCGATACGCGCGAACAATTATTTTGACCTCTTAGGCTCGTAAGTATCATGATTCCTTCTATTGGCAGCTTCCTGCACCAGGCCGCGGACCTCGTCGCGCAGCAGCCGCTACTCGCTATCGGATTCGTGTTTGTTCTGGCGCTGTCCGAGTCGCTTCCGGTCGTCGGTGCTCTGGTGCCGGGCACCGCGACAATTCTGACGATTTCGGCGATGGCAGGCGTTGGACTGATACCGGTTTGGGCAGTTCTCATTTCAGCTTGCCTGGGAGCGATCGCGGGGGATGGCGCAGCGTATTGGCTGGGGCATTGCTATCAGGAGCAGGCGCTGCGGATGTGGCCAATGGCACGCTACCCGGAGGCGATCCGACGCTCGGAGGAATTCTTCGCACGCCATGGCGGCAAATCGATCACGATCGCACGCTTTACCCCCGTCGTGAGAGCATTCGTGCCACTGATCGCCGGGATTTCCGGCATGAACCCTCGACGCTTTTATACTGCAAATGTGGCCTCTGCGATCGTGTGGGCGATCTCACACATCGTCCCGGCCGCGGCGGCAGGCGCGTCTTTCGTCGCACTCCACCAACACGCCGGTGCGATGGGCATGACCCTTCTCATGCTTGTTGGCTTGGCGGCTTTCGCCTTGTGGAAAATACATGCAGGCCTGCGGCCAGAGTGACACTAATTCAATTTGATCCGAAAGTTTTAGCGTGACCGATATGCACACGCATTCGCCGCCTGGATGGCACGGGCGAGTCGGGGTGCATTTCGCGTTTCCAAGACAGCTTACCCCGCGGGCGACGTCATCATTTGTCACCTCGACTGCGCCAGTACATCCCGATCAATATTTAGACCGATGTCACGGCGCTAACCTATCGCGAGCATCTCGAACCGCTTCATGATGCGACTCGAATTCTTTACGAACGTCCTTCGACCAAGGCGATAGACCGGCCCACCGCTGTAGTCGCGCGCGCCAGTCCCGCATCCATCAGTGATGTGCGCTCATTCACTGCTAAGTCGCACCCGTTACCGATGGCACGCGAGATTTCATCAGATTTTGTGCAAGCGCGCCAGTGTCGGTCGACACCGAGAGGCGGCATCGGAGGAAGATCATGACCCACAGTTCGGATGTGCGGATGCGGACGTTGCTGAACAAGGTGCCGGAAGTCACCGTCTACTTCTGGATCATCAAAATCCTTGCGACGACCGTCGGCGAAACCGCCGCCGATTTGCTCTCCACCCGCCTCGGATTGGGGCTCACGGTTACGTCGTGGATCATGACCGGCGCCTTCGTCGCCGCCCTCGTGGTGCAGCTGCGCGCCAGTCGCTACATTCCCACGCCCTACTGGCTCACTGTCGTCCTGATCAGCGTCGTGGGAACGCTGATCTCCGACAATCTCGTCGACGGCATGGGGATTAGCCTCGTCACCACGTCGACCGCGTTCGCGATCATTCTGGCTGCGGTCTTCACGCTCTGGTATCTGAGCGAACGGACGCTCTCCATCCACACGATTGTCACGCGACGGCGCGAATATTTTTACTGGGCCGCGATCCTGTTTACTTTCGCGCTCGGCACCTCGGCCGGCGATCTCATGGCCGAGCGGTTCAACCTCGGATACGGTCCGGCGGCGGTCGTGTTCGCCGCGATGATTGCGGCGACCTTTGGCCTCTATCGCTTTGCCCGGATGAACGCGGTGCTCGCCTTCTGGATCGCCTACATCCTGACCCGCCCGCTCGGCGCATCGGTCGGCGACTTCCTCGCCAAGCCGGTCATTGCCGACGGCCTGGGATGGGGCACGGTCAACACCAGCCTGCTGTTCCTCAGCGCCATCCTTGCGTTGGTCGTCTTCCTGACCGTCACCAAGGCCGATCGCATCGAGAGTGCCCCTGCGAACGTCGGCGCGAAACGCTCCGCTGAAGCCTGATCACCAGATCGAGGCTGGTGACCGGCGCCGCTCCAGCCCTGGCGCTCATGCGAGCGAAACAATCGACGGCCCATCAACAAACAGGAGACTTCAATGACACAATCGCTGATCAAGACCGCCATCCTCGCCGCCGCAATCGGGATTGCCGCCACGTCGGCCGCGCGGGCCGATTGCGAAAGCGATCTCAAGCAACTCGAGCACGCGTTCACGACGCCGAATCTCGCCGCGCCCGCCAAGGCGGCTCTCGACGCGGCGAAGACCAAGGCGGTGGCCGCGCTGAAGAAAGACGACGACAAAACATGTCATGCGGCGGTCGCCGAAGGGCTGAGCAAGGCGGGCCTCAAGATGAAATAGCGCCTGGGCGTTTCGCTGGTTGCACTCTTTCCAAGGTCTCGTTCCATGCTCGACACTCTCAATCGGTCTTGGCTGGAATGGATGGTCGCGTCGCCGGATCTTTCCGGCGGCGCGTTTCTGCTTCCGCTCGTGCTCGCCGAGTGGGCGATTTTCACCGGCCCAGCGGCGCTAATTCTGCTTTGGGTGCTGGGCGACAGGCAGGATCGGCGTGCTGCCGTGGGAGCCTGTCTTAGTGCGCTTCTGGCGCTGGCTTTGGCCGCCGGGATTTCATCCGTCTATTTTCATCCGCGTCCTTTCATGGACGGCCTGGCGCGCAACTATTTGCATCACGCGGCGGACAGCTCGTTTCCGAGCGACCACGCGATCGTTCTCTTTACGCTCGCCTGGTCGCTGCTCCTGACGCCACCGGGTTGGCTGAAGCGCGTTTGGCTGGCGTTGCTGCTGGTTGCCTGCGCCGTTGGCTGGTCGCGCATATATCTAGGTGCGCATTATCCGCTCGACATCGTCGGCGCTGCAGTGCTCGGCCTTGTGACCGCCTACGGCGTCAACCGGTCCTCGTTGAATCGTTGGCGCGACCTCGGTACGGACCTGGCCGAGAAGCTCTACAGCCTTCCCCTCGACCTCCTAAGCAAACGCAAAAACTGAGCTGCGCGCTCATTTCGTGCTCATTCTTCGTTGTTAGAGCTTCTGCATCGGCTTGTTGCGTTACGACAAAACAGGAGCTTTCCATGACATCTTCGCCTCTAACCAGACGGCGCTTGCACGCGATCGGACTGGTGCTCATCCTCGCACCGGCGATTGGGATCGTCGTTCCGGCCGCAGCGCAGGAAAGAGCCATCGCGCCGGAAATCAATCCGCCAGGGGACATTCCTGACAATCAGCAGTTCGTTACTTTCGAGGCGACGCAGGGTGCGGCTTTGAAGGTTCCGGAAGGGTGGGCTCGGACGGATACGAAGGAAGGTGCGATCTTTGCGGACAAATATGGCCGCATCGAACTCACCATCCGACCATCGACATCGCCGCTTACGATCGACATTCTGCGCGCACAGCAGATTGCAGATCTCGAAAGAAGCGGGCGCGCGGTCAAGGTCCTGAGGACCGAGCAAGTGAAGCTGCCCGCAGGGTCGGCGATCAAGGTCGTCTATACGTCGAATTCGGACCCGAACCCGGTCACGAACAAGCAGATCCGGCTCGAAAACGAACGTTTTTATCTGTCGCGCAACGGGAAGCTCGCTGAACTCACATTCTCGGCGCCGGCCGGCGCGGACAATGTCGATCAATGGACATTGATGAGTAAATCGTTTCGGTGGAAGTGACATGACCCTGCTGGTGGCTGACGACCTGTATCGTTTCTTTCATGTCGGCGAAACCGAAGTGCGGGCTTTGCGCGGCGCCAGTCTCCGCGTCGATCGCGGCGAAACAGTCGCTCTCGTCGGAGCATCTGGAAGCGGCAAATCGACTCTCATGGCGTGTATCGCAGGACTCGACGATCCAGACGGCGGACTGGTTACCATCGATGGCGAGTGCATGACACGGCACGCCGAGGACGAGCGCGCGGCGCTGCGAGGGCGCTGTATCGGGTTTCTTGCGCAGTCGCGCAACCTGTTTGGCCACTTGAGTGTATCCGAAAACATTCGCCTGCAATTGGAACTCGGAGGCGCAAAGGATAGCGAAAAGCGGATCGGCGAGCTTTTGAGTCTTGTCGGACTGTCGGAGCGTCGCCATGCACGGCCGCAGACCCTGTCGGGTGGTGAGGCGGCACGAGCCGGGCTTGCCGTCGCCCTCGCCAACGACCCGCCTCTGTTGATGGCAGATGAGCCAACGGCGGAGGTCGATTCGGAAACCGAACGCATGATTCTCGATGTGCTCGAAATGCGGCGACGCGACGGGGCCGCAGCCTTGATCGCCACTCACAGTCAAGCGATAGCAGCTCAAGCCACCCGCATCGTTAGGATCGTGGACGGCCGAATCATCGCGGCGGATGTGCTCGCCGCAACAGACGGCGTTCCCAAAGTCAACCGATCGATTCGAGAGCAGCGTGACGGCGCTATCCTGGTCGCAGCGCACGACCTTTCTCGCAGTTTTGCGTCTGGCGACCGGAGTTTCAGGGCGATCTCGTCGGTCGATTTCAGTATTCGCGCAGGCCAAAGCATAGCATTGGTGGGCCGCTCTGGCAGCGGCAAATCAACTTTGTTGAATCTGATGGCGGGGCTGGTCGATGCGGACCAGCCCGGGTCGATGAGTTGGCCGGGATTTGACGAATCACGGCCATTGCGGCCGCAACAGATCGCCATGGTCTTCCAAGCGCCTTCGCTCATTCCTGCTTTGAGCGTTATCGAGAATGTTCGTCTACCGCTCGAACTCGCCGGCAGCAACTCAGTCGATTTTCTCGATCCGATGCAAGTCTTGCATAGCTTGTCGATTTCCGATCTCGCCGAAAAGCTCCCCGATCAGTTGTCTGGCGGGCAGATGCAGCGTGTTGCGATTGCCCGCGCGCTCGTTACACGTCCCAAATTATTGCTGGCCGACGAGCCGACGGGGCAACTCGATCGCGCGACCGCACATGAGGTCGTTGGCGCTCTCTTGAAGGCGGTCGCCGCCATCGGGGCCACGCTTGTTGTGGCCACGCATGATCAGGCTGTCGCTGTCGAGATGGAGGAACAATGGACCATCGAGCGCGGCCGCGTGGCCGTCAGTCCAAATGAAAGAGATGCGGCATGATTAGGCTCTGGTTGAAGGGCACCGTCACCGCGCGCTGGCGTCATTTATTGGCCGCCGGAGCCGGGATTGCCTGCGCCACGGCACTCATTGGTCTAATCGGCGTGTTTGGCATTTCGAGCGCGAGAACAATGACGTCCCGCGCGCTCTCCGCCGTACCCGTCGACTGGCAGGTCGCGCTTGTTCCGGGCGCAAACCCGGGGGAACTGACGAAGAAGCTGCGCGATGCCGCGCCGGTCCGCGCGGTCGCGACGATCGGCTATGCCGACACCGTCGCACTGAGTTCCAAGACCAGAGAATCAACCCAAACCACAGGATCGGGCCAGGTTCTCGGTTTGCCGCCAGATTATCAGTTGCTCTTCCCCGGCCAGATTCGACCTCTACTGGGCGCATCCAGCGGTGTGCTGCTCGCTCAGCAGACGGCGGCCAACCTGCACGCGACGGTGGGCAGCATCGTCACTGTGGCATCGGTTGGCGCGGCGCCATTCGACGTTACTGTCGCCGGCATCATCGATCTTCCCAATGCAGATGCGTTGTTTCAGGTCATCGGCCCGCAACGCGGGGCGTCACCGACCGCTCCGCCTGATAACGTCATTATGCTTCCCGATCCAATCTGGCGGACGCATTTTGGAGAGGCGGCCCGCCTGGCTGGCGGCGGCGCCCGGCTTCAACTTCACGTCGGTCTCGATCACGCTCGTCTGCCTGCCGCGCCGGATGTCGCATTCGCGACGACGACCGGTATGGCGAAGAATTTTGAAGTGCGCGCGGCCGGCGAGGCCGTGGTTGGCGACAACATTTCGGCACGTCTGGACGCGGTGCGGCAAGATGCGCTGCTGGCGCGCATTCTGCTCCTGTTTCTCGGATTGCCGGGTGCGGTTCTGGCGCTCTTGCTGACGATCTCGGTCGTGCGCGCTGACAGCGTCCGTCGCCGGCACGACTTTGCGCTGCTGTCATTGCGTGGCGCGGGAGCGGCGCAGGTGGTGTCGCTGGTTGCGGTCGAAACAATGGTCGTGTCGCTCCTCGCGGTGTCTTTCGGTGTCGCGGCGTCGATAGCCTTGTCGCGACTCGCTTTGCATGTCGACGTCGGTATCTATGGAACGGCGGCTTGGCTGAGCGTGACTGCGTTTGCGGCCATTGCCGTATCCAGTCTTGCCGTGATCGGCCCCGTAGTGGCTGACTTACGCCAGTCGAGCGTTTCGGGCCGGCGGATGTGGCTTCCAATCGAACATGCGGCCTCATGGGAGCGCGGCAAACTTGACATTGTGCTGTTGTTGCTCGCGGCGCTTATCTATTGGCGCTCGGCCTCTACTGGGTATCAACTCGTGTTGGCGCCGGAGGGCGTTGCTTCGACGGCAGTTGACTATACCGCGTTTCTTGCGCCGCTTCTGTTTTGGCTCGGCGCCGGCCTCGTGACGATACGGCTCGGCCGCGCGCTGTTGCGGCGGGCCGGCTCCTGGCTGCCAAAGATGCTATCACCGCTGTCCGGTCGTCTGTCGACGTTGACCAGTTCCTCTCTGATCAGGCAGCGGAGCAGGCTTGCCTCCGGCATGGCGCTCATCGCGATTGCGGCTTCATTTGCGGTGGCGACGACAGTGTTCAATTCGACCTATCGCAGCCAGCAGCTTGTCGACGCCCGGTTGACGACAGGCGCCGACGTGGCGGTGACCGGGACTACGGCGATCCCCGCCGGAGCGGCGTTGAGCCGCATATCGACCATTACCGGTGTTCTCGCGGCGGAGCCGATGCAGCATCGCTTCGCGTATGTCGGCAAGGATCTTCAGGATCTGTTCGGTATCGACCCTGTCAGGATTACGAACGCAACCGATATCGTCGATGGATACTTCTCGAATATTGGCGCTCGCGAGGCGTTGGCGCGGCTTTCGCGACAACGCGATGGTATCCTCGTATCGCAAGAAACGGTGAACGACTTTCAACTCGCGATTGGCGATCTGCTCAATCTGCGCATGCGTGCCGCGGACGGTTCGGAAAAAACTGTCGCATTCCATCTCGTAGGTGTCGTGAAGGAATTTCCAACCGCGCCACGCGATAGTTTTCTGGTCGCCAACGCTCGCTACGTCGCGGACCAAACCGGTGCAAACCAGGAGGAAACAGTTCTGATTAGAGCCGACGGTTCTACAGCCGTGTTGGCTCAACGTATCCGGGAATCGCTGGGGACGTCTCCACCACTGAAAGTCACAGACATCTCTCAAGCCGCACATCTCATCGGCTCAAGTCTGACGGCTGTCGACTTGGCCACGCTCGGTGCAGTGGAACTCGGATTCGCCGCGCTATTCGTAGCAATGGCTACCGGGCTGATTCTCTGGCTTGGTCAATCAGAACGAACGAAATCGAACGCAATTCTGCTCTCGCTCGGTGCCTCACGCCGCGAGGTTCGCTCCTTCATCTGGAGCGAAACGCTGATTGTCGCCGGCATCGGCCTTCCGGCTGGCGCGCTCATCGGTGTGATCGATGCCTGGATGCTCGTGCGGTTGCTGAGCGGGGTATTCGACCCTCCGCCAGATTATCTGAATTTCCCATTGGGTTCCTTGAGCTTCATGTTTGTTGGCGCGATTGCTGCGGTCGCACTGTCCGTCCTCGCGCAAAGTGCCTGGACAAAGGATGGGATAGCTCGGGAGTTGCGGAGCTGAACAAAGATCGGAAACCGCAATTGCAAGGAACGAAGCGTGGGTAGGCAGCGCAATGAATTCTGCTCGTAAAATCGAAATTCGTCATTTGCGCTATTTCGTAGCGGCGACAGAGCATGGCAGTTTTCGTAAAGCGGCCGACACGCTTTCGATTCAAGAATCCGCGATTAGCCGGCGTATCCGCGACATGGAAGATCTACTTGGCGCATCGTTGTTCCAGCGATATAGCGGCGGTGTATTCCTGACGCTTGCCGGCCAGCGATTTTTACGCCAAGCACGCACGGCACTCCAGCAGATCGACGATGGCTCCAAAGAGGTTGGCGCAATTGGCCGCTCCGACGAAGGACGAATCCGGATCGGTATTTTCTCCTCGCTCGCTTCCGGCTTCTTGGCTGACCTGCTGCGCGCATATGACAGAGATCACGCAGGCGTTCTGATCGATTTGATCGACGGCAACCCGCCTGAACATGTAGCTGCCATCCGACAGCTTCGGCTCGACGTCGCGTTTATCACTGGGACATCTGAGTGGTCGGGGTGTGAGACGGAAAATCTTTGGTTTGAGCGCGTTTTTGTAGTGTTACCAGTCGACCATCCGCTAACTGCCAAAAGCAGGCTCGATTGGCCCGATCTCGCCCACGAATCCTTTATCGTCAGTGACGGTGCACCTGGGCAGGAGATCCGCGACTATCTGGTGCAACGGCTGGCCGGTCTCGGCCATCATCCCGATATCCATCTGCAATATGTTGGACGTGACAACATGCTGGCGCTCGTAGCGATTGGACGCGGATTGACACTGACCAGCGAAGCCACCACGGTCGTGCGATTTCCCGGCATCGTCTATCGACCGGTTGCAAACGAAATCCTTCCATTTTCTGCTGTGCGGTCGCCGGGAAATGACAATCCTGCCTGCCGGCGATTGTTAAGCCTTGCACGGTCGATGGCCAATCGATGAATCAGGTTGAAATCAGGCGTCCTGCTTTGGAACCGGCGCAGCGCGCTTCGCCTTCGCAAAGCCCGATCTGTCGCAATGAACCTCTCCAGCATCGGCCCGATCAGGCGAACGGGTTCTGCGGGTGACGAAATCAGCAACGTGAACGCTCAACCGAGGGCTAGAAATCTAGGTGGATGCCTTTGGAGACCGAGAGGAGCGTCGCGCTTTTATGAACTCCCGATCCGTAACCATAAATCGCTCGAGCATGGGCCCAATGAGCTTGATGGGGTCGGCGACAGGCTGGCTCGTGTCGCGAGCCAGGATTTCGGCATAGAGCTTCAAGTCCCGAAAGACCGTTGCAGGCAATTCGTGCGTCACTTTCACGGGTTTGTCGTCGGCGATGTGACCGAGTTTCAACTTGGCCATGGTCAACTCCTGTAGGGTTCGAGGACGAGATCGCGGGTGACGACAATCCTGACCGGGAAGCCCGGCCGGATGGTGAGTGTCGGCGCGACCTGTAGCTGGCGGCGGATGATTTGCTGACCCGCATCGTTGATGGTGTCCTGACCGCCATTACGGATGGCGCGGAGCAGCCGGTTCTCGTCACTGACGGCAAGCTCGGCTCCGACCGACAACAGCGTCGACAGGCCGGCGGCCTTGGCGAGATCCCACCAGTGATAATCGACGCCGTCCTCGAGACCGGCGTAGCCTTGGCCGTCTGCGCCCGGTTGGCGTTCCAGAACGATGGAGCGGCCATTCGGCAGGATGAGCCTGTTCCAGACAAGCAGGACGCGGCGCTGGCCGAACTGCACGTTGTTGTCGTACTGGCCGATGACTCGCGTGCCTTGCGGCACAAGGAGGATGCGACCGGTCGGACTGTCGTAGATATTTTCCGTCACTTGCGCCGTGATCTGGCCAGGCAAGTCGGAGCGGATGCCGGTGATCAGGGCGGCGGAGATGACGGCGCCGGCCTGAAGAACATAGGGCGATGCCGGAGCCATGACGCGATCCGACGACGTCGTGCGCCGATCGACGGCGGCGTTGAGGAAAGCGAGTTGCTTATCCTGCGCGGTCTGCTGAGCCGGCTGGCCGGTCAGACCGAGTCCCGTGAGAGCCGGCATGGTCATATCTGGCTGTGTCCCGACCGTCACCGTATGGCCCGGCGCGGTCTGGAAGAAGACGCGCGACGTCCGGGCAGCCTCTTCCTCGGCTCGTCGGCGCTGTTCGGCTTCATCGACCGCCGGCGTCGTGATGGACGGCGGCACGACAGGCTGTCCCTTGTTCTGTGCGTCGACGATCGGACGGCCGAGATCGCCGGGCAGCGGCGGGCCGAGCACCGGGCCGGTATAGTCGCGCGGCAGGCCAGCGAGACCGTCGGCGGGTTGCCGATTGGCGGTGGAATAGAGTTCCTGGCCGCTATTGCCTGCATCGCGCGTGTGAAGGGCGTAGATCAGCGCGCCGCCGATACCGAGGGACGCGACGACGCCGATGCTCCCGAGCATCTTGCGCGACAGGCGGGTGACGCGCGGCGGCTCCGCGCGAAGCCGCATCGAGGCGGCAGCGGTCGGTTCATTATTTTCGCTCATGACGGCCTTCCATCGGTTCGGACGATCCTGACGGTCTGTTGCTTGTCGCCGCCACCAAGGCGCAGCTCGGCCGCGCCGAACAGGCGATCGACGATCAGGATGTTCCGATAGATGCGGCTGTTTGCGATCTGCGCCTCGCCGTCGGGGCCGATGACGAAGATCGGCGGCATTTCGCCTTGCACGATACCGTGCGGGAATTCGACATAGACGCGCCTGCCGTCGTCATAGATTGCGATCGGCTTCCACGGCGGATTGTCACCGGAGAGGCCGTAGCGATAGTTGCGTGCTGCTGCGGCAGGGATGACCGGCGTTGCCGGGACGCTCGCCCGCTGCCCGGCCGGCAGTTGCGGATAGGCCCACGATACGGACGGCATGTAGGGTTTCGGGCCGGAGCGTAGCTCGAGCATGTAGGTGCGCCGGTCTGTCGTGATGACCAGATTGGTGGTGATGTCGGCGCGCGAGGGCTTCACCAGCACATGGACACGCCGCGTGTTGCCAGACCCGCTTTCGGTATCGCCGATGATCCAGCGCGCGGTATCGCCGGCGGCGATCGGTCCGGCGCCAGTCAGATTCTCGCCCGGCTCAAGCGCGATGTCGCTGATCTGGCCGGGTGCGGCATAGACCTGATAGAGCGCACCATCGCTCCAGGGATAAATCTGGATGGCGTTATAATAGCCTTCGCGGCGTGGCTGGACGCGGGCGGCGGCGTTGGCGCTTTCGACGCGCGCGGTCGGCGTGTTGGCCGCCGTTCCGCCGCGCGTCGGCGTCCAGGCCGGCGGGATATGCAGCGGCTTTGGCCGATCGGCGGTGACGGATGCGGGTACAGCCGGCAGCGGCGGCACGTCGGCGTCGTAGCTGATCTGCGGCGGCTTTTGCGCCGTGGCGCAGCCTGCGAGCATCGAACCGGACAGCAGCAAAGCCGCGAGTGCGGATTTACGGAAAGGCGTGTTTGCGCTTTTGCAGATGGTCGTCCGGCTCATTGACTCATCTCCCGCGACCAGTTGACGGCGTTGACGTAGATTCCAAGCGGATTGGCCTTGAGGCGATCGGGGTCGCGTGGCGGCTGGATCACGATGGTCAGGATCGCGGTCCAGCGCTCGGTGGTGGAGAGCTGGCCGCTCTCGTAACGGCGTTCGGTCCAGGCGACACGGAAGCTATCCGGCGACGCACGAATGACGCTGGAGACATCGACGGCGATTTGCTGCTTGCCGACCTTGGCGAAGGGGTCGTTGGCGCGCGCATAGTCGTTGAGCGCCGCCGATCCGCGATCCGTCGTCCACTCGTAGGCGCGCAACCAGTTCTGCCGGACGATGACAGGATCGGCAGGGATCGAACGGACCTGCTCGATGAAGCGCGCGAGATGCCACGCCACTTGCGGATCAGTCGGCCGATAATCGGCCGTTGCTGGCGCGACGGCCTGCGCCTGGCCGAATTTATCGACCTGCACCACCCAGGGAACGACGATCCCGCGCGCCGATTGCCAGACGAGCGCCGTGGCGAAGCCGGCCGAGAGGATCAGCGATCCGAAGGCCATAGTGCGCCAGTTGCGGGCCTGAACACGGGCTGAGCCGATGCGCTCGTCCCAGACTTGCGCTGCACGCTGATAGGGCGTTTCCGGTTGAGGTGACTTGCCGTAATGCGTGGCGGGTCGTTTGAAGAAGCTCATTTGCGATCGCTTTCGGAAAGATTGACGGAAGAGCCGGAACCATGGCTATCGCCGGAGCGGACGGCATGTGCGGTAGTCTGGACGGCATGACTCATGTGTCCGCCGCGCCGCATACGTTGCGCCCAAGCCGGCGGAGTGTTCGGAGCGCTGGCCGATGCGCTGGCGGAGATGGAGGCGTCATTAGCGGCTGCCGCGCCGCCGCCGACCGTGCCCATGGTCGAGGAGCCGCCGGTCGCCGCGAACGAACCATTGGCACCGCCCACATAGCTTGATTTAACGCTGTCGGCGGCACGCGCGGCGGCGCGCTTAAGGGGCGAAACGGCTACGGAGCCGGCTGCGCGAGCAACACCGCCAAGTCCGGAAGCGACGCCGGCCGCGCCTGACTGCCCCAGCGAACCGAGCGTGTAAGCCGACGACGAGGCCCCTGCCGCGGCAGCGCCGCCACGCACTGCTGCCGCGCCGCCGGCAAGAGCTGCCGCTCCACCTCGCGCCGCCAGCATCGCACCGCCGCCAGTGGCAAGGGCAGCGCCTCCAACCGCAAGGCCGGTGCCGATGGCTGCACCGGCGCCGAGCTGCGGGCCGCCGGACACGAGGCCGTTGGCGATGCCGGGGCCGAAGATGCCGAGACCGAGGAGCGACAAGGCGGCAAGAACAATGGCCATCGCGTCGTCAACGGACGGCGTATTGCCCCCGAATCCTTGCGTGAACTGGCTAAACAGCGTCGAGCCGATACCGATGACGACGGCGAGCACCAGTACCTTGATGCCGGACGAGACGACGTTTCCCAGGACCCTTTCGGCCATGAAGGCAGTCTTGCCAAACAGGCCGAACGGGATCAGCACGAATCCGGCAAGCGTGGACAGCTTGAACTCGATCAGCGTCACGAAAAGCTGGATCGCCAGAATGAAGAAGGCGAGGATGACGAGCGCCCAAGCAAACAGCAGGCAGGCGATCTGGATCAGGTTCTCGAACACTGCGATCCAGCCCATCAATGGCGAGATGGATTCGAGCAGCGGCCGCGCAGCATCGAGGCCGGTCTGCGCGACCTTGCCGGGGCGGAGCAGATCCTGCACGGTGAAGCCGGTGCCGCTCGCCTTCAGACCAAGGCCGGCGAAACTGTCGAAGATGATCTTCGCGAGATTGTTCCAGTTGGAAATGAGATAGGCGAAGACGCCGACGAACAGTGTCTTCTTCACCAATCGCGCCATGATGTCGTCGTCCGCGCCCCAGCTCCAGAACAGGGCCGCGAGCGTCACGTCGATGACGATCAGCGTGGTGGCGATGAAGCCGACTTCGCCGGACAACAGCCCGAAGCCGGAGTCGATGTATCGGGTGAATACCCCGAGGAAATTGTCGATGACGCCCGCGCCGCTCATGGTTCACCGCCTTTCGTTGGACGTCGGCGACGTGGATGCCGGCCTGTGGCCGAGGAATCTGTTGCGGGTTTCGGTCCAGACGCGCAGACATTCCGCGTCGCTCGCGGCCTGCTGGCCAAGCTCCTGGCACCGAAGCTGGCCCTCGCGCAGCGGATCGCGCTCGGGCTGGATCAGCCGTGGCGGCTGCTCTGCCGGTGCGTCGTCCTTGCGAGTAAGCTCGATCACCGTCATTGTGATGGCGGTCGCGACGAAGACGATCGCGCCGATCCGCGCCAGTAACTTGCCGTCCATGCGCGCGCCCTCAGTTGCCGTTGAACATCTGCGCATTGCCAGGCTGGTAGCCCGAACCCGGCGTGAGGAAGCGGCGGCGTTGCTCGCGCCCCTGTTCGGCCGCGGTGGCACGCTCGGCCTCTGTCAGCGCGCTCGACCGGCCGTTAGCGGCGAGAAGCGCAACGAGATCGGAAAGCTGCTGCGACTGGAGCGCGAGGATCTGGTTGCCGGCCTGCGTTGCCTGCAGCGCGCCGGTCGCCCCCTGGCTCTGGGTGACGAGCGTCGACATTTGCGTGCGATTGCCGTCTATGTTGCCGACCACGCCGGCTTGCACGCGCATCGCGTCCTGCAAGCTACCGACCGTATTCTGCCAGCGGGTACGGGCATCGGCGACGAGTTGCTGATCGCTCGCCGACATCGCCACATTGCCGTATTGCTTTTGGAACGCCTGGTCGATCTGCTGCGCATTGAACGCGATGCCCTGGGCCTGACTTAGGAGCTGCTGGGTGCGCTGGACGTTCTGTTGAAGTTGCTGGAGCGCCGAATACGGCAGGCTCGCGAGGTTGCGCGCCTGGTTGATGAGCATCTGTGCCTGATTTTGCAGGCTGGTGATCTGGTTGTTGATCTGCTGAAGAGCGCGCGCGGCGGTCAGCACGTTTTGCGCATAGTTCGACGGATCGAACACGATGAGCGCGTGTGCGGGCGTGACGAGGAAGGGCGAAATTATGATCGGCGCGGAAAGCAACGCGATGGCAAGCCGGCAGCTAAGGGACTGGCGCAGGGTCATAAGGACGCCTCCTTGTTGATGAGGTTGGGAATGAGATCGACCGCCCAGCTCACATCGCGAGCGTTGAGCCATGCGGTGAGGAAACCATCGCGGCCGTGCTCGGCGACGATCTGCGCGATCAGCGTCTGGTCGGACTTGGACGACGCGGCACAGAGCGCGAGCCCGATATCGGACAGGCCCAGCTCGAACAGACGATTGCCGCGCCGCGACTGGCAGTAGTAGTCGCGCTTCGGCGTCGCCCTCGCCAGAATCTCAATCTGGCGGTCGTTCAAGCCAAACCGCCGATAAATCGAAGTAATCTGCGGCTCGATGGCGCGCTCGTTCGGCAACAGCAGCCGTGTCGGGCAGCTCTCGATGATGGCCGGCGCGATGGCGGAATTGTCGATGTCGGACAGCGACTGCGTGGCGAAAATGACGCTGGCGTTCTTCTTGCGCAGGGTTTTCAGCCATTCGCGGAGTTGGCCGGCGAACCCTTCGTCATCGAGGGCGAGCCAGCCCTCGTCGATGATGAGCAGCGTCGGGCGGCCGTCGAGGCGGTCGCCAATGCGATGGAACAGATAAGCGAGCACAGCAGGCGCCGCGCCGGTCCCGACGAGACCCTCGATCTCGAACGCTTGGCAACGCGAATTGCCGAGATGCTCGGATTCCGCGTCGAGCAGCCGGCCATAGGGACCGCCGACGCAATATGGGCGCAAAGCCTGCTTCAGGTCGTTCGACTGGAGCAGCACGGTGAGGCCGGTAATGGTGCGTTCCTCGACCGGCGCGGAGGCGAGCGAGGTCAATGTCGTCCAAAGATGCTCCTTCACCTCGGGCGTGATCGCGACGCCCTCGCGCATCAGGATCGCGACGATCCAGTCCGCCGCCCAGGCTCGCTCGTAAGTGTCATGGATGCGGGCAAGCGGCTGGAGCGCCACGGAAGCGTCGGAGCCTTCGGTCAGTCCGCCGCCGAGATCGTGCCAGTCGCCGCCCATGGCGAGGGCAGCCGCGCGGATCGAACCGCCGAAGTCGAAGGCGAACACCTGCGATCGGTCGTAGCGTCGGAACTGCAAAGCCATCAGCGCGAGCAGGACGGACTTGCCCGCGCCGGTCGGTCCGACGACGAGCGTGTGACCGACATCGCCGACATGGAGGGAAAACCGGAACGGAGTGCTTCCCTCGGTCCTGCCGTAAAGCAGCGGGGGTGCGCCGAAGTGCTCGTCGCGTTCCGGCCCCGCCCACATTGCGGAGAGCGGGATCATATGGGCGAGATTGAGCGTCGAGATCGGCGGCTGGCGGACGTTGGCGTAAGCGTGCCCCGGTAGCGAGCCGAGCCAGGCATCGACTGCGTTCACCGACTCAATCATGGCGGTGAAATCACGACCCTGGATCACCTTCTCGACGAGGCGCAGTTTCTCATCGGCAAGGCGAGGATCGGCATCCCAGACTGTGATCGTCGTGGTGACGTAGGCCATGCCTGCCACATCGGCGCCAAGTTCTTGCAGCGCGACGTCGGCGTCGGCCGCCTTGTTGGCGGCGTCGGTGTCCACGAGCACGGATTGCTCGTTGGTCATCACCTCTTTCAGGATGGCTGCGATCGACTTGCGCTTGGCGAACCATTGCCGCCTGATCTTCGTCAACAACCTGGTCGCCTCCAGCTTGTCGAGCAGAATCGCGCGCGTGCTCCAGCGATAGGGAAACGGCAGCCGGTTCAGCTCATCGAGCAGACCGGGCGTCGTCGTGGTGGGGAACCCGACGATGGTGAGGATGCGCAGATGCTGGTCGCCAAGGCGCGGCTCCAGGCCGCCGGTCAGCGGCTGGTCGGTCAGTAGCGCGTCGAGATAGATCGGCGTCTCCGGCACGCGGACGAGATGACGCTTCGTCGAAACGCAGGAATGCAGGTAGGTCAGTGTTTGCGCATCGTCGAGCCAGGCGCATTCGGGCATGAAGCCATCGAGCAGCGCCAGCACGCGGTCGGTGCGATCGGTGAAGGCGCGCAGGATTTCATGGGGATCGACGCCTGAGCGTTCGCGTCCTTCGTAGAGCCAGGCTTCCGTGCGCGCCGCTTCCTCGGCCGGCGGCAAATAGAGGAATGTGAGGAAGTAGCTCGACACGAAATGCGCGCCCGCTTCCTCGAAGTCGGCCTTGCGTTCGGCATCGACCAGAGCGGAAGCCGGATCGGGAAACCTGCTGTTCGGATAGGTCGCGGCTTCATGGCGCTGCGCCTCGACGAAGATACTCCAGCCCGAGCCGAGACGGCGGAAGGCGTTGTTGATGCGGCCGGCGACCGCGACCAGCTCGGCCGCCACGGCGGAATCCAGATCGGGACCGCGAAAGCGCGCCGTGCGCTGGAAGCTGCCGTCCTTGTTGAGGACGACGCCTTCAGAAACGAGCGCGACCCAGGGCAAATAGTCGGCAAGGCGAGAAGCGACGCGACGATATTCGGCAAGATTCATCATGTGCGTGTCTCCCTCACACCGCCAGAAAAGCCGGGATGCGCAGATGCCTTCGCCCGACTTCCACGAACAGCGGATCGCGCTTCGCCGCCCAGACGGCGGCGAAGTGACCGATCGCCCAGATGACAAGGCCGACCAGCCAGAGGCGCAGGCCGAGGCCGACTGCGCCGGCGAGCGTGCTATTCATGATGGCGATACTTCTGGGAGCGCCGCCGAGCATGATGTGCTCGGTCAACGCCCGATGGACGGGAGCGGTAAATCCCGGCACGGCGTCGAGTTGTTCGAAAGCCACCGCCATCAGACGAGCGCTCCGCCGCCGAACGAGAAGAACGACAGGAAGAAGCTCGACGCCGCGAAAGCGATCGACAGGCCGAACACGATCTGGATCAGGCGACGGAAGCCTCCGGACGAATCGCCGAACGCCAGCGTCAGGCCGGTGACGATGATGATGATGACGGCGACGATCTTGGCGACGGGTCCTTCGACCGACTGAAGGATCTTTTCCAGTGGCTGTTCCCACGGCATGGACGAGCCGGAGGCTTGAGCGGCGGGCACAAGAACGAGGTTGACGTAGGTGAAAGCGGCGGCCGTCGTTATCAAACGGCGGACGCGCATCGTAGTGCGAATCATTCGGATTCTCCTGTGTTCGGGGTGGCTGGAGTGATGCGGTAGTCGCCATCGGGACCGAGCCCGTCGACACGGGCCAGTTCGGCCAGCCGGCGCGCGGAGCCGCGACCTGAGAGGACGGCAACGAGGTCGACGGTCTCCGCGATCAGCGCACGCGGAACGGTGATGACGGCTTCCTGAATGAGCTGTTCGAGACGGCGCAGCGCGCCGATGCCGGTGCCGGCGTGAATCGTGCCGATGCCGCCGGGGTGTCCCGTCCCCCACGCTTTCAAGAGGTCGAGCGCTTCCGCGCCGCGTACCTCGCCGATCGGGATGCGGTCGGGGCGGAGGCGCAACGACGAGCGCACGAGATCGGAGAGTGTCGCGACGCCATCCTTCGTGCGCATCGCGACGAGGTTGGGCGCGGCGCATTGCAACTCGCGGGTGTCCTCGATGATAACGACGCGATCGGCGCCCTTCGCGACTTCGGCGAGCAGCGCGTTTGTCAGCGTGGTCTTCCCGGTCGAAGTGCCGCCGGCGACGAGGATGTTGGCGCGGGACGCGACGGCCGCGCGCAGGGTTTCCGCTTGATCGACGGTCATGATGCCGGCGGCAACATAGTCGTCGAGCGTGAACACCGCGACGGCCGGTTTGCGGATGGCGAAGGCGGGCGCTGCGACGACCGGGGGCAACAGACCCTCGAAGCGTTCGCCGGTCTCCGGCAGTTCGGCCGACACGCGCGGCGAGCGGGGATGGACCTCCGCCCCGACATGATGTGCGACCAGGCGGATGATGCGTTCGCCGTCGGCCGCCGACATCATCTCGCCGGTGTCGGCCAGCCCTTCGGACAGGCGGTCGATCCACAATCGCCCGTCCGGGTTCAGCATCACTTCGACGACGACAGGGTCTTCCAGAAACCGCGCGATCGCCGGTCCAAGCGCGGTGCGCAACATGCGCGCGCCGCGTGCGATCGCCTCCGGCTTATGGTGGTTGGAAGTCATACCCGCCCCGTTTCCTCACGGGGCGCAACAGACAGGTCCCCGGATGGGGATGACTAAAAGAGACTCAAGTCGGGTTCGTTCAACAAGTTTCGGTCGTAGTAGCAGCGTAGCGTGCAAATACAGGAGAACGGCGGTATCGCCTGCGCCCGCGGGTCTTCGTGTGAGCGGATGGATTTCGAATCAGCGACCTGCGCGGATCTGGACTTTGTCGACAGATGGCCGAGCAACTGCGTTGCTGCGAGCATCAATCCTTGGTCCAATCCTCCAGCCGCAATCCGGCGACGCGCTCGAACTCGGCGGTGTTGTTGGTGACGAGCGGCAGGCCGCGCGCCATCGCTTGACCGGCGATCAGGACGTCATAGGGGCCGACCGGCGTGCCGCGCCGCGCAAGCTCCGCCCTGATCTCGCCGGCCGCCCGCGCATCCTCACGCTCGAGATCGAGAATTTCGAGATCCGTAAAGAGCAGCCGAAGTGTTTCGAGGTTGAAGTCCACTCTCTGGCTGCGATAGGCGCCGAAGTAGAGTTCATGGGCGACCACGGAAGAAACCGCGAGCGCGCCAGGCTCGCAGGATTCAACCTTGCGCAAGAGCGCCTCCGACCGGCGCGTCACCAACGCGATGACAGCATTGGTGTCGAGAAGCCATGTCGTCATGGAAACGCCCGGTCGAGATCGGGACGCTTCTGCTCGTCAGGCTGCTCCCGGCCTTCGGCCATGAAATCCGCGCTAAAGCCGCGCTCGACGGCCGCCCGCAGCGACGCCCAGCGTCCGGAGGCATCCGGCCGCGGACGCAGGATCACGGCGTCACCCTCGCGTGAGACTTCGACCTCATCGACGGTGAAACGAAAATCCTTCGGCAACCGCACGGCCTGAGAGTTGCCGGACTGGAAAACCTTGGCGATGTGGGGCACGGCAACCTCCCGTAGATACGGGACTGTATATACGCCTTAACCCCGATCCCTACAAGGCCGCTATCCCTCCGCTTCATGACCGGCTCCGGCCGTATCGACATCCTCCGAAATCTCCTGCCGCAGCTTCGGTCCCTTCGCCAGTCGTCTGCCGAGCGCGGTGATGAAGGCTTCATAACGCTTGCTGGCGAGGGCACGTGCGGCCTGCGCGGCGGGTTCTGGCAAGGCAGGTGTGGTGGTGGTCCAGAATCGGACGAACACCGCCAGAGTTTCGACAGCGATGCCGACATCGCGCTCCAGCCGTGCCATGCGGCGATCGAGTTGGTCGAGTCGCTTGGCAACAACCGCTTCGCGGCGCTCGGCATCGTCCGGCGACAGGAACGAGGCGATCGCGGCTTCCGCGATCATCGACTGCGACTGATCGCGGCGCGCGGCGAAATCGGCGAGCGACCTGGTGACATCGGGATCGAGATAGACCGTGAATTTCGTTTTCTTCCTGATGTTGGCCATGGCGTTCACAACTCCATGTTGTCGCCGGGATCGAGCGAGACCTGCCGAGCGAGGCCCTGCATCTGACGGAGCATCCGTCGATTGCGCACAGCGTCGTCCTCGTCAGGATCGTCGGGCGGCTCGAACTCGTTGTCGATCGGCGCCTTCTTCTCCACCGGCTTCACGCGATGGAGTTCGTGTTGCAGCCGGCGTTCGGATTGCGTCGGGTCATCGTTGTCGGATCGTTTTGCCGATTGCGACTCATCCGGCTCCGGCCGCGCCGGGATCGGCAGGGTGCTCCAATCGTCGAGGTGGTTTGTGTTGGGACGTTTCGGCTCTGGCGGCGACAGCACACGCTCCCGGAGGCGGGCGTCCTCGTAATAGCGCGCCTTCTTCGCCCGGATCGGCGGGATGCCCGCGACCATGACGATCTCGTCGGTCGGCGGAAGCTGCATGATTTCGCCGGGCGTCAGCAATTGGCGGGCAGTTTCCGAGCGCGACACCATCAGATGGCCAAGCCAAGGCGACAGCCGGTGCCCAGCATAGTTCTTCATCGCCTTCATCTCGGTCGCTGTGCCGAGGGCATCGGAGACACGTTTGGCCGTTCGCTCGTCATTGGTGGCGAAGCTCACCCTCACATGGCAGTTGTCGAGGATCGAATTGTTCGGCCCGTAGGCTTTCTCGATCTGGTTCAGCGACTGTGAGATTAAGAAACTCTTCAACCCGTAGCCCGCCATGAAGGCCAGCGCGGTCTCGAAAAAATCTAACCTCCCCAAGGCGGGGAATTCATCCAGCATCAGCAGCAGGCGATGGCGTCCGGCTTTCGCTTGCAGATCCTCGGTCAGGCGGCGGCCGATCTGGTTCAGCAGCAACCGGATCAGCGGCTTGGTGCGATTGATGTCCGATGGCGGCACCACGAGGTAGAGCGTGGTTGGCCGCTCGCCGCCAACGATGTCGCGGATTCTCCAGTCGCAGCGGCGCGTGACCTCCGCGATGACAGGATCGCGGTAGAGGCCGAGAAACGACATGGCGGTGGACAGCACGCCGGAGCGCTCGTTGTCGGATTTGTTGAGCAACTCGCGCGCAGCGCTGGCGACGACGGGATGCGGTCCCGCCTTGCCGAGATGCGTGGTCCTCATCATGGCGCGCAGCGTGGATTCGACCGGGCGTTTCGGATCGGAGAGGAAGCCGGCGACGCCGGCCAGCGTCTTGTCGGGCTCGGCATAGAGAACATGCAGGATCGCACCGACGAGAAGCGAGTGGCTCGTTTTCTCCCAATGGTTCCGTTTGTCGAGTGATCCTTCCGGATCGACCAGGATGTCGGCGATGTTTTGGACGTCCCGCACCTCCCATTCACCGCGCCGCACCTCGAGCAGCGGATTGTAGGCTGACGACTTCGGGTTGGTCGGGTCGAACAGCAGCACCCGGCCGTGCTGCGACCGGAAGCCTGCGGTTAGAATCCAGTTCTCACCCTTGATGTCGTGAACAATGGCCGAGCCCGGCCAGGTCAGAAGCGACGGCACGACAAGGCCGACGCCCTTGCCCGATCGGGTCGGCGCGAAGCACAGCACATGCTCCGGGCCGTCGTGGCGCAAATACTCATGCTCGTAGCGGCCGAGCACCACGCCATCGGGATCGAGCAGACCCGCGGCCTTGATCTCAGGCTTCTCGGCCCAGCGCGCCGAGCCATAGGTAGCGACATTCTTCTGCTCGCGCGCTCGCCAGACCGACATGCCGATGGCGACAGCGATGGCAATGATGCCGCCGGACGCTGCGATGATCCCGCCCGTTGCGAAGATCCCCGGCGCATAGGCGTCGTAGAAGTACCACCACCATATAATGGCGAGGGGAAAATAGACGGGCACGCCGAGCAGCTTAAGCCACGGGTGGCCAAGCTGCGCCTGATAGCCGAGACTCCATGCGACATATTGGGTCGCGCCCCAAGTGGTGACGAGCACGATGAGGAAGACGACGGTGATCGGTCCCCACAGGATTTTGGTACCGGACATGGCGATGTTCCTTTCCGATTGGCGCTAGAGGCCGAGCCCCCGCTTGCGGCCGAAATCCCAGTCGATGCTGCCGTCGTCGCGGGCGACGCCGGCGACGTGGCGACCGAGTTGCTTTTCGAGGGAGGGCGACCAGGGCACGAGCTGGAAGCCGAGGCCGTCGTCGATCATGGCGAAGCGGCCGGAGGCGAGCGTGAAACGCTGGCGATAGAAGCCGGCGACATATTCGCCGCTGTCCGCGCGGTTGAACGGAAGGCCGGTCTCGGCCGCGAGCTTCTCGCCGAGCGCGCTCAGTTCCCGATCACGCAAGGTGTTAAGCAGCCGGCGGGCGAAGACGACGCGCCCACTCTGGCGCTCGGCGAGCCCTTCACCGATCAGGTGCTCGGCGCGCTGGTCCATCGTCTCACGCACTTCGGCGCCGAAGCCTCCTTCGGAGAGAGCGATGGGATCGCGAGCGACAGCTTGGCGGTCGAGCCAGGTCGCACCGGTTGCATTCACCTGGGCCTGGATATCGAGATCAGCGCGCACCGCCAGCGCGACACGACGCTCGCCGCGCGCATCCTCAAAGGTGCGCAGCTCAACGATTGATCCGGGCCGGCTATCACCGGCGGCGTCGAGATGCGGCAGCTTGATGTGATGGGTCCGGCCATCCACCCCGTCGACAACGGCGTAGGCCGTGCCCTTCAGCTCGTCATCGAGGCCGCGTTCGATGAGGCGGCCGACGATGGGTACGTCGAGGCTTTCGCCGGCCAGGACATAGTTCGCCGAGCCGCGCTCGATGCCGCGTTCGGTGAGCGCGCGGTGCATCCGCTTGATGATGTCACCGCGCTCGCCGAGTTCGCGCAGGACGGTCTCGGCTTCCGGCTTGATGAACCATTGCGAATGCCCAACCTGTCCGGCGACGCCGAGAACTTCGAGGGTGCGCAGCCGGCCGACCTTCAGCGCATGAAACTCGTCGGGCTGGCGGTCGGCGCGCGGGGCGAGATCGATGATGCCGGATTTACCGGCGTCGCGGACAAGCTGACGGTCGAGCTGCGTCCAGCGTTCGGCCTCGACCTGACTTTCGAGTGTGCGGTGGATATCGAAATCGGAGCGAAGTCCAAGTTCCTGGGTGACGAGATCTTGCGCGCGGGCACGCATCCCCTCCTTGATGTAGTCGCGCGAGATCACGAGATCTTGGCCGTCGTCGGTGCGGCCACGCAGGATGATATGAAGGTGCGGGTTGTCGGTGTTCCAGTGATCGACGCCGACCCAATCCAGCTTCGTGCCGAGGTCTTTTTCCATCTGCCCCATCAGCTCGCGCGCGTGTGCTTTGAGGTCGGCCATATCCGCGGCGTCCTCGGGTGAGATGATGAAGCGGAAATGATGCCGGTCGTTCTCGCAGCGATCGGCGAAGGCGCGCGCGTCGATGTCGTCGCTCTCCGGGCCGAACAGCCGCGCCTTCTCCCCGTCACGGGTCACGCCGTCGCGGCGCAGATAGTTCAGATGCGCGCCCAGCGGTGCGGAGCGCGCGGTGTGGCGGACAACGCGGGTCTTGATGACGACGATGCGCGAGCGGCCGGTCAGCAGGCGATTGGCCTGGATGCTGGCGCGCTGGCCGCGCCCGAAGCGCGAGCGGTTGCCGGGCGTGATCCGGCCGGAGCGCGACACGCGGCCTCCGGCCTTCTGCGCGGCGGCCAACGCCTGTGCGATGAACGGGCGGGCCTGCTGGGCGCGTGTCGAGCGGATGCGCCCCGGACGGACACGGAACTCGCGGTCATCGGTCATGGCGAAACCCCGCACGGTGCAAAACTGCTTGTGAAAAGAGAGAGATGAGCGCGAAGCGCACGGTGCGGGCGAGCGCCGCACGGCGCGGAACGCGCCAGAAAAACAAGCAGAAACAACCACTCGACCGAGGCGCACCGTGCGCCTTTTTATCTCGCCATCGGTCGGTTGTTGCGCCTGCCTCCACCCTCCGCGCCCTCCATGACACGCCGGCATACGCGGGGATGCGAATTGCCGCGCAGCCGGTCATGGCCGACCTCCATCGGTACTGGGAGCGACAAACAGCCCCCTCGACTGGAGCGCGGCAAGCGCGTCGGATGTTGCCGGAACGGGTGGGCGGGCTTTGTCCGGCGAGCCTTCCC
This sequence comes from Afipia sp. 1NLS2, assembly GCF_000178995.1. Taxonomy (GTDB): domain Bacteria; phylum Pseudomonadota; class Alphaproteobacteria; order Rhizobiales; family Xanthobacteraceae; genus Afipia. The sequence goes on along the minus strand of NZ_ADVZ01000001.1, from coordinate 858,472 downwards.
GTGGCGCGGCATTGGCGGCGGAATCGCTGAACACGCTCACGACAAAGAGTGTCGCCTCGCGCCAGTCGAACGGTCGCGCCGCCGTCGACGCACCCTTCGATGGACGCTCGCCGCGCAGCGCGGGCGCAAGAAAATCGACATAGGCGCGCGTTTCGGCAGGCAACGGGCGCCCGGTTGCACGGTGCTCATCATAGCGTGCGGGGCCGGCGTTGTAGGCAGCGAGCATCGCACCGATGTCGCCGTAGCGATCCCACATCTCGCGAAGATACGCAGCGCCCGCGAGAATGTTGTCGCGCGGTGTATAGGGATCGCGGCCGAGACCATAGCGGGTGCGCAGTTCGGCCCAGGTGTCGGGCATGATCTGCATCAGGCCCACTGCGCCGGCCGAGGACACGGCGCGAACATCGCCTGCGCTTTCGCCGCGCATGACGGCGACGATCCAGCGCACCGGAATGCCGAAGCGCTGCGCGGCTTCGGAGAGGTGTGCGGCATGGACGTTGATCGAAGCGGCGCGGACCGGACGAGCGTTCTGCGCCAAAGCATGAGGCGCTGCGGCCGCGGAGAAGCTCAGGCCGGAAAGAAGAAGGAGGAAGATGCGGCGGCGGCCGCCGCATCTTCTGATCGCGAAACGAGCGCAGGAATTATCCATGGTCATTCCTGCTCGTCGCGTTTCTTCTGACGGGTCCAGTGCAGGCTCCACTCGCGGCCGTCTTCGTCCGCCTGGAACAGGCGGGCGCGGATCGGCTGCTGAAAGACGGGATCGTCGAGGACAACCGAAACGAACGGGCCGGCGCGATCGCCGGTGCGCTTCCATCCCGCGCCGACTTCCGGTCCGTCCTCGTCGCCGAGATGGATGCGATAGGCCGGCGCGTTCTCGACATTGGCGTTCTCGGCCGGAACGAAGGTCAGGTCGAGATCGAGCGAGAGCGTGCGGATATGTCCGGAATAACCGGACGGGGTGCGGGTGAATTGACCAATCTGCGCCATTGAAGGCTCCTTTCATGAGCGGTGAAGTTGATGCGGGCCACTCGGACAGCCCGCAGCGCGCGCGCGATCACCGCGTTGGCGCGCGCCATTCGAAGCGGCCGTCGCCTTCCTCGTCGGTCCACAGCGGGACCGCGCGGCCGATGATCTGGTCGGTGGAGAGAAGGCCGAAGTAGCGGCCATCGAGGCTGCCTTCGACCTGCCAGTTCATCGCGAAGAACTCGCCGGTCTGGATGCGTTGGCAGCCTTGCCATTCGGGCAGATCGCGGCCGGCGCGATCGCGTTCGAGCGCATGGCCCATGTCGACGCCATCGACAGTGATGACGAGACCCGTCCGGCAGACCACCTGTCCGGAAACCGCGAGCACGCGCTTCAGGAGCGGCACGCCCTTGGGCAGGTAGCCGCGCTTGTCGAGAAAGTCCGCGAGCGGCTCTGGCGCGTCGATGGCCACAAGGTCCGTGACCTCGAAGGGACCGTCGAAGTCGATCGTGTAGAAACCGATCGGCGCACTGGCCGAGGCGTTCCACATCAGCTTGATCGGCATCGGCGTGAGGCCCGGATAGCCGACGCCGAACGACGCGAGCGCCGTGCAAAGGAAGAGACTGACGCGCGTCATGGCGTCACCCGGCGGCGCATCAGCCACGCCTCATGACGTGCCGGCGTATAGGCGGACGGCTGTTCGCCGGCGCGCAGGCAATGGTGGACATGCCGCCAGTGATCGGGATCGACGTCGGCGGGATCGATGCCGAGGCTCTCGATCGCGTCGATGTGCTGCAGCACGCGCTCGACCGTGGGCCAGCTTTCCGCCTTAAGCAGGATTTCGCCGCCCGGACGCACGAAGGGCAGCGTCTGGAACGGCTCCCCGCGCCCGATGGCCCGCACGATGTCGATGCGCGAGACGATCGTGCCGTAGTCGTTGGCGGCCCAGCGGACGAACGCGAAGACGCTGTTCGGTGCGAAGCCGACGACGCTGCGATGTCGATCGAGAATCTGTTCGTGGCTTTTGTGGCCGAACCTGATCCAGTGCTCGATCGTCTTCTGACGCCATGTCAGATGTACGAGCGTGGTGAACGGTGCTGGTGCGTCCGGCGACGGACACCAGCGCGAGCGGCGTGCCGCATTGCCGGTCATGAGGGATCTCCTGACTTTTCGGGGAATTCGCGCGCGAGCAGGTCGCGCAGCATGTCGGCGACGGTGACGCTGCGGCTGAAGGCAGCGACCTTGATGCGGCCGCGCAGGGCTGGGGTGACGTCGATGGTCAGCCGGGCCGTATAGATCGCGGCCGCGCTGCAGCCGGCCGGCGGCGTGTCACCCGCCTTGATCCAGCCATCGGGATCGGCGGGTCGCTGCGCGAAGACGCGCTTCTGCGTGCGCGCCGTCATGATGCGCCTGCGTCATGGAACGGCAGCACGGCGGCGATGCGCGCGCAGGCGCGCTCGGCCATGGCGGCGTCGATCTCACAACCGAGATAGCGTCGGCCGGACAGCCGGCAGGCTTCGCCAGCGGAGCCGGAGCCGGCGAACCAGTCGCCGACCAGGCCGCCTTCGGGACAACTGGTACGAATCAGAATTTCGAGCAGCGATGACGGCTTCTCGGTCGGATGGATCGCGCGACCGTGGCAGTTGCGGACATAGATGACTGACCGCATGAGGCGCGGCCCGCCGTCGTGGCTGACATAGTGGCCGGCGTCGATCTGGCCGGTGTGGGGAGGACGTTGCTTGCGCCGAACCGTGCGCGCTGTCGCATCCGGCGTGGTCTGGACGTCGTTGTAGATGTCGCGCCAGGCCGTCTCGGCGGGATAGAACTGGACGGCCAACTCATGCACGCGCTTGAAGCGGTCATTGTGGAAGCCGGTGCCGTTCTGCTTCTCCCAGACGATCTCCTGTGCGATCCGCAGCCCCGCCTCCGTGAACCGATCCGCGGTCGCCATGAAGCAACGGAGCGATCCGAACACCCACAGCGAGCCGGTGAGATTGAGCGCCTCACGCGCGAGTGCGATCCAGCCCTCGACGCGCCGGTCCCATGCAAGCGATGTGTCGCCATAGGGCGGATCGGCGAGGATCATGTCGAACGGACCGTGCGGCGGCATAATCTCGCGGCAGTCGCCGGTAAGGACCGTCATGGCGGGGTCCTCCCGATGCGCAATCGCTCGATCTCGACGGCGAGCGCGGCGATCTCGCGTGCAGCGGGGGATCGGCTGTCGATGTCCGAGGCTAAACGTCCGGTCTGCGCGGCGTCGGCGAAGACAACGCGCTGGCCGATGGTGCTGGCGAGCACCGGCGGATCATGGTCCGCCAGCGTCTCGGCGGTCTCCCGCGCGATCACGGTGCGGGCGGCGCAGCGATTGAGCACGAAACGCGCCGCGAGTTGCGGCCGGTAGATGCGAGCCTCCGTGAGGAGCGAAAGCATCTCGGCCGAGGCCCAGCCGTCGAGCGGCGACGGCTGCACCGGGATCAGTACGAGGTCGGCGGCGAGCAGCGCGGAGCGCATCAGGCCGGCGACACGCGGCGGGCCGTCGATGACGACGTGATCGGAATCGCGAGCCAGCTCGGGAGCCTCGCGGTGCAGCGTGTCGCGCGCCAGGCCGACGACGCCGAAGGCGCGCGGCAAGCCCTCGCGCGAGCGTTGCTGCGACCAGTCGAGTGCCGAGCCTTGAGGATCGGCGTCGATCAGGGTGACGCGGTGTCCTCTCGCGGCCCACGCGCCAGCGAGGTGCAGCGCCAGCGTCGTCTTGCCGACGCCACCTTTCTGATTGAGCAGCGCGACGATCATCGGCGTCCTCCCGACGGATCGCGAGGACGATGGAGTGTTTCCGAGTGATCGGTGGTCGAGAGGTCGTCTTTACCGAGGGGCGGAGTTGGCGCCGTCGTTGCGGGCGGGAGGTCCGCGCCCTTGCCGGTCTCTATGCCGAGGTTTCCGGCGGCGTCGCGGGCGAGGTTGTCCACATCGCGCGCGCTCTCTTCAAGGTTAGAATCTATGTTAGATTCTAAGTTAAGGGCGCGATTTCGTGTTTGATCTTCGGCGGTTAGAGCCGGTTTGGGTTCCCGATAGCACGAGCCTCCGGTTCCCGATAGCACGATAGTCCGGGTTCCCGATAGCACGAGCCCGTCCACAGGCTGTCCACAGCGCATCGTCGGCTCGAAGGCGAGCAGCGTGCGGCCGCCGATCTCGACCTCGAGGAACAGCGTGTAGCCCGGCAGCGGCTGGCGCCGGATGATGTCGCGCAGCTCGAAGGCAAAGCGCTTGAACGGCGACAGGCTGCCGGACTTTTGATGGAGATGGCGAAAGTCGAAGCGCCATCCATTGCGCTGGCGGCCGCCGTGCTTGCGCACCAGGCGGTAGAGCCAGCGGTCGAGGCCGCCCGTCAGATCGAAATAAGCGCGGTCGATCGTGAGCACGAGCGCGTCGTCAAGAACGGCTTGGTAGAACCAGTCCGGCACGATCAGCTCGATGCCCTCCGGCCGGCCGTTGCGATCGGTGCGCTCCTGCCATTCGTTGATCCACGAGAAGCGATGGCGGCGGCCTTCCGCCGGCTGGCGGATCGATGTCGCAACGGTCGTCGATTGCAGCCGGTCGAGCGCCGCCTTCAGGCGCTGGTAGTCGCGCAGCGACGTGCCGCGCCCGACATAGGTGAGAATTTCGTAGGGCGTGGCGGCCATCAGCCGCGAGGTGCGAAGCCCGGCATCCCGCGCCTCGACGATCTGGCTCGCCGCCCAGATCAGGATGTCGGCGTCCCAGATTGTCGCCATGCCATGATCGGGCACGGCCTCGACGCGGATCGTCACGTTGCCGGCGACGAAATCGATCGGCGCAACGCGATGGGACTTGGAGAGCGAGAAGAACGGATAGGCCATGAGATCCTGCGCGTCTCGTGGCGCGAAGTCGCCGGGGCGTGCTCGGAACAGATCGAGTTGTCCGCGCTCCGAAAGGGATCGACGCCGCACCGCCATGAAGAAGTCCGGTTGCGGTCAGCGTGCGTAGCGACCGGCGTGGGTCGGCTGCGTGGGCGCGTGGCGTTTGGCGGGAAGGACCGAACCGCGCGGGTCCGACGTCGAGGTGACGGAGCCGCGCGCGGCCCAGGTTTCGAGATCGTCGATGGCATAAACGACGCGGCCGCCGAGTTTGCGATAGGCGGGGCCGGTCCCGTAGGTGCGATGTTTTTCGAGCGTGCGGGCGGAGAGGCTGAGAAACTCGGCAGCTTCCTTGGTGCGCAGGAAGCGCGGCGGCAGAACGACGGGTTCGTGTGGCATGGATCGGGCCTCCGTGGTGTCAGGGACGGTCGCTGCGGTTCAGCGGCGAACGGCGACCACGGTGGCGGAGGGAATGCGTCAGGGGGGATGGGGAAGTTGAGAGGGCTAAAATCCCCACCCTTCGCCCAGGCATCGACCGGCTAAGGTCGACGGCGATGCCGAAGGAGGTTCAGATAGCCGCCGCCGACCATGACGAGGCCGCTCTCGATCAGCCCGATGACGGAATCGCGCAACGGCGAGGTCTTCCACGGATCGGCGGTAACGCGCGCCTCGCCGTAGATCGCGCTGGCAATCTCGCGATAGCTTGCGCCGTTCATGCGGCCGTCGACCGCCTGAAGCATCAGGCGCAGGCGTCGGCGCTGCTGGCGCGTCAAGCGGGTGTCGGCGAGGGCTTTGCGGCCGTAGAGGGCACGCCAGAAGCGGGTCAGCGCATCGACGCGATCGAGCAGATCGATGTCGATCGGGACCAGGGCGACAAGCGCGCGGCGATCGCTGCCGGGAAGAAAAAGCAACTGTGCAGGCATGTCGGCCGGATAGACCGCGTAAATGCCCTCGGGGCCGTCGCGGAACGATTGGAGCCCGACCAGCTCAGGAGTCGGCGTGGCGGGCAAATGATCAGGTGTGGACGCAAACGTCAGCACGGACGGCGCGGCGGCCGGCGACCAGAAGATGGTTTGCGCGAGCGCAGACAGACTCGGTCGCGCCGGGAAACCGCAACCCCCAACGCCGCTGATCCTCTACAGGAAGCGGCGCGGTGTCCTCCCGAGCGCTGACGAGTGCCTGATATTGATGTTGATAGGGTGTGTGCCGGCGCAAGCACTCCCACGCCAAGCCTTCGGTCGCGAGCTTGTCGAAGTAGTCGTAACTGCTGTGTTCTCTCCATCGAGAAGTATCGGGCCGCATCCCTTCGCCTCCCCTGTCTTGTCAAGGTCGAGCAGAAAATGATTGCCGCACGCGAGAGGTGATGGAAGCTTGGTCAACGGCATTAGGCGATGCCGTAGCGGCATCGCCTTTGCGAAATAATCTCTAAGTTGAAATCAGTTACTGGGGCCAAGCAGAAGCTGGCGATAGCCTGTATGTGTCATCCAGCGGGCGCGCTGGAGATGGCTGTCGTGAACACGCCGCGCCCTGTCGGGCTCGCTGGCAGGATCGATTCCGAACAGCACTTCGACAGCCTCCCGCCAGTCGGCGCCATCGGCGTCGGCGTCGAGAAGGCGGACATAAAGCTTGACGTGCTTCCTGTCGTATTTCGTCAGATTCTGACAGGACGGGGCGATGTCCTCGAACGGCTCAATCATAGGGCGGCACGCTTGGTGTGGCGGTGTGGCGGGCGGGAGCTAGTGGAATTGAAGATGGAATATAACCGTTGGAAAGAGCACCGCTCGATGCTGTCCTGGCATCGCCGGCCCACAACCCATCAACCTTTCCGACCCTCGCGATCATCGACAAGCAGCACTCCCTGTCCGCGATCGGTGGTCAGGAGGACAACGCCTGCCGCTTCGATGGCCCGCCGAACCTGATCGCGCGTACCCTCATGCACCCGCAATCCGTTTTCGGATTCGAGGCGCTTGAGGGCGGTCAGCGCAACGCGGGCCTTGTCAGCAAGGGTCTCCTGCGTCCACCCCAGTAACGCGCGCGCGGCCCGTGATTGTCGGGAGGTGATCATGCATGATCACCTCCCACTCGGGCCTACGCGCACGCCAGAACTACGACTATTTTAGTCGCTATTGTTTGCTGATGCGAGCTGAAATCACCGCTCAGCACAATACCGCAGACAACACGACCGAAACTGATTCGGTCGGCTTAAGGAAAAGCCAGCCCAACGCCGATTTCTCCATGTCGCCCCTCACGGGGCGAACGGGTCCATCTCGTCGACGATCGCATCATCCTCACCATCATATTCCGTTGCGGGCATCACGCCCATCGTGCCATCGCCGGCGCGGAAGATGACGATGGAGACCATAAGCGTGGAAGCGAGGCTGAAGGCGAAGGCGTGGGCATCTGCAAGGGACATTTTCCGGCTCCTGTTTGGAGGCGGGGACCATTCCCCGCTCGACAGGCGCCTGAAGTGTTTTGGTCTCGGCCGGGGTCATCGCGGAGGCAAAGCCGAAGCGACCGCACGCTCGCGTAGCGGACCCCAAGCGGGTTGACCTTGGAAGGCCGGGATTGAAACCAAGGTTGCGTCTCAAAGAGCGAGTGGTGCGCGCTGACCGCAGCCGAAAACCCTTGCCATGTCGTCATGCTGAAATCTGACGCTGCTTTTATTCTGGTGGCCTCGATCATCTGCATTGGAGATCTGGCGTGCTGTCGACCGCCAGACCTGATGCAATCAGGCGGCGCGATTTGTACTCGTCACGGAAACTGTGCGCGGGCACCGTCGTCGCAGCGCGAACGTCGAGTTGGGTTGCGGCCGCGATCCGTTGCGAACAGGAGAAGACCCGGCGGCTTGTGCCGCCGGGCCTTCTTTCGCCCGCCCTAGAACGGGATGTCGTCGTCCTGATCGGACTGCCTGTCGCCCTCGCTTTCGGTCTGCTTCGCCCGGCTCAGGAAGTCGACCGTTTCGGCGATGATCTCGCAGCCGTAGCGCTCAACGCCCTGCTGGTCGGTCCACTTCGTGTAGTGGATGCGGCCGCGCACCAGAACCTTCATGCCCTTCTGGCAATGCTCCTGGACCGTCGTGCCGAGGCCGTTGAAGCAAGTGATCCGGTGCCATTCGGTGTCCTGGACCCGATAGCCGTCCTTATCCCGAACAACCTTGCCTTCCGAGTAGCGAGGCCGCGAGGTGGCCAGCGTGAAGTGGGTGATACGGGTGCCGCTCTGGGTGGTGCGGGATTCGGGGTCCTGGCCGATGTTGCCAGCGAGAATGACGATGTTCTGCATTTTAAGTCTCCGTTGCTCCTCGGAGGGACCATCCCTCCGACGAGACCCGGCCAAGGCCGTCGGGAGGCTCCTGCAACTGCCGGCTCGTCGGCAGCTCGCCCCTAAGGCCCGGAGTGGCGCGGGCAGGCGCTTTAGCGCCAACACGGTCCGGAGCCGCCGGGGTTGCGGGTGGAAACCGAACGGACTTAGGGGATCAGTCAGTCGGAGGGATTGGCGCCTCTGAGAGCATGACCACGGAGACGCCCGGCGGAATCATCGTTCGAGCCGACAGCAGCATCGCCTCAGAATCAACACCGCGTCGCCTTGCCGGCTCGCTCGTCACCCCATTCACGGCCACCGCTCACGTCGCCAGACGGAAGGCCATTCGGGAAAAGGCAAAAACGCTATCGGACTCCAGGTGAATGGTCGCGATTGCGGTTCACTGGGAGGCGGCGTGATCCGCCGGCATTGCCGCAAGTGCAAATGAAGTTGATGCGGCCTGCGTTCACGAGAATGAATGCAGCAGGGCAACGACCGTTACGGCCGTGAAAGATCCATGCCCCATGACCGATTTCCGGAGCCGGGCGCAGCTGATCGAAATTGCGGCGGTGAGGACTGTCTCGACCTGACATTCATATTCTGAGCGGGACGCCCAGAGTTCGGCGGTAAAAGCTGCGGGGTTTCCCGAAAGCGGAAGATCGCGAGTGCTTCAGCGCGACAAGACGCTTTCACCAAGTGCGTTGAGACTGACGATTGCGGCGCCGCCGATGAACAGACCGGCGGCTCCACAAAGGAGGTTGAGCGCGATGGCCGAGTCGATGGCGTGCTTCGCGACACCATGCACGAGCGCATAGCCGGCGATCGCGGCGGGCACGGCGAAGACGGCGAGAGCGACCAGGCGCAGAAGCGGATTCTTCGCGAAGCCGAGAACGGCGATGACGAGCGCGACGGACAGCAACGCAGCGGCAATGGCGGCGAAGCCCGACATCATCACGCCGGCTCCAGCGTCCCAGGTGTATTGAGCCGCCGTCAGTCCGGCCCAGAAAGGAAGCGCGTAGATCGCGAGATTATAGGCGACGACGCAGAATGCGATCGTCAAAAAAACGGCGAGCAGGATCAGCGTCATGGAAGCCTCCACATGAACGGTTGAGAGTTCACGACAGGCTGCCTGAGGATGCGCTCCGCCTGCGACTATACTGCTTTGCCGGTTCTGCGTGGGTCGTGCATTTTTCCTCGGACATACCGATGTCGTCAAGTAACGTTCGGAGGTCGATCGTCTGCATCGTGGTGGTTCATTTGCCGCTATCGTACTTCGATCATCAACCAGCAAACGAGCATTGATATGTTGCGCAATAGGAGGCGACGTCATGACGCGGAAAGTCCGCAAGGATGATTTCCCGGTCAGCCAGGTGCGCCGCTATCTCGAACCCGGCCCGATCGTCCTTGTGTCATCGCAATGGCAAGGCAGGACGAATATCATGACGCTCGGCTGGCATACGATTCTGGAGTTCTCGCCGTCGCTCGTCGGCCTGATGATTTCGGGCGGCAATCACAGCTTCGATATGATCAAAAGCAGCGGCGAATGCGTGATCAACCTGCCGACAACGGCGTTGACCGACACAGTGGTCGGGATCGGCAATACGTCTGGAGCAGAGATCAACAAGTTTGCGGAGTTCGGTTTGACGGCAGGCCCACGATGTCGAGGCGCCGCTGATCGATGAGTGCCATGCGAACTTCGAGTGCCGCTTGCACGACGACGTGTTGGTCGATCGCTATAATTTTTTCATCTTCGAAGTGGTGAAGGCGCATGTGGCGGCTTCACCGAAGCATCCCGAGACGCTGCACTACACCGGCGATGGTGTGTTCATGGTATCCGGCAAGATCATCAGCCGGCGCTCGCTGTTCAGGCCCGAGATGCTGGGTTGAGGCGGCGCTTATGCGCCGCCGTTGAACTTCATGACCGGAATGCCGAGCTTGCGGGCCTTGTCCGCAAGGTTCTCCTGAATCCCGGTGCCGGGGAAGACGAGGACGCCGACGGGCAGGACGTCCAGCATGGCATCGTTACGCTTGAAGGGCGCCGCCTTGCCGTGTTTCGTCCAGTCAGGCCGGAAGGCGACCTGCGGCACCTTGCGCCTGTGTGCCCAACGGGAGGCGATCAGTTCGGCTCCTTTCGGCGTGCCGCCGTGCATCAGCACCATGTCGAGGTGCTTGGCATGGACCTGATCGAGCTTCGCCCAGATCAGGCGGTGGTCGTTGAAGTCGGCGCCGCCGGTCACGGCAACCTTCGGGCCAGCAGGCAGCAACACCTCGGTCTCGATCCGGCGCTTCGCCGCAAGAAAGTCGCGGCTGTCGATCATCGCGGCGGTGAGATTGCGATGGTTGACGATCGAGCCGGTGCGCGGCCGCCACGCGGCGCCGGTATGGTGCTCGAAGGCCTCAGTGGCGACGTCGCGGAATAGTTCCATGCTGTTGCGCCGTTCGATAAGGCTCTGACCTTCTGCCGTGAGGCGCTCCAGTTCGACCGACTTCACCTCGCTGCCATCCTGTTCGTTCTGGAGGCGGCGCTGCCCCTGTTCGTTGTCGTCTAGTTCGCGCTCCACCCGGCCCGTGGCGCGGTGGAAGAGATTGACGGTCCCCCAGAGCAATTCTTCGAGGTCGGGTTCAAGGCGGGTATCGCCGAGCGTCGCGATGAGGGCGTCGAAGATATCTGCGACAGCGGCGGCGACGGCATTGCCCTCGGGCAGCGGCCTCGGATCGGGTTCGTCCTGAAACGGGCGCCAGCCGTAGAGCTGGAGTTCGGTGAGAACATGATCGGTGGGAGACGAGGCGTGGACCGGCTCAAAACCTGCATTATCGTCTTCGTTCGTCATCGGGAGCGTCCTTTGTCTGGAGACCGCGCCCATCGCGGCCTTCGCAGGCGTCGAAAGCCCACGGGCGGGACGGCCTGGCAGCCCTCGCCATCTCGCGAGGGCCTTGATGGCCAAGCCCGGCTATTTTGTTTCGCGCTGCAAAGGCGGGGCGGTCCGGGGTCCCCGCGCGACCTGTCGCGTGGGGTGGATTCCCCGTGGCGGAAAATAGCCGGAGCGCCGCCATTGCCCGGCCGGCCCGTTTGTGGGCCGATCGCCCTCTCAGAAGGCGGTGGGCGCTGCTCTCTCCGACAAGAGAAGGCTGCTCGCGGTGATGAAGGGAGACGGCAGGTCGAGAAGACGCCCAGCCGCGCCTTGTCTCCCGCCGATCCCTCACCCCTCCATGAACCGGCTGACGTCTTCGGGACGAAGCTGCTCCTTCAAGGCCGCCCGAAGGGCGTCGACGCCGCGCCAGCGCAGATCCTCGTTGAAGTCCTCGCACACCGGCGACACCGAAATCGCCTCGATGCCGACGTTCATTGCTCTGGCGACCAGGCTGTCTCGCGCGCCGTCTCCGGCCGGGTCGCGATCTCTGAAGACATAGAGCCTGCGCACCGTCAGCGGGAACAGGATGGCGGCGAGGTGAGCGGCCGAGAGCGCCGCCAACATCGGCATGTGGGGCAGAACCATGCGGGGTGATAGCACGGTCTCGATGCCTTCGCCGGCCGCGAGCACGTCACCGGCGACGCCGAAGCGGACGCCGCGCCCGAGAAGGTCGCCCATCGCCCGGCGCGGTGTATCGACAGGCGCCTTGCCCGAACCGTCCGGGGCGAGCCAGGTGCGGTGCGCGCCGGTCTGCCGGCCCTCGAGATCGGTGACGGCGGCGACCATCGCCGGCCAGATCTCGGTGGACGAATGCTTGTCGGGCTTGTAGTAGCACCTCGGATGGTAGCGCAGCGCGGTAACGCCGACGAGCGACGTGATCGCCCGCCCGTTGAGGTAGGTCGCCGCCAGCGTGCCGCCGATCGGCTGCGCCATGGCGAAGAGACGCCGCGACGCTTCAGGTGAACCCGACAGCGCCGGACTTGCGGTCCGGTTCGTCGGCGCGCTCTGCGGCTCGGGATGCGGGAGCGCGAGGAAACGGCGCGCTTCCTCGGCCACATCCTTGAAGTCGACGAGGCCGAGCGTTTCGCGGATGACGTCGAGAAGATCGCCATGCTCGCCGGTTGCTCCGTCGGTCCATTTGCCCGCGGCGCCCTTGCCGGATTCCGGCCCTGCAAGGCGCACGAACATCGAGCGGCCGGGCGTGTTCTTCGCATCGCCGACGATCCAATATCGTCCGGCGCGATGGCCGGACGATAAATATTGTTTGCAGACGGCCTCGGCATGTCGGCCGAGACGAGACGCCAGTTCGGAGGCATCGTGACGCGCCATCACGCTGTCTCCTGCTCGCCGATGCGCGCGACCGGCCAGCGATCAAGCAGCTTGCCGAGCACCGTCGGAGCGTTGGCGTCGGTCGGCACGAACATGCGCAGCTTCCACGAGATGATCTCATGGTAGAGGCCGTAGGCGGTGAGGCGTTCGCGCATCGTGTCGTCAAAGCCCGACAACTCGATGCGGTTCGCGCCCATGACGCGGGCGCGTCGAAGCTGGAGGCCCTCGGCAAGATCGAGGATCGTCCGGCCGTCCATCAGAGCCGTGAAGGCGTCGTCCGGCGTGAGTGAGGTCGAGCCGGTTGTCGTCGCGGTGGCGGCCCAGGCCGGCGAGACCTTGCGGCCGATGATGCGCTCGCCCGCATCGGTCTGGAGGCGATAGACGCGGGTCGACTCGTGCGGCAGCCGTTTCCAGATGGGAAGGAGAAGCCCCGTGACCATGTGCAGCTTGGTCTCGGAGAACGGTGGCACCTCGGAGATTTCAGCGATCCACGCGGCGGCGAACGCATCGCGGTCGGTCTCGATCCAATGCGTCTCGCGCATCTGCCGGATCGGCAGATTGTGGGCTTCCATCGGCCGGATCAGCCGGACGCGGCGCTCGATCTCGCCGTCATCGAGCATGACGCTGCTCGCAGGGATCTGCACCGCGGCGCGGCCGGAGCGCTCGTTGATCAGCAGGGCCGCACGCGGGTCGCGGAGTTCGGCAAGGGCGTCATCGAGCGTCAGCGGCCGATTGCGCTTGCGCTCATTGATCGTCAGCAGGCTTGTTTCCGCGCCTGTACGCGGATGCGTGTAGATCGTCTGTCGATCGGTGATGACGAAGCTCTCGGCGCGCAGCGTCTCCAGCCCGGCATCATAGGTGCCCGACGCGATCGCACCCTCGATCCTGGCGGCAAGAAGCTGCTCGAAGGCCGTGAACAGCACGCCCTGAAGCTCGATGGTGAGCGCGAGCAGCCGGTTCAAAAATGTCGTGATCGGCGGCAGCTCGTCCTTGATGCCGTTCGAGTCCATCAGCTTCAAGCCGGTGGCGGCCTCGAAGCGCTGGAGCGAGCATCCCTCGACCTTGCCGCGGACCAACAGGAAATAAAGCTGGCGCAGCGCGTCGCGCGCATAATGCGATTCCAGATTGTCCTCGGGCCGGAACAACCCCTGTCCGCCCGTCTGGCGCTGGCCGCGCGTGATGGCCCCCAGCGTGTCGAGGCGACGCGCGATGGTCGATAAGAACCGCTTCTCGGCCTTCACATTGGTCGAGATCGGGCGGAATAGCGGCGGCTGCGCTTGATTGGTGCGGTGGGTGCGGCCGAGACCCTGGATGGCGGTATCCGCCTTCCAGCCGGCCTCGAGAAGATAATGGACGCGCAGCCGCGTGTTCTTCGCGGACTTTTCCGCGTGATAGCTGCGGCCGGTGCCGCCGGCATCCGAGAAGATGAGCCCGCGCTTCAGATCGTCCATGAAGGCTTGCGTCTCCGCGAGATTGGCGGACGCCGCGCGATTCTCGACCACGAGCCGGTCGACGGTGGCGCTGCGCTTGCGCACGATGCGGCGCGAACGGCCCGTCACCTCGGCGACAACATCGGCGCCGAAGTGCTGGATGATCTGGTCGAGCGCGCCGGGCACCGGCGGCAGGCTGGCGAGCTTGGCGATCAATTCATCGCGGCGCGCGACAGCTTCGCGGCTCTCGACCGGATGGCCGTCACGATAGACCGGCCGCGACGACAGGTTTCCCGAACTGTCGGTGAAGCGTTCGTAGAGCTGCACCGGGAAGGAATGGGCAAGGTAGTCGAGGACGTATTCGCGAGGCGTAATGTCCACGCGCACGTCATTCCATTCCTCGGTCGGCAGTTCGGCCAGCCGCCGTTCCATGAGTGCCTCGCCGGTCGAGACGATCTGGATCACGGCCGAATGACGCTCTTCGAGATCGCGCGTGATCGAACGGATCAGGGTCGGCGTTTTCATGCTGGTGAGCAGATGGCCGAAGAAGCGCTGCTTGGCCGACTCGAAAGCCGAACGGGCGGCGGACTTCGCCTGCCGGTTCAGCGTGCTCGATCCGCCTTCGCCGGCGCCGGTGATGTTGGCGGCCTGCATTGCGGCGTCCAGATTGTTGTGGATGATGGCGAACGCGCCCGCATAGGCATCGTAGATGCGGATTTGTTCGGGCGTCAGTTCGTGCTCGACAAGCTCGTATTCGACGCCGGCGAACGAGAGCGAGCGGGCGGTATAAAGGCCGAGCGCGCGCAGGTCGCGGGCCAGCACCTCCATCGCCGCGACGCCGCCCGCCTCAATCGCCTCGACGAACTCGGCGCGCGTGACGAACGGAAAATCCTCGCCACCCCACAGGCCGAGTCGCTGGGCGTAGGCAAGATTGTGGACGGTGGTGGCGCCGGTTGCCGAGACATAGACAACGCGCGCGTTCGGAAGCGCGTGCTGGAGGCGCAGGCCAGCACGGCCCTGCTGCGAGGCGGCGACGTCGCTGCGCTCGCCCTTGCCTCCGGCGGCGTTCTGCATGGCGTGCGCCTCGTCGAAAATGATCACTCCGTCGAAATCGGAGCCCAACCATTCGACGATCTGCTTGACCCTGGAAACCCTCTCTCCGCGATCGTCGGACCTGAGCGTAGCGTAGGTTAGAAATAGGATGCCTTCGCTGAGCGTGATCGGCTTGCCTTGCGGGAATCGCGACAGCGGCGTGACCAGCAAACGCTCCATGCCGAGTGCGCTCCAATCGCGCTGCGCGTCCTCCAGCAGCTTGTCGGACTTCGAAATCCAGACCGCCTTGCGGCGACCTTGCATCCAGTTGTCGAGAATGATCGCGGCGGACTCGCGACCCTTGCCGACGCCGGTGCCATCGCCGATCATGAAGCCCTGACGGAAGAGGACGCCGCTCTTGGCGTCATCGGACGCGGCGGTCAGGACGTCGAACGTGGCGTCAACCGTCCACGCGCCGGCGAGATAGTTGGAATGCGCTTCGCCGGCATAGATGACGGTCTCTAACTGAGCGTCGGAAAGTAGCTCGCGGATCTTCTCCGGCAAGCGCGGCCGGTAGCTCGGCTTCGGCGGCGCTATGCTCGCCATGGCGGCCGACTGGACGAGCTGGGTCGGATGCGCCTGAGATCCGGCAATGTGGATTGCCTGAAGTCCGTATTCCTCATAGATGGAATCGGAGATGTGGCCGCCCTCGGCTGCCTGCCAATCGACGGTTTCGTATTCGAGCGGAGTGCCGTCCGGCTCAGCCAGCGCGGCGGCTGGAGCAGCCTTCGCCGCCCGGTTCAGATAGCCGCGCACGGTGTGGGCGACGGCTGGCGCCGCGACCGGCACGGCGACGGACGGATCGACGTGCAGCCGGCCGGGCAGATGCGAGGCCAGCCAGCCGAGCAGCGTGGCGACGTCCGGCGCGATGCCCGGCGCGGCCGGAAACGCGGTCGGATCGTCGGCGGGCATCTTGTCGATGACGGTCAGCCGCGTGGCGATGGTCGTGCCGTGCTTGGCATAGACCGAGCCGTCGATGGCGGCTGAGAACACGACGCGGCCGCGTTCCTGCAGCCGGGCATAGGCCGAGGACCAGGCCGACGCATCGGGCGCGAAGTTCGCGCCGGTGATGGCGACGAGACGGCCGCCGGGAGCGAGACGCGCCAGCGCCGAGGCAACATGGCGAAAGGCGGCGTCGGCCATGCGGCCTTCGACATTCGCCATGACCGAGAACGGCGGGTTCATCAGCACCACGGTCGGGACCACGGCCGGATCGAGATGGTCGTCGATCTGAGCCGCGTCGAAGCGCGTGACGGATAGGGCCGGAAAGAGGGAAGAGAGAAGCGAGGCGCGCGTCTCGGCCAGCTCGTTGAGCACGAGCGAGCTGCCGGCGATCTCGGCCAGGATGGCGAGGAGTCCGGTGCCGGCCGAGGGCTCCAGCACGCGGTCGGCCGGCGTGATCGCGGCGGCCGTCATCGCTGCAAGACCCAGCGGAATCGGCGTCGAGAACTGCTGGAAGGTCTGCGCTTCCTGCGAGCGGCGCGTGTGCGTCGGCATCAGGCCGGCGATCTTGACGAACTGCGGCAGGATCGCCGTCGGGTTGCCGACTTTACGGAAAAGCGGCTTTCCGTATTTGCGCAGAAAGAGGACGGTCGCGGCTTCGCAGGCGTCATAGGCCGTCTTCCAGTCCCATGCGCCGGCGGAGTCGGAAGCGCCGAAGGCAGCTTCCATCTTGCCGCGCAGGGTGGCGGCGTCGATGCGCTGACCGCGTTCGAGATGTGGAAGGAGGAGCTGCGCCGCGGCGAAGATCAAAGGCGCGCTGTCGGAATCGCTGACGAGCGGAAGCTGTGCGGCAGCGGGCAATGCCACCGATGCGGAAGTCATGGTCATGATGCGAACCTCGGGAGAGCGGGACGGGAGTGAGCCGCGCAGCGCTCTCTCTCGACCGCACTGGCTCACATCTGTCCCCGCCACGCTCTCGCTCTCAGATCATGGCGGTCGCCAACATGAAAAAAGCGCCCCACCGAAAGGCGGAGCGCTCGTGAAATTCAATCGATGGCCTGGAAGATCTCCGATGCCTCGGGATGTCCGTCGCACCAGGCATGCAAGCGATGGTAGCCTTCCACCAGATGGTCGGACTCAAATTGGAAGGAGAGATGTGAGAAGGTGAAGAGCGTGGCGATGATGCCTGCGGCCTCCGCCGAGACCTCGCCGCGAAATTCGGTGATGTCGCTTTCGATCCGGAAACGCGAGGTTGATTTCGGCGCCAGAAACAATGGCTGGCCATCGCATTCGTAGAAATTCCAGAAGCCGCCGCCATAGTCTCGGGGGCTAAGACGATCCATGAATGTATGGACGGTATTTTCAGCGACGATCAGATGGCGAAGGCCGAATATCGTCGGCAAGAACATCTCGCGGCGGTTGTCCGGAACAAGCGTCGCGACATGGGTACTGGCGTCTTGCGTCGTCATGGGGCTGATCTCCCGAGAGCGGAAGAGGACGAGTCTGGATAGCGCTCTCTCTTCTTCTGTTCGGGCCCATCCCGACCCGACAACCCTCTCCCTCTCAGTTCGACCAAAGCTCGTTTGCGATCTCGCGTGCGATCATGGCCCGCGCCTTCATCATCAGGTGGTCACCGCGCGTTTCAGGATGATCGATGAACCGCGCGGCAGGGCCGTTCTCGATCCAGTCGGCGTAGGAACACCAGCTCCGGTCGGTCAGCCGGAAGACGGCCATGTCGGACGCCCAATGCGGTTTCGGCTCGACGACGCCGCCGCCGCCGCCGCGCATCTCTTCCCACGGAAGCGAGCGCTCCGAGGGAGGATTGCGGCGATCATCAGCGAAATTTCATCGATGGTCATCATGCTGCACCGCTGTCTTCGGACTTCTCGATGAAGCTGGCCGGATTGTCGGGATCTGGCGGCAGGTAAGCGTCGTAGGGATTGCAATCCGCAACGAGATGGCCGAACGGCGCGAACACGTAATCGTCTCCGTCGCGTTCGACAGCGCACAGGACGTAGCGCGGCTCGCGCGTCACGACGTCGAGGCACTCCAGGAGTGCTAGGTTGCCGTCATCAGCAGCGCGCAGCATGGTGTTGAAATTCGTGCGAACGGGATCGGGAATAGCCATGGGTTCTCCTGAAACAAAATGGCCCGCTGTCGAAGGGACAGCGGGCCAGGTGGGTGGGGAAATGCGGTGGTCAGGCGGCGGCGCGGCCCTCGACGACATCGGCGCCGACCTCGTCGGCCGTGATCTCCTTAAGGCGAGCATGGTGATAACCGGCCTTGGCCAGCCACAGTTCGGCAGCTTCGCGGTTGTCGGCGAGATACAGCAACTCTTCATCGTCGCCGATCCGGTTCAACACACGGACCATGCCGATCTTCGGACGTTCGGCTATCTCGAAGCTGAGATCGCTGTCGACCGAATGGGTGCGCATGACGGTGACGAGGATCACCGAGCCGGATTCGAAATTGCCCTCGTGCAGGGTGATCGAGGCCGGCGCGATATAGGTGGCGCGATCGCGCGGCGGCTGTTTGCGCACGAGCCGACCGACACCGTTGCCGCTTTGCCAGGCCGCGAGCTTCTTGGTGAAACGCGCTGGCGGCTTCGGCTTGTGATCCGTGTAGCGGATCAGGGCGCCGATGGGCGCGATATCGTAGATATTGTGTGCGGACATGACGTCAGCCTCCTGAAATGAAAATGGCCCGGCGGGATGCCGGGCCTTGGGATGGAAGGGAAGAAAAGCGGGGCGACCGGGAGCCGCCCCGCTGGTGCGCGTCACTCGGCGGCGGCGAGAACCGTCGGATCGTCGATAGCGTCGGTTGCAGCTTCCTCGTCGCCGCCGGCGAGGAACTCCGGCAGTGCGACGTCGCCGCCATCTTGCCCCGCCGAGGTTTCAACAGCCGGCGCCTCGGCGATGAGGCGCAACGGCTCCGGCAGCCAGCCGGTGTCGGCCAAGAGACGTTCGGCCTCACGCGCCATATCGTCCTTCTTCAGGTGGTCGATCAGGCGCACCTTCTCCTCACCAAGCGCCTCATGGACCGCTTCGAGGATGCGAGGCTTGGTGACGCGGCCGAGGTAGTTCGCGACGGTCGGCCGGAAACCGGCATCCGACATGTCGAGGCCGGTGACGCGAGCAAGGCGGTCGGCTTCCGCCATGCGGGTCCGCAGGCCGTGCTCGGAAATCCCGGTCGCGCTCATCGGATTTGGACGCTCATAGAGCGCGTTGATCCCGAAGGAAACGCAATGGGCGAGAAGCGCCATGCGGCTGGCATCGTCGAGCACATCGAGCCAGTCCCACAGCGCGTCATCGTCGGCCGGCAGATCGGCTTTCCAGCCCGCATGCCGTTCGCTGACCGATTTCGCGTAGGCGCTGTCCTTGAGGTCAATTCCCTGCTCACGGAAATACACCTCACGCATCGACACCTGGACAGCCGAACCGCTCGTGGAGCGCTTGAAGGTGTCACGGACCAGCCGGTGCAGCAGCGCCGTCATGGCGATGTGCGGATGAGAGCCGACAGCATCGCTCAGCGCGACGGTGCGATGCGCCGTCAGTTCGGCAACCAACCGCTCGGGAAGAGGCTTGATGATCTCTTCTTCCTCTTCGGGCTCGGCCGGCTGTCCGCCGATGGTGACGACGGTGCGCTTGCCATCCGGCGCGAGCGTGTCGTCGGCGACGTCGTCATCCTGTGGGGCATTGCCGTCGACGGTCTCGGGCTGTTCGTCCTCGGGACGGACCCAGCCGCGATCGACGACAAGGGCGCCGTCCTCGTCGACAGTGACGAAGGCACCGGCGATGGCGATCTCGGCGGAGTTATAGATAGCAGGACGGCGTTCGAAGACGTCGAGCTGCTTCTCGATCTCGCCGAGCCGGTGGTCGATGTCGTCCGGCAACTCGTCGTACTCGGCATATTCAGTCTCGAGACGCTCCTGCTCCTCGCGCAACTTCTCGCGCTGCCGCTGCTCCTTCTTGGTCAGTGGCGCGAAGGTGCCGGTGATTGCGCGCAACCCGTGATCATGGCCATAGGGAAGTTCGAGGTCGGCGTTGACCCACTTCCAGCCTTCGGCCGCGACCTCGTCGGCGGTGACCTTCAGTTTCTCGGCGACAAGGCGATCGAGAAGCGCCACATCTTCCAGCCAGCCGTTCTCGTCATCATCGAAGAGGTAGCGCGGAAGCACCTGGCCACCTGCCGCCATATAGGCATCGATACCGACGAACAGCGCGCGTTTGTCGGATGCGGCAACGGTGGTTTCGGTCAGCATGCTCCGGATACGCGAGGGCTCGCGATAGTAAGACTGCTTGACAGCCTCCCATACTTGCTCCTGACGGGCATGATCCGGATGCGCGGTGAACGCCTCCAGCATCGCCAAGGTCATGGCATCCTGGGCATACACGTCGTGCAGCTTTGGCGAGACCTTGGCGAGCGCGAGGCGCTGATCGACATAACGCTGGCTGGTGAAGTAGGCGCTGGCGACTTCCTCGGTGCTCATCCCGCCGTCGACCATGCGCTGGAACGCCTTGAACTGATCGAGCGGATGCAGCGCGAGCCGGAATGTGTTTTCTGCCAGCGAGTCGTCGGTCGCCGAGGTCTTGGCGTCGGCCTTCTTGACGATGCAGGGGACAAGGCCATCGGCGGGGAAGCGACCGGCTTCGACCAGGCGTGCGATCGACCTGTAGCGGCGTCCGCCAGCCGGAGTCTCGAAATCGCCAGTCTCATTGCCGTCGGCATCAAGAACCACGCGAACATTGAGGCCCTGTATGAGATCCTCGCGGCGGTCGATGTCACGGGCGAGGTGGTCCACGCCGGCCTCGACGCCGGTTTGGCGAACGTTGGCCTCCGACAACCTGATGCGGTTGAACGGAATGTCGCGTGCTCGCGAGAAGACGATGATTGCGGGTGCGCGTTTTTTCTTGGCAGCTTTTGCCATGGTGGGTTACTCCGTGACGGGCAGCCGGGAGCCTCTCTCTCGACCTATCAACCCGTCAGCGAAAACCCATCCCCTCTCTTCCTCTAAGCCGCGGAACGCGCGCGTTAGGTTGGCGCCGTGCGATCATTGCGTATCGGTGGAGAGGAGGATCATGCCGCGTTCCTGTCCATCGAGGATTCGGCAGCGACCGCAACGGAATTGTCTTCCGGCAGGAAGGACAAGATCCAGTCGGCCGCCTTGCTGGCCTGGCTGGCGGCGCGGACGACGGCGCGGGAATCCTCGCGCAGGGTTTCGAGCCAGGAGCCAATGTAATCCGCGTGGCGCACCGTCGGCACGGTGCCGAGCGAGGCGCAGGCGAAAGCGCTCGACATCTCGGCAACCAATTCCTCGAAGGCATATTTCCTCGTGCCGAAGGAGCCGGAGAGATCGCGATTCAGCCGGCTGTGATGGCCGCTGGCGTGCCCGATCTCATGCAGTGCCGTGCGATGCCAGTTGATCGGTTCGAAATAGGCTTGCGGCGGAGGAACCTGCACATAGTCGTGCGCCGGGATATAGAAGGCGCGGTTGCCGCCGATGCGGAAGTCGATGCCCGTTGCTTTGATGAGCGCTTCGACCTTCGGCTCGATCAAGCCTTGCGGCGTCGGCGGCGCAGCGACGGCGATTTCGTCGGGCAGGCCCTCGCATTGCGCCGCGTTGAAGACGGTGAAGCGCTTCAGGAAGGGGATCGATTGCGCTTCCTCGCCGGTTTCGCGAGCGCGCTGCTTCTCGCCCTCGGGCACGAAGCGATCGGCATAGACGACAGTGGTGCCGCGCTCGCCCTTGCGGACATTGCCGCCAAGAGAAAGGGCTTGGCGGAAGGTGAGCCAGCCCTGGCCGGGAAAGCCGTGCTCGATGACGGCGCCCCAGAGGATCAGAATGTTGATACCGCTGTAGGTGCGACAAGTCGCGGCATTCTTCGGGAGGCCGAGCGGGGCTTTTGCCGTGGACGAGCCCCATGGCTGAACCCAGGGGAAGCGGCCGGCCTCCAGCTCGGCGATGACCTTGGCGGTGATTTCGTCGTAAAGGTTCGCCCGGTTCGCGCCGGCGCGTGGGGTGCGATCATGTCTGGACATCGCGGTTCTCCGCGACAGGCGCCGGAGACCTGTTCTCCAGCCCTCAACCCGTCACGGCAAACCCGGCCTGCACTCTCACTCTAACCGGGACGACGTGGTCGGTATTCAGAGGCCAGCTTCCTCAAACACCTTCTTGAGGATAGGCAGCGCCGTCATCGCGGGTGGCCATCCGGCGTAGAATGCGATCTGCGTGACAGCCTCGATAATCTCTTCCTTGGTCACGCCATTCTCGAGCGCCTTCTTGATGTGAAACGGCATCTCGTTGATCCGGTACATCGCGATCAGGCAGGTGATCGTCACGAGGCTGCGGTCACGCGGCTTCAGCGAGGGGTTTTCCCAGACGTCGCCAAACAGCACCTTGTCGGTGATCTCGGCAAGGTGTGGCGCGATGTCGCCAAAGGACTTGCGCGCGTTGGTCGGTTCAGTAGGCATCGTCTTTACTCCTGCGGTTAGGGGCCATGGCATGACGGCCGCCACGGTCATCGAGATCGCGGATCGGCGCGTGAAGAGTGGCGCAAACGTCATCAGTGCGCTGTGAAACCGCCATCGACCGGCAGCGCGGCGCCGATCACGAAACTGGCCGCCGGGCTGCACAGCCAGAGCACGGCCGCGGCGATTTCCTCGGAACGTCCGAGGCGACCGATCGGCTGCTGCTTCATGATCTCGGCCATCGCATCCGATTGACCCTCCAGCATCGCCTGCACCATCGGCGTGTCGATCGTGCCGGGACAGATCGCATTGATGCGGATGCCGCGCGGCGCATATTCGACGCCCGCGCTTTTGGTCATCCCGATCACGGCATGTTTGGTCCCGTGATAGGCGGCGCGTCCGGGCAATCCGACCAAGCCCCCGAGCGACGAGCAATTGACGATCGCCCCCGAGCCCTGCGATCGCATCACTCTGAGTTCATGCTTCATGCAGGCCCACACGCCGCGCTGGTTGACGGCGGTGACGCGCTCGAAATTCGCCAGCGGCTCGTCCGCCGCGTCGGACGGGGGCACCTGGATGCCGGCATTGTTGAACGCCATGTCGAGCCGGCCATATTCGGCGACCGCCAGGTCGATCATAGCCGCCACCTGCGTTTCATCGGCGACGTCGCAGGCCGTGCCGATCGCGGCGCCGCCCGCGGCGGCGATCCGCTTCGCTTCCTGCGCGGCGAGATCGCCATCGATGTCGGCCAGCACCACGGATGCGCCATTCTCGGCGAAGGCGCGCGCGGTCGCGAGCCCCATGCCCTTGGCCGCGCCGGTGACCAGCGCGACCTGATCCTTGAAAACATAGACCGGGTTCATGAGGTCAGCCCTCCCGACCGGCGGCGGCGATCTGCCGCTTCTTGCCGAACACCGGGAAGGCACCGGCCTCTCCGTAGTCGGTGCTGTTCTCCCAACCCTTGAGGGTGTCCATATCGGCATCGGAGATGACGAAGCCGATGGCGGCATTGTCGCGCATGTGCGCCGCATTGGCCGTCTTGGGTAGCGGGAGCAGGCCGAGCTGGAGGCAATAGCGGATGCAGAACTGCGCGATGCTGACCCCATAGCGCTGCGCCAGCGCGCCGAGCTGGGCGTTCCTGAGCACGGCGCCATGGGCGACAGGGGAGTAGGCTTCGACCAACAGCCCCTTCGATCGCGAATAGTCGATCAGGTCGAACGGGGTGTTGCCGACATGGGCCAGGACCTGATTGACCATCGGCGCGACGTTGCCGTTGTCGAGCAAATTGTCGAGGTCCGCGGCCTCGAAATTCGAGACGCCGATCGCGCGGACCTTGCCGGCGGCGTAGGCTTCTTCGAGCGCGCGCCATGCTTCGAGATTGCCTTCGAAGAAATGCTCGCCTTCCCGAAACTCTGCCCAGGGCTGCGGGCTGTGAATCAGCAACAGGTCGATATGATCTAGCCCGAGCGCCCGGAGCGACTTGTCGATGCGGGCGCTTGCCGCAGCGAAGGTCTTGCACTCGGCTGCCAGCTTCGTGGTCACGAAAATCTGGTCGCGGGATACGCCGCTCGCGCGAAGCCCCGCGCCCACGCCGTGCTCGTTCTCATACGCCTGGGCGGTATCAATGTGGCGATAGCCGATCTCGATGGCTTCGCGTACGACACGTCCGGTATCGGCGTCGGGAATGCACCAGGTGCCTAGCCCCAGCTTCGGGATCTTCACCCCGTTTGCGAGAGTATATGTCTCTTCCAGTATCATGCTGCTTACCTTCAATCTGTACCCTTCGGGCCGGGGCCGTACCCCGGCTTCTTGGTGAGCGTGCTCCATCGACCCCGAATGTCAGTCTCGTAGACCTGGGCGGTCCACGCATCGGGCTGGACCTCCTCGAAGCCGACCGACACCGCTTCATCGCCGTAATTCAGGATACGGGTGACATCCCGGACGATGGCCGCGGACAAATCGCGCTTCTGCGCGTCGGATTTGCCGGGCCAGAGCTTCACGATGACGTGGGGCACGGACTACTCGCTTCCCAGCGGCGCGAGATATTCCTCGTCCGTCACCTTCTCCATCCAGACGACGTTCTTGCCGTCGATCGTGTCCTGAATGGCGATGTGGGTCATGCCCTCGTGTGGGGCGGCGCCATGCCAATGCTTGTGCTCGGCGGGACACCACAGGATGTCGCCGGCGTGGAACTCCAGCTTCGGTCCACCCTCGACCTGGGTCCAGCCGACCCCTTCGGTCACGATCAGCGTCTGGCCAGCGGGATGCGTGTGCCAGGCAGTGCGAGCGCCGGGTTCGAAGTGGACGATCCCGCCACTCACGCGCGATGGATCGGGGCGCTGGAATGCGCCGGTGACAGTGACCTTGCCGGTGAAATATTCGGGCGGGCCGTCGACCGTCTTGAGGTCGGCTTTACGGGTGATGTCCATGGTCGTGATTCCTTCCTGTGCCGCGGCGGCACCTGTGGCCGACACGACAGCGGCAAGGACAATTGCGAGCTTGATCATGATGGCCGGGCTCCAAATCGAGTCGCTCGCCCTAGGCATTGAGCATGGCCATCATTTAGTCGGTCGGGCCGATCCGGATTAGCGCCCTCGCAAGCAATGAACTGATGAACACAGATCAACAGCGTGTTAGTGTGATGCAATGCAGCTAAGCCGGACCGATCTTGCCGATTTCCTCTACTTCCTGGCTATCGTCAGACATTCCAATTTCCGTCGCGCGGCCTTGGAAATGGGGGTCACGACCTCGGCACTGAGCCATGCCATCACCGCACTCGAAGCGCGGCGCGGTGTTCGATTGTTGAACAGAACCACGAGGAGCGTGACGCTCACTGCCGCCGGGGCGGAGCTTCGGGCGTCAATCGAAGGTCCATTGCAGATCGTTGGCGACGCGGCGGAGAACCTCAACAGGTTCCGGGATGCGCCGATGGGCCGCGTCAGGATCAACATTCTGGAGGATGCGGTCCCGCTTCTGCTCGACCCTGTCATGCCGATCTTCGTCGACCGCTATCCAGAGGTCGAGGTCGACATCAGTGTGAGCAACCGCCTGATCGATGTCATCGCGAGCGGTTTCGACGCCGGTATCCGCTATGGCGGCACCGTGCCGGAAGACATGATCGCGCAGCGGCTGTCGCCGGACATCCGTTGGGTTGCCGCCGCGTCGCCCGTCTATCTCGAACGCTTCGGTACGCCTACTACGCCACACGATCTGCACAAGCATCGCTGTGTCCGCATCCGCTTGGGTAATGACCAGATCTATCAGTGGGAATTTGAGCGCGGACAAGAGGCCGTCGCGGTCGCCACACCTGGCCCGCTAACGGTGGATGAAAGCCATGCGGCGATCGGCTTTGGCCTCAGCGGCGTCGGCATGATCTACGGCGCGGAACCGGTGCTCCGGCCGTATTTGGATCGTGGCAGCTTGAAGGTCGTGCTAAGCGACTGGGCGTCGATGGGCAGCGGGTTTCACGCCTATTATTCCGGTCGCCGCCAAGTCCCCACTGCATTGCGCCTGCTCATCGATCTCATCCGTGAGATTGCTCCACTCCACTGAAGCTTACCGTGCAGGCGTATCACTGTATCACTGCTCGATCCGTCAGTTGGTTTCTGCCGACGCTCTTGCCCTTCGGGGACGTTGCGGGGGTCCCCGCAGAAGGGGGTGTGTCGGCAACGAGAGTGCCGACCAGGGGGAAGACTTTTCCCCTCCCACACTCGTCAGGAACGCCGGTATCCGCGCATTTCCTCGTCGACGATGGCCTCCACGACCTTCATGTCCATCTCGGCAGCGGGTAACAGGCGCGCAACCTCGGAAGCAACCTTTGCCCAATGCCAGAACTCAGGCCTGTTCCCTTGTGCGCGGCTACGGGCGGCCAGGCGCTGCGCTTCATAATAGGCTTGGCGTTCGTGGTGCGTAATCAGGACGCGGGCGTCCTGCTGCCAGCGTTGGCGCATCCGTCGCCGGCGCTCGATCCAGTCGGTGAGGACACGGAGCATTTAGTTGCGCTTTCCGATGCGGAAAGAACCGGCAGGAAGGGCGATCATGGTTCGGGAGCCATTCCCCTTTCGACGTCCGCCTGCGCATTCTGGATGTACAGCCACCTAGCCGAGCAATTATGGCTCGGTTCTCTGAATGAAGTCCAAATTTCTGAGTTTTGGCTATAGTTTAGCAAGCGACTCGTTGGAGGGGATAGTGAACATTTATTGCAGGGGGGCAGCTCGCATCAGGCACATGGCGACTGGCGAGATCTATGAGATCGAGAGTGACGAACTGGATTGGGATGCGGTGGGCGGCGATGAACGCCAGATGGGGCCGGAAATCCATTATGAAGCGATATTAGAGCATCCCGCGTTGGGGGAGCTTAGATGGTCGCTGTGGGAATATCCCATAGGGGCTGAGAACCGTCATGAGACGAATGTGGGAGGGCATGGAGTCCTTGAAGATTTTGAATTCGGCCTTGAACATGATGAGCCTGAGCCGGACGATCAGGAGGGAAATTTGGACAAACCAGGAGGAGCGGAAGAGCCAAAGCAGACATTCCGTTTCATTCGAGGGAGCGACGCCGATAGTCGCGAATATGATTGGGTCGAAGGCGCCGATATTGTTCGTAAGGCTCTGGCGGAGTCGTTGAACGCGAAAAATGTCGCTTTCCTACTCGGAGCGGGGTGCTCGTCGCTACGTGTAAACAATGCCGAGGTTGGTATTCCAACCATGGCACCGCTTGCCGCAGAATTCACGAAAACGCGCAAAGAGGATGTTGCGGACTTTCCCACGATTGCGGAGCGTAAGGTGTTCGTCGAGCAACTCGGCATTGATATCAGCGCGAAGGAATATGCTCGTAATCTCGAACGCCTGATGGAACTGCTTCACAGCCTGCGGTTTGCGCTGGAGCGAAGCGCGCTTGAAGTATCGAAAAAGCAACTGATTGCCGTGGTGTCGGTCATAAAAAAGGTTCAGGCTTTTCTGTGGGAAAAATGCACCAAAGGGGCCTTTGCCGTCGGTGATCGCGGTGTTCTGAATCTGTATGAAACTTTTTATCGGAAACTCGTTCTGCGTGACCGTTCTCTGCCGCGGCCCTGGGTGTTCACGACCAATTATGATCTTTTCAACGAGACGGCTATGGATAGGCTTGGCCTGCCATATGCAAACGGGTTTTCCGGTGTTGTCGAACGCCGCTTCAATCCCGCGACTTTTCGGTACGCGTTAGCCGAGCAGCTCGATCTGACAAGCCGAAAATGGTCGGCAGTCGATGGGTTCGTTTATCTCTGCAAGATCCATGGTTCGATAAGTTGGACGGAGGACGATCACGGTCTCTTCCCGATTAGAGAAACAGCGGCTTCCGAAGTGCCCGGAAAGGTCATGATTTATCCAACGCCAGGGAAGCAGAATGCCAGCCTCGGATCGCCTTATGCCGACCTTTTCCGTGAATTCCAGTCGCGGGTCGTCCGGGAACAGAGCGTTCTGTTTACGATGGGGTACGCATTCGGCGATGAGCATATCAACAACATCATCTATCAGGCGCTGACGATACCCACGTTCCGACTGGTTATCTTTGTAGACCCCAATCTCGATGGCGATATCGCCAAATTGAAAGCTCTCAACGATCCCCGGATTTGGATCATAGGGGGTGAAGGCCCGGAAGCGGGACGCAAGGCGCATTACTTCGATACGATTATCGAGCAGTTCATGCCTCAGCGACCGAGTGAACGCATTGATGAGGCTGTCCGCAAGGTTCTGGATGCGATGGCTCCTTCTCAGAAGAAGGAGGAACAAGAATGAGCCGTGACGACCGAAAGCGGGCTATCGGCAAGGTCGTCTCCGTTGCGGCCGATAAATTTGTCGTCGAGATGCACGCTGGGACCGACAACTTCACGGTCGTCGGATTCGATGACGTCCACTACGTGGCTCGCCTCGGCTCCTTTTTAATGATCCCAGCGCAGACGGAGTATGTCGTCGCAGAGGTCGTCGGGCTTCGCGAGCGAGATGTCGGCAGTTCAGATCGACGCGATGGTGATATGGACAAGGCGTCATCGGCGAAGTTTCTGGATGTCGTACCTGTGGGGATGCTTCCCCAAAAACTAGACGAGAAATTTCGGTTCGGTGTGTCTATATTCCCGTCGCTCTACGCCGATGCGCTCTATGCTCTGGACGCCGAACTCGATCGCGTGTTTGAGACGGACGTTCCAAGCGAGCCAGCTCCGAAGAGGGGAGGACACCCGCCTATCCCGCCGGAGGCAACTCGATTCCGCGCGTTGACAATTGGTCGGTCCGTTATTTTCGACGGCTACGATGTGAAGGTTCGAATTGATGACTTCTTCGGAGGTCATACTGCGGTCCTCGGAAATACCGGCAGCGGGAAGTCCTGCACGGTTGCATCCGTGATTCAGTCGCTGTTCGATAAACCCGACGAGCATCATGCCCGTGGTGCGACGTTCGTAATATTCGACGTCAATGGAGAGTATGCTCGGGCGTTGACGCCCTTGGCGAACGGCAACGGAATCGGCGTTTCCCACGTCGTTCTCGATGGAACCGCTGCCGAAGGCCGTTTCCGGCTACCCCACTGGTTTCTTGAACAGTCGGAATGGGAGTTGCTCCTTCAGGCGAGCGAACGCACTCAGGTGCCAATCCTGCGTATGGCGTTGGGTCTATCGACGCTGTTTTCGGGAGGGAACGCACAGGAACTCAATGGTATCAAGAATCATATCTTAGCGACCTGCCTCAGTCAGATCCTGCGTGACGACTCTGGGAGTCCGTCGAAACACGATCGTATGGTGGGCCTCCTTCAGCGCTTCAATACTCAGCAAATTAATAATCCAACGATTGCACAGTTCATCAGGATTAATTTCGGCCAGATGGCCAATCCCCAAGGGCTGACAAACTACCTTCTTGGTGGAGCACAGGGAGGAGGGTTCATTATCGATGGCCTGAAGATGCCTACCTATAAGTCTCTTCCATTTGAATTTTCTGCCCTTGGCGAAGCCCTGGACCTCGCGATCCTCTATGAGGAAGCGCATGGAAACCGGCAGATACGCGACTACTGCTCCCAGATGATCACCCGATTCAAATCGCTCGAAGAGCGGGCGGAATATGCTTTCCTGCGACACGATCTACAGGGTGGTGGTCATGATCCATCCATGGGCACCTTTCTGTCGCAGCTTTTGGGTTTGGTGCAAAATGACGCAAACTGGGTAAAGCGAAATCAGCTCATCATCATCGACATGAACTCGGTCGAAGATGAAGTGGTAGAACTCGTGGCTTCCGTTCTGGCACGGATGTCGTTTCGTCTTCTTCGCCAAGCCGATCCACGCAATCGCTTTCCTGTCCATCTGCTTCTCGAAGAGGCGCATCGCTACGTTGCATCCACTCCATCGCGCTATGCGATCGATGCGAGCCGCGTCTTCGAGCGCATTGCGAAAGAGGGCCGAAAGTACGGCCTTTTCCTCTTGGTCGCATCTCAGCGACCGAGCGAGTTATCGAAGACGGTGCTTTCGCAGTGCTCAAACTTCGTGATCCACCGAATCCAAAATCCAGATGACCTCTCACATATTCGGCAGATGACACCGTTTATCTCAGATGCCGTTCTAAAGCGACTTCCCTCATTGCCAAAGCAGCATGCTTTGGTTTTCGGGACCTCTGTCAATCTTCCGACAACATTCAAGGTCCGCGACGCTGATCCACTTCCTGCAAGCGATGACGCTAGAATCCGCGATCTTTGGTTCCACGAACAAGGGCGCGCGGCTCAGGTGCTTATTGGCGTGGCGCCTATTCAGCAGGCAGGTGCGGGAGACGTCTTCGACTAATGACCAACGCCTCAGATTTGGAAGCTTTCGCTGCGGCGCTCGAAGCCAGCTCGGACTATCGAGTTCTTAGGCGTCTTCGACCTCGCCCCACGGTTGAAGGATTCGATGTTGCTGAGACACGCACGGGCCTTATGGTCGATGTTGAGACGACAGGTCTCGATCCGGATCGGGATGAGATCATTGAACTCGCGATGGTGCCGTTCCGATACGCGCTTGATGGCACGGTTGTAGAGGTCCTGGAGCCTTTCGACCGTCTCCGTGAGCCGAGCAAACCGATTTCGTCCGAAATCACTGTGTTGACGGGGATTACGGATGCAATGGTTGCGGGAAAGTCGATTGACCCCTCGGAAGTCACGATGTTTGCTGCGCCGGCGGCTGTAGTCATAGCCCACAATGCGGCGTTCGATCGGCGCTTTCTGGAGCGCTTCAGCCCTGTGTTTTCAACCAAGCCATGGGCGTGTTCTATGTCGGAGATCGACTGGGCAGCCGAAGGGTTCGAGGGCGCGAAGCTCTCCTATCTCGCGATGGCTCTAGGCTTTTTTTACGACCGGCATCGAGCTGCGAATGACTGCTTGGCCGCCATTGAGTTGCTTGCACGCGAGTTACCTCGTGCACGAGCGCCAGCCTTGGCAAAGCTGCTTGAGCGCGCGCGGTTGCCGACCTGGCGGATCTGGGCTGAGAACTCACCATTTGAATTCAAGGACCTCCTAAAAGCGAGGGGATATCGTTGGAATGGCGAAGAAAACGGAAAGCCGAGATCTTGGTATGTTGATGTTTCCGACGCTGAGAAAGAAGCGGAAATCTCTTACCTTGCGCGAGAAATATACCAATATGAAGTAGACGTTCGAACAGTTCGTGTCACCGCCTATGATCGGTTTTCGAACAGAGTCTAGCTCCCTTGGCCGCCGCCGTGATTGCTGAAAAATTAGTTTTGTTGCTGAGCTTCGTTTGTGTGCTGACAGGCACTCAGAACTTAGTTGATCGAAGTAATTGCAGCGCTCTCTCCAACCCTTCCTGGCTCTGGGCGGCGACCTCGATTGGTCGTGGGGCAACGGCATCACCCAGAGATCGTAGATGAGAGTTGCCGGTTGTCAGCCAGAGATTGCGACGCTCGTTATCTCTGATCGCTGTCTCCGCGGCAGTGCGCAGCTTGCTCTTCCTCTCCCCCTGTTGAGTTACCATGCGCATTTGACGATCTTTTTCGGCTTGGCGTCGCGCCTCTATGGCTCGTTGCTCGTCGGCCGCCTTGCGAGCCAAGTCGTCTGCAATACGTTGTTGATGTCGCTCTTCTGCTTGTCGCTGTAGTTCTTCGTGGCGGCGTTTGCGCTCCGCTTCGGCTAACTCTTCGCGTCGGCGCTCTTCGTCACGTTCTTGTTGACGTTCGGTACGTTTCGTGTCCAGCAGAGCGTCCCAAGCGGCGGCGTCAGGCGCCGGCTGCGTTACCCATCGAGCCGATGCGCCCCATCCTTTGCCGGGCAAGGGCAAGCGATAGCGGAAGTGCTCGTCACGACCAGGCCACGCACGGAGCACCTCGTCGTCAGAGACCAAAGGATCAGGGGCGTGCTTTCCGCACGCTGGGCACTTCTGGCGGGCTCGCTTTGGTTGGAAGTATGCACTTTCACCGCCGTCGCTCAATGGCCCCAAGGGAAGACCGACTTTCCTCGATAGTGCTTCGGCTGTCGAAAGGATCGGTTCATACCAGCGCCACTCGTCGCGCACGACTTTGACGGGAAGTGTGCGCGGTCGGCGAGGATGTCCGATGAGGAGATGGGTAATCCTGAGAAAACGAGCT
Organism: Afipia sp. 1NLS2; assembly: GCF_000178995.1. GTDB lineage: Bacteria > Pseudomonadota > Alphaproteobacteria > Rhizobiales > Xanthobacteraceae > Afipia. The sequence goes on along the minus strand of NZ_ADVZ01000001.1, from coordinate 826,579 downwards.
TTGCAGTCTGAACATTCTTCTGCGTAATGCACGAAGGCTCCTGGCACAACCTCGGTGTGTTCCTTGCCTCGCCAGGTCTTGCTACCTTCGAGGATGGGACGGAGCTGACGCGCGAGCGAGTTGGAAAGGTCGTCGGATGCGAGCTGGAAACTCGACGCTTGGTAGCCGCGAAGATGCGGAGCATTGACGCGCAACTGTAGGATGGCGCCGGCAAATTGATCTGCGCCGATCTGTTTTCCGTCAACAGGACGAAAAATCGTCGGTAAAAGCGACGGGCCTAACTCGCCGAGCAAAATCTGTTGTCGCTTGCCCTCGTGTTGCAGTTCGAAGCAAGCCGGGATGGTTCCCTGTAGATCGATTTTGTACTTCCATCCAGGAATGGTGCGGATGAGTCGAGCAAGTTCGTTTGCCATCCCCACTTGGCGCTCAACGGCGCCGAGCAGGCCCCTGACTGCCGCCCCGACACTTGCCATCTGTTCTCGGATTGAGGTTCCGTGGACGGGAGCTTGTAGGCCGTCGCCAAAATCGTTGAAGTGATTTCTCGGACCTTTGAGCCAGAATGCGGAAACCTCCGAGGCTTCGAATCTGTCGTTACGTGCCCCAGTCCGTCGTTTTGCCTGCGCCGAAAGCTGGACTTCGATTGCGATCTTGATGCTGCCGCGTATGGCTAGAGCGTCGGCGCGCCAGCCGTCGCCTGAGACCTCAACATCTGCCTGCCATCCTACCAGAGATTGAACTGCTCTTGCCGCGGCGGCCTTCAAGGACTCATGTTCGTCAGATTCGCCGCTGGAAGAGCAGCGATCGTAGCCGGACTTGTGGGCAAAATAGCGCAGATCGAGCGGACTGTGGCTGGCATAAGCTGGGGCATCGCAGCAGGACATACGGAGCCGATTTTCTGTCCCCTTTGACGCACGCTGCGCCTCTGACCAGTCCCCGTCCGAGCAGAGGATAGAAACTATTTCGCGGCCATCGAGCTTAGCCTTCAGAGGCATTACAGCTCCGCGTCGATGACACGCCGGCGCGCGATGGTCATCGATCTCGAGCATTGTCGAATCTGGTCCGTTAACAGCAGCTTGAGCCGTAGATTCTTGTGTCCGGAGATCATGTTTGAGAGCCTATCTCGTGTTGAACTCCATATAGGTGGAATAGGCGCGCATTCCCTTAGCGGCATTCGATTTGGCTACGACCGTTCGATTAATCCGCTGTTGCAGATACTCGCAAACTGCATTGAACTTCTCAATTGGTAGTAGCCGCCAAGGGGCACCGAAATTGCTCTCAATGTTCTTGGATATCGCGCCATAGCTGAATTTCGACGCGCGCATCCGGTCTGCACCGGCAAATTTATTGTATCGGTCGATTAGATATTGCACATAGCGCGTGGTTTCCTGATCAGAACCGATCGTTCCGGGTGGTGCATTAATGCTGATAGAGCGACGGGTGGTGCGCACATGGACTTGGTGCGCTTGAATGGCGCCGGGACTGTTGATCGCGATATTGCCGCTGTTCTGGCCGATCGTGATCCGGTCGAGGTCGTTCAAGAGAAGCTTTGCGAATATGAGATCTGCCGGTTGCTCGGCTCGGCCGGCGGCGCTTTCGTGAATGGTCTTCATGTCTTGCAGAACATCAACCGTATAGATCTGCGGCTCCCCGTCGACAACTTTGTGATGATGTCTGCACAAGAGGAGGAGGTTGCCAAAATCGTTCCGGCCTTTGTCAGATTGTGAAGGATCGTAGCGAGGGCCTCCGGGGCTGCGAGCAGCGATATGACAAATTTCGCCAGTGACGTTACCCGCGGTTTCGATGATTGGCAGCGTGCATCTTGGGAATGCGCAGGTGTTTCCGGAAAGAGCGAATAATCGCTTTATGGTCTTAGCCGTCGGTTCTGCCATTGTGTTCCGTTGCCTTGCATTGACAGTTGGGCTGGAAGAGTCCGCCTAGCTCTAACGATTGACGAATCGAATTTGTGGTTCAGAAAGCAGCCTAGCAACCTAAGTCCCTCGGTGTGAGTAAAGTACTCGCTCAGTGACTGAGGTAGAGCCGTCGGTGTTGTTTCTCTCGTTGAGCGTCTCAATCATTAGCGGTTAGAGCCCTGAGTTCGGCGAGGAAGGTGGTGCCGGCTTCCACAGCTTGCATTGCCGGGTCCGCGTCAATATCCACGCCAACCCGTCACGGCACACCCGGCCTGCACTCTCACTCTTAGGGGGGGCGTTGCGAGGGTCTCCCCGCAGAAGGGGGCGTGTCGGCAACGCAGTGCCGACCAGGGGGAAGGCTTTCCCCCGCAAAACCACAAATGCGGAAGTCAGGATTTCAGAAGGCGAAACACCGTCTACGTGGTTGCTTCGAACCCGGCTCTCAAGCCTTCAGCATTTTCTCAATAACGTGCATGGGTAGCACCAGGCGCATGGAATCAGGCAGGCGCACGAAGCCGTTGCCCTCATAGAAGGCAGCGGCGCGCTCATTGATCGCGTCAACGACGAGCATCGACGAACCAACAGTCGAGGCTGACGCATACGCTCGCTGCACTGCGTCGGCGAGAAGGATTCCTCCTAGACGCTCTCCTTGCCTTGCGGCCGAAACCGCAAGACGCCCGATCAACGTGGCGCTCACTAACGGATAGCGTGGCACATATTTGCGGGCAGCGGCCGGTACGGCGCCCTGTTGCAAGCCCGTTGCGCAGAGCGTGTAATAACCAAGCACCGTCCGGTTCGCCTCGGACTCCACAAGGATGAAGACACCATTCGCCTTGCGCCGCACGTCCTGACTCGCCTGCGTCCGCAGATACCGGTCGAGGCTGTCGACGCCGCATGAAAAGCCATCGCGATCATGATCCGCGGAGAACGGCTCGATTCTCAAGTCCGATCGAGAGTCCGTCATGTTCAGGAAGCAATGCGACGCCTGTGCTCGGCGATCGCGCGCGTGAGTCTTTCGCTCGGTTCGGGCGGGTTCATCAGCGCGTTGAAGAAAGCCTCGCGATCACGGTTCGAGAGCACGAGCGTCTCATGTTCGGCGATCGTCCGGCGTGCGGTATCGGCGAGCGCAGTGACACAGAAGTCGCTCACCTTGCGCTGCGACAGATGAGCCGCGCGCTCGATGAGATCCTTGGTCTCTTCATCAATCCGGAACCCGAGCCGCTCGACACGGCCGGGTACGTTTCGGGGGGATCGGGCCTGATTGCTTGACATAAGAATTCACCTGATAACAGTTTTATAGCTTAAATGTACGTCTAATTGACGAACATTGCAAGTTAAACGTGCGGCGATTCTCGTAATGCGACACGGGATGGGTCAGGTTGAGCGTGAGGCAGTTCCGTGTTTATCCCCGAGGTCACGTGGACGGGAGCGGGCCGGAAGCGATCGGGCGGGTCACTCCTATGCCGCCTTCCTGACTCGCGGAACCTTTACCTCCCGCTGTTCGAAGGCCTCTCGCGCACGTGCAACCTGCCGTCGCGCGGCCCCGCGACCTAGCCAGTCGCGAAGTTCTGGTTGCGCCGTCAACGTATTTCCGAGTGCTGAAAAGATGGTGTTGCTGATCGCCTGCTGTTGGGCGCGCAGATGATCCTCCAGCAGCTTGTGTCGCGTGATGTACCCTGAATTCACGCCGGGGACCGAATGATTCATCAGCATGCGGGCGTCGAGTTCCGAGACGCCGGCAGGGGTTGCGACAGTGCGATACGTTTGGCGTAGCTCGTTGCCCCACTTCGACAGCACCGCTCGATCTTCCTTCTGCTCGACCAGATGACCATCGGCACCATCGGCAGGAAACAGCCAGTCTTTCGCCTCATAGGGGTGCATCTGCCGGCCGAACCGAATGGAGCGCATGAGGCAATTGATCGCCTGCCGGGACAGCGGGATGTCGAAGGCACGATCGGCGCCTCCCTTCGGGCGCGGGATGTGAAGAACCCGACGACGCAGATCGAGATGTTCGAGCCGAGCTTCTTTCAAGGCCGTTGGACGCGATGCCGAGAGGAGGGTGAACAGATGAAATTCGCGCCGTATCGGATTGTCAAGTGTCGCAGCCTCGACGAACCAGCCTTTCAAGTCGGCGACGCCCATCCCTGTATCCCGTCGCTTCTCGTGATTCCAATCGACGCTATCGACGGGATTGTCGGGCGGCAGTTCGCGATTGGTCTTGCGGGCGTGATTGTAGATGGCGCGGAAGGTGCGCATGCTGCCATTCGCGATGTAGGGTCCATGCTTTTCACTGATGGCGTCGTGCTTTGCGGAGACCTGGCCCGGATCGTCACCAAGTTGTTTCAGAGGCGTATCCAGCCAGTCCTTGAAAATGCGCTCGACGTGATCGCGGTAGCTCTCGATCGTCCGCGCGCTCCGGTTCTTGCGCTCCATTGCGATTTTGTATCGGGCCCACGCCTCTTTGAGGGTGATCCCGACCGGGCCGGGCTTTTGCTCGTTTGCGAGGTCAGCAATCGTCGATGCCTTCGTGGCTTTCTCGTCGCTCTTGGGGTGTATGCCGCGACTAATTTGGATCAGATATTCCTTGGCCGCTGCACGCGCCGCACGGGTCGAGAGCTGCTTAGAATCGCCAATCGCGATGCGGATGGTGGAGGCACGTTTGCCCTGTTGGCGAAGGTCGCCCTGGACCATAAAGGTCTTCTTTCGGGCTCCGACCATCAGGAAGAAGCCCTTTTGGTCGGTATCTCGGACAATGTAGCGTCCCTTTTCGGGCAGTGGCAAACGCTCGACTGTCTTATCGTTCAAGGGGATACGCATGTCGGCCATTTGCGAGCTCCCGAGATTCTGAAACGGTTTTTGAAACGGTTTTGGCGGAATGGGGTGTCTAACGGGCTCCCTACGCCACCACAAGAGAATATGCGATAATCCATTGAATTACAAATAAAAATATGTTTATTCGGAAAGTTAGAAGTGCTGCCGGATAATGCCTCGTAAGGGACTTTTTGAACTACGAATCTGGGGGTCAGGAGTTCGAATCTCTTCGGGCGCGCCATTTGCGTACAAAACCACGAACATTTTCGTTCGTGGCCTGTTTTCCCGCAATGACCGCCTGCAGCATGTGCTTACTGCCGATGATCCGGATCGCAGTATCGTCAACTTCGATCGCGCTGACGACGGCGCGAATATAGGCCTTCTTCGAATTGACATCGCCGTGATCAAGTTTCTCGGTCATGAGCCTTGAGAAGGTGTCGATTTTGTCCGCGTCGATCAATATCTCGGCTCCGCCTTGGCTGCGGGCACGGTCAAGTGCGGCTTTTGCCCTTTCGTGCTCTGATTTGAGGGTAGAGGTTCGTTCCCGGAGAATGTCGTCGAGTTCGATTATGCCATCTTCGATCGAACGATAGAGGCGCTTGAGGCGCTCCTCGGTCTCGGTCAACTGGTGACGAAGGGAAACGAGCCGATTGTCTTCCGCAAGGCTCTTGGCGGAACGTCGATCTGCCAGGGTCTGGAGCAATTCAGCGAGCCGCTCCGGTGCGAACAGCCTCTGCTTGAGATTGCTGACAACGATTTCGTCCAACGTACCTGTCGGAATGTGTCGTCCCTTGCAAGCGGTCTCCCCCTTCCGGTGGCAACCTGCGCAGCTATAATAGGAATAAGACTTGCCACGTCGATTTGTGCCGGTGCGTGTCATGCCAGCGCCGCAGGATGCGCATATGGCAATCCCGGTCAGCAAGGACGGACCGTTGACGATGCGTGGCGCGGTGGTCCGCGGGTTATTGTTACTCAGCTTTGCCTGGACGCGATCAAAGATCGCCAGTTCAATCAGAGTCGGAATTGGAATCTCAACGACTGTCGAAGGATCGTTGAGCCCGCCATTGCGAGAGTCTCTTTTCCCATAAACCCACAGCCCGGTCGCGTAGCATGTATTGGTCAGTATCTTGTGGACCGGTCCCACGCCGAATGTGGATCCACGCCGCGTTCGGTAGCCGTGGCTATTGAGCCACTTGGTTGTTTCCTTGACGCCGAGCGGACCCGTGTTTCCGTCACCCTCGAGATAAAGACGGAAAATCAGTCTGATCGTCTCCGCCTCGACGGGGTCGGTATCGAGTTTCTTCTTGATCTTTTGACCGCGGCGTTCCGCCTCAACGATCTTATAGCCCAACGGCGGCGTTGCGCCGTTCCAGAAGCCTTGCTTCGCGGACTGCATCATCGCTCTTTTGGTATTTTTTCCTATTTCGCGGGACGTGTGTTCGTCGAACACGCCGATGAGTTGGCGCATCAGTTCTTGTGATGGGTCGTTACCAGTTGGCTGAGTCACTGAGGCAACTTCAACCCCGTTTTTGCGCAGCTTACGAACAGCAAGCTCCAACTCGACACCGTTACGATATAGACGGTTGAATGCGTAGATAACGATCACGTCGTATGGTCGGCTGGGATCGCAGGCACGCTCCATCATGTCTTGGAACGCCGGCCGGCGATCGTCCGTCGCGGTTGCTCCTGCTTCCACAAATTCGTCGATCACGAGCCATCCGTTGGCTGTGCAGTGCGCGGTGGTGATATCTCGCTGCGATGGCAAGGAGACGTCGTTAGTAGCTTGTCTGCCTGTGCTGACGCGCAAATAAAGCACCGCTCTCTTTGGGGCGGCGTTACCACTCCGAACAACGTTCCCGAAGGTATGCTTGTTCATTCTTCCCTCAGTTAAACGAGCAATCGCACGTTGGTTCAAACACAGCAAAATAGCCGTAGTCCTAGTAGCAAAGTGAGTCTAGCGATCAAGAATGAGCTTGTGAAGCATCTGCGTTGTAACATTGGCTTGGAGCAGGTGCCGAGGGCTGACATCGATCATCCGGCGCGTTCGGATCTCCCATTCAAGGCGGAACGTTTCGTACAGCATTTCGGTATGGGTCACGAGCAGGCGTTGAAAGGTGCCCTGCGCACCATTGTCCGGCAACGTTAAAAACCCTGAGATGAAGACCCGGTGACGCAGCTCCTCGCTCACTCGGCGAAGCTGGATCATAGCGGTCTCCTGATGCCGGGGCTTGTAGACGTAGCGGGGATCTGGGACAAATCCATGCTTTGTTAGGCAGCCCTGCGCCAACAGTTCGCCGACAAACCAGAGGCCGCCGTCGATGGCGATTTCAGCATACTTTTCCAAGGGCATTTCCAGGATACGGGGTTCGTAGAACGGTTGGGTCGTCATCGCTTCTTTCCTTTCTGAGATGCGGTGGTTGCCACTGGTAGTGCGCGGGGTTTGGAGTCGAAGACGGCGTCGAGCACACCGCCAAAATATCGCTCGATCGCATCCAGTTCGGCCGTTGAGAAGGGAAACGGATCAGGCAGCTCGTTCTCGACCGTCCAGAACTCCGGATCGATGGGCCGAAGCTTGGACTTCAATTGCCTAGAACTCATGCCCGAGCTCTTTCTGGCGATTGCGCTCGCGCTTGATATGCGCCTTGGCAAATTCGGAGACGTCAATCAGGTCAAGTGTCGTGGTCTTGACGCGCTCGCGCGACAACCGCTGCGCCAGATGGTCGAGGCGTTGCGCGTCGTCTATTTCGCTGTGAAAGTCGCCACTGGAGGCACGAATTGACGAGTCGAGCGACCTCGAGCAGAAAAATCGCGTGTCGCCTCTGGCTCTTGAGGCACTGACGTAAGAATCGTGTCTATCGAATTTTTCATTGAGCAAGACAAAAGCTTGATCGACGGTGGCACCTTGAGCCCGAAAGATCGTGGAGACGAGACCGTTGGCGAGGCGAACGCGTCCCTTGCCGTCCGCGATATCCTCCGGTGTGAACTGGATGATTTCGTCGCCGCGCCGTGCGGTGATCGTGACTTTCTTGGTGAGGCGCGCGACCTTGACACGCTCGACCACAAGCGGCGTACCATTGACCACGCCGATCCGATCGACGCGGCGAAGTGCGACCAGCGTATCTCCCGCCGCTACCGGGAGCGTGTGAGGATTCCCGGAGGCATCGACCGCCGGAAGTAGTACCTCGCGAGTTCCAACGATGCCCTCGCGTTTGAGTCTGTTGCGAAGCACTGCGGCAACAGCGCGGGCTTCAGCGTTGGATTTGGTGAGAACGGTGATTTGTTCGCTCGGACGGCTTAGGCGGGCTTGTTGCCAGGCATCCGCCAGCGCATCGACCGTGGGTTTGAGTCCGTCGTGAAATTCAATGAGGCCATGCTCATCGAACGCCTTCAAGGCAGCCTCGGCATCACCGCGCGCGAACGCTTGCGGGGCCTCGCGCGCCCAGGCCTCGCGCTGCCGGTAAATCTGGCTGAGCGTGGCAGCTCCAATAGCTTCTCGCACGAGCCGAATCGCGTGGCCTGGACCTATCGGCCTTACCTGCCGCTCGTCGCCGACCACCACTAACAGGCTGCGACTATTGTCCCGGCTGATATGATCGAGAATCCGCGCGAGCTGAGGGCTTGACTGCAGGCCGCTTTCGTCGATCAGCAGAACCGTCCTGCCTTCGAATAACGGCTTTCCCTCGGCAACACGGGAATCCAGACGGTTCAGTAGCGCATCGATCGCGGACGATGGAACGTTGATGGACTGTCCCAAGTCGAGCGCAGCCCTCCAGGCCACGGAGGCGCCCACAACGGAGGCGCCCGGCAAAGCGGTGCCGGCTCGGTCACTAGCGGCCGGAGAGCCGCTCACTGCGGGCGAATATCCGGCAACTTCGAAGCTGCGCGCGATCACGCCGAGGAGTTTGGACTTGCCGGTGCCCGCCGGCGCGAGAACGTTCACCAGTCGGGCACCCGACGTTGCCGCGAGCGCGACTTCCGTCTGCTCCCGCGACAGACCGTTCTCTTGGCAGAGACGTCGCACCAGACCGGGGTCGGGAACAGCTAAGCGCGCCTGCGCGAGGTTGACCGCGGTTTCGACAAGCCGCCGTTCGATCGCGACCATTTCGGGGGTGGACAGGACGACGCCATCACGCGTCGTGCCGAGCTCGACGATGGCACGACTCTGGATGAGGGCGTCGGCTTCCTTGACGGCCTGTTCGACCGATACGCCGGTGCCCACGAGCGCGTTGCACGCGGCCTCAAGGAGATGTCGCCGCTCGAACGTTGCCTCAAACTCGGTGAGGGAGGCCGGAAGGAGTGCCGTTCGCTCACGAATGAGCGTGTTCAGGGTCGCGGGATCGCGAGTCGCTGCTGCCTCGCGGCCAGCTTCGCGGGCCGCTTCGACGATCGCGCTAGAATCGAAGCCGAGGTCCTTGATGGCCTCCTGCCAGCCGGCAATACGATCAATGGCATGCACCGTATCTTTGGTCCGGCGGTTCTTTCGGGTGATAGCAGCGGCAGCGGACGGCGCTTCGCCCGAGGTCAGGCCGGCCTTGGCCAATTCGGCTTCGATAGCCGACCTGCGCGCGGAGAAGAATTTTGCGACCTTGTCGGGAACGCCAGCTATGCTCCAGCGCCAACCGTCGTCGGCGCGCTCAATTGCAAAACCTCGCTGCTCCAGTTCGGTGGCGAGTTGCAACCGAAAGATTGAGCCGAGGAGTTTTTTGCCTGATCGGATGCCGCCGGCTGTGTCTAATGCGCCAAATGTAGAGTCAGAAAGGCGCTCCACAATCGATGGGAGGCATACGTGATGATGGCGCTGCACTGAGGCAAGAACACTGCCATCCGCGTGGGTCTCCGGACGCGCCTCGGAGTGGGTGAAGACCGCGGCGACAAATTTCGCATGCTCGCGCCGGACGCCATCTTTTCCGCGCCGCGCCAGCGGAATTTCCTGCTCGATGATCCGAAGAGTGGCTTCGACCGAAGCGCGCTCGGCGCTGGCGATTTCTTCCCGCAACGCGTCATCGCCGGCGGCATAGAGGACCGATACAGCTTTGGGCGATGACAGGGTGATGTCGACGCCCAATACCCTGCGCTTGAACAGTGGCGTTTTAACCAGCTTCTTGCCGGTCGTGTCGCAGCCCTCGCACAGAAGATCGAAATCGCGAGGACGGACCGCTGATCCCTGAACGATCCCCAACCGCTCGTTGCCGCGCAGCCACACACCCGCAGCTTCCTTGTCGGCCGTATAATAGGCCGATGGTTGGGACGTGTAGTAGGCGGGACGATGAATGATAGCGAAAGTTGCGACCACGAAGAGCCTCCGAGGAGGCTGTTCAATTAGCGCGTGGCCGGATCCCGGATTTTGGGATTAGATCGGTTATCGGAAAGATTTCTGAAAGAAAAGCGGCCGCGAGAACGGCGGCCGCTTCGCTAAGTATCATGTCGGATCGGGTGCCCTATTCGCCGGTCCAAGCTGCCGGGACATGGCCGGGACGACGATCGCGCCACACGGTCAGAGGCACGTCTACAATCGCGGGATTGCCCAATCCCATCACCAGTATCCGCGCTGTTTTGTGGAGGCCCTTCTTCGTCACGCCGAGATCACTTTCGAGGCGGTCGGCCGGGCAGACCGGCGCCGTTTCGCGGACGGTCTCGCGAACCCAGCGGCCGGTAATCTGGTCGCGTACAGGCGCGCCAGGATATTCGATGCGGCGCTCGCCAAGCAACGCGCTGATCCGTTCTGCCGAATCGCCGGCGTTGAGCTGGTGGATCAGCTTGATCCTGAATCGGCCGAGGAGAACGCTGGCCAGGTTCTCGCCGTAAATTTCGACCAGGTGAGAGATCTCCTGGATTCCCGCCAGCGTCACGATGCCGAACTCGCGCCCGGTATTTAGAAGCCTTGGAAGGCCCTGGATGTGGCCGTTGCCGCACTCGGGCAACTCGTCCAGGCAGAACACCAGCTTGCGCGTCGGATTGCGCTGACGGCCGGGACGCAGTGCGAGAGCGATCAGGCGATCGATCAGAAAGCCGCCGATTGCGCCCGACAACTCCGGATACTCACTCGACTTCTGCAGCACGATAACACGCGGATATGCCGTCGGCTCATCCAGCCACTGCCGTAGGGAGAAGCGCCGCTTAACCGGCACGTCACGCCACGCCTCGGCGAGAGGCAGGACGGTCGTCAACGCAGCCACCCACATGGTCACGAGAATTGACATCGTGGTGCGGTTATCCTCGGGGTTGTCGCTGCCAAAGATCAGGCGGCTGGCGCTGTTCTTGCCGGCGGCGTCCAACGTTGCCTTGATGGTCTCACCCGGGGACAGCAGAACCGAGGCGAGATCATCCCAACTCCAGTCGCCGGGATTCTCCGCGTGCAGCGTCATGACCAGATCCGCCCACGCGGCGCGGGCGGCGTCGCCCCACATCGAATCGTGGTCGGATTTTTGAACCGCGTGCGTCGCGAATTCACGCGCATGTTTCTCGTTTCTGATGTCACGGGCAATGTCGTAGGCAGCGGATCGTCGATCATGCGGCGCAACCAGAATGAACGGGTTGATCGGAAGCCCCGCGGTGAAGTCGCCCTTGACCTCGTGGATAAACATCTGGTCGCCTCTGGCCTCGCACTGCTCGACCAGACCGCGCAGCGTTGATGTCTTGGCGCTGCCTTGGGTCCCGAGGGCGAGGATATTGTACCCTTCGCACTCGCTCGTCAGTTGGACGTGGGGCAGCAGCCACAAGCCGCGCTTGAGGATTGGTCCGGTTCGCGCGATCACTCCCCGCAAGGACGCGCGGCCCTCGCCATCGAACAGCAGTCGCCATCCGCGCAGCGTGACGAATCGCTCGCACTTCGATGCTGCCGCGTACATCATGTACGCCGTCGTTCCCCACGACACTGCAATTGCTAATAGCAGAGTGACGGTGGGGATCGACGCTGACCTGGACGCCGCAATCGCCTGAAAGACACGGTCCAGATACTGGAAACGGCAGTCAAGCCCAATGATTTTGGTCAGGCCTGCTGCACACGTATCGCCACGGAGAAACTCCAGAGCGATCCGACCAACCATCTGAAAATTGAGCGGAACGGTCCCGTTGGCGGCGATCACATACGGTGCACCAGTCGAAAAGAGGATCGCCAGCCCCACGATCAAGACGAGGAAGGCGGCAATCGTCGCTCCCAAGACGGCGGGCACGACGGGTTTGGTTTCGAGGAACGGATTGACGACCGGCATGATGATGCTCGCTGCTTGTCGGTTAGGAGAATGCCGCGGCGGAAAGGCCGATCGCGACGATAAGGAGGCCGCTGCCCACGCCAGCGGCCACGCTGCGGAGCCAGCGGTTGGGCTCCGGCTTGCGTAAGTGCTGCCACGAAAAGGATTTCATGCGCTCGTCAACCTTACCGGCGGATGTTTCGCGCGGAGGTTCCGCTTCGCGGACCTTGTGCTGACGAATCGCAGCGAGCAGAACGAGGATGCCCTGGGGGCTGAGCGCCTTCAGGCGTTTCGGGTCGAACTTCGCGGGACCCTTCAAAATCTCATTGGCAAGATTTTTGGCGAGTTCGGCCTGTGCGGAGGTACGGGCTGCTACAGCATCTGCTGCAGCAAGGTCAAATAGATCGCGTTGTTCTGGCATCACTTGGCCTCCGTCGTTGCCCAGTTCAAAACGCGGTCGAGTTCGCCGAAAACGACAGACGTCCAGGCGGCTACTTCGCCCTTCGCAATCTTGCTTTCGGGGTGCGGCAAGCCCGTTAACGCCATGACCTTGCGGATGGGCATCAAAGGTACGTCCATCAAGCGGCAGTGCGCTGCTTCAAACGGACGCCAGGAGCCAGCCTCGACGACGGGCATACGGAGCAATGTAGCCCGGTCCAATAGAGGTTCGATCGATCTACGGTAAATCGACGCGGCGTCAGAGGCTTCATGCAGATGGGCAAATTCGCCGTCGCGCTCATTCTGGACAAAGACCAAGTTGGAGCGCGGAAAGCGCTGCAGCAAAGCGTCTGCGGTCATGGCGGCCTGACGAATGCCCTCGCTTTCCGCCACGTACGGGATCATGATCGTGGTCTCGAAGCGCCATGCTTCGAGATCTTCGTCGAGCTCAACGATCCCGGCCCAGTTGGCGAAGCGCTCGACCTGGTTGGCGCCGATGTCGAGCAAGCAGTTCGCGTTGCGAGCGCTTACGCGCTCCAGCATGTGGTAAAGCGGCGTGAAGGAGCGAGCGTCGGCGGTCGGATCGCGCCGTGATTCGCGTGGTACCGCTGGTATCGTCAGGACATTACGGCCCACCGTGCGAGCCAGGCGGTGCTGGACGTCTACCTGAGCGATGGCCAGCGGCGCATCGTGCAGATGAGCATGATCGGCGACGACGAGCGAAGCCAAGGTCTTACCTTGGCCGCCTTTGTCGTTCGCCATGATGATGAGCTGGCTGGCGCCACTCATCGCGGCAGCTTTGTTTTTCTTCATACCGATCCTTCCCAATCTGCCGGCCGTTACGGCGCGGCCACGGGATGAATCGTAGGGGTGGCGCCGATCCCCGGGTTTGGGATTAGATGCCCAAAATGAAATTTACCTGGTTTGGGGCTGAATTGTTTCGGCAAGACCAGTCGAGACGATGTGGTCGAGCGCCTTCATCCAGGCCGTCATGTCCCGACAAGTCAGAGCAGCGTCGGCCAGCAGGAAGTTCATGCTGTCAGATTGCGTTTCGAGGCAACCGAAGCCTCTCTTGATAATCGCGTGCCGCAATATCTTCGCTTGCAGGGCATCGATTTCTATCTGTCTTCCTCGCGATAGTTGGCCGATCAAACGCCCAATCGCGAAGCGGTCCTCTTCGATCAACAGGTTCTTATGGATGTCCGAGGGTTGCAGATCGCCCGAAACGGCGATTTTCATCAACGCGGTCGCCGTCATCCGCTCCTCAAGGGCGTTGGTGAGATCTTCGCCGCTTGAGATGGTGATGGGCTTTTCGATCGCTGCGCGCTTCGTCCACGTCTCCATGGCCTTGGTAAAGAGGCCCGCACGCTCTCGATTCCAGGCCGCCCCGCGCACCCGGCTAATATTGTCCTCCTCGACATGTTCGAGAATGCCAGCTCCCCGCTCATGCATCATGGCTTTGACGATGGCCTGCTCGTCGGCGATCAGGTCTTTGGGCGCGGGGATGCCGAAGAAGGCCTTTACCAGTCGACGGCCCCGATCGATCAGACCATTGATCAGGCTCATGATCGTATCGAACGTGGGTACGATTATATGGAGTTTAGGCGAGACCTTCTCGCGATAAGCGGCCACGCCCACCGCCTGCTTCGCCCGATGTTCCGCTTCGCTCTCGGTCAGCGTGCGCAGGCGGGTGTTTCGAGCCAATTCGACCTCGGTCTGGCGGCCGGTGATACGAAAGGTTTCAATCTCGAGCGCGTGCTTGGCGGACTTGACCAAATCGCCGTCATGGCGGTCATGTTTTTGCCGGATATCGACATCTTCGAGTTCGACACCGCGGATCACGATCGGGAACCCGTTATTATACCGGGCGAGCTGGTCCGACGGCACGAATATAGAAAGTTTTCGTAGCCACTCGACTGGCACATTGAATGTTGCGACGGGGCGGTCACCGAAAGCAGTGCGGATGACCTCGATCTCACTGCGACCGGCGTCGGTCGTGAATCGCCGGTCGTGGATGAGCACGCTGGTGGTCGGCGGCTCCAGATTTTCGAGCCGGTCCTTGAGTTCCATGTAGCTGAGGTTGTCGGTGCTGTTCATGTGTCCCTGCGCTTCGATTGTCGGCGACGGCCGTCGTTGCCGTTGGCCTAACTCTCTATATTTTCGGATTGCTGGAGGTGGCGGCTGGAACGTCCCTTCAATCAGCCCTCAAGGTGGCGGTTGAATACCTGGCACTCGCCCAGCGGTTCCGGTCGATCAAGGCTGCGCCGCGCGTTGCAATTGATCACCATCGATGCCTCGCACTTTGCGCTACGGTCGCGATCAGTGGACGATGTCGGTCCACGCCGAGCCGAGCGGCGTATGCACGTTGAACTTCAGCGGACCGAGCGCTAACACGGCGTTGCCCATGTCCCGCGCATCCGGCCGTGCCTTGATTTCGAGGCACAGGCTCTCGCCGTCATGCGAGCAGTACAGCTGTCCGACTACGCGGCGGCCGAGAAGCAAGACGAGCCGTGGCTGAGTGAAGTCGCCATCTACTACGTGAAAACCCTTGAGGCGGAGCTTGCTGCGTAGAGAAGCATTCAGAATTTCCGACATCAGGGCCGCCTTATCAATGGCAATGTGAAGCGGTAGTCTGAATGCGACTGAGTGGTCGGGATTGCAAACGTCGACATCGATCGTGTGTTCGAAAGGGGCCTTGGCCACCGCGCCGCCGAGCTTCAAGGAGTGCTCGAGATTTTCCAAGATGAAGTTCTTAGCCTTCTTTAACTCAACGCTTGCAGATTCCATGAAGAGTGCGGCGGGGCTCATGTCCTGATCGTTATCGATAGTCGACATGTCTGTACTCCTTTACTTGTTGTCGATTTACGTTGCGTTCCGCGCAGCCGTCATGACCATGCGCATCACCGCATTGCGCTCGTGGGGCAAGATCCCGAGCAGGCGAAACTCGCCGCTGCCATCCTTGGCGAACTCCAACACCCCGAGCTTCAGCCCGATATGCCCATGCGTGATCGGCGTCGCCTGGATCGTCGGTGCCTTTTCGGGATCCTTGCTGGCATCGACCATGAACGCGCGGCGCTTCGCCTCTTCGAGCTCAGCCTTGATGCGCCGGTACTCTTCGCAAGCCTCCTCGATTGGGTGATCCTTCAACCAGTTGAGGAAGTCGTCGGGCGACACGCTCTTATAGCGAGCAAGAGCTGCGACAGTGGCGTACTTGCAGACGCGATCGCGCAGCCACGAATGAACCTTCTTCGTGAAGGCGCGGAAGATCGGGTAGCACTCGTTCTGCGTGTTGCCGTGAATCTTGATGCCACGCTCAGCCAAAAATTGCTCGCGGCGGCCCGCTGCCTCGATCGCGCAATACGCGGTGTAGATGCCGGCCACCACGCCGGCCGTCGGCATCGTGCCGCCGAACTTTTCGACCTCGCCGAGAAAGCGGTCGTTGCAGCGATGGATTGCGTTGTCGGCCTCCGCGATTGCCAGCATCATTTTGTTGCTTCCCGCAACATTCTCATCGTTGTGGGCATCCGTCCGGCCGTTGTCGGCGTATGTGCTGTCACCGTCGTGCTGGGTAGATTCGCTGAAGTCCATCAACCGCGTTACTCACTCTTCCTGCACGATTACTAGCGGTCGGCTTTTGCGCTGCCGGCTCAGGTACTCGAAGAACTCATCCGCCGAGTGGAACGTCGTCGACTTGACGACGAGGGTCCGGTCGAGATCGACATCCACGTCGAAGCGGACCATGCTGGTGATCTGTTCGACCGTGGAAACGACATCGGTAATCAGGGGATTCTCGGGGCCGACGAGGAGTCCGTGGCCCGCGAACGTGTTCCTACCTAGGGCGAAGAACGCCGGGTTGGGCTTCAACAGGCCCTCGTCGTCGACGTAGAGCACGTCACCCGTCTTCAGTTCTGTGCCCCAGGCGATGCAGCCCTGGACCGCCGCCTGCAGCGACGCCAGTCGGTGGTCGATAGTGTGGGGCTCGACCATCCGGCGGGCTGGATCAATCAGAATTGCACGCATGAAATACCTCCTCTAATGAACTTAAGAAGAACATAGCACAATATGCTATTATGTCAAGAACCCGGTACAACCCTGCTGGACATAGTTAATCGACTGGAAAATCCTGGTCGTAAGGATTATCAACGCTTCAAGTCAAACAAAGCACCACGTAGGATGACCATCGCACACAATCTCGATTTCCTACGTGAGGCGGGCCCGCGCCAGGTTCCTTGGCTGCAGGTTGCCGAAGCCCTTCACGAGTTGGAAGCCAACTCGAACCGCGCACCCGACGGCAGAACGTGGATTGCCTATGCTGCTGAGACCAGCAAGCTCACCGACAATCAGCTGCGTCGCTTTACCCGCGCTCTGGAGTTTCTTCGCGAGGTGGAAGCTAAGGCCCCTCGCGTTGGGGAGGGATTACGTGTGCTGCCATTCTCCCACATCGAGGTGCTAGGCAAGATATGGCAGCTCGACCGAGCCAAATCGCTTGAGCTCATCGATAGCGCTGGCACCGTCAGATACACATATCTGGACCTTCTGGGGAAGTATCGAGACTTGCGGTCCAAAGGGACGGGCCACGCGTCACCCATTGCCGCCGGCAAGCATGCTGCCAAGCAATTTATTGACGCATGTCGCCGCATTTTACTTGAGACAAAAGAACTCACGGCGGGCAATCGCTATCCGCGCGGCCAGCGAACCATTCTTCGTCCCATCGTCGGACTCGGCTACACGAATCCAGACTATATCATTCGTGATCTCTCGACCCCATCGGCACCGCAGCTAGATGCGATCGACTGCTATTTCATCTCGGGCGCCAGTCAATCGGACGCTTTGAGAAGAAAAATCCCGCAGGTCGCATTCGAATCGACGTTCTTTACCCACTTTTGGTGTTTGATGCCGCCGAGCGCGCTCGCTGGAAATTTTATCTCCGCGTGCAACAATCTCAAACTTGCCAATGTTGGCCTGGTTTTGATCGACGTCGCGAACGGCTCCTGTTCCACGATTCTCGAACCGGACGCGTCGGCCACCCCGATGCCGGATCGCAGAAGTCAGATCTTTTTCAGTTACGGATATAAACGACTTCGGTCCGTTCAAGCCTGACGAGGATGCGACACGAGGCTCAAGAGGTAGCTCGTTTAAGCGGCAAACTTGACCGTGGAAGTTCTTCGCCTCCTCCAATGCCTTGGCGCGAGGATGCTGATCGCTTTGCACGGAGCGCTCGTTCTCCGAAGATGCCCACCTGGCCTCGGCTC
Source organism: Afipia sp. 1NLS2 (assembly GCF_000178995.1). Classification (GTDB taxonomy): domain Bacteria; phylum Pseudomonadota; class Alphaproteobacteria; order Rhizobiales; family Xanthobacteraceae; genus Afipia. Next base: position 808,978 of record NZ_ADVZ01000001.1, on the reverse strand, counting down.
GAACACCTTGAGACGGGAGGGCGCGATCAGCCTCATACGCTTGATGATTGCGCGAATGTGCGGTTTAGTTGCGCATAGATTCTACGCATCGAGGCTCTTACAAGGCGTGGCAGAACAGTTGGGAGCGGCAAGATGAGCGCGTCTGCTGTCGCACCCTCCGTGCCGGCAATCTATCGACTTTCCATCGAACGCTTCCGCGGGGTTAAGACCCTCTCATGGTCGCCCGTGAGAGGTGTGAATGTCATTCTAGGCGGCGGGGATGTCGGCAAAACGACCATTCTTGATGCGATCGGCCTGCTCCTCAGCCCGGTCAACGCCACGAACCTCTCCGACACCGACTACCATGCCCGCAATATCGACGCCGGCTTTGTCATCGAGGCGGTTATGTCCTTACCGCCGGGCAGCGGCATCAATGATCAGCTCAAGCCGTCCTGGCCGTGGGAATGGAGCGGCGCCGACCTGTCGGTCCCGAATACGGACGACGACAGCAAGCCGGCCGGTGAGCCGGTGTACCGACTTCGCGTGCGCGGCACGGAAGACCTTGAGCTCGCCTACGAGATCGTGCAGCCCGACGGCTCAACCGATTTTTTTCCGGTCGCACTGCGCCGCTCCATCGGACTCGTGCGCCTCAGCGGCGACGACCGCAACGATCGCGATCTTAGGCTTGTACAAGGGTCCGCGCTCGATCGGCTGCTCTCAGACAAGGGGCTGCGCTCGCGCATGGCGAGCGAGTTGGCGAAGAGCGACGTCAAAGACGAACTGACATCGGAGGCGAAGAAGGCGCTCGAAGATCTCGACACGGCCTTCAACAAGAAGAGCTTGCCGGATGGTCTGGACCTTGCCATCACCGGCGGACAAGGCCCTTCGATCGCGTCTCTGATCGGCCTGACTGCAGACCGCAACGGCATCCAATTGCCGCTTGCGAGCTGGGGGGCTGGGACGCGGCGGTTATCGGCCCTCGCCATCGCAGAGCAGAACCAGGGCGAGGCGCCCATCATGATCGTCGATGAAGTCGAACGCGGGCTTGAACCTTATCGCCAGCGAACGCTTGTGGAAAAACTACAGGCGGGCAAATCGCAGGTATTCGTGACGACGCACAGCCCCGCCGCGATCTCCGCGGCATCGAAGGCTGGTCTTTGGTACGTCGACCACATGGGCCAAATTGGCCCGCTGGATGCCACGAAGATCGCCAAACATCGCAAGACTGATCCCGAAACCTTTCTCGCGCGCCTGGCCGTTGTCGCCGAAGGCGCGACGGAGGTCGGCTTCACCGTCACACTTCTCGAACGTGCGCTCGGCGCTCCACTGGAACAGCATGGCATCCACGTCAGTGATGGTGGGGGACACGAGACTACGCTCGGGGTACTCGAAGCGCTGGCTGAAGGCGGATTGCGTTTCGGGGGCTTCGCCGACGACGAGGGGGGCAAGCATCCGGATCGCTGGAAAAAACTCGGCGGCAAACTTGGCCAATTGCTTTTCCGTTGGCCATCGCTCTGCATAGAGGAAAACATCGTCGGCGCGACGCCAGACGACAAGCTTGAAACGCTGCTGACCGATCCACGCGGCGAAAAGACCGGCATGCGTCTTCGGACGCTCGCGGACCGTCTTGCGATCGGTGAAAAAGACTTTGCATCCATCAAGATGAAGGCGGGCAGCGGCCTCAAGGCGCTTATTATTGAAGCGGCCTTAGGTACAGTACCGGCAGGTAGGGAAGCTGAGAAAAATCAGTACAAGTCTCACGCCGGAACCTGGTTCAAATCCGTGGATGGCGGACGTGAGCTTGCTGGCAAGGTCTTCAGCCTCGGGCTCTGGCCAGGCCTGAAGCCGCAGCTCCTGCCATTCTGTAATGCGAGCAGGAAGGCAGTCGACCTCCCGGAAATTCCGGATCTGCCGACGTGAGTGATGAGACGGTCCACGCGTCGCTACGATCTGACGCTCCGCTCGTCGTCATCGAGGCGCCGGGCGGGTGCGGTAAGACTCACCAAGGCGCCGATTACGCCCGCGAGATTGCGGCGTCCCGCAATGGCCGTCTCCTCATCCTGACGCACACCCATGCTGCCTGTTCCGTCTTCGCCGAGCGGACAAGGGGCGGAGGATCGCGCGTCGAGATTCGCACGATAGACAGCCTCATCGCTCACATCGCGACGGCCTATCACGGCGGTCTCGGACTTCCGGCCGACGCATCGACTTGGGCAAGGCAGAATAAGGAAGGTTACGCTCATATGGCCCTGAAGGTCGCGGGGCTCCTCAAACGATATCCGATGATCGCAGCTTCGCTGGCGAGGCGCTATCCAGTTGTGATCTGCGACGAGCATCAGGATTGCAGCGGCGATCAGCATGCGATCGGGATGTCATTACTGGAGCAGGGCGCGCGTCTTCGCGTGTTCGCCGATCCCATGCAGCGCATCTATAAGGACAAGCCACTCGTCGGATCGAACCCCGCTTGCGACTGGACAGCACTCACGCAGCAAGCGCACGCCTTCGAGCAACTCGACACACCACACCGATGGAAGTCCGGCTGCCCGGAACTCGGCAAATGGACCTTGCGCGCCCGCGACGCGCTGAAGACGGGCGGTAAGGTGGATCTGCGCAGCGGTTTGCCGGCGAGCGTCAGCGTGGTGTTTGCTGAAAATCAGGCCCGGAAAAATCTCGAATATCAGCTTTCATCTGCGGATCGGAGGGCGATTGACACCTTCGAGAAGGCGCAATCGTCACTCCTCGTCCTCACGCATTATAATGAAACCGCCCGCTCGTTTCGCGGGTTTTTCAATCGGCGGATCCTCCTTTGGGAAGGCCACACGCGGTCCGCGCTGGAAGCGCTGGTCGACGCTGCACGCGTCGGTAATGGCGATGTCTCCGCTCTCGCCGCCGCGGTCGTGGTATTCATGAATGAGATCGGCAAGGGATTCAGCCCGTCGGCCTTTGGCGATCGGTTCGAGAAGGAAGTCCGTGAAGGCTGTTCTGCAAGGAGCAGAGGCAAGCCCGCCCTGATCCAGGAACTCGCGCGGTATTTGCTGGCCGAACCCGATCACAGGGGCGTCGCCAAGATGCTTCGCCGCCTTTCGGAGTTGAAGCAGTCCAATAGCGACTTCTCCGATATCGAAATGGATTGCCACAAGGAGTTCTGGGACGCGATCCGGCTCGGCGCCTTCGACACCATCGACGACGGGTTGATGGAGATCACGCATCGACGCACCTACGCGCGGCCGAAGCCTCCGGAAAGAGCGATTAGCACCGTGCACAAGGCAAAAGGTCTCGAGTGCGGCAGCGTCATCATCATGCCCTGCGATGCCAAGACATTCCCGGACAAGTTCGAGGCGCGTTGCCTTCTCTACGTCGCCCTCAGCCGCGCGAAAGACCGCCTGTTGCTTGTCGTCTCCCGCAATGCGCCGAGCCCGCTGCTGGCGATCTAAATCAGACCTCGATCGGCTCGGGCGGCGGCGGAAGGCAGGAAGGACCGAGCGGTTCCGAAGCTTCCGCCGATGGTTCGTCGCTTGCCAGAAAGTCCCTCAGGCGGACCATTTTCTGGAGAAGCTCATCGAACGTGTAGATCTGCACGTCCTTCATGCTGCGACGGAATAGTTCCAGACATTTCTGCTCGGCCTTGCTTGCCGGCGTCGTTCCCGCGACGACGACGCAATCAACGGCATAGGATGCGAGATCGGAGATATCGGTCGCATCTTTAATCTGAGCGATATTCTTTTGGAATTGGTAGCGCTGGTCGAGGACCTGGACGATTGAGCCGGTGAGATCGTTCGACGCCGGGTAAACCCCACCTCGGAACTCTTTTCCCAGCAGCAGCGTCCGTGGAGTCTTGATCTCGACCAGGGCCGCGTTGTTGGTGCCCTCGCTCTTGATTAGAAAGTCAGCGATCTTGCCGCTACGCCCTGTCAAAGCTGTGCCTCCGACATGGGCCTGACCGAGGACCTCCACAATCGGGTAGCCAAATAGCATCGACAAGATGAACGGGTTTGAAGCGAACAGCTCTTGCCATGCGCTCTCAGGCAATTTCTTCTCTAACATCTCCCGAAAGCGGACGATGAGGACATCGAGGCTAACGAGTTCGACGTCGCGTTGAAGCTCATAGAGCACCTGCGGCTTTTCAGCCGCGAGTGCGGGGGCGCTAGACCGAAGGGCAGAGATCATGCCTGCGCGATCTCCCTTAGAAAGGTCAGACTTGGCGGGATCGCGGTCGGTAAGCAGTTTGAATACGGCGTCCTTTTTGAGCGGACGTTGTCTTGCAGGAAACCGATGCGCGTCTAATGTCGTCAGCAGCGCGTTGTGGGCTTCAATTGCTCGATCAATCCTGCCTTCACGTTGATATCCGCGGGTGATCCGCGCCAACGTAAGGCGTAATTTCTCAAATTCCCGATAGGCGAGATAGAAGCAGGGTTCATCGATGCGGGTCGGTCCCCTTTTCGTGATGACCAAGCTCGTGACGCCGTCGATCTCCTCGGCGCTGTCGATGATCGAATGGTATTCTTTCGGAAAGCCTAGGCCGCCATCAATGCTTTTGATAAAGCCGGTCGGCAAATAGAATAGTGCTTCGTGTACTCCGTTTTCATCTTCCGGGAGGTTCACGTCAAAGCCCTCCAGGACGATCTCCTCGATCTGATCATACTTGGCTTCGAAGTATCGGTTCGATGGGTAGGTGCTAATGGGGCGGATGATGATCGTCGACTTGGTCGCGTCGAACCATAGAATTTCTTTGACGGGTAGCGGGTCGGATGGCGAGTAGTCCGGGTTCAAAGATCGGTAAGTTTCGCGATCGGCCTCGCACGTGACTGCCACGCACCCCGGATGAACTTCGCTCAAGCTTAACTTCATCAATATCTCTCCGGGCGGCTTGCGGGCGGAATACCGTGCATTCTTCGATATACTATAACGGCATTGGATTTACTTCAGCCCGATTAGGGGAGCCGCGCGTTCTCCTTGCTTCTCGCCATTCACCACCTGTTGCCGAGTAAGGCTGGCCGCTCGCAAAGCGGGCAAATGGTGTTCAACATCCACTGTCCCGGCGCGCTTCTCGTGCGCAGACCATAGCCGGAGAGAGCCGATCGTCTGTTGCGCCGTAGACGCCGTGTGGACGGCGGATCTGCGGTGCCTCCGAGTGGGACGAACGTGAATATAATCTCAGGGTGATTCGCCGGCGCATCGGTGCAGCTAGGAGCTCATCTAATGACAGAGAAAAAGCGCTTTCGCGTGGACCCGGCGTGTTTCGGCGTTCCGCGGTTGGATGAAGGATGGATCTACGCGGTACGGACAGGAAACCTCGTTAAGGTCGGAAAAACCACGGACCCAAAACGCCGATTGCTCGGAGAGGCTAATACATGGTGCCCGCACGGCCTGGATCAGATCTTGGCGAAGCCGTTCTGGAACATTCGAAAGGCAGAATATTCGCTACATGCGGCACTTGCCGAGCATTGGCACCGTGGCGAATGGCACAAGTTTGATGATCCGCAACAGCTGGCATTCTTCATCGATGCCTTTGACGAGTTCAAGAATGAAGAGGATGAGCGCGATCTAAACTCCGTCAATTTCATGTATACCAACTACGCGGAAGCCATTCGGATGCAATGCGAGCACCGAATGACACTCCCGGCATGGCGTGCGTGTCGCGGTGATCCTTGGCGGTCCACGCGACCAACGATACTTGAGCAAATACGCATGCAATGCGGGGCCGATCGATCGCCCATAGTCTCTAATGAGCAGCTGTCGTCGTGTTGAAACTGCACGGATCTGCGTCTCAAGTCGAATAAGGTCAGCGACGGTTACTGCCGACCGTGCTACGTCTTCTTGCAGGTAGAACGTCTCCTGTCGACGATATTGGATTTCACCATGGCGTTCCGCTTCATCCACACCGCAGACTGGCAGATCGGGAAGCCCTTCGGGAATGTCGTGGGGGATCCAGGCGTCGAACTGCGTCTCCAACGTATCCGGACAGCACGCCGCATCGCAGAGCTTGCGAATGAACGCAACGTCGATGCGGTCCTCGTGGCCGGGGACGCCTTCGATAGCAATGAAGTCTCGGACCGCACAATTGTCAGGACAATTGAAGCACTGGAGCCGTTTGCTGGAGCCTGGGTATTCCTCCCGGGTAATCATGACGCCGCCATCGCTCACAGCGTATGGACGCGCATGAAGGAGATGGATTTACCGCAGAACATCATTATTGCCGATCAGCCGCTTCCCATCGATCGTTGGAACGGCGCCGCCATCGTTCTCCCGGCACCGCTGCGCCGACGGCGAGAATCCATTGACCAGACGGAATGGTTTGACGCTGCTGTCACGCCCGACGGGTGTCGCCGGATCGGGCTCGCCCATGGCAGCGTCGCCGGCCGTCTTCCAGGTGTCGCGGAGGCAGGAAACGAAATCCCGGGAGAGCGTGCCGAACGAGCCGGACTCGATTACCTCGCTTTGGGCGATTGGCACGGGGCTCTGAAGATTGCGCCGCGGACTTGGTATTCTGGATCGCCGGAGTCTGATCGGCACAAGGCGAACGATTCCGGATTTGTGCACCTTGTCGAGATTGCGACCCCGCGCGCACCCGAACAGGTCGAAAAGCTCGCTATCGGGCACTATTGCTGGGTTCATCGCGAAGTCGAGCTTGTCGACGGCACTTGCACTGCAGCATTGGACGCTCTCGACGCCCTCACGGATGAACACCGCCGATGTGTCGTCTCCCTTGATTTGACCGGCAGCATCAGCCTGGCAGAGCGCCATCGCTTCGAACGTGCACTGAAATCCTGGGAAGCGCGGCTCCATCATCTCGACGTTGATGACAGCGGTTTGATTGATGAACCGACCAAGGATGATCTCGATGCCATCGACACCGTCGGCTTCGTGCGGCTGGCTGTCGAGCGTTTGCGAGAGCAGGCAGCTGACCCCAATCATCCTGAAGCCAACAGGGCACGCGTGGCTCTGCGCATGATGTATCTCGATCATGTAGGGCTGGGGACCTGAAATCATGCAGATCCGCCGCATCGAGATACGCGATTTCCGTAAGCTTAGTCACGTCGTTGTTGAGGACCTGCAAGACGGCCTCAATGTCCTCGTGGGTGACAACGAAGCGGGGAAGTCGACGTTGTTAGCTGCTTTAAGGGCGGCACTGTTCGAACGGCATCGTGTCGGCGGAGACGTGGCTGCAGGCATGCAGCCATACGGCCAATCGGTGCGCCCCGAAATCTCGATCGATTTCGATCTTGACGGGAAGGCCTGGCGACTGCGCAAAGCCTTCTGTCAGCGGCAAGAGGCCGAGCTCGTCGGCCCTGGCGAGCGGGTCACCGGGGATGCCGTTGAGGAACGTCTAGCCGAAATCTTCGGTTTCACGCCGCCTAACAAAGGGCGCTCCAAGCCCGAAGAACATCAGGGGATTTATGGCCTTCTCTGGGTCGAACAGGGAGGTTCATACCGTTCCCTCGGTGTCGGAGCCGGACGCGATTCAATTGCTTCGGCTCTCGAACGGGAGGTCGGACAGGTCGTTGGCGGAGAGCGCGGCCGTGTGTTGCTGGCTGCGTCCGAGGAACGGCGCAACAGCTTCTGGGACAAGCGCGGAAATCCCAAAGGCGCCTACAAGGCACTGGTGGATGAAGTCGCCGCGCTCGAGGTTCGTCAAGCCGATCTGACAGCATCCCTCACTGCACACGATGAGAAGGTCTCACTCCTGTCGACCAAAAACGAGGCGCTTGCCCGCCACGTTCGAGAGGATCGGCTGACCAAAGCCGTAGAGTCTGTCACGAGAGCAAGGGAAGCGATCCGGCAATCCGAACGGCTGGATTCTGCGGTGAAGGCGGCGGCTGAGCGGTTGGTCCATTGCCAGTCAGAGAAAGATACAGCTGCTGAACGGAAGAATGCGCGTGAACTGGTGATCGGCAATGTCGGACAGGCGAGGGCTGCGTTGGCCACTGCGGAATCCGAGGCGGAGGAAGGTCGCGGGCTACTGACCAGACATGAGGCGTCGGCGGACATCGCCGAAGAAAATCTCCGCCTGTCGCGGTCGCGCCGTGAACAGGCCGAGAATGCCGTCAGAGCTCTGGAACAGGCCCTGGCACATCGCCAGGCGACTGCACTGCTGACAAAACTCAAAGAAGAGCTGAAGGCAGTGAACGCTGCCGACGCCAAACGCCGTGAATATGTCGCGGTGGCGGAAGGCATTACGGTTCGCAAAGAGGATATTGCCGGTCTCGAAAAACTTCAGGCCGCCCAGGATCGCGCGCAACTGCAGCTTGATGCGGCGAGCGTGCAAATCACCTTCGAGCCCGACGGGCCCCGTAATATCGCCATCGACCTTAAGCCGCATGATGCCACCCGACCGCTCAGCCTGTTCCGGGACGCGGCCGTCGACCTTGAAGGCTTTGGTCGTCTGAAGGTTCATCCCGGTGGCGGTGTTGAAGCGTTACGGCTGGCATCGGAAACAGCAGCGCGTAGCCTCACGGATCATCTGGTCAAACTCGACTTTATCGATCTTGCGGCCGCTCGCGAGGCATTGGCGCAGCGTACGACCGCAATCCAGGAAGCCGCCGCGTTGGCAAAGACAATTGCTGCGGTCGCCCCGAAAGGCATCGATTCACTGAGGCAGGCCGTTGACACTCAACAGATTGTCGCCGCCAGGCCGCTGACGGAAGCAGCCTCGGCACTGATGGACGCATCAGAAGCAGCGCTAGACGAAGCGGAACGAGCGCTGCACACAGCCCGCGAGAACGAGCAGAATGCCGATAACAGCGCAGCCGCGGCGCGCGCTGCAAGAGAGCAAACGGGCCGTCAGGTCGCAACTGTCGTCGAGCGTGCGGCCGCTGCTTTGCGCCGGCATGAAGCCTGTACGCAAGAATTGACGGTAGCTCGCAGTCACACGACCGATGACGAGTTGCAGCAGTATCTGTCCGCAGCCGAAGCGGCGTTGAACATCGCAAACGAGGGGCATCGTGAAGCGAAGGCCACTCTAGAGGCGGCTGAACCAGAGGTCGCAGCGTTGGAGTTGCAGCGCGCCGAGAATGCGGAGCGTGCGATCGCGACCGATATCGAAACGTTGACGCGTGAGAAGCGGGATCTGGAGGTCGAGCTCAAGACCCTTGGCCGCGACGGCATCGGTGAGCAATTGGCGGAGGTGGAAGGCCAAGGTCTCGAAGCCAAGAAACGACTCGCATCTCGACATATCGAGGCAGCTGCGGCGCTGCTGCTGCATGAGACGCTCACACAGGCGCAACGGGAGATGAAGGATCGATGGCTCGGTCCGCTCCGCGAGCGCGTGAAGCCCTACCTCAAGCTGATCCAACCCGACAGCGACATCGTTCTCAATGAAAATACGCTCGAAATCGAGCACTTTGTGCGCAAGGGAGTCACGGAGCCGTTTCACTCATTGAGCGTGGGTGCTCGCGAACAGGTCGCTGTGATTACTCGTCTCGCCCTTGCGGACATCCTTCGCGCATCAGGCCTGCCATCCACGGTCATTCTTGATGATGCCCTCGTCAACACAGATGAGGGGCGGTTGGAGCGCATGCATTTAGTGCTGCACAAGGCGGCGCAAGCCCTGCAGGTCTTAGTCCTGACCTGCCGCGAGCGCGATTTCCTGCAGCTCGGAGCACCCATTAAACGAATCTGATTGCGGACTATTTGGCGGAGTAAGCCCGCGTCTTTATGAGGCCGCGGTGCCCGTAAAAAGATGGCGGAGGATAGTACTGACGTCGCCGGCACGACACGTAATGTTGCCGGTGACTCGATGATTCAGCCCGTCTTCCTCCTCCCGTCGGTAGGATTGTTCGAACGCCTCAAACTCTTCGGAAGTCGGGGAGACCCCCAATGCGTCGACCTTTTCGTAAACGTCCACAACAACGTTGAAGATACACGGCTCGATACCCGCTGCCGCAAGAGCGTTGGCGGATCGTCATGACCGATGGGCGGTGCAACTGCCAGAATCGCCGTCCGCTCTCTGGCGCTTTGTCGCTGAACTCGATCGCGACAGCCGCATGGCGCTATTCGCCCATTGCGCAGCTTTGACCGTGTTCGCGGTCAGAGTGCCATGGGACAAGAAGCCGCGGCGTTGGCGACGGCGGATACGCTTGCGATCATCGCTGCCGTCAGTGAGGCGGTCGGGCCGGAAGCAGCCGAGCGCACCGCGGCCATGAAGAAGGCACCGATGGCGGAAACTGCCGAGCAGCTTGTCGCCGGAACGGGGTGGCTTCCCTGGATCATTGCGGGTCTGGCCATCGTTCCCGCGTCTGCCAACGGGGTGACCCGATGCCGAGCATAGCGCTGACGCCGAGGGCATGATCGCGGCGGAATAAACCGGCGGGATACTCGGGACCGGAAGCCGTCTTGCGCTCACGGTCCCGAACCCAGCGAGTTGCCGGTCGGAGGACAAGCATTGCCGAAAATGCCGCCAAACGCCTTAACGCATATGACACGCTTTAACGTGTAGTGTGTTTCCGGGAAGATTTGCAGGGTGAGACAATGAGTTTGCTCAGTATTAAGGGAACGGTGACGGCGCACGGCCAGCACCAGTTCGACAATTATCTGACGGTTTACGCCTATCTCGAAATCACTGAAGCTTCGGGGCGCCGAATCCAGATCGATAAGGTCGCAGTTTGCAACGACACTGCTGCACTGCTTCAGTTAGGATGCGGCGGGGAGTTCTTTTTAGACAAGATGTTTGTTTACGGGCGGCGATATCACTACCAACTATGGGGCATCAAAGCTGAGGACGTGGCAGTCTTTGACCGTCATAACCTGCGTAACATGGTGATAGTTCATCATATCGTGCTGGGGACGCTGATGCTGCCGATCGGCGGTCTGGGCGCATTCTGGCTACTGCCCGGTCTTGCGAGTCTGATGACGGTGATTTCGGGCAAGGTAAACCGTCGTCGTATGTTTTACGGGTCCAACCCTGCCGAGGTCCGGCGCTTACAACAACAGCAGGCAGTACGCATATGAGGCCGGCGTGCGTCGGATTAATTTTCGGATTGCTGACTGTGGGCATATCAGCCGTCCATGCGGCTGAGGTATCGTATATCTATACTCCCACCCATGGACCGTCTTGCAAAGATCGATCCCGCGAGGGGTTTAGCCGATGGCGCTGTCCGGGTCCGGCCGGTTATGTGGCCGAGTATGCCGATGAGGGCAACATCGCCGGAATCGCGCTCTGGCATCCGACACGGCAACAGCACTCCCCGTTGAGTGTGAGTTGGCGCGGTGCTGGCCGCGTGTTCGGTGAAAAGGTTGAATGGCGGATGGCGGCAGGCCTGCCACATGCAGCGATCTTGCGTATCTGGCGGATCGATACAGCATCGGCTGGACGCGAGCGCGAGGCCGAGGAGCTGGTAGTTCTCAAGGTGTCACCGTCCGGAGCCTGCCGCGTCGCGTCAGTCGATGCGCGGCAGCCGCGAGCGAACGAGATCGCGCAAAGAATGTCGGACGGTGCAGCCACTTCGCCATGTCTTGCGGAGCCGTAGCGAAACGCATCTGCACTCGTCCTTCACGCCCGTGGGCGACAGCATGACCCAAGCGGCCACCGGTCAGGCAATATTAGCCGATCCGCAACAATGCCACGTGCGGAAACCGCTGGATCACTCAAAACGCCAGCGGAAGGACGTGCCAACGACGTATGATCTCCGATCCGTGCTCTGCTGATTGCTGCGGCTGGAGTCATGTCTACATTTTTAACCGACGGCGTTGCTGATTAATCCATCGCGATAGTCGTCAGCTTGTCGCGGCATCTGAAGCCTGTCTTGTCGATGTGATCGGTGCCGCCGGAGAACTGTGATCTGGCGATAGTCGAGGTGCCAGAGTTTCCACGGCTGAATGTCGCGTCGCGCTCGCATGATCGCCGGGATCGCTGCATGTCGAAGTGAACAACGGTGCCACACGGCGAGAACGACCGCGAGCCGCTGCGACAGCCAAGATGCTGCGGATCACTAGCTCAGGCGGTGCGCTTCACCACGATGCGGTTGTATGTTCCGGCTAAGCTCATTAGGCGCACGGCTCCAATTTTCGGCCGTCCATTTTGCATGGGTTTACCAAGGCGGCGCTCCGCCATCGCCGGCGAGCCAAGTCCATCGTGGTCTTGATCCCTGTCGGGTTGATCAGTTTGCTTGACAGTCTTCGCAGTCGAATGCCCGGCGCCTAAGAAGCCGTCGCCATGAAACGGATGGGTCGGGATCGGTCGTCCGTTTGCAGGATGTGGTCGCGCAGGTGTTCGGCCTCTGACGATGGACGGTGTCGCCGAGCGGTAAAGGGCCTTTTGGCCCCGATCGCTTCCCTGCAACGGCGCGTCCGGCTTTTTTCCCCGCCACGCTACGCGTGTCTCCTCGCGCAAGACAAAAAAGCCGTCCTATCCGCCGTCCTCCGCTTCGCTCCGGCCTCCGGTGCAGGTCGATCGCCGCCCGGCGCAAGGACCGTCATCGAGGCCGCAATCACGCGAGCCCGAGAGCAAACGGAGAGACGATCATGGCAACCATCGGAACATTCACCAAGAGCGACAACGGCTTTGCGGGCGCAGTCAGAACGCTCAGCCTCAACATCGAGGCAAAATTCATCCCGACCGAGAAGGAAAGCGACAAGGCCCCTGACTATCGCATCCTCGCAGGCTCTGTCGAGCTCGGTGCCGCTTGGAAAAAACCCGCTCAAAAAGACGGTGGCAAGATTTTCTACAGCGTGAAGCTGGATGACCCAAGCTTCTCCAGCCCGATCTACGCAAATCTGATCGAAGGTGAAGACGGCGTGCACTCGCTGATCTGGTCGCGCCGCAGCGCCGACTGAGCCGCACCCGGCGCGGTCGCTTCCGGCCGCGCCGGTCCTCGTCACCTCACATCGAAGGCGTCACCGATGAGCAAGCATCTCGGTGCGAACCCGCGCGCCGACATTTATCAGCGCGTCACCGATACCATCATCCGTGATCTGGAGCAGGGCACCCGCTCGTGGACCAAGCCCTGGACCACAACGTCCAAAGACTTAGATTCAATCCGGCCGCTTCGCCACGACGGCACACCCTATCGCGGCATCAATGTTCTTATTCTCTGGTCCGAGGTGATAGAGCACGGCTACATGTCTTCGACGTGGATGACCTACCGCCAGGCCCAAGCCCTCGGCGCACAGGTTCGCAAAGGCGAGCGCGGCGCAACCGTGGTCTACGCCAAAACCATCGAACGGGCTGAAGATGATGCCGTGACCGGCGACGAGACGGTGACGCGCATTCCCATGCTGCGTGCCTACACTGTCTTCAACACCGATCAGATCGATGGCCTGCCGGCGCCGACACCGGCTCAGCCGTCTGCGATCACAGAGTCCGTGTCGACTCGGATCGAGCGCGCCGACGCCTTCATCGCCGCGACCGGGGCGACCATCGTGCATAGGGGCAACCGCGCCTGCTATATTCCGTCCGCCGATCGCATCGAAATGCCGCCTTATGGGCAATTCATCGACACACCTACGGCGAGCGCCGCCGAAGGCTACTACGCGACAGTACTACACGAACTGGTTCACTGGACGTCGCCCTCGCATCGTTGCGACCGCGATCTTGGCAAGCGCTTTGGCGGACACGCCTATGCGCGCGAGGAACTGGTTGCAGAAATCGGTGCCGCGTTCCTCTGTGCCGATCTCTCCATCACGCTCGAGCCGCGACCCGACCACGCCGCTTACCTTGGCAACTGGCTGGCTGTGCTCAAATCAGATAAGCGCGCGATCTTTACTGCAGCTGCATTGGCCCAAAAGGCGGTCGATTGGCTCACCGGTATCCGGTGAGCTCCGTCAACGCGCCTAATTTATTCCCGACCTGACCATCGTCTGCGACGAATCGACGAGGATTCTGACCGCATAGGTCTCCGCGCTGCGCCCTGATGGCTTCCGGCGATCGCATACCACTCGAACCCGCGCAGTTATTTCTCTATACGCCAAAGCGTTTATTAAACGTTATAGCGTGTGGCGGGATAGTCGTCAGGATGGTTCATCCTGATGAATGGCGAAGCGGGAAATTCTATCGGCCAAAAGGGTTCTGGCCCGCAATCTGCGGCGGCTGAGACTCGAACGGGCGCTGTCGCAGGATGACCTCGCGGCCGAGGCAGGTCTTCGGCAGGCGCTCATTAGCGCGATCGAGGTTGGAACCGCAAATCCCACGCTGGAATCGCTGGACCGGTTGGCATCTGCGCTTGGGATCGATCTAGCCGCCCTCTTTGATCGAACGGCACGCTAACTGATCACTGCCTTGGCGGTACTGCCGGCTATGCGTGCCTCCGCCGTGCACCGGCTGGGTTACTGGAATTAATGGCGAAGTCTGACGGAGCGTCCGCTTTCAATCGGATCCGCCGCGTCTGATAGATGCCGCCCGCTTCATGAAGGCAAGCGTCTGAGCTTTCGACGTCGTCGTATCGCTCGGCGCAGTCCGAGACGCCGGCTTTACTGGTTGCGCGGTTCGCTGCTTTGCCTTTGACGCGCGCTGGCTTTTGGTTCGCGCTACCGAGTTCTGGTCGCCGACGTGGTTCGTCGGCTTGCTCGGAATAACGTGGGTACGCTCCGCTTGGCCCATTCGAGGCGAGGGCCGACCGGTACTTCGAATTTTGCTGGACGCCGGGGAGACTGGCGATGCGGCGTCCGACCGCTTGCGCCATACGGTTGACGAGAGCGTCCCGACCGGGATTGCGCGGCCGTCACTGCCGTGCGCGCCTGCGGCAAGCAGCAGCCGGGACATGTTGCCCCACGTCAGGCCGCGGGCTTCCACGGCATCGAACCAATCAAGATGGTCTCTAACAACCCGCGCCAGCTTCTTTCGACCGCCGCCGGGAAGCATCATGTCCTCGGCAATCGCTTTGGCACCAGCCTCGATTTGCTTGCTCGACAGCACCTGGACGACCCCTGTTACATCATAATTCACATAGGGACTCACTTCGACTTCTGCAAATCTATGCAAAATAATACATCAATCTTGAATAGAAATGCAGAAGAAGGAAGAAATTTGCATAACTCACACCTGTGCATCTTGATGCTATTTCGCGCGATGCTGAGATTGAGGGGTTCGTGACTCCCGATCTGAAGGAGGTTATGAGTTCATCGGCTATTGCGCTTTTTCGCCAAAGCCCAGCCGGTGTGGCGCCCAAGACCGGCCTGTAATCTAAGCGCAAGCAGAACAACTGTCGGGATTTTCTTGAATGGGCGGACATGGCACGTCGCCATAGGAGCAGAAGACGCAGCAATCGCCGGATTTGGGTCTGAGACGCGTACCGCATCCTTTGCAGTCATAGAAAAACTGGCACGCATCTGTCCGCATCGTTTCCGTCGACTTATGGCTGCATTGCGGACAAGTGATAGTCGAAGTGAGGAGGGTCATTCTTGGTGTTCTCGGCGTCTACATGTCACGGGAGAGTTCGGAAACTAAACTGCCAAGCACGGCTAACGCATCCTTCGTGCCGTCGGCTTCCCCCTTTTCAAAATCGTCACCAGCCTGTCCCATCGTATTGGTGACGTGGGCAAGGCAGAGCACCGCGGCCTTGGCCGAAGCAGCAAAGGCATACAGCGCGGCGGCCTCCATTTCGACGGCCAGTACACCTTTCGACTTGGCCAAGCCAATCGCGTCGGCCGTTTCCCGAAATGGCGCATCCGTCGTCCACGTCGCTCCGACAAGTACGTGTTGCGTTATTTGATCGAGCGCATCTACTGCTCTTCTTACCAGACGCGGCTCGGCCTCAGCGTATTCAGCGGGCGCCGTATAATGATAGCTCGTTCCCTCATCCCTCAGCGCACGGTCGATGATGACGAAATAGGGGGGCGACGTGCTCGCTGTAATTTGTCCGGCCGACGTAACGCTGATCAGCAAGCGGCAACCGCTCGCGAAAAGCTGCTCGGCGACAAGCACGGCGAACGGTGCGCCGACCGCGCATCCGACAAGGCCGACCGTTTGGCCGCCGATGGTGAACGTATCGAGCTGCGTGTGGTAACAGGCCCACGGTTTGAAAGGTTGAGCCTCACAGCTCTCCCGCAGCCGCCGAACCATATCGCCGTCGGGGTCGAGAATGCAGATTGCAGGGACATCGGCGGTCGGCAGTCCCCTTTGTCGACGGGCCTCGCGCAACAAGGCGCCCGGGAGAAAAACGGATGGCGCTGAAGTGTTCTTGTTGTCCAGGATGGAAGGCATGAATGCTCTCAGGCCGATTTGTCTTGCGCGCGCGTTCCGATGACGAAACTGAATTGCAATTTCCCGCGTACGTGCCTTTTGAGGTCACCCGCTTCGAAGCCGGCGTCTCTAGTCAGTTTAGCAACCTCGGCTTCGGGTCTGATATAGTAGATCTCGCTGGGATAGGTCGCCCGGAACCCCGCATCTTCCGCTGGACGAAAACCTAGAACGAACCGACCTTCCGGTTTCAACACGCGGTGGGCCTCGGCGAGATGATCGAGCGGTGTTTTCCAGAAATAGATTGTATGGACCGCGAAGACCTTGTCGAACGACTGGTCATCGAAGGGCAGCCAATCGTTACTTCCGAAATGAAATTCAATTCGTTTCTCTGCAACCAACCGCCGATGTCGGCGCTTTGCATGACGGTGCATTACCGGTGAGAAGTCTATTCCACAAAGAGACCCGCGAGAGATAATTTTGGCACACTTTGCGAGGGTTTCCCCGTGTCCGCACCCAATCTCCAACACTGCGTCCTCGGGCCGAGGCTGCAACAGTTCCAGAGCGAAGCCGTTTTCGTCGGCGGTTTCCTTTGCCATGACACGTGCAACGATCTGGCCCAGCAGGCCAGACGGTTTGCGTCCTTGTTCGGCTATAAATTGCGGTTTACGCAATGGGTACTCCCGGCATTTCGGTTGCAGAGCTACATGGTTGTTTGAGCGGTGCCGAGTGTGGCCGGCGTGATTGGATGGCCTCCCAGGTGCCTATCTGACCGACCTTGATGCAAGTCAAAGGGCTAAGCCAAATCAAGGTCTATGTATGTCATTCAACAGTCCGCCCAATACGGAGCAAAGCCATGATGTATGGTTGGTGGGACGGTTCTCCGACGCATTGGTATGGCATGATTTTCGGCCCGATCATGATGATCGCCCTAGTCGTCCTGACGGTGCTGATTATCGCATGGGCATTGCGCGCGTTTGGCCTTGGATGGCAACCCGACCCGAAAGAACGCAACACTCCGCTCGACACCCTTAAGCACCGCTTTGCACGCGGCGAAATTGATCGGGCAGAGTATGAGGACCGCAGGAGACTCTTGTCCGATTCCTGACGCGTTGCAGCAGCGGCTTTACAGGTGACCCGATGACGCCAGCGACTGCGGAACGGATGCGGATCAGAGGATTGCACTAAGGCGCTCCCCAACCGAGGCAATTTCCTCGCGTGTCGTCCCGCGACCGAGACTGAAGCGGATAGCTCCCATACCCACTTCGGGCGCGACGCCCATTGCCTCGAGAACCAGTGATAGTTCGACTCGCCCCGAATGGCACGCCGAACCTGTCGAGGCGGCGACGCCGTCCAACCGTTCCAGTATCTCGGCACCGACGCGCCCAATGAAGGAAACATTGAGCGTATTCGGTAGCCGATGCCCAGGATGTCCGTTGAGCGCGATGCGATTGCCGAAACGTTCCTGAAGTTCGTGCCAGAGGTAGTCGCGCAAGGCACGCACGCGATCCATCGACGAGAGATCGTGCGCCAATTCGCAGGCCTTGCCGAGACCGGCCGCCAGCAATGCGCTCTCGGTGCCAGCGCGCCGCCCGCTCTCGTGTCCGGCCCCGTGAAGGAGCGGCTCAAGCCGGACGCCGCGACGTACGAACAGAACGCCGACGCCCTTGGGCGCATAGAGCTTGTGTCCGGCAATCGAAAGCAGATCGACGCCGAGCCCATTCACGTCGCGTGCGATTTTGCCAACCGATTGAGCAGCGTTGGAATGAAAGAGGATGCCGTGCTCGCGGGCGATACGCGCCCATTCCTCGATCGGCTGAATGGTGCCGACCTCGTTGTTGGCGTGCATGATGCTGACAAGAACAGTGCGCGGCGTGATGGCCTGAATCAGATCATCAGGATCGATGCGGCCGAATCCATCGACAGGCAGGTAGGTTATCCGCGCACCCAAGCGTTCAAGAAATTGGCAGGGAGCGGTAATCGCAGGGTGTTCGACTCGGGTGGTGATGATGTGATCGCCAACGTCGCGCCGTGCAAAGTAAACGCCTTTGAGCGCAAGATTGTTGGCCTCGCTTCCGCCGCTGGTGAAGACCACTTCATCCATCGCGCAGCCGAGTAGAGCCGCGATTTGACCGCGCGTCTTTTCAAGAGCGGCCTTCGCAGGCGCAGCCGCCCAATGTCCGCTCGACGGGTTGCCGAAGCCATCCGCAAGAAACGGTATCATCGCGGCGGCGACTGCCGGATCGATTGGCGTACTTGCGTTGTGGTCGAGATAGATATGCTGCATCGTCAAAACACCAGAACCTTGTCAGCCGTCGCCGTTTCTGCGGCAAGTTCATCCATGGTGCTCCGGCGCGCGCCCGGCATGAAGGCCGCTTCGTCGAGGCCGCGCGCATCCATGCAAGTACCGCACAACAGCACCTTGCCGTTGCCGGTGAGCACGCGCTTCAGCATCCGTTCGATATTGTAGAACCCATCAGGCGTTTTCTGGCCCGCCCTGGCGGATGCGATCGCGTCAGCCATGAGGAATACGGTCACGCCCTCCTGCGGGTCCTTTTTGGCGAGCGCGTGCGCCAGCCGCAGGCCGTTGTAGAGACGCTCGGTACCGTAGGGCGGATCGTTGAGAATGAAGAGGGTGCTCACGGCAGAACTCCATCAGGGTTTTGTGTCTGGTGTTTCTCGCCCATCACCAGCGCGACCACTGCTCCCGAAAGAAAAGTCAGCGCTGCAATCGACCCGATCGCCCAAGCCATTCCAAAAATGTCGGCTATAATGCCCGCGGAGAGCGCGCCGATCGCGTAACCGAGATCGCGCCAGAACCGATAGACACTGAGCGAGCGCGCACGCCAGGAGGGATGCGAGGCGTCGGAGACGGCTGCAATCAGGCTCGGGTAGACCATCGCCGTGCCGAGGCCGAGAAGAAGACTCCCCACAAGCCACCATTCGAACTGACGTGTCGCGGCCGTGAGGAACAGGCCCCCCGCCTGGATCCACATGCCCGCGACGATCAGGCCCTTGCGGCCCCAACGGTCGCTGAGTGGGCCGGTGGCGACCTGCAGGATTCCCCATGTTGCAGGATAGACCGCCTTCAGAATGCCGATGCGCTCGACGCCCAGGCCGAACGACACGAAGAACAACGGGAAGATACCCCAGCTCATGCCGTCGTTGAGGTTGTTGACGAGACCTGCTTGCGACGCCGCGAAGAGATTACGGTCGCCGAACGAGGTAAGCACGAAGATTTCCCGGAAGCTCATCGGGGTTGCTTGCTTCGAAGACCCAGCCGCTTCAAGACGGACGTGATCTCTTGTGTCGCGGACGAGCGCGATAGACAGCAACGCCCCCAGGATCGCATAGCCGACACCGAGATAGATAGGCACGGGGCGAAGGCCGTATAGGGAGGCGAGATAGCCGGTGAGGAATGCCGTGGCGCCTACGGCGAGATAGCCGGCGAACTCGTTTAGCCCGACCGCAAGGCCGCGCGACCTCGGCCCGACCAGATCGACTTTCATAATCACCGTCATCGACCAGGCGAGTCCCTGATTGATGCCGAGCAGCGCATTGGCCGCAATGATCCAGCCCCAGCTTGGGGCCCATATGATCATGAAAGGGACGGGCAGGCCGACCAGCCAACCGAGGATGAGGACACGCTTGCGACCCCAGGCATCGGCAAGTTGGCCCGAGACGAGGTTGGCAAGGGCTTTGATGACGCCAAAGCTGACGATGAAGGATACGACAATCGTCGTTGAGGCAATGCCGAACTCTTCCGACCCAATCAGCGGCACGACCGTTCGCTCGATCCCAACCATGCCGCCGACAAAGGCATTGATCAGGACGAGCAGCGCGAACTGCCGCCAGTTTTCCTTGAGCCCGAGCCTGACACCCGACACTGTTGACGGTAGACTCCGT
Source organism: Afipia sp. 1NLS2 (assembly GCF_000178995.1). Lineage (GTDB taxonomy): Bacteria > Pseudomonadota > Alphaproteobacteria > Rhizobiales > Xanthobacteraceae > Afipia. Next base: position 788,982 of record NZ_ADVZ01000001.1, on the reverse strand, counting down.
GCTTCGCTCACGGTCAGGTGGCCGCGGCCGTCGCACCGGAATTCGCGGCCCGCAGTGCGGCTGCCTCGGGTGGCGCCGGCGGAATATCAGCAAGCATGAAGCGAATGAACTCGTCTTCGTATCCGATTCCGAGCGCCTCGTTGTGTCGCTTCTCGAAACCGATGGTGGACGATGGCTTTCCGCTGAGCCGCCGGCCCGCAGAGAGATGGTCAGCATGAACGTGGGTGTCGATGACAAAATGGATGCGCATGCCGGTGGCCTCGGCGACCCGCAAGTAGGGCGCGATCTTGCCAACCGGATCAACAACGGCACCGGCCGCGCGGCCACCGCAGCCGAACAGGTAGGAGATGCCAACGGGCTCTTGGTGCAGGAATTGGCGGATGATCATGGCTTGCGCTCCCGTACTCGTTGAGGTAAACATTCAATCATTCTGCTGAATGTTTCACTGAGGGCAAGCCGTGTCAAGCGCCGGACCGAAACAAGCGATTTTTGCCGGCCTGGCCGAAGTGGCCCAGGCGCTCGGCCACGCGAACCGGTTGGAGCTGCTGGAGCACGTCGCCCAAGGGATGCGCAGCGTTGAGGAGCTTTCCGCGCGGTCCAACCTGAGTTTTGCCAACACGTCGCGCCACCTGCAGATCCTTCGGCGCGCGCGTCTGGTCGATACCGAGCGTCGCGGAAAGAACGTGTTCTATCGGCTTGCCGGCGATGCGGAAGTCATTGAACTGGTGCGGGCGCTCGGACGTGTGGGCGAGCGGAACGTGGCCGGTGTCAGCCGTGTCATGACCGACTACTTCCATGCTCGCGACGCACTGGAGGCTGTTTCGAGAACGGAATTGATCTCCCGGCTGCGCGATGGCCTTGTCACGGTTCTGGACGTGCGGCCCGAAGACGAGTTCGCATTGGGGCATCTGCCCGGCGCTATCAATATCCCGCTGAGCGAACTGAAGGACCGCTTGGGTGAGCTCTCCGCAGAGCGCGAGGTCATCGCCTATTGCCGCGGTCCTTACTGCGTCCTCTCGTTCGAGGCGGTCGCGTCGCTCCGCGCGCGAGGCTATCTCGTGCGTCGGCTGGAGGATGGTTATCCCGAATGGAAGGCCGCCGGTCTACCAATCGAGGCCGTGGCCTGAACACCGTTTTTGGTGGGGACTTGAAGTTCGTTCTGCCTCGAAGCGCGAATTGCTCTACACAACTCTGGAAGGAGTACTCCAATGAATCCGAACAAGGCACTTTGGGAAAAGGGCGACTTCACCCGCATTGCAGAGAGCATGAGAGAAAGCGGAGAGGCGCTCGTCAAGAGCCTGGGAATCACTAAAGGGCTCAAGGTTTTGGATCTCGGATGCGGCGATGGAACGATGGCATTACCGGAAGCGAAACTTGGAGCGGACGTTTTGGGAGTCGATATCGCCAAGAACCTTGTTGAGGCTGGTAACAAGCGTGCACAGGAGCATGGCCTCACGAATTGCAAGTTTCAGGAAGGCGATGCATCCAATCTACACGAACTGAAAGATCAAACTTTTGATCTCGTCGTGAGCATCTTTGGAGCTATGTTTGCGCCAAAGCCATTTGATGTCGCCAATGAGATGGCGCGCGTGACGCGGCCCGGTGGTCTACGGAGAATGCCGCGCCCGATGCGGATGCAAGCTGGGGTCCATCGGACATTTAACGTAAGATATGGATTAGCGTAAAACATAAACCAGCGTTTATGTTTTAAGGATACTCACGGCTTACCATAGCAGACCTGCTAACGCTTCTGTTCATCACGGAATTGCTATTACCATGTCCCGTGCTGACCCGCGAAGGCAACCTTCGCTTCATGACGGACACGAGCAATAACGGTCCGGAGAAGGACCCTCGGCGATTATGCCCCAGGAATGCTTGGCGACCGAGCGGCCGTAATCTTTGCTGATCCTGATGAGATAGGAAAATTCATCCAGCGGAAATGCTAGAGATGGCTTCCTTGGTATCTTTAGAGAGCACATTCGAGCCGAAAATCGCTTGATCGTACAAGCATCCGCACGCGAAACTTAGCAATGACGTCAAACGTTGCCGTTATCCTGCTTACGATTTGAATTCGAAGCGCAACAGCCGTAGCGCGTTTGCGGTCACCAATACGGTCGCACCGGTATCGGCCAATATAGCCATCCAGAGCGGCGTTACGCCGAAAAGCGTGGTGACGAGAAAAACACTCTTCAGACCGAGCGCAAGTGCGATGTTCTGCCAAATATTGGAGAGCGTCGCGCGCGATAACGCAATCAACTCGGCAACGCCGGCGACACGGTTTTTCAGGAGAGCCGCGTCCGAGGTCTCCAAAGCAACGTCGGTCCCTCCTCCCATGGCGATACCGACCGAGGATGCGGCAAGCGCAGGTGCATCATTGATGCCGTCGCCGACCATGGCGATTGGGCCGTCGCTCTTATAGGCCGCGATTGCGGCAAGCTTAGCGTCCGGCAATAGTTCTGCTCTGGCCTCAAGGCCGAGTGCGCTGCCGATCGCAGCGGCGGTGCGAGCATTGTCACCCGTCAGCATAATCGCGTGAACACCAAGTGCGCGCAGCTTCGCAAGGCCATCAGAGGCGTCAGGGCGTGGCTCGTCGCGCAATGCGACCAGTCCGAGGAGATGCTTGCCCTCGCTGACCACAACGACTGTCTTGCCTTGGCTCTCCAGCGCTTCGATCCGCTTCTTGATCTCGTCTGATATGTCGCTCTGCTCGGCTGCGTGGCGAGGCGACCCCACAGAGACGAAACCAGACTTGAGGCGGGCGGTGACCGCCTTGCCGGGCGTCGCGATCCCACCGCCAAATGCCTGCGGAATATTGAGGCCTCGCCTTTCCGTCTCGGCGACGATGGCCGCTCCAAGCGGATGACTAGAGCCGCGCTCGACGGCGGCGGCTTTCGCCAGCATCTCGGCCTCGGTGCCCGCGATCACGACAATGTCTGTGACCAGCGGGTGTCCGCTGGTCAGCGTGCCGGTTTTGTCAAAGGCAACGGTTTTGATCTTGCCGAGTGTTTCCAAGGCCGCACCACCTTTGACGAGGAGGCCGCGTCGGGCGCCGCTTGCCAGCCCCGACGCGATTGCGGCTGGGGTTGAGATGACCAATGCACAGGGACACGCGATTAGAAGCACCGCCAACCCGCGATAGATCCAAGTGAACCAATCGGCGCCAATCAGCAGTGGGGGGACGAGGACGACGAGCGCCGACAGGGTCATTGCTATTGGCGTGTACCAGCGACTGAAGCGATCGATAAAACGAGCTGTCGGTGCCTTTGAGCCTTGCGCTTCCTCGACCATGTGGATGATGCGGGCAATCGTGTTGTCGGCCGCCGTTCGAGTGATCTCGACGCGTAACTCGCCATTAGCATTGATGCTGCCAGCGTAAATTTTTGACCCTGGCTCCTTGCCGACCGGTACAGATTCGCCGGTGACGGGTGCCTCATTGACCTCCGATATACCCTCGATCACGGTTCCATCCGAGGGGGCACGGTCCCCGGGACGGATGATCACGGTGTCACCGACGAGAATATCTTCAACCGGCACCGTCTCCACGCTCGAGCCGCTTTGGCGAAGCGCCGTGCGCGGGACCAAGTCTATCAACGCCTTGATGCCAGCACGCGCCCGGCCAGCTGCGACACCTTCCAGCAATTCGCCGACCGCAAACAGAAACACAACAACAGCAGCTTCTTCCGCTGCGCCGATCGCGACGGCGCCGATCGCAGCGATCGACATCAGCATCTCAATGCTGAATGGGGTGCCTGACGCCGCGCCGGCGAACGCACGCCGACCAATCGGGAGCAGGCCAATCAGCGCCGCGGCCGTATAGGCCCTATTTGACCAAGTGGGCTCGACATCGGAGATCGCGAAAGCGAGCATTAGCAAGACGCCGGTGCCGATCACTAACCGTCCTTTAGACGACGACCACCATGCGCTTTCCGTCACGTCACGATTATCGTCGTGGAGCGAAGAGGCGATTGATCCGGATGGATCGACAGGTGCATATCCGAGCGCCTTGATCTTGGCCTCGATCGCATGCCGAGAGGTGCGGTCTTCGTCGACCACCAGGGAAAGGGACTGCAAGCTATAGTTGACGTCGATGTCGCTGACGCCTGGTAGCCGCTTCATCGCGTTCTCAATTTTCACGGCACAGGCGCCGCAGTCCATGCCTTCGACGCGCAGCTTCAACGAAATGGCGGCTGCCATTGGGATCACCTCGACAAGTTCGACATGACCACTCATATGGACCCTGTAGTAACTATAGGGTCAAGGCCATGACAAACGACTTCCTGGCGATTGGCGAGCTGGGGCGCAGAACTGACACCAAAGTCGAGACCATCCGCTATTACGAGCGGATCGGTCTGCTTGCCGCGCCAGGCCGGACGGCCAGCAATTATCGAGCATACGGTGCAGAGCACCTGAATCGCCTCAGCTTCATACGACGCTCGCGAGACCTTGGATTTTCGCTCGACCAAGTTCGCGCATTGCTCGATTTGGCCGACCAGCGCGACCTGTCTTGCGGTGCCGTCGATGCCATTGCCAAAGAGCATCGAGCCGAGGTCGATCGAAAGATCGCTGACTTGCGCGCGTTGCGTCGGGAGCTGGACAGCATGATCGATCAATGCCGCTGCGGCACAGTTGCCGATTGCCGCATCATCGAAGCTCTATCACCCCAGGCTCAACTGCGACCAAGATAATTTGGCCTTTTCTCTTCCCGGATTGCCGGACGTGGACTCCACCCTGGGAATATAGAGGATGTGTCGCGAGTGGTGGTCGCGCGGCGCAGCTAGTCGCGCATATCAGTGTCAGTGCCGCTATCTACTTGCGCAGCAGGATACCCCGCCGCTCTCACCGGTGCGCTCAGCTTGAATGGGCGGGCACGGCACTGAGCCATACGAACAGAACACGCAGCAATCGCCCGACTTTGGCTTTAGCCTCGTGCCGCATCCGGTGCATTCATAGAAGAACTGACAGGCATCGGTCGGCATGGTCTCCGTTTTCGTGACCGAGCAGTGTGGACAAGTGATCGTCGATTGAAGGAGCATTACGATCCGCCCTTAGGTGCCGACGGGTATCCGGCCTTGGTGGTCGCCGAAGTCAGCTGGCTTACATCAGCTTTGGCATCGTCATAGACAACCGTTGCCGTCTTGTCCCTGTAGGACACTGCAACCTTGGCAACGCCGGAAACCGCTTCCAAGCTTCCCTTGACGATGGAGGGACACGCCGCGCAGTACATGTTCTCTACGGCTAACGTTACCGTCCTTTCCGCGGCCATCGCTGTTGGAGCGGCGACAATGGTGACGGCGAAGGCGGCATAACCGAGAACCTTATTCATGGGCATTTCTCCGATCACGGATTGAGAAAGAGAGGAGCGATGAAATCGAGACCGAGCGCGGCAACCACAAGGAGGGCTGCGAGGATGAGACTGGCCTTGACGATGCGCTTTGGTAAAGGACGCGCGCAGATATCTCCATCGGAGCAGGCGCGCCTTCCATAAACCAACCAATAGCCGTACGCCAAGAACGCGAGCGTCGCGGCTATAAAGTAGGGTTGGTAGGGAGCAAGCTGCGTGAAGTTGCTAATCCAAGCTCCGCTCACCCCGAGCCAAAACATAGCAAGAGGCAAGATACAACATGACGACGACACCAGCGCGCCCAGCAGGCCGCCTGCCGCCACTAGACGTTGTCGTCGCCCATTAGCGACAATGTGATCGGTCTGATTAATTTTCATGGGCTATATTATGCATCCTGTAGTGACTACAGAAGCAAGGAGCTTTGAACATGCCCTCGGTCACAGCTTCGCGAGTGGGAGGATCGGACGGAATACCGATTGGCGAATTGTCGCGACTGACTGGGGTCAATATCGAGACCATTCGCTACTACGAGAAGATCAAGATGCTACAACCGCCGGCTCGTACCGAAGGTGGCCGCCGTGTCTATGGACCAACCGAGACCCGTATGCTCGCCTTTATCCGACGCGGCCGCGAGCTTGGTTTCGGTCTCGAAGACATCCGCGCTCTGCTCGCTTTGGGAGGGCCAGGAAAGGCGTCATGCGCGGATGCGCGCAAGATCGCAGCGCACCATCTTGATGACATCCGCACCAAGATCGCCGACTTAAGAAAGCTCGAAAGACTGCTTGCAAAAACAATCGCACAATGTTCCGGAAGCAGGGCGCCAGATTGCCCCGTCTTGGACGTTCTCGATGTCAGACGTTAGAAAGCGCTCGCAAGATACAGCGCACACAGATCGTTGGAAGTAAACTCAAACCTACATACTCCAGCGCAGCCATGCTTTGCCTAGTCGGATTCGTGACGGATCTACTTCGCGTAATCCGCTGCCGGTTATTCGACGGTCAGGGTGCCATCCGCCTTGCCGCCAAAGTCGTCGTAGAAGTCATACTTTCCCGGTTTGAGCGGCCGCAGATTGATGACGCCTTCGCTCTTCGCGTCGATGACTTTTTCCACCCGCAGAGCAGCACTCTCGAACTCCATCGACTTGGCATTGAGATTCTTGACCGTAAGCGCCAATGGCGTGTTGGCCGGCGCATGCAAGGCTGACGGCTGAAACTTGCCGTTCGCGTAAGTTACCGTCAGGCTTTTGGCCTGTTGGGCGTGAGCAATCGGCAGAGATGTGGCGATGCCGAAAGCCGCTGAAGCGGCGACGAGAAGGACAGTGCGTGCAAATGACATGAAAGATACCTCCGATGTTGGATGTCAGAATTCGACAGCGAATTTGAGTCGCGCGCGATTGCGTTGAAACTCGGCGAGATTGAGTGAAACCGGATTGCCAATCTCGCGGCCCCAGACCTGAGTGTTCCAGGCCGCAGTCATGAACATCTTCGGCGCAAGGCGGACGTAGAGTGTAGGTCCGAGCATCACCGCGTCGCCGGTGAAGTCCCGTAGGCCAATGCTGTCGTAGTGCCGCAGATACCAGACCTCGCCGCCGATCACGACGTTCGGCGCAATTCGCCATGATAGAGCGGTCGAACCACCGAACTTGGCTTCACGCGCGGTCTCGCCAAGCACGGTACGCGTGACCTCGGGTTCGTAGAGCAGATTGAAACCCGCAAATAGCCTGTTTTTGACCAATTCGAGATCGGCATTGATGGTGGTCTCGAATTCGAAGTTGTGCACCCGCTCGCCACCGGTTTCATCGATGCGGCGGAATGTCGGCTCGACCGCCAGCGTCACCGCGAGCGGATTGCTCGACGTGCGCTCGATCGCGAGATAGCGGAATTCGGCAAATCCGCCGCTGACCGCCACCTGCCGCAGGTTGTCCAGATCGGGGACGCCGTTGATGTTATGGGTCGCCCCCAGCATGCCGAACTCGATCTGGATAAATTGCGTCGGCGTAAATTCTAACTCGTACTTGGTCTCGCTGGCCCGATAACTACCTTCGCGTTTGCCGAAGCGGCCGACGGTATCGACCGTGAATTCCTTCTCACCCTCCAGCCCAATGCCGGAGCCCGTGGTGAAGCCGAAGATGTACTTGGTCTCGATATCGCGCCAAGCGCTATAATCCTCCGCTTGAGCGATGCTGCTCTGCGCCAAAATGCTGGATAGAAGCGCCCCTCCAGCCAGCGCAGTGCGCACTAGCGTTCCTTTCTTTCCCATGTTTATCCCCCAATAGACGCGCATGGGGTGGCACGACAAAGTGTCGCAGGCAAAGAGAAGCGCTCTAAACTAGACAGATTCTAACTTGATCTCAGTGCGGCGCCCGTTAAGCGCGCTGCACGGCAAACCAGACGCCAGACGTTAGATCACACTTAAGCACGGCCCAATCAAAAGCCTCGATATGGACGAAGGCATGACGACGGTCTCCCGCGTTAAGGACCAGTCTATGCTGAAGCAGGTTAAGGCTGGGGACAAAATTCGCTTCACCGCGGAGCGCAGCAGCGAAGGGATTACGCTCACCAAAATTGAAAAGAGCAAGTAATCCGATGAACCGTCCGCCGCTGTTAGCTAATCAACTGCGGCGGACTCGCCCGCAAGGTACGCTTTGACAGCGACAGCAGTCGAAACAGCGGGGCTGTGCAGACGACGAGTATTGTTATCCTGCGTCAAGCATACATCTGCTCATCGAGTGAAAAGGCGATGGGCATTCAAATTTAAAATCATTCTAAGTGATTGCCGCAAGTCAGTCATTTGCTGGGATTATTGAGCATGCTTGTCGTTACTGGGACCGCGTGCCGCAGCCCGATCAGCAGAGCGCCAGTCCGATTTCGCGCTAGAACAAAATCCAGACTCTCGTGCAGAACTCGCTGTGGCAAACAATTCCTCGAATTAAATCATGGAGACGCAATTATGAAGATCGCAATGCCTTTGGCTTTGGCCGCCGGCTTTTCACTGGCTTTGGGGGAGCTTGTTTTGCCGATGGATTTAAAGATTGCACAAAGCTCGAGAAGGCGAAGTGGAAGCCTGCGAGCGAAGCGGAAGCAAAGGCCAGCGCCGCCGGCTACGAGGTGCGCCGTTCCAAAGTGGAAGGTACGTGTTACGAAGTTTACGGCGTAAAAGATGGAAAGCTGTTCGAGCTATTTTACAGCCCTGATATGTCTACAGAGGACGATCATTCACGGTCCCATATTTACGTCTGGGACCAGCCGCTTCGGATTGTGCATTGGTCGTTAGCTGCGTCTATTGTCGTGGCGTGGTTGAGCGCGATCGTTTTCGACTCGTTGCATAGGCAGGCTGGATATGTCGCAATCGGTCTTGTCGCATTCCGGATTATCTGGGGTTTCGTAGGGTCCGATTCCGCGCGCCTCAGCCGGCTGACATTTCTATTGCCCAATGCAATCCGGTTTCTGCGCAGACTCATGCGGGGGCGAACTGGCGGTTACGTCGGCCTCAACCCCGCAGGAGCTGTGATGCTTGTGGCATCGCTTGGCCTGACGTTGATTTCGGGCGTCAGCGGGTGCATGCAGATTACCGTTAGGTTTTTCGGTGTTGCCTGGGTTCAGGTGCTGCACACTTGGTCATCTTACGCCCTGCTTGCCTTGGTAGGCGTGCATATTCTGGGTGTCGCAGTGGTTAGCATTATGCAGCGCCAAAACCTCGTCGTTGCGATGTTCACCGGAAGAAAAAAGAGAATACATCTCAAGCGCACATAATCGGCCAGGAAAGGCATTTGATACTCATCGTGATGCGCTGCAGGCTCGATAAAAATAATTAGGTGCGAACATCCTTTTCATTAGAGCGCCACTTGTCAGACTCATTGAAATTGAGGATCGCAATTCCTCGTCGAGTGGCCATCGATCGTACATTCGCGACGCTTCGATTTAGCGCTGCCGCAATGTGGTAAGCTGAGCATCCACCGTCAGCGTAAGCACGCAATTTCCGGAGCTCGATTTCGGTCCAGTTATTGCTTTGCGTGATTCGCACCACGTTGCCCTCCTGTGGCACTGAGCGGCAGAATTCGGCGGATGCAGAAAACTTAAACGCGAAGGTCCTCGCAGAGCTAATCGATCACACTCCATCACACCGCGCAATTTCAACCGCGGCTTCGCGGAGTTTATCGTAACCACGGACACCGGTAGCTGCGGTACGCAAGATGTGTTCGGCCATCAAAGCCTTGGTCGGTGAATCTGCCTGGATCTCGGCACTTGCGTCGTCAAGCACCGCACGCAGATGCTGGATTGTTTCCGACGAGAATTGAAACATCGTGGCCTCCTCTGTCGAGGCGGATGTATCGCAGACGTTTTTGTCGTCACCATTACGGAAATCAGGCAATCAATGGACGCAATAAAAATCTAATCTGAAAAAGTGATGGAACTTGATGCGAGGCTCAGTGCGCGAGCGCATCTACAATGCGACGCCTTAACCTCCCGTTCACCATCTAATGGGAGCCTAATCCAGCCTGAATGGCTGTCTCCGTCGTGTTCCGCGTACTAACCCGCCGCCACTGTCCCGGCGGCGGGTTTTTACGATCCATAGACAGCATTCGTATCACGCGGTGACGCGCTATTCCTTTTTCAACTCTATATGCGCTCAGTATCGCCCTCGATAGTAACGCTCGTCACATTCCGCGATATAGACGCTGCCGTCCGGTGCACGATAGCGACACATCGGCGGACCGTTGCGGTAAGGATTGGTTGAGTCGGCGACCGCTGCTCCAAGCAGGGCGCCGGCGCCAGCACCGAGAAGCGTACCACCAACACCACCACCAACAGCATTGCCGAGAAGCGCACCGGTTGCACCGCCCAATACAGCGCCGGTCGCCGTTCGCTGCTCTGGCGGGGTATTCGCGCAACCGGATAGCACTGTTGTAACGACCGCTGCTGCGATGAAGATCCTGAGCAGTTTCATCTAAAGGCTCCCTCTCGCGTGAAGCGTCGGAAACCACGCCTCACGTCATCAATATTGGGTGGTCTTCGTAAGAAAGGGCGATGGCTTATCGCTCAGTATCCGTACCAACCGCGATGCCAGCCACCATAACCGTAACCATAGCCGCCGTAATGGCGAGGACGATAGTAGCGACGGTATGGCCGATCATAGCCGTATCCATACCCATAGTAGCCATAGGGCCGGTAATAGTCCGGCCGTCGCCAGCAGCGCCCCCATTCGTCGCAGACCAATCGGACCTGGTCGATCGTTGATGCGACCGACGCCGATGGCCCGGCCGGCATCGCATTGGCGTCGGGAGCCATGACGAATGTGCCGACAGCCGCAAAGCCCATGAAAGCGAGAATGACCTTCCGCATAGAAACCTCCATCGTAGATGCGGAAACCTAGGCTTCCCAAAATTAATGGCGATTGAATGAATTGCGGACGGAACGTGGCTAGTAAATACCGTCTCTCAAGGAAGAATCCGTCGGACGATCGCTTGGCGCTATTTCTTCTCTCCTTCCGAATTACATCGCAAACTTTATCAATTGGCAGGACCGATTGTCACTACGCTCAATCCTTGGTGCGGTTTTCTTCCTGAGCGTCGAAGACACGCTGCGCATAACTCTCAAGCAATACTTCGCAATCTTTCAGCTTCTTCTCCGCTTCCGAAGCGAGTGGTGCACCGTAAAAATCGAGTCTCCTGATTTTCTCGAACCAGCCCTGGAGTTTCTTGAGATCGGCATCTTCTTCTTCAAGCTCGGCATATGTGAACTTGTTGATAGAAAACTCCTTCGCAATCTCTTTTTCGAAGCCTACGCATCGCCCAAGAAATTCACGGTACTGGTCGTCCCGATCTGCGTTGAAACGGTCGACGACTTTCTCCCCTTGCCCTTTGTCGAGCGCCACCGTCTTTAGGATGACCGCCTCGCCACCCATCTCCGCGACTTCGTTCTCAATCATCTTCAACTGTCGGACATGCGCATCGGTTTTCGGCAGCAGGCAAACTCCGTTTTGAAGATAGACCGCCCCCATCCCTTTCAGGCGACGCCATAGCGCAACGCGTCTGGCACCGGGTTCTGCGGGAACTTTGTAGGTCAATAGGAGCCAGTTAGGTTGTGACATTGCTACAATATAATGATACGACTGTTACAAAACAAGTAGAACGGCTGTGCCATGTGCTTTCTATCCTCAGTTGTGCGGTGTCGCCACCTAACGAAGACGGTTGGAGACGGTGCAGCTGCCGTCCGGGCTCTGCGAGGAGTCGATCTCGACGTCAAATCGGGCGAGGTTCTAATGATTATGGGACCCTCTGGATGTGGGAAGACCACTCTGCTTTCCGTGATTTCGACTCTGCTCGATTCCGATTCCGGGCTTTGCGAAGTCCTTGGGCGGGACCTCACCCGAATGACCGCTCAAGAACGCTCGAGCTTCCGCTGCACGACGGTCGGATTCGTTTTTCAGAGGTTCAATCTTTTGCCGGGCGTTTCGGTCCTCGACAACGTCACCGTCCCCCTTCTGATCAGCGGACATTCACGTAAAGGGGCCGAAGGCAGGGCCTTCAAGATTTTGGACGAACTGGGCCTTCGTGATCGCACTTCGGCATCACCCAACGAGCTGAGTGGAGGTCAACAGCAACGCATCGCTATCGCCCGTGCTCTCGTCCACAACCCCAGGCTCATCGTATGTGACGAACCGACGAGCGCGCTAGATCAAACCATGGGACAAACGGTGATGGAGACATTGCGCAGCCAAGCCCGGCAGACTGATCGTGCGGTGATCGTCGTGACCCACGATACACGCATCATGACCTACGCCGACCGGGTCACGCAGATGGAAGATGGGGCCATCATCGGCCGCAATAACGCGATCGAACTGGAAATGACGTCATGATCGGCAAGCATGTGTTGCCAATATTGGCGGTTGTAGGTTTGGTTGCCGCCGCCTTCGAAACGTTCACGGGTGAACACCGATATGTCTATTCAGCACCGGTTGCCCGCTCGGCTGAAGCACCCTTCACTTCGAATGTGGCAGGCACCGGCATTGTCGAAGCCAGCACAGAGAACATCGCGATCGGAACGCCGGTGTCAGGCGTTGTTGCCAGCGTACTTGTGAAGCCAGGCAACCACGTCCGTGCGGGTGATGCTCTCTTTAGGATCGACGATCGGGAGTTGAAGGCTCAACTTCTCCCGGCAGCCGCTCATGTCGGCGAAGCCGAGGCGATACTGGCCAAGGACAAGGATATTCTCGATCGCGGAGAGGCTCTGTCGAAGGCCAATAGGGACGCAATCAGCGTCGAAGAACTGCAGAAGCGGCGTCTCATCGTCGCGATTGATCAAGCTGCGTTAGATCGCGCTAAGGCCGACGTCGAACGTCTCAATATACTGCTATCAAGATACACTATTGTCTCGCCAGTGAACGGACTCGTGATGCAGGTCAAGATTCGCAACGGCGAATTTGCAACGACTGGTGTGCTCGACCCACCGTTGATGATCCTGGGCGGCGATGCACGATACCATGTTCGCGTGGACGTCGATGAGCAACAAGCGTGGCGGGTGAAACAAGGAGCTTCCGCAGTCGCTTTCGTCCGAGGAAATCCTGACCTTAAAACCTCGCTAAGGTTCGAGCGGTTGGAGCCCTTGGTGGTGCGCAAGGCATCCCTTACCGGCGAGAGCATCGAGCGCACCGACACAAGGGTGCTGCAGGTGATCTACAGCTTTGATCCGACCGCGCTGCCTGTCTATGCAGGTCAGCAATTGGACGTGTTCATCGATGCATCACCGAACCAACGCATTACCGGTGAGGTTCGATAAAATGTTGCGTCTGGGCATGAGGATGCTGATCGCCGACAGGCCCAGATATCTGGCGCTGGTGTTCGGCATTGCTTTCACGGCCTTTCTGGTCACATTCGCCGCGTCCTATTTCTGCGGGTTCATGACGCGCAGTTTTGCGCTGATCGCGGAGAATCCGACAGCAGACGTTTGGGTCATGGACCCGGCGGTTGCTACCCCCGAGCAAACCGTGAACCTGCCTAACGCTGCCCTAAACAGGGTCCGTAGTGTTGACGGGGTGTCGTATGCAACACCGATGATGCTTGGCTCTTCGCCCGTCCGGTTCGGCAACGGCCGGATCCAGGTGTTTCAGGTTATTGGCGTCGATGATGCGACGCTGGCTGGAACACCCGCTCTTCAGAAGGGCCTTTCACCGTCAGTGCTTCATCGTCCTGATGCTGCCGTTGCCGCAGCGGGGGGTACCGAGGGTAAGCTGGAGACCCCGACGAGACCGATCGACCTCTGGCCGACTGACGGTCCTCATCTTGATGTCCCAACCCGGCAGCTCGCAGCTGGCGACGAAATCGTGGTGAACGGACATCGCGTCAAGATCGAGGGAATCGTATCGGCCTTGCCGCGCTTTCCGCCACGGACCCTTCTTTATATGACGTTTGCCAATGCCTCGCGCGTTCTGCCCCCGGAGCGCCGTATCCTAACTTTTGTGCTGGTTAAGGCGGCATCAGATGTCCTGCCTCATGAACTTGCCATGCGTATTGAGGCATCAACGGGGTTGCGCGCAAGAACTGCACAGGATTTCCGGTCCGATATCGTCTGGTGGTTCCTGCTCAATTCCGAGGATGTCGGTGACGTCGTCTCAATGCTAGTGCTAGCGATAACTGTCGGCTTGGGGGTCGTGGGTGTGATGCTCTACATGTTCACTCACGCCAGCCTCAGCCAATACGCTGTCCTGAAAGCGATGGGTGCTACATCAAAGACATTGATATCGATCGTTTGCGCTCAGGTTGGATTTTGTGCGCTTGTTGGAACCGGTCTCGGCCTCGGCCTGTGCGCGCTTGCGGGCCAATTGGCAGACTCTCAAACATATCCCTTCCGAATGATGTGGTTCACTCCGTTGGTCGGCACCATTGCGATTCTCACGATAAGTCTTGTCGCCGCATTGATTTCTTTCCACCCAGTCGCGAAACTTCAGCCCGCAGTTGTATTCTCTACGAACTGATACAGAAGCCTCTCATCTTGTCGCGAGAGGCAACTCCTTCCGGATCTTAAGTACCAATGCTACATTAAAGCTAATCTTGATGTTGGCGTTCCAGGTTAATCTTGGAACCCCTCACAACCGAGACCTAAATCCAGTGTAATTGATTACATAGGGTCCGATGCTTGGACACATTGCTACCCCTAATGCAAAATCGCCCCTGAGTTTCTATCAGGGGCGAAGTTAAAATAGCGATGTAATTACCAAAAGCGGCGATGCCGCGAGTGCGACCAGCCACGATGGCGGCCGATATACCAACCGCGGTGCTTTCCACGATTCCCGTGCCAACCGCTATGACACGCGTCCGTGTCCACCTTTTACCTGAACCGCAAGAGTGTCAGGCGACAACAGATGATCCGCTGATAATGGTGCGGCTGTTGCGGACGTGCCCGCGACTAGCAGCGTAACGGTCGATGCAACGACGTATGTCTTCCAAGTTGCTCTCATTTTCATAAAGTTGCCCTCCTCAGTCGTGCAAATCCAACTGTTATGTAGCGATGCCTGAGAAGGGGCAACATTTTCATGGCAGATGCAGCGGATTGCGTGTCAGTTTAGTTCTGGGGCTGAAAGACACCTTGCGAAGGAAGTCGGCTTGGTTCCTTTCGGCGACGTGCCGGTGAAGGGACTACCTTAATTGGCAGCCCCTTCATGGATCACGCAGCTTTAGTGCTTGAGCTTACCAGGTGCATAGCCCGATGCTCCCGGGTGGCCGGACACTGATCCTTGGGTCTTCATTTGATGCCCGGGAGAGTAGCCAGACGCGCCGTGCGTGCCAGCAACGGGACCGCTGCTCTGAAATGAGTGACCCGGCGAAACCCCAGAGGCACCACCACCAGATCCTCCTCCACGGGCATAGGCCACCGACGTAGCAGCAATCAACGCGGCAGCGACAACGAAAATTTTTTTCATTTTATCCACCTCTCTCTTTGCGATGTCTCAGGCGCAATGAAATGAAGCTGCATGTTCAAATTAAGACGGGCATACCCATCAACGTGCAGATTTCCGTAGGCGTCGAAGACACAAGCCCTCACGTCGTATTGAAGCGTCGATGTCATTTCGTAACGTTCCTTGAGGGGCTTGGTCAGGTGCCTTCGACCGCCGTGAAGCAGGAATGCTAGGATTGCCTGCAACAAGCCTCGGAGTCCTGGCGCGGCGGGCACGGCACCATTCCGTAAGAGCAGAATACGCAGCAGTCGCCCTCCTTGGGCTTCAGGCGGACGCCGCAGTGCCTGCAGTCGTAGAAGAATTGGCAGGCGTCCGTCGGCATCCGCTCGGTCGACTCGTTGCCGCAGTTCGGGCACCGAATGGTGGAATCGAGGATCATGTCCGCCGCTATACTCGATCCGCGTTTCAGGTGCGAGCGCCCTGCAGGGCACCGGTATCTTCCGGCCGCTCGAGCGCATAGATGGCGCCGAGAACGAAGCCGAAGACGACGTGCAGCATCAGGGTCATGATCGGTGCCATCATCCCAAGATGGGATCCAAAGAGGCCGGCGCCGGCCATCGGCATCATCGCGGCCATCATGACGAACCAGGCACCGACGGCGAACACGATGCCCTTCAGCCAGTGGCTCTCGCCGGGGAGGTGGGGATTCAGCCACGCGACCAGCGTGCCCCAGAGCACCGTTCCGATCATGAAGTGCATCGCCCAGCCGACCGCCGGCGGTGCACCGAGCATGTCGGCAATCATCTTGATCGGATTGAGCTCGGGCATCACGCCCATCATTGCCTTCATCACCATGAGCGCGGAAAGGACAACAGTGGCGACGAAGCCCGCCCCCAGTCCCTTCATCCAATTTCCTGTAGTCATCGCATCTCCTCCATCTGTCCGTCGGCGACGGACCGTCACTGAACCGTTCGACGGGAGGGGCGGGATGGTTACGTCACACTTTGCGCGAACGACAGGTAACCTTTCGCCGGATGCGGCGAACCAATCCGTAGCTATAGGAGGGAAAGTCGAAGCATGTCGCGCCACGTCCGGATCACGCATCGAGCGAGCGGCGAGGTCATCGCGGAAGGGCCGATCGGCCTCTTCGGAATCACGCCTTTCGAAGGCAACTACTACATCGCGCGGAAGTACCTGAAGACCTCGCGGCTAAAGCCGAACTGGATTCCTGGGCTCTGCATCTACAAATTCTTGTACGTATGGCTCGATCTGCGTCTTCCGGACGGGACGAGCGAACCGTCGATCGGATGGTTGTACTGGCTGCCCAATCCGTTGTTCTTTTTCACGGCGTTCCGGCCGGCCGTGCCTCAATCGTCGCTTGCGTTGTTGGTACAGGAGATCGCATGAAGCAGGAGGCCGTCGGCACAGGTCCGGGCGCGCCGCGGATGCCGTCGCGCCGCGACGTGTTGCTGCGCGCGTTGGCCGGCATGGCCGCCGGACTCGTGTCGGGCGAAGCGGCCGCGATCGAAGCCGACGTTCCCAGGTTCGAATCCGGACGCTACCAGTTCACCATCCTTCGTCCCGCTCAGGAATTGCCGCCGCTGCGGCTGTTCCGCCTCGAAGGCGGCACGACGGATTTGTCTACGCTGCGCGGCAAGCCGATCCTTCTGAATTTCTGGGCGTCGTGGTGCGCTGCCTGCCGCATGGAGTTGCCGGCGCTCGACGAACTGTACCGTGGTCCCTGGCGGGGCAGAGTGCACGTCGCGGCGGTTTCGGAAGACCGGGGCCCGCGCGACGCGGTCATCCGGTTCGTCAAGTCGCTCAATCTGAAGGCGCTGCCGATCTTTCTCGATCCCAACGGATCCGTCGCGTACTCGGATGCCGACAACGTCAACAAGGCGCCATTCGCGCTCTACGGCATGCCGATCACCTACGCGATCTCGAGCTCGGGCACGGTCATCGGCTACATGCCAGGAGATGCGGACTGGTCGTCCGCTGCGGCGGACGGCCTCATCGCTTATCTGAGCAGAACGTAGCGGCGGCGACCCGCTAGGCCAACTTCCGGAGGTCCGCCACTTCGCCGCGAGCGGGATACTTGTTCTTCACGACGAAATCGATTGCCGGCAGGATGTCGGAGAAATGCGGACGCGCGAACGGCATCGTCTGCACGCTGCCGAAGTACAGGGTGCCGTCCGGTCTCACCAGGTAGATGGCAGGCTCCGAAAAAAGCGCCGGCTCATCGACGCCGGCCGACGTCTTGCCGTGCCCGGCCGACACGTACAGTCCCCAGCGCCGGGCGGCGGCGAGCGGGAGGCCGTAGCCGATGCGCAGCCGCGACAGTCCCCAGGTTTCCCGCGTCTGTTCTGCGCGTTCCTTGGAGTCGGTCGATACGGCCATGACGGCGACCCCGCGCTGTTCGAAATCGTCGAGCTTGGATTCAAGCTCCTTGATTTGCGTCTTGCAGATGGGACAATGAAGCCCACGATAGAAGACGACGAGCGTGAAGTTGGACGGCTGTTCGGATGCGAGATCAAATCGTCCGCCGCCGGCGAGATCAACGCGCAGGGGCGGGACGGTTTGGTTCGGAAAGAGAGGGACGAGATCCGTCATCGTGCATGTCCTTTCTGCGGAGCCTCGCGGTGATGTGTAGAGCACGCCGCGCCTGCGGGCATGTCCGATATTTTTCCGAGACCCACGTAACTTTTCCCCGTGCCCGGCGAACCTTGGCGTCGAGACGTCTCAGCAGCCAGGGAGAACCGCATGTCCTCGAACTTCCTTCGCAACGCCATTCTGATCGCCGCGGTCGTCGCGATGCCCTCGCTCGCCTGGGCGGCCGAACCCTACGACGCCAAGGCCTTTCAAGCTGCGCAGGCCGCGGGCAAGTCGATCCTCATCGACGTCACCGCGCCCTGGTGTCCGACCTGCAAGCAACAGAAGCCGATTGTGCAGGAGATCGAGAAGGAGCATCCGGGTCTCGTGGTGTACGACGTCGACTTCGATACCGCCAAGGAAGTGCTGCGGCAGTTTCGCGTCCAGTACCAGAGCACGTTGATCGTGTTCAAAGGATCGAAAGAAGTCGCGCGCTCCACCGGCGAGACCGCTCCGGCACCGCTGCGCGCGCTGGTGGCGAAGGCGTTCTGAGGTGTCCGCAAATCTCGCGCTCGGCTACGCCGCGGGGGCGCTATCGACGCTCTCGCCATGCGTGCTTCCGATCCTGCCGATCGTGCTGTTCGGCGCACTCGATCGGCATCTGTGGGGACCGGTCGCGCTCGCCGCGGGACTGGCGACTTCGTTCGCCGGAATAGGGATCGCGCTCGCGTCGGTCGGCTTCAGCGTCGGGATCGATCCCGAGACGCTGCGGCTCGCCGTCGCGGCAGTAATGGGCGCGGCTAGCGTGGTTCTTCTGGTGCCGACGCTGCAGGGCAAGGTGGCCTCCATGGCGTCGCCGCTTGCGGGCAAGGGCCAGGCCCTCCTCGACCGACTTCAGCCGTCCGGCATCTGGGGCCAGTTCGCGCTCGGCGCTGTGCTTGGCGTGATCTGGTCGCCGTGTTCGGGGCCGACGCTCGGCGCGGCCATCGGTCTTGCAGCCCAGGGCGACGATCTCGGTCGGGCCGCCGCGACGATGTCGGCGTTCGCGCTCGGAGCCGCGACACCGATTCTCCTGCTCGCCTACGGTTCGCGCCAGGCGATCATGGCCCGGCGGGACTGGATGGCGCGCGCCTCGCGCATCGGCAAACCGCTCATGGGGGCCGCCTTCTTCGGAATCGGACTCTTCGTGCTCACCGGCCTCGACAAGATCGTCGAGACCTCGCTGACGAAAGCCATGCCAGAATGGCTGGTGAATGTGACGACGCGACTGTGACGCCGCCGATTTTGAACCGAAGGAGAAAATGGCGCTGCGATATCCCATCTCGTTGCGATCTCGATAACGCGGACGGGAATGCCGGAGCGAGTGTTCCCCACGAACCGATGGGAGACGGCGGAGACCGCACATTTGCGAAGGTAACCTTTCGGACGTTGCGGCGAACATCGGTACAGACGGGAGTAACAGCCCGTCGGACTTGCGGCCATGCACTTCGCAAAGTCGCCCAGAACCTGGAGGAACTCGAATGTCCAATCGCACGCTTAACGCAATGGTGGCCGGCGCGTTCGCCGTCGCCATCGGAACGCTCGCCGCCACGTCCGCCACCGCGCAAAGCAAGGCCGACATGGAAAAGATGATGAAGGAGAAGCAGGCCCAGACCATGAAGGCGATGGCGGGCGGGAAAATGGAGAAGTGCTTTGGCGTCGCCCTGAAGGGACAGAATGACTGCTACGCCGGAGCTGGGACGACCTGCGCCGGCACCAGCGCCGTTGACTATCAGGGCAACGCGTTCAAGCTCGAGCCCAAGGGCACCTGCACCACGATGCACACGCCGAAGGGGGCCGGAAGCCTCACCCCGAAGGCCTGACGAAACCCGGGCGGGCGTGACGGCCCGCCTTCTATCCTTGAGGTCGCCATGCGCAATCCTTCGTCATCGCTAGAAGATCGCATACCGGCGCGCGCCGGCGTCGGCCTCAAGGCCGAGCACTATCGCACGATCATCGACACGTTGCCCGATGTGGGCTTCTTCGAGGTGCATGCGGAGAACTACATGGGCGCGGGAGGTCCGCCGCACCGGTATCTGTCGGCCATTCGGGAACGCTACCCGTTGTCTCTTCACGGCGTCGGACTCTCGATCGGGGCGGACCGGCCGCTCGACGAAGACCACATCGCGCGGCTGAGAGATATGAGGCGGCGCTACACGCCTGGCCTGTTCTCCGAGCATTTGGCGTGGTCCTCGCACGACGTGGGTTTCCTCAACGATCTGCTGCCGCTGCCATACACCGTCGAGACGCTCAAGCGGGTGGTCGAGCATATCGATCAGATCCAGACCGCGCTCGGCTGCGAGATGCTTCTTGAAAATCCGTCGACCTACGTCGCGTTCGCCGAGAGCGCCTACACGGAGACGGACTTCATCGCCGAGGTAGCCCGGCGCACCGGCTGCGGCCTGCTGCTCGACGTCAACAATGTCTTCGTCGCGTCGACCAATCAGCAGTGGAATCCAGTCGCCTACATCGAGGGGTATCCGCTCGCGCGCGTCAAAGAGATTCATCTCGCCGGCAATACCAGGCAGGAGGACGAGGAGGCGAGGCCGCTGCTCATCGACAGCCACGACCGTCCGGTCGAAGATGCTGTCTGGCATCTCTACGAACTGACGGCGCGGCTTATCGGCCCGGTGCCCACGCTGATCGAATGGGATGCTGACGTGCCGGCCTGGCCGACGCTCGCGCACGAAGCCGAACGGGCCGAGACGATCATGTTTGCCAACCGACTGGAGACGCCGCGTCATGCAGTCGCTCGCTGAGAGGCAACGCGCTTTTGCGGCCGCGTTGCTCGATCCCACGCTCCCGACGCCGGCCGGGCTAGTCGGCCCCGACGGAAGACCGAGTTCGCGGCGCTTTGCCGTCTATCGCAACAACGTGATCGTCGGCCTGACGCAGACATTGAAGGACGCCTATCCCGCCGTGCACCGCATCGTCGGGTCGGAATTCTTCAACACCTTGGCACGCGCCTATGTTGTCGTTGATTTGCCCCGGTCGCCGATGCTGTTCGACTACGGCGCGGGCCTCCCGGACTTCATCGGCCGGTTCAAACCCGCATCCGTGCTGCCATATCTGGCTGATGTGGCGCGCATCGAGCGGGCCTGGACGGAGGCTTATCACGCGGCCGAAGCCTTGCCGATCAGTCTTTCGGCGTTCGCGGACATCGCATCGGACCGACTTCCTGCCGTCACCTTGGTACTGCATCCGGCAGTCCGGATCGTACGCTCACCGTTTCCCGCGTTGACGATCTGGCAGATGAACGTCGAAGGCGGCGTTCCTGGTCCGGTCGATTTGGCGGTCGGCGGCGAAAACGCGCTTCTCGTCCGGCCGGAGGCCGGCGTGGAGATTCGATCGATTCCGAATGGCAGTCCGGAGTTCATCCATGCGCTCGCATCCGGAAGGCCGGTGCTTGCCGCTTTCGAGCAAGCTATTGCCGCCGACCCGAGTTTCGATCTTTCGGCGAATTTGTCAGATCTGATCCGGGTGGGCGCGGTGGTTGGTTTCGGGTTTGCGCAGAAGCCGCTACGGACATGAGCGCTTTTTCGACCATATCGACCATCGAAGATGTCGTGCAGGACCTCGTGGAGCGCCTCGCGCGGGTCGCCCTCGTTGTGGCGCCGCCGGTGCTTCGCATCGCTCTGGCGCTGCCGTTCTTCAAATCGGGATTGACGAAGTGGGACGGCTTCCTGTCTCTGTCGCCGGCGGCGTCGTTCCTCTTCGAAGATGAGTTCAAGCTGCACATCCTCGGACACGCGTACGATTTTCCTTTTCCCGCCGTGTTCGCGTACTTCGACGGTATCGCGGAGATCGTGCTGCCGGTCTTGCTGATCCTGGGATTCGCGACGCGTTTCAGCGCGCTTGCACTCCTGGTCATGACGGGAGTGATCCAACTGGTCGTGCCGGAGGGGTGGGCGAACTTCCACCTGCCGTGGGCGGCGCTCGCTGTGGCCCTCATGGCGATCGGTCCCGGCAAGCTTTCGCTCGACCATCTCGCCGCCTCGCTGTGTCGACGCCGTCGAGTCACTGACGGAGGCCGTCCATGACCGAGCGAAACGAGCGGCCTCCGCAACTCAGGCTCGTCGGCTGCGAAGGCGACGCCGCGCATGCCGTCCCCGGACCCACGATCCACGATACCGACTGGGCGATCCTGATGGCTCATGCCCAGGACGGCGACAGGTCGGCCTATCGGCGCCTCCTTCGGGAAATCACTCCCTACCTGCGTTCGCTGGCGGCGCGGCGGCATCGCGACCCCAGCGACGTCGAGGACGCGGTGCAGGACGTCCTGCTAACCGTCCACGCAATCCGGCACACATTCGATCCGACCAGGCCATTCGGCCCGTGGCTCGTGACGATCGCGAACCGGCGGTTCATCGACCGGCTCCGGCGGCAGGGACGCCGGCGCGACCGGGAAACGCCGCTGATACCAGAGCATGAAACCTTTGCCGAGCCTCAGGCGAACCTTGAAGAGACACCCGACAGACACGAACTCGAAAAGGCGATCGACGAGCTTCCCCCCATGCAGCGCAAAGCGGTACAACTACTCAAGCTCAAGGAGATGTCGCTGAAGGAGGCCTCGACCGCGAGCGGTATGTCGATCGCGGCACTGAAGGTGAACGTGCACCGGGCGGTGAAGCGCCTGCGGAAGATTCTCGGCGATCGGAGCGAACCATGATTGCGACACCCGATCTCATCGAATCTCTCTCGAAGAACTTGAAGCCGGTACGCCGGCTGCGTCCTCCGGTGACGCGCGCCGCGTGCTGGCTTCTGCTCGCGACGGTGGTCGTGGGTCTCGTGGCGGTCAGCCAGGGGATCCGTCCAGATCTCGCGACGCGGATTCACGATCTTTCGTTCGCCGCCGGCATGATCGGGGCGATCCTGACGGGCGTGCTCGCCGCGGTCGCCGCCTTCCTGGTGAGCCTGCCGGACCGCTCGCGCCTGTGGCTCCTTCTGCCGGCACCTGCAGTTGTTCTTTGGCTGGCGAATATCGGCTACCAGTGCCTCACGCAATGGGTATCGATGGGGCCGGACGGGGTCGGCCTCGGCGAGACGAGCCGATGTCTCGCCACGTTGGTGCTTACCGGCCTGCCGCTGTCGCTCGCGATGGTTATCATGCTGCGGTATGCGGCGCCGCTGCGCCCTACCGCGGTGGCGGTCATGGGGAGTCTGTCGGTGGCCGCGATCACCGCGACGGCCCTGTCGTTCTTCCATTCGGGAGATGCGACGCTCATGATCATCATGTTCAACATCGGGACGGCGATGATGTTCGTCGGTCTCGGGGGTCTGTTTGGACGCCGCATGATCCAATGGATCGCGCCGCGGCCCTCGATCCGCGACTAGCCGGTCGCCGCGCAGCTGCTCGCTGACCGCGGCTATCGTCCGCTCATCGACATGCTCGGTTAGGAGTATGCCATGCCCAAGGCAATCTGGAACGACGTCGTGATCGCACAATCCGACCAGACCGTGGTCGTCGAAGGCAACCACTATTTCCCTTCGGGAGCACTGTCGCCGGAGCATTTCAGAGAGAGCGCCACCACCAGCGTGTGTCCGTGGAAGGGCATGGCGAAATACTACACCGTGAAGGTCGGGGATCGCGAGAACGCCGACGCCGCGTGATACTACCCGAATCCGAGACCGGCGGCTGCCAACATCGCCTGCAAAGTTGCTTTCTGGAAAGGCGTGAAAGTCGTCCCTTGAGGCTGCCGACTATTTCGCGGCCGTCACGATCGCGTAGCCGAGGACGCCAGACTTGGCCGCGGCGAGCGCGTGCCGAACGATGTCCTTGGCCGCGGCGAGGTCGGGGCCGGTCAGGTCGATCTTCTTCAGTCCGACCATGATCTCGGTCGTGAAAAGCCGCATCCAGATCGCGTCCACGAAGTCGACCAGAGCGCCGTCGTGCAGTTCCGTCACGCCGACAGCCAGGCCGGCGCCGGCGAGCAGCGCGCGGTACTCGTCGAGCGGTCGTGCGTCCGCGACACAGGCGATCCAGGCGGCAAGGCCTTCGAGCTCCCGGGGCAGCGGGCCGCTGCGCGTGAGGTCGCTGATGCCGACGCGTCCGCCCGGCTTCAGCACGCGGGCGAATTCGGCGACGGCCATCGGCTTATCCGGGAACGTGCACAGTGCGCACTCGCACAAGACGGCGTCAAACGCTCCGTCGGCGAACGGAAGCTTCTCGGCGTCGCCGCAGTAGAACGTGACCTTGTCGGCGAGCCCTCGTTCTCTCGCTGCGTTCGTCGCTGTTTCCACGTTCCGCCGTCCGAAGTCGAGACCGACGACCTCGCAGCCAAAGCGCGCGGCGAGCACTAGCGTGCCGTCGCCGCGCCCCGACGCGACGTCCAGCACGCGGGAAGCCGGCGTCAGACTCAAGAGCTGGCCCATCCGTTCGGTGAGCCGCGCGCCGCCGGGGTGCAGCGTATCGCCGACCAAGATCCGGACTGCGTCGTGGTCGTAGGCCGCGGCGCAGCAGCGCTTGATCGTCTCTGACGGGGCTTCGGGGATGCTCATCGAGCGCGCTTGTCGCCGAAGTCGAAGACGATCGGCTTCGGCTTATAGGGTCGGCCCTCCTTACGCGCCTGGCGGCGCTCCGGCTCCATTGCGTTCAGTTGCGCGCGTGCCTGCTCGCGGTAGCCGACGGTGTTGAATGTGCAGAACGGGACCTGTTTGCCACCCGGCAGCAAGAACTCCTTGCAGCACTTCATCGCGTTCTTCTGGTTGAAGGTCCAGGGATCCATGAAATCCTGGAGCATGATCATAATCATGTTCTTTGCAATGCTGTTGATGGCTAGACCGTCCGGAAGCTCGCAGGTCTGACACGTAATCTCGAGTCGTCGCTCCGACGCGTCGGAGCCGGCGACGGAGGACGAGGACCAGAGTCCCTCGAGCGCGGTCCTGACTTCCCGGCTGAAATCCGGCACGATGCGGTTCGTGATGTAGTCGAGATAGTCGCCGACATCGACGATGCGCGGCAGCGGCGTGACCTTGGTGCCCTCGACGAACGCATAGGTCACCGAATTGCAGGTTGGGAAGCAGCACGGCACCGGGACAAAGTCCGAGGCGATAAACTTGCCGGCGGTCTGTGCCTCGATCATCCGGACAATGTCGGGGATCGTCATGCGCTGCATCGGGTCGTGGGAGCCGTGCCGGCCAGCGTGGAAGGCGGGCTGGAAGGTGATGCCGCGGATTGCCGGATGTTCGATGGCGAAGTCGACGATGCGGCCGATCTCGTGCTCGTTGATGCCGCGCTCGATGGCGGGGACGATGGTCACGTCGAGACCGATCTGCGCCAGGCGGTCGAGAGCGCGCAGCTTCTCTTCGAGGATGTCGGGCTCGCCTCGGATCGCGCGGTAGGTCTCCCGCTCGAAACCGTCGAATTGGAAGTAGAACGAGGGACGGACCGTTTCGAGTTCAGCGAGAAACCTGTCGTCGCGGGCGATGCGCTTGCCGTTGGTGTTTAGCATGACGAAGCGGATATCGCGGGCATAGGCGGCGCGGACGAAGTCGATAATCCGTGGGTGCACCGTCGGTTCGCCACCGGAGAACTGGACGACTTCAGGCTGACCTTCTGTGCGGACATAGTCGTCGAGCATCTGCTCGACTTCCTCCATCGTGAGGCTGAAGCCCGGCGCCGCGTCCGCGAAGCAGAGCGGACAGTTCATGTCGCACGCGCTGTTTACCTCGATGATTCCGAGGCAGGCGTGCTGTTCGTGGTCGGGACAGAGTCCGCAATCGTGCGGGCAGCCCTTGTCGTGCTGCGTGCCGTACGCCAGCGGGATCGTGCCAGGCTTGTTGAAGCGGGCGAACGACACATATGCCTGCGCGTCTTCGTAGATGAGCGCCATGAACGGACCGCAGTGCGGGCAACGCTTGCTCATGTAGACCTTGTTGTCGCGCAGCAAAATCTTGGCATCGATCACCGTCTTGCAGAACGGGCAGATGCTGCGGGTGAGTTCGTGGAAGATGTAGTCCGAATCGACGCGCCGAGCGGGCATGCCTCCCTCCAGAGCCGGACCTCGGCCGACTGCGGCGCGCCTCTTGATGTCCATGCCGTTTCCTTTGACATTTACCCGAACTTCCAGATTGCCCATAGCAGGACGGGCGACAGCGCGGCGGTCGTGAGGCAGTAGAAGCAGTAACCGCCGAAGTTCATCATATCGCGGATCCCAAGCACGTTTGCCGCCGTCGCGGTCACGGCGAGGACGAGCAGCGCGATCCAGGTCCATCGCGCAGGCGGTGCGATCAGCAGGCCAAGAATGACGATGTACAGGGCGGCGCCGATGTAGCCGTCCGGAATGCCGAAGGGCCGCGCGAACGGTGCGTCGGCAACGCCCTCGCACTGCTCGCCGAGGAATGGGCAGATGAGGCGACCGACCAGACGGCTCTGGTACAGGCCGACGTAGAACATTGCGGCTGCGCTTGCCGCTGCGACGGTGAATGCGATGTAGCGGGAGGAACTCATTGTCTCGACGACCCCTCGGTGCCTTCGATCGCCGCAGCGACCCAGCAAAGTCGGTACGGCGGCATCAATAAGACGGTTCGATCGATCTTCGGAAAGGTTACGGTCGCCGTACCGACTTTAGTTATGTGATGGGCACGGTCGTGTTATGTGGCGAGATCGGATGATCGGCCGATTATGTTCTGCGCTGCGCACGCCGTGTTCAGGAGATCCGGAAAGTGCAGCACCGGCGAGTGCAACCCTGGGGCGCGAACTGATTGGAGTGGGTGCCGGACAGATGAACAGATTTGGATTGATTGGGAGCCGGGCTTTTGGAGAACGGCCCATGCCGCGTCGGCAGGACATAGCCTGACTGGGGACGTGCTACGGCGAAACGATGACGCGCAAGCCGGCAGCCGCCGTTTTCTTCAGGTATAACTCCGTCGTCCCGAGCAGCAGCAGCGCATCATCGTTGAGAGCAGCTGCAGATGCACCGGGTTGCGCGATGATGACCTCAAACTCGACCGTTGCGCGGCGGGACTTGTCCCTGAAATAGGCCAACTGCTTGATGTCGCCCTTGAGGAAGCGCGTGTGACCATCCTTCATCCAGAGTTCGTGGCGGCGCTTGAGATCATTGTAGAGCCGCAACATCCCGTGATGCTTGATCGTCACACTTTTCTGCGCCTGTCCGCAAAGCACATAAAAGTTCTGGATGTCCTGCGAAATGACGCCCTTGTAGGCGTTTTTGCAATGAATGAGGCAGAGGCGGATGGTTTTCTCGTCAATCTCTTTCAGGCCGACGAGATCGGCAGCTTCACCCGAACCGTCGTCGTTGAAGACGAGGTCAAAATCGGCCTTGAGGCGTTGGAACGCGTAGTGCTGGATGGTGTTGGCGTCGCGGGACTTGCCCATGGATTCCTGGTTCAGCGGGATATTCTTCCAGGGCCAGGATTCGAGCCGCGCTGCCGGGAAACGGCCTGCGTTCAGGCTGGTCGGGATGTGATAGCAATTGTAGGAGTAGGTCCCGTCAGCATACCTCACGACAAATGGATCGACCGCGAGATGCTCGTCGAGCGGCACGACTTCCTTGTTTTTCTTTTTGAAGCCGACATCCGGCCCCGAGACCTTCGTATGTTGGTAGCCCGCCGGAAAGCCGTTCGAAATGCTCAACCGGTAGGTTGCGCTCAACGTCTCTGACGAGAGCCGGATATCGATCGACCCATCCTGCTGGACCGCGGCAACCTCCAGATCGACCAGGTACAACGGGATGCTCGTTGTGCCGAAAAACACGAACTGATCCGAAAAGGCATTCTGGGCGTGCTCTCCCCACTCGATTGCGATCGGATAGGAGTTGTGCGGTGATGTTAGCCGCAAGGGTCTCAGAAAGTCTTCGGTGATGTTGGGCGCAGATGCCTTCTCTGCGGAGACTTTCTGCCATGTCCTGCCGCACCATTCCACCCATTCGGCGAGGGTGCCGGCCCGCTGCTGCCAGACCTTGCCTTTGCGCTTGGCACCGCCCCACAGCACGCGATCGCCGTTCTCATATCCAATACAGGCGATGTTGTTCAGCTCGGACTCCGCCTTCTCGATGCTGGCCAGGCCCTCCGTGACGTTTGGTCCGAAGTAGGACGTGAAACTGATCGCGCCGACGCGCGACGACCCCAGACTTTTGGCGAGTGGTAGCTCCACGTTGTTGAGAATCTGGAATATCGGCGTGCCGGAGAGTAAGCGGGCGTTGTCGCTGGTCACGATGGAGGCCAGCTGCTCAGTGCGCAAGGCTTCGTAGTCACTCGCGTAGATGAACAGGCCCTGGTTTGCCTGGTTCCACCACATCACCAGAAGGTAGTAGTTGGTCTCCTCAAGGGTCTGATAATTGCCCCAGTCCACCGGCTCTTCACGGTGTACGACCGCCACTAGCAAGTTTTGGGCTTCGTCCAGTGCGTACCAGCTCTCGTCCTTTGATTTCAGCACTTGCGTGTAAAGGGTCGGTGACCAAGTCAGGCAGCGTGTGCGGTAAATCTGGGTAGAGAAGCGGGGCCGCATGTTCCAGAGTGATAGCTGATTGTGGAGGGTACCTTTGCTTTTGAGCCCAGCCACTACATCCTGGAGACGCAGTTCCTGCTCGATCCGCTCCTCGCTGAGCCGCTTGATGATTTTGTCCCAATCGGCACCTTCCGCGTAAAGATCGCCTAGCTTTCTTTCGGCCTCGGGGTCGGCGATGTTGGTGACAACGGTAGCCTCACCGATCGTCTTATCGTCGCCTTTGCGGGTAATGCGGCCAATAAACTGCAGCGTAACGGCCAAGGACTTGTGCGTATCGTGCAGAGCCGCAATCTTTAGGTTCGGAAGGTCGACACCTTCGCCCAGCATGTCGACACAAACGACGATCCTGGACCCGTTGACGCTCCGGTCGTAGAGCTGCGCCATCGACTTCGCGTTCCCCGTCTTGCGGCCGGGTCCCGAATAGACCAGCACGGGCTTCATTTCCGGTGCGAGCTTGCGGTAATGCCTCCACACTTCCTCGGCGCGTTCCTTGGTCCGGGTCCGTGCCATCAGCAGGTGGTCCAGGCTCAGCTCGTTCCGGTCGCGTCTCAGGACGGCAACGGCTTCAGCGACGATTTTCTGATCGCGCGTTGACTGGTCGCCATACTCTTCGACGCTCCTGAGGTTGATCCGTCGATAGTAGCCTGACTCCTGCGCATCGCCGAGCTTGAAATTGAAAATGATCTTGCCGTCGACCTTCCTCTCATCGCGACGAAATGGCGTTGCGGTGAACTGGATGATCTTTTTCGCCGCGAAGCGGTCCCGCACCTCGCTCCAAGTCGCGGCGGTGATGTGATGGGCTTCATCGACGACGAGGATCGAACAACCTTCCAGTAGTCGGTGTAGCGCGTCGGGCGCCGATGCCTTGAGGATGTCGGGAGTGGCGATGATGACGTTTGATGCATTCACGATGGCCTCGGCGTGGCCCACCGTGCTGATGCCCTTCGTAATCTTGGCCACGAACGGCCGAGCAAGTTCAACGGGTATGGCTCCAGCAGCAGGTAGCACTCCCAGCGTTGAGAACTTGACACCGATCTGGTTTCGCAGGATCAAACTTGGCGCCAGGACGAGTATTTTGCGCTCGCGTCGGTACACGAGGTCGGCAAGCATGGTCTCGGTCTTGCCCGTTCCCGTGGGCAGGACGACGGTGGCGGGCTCGAATTCCCTGCCCACTGAGAAGTGCGCCGCGATCGCATGCAGGGCGCCGATCTGCGGTAGACGCAAACCGGGATGGCCTTGGTCGAGATCCTCGACGGCGAAAGTGAAGCGGTTTCGCCAGGACTCCAGCACTTTTTCGGGGCTATCGGCCCAGGTCTCCAGCGCGCCAAGCCGATCCCACGACAATTCGAGCGGAGAGGATGGCTGCTTGTAGTCTTCGGGGTCTACGGCGGTCAGCACGGGCAGGGGCGTGGTGACGCGGTGCGCCTTCGGAAAACGCACAAGCATCTCATCGAAGGGAGCGCTTAGCTTCGTTCTGATGAGGTCGTGCCCGGAATGCTGCGACTCGAAAAAGTCGGCCGAAACCACCGCTTCCTGAAAAACGGTCTGAGTGATGGAGTTATTCCCGGCGCGCAGCCGCCGTTCAGGCGCGGACGGCAGCCGGATAGGCCGCGTCCATTTCTTAAATAAGCTCATAATATATGGTGGTAGCCCCGAGACTACTTTCCTCAGCCATTTCCGATTGCCGGCGCTAGAATACACCGCAAAGGGAGTGCAGGGGAACGAGCATCCTCAGGCTGTGGAAGGTGCGCGACCGCAGTCGCGGCATGGCCTGAAAATAATCAATTTAGTCATCTGGTTACGTGGAGTGGTCGGCCAACTGTCGGCATTCTGTCGTGTTCGTCGTCTCGGCGCGCGCCCATGTTGTTCGTACAGGAGGACTTCATGACAACCACTTTAATTGACCCCAAACTTCTGGGTTTCTGGGCGCGCTGTGTTCGCGAATCCCAGTATCTATCGCAAGAGGCGCTGGCCGAAGCCGCCGGCATCACCATGCGGACGGTGCAACGCTTCGAGGCCGGCGAGACTGTTCAGATCGGCTCGCGCCGCAGTCTGGCCAAGGCGCTGAGATACGGCGACCAGGACACCTTCGACGATCCGAAGTTTGCCGCGACAGTGCTTGGCTTCTTCGATGACCTGAAGGCCTTCCAGCAGAAGCAGGTCGACGACCAGCATCCCGACCAAATGCGCCTCCCGGCGCAGCTCGTCTGCTCTGGGGAGGAAGCCATCCAGTTCGCCCAGGGGAACGACGCGGTTTGTTTCGACATCAGTACCGACCTCAATCGCGCGACTAAGGCGATCGTCGCCACGTTCGCTGACTATGTGTGCGACGTAGGCGAGCTCGATGATCTCTCCGCCGCCACCAGCCTGACATTCGCCAACGAGTTCGATGATATGCTCAAAGCTCTGAAGGCCGAGGGTGCCATCGTCTACACGGCCAAGCATGACCGCAAATTCGTTGGTGAGAACTGGGCCGACAAGACCCCGATGTCGATGACCCTAGGCTACCTGGTGGTCGTCGCGGCGACCAAAAAGCTCGAACACCTTTACGTGCTGCACAAGACCAAGCTTTTCTAGCAGTGCGGACGGAGCACAGTGCGGCATCACCCGTCGCAAGCGCAAATCCCGGTCATTCAATGCGGAAATGCGCGATCCCAAGAACGGGCGTTAAGCCCCGCCAATTAGACTGGTCGCGGTGCACTAACGTCCGCAATCCTTGTCGGACGACGGCAGGCATGCGACCTTCGCCTTGCTAGGGTGACGGGACCCATTGCCGTTCTAAAGGGCGGCTTCACGGTCTGAACTGAGCACTGCAGGGGGGGGTATGAAGCTGAGCGGCATTTCGATACGTAATTTCCGACGCCTTGAGAGTGTCACGATCGATATCGAAGACAAGGAAACGATCTTCGTCGGACCGAACAACAGCGGAAAGACATCGGCAACGGCAATTTTTCGCACATTCCTTGGCGAACGCGACTTTAAGATTCATGATTTCGCGGTTGCCCGGATGGCCGATTTTGACGCCTTCGGGGCGTCCGACGAGGCGATGGCGCTGCCGGAAATTTCTCTCGATCTCTGGTTTACGATCGATCCCAACACCATCGCCTTCGGGCGCGTTTTCACGTTGCTCCCGAAGCTGTCTGACTTCACTAGAGTTGGCATTCGGCTATCGTATGGGGTTGAAGATCAGAAAAAGCTCCGCGACCAGTATTCCGCAGCCTATCCTGCCGATCAGAAAGGCAATCGAACAAAGACCCTTTCACAGTATCTCGCTACCGACAACAATCTGAGCAGCCATTCGGCTATCCGATACGCCTCGCTTGAGGAAAAGACTGTCGAAGGCGGCGGCTTCGATGTGCTGCTCAATCCTCTTGAGCCCGATGAAGGCCGCCGGCTTCTTAAGCATCTCGTCAGGGTCGATTTTGTCGATGCACAACGTAATATCAACGATGACGACAGCAGCCGGAGCAACCGGCTCTCTTCGGCGTTTGCGTCATACTACCGGAAGAACCTGGAACAGACAGATCATGCTGCCGAGGCTCATCGCGTCATCGATGAGAACAACAAGCTGCTCACCGAGCATTACGCCAAACAGTTCGATCCGCTGATCAGTCTGATTAAGCACCTCGGTGTACCGTCGATCAATGATCGGGAACTGCGCATCATCTCGTCGCTCAGTCCGGAAACCGCCCTACGCGGCAACACCGAGTTGCTCTACGTCGATCCCGGTCGAGCCCATGAGCTTCCCGAACTCTACAATGGCCTAGGGTTCAAGAACCTCATCTATATGGCCATTCAAGCACGGCACTTCCATTCGCAATGGCTTCTCACGGCTGAAAATCGGCCGCTCTGCCACCTCATTTTCATCGAGGAGCCCGAAGTCCATCTCCATGCGCAAGTCCAGCAGACCTTCATCGCGAACGTGTGGAGCGTTATTGATCAGTCGGCAAAAGCATCGGGGCAACCGGGTCTCGTCCCGCAGCTGGTGGTGACGACGCATTCGTCCCACATTTTGGATGCGGTCGATTTTGAGAAGGTCCGCTATTTCCAGCGCTGCCATCTGAGCGGCGAAGTCGCCAATGGCGGGATTCGCAATGCCTCCGATGTCCGTAGCCTGCGGGCATTCCAGCCCGAGGCGGAGGTCATTGACGATATCCTCGTGTCACCGGCGGAATCGCTCACGTTCCTGAAGCGTTATCTCCGCCTCACGCATTGCGACCTGTTCTTCGCCGATGCCGCCATCTTGGTAGAAGGCGCCGTCGAGAAATTGCTCATGCCGTCGATGATCGAGGCATCGGCAGCCCGACTACGTGCGACCTATCTCACGGTCCTGGAAGTCGGTGGGGCTTTCGCTCATCGTTTTGAAGGCCTGTTGGCATTCCTGCGTATTCCATATTTGGTCGTGACTGACCTCGATTCCGTTGCCCCGACCGGATATCCAAGCGCTTGCCGTGCCGATGTGCCCGATGCCCGCACCTCGAATGCGACGTTGAAGAAGCTCTGTGTCCAGACAACGATCGGCGGCCTCGTGGGAATGCCTGCGGCTGACAAGATCAACGAAGCGAAAGATCGCTGCATTGCCTTCCAGAATGATGTCGTCGTCGCTGACGGCGCCGCGCAGCAATCGATGCGCCCCAGAACGCTTGAGGAGGCTATCGCATATGAAAATTTCGCGCTTCTGCGGGCAGGCACTCTTACCATTGGTGTCGAGATTCCCGATTCGCTTCCCGAAGCGTATCAAGCCATCTATGATCGGATACGGTCAGACAATTTCAAAAAGACCGACTTCGCGATGAGCTTGCTGGCCGGCACCACGGCTTGGAAGGTGCCGCTCTATATAAGCGAGGGGCTGAGCTGGCTTGAGACGCGTCTATGTGGCGCGGCACCCGATGCCGGAACAGGAGCCTGACGATGACGACATGGGTCGAAAGTGAGGCTGATGCAAAGGTACGCGCTTGCCTTGATGGCCATCGTAGCTTCGCTCTGATTGCCGGTGCCGGTTCGGGCAAGACTCGCTCCTTGGTGGAGGCGCTGGGTCGCGTGCGCGATCGGGAGGGCCGCGGGCTACGGCAGAATGGCCAGCGCATTGCCTGCATCACATTCACGAAGCGTGCAGTTGAGGTGATCAAGTCGAGGTTGGGTTTCGACGACCTCTATCTTGTATCGACTTTGCACGGTTTTCTCTGGGAACAAATCGGTCGGTTCCCAGATGATATCCGAGACGCGCTGCGACTTGGCCGGCTGCCTGCCCTGATCGAAAAGGAGCGGGCCAAGGACAATGGCGGCAACAGCCGTGCGGCGCGGGATGCGCGAGCCAAAGCCGAGCGGCTGGAGCAGGAACTCATGGGGCTCGCAGAGGTCGGGGATTTTCAATATGGGGATGTCCGGTTCAGCGACTATCTCAAAGGCCGCCTGAGCCATGACGACATCATCGCGATCGCGTCTTACCTGTTCGCCCACAATTTAACCTTCCGGCGCATTACGGGCCTCAGATTTCCCTACATTTTTGTCGACGAGGCGCAGGATACGTTCGAAGGCATCGTCACGGGACTAAACCTCGTTAGCGTAGGGGAGGGGCTACCGATCGTTGGCTATTTCGGAGACCCGTGGCAGCAAATCTATGACGAAAGCGCTGGTTCGTTCGCCCCACCCGAAGGTGCCGAGACAATCACGAAGACTGAGAATTTTCGCTGCTCCGAAAGCGTGATCCGGCCCCTCAACGCATATCGCGGTGACGTCGAGCAATACGCCGCGGGCGACAATAAGGGTCGCGAAGGCAGCGTCGAGTTTCGGCTCGTCCAGTCCGAAGCGCCTGAACTTTCCAGAAACCGATATTCCGACGCGCAGATCGAGCGCGCTCTGGTGCGGATGGATGCAGCAGTTGCAGAATGGGGCTGGCAAGATCGCGATGACGTGATCAAGCTCTTCCTCGTTCGACAAATGATAGCCAGGCGGATGGGGTTTGCTGACCTCAATCGCCTTTTCAACGGACCATACGCGTCGTCGCGCGCCGAAGATGATTTTGAAGCGGGCGAGCATTTTCTGCTCGTGCCGCTGACGACAACCATTTTGCCGTTGATCGCCGCCCATGAGAGCGGAGATAGCCGCAAGATCATCGATATCCTGCGGCGGGATAGCCCGGCGTTTGCGGCGGATGGGCCGAATGCGCCGAACACGCTGAAAATGATGATCGACATGTCCAATGCCCTGGTTGGGCAGCTGGCTGACCTCTGGAACACTGGTCCGCTAGGCGATATCCTCCGGTTTTGTCAGGACAGACAGATCATCCGCGTATCCGAAAAATTGCGAGAACATCTCGGTCGCGCGCCTCGTGCCGAAGAATATGATGCGGAAGCTCACGGGCTCGATAAAGGCGACTGGCTTGCCGATGCTTTCTTCCAAATGGACGTGGGACAGATAGCCCCCTATGCCTCCTTCATTTCGCGGAATACGGCATTCAGCACGCAACATGGCGTAAAGGGCGAACAGTACACCAAGGTTCTGGTCGTTTATGACGATGTTGAGGCGAACTGGAACAACTACAGCTTCACCAAAATCCTCACCCCCGCGACTGCGGGCGAGCCCACCGACGGACAGCGGGAGCGTGGACGCAAGCTTGCTTACGTGTCTTTCTCACGAGCCCTAGATGACCTCCGTGTGTTGCTGTTCACGCCGACCCCTGAAGCAGCTCGCGCCGAATTGCTCGAAAGACAGCTACTCCAGCCTGAACAGATTTCCGTTGTGTGAAGGACGGACTCGCTCGGCACCCAGGCCGCCGAAAAATGTCGCCGTTCTCTCGTGGAAATTTCGGTAAGGGGCGTTGGCAGCAGAAATGCCCGCTGGCATCCGCTGGCTCAGACGACCAACCATCCAAACAAATAGGGAACACATCAACCGCTCGCTAGATGCCATATACCAACCCGCTGTCCTAGAAAATCTGCAAGCGCGCATTGCGCAGATTGAGGGCGTGCGTACCCGACCTGCAGCCCAACGACAGCTTCATTGTGTTCGGACGCCCAAACCTGCCGGCCAGCAAATGGCCCCATTGTGTGCACTGCCTAAAATCGTCATGTACGATGACTTTCGCGAAGTTCAATCTGCTCTTGGGCGAACCCACGATCTCTGCAATATTTCTTTGCAGGGGGGCATATGTATAATCAGCCACAAAAGAAGACTGCGCGGACCGCTGCTCTGAGACATGCCGTTGAGGTGCTCACGGAGAAGCGAGAAAGTAGTGCAATAGTAAGTCAGGGCTATGTTCGGCAGGTTAGAGATGACCTCGCAAAGCGGACAGGTCACGACAAATACGCAGCGGGGAAATGCGACGACCATGCCATTCAGGCATGGCAGAATTTTTGGCTAGGCAAGGTTGGTACCAGAACAGCAGGAGACCTTGTCGTGGCTTATCTGGCTGGTCCCGAGCCAATGAATGATTTTGACGAACTCGTTGGACTTGGAGTCCACCCACATAGCATCTATGCATTCGAGTCAGAAAATAAGACATTCAACGAAGCTCTGGCGAGTGCCAAAGCCTCCGACTATCCACTCATCAAGATTATAAAGATGCCCATGGATCGGTACTTGCAAGCCGTTCCGATGATGTTTGATGTTATCTATTTCGATGCGTGTGGCCCGCTTCCCAGCACATCTCAAGCGACACTTAGAACCGTTGCGAACATATTTCGATACCAGCGCCTGAACCCCTTAGGTGTCTTGATCACGAATTTCGCCAAGCCGGACATTGGCGACGTCGCCCAACTTCACGCATATTCCGATATTGTCAGCGCCTATCTGTATCCAAAGGGAATGCTCGAATCCGGGAAGCCGGAATGGAACATGACCGATGGCGCTGTTGCACACGGAATGATTCCGAAAGGACAACCTGAAGACGAGTCCCTCTTCCATAAGGTCAAAGCCGATTTTTCGAATTTTTACGGTCAGTACATTACGAGACAACTGTTCGATCTGGCGTCGTTCATAGTGCCCATGGCTCGTCTGTCGGCGTCCGGACTGTGGCCGCATTTTTTTACCAAGTCTCCTGTCGAACTGGCTCTGCATGCCGCAGAGCAAATTTCGTTCGATGAGACCCTGGAGTTCGGTGGTGGTGATTACATAGTCGACGCCGACATGAACCCCCTCGGGTGGACGCTGGCGTCGCTGAACAAGCATAAGGACGAGGACTATCTCGCGCCGGACGCATCGTCGTTCAAATTGATCGACACATGGCGGAGAGAGCTAGGCGGCTTTCCCAATATCCCGGTGGATGATGTCATTCACGCCTATCTGCTGCTCAGAAATGACGGTGACGGTCAGTGGCTAAAACCCGCAATGAAGGAACTTCTGGCGGGGTACGACTACATGCAAAATATGTACATGTTCTGCGACGTCCCAACATCCGAACTCGCCCTTTTTCCAGTCCTCGCTCAGTACGCGATGCCTTACCACTACAATGTTGAGCAAACCCGGCGGTACACGTATGTGGCGGAGGGCAAGAGCACGGAGATGTTCCTTGATGTCATCCCGTTTGATACTTGCCGATATCTTTATGACTGGCTGCCGTCTACGGAATTGGTGCAAGCCTCGTTCGGTACCGAAGCGCACCAACTCGTGTATCGGTTCGCCTTGGATGGCCTGATGAAGCATACGATCCGGTACAACAATGAGTATGTGTTCGGCGGCCATGTGATGGGCGTGAATGACGACGGCTATTCAGAACGCCTCATCAGCGTTCGACAAAAAATAGGTTAGTTCCAGAAGTTCCGTGGACGTTTTTGGCGTTCGATGATTCAGTGCCGACATGCGGATGATGTTCTCGCAACACAGATTGATGGTGCGACACACGAATAAGCGCACTCTTTTGAGATTATTGGCGCTTCCCGCTTCGCTGATCCTCCGAATTTCCAGCGTTTTTAAAACCGTCGGGAGGGCGGTGCGCGTGAGCTGTGCACAGCACCCTCATCATAAGTTTTCACTTCCTAACTAATGTAAGCCACGGAGACTGCCAGTCTGCCGTCAGCCGAATCTTGGCCATTACTGGCATGCGCCAGTGATCTGCCCCCTTTGAAGTGGTCCTCCCTGAAGTATGGTTTTGATCTACTTGGAGCTGCCCCGTTTTGTGGTCCAGGCGCTAGGCAATTTCTCGGACTGTTGGAGTTTGTCGTGCGAACTCGTTCGGGGTCAAGTTACCGAGCGAGGTATGGGGTCTGTCGTTGTTATAGTGGCACCTCCATTCCTCGATCCGCTCGATGGCGTCGGCCATCGACAGGAACCATGAGGCATTCAGGCACTCGGCCCGGACGCGACCGTTGAAGGCCTCGCAAAACGCATTGTCCGTGGGCTTTCCGGGTCTCGAGAAGTCGATCTCGACGCCATTGTGGTACGCCCACTGGTCGAGCATCTTGCCAGCGAACTCCGGACCGTTGTCACAGCGAATGGTTTTTGGCTTACCACGCTCCCTGGTCAGCCGCTCAAGAACCTCGACGACCTGGAAGGCCCTGAAGTTTGCTCTCGGAACGATCGCAAGCGATTCTCGTGTGTGGCAGTCGACAACAGTCAAAAGCCGGAACGGTCGGCCATCGAACAAAGCGTCCGACATGAAGTCCATCGCCCAGCAATGGTTCGCGGCGCCGATTTCCGGCCGGCCAGAACGATAGCGCCACGCCCGCTTGCGCTTCGGCGTTTTAGTCCTGATCGACAGCCCTTCTTCACGATACAGTCGATAGGTACGTTTGTGGTTCAAGCGATAGCCTTCACGCAGCAGCAGAACGTGGAGACGCCGATAGCCGTAGCGCACCCGGCTGGCTGCCAGGTCCCTCAACCGAATGCGCAGCTCGGTTTGCGGATCGCCCCGCGGCTTGTAGCGCTGGGAGGAACGATGAAAGCCGGTCGTTTTGCAGGCCCGCCGCTCGCCAATATCGTAGACCTTTTGCAGATGGTGTACGATCTCGCGTCGGACAGCGGGCCTCACCATTTTTTTCGCAGGACATCCTGCAACATCGCCTTGTCCAGCGTCAGATCCGCAACCACGCGCTTCAGTTTTGCGTTCTCGTCCTCAAGCTGTTTCAGACGCCGGATCTCGGTCACCCCCATGCCGGCATAGACCTTTTTCCATCGGTAAAAGGTCGGCTCCGAAATCCCCATCTTCCGACAGATCTCCTCGATCGTCGTCCCGCTCTCAGCCTGCCTCAACGCAAAGGCAATCTGCTCCTCCGAAAACCGCTTCCGCTTCATGGCATCCACCCTCCACAGGGTTCACAATGCCCGAAAAAATTGCTCTCTACATGGACCAGTTTGTTGGGTCAGGGGCAGGCTCCCGGCTTATGACTCATATCGAATCTTTAGCCGCCTTTTGGATAAACTAGCTAATTTTTTTTATGCTGCTTTTGGGCATCCCCGGGTCACTGCCAGCATTTCCTTCATTTTTGTTGTAACGCCGCGTAAGCGCGCCGACGATCCAAAAAGTAATTGACAGGAAAGCGTATCGGAACGTTCTCGAGTGCCGCGGCAAGCATCTCGAGATGAGCATCGAAACCAGCGCATGCTTTGGCAATATCCTCTGTCACCGGCAACGATATGGTGAGTAGCAACTGGGTTTGCGTCTCGACGGCGCGGAGCTCCCAACGCAGCCGACGTTCAGGTTCATCGTCGTTGCTCCATGAATACGCAAGCAGAGATGGCGGATCAAACTCAAGAACGGTGCTGTCGATCACCGTCCCGCTGTCGGCAAAATCGATATGAACGACACCTCCCAAGCGCAAATCGATAGAGCCCGGCGCCAACCACTGCACGAGCGCCTGTGGCTCTGTCAGCATATGCCAAACCACATTCTGCTCATGGTCGAAAACACGTTTAAT
The DNA here is from genome assembly GCF_000178995.1 of Afipia sp. 1NLS2. Classification (GTDB taxonomy): domain Bacteria; phylum Pseudomonadota; class Alphaproteobacteria; order Rhizobiales; family Xanthobacteraceae; genus Afipia. The sequence continues at coordinate 749,798 of NZ_ADVZ01000001.1, read as the reverse complement.
CTGCGCAACGAAACTATCGCCCAGGCATTTGATTGAGCCTATCCGAAGATCATTTTCTTCCATTGGCCCCTCGTTGCTAATGTCTGTCACAGGAGCCAATGGTTGATAAAGCCGCATTCCTGAGAAACGCAAACATTCGCTTTGGAATTCATCAGTACAGATGGGCAGGATAATTTCATCTAGAAATTCTTATGTAAATACTATTTTAAAATGACATGCAGCCTAACTGCTTTTGATCTCAAGCCAATGATCAGAATGATTCATCTCCCTAAGCGTCCAGCCTCATAAGCATCTCGGTATTAGATGAAAATTTCTCAAACGTTCAGATTTGAAGCTGCCCATTTCCTTCCCAACGTGCGGCCACGCATCATACCATAGGGGTAGGGCACTCGTACCGTATCGAGTTAACTTTGAAGAGGCGCGTTGATACCCGCACCGGTTTTGTAGTCGATTTTCTCGACATCGAGCAGGCTTTTAGTCCATTACTGAAAACGCTGGGTCATCATCAACCGAACGACGCAGGCGGTTTGAAGAACCCGACCACCGAGAACATTGCGATTTGGATTTGGGATCGGGCGAGCCCGAAACTTCCTCAGCTCTTCACCGTGAAGGTTTACGAAACTCCCGATTGTTGGGCCGAATACGACGGAATCGACGTCACCTAGTCACGTGACCGTGAGGGCGCCATGACCGATGATATTGTCGCTCGGATAAGGAAGCCCTTCGGGTCGTCATCGATCCGCGCTCGGACACAACATCGTCGATCTTGGCGTTATCTACGGAGTTGACGTGGCAGACGGTTAGGTTTGGGCGGCAACTCGCAGGTTCCGGGCGCGCGCTCCGTCGACGTGACAATAATATTCGGTCTGCTGTGGATGCCCTCGATTATCGCGCGAGAGGTGAGCGCATCGCTAGGATTTGCAGCGGCTCACTGAGAGTTGGCGCCAATTTGCGCTATGACAAGGTCGCGTCGGCATTATCGGATATCATAATCCTATCGACTCGAAGCTCGCGAGGCCAACCGTGCAAAAATTCAGCACCCCCGGACGCACGTGGCGTTTGGGGCCCGTACACTCACTCTAGTACTCAAAGACACATGCCCGACGGAACTTCCACCGCACATCTTTTTCATCCCAAGCTCTTCACCATGATCACCGAAGGCTACGGGCTCGCCGACCTTCGGCGAGATGCGATAGCCGGGCTGACGGTTGCCGTCGTAGCACTACCGCTCTCGATGGCGATTGCCGTGGCTTCCGGGGTAACGCCCGAACGCGGGCTCTTCACCGCCATCATCGGCGGCTTCCTCGTTTCCGCTTTGGGCGGCAGCCGGTATCAAATCGGTGGGCCGGCCGGCGCCTTCATCGTGCTGGTGGCCGCAACCGCAGCACAATTTGGCCTGAATGGTCTGCTCTTGACCGTTCTCGTCTCCGGCGTGCTGCTGATCCTGATCGGCGCGTCCGGACTCGGATCGCTGATCCGCCACATGCCGCATCCTGTGACTGTCGGCTTCACCTGCGGCATCGCCGGCACGATCTTCGCGAGCCAGATCCGAGACCTCTTCGGCCTCACCTTGGCGGGCGCGGAGCCAGGTCCCGTGGTACCTAAGCTCGTCGCGCTTGGTGCCGCGCTGCCGACCCTAAGCTGGGCAGCCGCCTGCATCGGGATCGGTACGTCCGCGATGATCTTCGCGCTGCGTCGCTGGCGGCCGAACTGGCCCGCGATGCTGATCGCTATCGCGCTGGCTTCCGTCGCCGCACTGGTATTCGGTCTGCCCGTCGAAACCATCGGTAGCCGCTTCGGCGAGATACCCGGCGGTCTGCCGGCGCCGCGCATGCCGCATGTTTCGCTCGACCTCTTGGTCCAGATCCTTCCGGCGGCCCTTTCGTTCACGTTGCTCGGCGGCGTAGAAAGCCTGCTGTCGGCCAAGGTCGCGGACGGCATGACCGGCCGCAAGCACCGCTCCAACATGGAACTGGTGGCGCAAGGCATCGCGAACGTTGCCTCCGCCGCCTTCGGCGGCATCAGCGTCACCGGCACCATCGCGCGAACCGCCACCAATATCCGTGCCGGCGCCGGGAGCCCGGTTTCCGGCATAATGCATGCCGCTTATTTGCTGCTCTTCATGGTGATCGCTGCCCCGTTGGCGCGTTACGTCCCGCTGGCTGCGCTTGCCGGAGTCCTGGTCGTCGTCTGCTGGTCCATGGCCGAGAAGGAGGAATTCGTGCGGTTGGCGAAGGACTGGCGTAGCGCCTTGGTGCTCGTTCCGACGTTCGCACTGACGCTCCTCGAGGACCTCACCTTCGGCATCGTTGCAGGCTGTGTGCTCGCCGTATTATTGGCCTGGCTCGGCAGTCCCCAGGAGGAGGAAGACGCCTAGCCGGGCACGTGCTGCGGAACGAGGGTCGCTGATCGGACGAACGTCATCCGTCAAGGCGGCGCTCGCCGCATCGAAGACTAGGATCTCCTGACATCCGAATTATCATCTGCAAGGCTTCCCCCGCTCTTGAGGTGCTGGTCCGCAAAATTGCGAAATCCAAGATGCGCTACGGAAGGCTAATATATTCTGCAGCACCGGGGCTGGCGTTTTTATCGCTCCCGACGTCTGGCGCGTGCGCATTCGCCTGCTCTAGCTTGACAGCAGCGAAGGAAGGGACGCGGCATATCGAGTGACGCGCATCACGAGATGTGCCCGCCAACGAGGCGGGACAGGCTTATCTCGAATTGGTGATCCGCCAGCACTTCGCGTGGCATCAACCAAGCGAAACGCTGCAAGGCCTCAAGCGACTTGACCGGACCACTCCGTGGGGCCAGTCAACTGGACAGGCCGCATCACCAAACAGGTGATGGTATGGTGCGCAAGCTGCTCTACGAAGCCGCCAACTCGATCCTTACGCGCAGTCGTGGCAGCTTCGCCCTCAAGGGGTGAGCCATGAAGATTGCCAAACGGCGAGGTCTGAGAAAGGCGCGCGTGGCGCTTGCCCGCCGCCTCGCTGTCATCATGCACGCCATGCTGCGTGACGGCACTTTGTTTGAAGCCTGAGGTGAGGTAGCATCCGTTTGCCAACGGTGAAGCCTGAAAGCTGATCCGAGGGCGGTGTCCCGAGAGGGAACGCAGGGACGAACGATCTGCGAAGGTTACCGGATGGGCCAATGAGCCCACTTCGAGTCAATGCAACGTTCGGCTTTGTGAAACCCGATACAGCCCGGTCGCTGCTTGCAGCCATCAGTGCGGACAGATCCTTGAAACCCTCAAGGGAAACACCGCCAAGCTCCGCAAATTACAGATCCGGACCCTAGTATGCAGGCGAGCATTGCGTTAATGGCCGGTCTTTCGATTGCTTAGTCCGCCGCCCTCGAGCCTGCGCAAGGAAATGCCGAGCTTGGCCTCTGCTTCGCGGATCTCTCGCGTCGCGCTGCGAAGGTAAGCGAGATGTGTATGGGCAGCGATGCGAGCTGCATCCGCGTTTCGCTCGAGAATGGCAGTTCCAATGGCACGATGTTGGTCGCGGAGCAGGTCGCGTGTATACGGAAGCGTAAATAGACGCTGGCGATTGAGCAGGACATCGTCTCTTAACTTGCCCGACAGCGCCCGCATGATCTGCAAGATGACCACGTTGTGACTGGCTTCATAGATGGCCATGTGGAGTTCGGCATCTGCAGTGGCTTCTTCCGCTGGATTACCTTTCTCATAGGAATGATTGATCCGGTCAAGGCATTCCCGCACATTATTTAGATCGATCTCGTTGGCGCGTTCCGCCGCCATTGCGGCTGCAGAACTTTCCACCACGTCGCGAAACTCAAGATAGTCATCGGCCACTTCGACTTTTTTTAAGAGCATCTCGATTAACGGATCTGAAATCGCCGTCGCACCGAGCTGTGCGACCCTAAGTCCTCTTCCTTCCTTTCCCGCCAGAAGACCTCGGTCTTCCAGAATCTTTAGCCCGTCGCGAAGTGTGGGGCGGGACAGATCCAACCTTTCGGCCAGTTCCCGCTCAGGCAACAACGCGTCCCCCGGTCGAAGCGAGCCTTCCAGGATAAGACCTTCAATGTGCTTGGCGACGAGGTCAGCCGCGCGTTCGGCCTTGATTGTCTTCATGATCTCTTTCGTGGGTGCTTACCGGCCATTATGGACCGGTTATCTCTTTGCAACCATAACAGAAAGACGGTCATTATAATTTCCAATTGACAAATTTGGTAAAAAATATTACCAAATAGTCAGGCCACTGTTGCTTGCCGCTCATCGTCGCTCTCTTAATTTTGCATCCAGGAGCAATCGGGATGTCCACAATATCGATGCCAGATCCCGATAAAGCCATTTTGGCTCGGGCACCTGACATCGTTGCAGCACTGCGCGCAGCGTTGCCTGCCGATGCCGTGCTTGCCGATCCGGCGGAAACCTGTGCCTACGAATGTGATGCTTTGACCGCGTACCGTTGCCCGCCGCTTGCGGTGGTGTTGCCGCGTACAACGGCCGAGGTCGCCATCGCTTTGCGGATTTGTCATCAGCATGGCGTGCCTGTCATTCCAAGAGGGGCAGGGACTTCGCTTGCCGGCGGTGCGCTACCAACGGCGGATAGTATTGTTATCGGCACCATGCGGCTGCGCGACTTCCTTGAGATCGATACGGCCAATCGTTTCATTCGTGTCCAAACGGGCGTGACAAACCTCTCTGTCAGCGCCGAACTCGAGCCGCACGGCTTCTTCTATGCGCCCGATCCTTCGTCGCAACTCGCCTGTACCATCGCCGGCAATATCGCGATGAACTCCGGTGGTGCGCATTGCCTCAAATATGGTGTGACGACCAACAATCTGATGGGCGTGCGGATGGTCCTGGTCACTGGTGACATCGTCGATGTCGGTGGGCCTGAGTTTGGTATGGCGGGCCTTGATCTTCTCGGCCTCATCTGCGGCTCGGAAGGACAGCTTGCGATCGTGACTGAAGCCACTCTTCGTATCGTGCCGAAGCCCGAAGGAGCACGGCCGATGCTGATTGGCTTCGACAGTGCAGAAGTTGCAGGCGAATGCGTTGCGCGGATTATCCGTTCCGGTCTGTTGCCGGTGGCGATCGAATATATGGACGACGTCTGTCTGCGCGCCGTGGAGTCCTTCGCCAAGGCTGGGTATCCCGATTGCGCCGCGGTGCTGATCGTGGAAGTCGAGGGGGCCGAGGCGGAAATTACGGATCAGATCGAACGCATCCGTTCGATTGCGGCTGAACTCAAGCCGGTCGAGTTCCGTAGCAGCCGCAACGCCGGCGAGGCTTTGGCGATCTGGAAAGGACGCAAGGCCGCCTTCGGCGCTATGGGGCGGCTTGGTGACTATCTTTGCCTCGATGGCACCGTGCCTGTGTCAAAACTCCCATACACGCTGAAGCGCATTGGTGAGTTGTCGCAGCAATGTGGTCTGGAAGTCGCTAATGTCTTTCATGCCGGCGACGGCAACATGCACCCGCTCATCCTTTTCAACGCCAACGCGCCGGGCGAGCTCGAACGCGCCGAGGCGTTCGGTAATGATATTCTGCGGCTCTGTGTCGATGTCGGGGGATGTCTTTCCGGGGAGCACGGCATCGGCATCGAGAAACGTGATCTGATGACGAAGCAGTTCGCGGAAGACGACCTTGCCATTCAGATGGAAATCAAGGACGCATTCGACCCGACGTGGCTGCTCAACCCCGCCAAAGTATTCCCACTTGAAATGAGCCGTCGTCACTGCGATCGAAGGGCGGCATCTCGATGAGTTGGGATCGCGAGACAGTGGCGCAGCGAGCGAGTGGTATTCCGCCAGCGACGGAAAACGAACTCGCGGCCCTTGTTGCCGATTGCCGTTCAAAGTCAGAAAGTCTCTGTATTGCGGGCGGTCGCACGCGCCTGGAGGCCAATACCATTCGTGCGCATCATCAGTTGAGCACCGCAGCTCTGACCGGTGTCATCGAGTACGAACCTGGTGAACTTACGATCATCGCACGTGCTGGAACGCCGATGACGGAGATCGAAGCGCTGCTATCCACCCAAGGTCAGCAATTGACCTTCGAGCCGATGGATAGCCGGAGCCTGTTAGGCTCGAGCGGTTCCTCAACGATCGGCGGCGTGGTCGCTACGAACGCGTCTGGCCCTCGCCGTGTTATTGCAGGCGCCTGCCGTGATCACCTCCTTGGCGTACGATTCGTTGATGGCGCCGGCCGCATTTTAAAGAGCGGTGGTCGCGTGATGAAGAATGTCACCGGTCTCGATCTTGGCAAGTTGCTTTGCGGCTCGTACGGAACGCTCGGCATTTTAACGGAAGTTGCACTCAAAACGCTTCCGGTTGCTCCTTGTCAGGAGACTATAGCTTTTCACGAAGTTAACGCCACAGTGGCTGTTGAGCTGTTTGCCAAGGCTCTCGCGACACCGTTCGAGGTTTCCGGTGCGGCTTTCCATGCAAATACTGCCTGGTTGAGACTCGAGGGTCTGGAGAGGCAAGTCAGCTATCGACGTGATCGGGTCCAGGCCTTGTTTGGCGGGCGCAAGACCGAGATCCTTCTCGAGGACAAAAGCCGTTCGCTTTGGCGCAGACTGCGCGACGCTGAACATTTTTCCGGCCTCGATTCACCGCTCTGGCGGATACTCGTCAAGCCGTCTGATGCCCCGATGACTGTCGCAGCGCTGGAGAGCCTGGGAGGGAGCGCCTCCATCGATTGGGGCGGTGGCTTGATTTGGTATACGGGCCATGCGGAGGGCGACCGTGTCCGTGCCGCACTCCCGGCCGGGCACGCGACTCTCGTACGTCGCGGCGGCCTTGTTGCGTCAGATATGTTTCAGCCAGCATCTGCTCCCATTGCGTCCCTATCGGCCGCCTTGCGTCGAACCTTCGATCCGGCAGGTATCTTGAATCCGGGGCTGATGGGGACCTGATATGCAGACGAACTTCAGTGACGCTCAATTGAGGGACCCCGCGACAGCGCGTTCAAACGAGATCTTAAGATCGTGCGTTCATTGCGGCTTCTGCACGGCGACCTGTCCAACCTATAAGGTGCTGGGCGACGAACTCGATAGTCCGCGCGGACGCATCTACCTGATCAAGGATATGCTCGAGAACAACAAGGTTCCCGATGCAACCACAGTGCTGCACATTGATCGCTGCCTGAGCTGTCTTTCTTGCATGACGACATGTCCCTCCGGCGTGCATTATATGCATCTTGTCGATCACGCGCGGGAGTATATCGAGCAAAACTACAAGCGGCGTTGGGACGAACGGGTTTTGCGCTGGCTGTTGTCTAGAATACTCCCGTACCCGAATCGATTTCGTCTTGCGTTAACGGCTGCCCGACTGGTTCGGCCGCTTCGCAATCTGCTTCCAGATGAACGATTGCGCGCCATGCTCGAAATGGCGCCGTCTCGTACTCCCGGTAGAAGCAGGAGCGATCGCCCGCAGAGTTTTCCATCCGCAGTTCCGCGACGTAGACGTGTGGCTCTGCTCACGGGCTGTGCCCAGCGCGCACTCAATCCCGACATCAATGAAGCCACGATCCGCTTGCTACAGCGTCATGGCTGTGAGGTTGTTATCCCGAAAGGCATTGGGTGCTGTGGTGCGTTGGTTCATCACATGGGTAAAGCGGACGAAAGCCATGCTTTTGCCGCGGCCAATATTCGGGCAATCATCGCTGAGCTCGATGGTGGCGGCCTCGATGCCGTCGTTATTAATACGTCGGGTTGTGGCACCACCGTCAAAGATTATGGGCATATGTTTCGCAATGACGCGCTGGCGGCCGATTCTGCGCGCGTTGCAGCGCTTGCGAAGGATGTCAGTGAAGTCATGGCGGAGATCGGGTTGCTAAACCCCTCGCGTGCGAAACCGCTGCGCGTTGCCTATCATGCGGCCTGCTCGTTGCAGCATGGTCAGCAAATCCGCTCGGCACCGAAGGACTTGCTCAAGGCGGCTGGCTTCGTGGTTCTCGAGCCGAAGGATAGCCACATTTGTTGTGGTTCGGCGGGTGTCTACAATTTAATGCAGCCGGCGATCTCGACCAAACTTAAAGATCGAAAAGTCACAAACCTTGAGATGATCGACCCAGACGTGATCAGTGCAGGCAATATCGGATGCATGATGCAAATTGGTTCGGGTACGCAAGTCCCGGTGGTGCATACTGCAGAACTGCTGGATTGGGCGACTGGGGGACCGATGCCGCCTGCCTTGATTCACACGAGCTATCCTTAATCGGCTTGCCGCGAACAATGGCGGCAAGCCATGCCGTGGAAATTCTGTTTGGATGTAAGCTCCAAGTCTTTGTGGATATGAGAAGGCTCATATTCGAGGGGTAATGATTCTATTTCTTGTTCAGTGCGACGCGGCGGGCACATAACCATCGCCGGCCAGAACGCTAGCGATTAGCCCTGTCGCAACGGGGCTTGGACCGAATCGCTTCAGTATGCCGCGAAGATGGACTGCTTCCGCAAGTCGTGGTTCGGATTAGAATCAACGCCATAGCTGCGTTCACCGAGGAGGTAACGCACGCAGAATTCTGCGAAGGATTACCCTTTCGCGAACCGACCGATCTGCGCTTGATAGGTTGGTTCCCTGTGGCAGGTGTCCGAGATCAGTGCGTGCAAGTTTGACGCAAGACGCCCGTCGATATCGTTGGTGAGCGCTAGCTTGAGATAACGGAGAGCCTCACGAGGCCGCTCCGCGATCTGTCTGGCGATCGCTAGCGCCTCGGACAGCAACGCCTCGGCCTCCATAACTTTCGTAATTGCTCCGATGGAGAGTGCTTCGTTTTCATCGAAGCGGCGGCCAGTCAACATCAGTTCGGCTGCGCGTCCTTGGCCGATCAACTTCGGCAGACGTTGGATCGCGCCGAAGGCGGGTACAGCGCCGAGCGCGATTTCCGGCAAGCCGAAAACCGTTCCGGTGCTGGCGATGCGAATATCGCAGGCAAGCGAGAGTTCAAATCCACCACCCAACACGTAGCCGTGCAGGGCAACGACCGAGGGGATCGGCGATCGCGCAAGCCGATCGAGCGTTGACCAGGCTTTTTCGACGAAACGCCGCTTCTCCGCACCGGTGAGCCGCTTCACGGTGTCGAGGTCAGCGCCGGCGCAGAAGGCCTTTGCACCTTCGCCGGAAATAACCATCGCGCCTTGTGTGCCGCTTTGCTCCACGCGCGCGATCTCGACGAGAAACGCATCAAACGTCGCCTCATCGAGCGCGTTGAGAACCTTCGGGCGGTTGAGCTTGAGATGCGTGACGGAGCCGATATCGGCGACGGCGAGGGGCGAGGACATTCTGCTTGTTCCGCATTGCTAAAGATAGAGAGCGTGATGCGCTCACGGTAAGGGTGGAATGTCGCCGTGTACGAACTACAAAAACTCAACCAACACGGATTTTTTGTTGTTTGCCGCTCTCGCTCGCGACTGGAAATCTGTTGCAGCCCGATCCCCGGTTCAGCATGGCCGTCGAGGTGCGGTGCTGGAGGAAGATAATGAAACCTTTGGCAGGTTTGAAGGTTCTAGATTTAACCCGGTTCTTCGCCGGACCGTTCTGCACGATGCTTCTTGGTGATCACGGTGCCGATGTCGTGAAGGTCGAATCGCCTGGCAGCGGCGACCAGACACGTCGTCAGGGCCCTCCGTTCAAAGCAGAGAACGGCATGACCTTCTTCGCCGGCAATCGCAACAAACGCTCGCTCGTGCTCGATGCCAAAACCGAAGAAGGCCGTGATCTTCTTTATCAGTTGGCGTGTCGCGCCGACGTTGTCGTAGAGAACTTCCGTCCGCCGGTCCTGAAGCGTCTCGGCATCGATTACGAGCGGGTCTCAGCCGCAAACCCCGGCGTGATCTACGCATCGCTCTCTGCACTAGGACCTGATGGCCCGCAGGGGGACCGCGGCGGGTTCGACATTACCGTTCAGGCCGAATTCGGCTTCATGAGCATCAGCGGCGAGAAGAACGGCAAGTCGATCAAGCAGGGTACCTCGGTGTTTGACCTCGTCACCGGTCTTTACGCCTATAGCGGCATCGTCACGGCTCTATTGCAGCGCAAGGAAACTGGGCGCGGCCAGCGTGTCGAGACAAGTCTGATGGAATCTCAGGTGAGCTTCCTTGTCGATGCGGCGATGGAGTATCTGATTGCCGGCAAGGTACGCGAGAAGTGGGGCTCCGAGCACTCGCAGATCGTGCCTTACAAGGTATTTTCAACCCGCGACGGCGAAGTGGTGATCGGTGCTGGCTACCAGACGGTGTACGAGCCATTCGTCCGGGCTATCGGGCGGGAAGATCTCATCACCGACCCACGCTTCGCCACGCTTGCTGTGCGTGTCGAGAACCGCGACGAGATGTATCGCGTTCTCGATGCGGAGATCGCGAAATATACAAATGCCGAAATCATTGCGCTGCTCGACAAGGGAACCGTGCCGAATGCGCCGGTGAACAACGTGGCGCAGGTGTTCAGCCACCCGCAGCTGTTGCATCGCAAGATGCTGCTGTCGCTCGATCACCCGCAATACGGTTCAGTACCGACGATCGGCTCGGCGGTGAAATATTCCGGCTTCGATGTTGCGGAGGGCTGGCGCGCGCCGCCACTCCTCAACGAGGGCGCAGAAAGCGTGCTCGAGGATTGGCTCGGCAAGAGCGAACCCCGCAAGGCTGCGCACGCGGCCAGACCCTGACGCAAGCCGCTATAGCCTGCCTCCCGCGCGACGGCGGGCTTTGACTTCACCAGATACTTCAATGGACAAGAATCATGGATTTTGAAATAGCAGAAGAAGACAAGATGGTCGTCGAAAGCCTCAAGCGCTGCGTCGAAGCCGAAGTGCTGCTGCTCATCAAGGACAAGTGCGACAAGGCGTTTTCGCCTGAACTCGCGCATCAACTCATGAGCATTCTCAATCCGTATGGTATCGGCGCAGGCTGGCTGCCCGAAGATGCCGGCGGCATGGGCCTGAGTTATCTCACAAGCGGAATGCTCTACGGCGAATTGGCGCGGCTCGTGCCGGACGTCGCGGGTCTTGCCTATGTCAGCGAGGGCGCTGCGATGAAGATCTATCGTTGCGGCACGGCCGAGCAGAAGGCGCGCTATCTGCCAGGCATGGCGGAGGGCCGCATCATCGGCTGCGGCGCGGTGACGGAACCTGGCACCGGCTCCAACGTCCGTCAGTTGCGGACCAGAGCGGTGCGCGACGGCGATGGCTGGCGGCTTAGCGGCGAGAAGATGTTCATCTCCAATGCAACCGTTGCCGATATTTCGACCGTGCTTGCCCGGACCGGCGAGAACGAGTTCGGAATCTTCATTCTCGATCGCTCCGTTCACAAATTCGAATCTGGAGAGCTTGAGAAGCTCGGCCTGAACGGCTGGTCGTTCGGCTCAATCACGCTGGACAATGTCTACATCGGCGACGAATTCCGTCTTGGTGATGGCGCGTCGGGGCTGTCTGAAGCGATGTCGGGTTTCGAGCGCGCTCGCGCCTGGGTGGCAGTCATCAGTTCTGGCATTGCGCGCGCGGCGCTCGACGATGCGATCCGCTATGCGACCGAGCGTGACCAGTTCGGTGTGCCGATCGCAGCACATCAGCTCGTGCAGAAATTGCTGGCCGATATGGCCTGCGAGACCGAGGCGATGCAGCTCCTCACCTACAAGGCGCTTGCGGCACTCGATGCGGGCGGGCGCTGCGATCTGCCGACCTCGATGGCGAAGGTCTATGCGTCCGAGGCAGCGGTGCGGGTAGCGTCCCGTGCAATTCAGGTTCACGGCGCCTGTGGCGTGACGCGCGAATTTCCGGTTGAGCGCCACTTCCGCAACGCGCGGATGCTCACCATCCCCGATGGCACTACGCAGATTAATCAGCTCATCATCGGGCGTGAGCTTACCGAGATCCCCGCGTTCCTCGGCGCGGCAGGCCGCAAGACCAAGCCGCGGTCGGCTGCGGCATGAGCGAGCGCAAAGGGCCGCTCGCTGGCGTGAGGTTTATCGAGATGCCGGCCATCGGCCCCGGGCCGATGTGCGGCATGTTGCTCGCCGATCTCGGCGCCGACGTGCTGCGTATCGAGCGGCCGGAACGTGCCGACATCGGCATTGAGCGGCCGCTCGAGACCAACTTCATTATGCGCGGTCGCACCACCATCAAGCTTGATCTGAAGAAGCCTGAAGGTGTCACGCTCGTCCTTCGCCTCCTCCGTGAGGCGGATGGCCTGATCGAAGGATTCCGGCCTGGTGTGATGGAACGGCTGGGGCTCGGGCCCGAGCCCTGCCTTGCGGCTAATCCGCAATTGGTCTACGGCCGCATCACCGGCTGGGGACAGAGCGGGCCACTTGCGAAGACAGCGGGGCACGACCTCAATTATATCGCCCTTACCGGTGCGCTCCATGCCATGGGTCGCAAGGGCGGAGCGCCGCCCGTTCCGCTCAACCTGATCGGCGATTTCGGCGGCGGCGCGTTGTTCCTCGCGCTCGGCCTGCTTGCTGGAATTTTAGAGGCGCGGCAATCGGGTAAGGGGCAGGTAGTTGATGCCGCGATCGTCGATGGCGTCGCCGCGATGCTGACCTCGATCAACGGCCTCATGGCCTGTGGTGTGTCCTCGCAGGAGCGTGGCACAAATATTCTGGATTCCGGCGCTTACTTTTACGACACCTATCAATGCGCCGATGGGGGCTATGTTGCGGTTGGCCCTATCGAGAAGCGGTTTCACGCGCTGTTTCTCGAAAAGCTCGGCCTTAGTGTGACGGAGATGTCAGCACAGGACGATCAGGCGCGATGGTCGCAAGGACGCGAGCGCCTGCGGAGGATATTTCTTGCTCGCCCGCGTGACGAATGGGCGGCGCTGTTTGCCGGAACCGATGCATGCGTGACGCCGGTACTGTCACTCCAGGAATCGTTTTTCGATCCGCACATGACAGCGCGTGGGTCGTATATCGATGTCGCGGGCTATCGTCAGGCTGCGCCCGCGCCGCGCTTCAGCCGGAGCGTCCCGGATTCTCCCGCGCCGCCCGCGCCCGCGCGCGGTGCGGATGCCTTGTCAGGCTGGCTAACTGAGGCCGAGTGCCGTGCTTTGCGCGAAACTGGAACGATCGTTTATCCCTGAGGGTAGCAACGCTGCGGCCTTCTCCGGCTCGGGTTTGGAGTTCACTTCGCTCAACAGCCATTTACGGAATGGCTGGAAGAACGGATGCATTTCAGTCGAGGCCGGCCGGATCAGGTGGAAGGGGCAGGACGCAGGCTTACTGTCAGGGAAAGCGATGGTGAGGCTTCCCGCACCGAACTCGCGCTGCAACAACTCCTCCAGGCCGATCGCGATGCCGCCGCCCGCGATCGCCGCCTCATACATCAGCTTCGAGCTTTCAAAGCGCTGGCCGCGGAACGGATCGATCCGCGTATTGCCGTTTGCTTCCGCCCATCGTTGCCAATCGTTCGGGCGTGTTTCGGAGTGGAGCAGACTGTGACCCCACTCGTCATCGTCGGATGTTAGTGTGGTAGCAGGCAGATAGTTCGGGCTGCACACCGGGACCAGATTTGTCATGAAAAGTTTTTCGCTCATGCGCGGGCCGTACTCGAGACGATCACTCAGGATCGCGGCATCGATGCCCGATTTCTCGAAATCAATCTCGTGCGTATGTGTGGTCACGAACTTGAGTTCGAGGTCGGTAGACTCGCGCGCGAATTTCGACCAGCGCGGAATCAACCAGTCGATGATGAAAGTCGGATAGGCGCAGACGACGAGCGGACGATGCGCGCGCTGTGCCGCGAGGTTCTGTGTCGCGAGTGCGATCTGATCAAATACATTGCCGAGATGCGCGAGATAATACTGCCCGTCTTTGGTCAGCGTGATTTGGCGATGCGAGCGATGAAACAGTGCGCAGCCGAGATGATCCTCGAGTGACTTGATGCTGCGGCTGACGGCGGCGGGCGTGACAAACAGCTCCGCCGCAGCGTCGTTGAAACTGCCAACGCGAGCGGCGGTCACGAATGTACGCAACGCATTCAAAGGTGGCAGTCGCGAGTCCACTTGTAAGGCCCTCACGCAACAAAAACTCAACCGAACGATAAGTATTAGTCGTTTGTCAGTCAAGCATCGCCTTGGAAGTATCCTTATAGGGTCAGTTAAGTAGCGTCTCGTGTTAGCGGTCCGGTGTATCGGCTTATCACGCGGAGGAACTTCAAGTGGCGCGGCGCGATATGGCGTTCTATTTAGGCTTGGCAGTCGCGTTGTGGGGCACTACGTCTCGTTTGATCTGCCGCAACGTTTTCGACTGCGGCCAATTGCTCCTTTCACATATCACTGACATGCGCGCGCAAGACCAAACTGGTTGTAATGCGAGTGCGTTCGTTCTTACACGCGGAGCGATGGGTTGCTCTGGTATCGTGCATACCAGAGCGCCTTACCGGTCATCTGGAGCACATGCATGAAGCAGCCGCTCGAAGGTATCAGGGTTCTCGATCTTTCGCGCATCCTTGCGGGGCCGAGCTGCACGCAGATTCTCGGCGATCTCGGTGCTGACGTGATTAAGATCGAGCGACCGGGTGTGGGCGACGATACGCGAAGCTGGGGGCCTCCGTTCCTAACGGACGAGAACGGTGAGCCCACTCGCGAGAGTGCATACTTCCTTTCCATCAACCGCAACAAGCGCTCGGTAACGGTCGATATCACCACCGACGACGGTAAGGCGATTCTCTATGACCTGATCGAGAAGAGTGACGTGCTAGTTGAGAACTTCAAAGTCGGCGATCTCGACAAACGCGGCTTTGGCTGGGAGGAGGTTCACGCGAAGGCGCCTTCGCTCGTTTACTGCTCAATCACCGGATACGGGCAGGACGGTCCCTACGCGCCACAACCCGGTTATGATTTCATCATTCAGGGCATGGGCGGTTTGATGAGCATCACTGGCGAGCCGGATGGTGAGCCGATGAAGGTTGCAGTGCCGATCGCCGATATCATGTCGGGCATGTACGCGACCGTCTCGATTCTCGCCGCGCTACGCGAGCGGGAGAAGGAAGGCATCGGCCGCCGGATCGATATCTCGCTGCTCGATTGCCAGGTTGCTTGGCTTTACAATCAGGTCTCGAATTTCCTGGTCGATGGTTTGGAGCCAAAACGCTTCGGCAACGCGCATCCCAACATCGTGCCGTATCAGACCTTCGCCACGGCGGACGGTCACGTTAATCTCGGCGTCGGCAACGATCCGCAGTTCTTCCGCTTCTGTAGTCTGATCGAGCGGCCGGACCTGCGGCTCGATCCACGCTTTGCCACCAACACGCTGCGTCTCAAGCACCGCAAGGAGCTCATCACGGAGATCAGTGCGGCCTTTGCGAAGCGCACCTCGGCGCACTGGCTCAGCCTGTGCCGGCAAGAACAGGTGCCGTGCGGCCCGATCCATACGATCCCCGAGGTGTTTGAGGACCCGCAGGTGAAAGCACGTGGTGTACTCGCGGAGGTTAAACACTCCGCAACGGGGAAAAATCCTATCCGCCTTCTGCGGTCGCCGATCCGGATGTCCGGCGTCGAACTCGGCATTCGCAGCGCCCCGCCGATGCTCGGCGAGCACACCAATGAAGTGCTCGGCAACGATCTTGGTTATTCCGATGCTAAGATCGCCGCCCTGCACGATAAGGGGGTGGTGTGATGTCGCCCCGCTGCCATACCGTTGGCCGTCTCGCGCGCGAAGTGGAAGTGCTTTGCGAGGTGGACGTCGTGGTGGCAGGCGGCGGCGCGGCCGGCGTGGCGGCTGCGGTGTGCGCGGCAAGGGCAGGCGCGTCCGTAGTGCTGCTTGAGCGCAACGGTTTTCTCGGTGGCACGATGACGTCAACGTCGCTAGGCGGCGTCTGCGGGCTTTATTCTTTGATCGACGGCGCGCCGGTGCAGATGGTGCACGGCTTTGCCGAAGAGGTGCGGGGCAGGCTCGAACACGCAGGCGGCAGCCGCGGCGCGTTGCCTTGGCTGCAGACGGCGTCGCTGCCTTATGACCTCTTCATCATGAAATCCGTGCTTGACGATCTCGCTGAGGCGCCGCGCCTCACCGTGCTTTATCAAGCGCGGCTCGTCGAGGCGGGCGTGGAAGGCGGCCGCATCCGCCATGTGATCGTGCGCGGACGGGGTGGGCTGTTTGCCATACGCGCCAATGCGTTCATCGATTGCACGGGCGACGGCGAACTCGCGGACATGGCCGGTGCTGCAACCGAATACGACCAGGCATCGCTGCAGTTTCCGACCGCCATGTTCCGTATGGGTGGCGTCGATACCACTGTTGCGATGAAGGTTCCGCGCGACGAAATGCACCGGCTGCTAGAGCAGGCAGTGGCGGACGGCTACGACCTGCCGCGTACGGCGGGTGGGATTTATTCAGTACGCGACGGCATCGTTCACCTCAACATCACCAAGGTGAAGGTCGAAGGTCATACCCCCGATACGTTCGATCCGTTTGAGCTGAGCGAGGCCGAGCGCGAGGGGCGCCGCCAGGCACGACTTTATCTCGAGATATTCCGTCGTTACGTTCCTGGCTACGCCAACGCCTATATTCTCGACACCGGCGCTGAGCTCGGCATCCGCGAGACCCGCCGCATCGTTGGCCCGCATGTTCTCACCTCCGACGATGTGCTGAAAGAGCGGAAGTTCGACGATGCGATCGCTGCGAATTGCTGGCCAATTGAGGATCACGGCGGCGGACGCTCGACGCGCTGGGTCTGGCTTAGTCCTGGTGGTTACAATCACATTCCGTACCGTGCGCTGTTGCCGATAGGTGTGCGCAATCTCCTGGTCGCTGGCCGGTGCCTGTCGTCGACGCACGAGGCGCAGGCCGCCGTTCGCGTCACCGCGAACTGTTTCTCGACCGGGCAGGCCGCTGGCCTTGCGGCCGTGATGGCCGGGAGCGGCGATATGGCTTCAGTCGATATCAAACCATTGCAAGCGGTATTAAAGGCAAGCGGCGTCAGCCTGACGCCGATGCCAAAAAAAGCTCACGCGTAAGAAGAAAGATAATAGTAATGTCCCGGGAGAACATTCATCTGCGTAGCAACTTCAAGCCGGGCACCACGGCGTGGGCGGTACGGCGCGCGCAGTGGAAGGCGTTGGGGTTGTCCGACGCCGACATGGAAAAACCGAAGATCGCGATCGTCAACACGTCATCCGAGCTATCGATCTGTTTCAGTCATCTCGACGGTGTGAGCGATCGGCTTAAGGCCGCGATTCGCGACAATGGTGGCATTCCGTTTGAAATCCGCACCACTGCGCCGAGCGACTTCATTCACGGCGCAGCCAAGGGCGCGCGCTATATTCTGCCGAGCCGCGATTTGATCGCGAGCGATATCGAAGTTTCCGTCGAAGGGCCGATGCTCGACGGCATGGTGTGCCTAGCCTCATGCGACAAGACCACGCCGGGCCAGTTGATGGCGGCGGGGCGGCTCGACATTCCGACCATCTTCATCCTTGGCGGCTATCAGGGGCACGGCAGCTACGGCGGCGCCGAGATCGATATCGAGGACGTGTTCGAGAATGTCGGTAAGGTGGTGACGGGAGAACTGCCGCTCTCCGATCTGAGCGGCATGGCGGATCATGCCATTTCCGGCCCCGGTGTCTGCGCGGGTCTCGGCACGGCGAACTCGATGCACCTCGTGTGTGAGGCGCTTGGTCTTGCGCTGCCGGGCAGCGCCCCGGTGCGGGCCAACAGCCCGGCGATGCTGCAACAGATCGACAAGGCCGCGCGGCGGATCGTCGAGATGGTGGGCGAGGGGTTGACGCCACGCAAGATCATGACGGCCGACTCGTTTGCGAATGCAGTGGCGCTGGTGCTCGCGGTCAGCGGCTCGGCGAACTGCGTGCGGCATTTACAAGCCATCGCGGACGAGGCGCAGGTTGATGTCGATCTCTACGCGCTCATCGATACGCTCGGTTCGAAAGTGCCGCTTCTCTGCGCCGTGCGGCCGAACGGCAATGCACGAGTTGAGGACCTTGAGCGTTCCGGCGGCGGTCGCGCCGTGATGAAGCGGATCGAAAGCCTGATCCATCGTGACGCGCTGACAGTCACGGGAAAAAGCTGGGGCGAGGAGCTTGCCGGCTACGAGGTTCCGAACGGGATTATTCGGACGCTCGACGATCCGGTATCGCGTACGCCGGCGCTCGTGACGTTGCGCGGTTCGCTCGCGCCCGATGGCTCGCTTCTCAAGCTCGGCACCGCGGAAGGGCACAAACTCAGCTTTCGTGGTCCGGCCCGGACCTTCAATTCGCAGGAAGCTGCAATCGATGGCCTCGGCGGGACGATCAAAGCCGGCGATGTCGTCGTGCTGCGCTATCTCGGGCCGCGCGGCGGCCCTGGCCTCGCATCGGCCTCGTGGTTCGTCGCGGCGTTAAACGGCGCGGGGTTTGGCGAGACGGTTGCCGTGGTGACGGATGGTCAGCTCTCCGGGCTGAATCGCGGCATTGCTGTCAACCAAGTGGCGCCGGAGGCTTTCGAGGCCGGCCCGCTCGCGCTCGTCGAGGATGGAGACATGATCAAGATCGATGTCGCCGCGCGTTCCATCTCGCTGCTGGTGGATGAAGCCATTCTTGCGGAAAGACAGGACAGGCTTGCGAGCCCGCCGCCTGCCACTGATCGCGGCTGGTTGTCGGTTTTCCAACGGCTCGCAAAGCCAATCTACAAAGGAGCAACACTGACGCCGGACTGACCAACCGCCGTCGAATAAAAATATAAGAGGTCCTTGGAGGAATGCATGAGAAAACTTCTGAAGCTATGCTTGGGGGCGGTCGTCATTGCGGCGCCGTCTATCCTGCCGTCTTACGCATGGAGCGCGCCGACTGACATCACGGTCGTGCTCGAAACCCAGCCCGATCAGCTCGATCCTTGCCAGTCGTCGAAGTCTCAGGTCGGCAAGGTCATCAAGCAGAACGTCGTCGAGACCCTGACCGAGATCAATCCCAAGAACGGTCAGATCAAGCCGCGCCTTGCGACCGAATGGAAGCAGGTGGACGACCTGACGTGGCGCTTCAAGCTGCGTCATGGCGTCAAGTTCCACGACGGCACGCCGTTCAACGCCGTCGCCGTGAAGTATTCGCTGGAGCGGACCCTCGACAAGTCGATCGATTGCGAGATTCGCGTCAAGTATTTCGGCGGCATGACCATCACGGCGACGCCGATCAGCGACGACGAGATCGAGTTCAAGACCAATACCCCGCAGCCGATCCTACCGACGCTGATGGGAACGGTCGTCGCCATGTCGACCGCAACACCGATGGGGAAGATCACCCGCGAGCCGATTGGCACGGGCCCTTACAAACTCGCCCAGTGGGTGCCGGGCGAACGTATCGTGCTTGAGCGCACGAACGATTATTGGGGCGACAAGCCGAAGGTGACGAAGGCAACCTATATCTGGCGTTCGGAATCGGCCGTGCGCGCGGCCATGGTCGCCTCCGGCGAGGCCGATATCTCGCCGAATATTGCGGTGCAGGATGCAACCGATCCGTCGATAGATTTCAGCTTCCTGAACTCGGAGACTTCGCGTCTGCGCATCGATGCGGCGATCCCGCCGCTCAACGATTTGCGGGTCCGACTTGCGCTCAACTACGCGACCGACCGCGAGGGCATGAAGGGCACCATCTTCAGCAAGCAGGTGATCGCCTCAGCCCAGCACGTTGTGCCCGGCATCAACGGGCATAACCCGGACCTCAAGCCGTATCCTTACGATCCGGCCAAGGCCAAGGCCCTCCTGAAGGAAGCAAAGGCTGCCGGCACGCCGATCGATCGCGAGATCGTGCTGGTCGGCCGCTACAACCTTTACCCCAACTCCGAGGAATCGGTGCAGGCGCTGCAGGCGATGTATGAGGCGGTGGGTCTGAAGGTGAAGCTGCGGATGACGGAATCAGCCGAATGGTACAAGCTTCTGTTCAAGCCTTTCGCGGAGAACCGCCAGCCGACGCTGTTCCAGGAGCAGCACGACAACAATAACGGCGACGCGGTATTCACCATCTATGTGAAGTACCACTCGCAGGGCGGTCAATCGACGATCAGCGATCCCGAGCTCGATAAGCTGATCGACGAGGCCGGCAAGTCGACCGGTGAAAAGCGCACCAAGCTCTATCAGGAGGCTTTCAAGCGAATTCACGAGGTGGACGTTCCCGACGTCTCGCTGTTCCACATGGTTGGGTTCACCCGTGTGAACAAGAGATTGGACTTTCGTCCGTCGATCGCCACCAATTCCGAACTTCAGTTGAGCACGGTTGGGTTCAAGTAAGTCCGGGGTTTAAAGGAGCGGGTGCGGCCTTCAAAGCCGCACCCGTCTGGAGGTTAAGGGGTTTTCATGACGGGTTATATTCTGCGCCGTGGCGGACAAAGTCTGCTCGCCTTTCTCTTTCTGCTCGTGCTTGTGTTCTTCCTGGCACGTATGACGGGCGATCCGACCAATCTGTTCCTGCCGATGGATGCGCCGATGGATCAGCGCATCGCCTTCGCAGAACGCCATGGCTTCAACGCACCCATGTATGTGCAGTTTGGCCGTTACATCTACGACATGCTGCACTTCGATTTCGGCCAATCGATTTTCCAGGGCCGGCCAGCGATGGATGCCGCCCTCAATGCATTTCCGGTGACGCTGAAGCTTGCTCTCGTCACCATGATCCTCGCGGTGTTCTTCTCCATCCTGATCGGCTCGCTATCGGCGTTCCGGCCGAGCGGGGTGTTCGACCGCATCGCCAGCATGATTACGATCACCAGCGCGAGCGCACCCGACTTCTGGGTGGCAATCGTTGCGATCCTTGTCTTCTCGGTCTCGCTGGGATTGCTGCCGACCTCGGGCATGGGATCGGTGTGGCATTGGATCCTGCCGGCCGGCGTTCTGTTGATCCGGCCCCTCGGGCTGATGACGCAGGTGGTGCGTGCCTCGATGATCGGTGCGCTCGCTTCCCCCTACGTCAAGACGGCGCGCGCCAAGGGTGCCGGCAACCGCCGCATCATCTTCCTGCATGCGCTGCGTAACTCGCTGCTGACAGTCGTCACCGTTGCAGGCGACCAGGCCGCCGCCCTCATCAACGGCGCGGTCGTGGTCGAGACAGTATTCGGCTGGCCGGGTATTGGCAATCTGATGATCAGCGCCATCAAGCAGCGCGACTTCGCCGTGGTGCAGGCCTGTATCCTGCTGACCGCCTTCGCGATCTTTGTGATGAATATCCTGATCGATTTTGCCTACACGCGGATCGATCCGCGTGTTCGGGCAAGCTGAGGTTAGCCATGAAAGCACGAGGCATGTTCAAGCTTCTCCTTCAGGACAAGCTCGCTTTGGCCGCCGCCATCTACATGGTGTTCATCTGCCTGGTCGCGCTTGTCGGCCCCGAGCTGCTCGGCAAGGCCGCGGTCTCCATCAACCTGCGCGCGCGTAACGCTCATCCGTTCCATATCGAATCCGGCTGGCTCTATGTGCTTGGCTCGGATTCGCTCGGCCGCAGCATCCTTGCGCGCATCATCGTTGCGTCGCGCAACACGATTGGCATCGCAGCCGGATCGCTGCTTGTCTCGATGCTGGTCGGCGGCTGCGTCGGGATTGTGGCGGGTTTGAGCCGAGGCGCGCTTGGGCAGGTCATCATGCGCGCGATGGATATTGTCATGAGTTTTCCATCGCTCCTGATGGCGCTAATCGTTCTCTACGTCCTCGGTCCTGATCCCATCAATATCGTGATCGTGCTCGGGATCACCCGCCTGCCGGTCTATGTGCGTACTGCGCGCGCGGAGGCGCTTGAGATTCGCCAGCGGGCGTTCGTCTTGGCCGCGCGGGTGATGGGAGCAGGGCGCATGCACCTTGCGATCCGTCACATCGCTCCGCTCGTTCTGCCGACGCTTCTCGTGATTGGAGCTCTCGACTTCGCCTATCTGATGCTCGCCGAGTCTGCGCTCTCATTCCTTGGCATGGGCGTGCAACCGCCGGCGATTACCTGGGGCCTAATGGTTGCGGAAGGTCGCAGCTACCTCAATGTGGCGTGGTGGCTCGCGTTCTGGCCGGGTCTTGCGATCATGATAACCGCGCTGTGCGCCAATCTTCTTGCAGGATGGTTCCGCATCGCTAACGATCCGGCGCTGCGCGCGAGTCTCAAGACGAAGGCGGTTATCAATGCGTGATGAATCGAAACCACTGCTCGAGGTTGAGAATCTCACCATCGATTTCGCAACCGAGCATGGCTGGTTCAAGGCCGTGCGCGATATCAGCTTCTCGATCGGCCGCAATGAATCTGTGGCAGTGATTGGGGAAAGCGGTTCAGGCAAGAGCGTCACCGCCAGTGCCGTTCTTGGGCTACTCGATT
This sequence comes from Afipia sp. 1NLS2, assembly GCF_000178995.1. Classification (GTDB taxonomy): domain Bacteria; phylum Pseudomonadota; class Alphaproteobacteria; order Rhizobiales; family Xanthobacteraceae; genus Afipia. The sequence goes on along the minus strand of NZ_ADVZ01000001.1, from coordinate 727,560 downwards.
GCCCGCCGGGCCGCATCACTAAAGGCAACATCCGCTTCAACGGCGAAGACCTGCTGACGATGCCGATCGAGAAGCGGCGCAAGCTTTACGGCCGTCGCCTCGCAATGGTGTTTCAGGACCCGCTAATCCACCTCAACCCGGTCTACCCGATCGGCTGGCAGATTTCCGAAGTATGCCGCATTCATGGCATGTCGAAGGTCGATGCCGATGCGCGGACGCTCGAACTCCTCAAGCGCGTCGATATTCCTGACCCGCAGAGCCGGGTATTTCAATATCCGCACCAGTTTTCTGGCGGCCAGCGCCAGCGCATCATGATCGCGATGGCGATGGCATTTGCGCCAGATCTTCTGATTGCTGACGAGCCGACCACAGCACTCGACGTTACTGTGCAGGCGCAGGTTCTCGAACTGCTGCGTGATCTGCGAGCCGAGACGGAAATGTCGCTGATGATGATCACCCATGACCTTGGAGTCGCGGCCGACATCGCCGACCGCGTGCTGGTGATGAAGAGGGGCGAAATCGTCGAGCGTGGCACCACGGCGGATGTCTTTGCGGCCCCGCAGCATCCCTATACGCGGCAGCTTCTGGCTGACCGCTCCGAGGAATATCGCTCGGCAAAGCCGGTTGCGCCAGCGCCGCTTCTCAAGGTCAGCAATCTCGACATCAGCTACGGCCCGTTCCGCGCCGTCAGGAACGTCAATCTGATTGTCGGCAAAGGCGAGATCGTCGGTGTCGTGGGCGAATCCGGCTCCGGCAAGTCCTCGCTCGCAGGCGGGGTGCTCGGCTTGCGTGACATCACCAACGGCTCCGTCGAATTTTACGGCAAGGATATCCGCAAACTCGGTAAGGGCGAACTGAAGGATTACAACCGCTCGGTACAGGCGGTGTTTCAGGACCCGTATAGTTCGCTCAATCCGCGCATGACCGTGCTCGCGATCTTGTCCGAGCCGTGGGAGTTGCATCCCGGCGTCGTGCCGAAGGCGAAGCAGGCCGAGCGGGCGGGCGAGCTTCTCGAGATGGTCGGACTCGCGCGCACCGATCTCGTGAAATACCCCAACGAGTTCTCCGGCGGTCAGCGCCAACGCATCGCGATTGCACGGGCGCTCGCGCTCGAACCTGAGTTGATCGTGTGCGACGAGGCGGTCTCCGCGCTCGACATGACGATCCAGGCGCAGGTGGTCGCGCTGCTCGCGCAATTGCGCACCAGGCTCAAGCTCTCCTATCTGTTCATCGCCCACGACCTGACGCTGGTTCGGAAATTCGCCGACCGCGTGGTGGTGATGAAGAACGGCGAGGTGCTGGAGGAGGGCGACTCGGAGACTGTGTTCGCAAACCCCTCTCACCCCTACACGCGCCGGTTGGTGGATTCGAGCCCGGTGCCCGATCCCGCTTTGCAAAAGGAGCGGCGGGCGCAACTCATGATCATATAGTAGTATCGGCTAGCAGGATATTATTGCGCCCGCCATATTGGTACACCTAACATATCTGAGCAGTTCAATCGAGTTGATCGAACCTAAACTGTAGCCGTACTTTCACGAACTACCAGCTCAGGCTCATACTCCAATTGCCAGTGTTCGACGTTCTTTCCTTGAATTTGCGAAAGCAGATTGTCCGCAGTCAAGTTTCCGATGCGCGCAGCGTCGGAATGTATGGTGGTTAATGATGGCGACATCAGACGGGCTAGGCCCCAGTCGCCAAAGCCGGTAATCGATAGCTGTCTTGGGCAGTCGATGCCGAGGCGTCTGCATTCGGCAATGGCTGCGGCGGCAATCATGTCATTGCCACCGATAATTGCGGTCACGCCCGGTCTGCAAGTTATGATTTCGTGGATCGCTTTACGAACTTCATCGGGGTCGTAGGGTGTTGCTAGAATTTTCTGGGCGGGAAGGGTAAGTCCAAGATTGTTCAATCCTTCGCGGGCGCCAGCAAGTCTCTCCTCTGAGAGTTTATGGCCGTGGAGCGGACCTGGAAGAATTGCAAAATCTTTATGGCCCAGGTTTCCGAGGTGTTCAGTGATTTTAGTCATCGCTAGCTTCTGATCGTACCCAACTGTGGGGTGGACTCGATCACGATCGGTCGCCCACATTAGCACGTAGGGGACCTTCTGGCGCTGCAGTAGCGAAAAGACGTCGTGATGGTGGTTGGATCCGATAGCTGCAACGCCATCGACGCCACGCTCGACGAGCGCACGCATGCTGCGGATATCTGCTTCGTGATTGCCGTGGGGGCAAGTGAGCAGCACGGTATAGCCGAGTTGATCCAACCGGCTTTCAAGTGTGTCGATGGCCAGTGCGTAAAGCTCATTCAAAATCGTCGGTGCAACGATTCCGATAGTTTGAGTTCGACCCGAGCGGAGAACACGAGCTGGCGCGAAGGGAACATAATCCAGAGATTCAATAGCTTCGCGAACTCGTTTGAGAGTATCTGGATGCAGACTCTCGGGTTTCGCAATAGCGCGTGATGCCGTGGAAGATGAAACGCCCGCCAAAGCAGCGACCTGTTTCAAACTGACAGTTGTCTTGGCCACGACGTTTTCATCCCATCACTTAAAGTAGTTCTGACCTGAGGCGCTTCGCATTTGCAAGCACTGGATGTCTCCTTCCCAGGATTGCACTTCAAAATCTCATCGCATCTCCTTCACGAGCAGATCCGTCGATAGTTGCTGGCTCGACTCAAAATTGTCTGCCGGGCCATTGACTCGCTACGATTTTTCACCAAAATAGCGAATGACAACGTTTGCAATAATATCAAGCCATTGATTATAAATCAAAAAGTCATATATTAATAGCAATTATAGCAATCGTTGTCATTAAAGCGTCAAAAGGGAGGAATGTCACATGCACGGTGGCAAACAGGAGCAGCGAAGAAAATTTTACGGGTGGGGTCACGAAGGCGACAAGGTTTCGCCCGCGGAAGTGGTTGAATTTGAAAAGGCCTGGACTGGGCTTCTCGGCGTCACAGACTTCAGTGCAGTGCCGTTCCCGACCCTTGAGTCGGTCACGATCAGAGATTCGCGCGTGAAGGTTCCTGCGGTGCTGCAGGATATCTGCACGACCGACAAATATGACCGGCTCTATCACACCTATGGAGCGGGGACTGTTGACGTTGCTTACGCCGTGCGTGGAGAGTTCCGCAATCCGCCGGACGCGGTTGCCTATCCGCGCACAGAGGATGATATCGTTCAACTCTACCGCTGGTGCGAGAACGATAGTCTTGCCGCTATTCCCTACGGTGGGGGAACGAGCGTCGTCGGTGGCGTCAATCCTCCGACGCATGACCGCTATCGTGGCGTCGTATCGATCGACATGAAGTATTTCGACAAGGTGCTTGAAATTGATCATGCATCTCAGTCCGCACGAATTCAGGCGGGTGTTCTTGGCCCGAGCCTTGAGCGGCAGCTCAAGTCGAGCGGCCTCACCATGCGCTTCTTCCTGCAGGCTTGGGAGTTCTCCTCGCTTGGCGGCTGGATTGCGACGCGCGCGGCAGGTCATTTTGCGACGGTCTACACGCAGATCGACGATCACGTTCAAAGCCTGAAGGTTGTTACGCCTTCGGGAAATATCGAGTCGCGCCGCTTTCCTGCATCCGGCTCCGGCCCGAATCCCGATCGTCTGTTCCTCGGGTCTGAGGGGGCTTTGGGCATCATCACCGAAGCATGGGTGCGTTTGCACAAGCGGCCGACCTTCCGGCAGATGGTCAGCGTCCGGTTCGGCGACTACGACAAAGCGGTCGAGGCAACGCGCGTCATCTCGCAGTCGGGCCTTTATCCAGCAAGTGCTCGGCTGGTTGAGCGCGAGGAGGCTGCCTACACCGGCTCGAGCGACGGTACATACGACATTCTGGTGCTCGGCTTTGAATCTGCGGACCATCCGGTCGATGTCTGGATGAATCGTGCGCTTGAAATCTGCGGCGATCATGGCGGGACTTGGGACGTTTCGGTTCTAAAGGGTGATGCAAATGCGGATTCCAGCGCCAAGAGCTGGCGTGACAAATTCCTGCGCGGACCTTACTTGCGTGAGTATGCGATTGCGCGCGGCGTTATGCGTGAGACGATGGAAACGTGCGTCACCTGGGGTCGCTTCGCTCAGATGCGTGAACATGTGAGAGCGGAAACTCTTCGTGCGATTCGGGAGGTCACGGGACGGCCTGGTTCTGTCACCTGCCGGTTTACCCATATCTATCCAGACGGTCCGGCACCGTACTTCACCTGGTACGCCTATGGTGACAAAGCTCGTATTCCGGAACAATACATGGCGATTAAAAAGATCGCTGAAACGGCGATGGTTGATGCCGGGGGGACGACCACCCATCACCATGCGCTCGGTCGAGATCATCGCCCATGGTACGACAAGGAGCGTCCTGAGTTATTCTGCTCCGCTATGAAGGCGGCGAAGAACATCTTCGACCCGAAAGCCATCCTCAATCCAGGTGTGCTGTTTGATCCGTCGTGATGCTAGGGGGGGGCTCGCTTTTAACATATGCAACTGCGCTAAGGGATCGCTGTGCAAGCCAAAGCTCGGCGGGGTCACAGAAAGCCCCGTTGCCTGATGATGGGGTGCCGAGAATGGCCGTCTTCAGTCTTCGGAATCATCGACCGGATGTTGCAGTTTCTGCATATGTGGCGCCGAGCGATCAGCGGCGGCTTCGCTCCGATGATCGCGACGGGTCTTCTGGCTTACTTCGGCACCATCCATGCGATCTCCTGGTACCTCGTTGCACTCGGCGCTATCACGCTGATTGCGACGCTGGTGTCGCGAGAAACCGCCTTCGAGGATATGCAGCGTATAATGAGTCGGCCTCATTGAGGCCGGCTCAGCTCTACCGACTATTCGTACAGACGTTCGCACGATCATGATCGTGCGCGCACGCCAGGCGCAACAAGCGCTCAAACAAAACACCTTGGGAAATACGGAGACAGGCTTCAGCTGTAACGCCGGCCGCAGCATCTCCGTCTGCAAAGAGAACCACAATGTCGCACTATAAAATTCTCATCCTCGGCGCCTCCTATGGATCGCTACTTGCTTCCAAACTCCTGTTCGGCGGTCACTCCGTCACGCTGGTCTGCCTTCCTGCCGAGGCCGATCTCATCAACAGCGAAGGCTTCCGCGTGCGGATGCCGATTCGCGGTCGCGAGCAACCGGTCCTGATCGATTCGCGCGATCTGCCCGGCAAGGTGTCCGCTGTGAGTGCGGCGGATGCGAATCCGGCGAACTACGATCTGATCGGGCTTGCGATGCAGGAGCCGCAATATGGTTCGCCGGGCGTGCGTGAGCTGCTCGAGCGCATCGCCAAGTCGCGTGTCCCCTGCATGTCGATCATGAACATGCCGCCGTTGCCTTACATAGCGCGTCTTCCGGGCGTCGACGCGAGCGCGGTGAAGGCTGCCTACACCGATCCGTCGGTCTGGAGCGCGTTCGATCCCGGCACGCTGACGCTGTGCAGCCCCGATCCGCAGGCGATCCGTCCGCCGGAGGAAAAGGTCAACTTCCTGCACGTCACGCTGCCGACCAACTTCAAGGTCGCGCGCTTCGACAGTGAAAGCAGCAATGCCATTCTGCTCCAGCTTGAGCGGGACATCGATGCGATCCGCATGGTGGACGGCGAGACCGAAGTGCCGGTGAAACTGCGCTTCCACGATTCGTTGTTCGTGCCGCTGGCAAAATGGCCGATGTTGATGGCCGGCAATTACCGCTGCGTCACGGCGGACGGCATGCGCACGGCGCAGGAGGCGGTGCATTCCGATCTTGAGCAGTCGCGCGCGGTGTATGAGTTCGTATCGGATGTTTGCATCGCGCTCGGCGCAAAGCGCGAGGATCTCGTGCCGTTCGACAAATACGCAGCGGCGGCCAAAAGCCTCGCGCGTCCGGCGTCGGTGGCGCGGGCGCTGATCAACGGTGCTCCGAACGTCGAGCGGGCCGACAAGCTGGTGCAGTTACTGGCGCGGCAGAAGGGCATGAGCCACCCCGTGGTCGATCAGATCGTCGCGCTGGTGGACCGCCGGCTCGAGAGCAATCGTCAGAAAATAAAGTCAGCGGTCGCCTGAGGCGGGGACAACAAGCGCGGTCAGGACAACAGGCTAGTTGTCCTGACCGCGCTTCTTATCCGGTTTCGAGGACTTTCTGCGCAAAGCAGATCAAATTGTTGGGGCCGAGGAGGCTGGGCCGTAAAGGCCGCGGCGGGCTCGCCGGCAATAAGCGATTATTGTAGCGGCATTGGCGGTCGAGGCGCGGTGCTGTGACGGAAGTTGCGCGGGCGCGGAGGGTGGGGTGTAACCTTCGTGTTGTGCGATGCCTTGCGGATAGATTTGTCGTTTCGGCTGTGTTTGTCGCGACGAATAGGGTGCGAGAGGACGCGAAGCCACTGCTGGTGTCGGCGCATGCCGGTGGTCGTTGCCGTGACACTGGCTTGGATGCTTGCTCGGCAAGCTTATGGCGTGCCACGTGCTCGCTGGTTTTTGCGACATCGTTGCTCAATTGCTGCTGACCGGCCCGCAACTGTTCTACTGCTTGCTTCAACGAAGCAATTTCTTGCGCCATAGCTTCAAGAGACTGCGTAATTTCAGGCGGCAGCGCTACTTGCGTCGGATGAGCTTCCGCCGTCGGCATAGCAGGAGCCGACTCAGGTAGCGGTGGCGTCCCGGATGCCGCGTTGCTGCTCTCTTGCGTAGGTGCCGGAGCGACAGCCGGTTGAGGCGCCGCGGTTCGGGAGGCTACGTTCTGCGGCTCAGCGGCGCTGGTGTTTGGCGTTGGAGCTGGCGCAGTTCCAAGAAATTGCGGCACCAGGCTTGAAAACGGCTGCTTTGCTTGGTCACCATAGAAATGCCATGCCATCGTTGCGGCAGCGATTGCGAAAATGATCAGGAAGACAACGATTCGACCGGATCGCGCGCGCGATGTCGGAATGCGCATGCTGGCGCGGGCGGCCAGCAACCGATCCCCCTCAAGGGCTACGCGATCGCGCTCGATAGCAACCATCTTGTGGTGAGGGATATTCCCTACCTCGACGACAAGGGCTAACTCTGCTGGGACGCGATCGTCAATAAACTCGTTCCCGCGACGAAGCAGCGGTTCGTCCAGCACAATCACCAAGTCTACTTTGCTGGGTCGCATCCGCATGGCCTTGATGGAAGGCCGATCAGCAATCTTGGCGACAGGCCGCACCAGATGACGCTGGCCAACCCGGACGTTGTGATTGAACGCTCGTTCTCGAACAAGCCCGGTCCCGATGGTTTTCCGAACCATTTCGCGAAGATCGAAAGCTATGTGACGATCATTTCCGGCCCGGCCATGGAACGCCACAACGCTCACCCATTGACCTTCCGGAGCGACGATATAGCCGCCCGAGAGCTATCCGAACGACGTGTCACCGTTGCAGTGGTGGCGAAGCATGCCAGCAGAGGCGCGGTCAGGGCCTTGGACAGTGCTCGAGCGTCTGGAAATCGCGAGCCTGCTCGAGCATCTCTTGCAAAGAAAATGGGTTTGTGACTCCGATGTTAACCTAAACGCTGATCATTCAATCGGAAAGAATTTGCGCTCTCCACGTGCCGCTTTGGATCATGTCCCGCATTAGCTCGATCAAGGTCTTTGCTACAGCGTCGGTGGAGTGCATGTTGATAGTCCTTTGCGAGACCACAACCGAGATATTCCAACTTGGTGTCGGGTCTACAATGGGGATTGCACCGAAAAGGCCGGCGTTGATTTCCTGCAACATGCCGAAATGCGGCATGATAGTCATGTAACCGGCCTTCACCATTTCGAGGATCGCGTTAAATGAATCGCTCTCGATCACGACGCGCGGCGTAATACCATTTCGTGTAGCGAGATGCTCAATGTAGTTACGCAGGACGTGCTGCTTTGCGGGTAGCACGACCGGAATGTTTTCCAATTCGGCAAATCCGATCGAATTGCGATGCAGAATTTGGTTCTTGCTGTCGGCGATCAACATGAGATTTTCAATTGCGACAGGGTACAGTGAAATGTTTGCGAACACGCGAGGATCGTAAAGGACTGCTATGTCGAGCCTTGCGATCTGCATCCACTCGTCGAGCGTGCCGGTCATTGCTTCGATCAGGTAGATCGAGATATTCGGATACTTCTCATTCACTTTCTTGATCAAAGCTGACGAGAGGCCGCGGCACACTGACGTGGGGAAGCCGACTGACACTTTGCCGCTCGGGTTGCGCAACTGTGTTGCAACCGTCTCTTTTGCGAAGGCTACATCCTTCAGTATCGAGCGAGCATGAGCATAGAGTGTATGTCCAGCTTCGGTGAGAAGGACGCCGCGCGCGTGACGGTGAAATAGCTCGACGCCAAGTTCGGCTTCGAGGTCTTTGATCTGCTGGCTAAGCGAAGGTTGTGCAATGCGCAGGATTTCAGCAGCGCGCGATAAGCTGCCTGAATCGGCGATGTAGACCAATGATCGCAATTGTCTAAGGTCCATGGACTCTGAATTCTCCAAGCGCTGCGACCACCAAGGGAACGGTGCGAGTTGTTCCCATCGACATATGCGAGGGCGTTGCGAGTAGCGGCTATATTACGCAGTGGAGCTTCGTCTTGGCCCCTTCAGAACTACCTCTAGCCTTTGCGTATACCAGCAGATGCATTGATATTGCGCACTTTTTGATTATTCACTAAGCAGATACACTATACCATAGGAAGCGCCTATACCTAAGATAATGATTTCATCTTTGTGCATGCGGACGGCCTAGTCTTCAATTTGCGCAATGGCTCGGATGTTCTCAAGCGAGCTGACAAAGGGGAGACGGCAAAATGTATCGTTCACAATGGTCGATATCACTTCTCGCTGCGGGTGCTTTGGCTGTCATGGCTGCGCCCGCGATGGCTGATCAGAAGCCTTGTATCGGCAACAGCGGGCCGCTGACCGGTCCGGCTGCTTTCGGTGGCGCCGCGGTGAAATACGGCGCGGAGGTTGCGATCGATGAAATCAACGAAGCGGGTGGGGTGCTCGGCCAGAAGCTATCGTTGATTCAGTATGACGATGCCGGCGCTCCGCCGCGTGGCGTGGATAACGTCCGCCGTATCGCATTGTCGGATAAGTGCATCGGTATTTTCGGTGGCTATCATTCGACCGTTGGTCTCGCTCAGGTTGGCCCCGTGAACGAAATCGGCATTCCGTGGATCGGTACGACCGGCGCCGGCACCAAGATCACCGAGAATGGCGCTTCGCCGAACTATATGTTCCGCGTTTCCGCCAAGGATAAATGGGTTTCCCAGTTTCTCGCGTCTGAGGCTCTCAAGGCTTCCAAGACCGGCAAGGTCGCCATCATGTATGAGAACACGGGATGGGGAAACGGCGCTCTGCCTGACTTTAAGGCGGCAATGGAAGCCAAGGGCAAAACAGTTGCCGCAGTCGAAACGTTTAACTGGAACGATCAGGACATGTCGGCCCAGGCCATCCGAATTCGCGACTCCGGCGCCGATACCGTCGTCACCTTTGCGCTTGATCGCGAAGGCAATCAGATCGTCCGCAGCTTCGACAAGATCGGTTACAAGCCGACCATTGTCGGCGCGTGGGGTATCGCCGGCAATCTCGGCGATCTTGCTGGCCCGCTCGCGAATGGCGTGCGTGTAATGCAGACCTTCACGTGGATGGGCGAGATGAATCCGCGCACCAAAGCGGTTTGGGAAAAGATCAAGAAGAAGTTCGGTCTTAAGGATCCATCGGAACTGAAGATGGGATCGGCGACCGCAAACTCTTATGATGCGGTTTACATTCTCGCCAAAGCGATCGAGAAGGCTGGCTCTTACGATTGGAAGAAGGTGCACGACGCACTCTACACCGTGAAGTATGACGGTTTGGTCGCGAAATACGATCCGGCGTTCGATGCGTCGAACCCTGAACGTCAGGATGCAATTCTGCCGCAGTATTACAAGCTGACGGTGTGGTCGGACGGCAAGTTGCTGCCGATTGAGCAGACCGTTTACGGCAAAGCCAACAACTAATCTGAAACTTGGCTGTCCGCATTAGGCGGGCAGCCTCCACACCGGACATTTCGTGAGAGTCAGTGCGGCTCTCAGTGGAATAGCCGTGCGCGCGGTGGGCCAGATGCAATCGATTATCCAATATGTTCTATCGGGGCTCGCGATTGGCGGCTGCTATGCGCTGGTAGCGCTAGGTTTCCACATCATGTGGTCAGCAGCAAAAGCGGTAAACTTTGCCCATGGCGACACGCTCATGCTTGGAGCGGTGCTCACGATCATGGCCATCGATCGGGGCATTCCGCTGCCTCTCGCTATTCTTGCTGCGATCGCAGTGTCGTGCCTGTTCGGTGTTCTGCTTGAGCGTTTTGCCGTGCGGCCTTTCGCTAAATCGGCCAGTTCAATCGGTTGGATGCTTACGACGATTGCAATCGGCATCATGTTGGAAGCTTTAGTGACAATGCAATTTGGCGGCTTCTCGCGCGCGTTGCCTTCGCCGGGTGTCGAGCGCGCGATCTCTATAGGAGGCGCTGGGGTTTATCCGCAGGAGCTGGTCATCCCGGTGTTTGCGGTGCTGGCAATGCTTGGTCTCAGTTGGATGCAGCGTCGTACGTTGATCGGTCGCGCGATGCATGCGGTTTCGTTCGACCGTCACGCCGCTTCGCTTATGGGAATAAACGTCAACTGGATGTTCGCATTTTCGTTTGGCCTCGCTGCCGCGCTCGGTGGCGCGGCGGGCATTTTGATCGCGCCCATTACCCAGGCATCTGCATCGATGGGGCTGACGCTCGGCCTTAAGGGTTTTGCCGTTGCTATCATCGGTGGCATCACCAGTGGTCCCGGCGTTGTCATCGCGGGGCTTGGGTTCGGCATCGTGGAAAAATTCGTCGAGGGTTATATCTCCACCGCAGCGCGAGAGATTGTTGGCTTCGGCCTCACCATCTTGGTTCTCCTCGTTTTCCCGCAAGGATTGTTCGGCAAACGCGAGGTGTTCAAGGTATGAACCAACGTCTTTTAACACCTCTCGCCTTCATTGCGCTGGCGATTTTCCTTGTCGCGTTGCCGTTCACGGCAGAGAACGAGTACTCGCTGCGACTTTTCATGTTGTTCACGATCTACGCGATCGTGGCGCTCGGTCTCAACGTACTGGTCGGGCTCGCAGGGCTGATCTCACTTGGTCAAGCTGGGCTCTTCGCGCTTGGCGCCTACACAGGCGCAATTCTCGCCACTCGTCTAGGGTTAGACTTCGTTCTAGCAGCGGTTGCCGGAACTGTGGTCGCTGGGGCGTTCGGCGCGCTGCTGGCCTATCCCACCGTACGAGTGCGTGGCGTCTATCTCGCCGTTATCACTATCGCCTTCGGTCTGATCGTTGAGAACGTCATTATCGAATGGCATCATCTCACCGGCGGCACCACCGGCATCAGCAGCATCCCCAAGCCGACACTATTCGGGTGGCCACTTGGTGGTTTCCGCTATTACAGCGTACTCGCTGTATTGCTATTCCTTGTCGTGTTAGTGACCCACAATATCAAGCAATCCCGATACGGCCGCGCCATGCTCGCGGTGTCGCAGAGTGAGACGGCAGCGCGCGGGACAGGACTCAATGTTGTCAGCGTGCGCACGTTGGCTTTCGTCATCGCCGCCGCGACCGCGGGTCTCGGCGGTGTACTGTACGCATTTCTCAATCTCTATATTTCGCCAGACAGCTTCACCTTCAACGATTCAATCCGCTTCCTGCTCATGGTCGTCCTGGGCGGCGCAGGCTCGACCGTCGGGGCGCTGCTTGGTGCGTTGGTTCTGACTTATCTGCCGGAATACTTGCAGCAGCTGCAGTACTGGCAACAGTTCGCCTATGGCTTGTTGTTGGCGCTCGTTATGTTCGTTCTGCCGCACGGCATTTTCGGAACGCTGTCAAACCTCTTTACGCGTTTCTTCGGGCGAGCCACGACGCGACCCCCAATGCCAGTGGGTGGGATCGAGAAAGTCCTGATGGATGCGAAAGCGGGGCAGGCGCCGGCATCCTTTTCGGCAGAAGGCCTCACTATCCGCTTCGGCGGTCTTACCGCCCTTAACAAGGCGTCGATGCATGTGGCGGCTGGAGAGATCCATGCCCTGATCGGTCCGAACGGTGCTGGCAAATCGACTATGGTCAATATTGTCACCGGGTTCTACCGGCCAAATGAAGGTCGCGTCACGCTGGACGGTATCAATCTTGCTGGTTCACCGCCGCATCTCGTGGCCCGCAATGGGGTCGCACGTACTTTCCAGAACACCGAGTTGTTTGGTGATCTTACGGTGATTGAGAATGTGATGGTCGGCTATCAGAAGCGGCTCTCCTATGGCCTTTTCGAAGCGGCGTTGCGTGTCGGGCGGTTCCACAAGGAAGAGGCCGAATGCCGTCATGTGGCGGAAGCGCTACTAGCATTTGTCGGCTTGACCAACTTCACCAATGAAAAAGCGCGCTTCTTGGCGTTTGGCTTGCAGCGTCGCCTAGAAATCGCTCGTGCGCTCGCTTCCGCGCCGCGCCTCTTGCTACTCGACGAGCCCGCTGCCGGTCTAACCACGCAGGAAATCGACGAGCTTGACCGGATGATCCGTCGGATGGCGTCGCTCGGTATCTCAGTGCTGCTGATTGAACACCATGTCGATCTCATCATGTCAGTGGCGGATCGCGTGACCGTGCTTGACTACGGTGTAGTCATTGCCAGTGACAAGCCTGCCATCATTCAAAGCGATCCACGCGTGATTGAAGCGTATTTCGGCGTCGCTCCGGCGACTCATGCGACGGAGGCATGACCATGGGCGCAACCGCAAACGATGTGCTGCTTGAGGTTCGTAACCTCGAAATCCAATACGGCGCGGCAATTGCCGTGCGAGGCGTCGATCTTATCGTACGTCGCGGTGAATTCGTTTCCGTCATCGGTAACAACGGTGCAGGCAAAACATCAATCCTGCGTGGCATCAGTGGCTTGGTGCGGCCGCGCGCTGGCAGCGTCCTGTTCAAGGGCGAAGAGACCGCAAATTTCCCAGCGTATCGCAAGGTCAGCCGCGGACTTGCAATGGTGCCCGAAGGACGCTTGATCTTCGCGGACCAGACGGTGGAAGACAATTTGATCCTTGGTGCTTATGGCCGCTGGAGTTGCGAGCGCGACGCGGCGTTGCGCGATTTCGCCACGATGTTCGATTTGTTTCCACGTCTGAAAGAGCGTCTTCATCAACGGGCCGGCAGTCTGTCCGGCGGCGAACAGCAAATGCTGGCGGTTGCCCGAGGTCTTGTTTCAAAACCGGACCTTTTAATGATCGACGAGATGTCGCTCGGCCTCGCGCCGAAGATCGTCGAACAGATGATGGGCGTGCTGCGTGACCTGAATTCCGCGGGGCAGACAATCCTACTGGTAGAACAACTAGCGGCGCAGGCGCTGGCGATCTCACATCGCGCCTATGTCGTGGGTCACGGAAAAATAGAACTTGAAGGGCATGCGGACGAACTGGCGGACTCACCGGCGGTGATGGAAGCATTTCTCGGAAAGAAACGTCAACCGGACAAATAAGCCGAAGGAGAAAGTAATGAGTAAACGTATTGTCGATCTTAGCCTGCTCATCGAAGACAACATGCCGGCACATAAGATGTTTCAACGCCCGGTGATCACGACCCATATGTCTCACGAATCGGCGAAGGCTTTCAATCTCGGCGTGCCGGGCGATGCAATGACCTTCCAAACCAACTTCATTGCAATGCTCGACCATGTTGGCACGCATGTCGATGCATTCCGCCACGTCAATCCGAAGGGCAAGGCGGTAGATGAGATGCCGCTTGAGATGTTCATGGGCAAAGCGGTCTGCTTCGACCTGCAGCATATTCCAGACCTTGGTGACATCACCGCGGCTGATATGGAGGCTGCTGAAAAGAAAAGCGGCGTGAAAGTCGATGGTCATATCGTTCTGTTGTGCACTGGTTTTCACAAGCGCAACTACCCAACTCTCGACTCGGTTTGGAAGAATCCGCTGTTAACGGTCGAAGCAACAAAGTGGCTTCATGAACGCGGATCGAAAATGCACGGCGTTGAAGGCCCATCTACGGACAAGCCGACGGATAATATTTTTGCGCAACACCGGCTTTGCCGCGACCTTGGTATCAGCCACTGGGAATGGCTGGTCAATCTGGAAGAGCTGATAGGCAAGGGCGAAGTACAGTTCTTTGGAGTGCCGCTGAAGTTCAAAGGCGGATCTGGGTCGCCGGTACGTGCCTTCGCTGTCATCGGATAATCAAAACGGAGCGATGGTGCTGCAAGGTGCCATCGCTCCAACAATGATGTCATAGCCTGGGGCGGTGGAGATCGCCGCCCCAATTTTTACGATTGTTGTCGGAGGTGATTGATGTCGGCCAAATTCGATGCCTTATCCGCCGTTAAGCTGAAGCGCCTGATCGCGGCCAAGGAAATCTCGCCGGTTGAAGTTACACTGCGCGCGTTAGAGGCCGCGCAGGAGACGCAATCGACGCTTAATGCATTTAGCACGCTGATGCCGGAGGCTGCACTTGCCGCAGCGATGGCAGCGGAGGACGCGGTGATGCGCGGTCAGCCGCTCGGGCTCCTCCACGGTATTCCGGTCAGCGTCAAGGATCTCATAGCCGTTGGCGGCGTGACTTATGCCTCCGGGTCGAAAACGATGGCCAACAACATTGCCGCGGCAGACGCACCGGCAGTGGAGCGGTTACGACAGGCCGGCGCGATCATCATCGGCAAGACGACAACCAGCGAATTCGGCTGCAAGCCGGTCGGCGACAATCTGCTCACTGGTATCACGCGCAATCCGTGGAATGAGAGCAAGACGCCGGGCGGCTCCAGCGCCGGTGCGGCGGCCTCGATTGCGGCCGGTATTACGCCGTTCGGTCTCGGCACCGATGGCGGTGGTTCGATACGCATTCCATGCAGCTTTTCCGGCCTTGCCGGCATCAAGGGGCATTTCGGCCGCGTGCCGATCTGGCCCGTCTCGGCCACACCGACGCTCGCGCATGTCGGGCCGATCGCGCGCTCGATGCAGGACGCGGCGCTGCTGTTTTCCGCCATCGCAGGCTATGATGCGCGCGATCCGTTCAGCGTTGCAGGCCCGGTGCCGGATGTGCTCGGAGCCGCGCAGGCGAGCGTGAAGGGAATGCGCATCGCTTACAGCCCGACCTTCGGTTACGCCAAGCCGACGCCTAAAGTTCTCGAAGTGATCGAACGGGCTGTACGGACGCTGGAAGATCTGGGTTGCGAAGTCGAACAGATTGACCGTCCGTTCGCCAAGGATCCGATCGATCTGTGGACCGCCGAATTCTATGCCGGTGTTGGCATCCGGCTGCGCGATTTCGTCGAGAACAAGCGCGACATGCTCGATCCCGCAGTTGCTGATGTTCTGGAGGGGGCCCTGTCGCAGGACATGCGCAGTTACTACACCAAGGTGTTCGAGCGTTACGCCTTCCGCGATGAAGTGCGAACGCTGTTCGAGACTTATGATGCGATCGTCTCGCCGGTGGTGCCGGTCACGTCGCTGGATGTCGGCGTGAACATTCCCGCGCACTTGTCCGACCGCAACCTCGTGTCATGGGTCTACTATACCTATCCGTTCAATCTCACAGGTCAGGCGGCAGGATCGGTTTGCGCGGGAATTGCGGCGGATGGCATGCCCGTAGGCCTGCAGATCGTGGGCCGGGCACTAGGGGAATATGATGTGGTTCGTCTTGGCGCAGCCTACGAGCGATCTCAGCCCCCAGGTTACAATCTCTGCCCGACGCTGAGAAATGTCCTCGGTTAAGCGCTTCGGGCGCAATTCTGTCCATGGGGGTATGGCTATTGCGAGAGCTTCAACGAAAAGCTGCGCGATGAGCTCTTAACGGCGAGATCTTCTACACACGGAGGGAGACGCAGATCGTGATCGAACACTGGCGCGGCCACTACAATACGATGCGTCCACACTCATCACTGGGGTATCGACCGCCAGCACCCGAAGCCCTCGTATGACCAGCGCCAAAGGAGATAGTCAAAATGCAATCTCTGGCCGTCGCCGGAAAAGCGAATTGGGCCCACTGGCTTTTTTGGGCGACAGACGACCGGTGATGAGCCGGAAGACCAGATACTTGGTTCCCGCAGGTTCTTCGAGCGTCTCGCCACGCTGACTGCCCAGATCGCAGCACGTCTCCGTAAGCTGGGCATCAGGGAGGCTGTGTTCCGCCATGCTACTCCTGTGGCATGGATTCTTTGGAGCCGTGCATAATCGAAGCTCTTTCAGGAGGCTCAAGCAGATTTGGTTCGACTAATAGTGGGGATAATTGCCGAACCATTGCTCCCTCGCCCTCCAGGGCGCGACGGGAATTCTTGGGAGGGCAGAAATAAGTGAAAAAAAATGGCGGGTCGTTACTTCTAATCTCAGCCATTTATCGTGCCGACACTCCTACAAACGCACTCAAAACCCAAAGAAAAAGCGCAGCAATTTAATTGGTTAGCTGAAGATCTATAAAATAAATCAAATATCCATCAAAATATCGAATAATATTATTTTCAATAAGCATGCTTTAATACGATAAATTTTTCCTAATATATTACCATTAACTAAGAATTAACCAGTCGATTTACTTACAAGAGCTCCTGTTTACCTTGATCGCGCTTGCCGAAGATCAAGGACAACAAATGGCTCGCCTACATCTTTATTCCCTCGCTCTCGTGACCATTCTGACATTGCTAGTGGTTCGCACCGTCATCACCCCTGTGGCGGACACAGAGACTATCCGTACTCAAACGCCGGATAGTGCGAGCAGCGAGTCGAACCACCTCAACTTGATTTGGGGAGTGCGAATGACCTGTTCTTTGCCTCCGACTTCTGCAGAGCCGCTAGACCCTCCGACAACATCCGCGTTTGTCGGCATGAGGCAATTCCACGCTCGCGAGCACTTTAAGAAAAATATCACATCGAGCGCCGAAGTCAGGATCCAATGGATCGGCGCGACCTTCTTGCGCCGCTATGCCAGCAAGACCGAGGATGTTGCCGATTCTACCGCAATCCGATTTTACACATTGTTCAGATCGTCCCGCGATAGCAAAATCATAGAAGAGCTTGGAGACAGTCATGAGACGCGGCTCGCCGACCTCTGGTGTCTCCTGAAGGCGCAGGCGAGCGGTGAAGTGGGAATTCTCTTTCTCAACGCTCCGAATGTTTTTTATGTGCGTGACAGTGCTGGTGTTCTGAGCGCTGTCGATGCCACCTGGGGTGGGGCAGGATGGGAAATCGGTGCCAGTCCAGTGGACGGCGATCGTCAATGGTCGTCCGGCACACGCGTGTTATCGCGATAGCGGAGTCAGAATTGTATGACAGAGAATCTGGTTCAACGTCGCTCCCTGCCTACATGACGAATACTCGCCAACCAAACAGAGAGGATGATTGTCTTGTGCTGAGCTAGGAAATCCAAGTTTCGCGCGGTCCGGGATCGCTCGAGCTGGACTGCAAATTCTCAGTGTCATCTCTACCCGCGCGTTTCTTGGAAGAGCCGAACAGAAATAAGACGCCAACTCGATCGCCTCGCACCCAGGCCAACCGACAGCGTCGATGAGCCGGTTTCCCAACTGTAGATAAGACAAGGAAGAATTCCTTGAGCTCGTTCATAGCCCCTTGAACCGATAGCTGCGCATCAGTCTGAGATATGTCAATGATCTCACAATTGAGACAACGCGTACCGTCGATACTTACTATCCGAGCAGGATAACTGGGTTCAAACTGCACACGACGTGACCTTTCGATGATCTCATCATCCACGATCACCTCCTGCGACATTCTTGATTGCCTCGCAGGCGCCATTAACGCTCGCGTTCTGCAACTTCACATAGGATGTGAGTGTTTTAACGTATAGTTCCTTCCTCCATTGAACGATCTTCAACCCGCTTGAGCACTGCTTCACAACTACTCCACTCGCGGACACGCTATCGCGATCACAACCGGCCGATAGAAGCACCGCTCCCAGGAGCAATAGCCGAACACCACCCATCTCTGTTCCTCGCTCGCCATGAAATGCCGTACGAAATACTCCTTGAGGGTTGTGATAGTGATCACGGTTACTGAACAGTTTAATTCAACAGTTACGATTTTTCACGAATGAGAAATAGGCGCCCACTGTCGCTGGCTGCGTCAACTCATCAGATACATGGCCGCGCCAAAGTTGCTTCCTACATGGCGAAGACAGATGATTAACTACGTCGCTTCACTATAAGCGCGATCGTGATTGCTACAGTAATTGCGACAATTTTCACGACTTTTTACCGCGTGTTGACTACTGGGACAGCTAATTCGACGCCTCCTCCTAAGTCGAAAGAAGCGATTACCAATGCTTTTGCTATGCTCGAAATTATTCTTCCGAGCGTATCATGTTGAGCGACGTAAAACCGCACTTCGAAACAACCCCACCTACTCGGTCGCAGATAAATGACGCGCCACGCTCGCGTCTGATTCAACTGCTCGCGATGTGTGGCCTCGCTCTAATTGCCGCGATCGTGATCGCCACAGGCAAAACCATCCTCGATTTTCGTAAACAGGCAATCGCTAACAGTCAGCGCGAACTTAAAAACACGGCTTTAATTTTAGCCGAGGAGACAAGCCGAGCGTTCGACGCACTCGAACTTGTGCAAATGAGTGTCCTTGAGCAAATCAAGGCGCTAGGCGTCTCGTCAAAAAATGAGCTCGCGTATCGAATGTCTGGCCGAGATATTTACTTGGCGCTCAGGGATAAGATAAGCGGACTGCCTAATATTGATGCCATCACAATAATCGATCCGACCGGAAGGCTAATCAACTTCTCTCGTTACTGGCCGATTCCGGCTGTCAACGTTAGCGACCGAGACTATTTCAAGGCTCTTAAATCGAGCCCCGAACTGAATTCCTTCATCAGCGAGCCTGTGCGTAACCGTGGTACCGGAACATGGACCATTTACCGCGCGCAAAAGATCGTTGCTCCGAGCGGTGAATTCCTCGGGATGATTCTCGGAGCCATGGAATTGAGGTATTTCGAGGCGTTCTTTAGCCGGATTGCCCTAGACCCTGGGAGTTAAATTTCTCTCTTTAGACGCGACGGAATTCTGCTTGCCCGCTACCCTCGTGTAGATTCTCTCATCGGTGGTTCCTTTAAGGACGCGCTATTCAGAAAATTGCTAGAAGATTCCGATCATGGTGCTGGTCGTCAAATCGGGGTCGTTGACGGCGTCGAACGTATTATCGCCGCCCACGCGGTGTCCGATTATCCCCTTGCCGTTGTTGCAACTACAACGTTATCCAGCGCGCTTGCTCAGTGGATCAAACAGACAAAGGTTTTGATAGGTAGCGCAAGTTTGTGCGCCTTAGTGATTGGAATTACCCTGCTTCTCATCGGGCGGCAGCAATTACAGGTGTATAGACGATCATCTAGAGCATTAGAAAAACAAAAGCTGCAGTTGGATGCGGCTATAAACAATATGCCTCAGGGATTAGTCATGCTCGACGCCAACGAGCGACTCGTTCTTTGTAACGATCGCTATGTCGAGATGTATGGGCTTCCACGAGAGGTTGTTCAGCCGGGATGTACGCTGAACGAATTGTTGGAGCATCGCGGTGCTACCGGGGGGGGCTCCAAAAGAGCTTAAACAATATCGAGCGGACTTATTGTCACGACTGGCGACCGCTAAGAATACAATACGGATCATTGAAACAACCGATGATCGAGAAATCTCGATTTCTAACCAGCCAATGCGCGATGGCGGATGGGTAATAACGCACGACGACATTACTGAGCAACGGAAGGCAGAAGCCAAGCTCTCTCATATGGCGATGCACGACGCCTTAACGGGCTTGTTCAACCGAGCCGCTATTCGCGAGCAAATCGAAAGCTGCTTCCGGAATTTACGACACGGCGAGCGATTTGCCATTCTTTTTCTCGACCTTGACCGGTTTAGGAGTGTGAATGATACCTTGGGGCACGAATACGGCGATGAATTGCTACGTCAGGTGGGCGATCGCTTGCGAGGACGCCTTCAGAAGGGCGACACTGTTGCGCGTTTGGGCGATGACGAATTTGTCGTTCTTCAATGCGAAGCTGATAATCCAACAAATCCGTCGAAGCTAGCGTCTAAACTTGTTGACTGCATCAGCGCTCCATTCGAGCTCGGCGACCACCAGGCGATCGTTGGCGCGAGTGTCGGTATTGCCATGGCGTCAACCGATGCTGATGGGACTGATGAACTTCTAAAGAAGGCCAACATTGCACTCCACCGAGCTAAAGAGGACGGTGGGAATACATGTCGCTTTTTCGAGGCAGAGATGGACGACATGATGCGTTCGAGGCGATCCATAGAAATGGATCTACGCTCGGCGCTTTCGAATGGTGAATTCGAGCTTTATTATCAGCCGATCGTTAGTATCAGGTCCGAACAGATTTGTGCCTTTGAGGCACTTCTGCGCTGGAAGCACCCTAAGCGCGGGGTGATATCGCCTGCTGAATTTATTCCGATTGCTGAGGAAACAGGGCTAATTATTCCAATCGGAGAATGGGTTCTTCGTAAAGCGTGCATAGAGGCAGCGAAGTGGCCGAATGAAATTCGCGTTGCCGTCAATCTATCTCCCGTCCAGTTCAAAACTTCCGATCTTCACCAAGTCGTTTTTGGGGCCCTGACGCAATCGGACTTAAAATCAAAGCGCCTCGAATTAGAAATAACCGAGTCAGCTCTACTCTTGGAAAATGAGAGGACACTTTCGATCCTACACCAATTGCGAGAACTAGGCGTGCGAATTTCAATGGATGATTTTGGGACTGGATATTCTTCGCTAAGTTATCTGCGGAGCTTCCCATTTGATAAAATTAAAATCGACCAATCGTTTGTACGCGATCTCTCCCACAATGAAGATTCGATGGCGATCATTAGAGCGGTCACCACCCTGGGAAACAGCTTGGGAATGACAATCACAGGTGAAGGGGTGGAAACTCAAATAGAGCTCGATTATTTGAGGCAAGAAGGTTGTACTGAAGCGCAGGGATATTTTTTCAGCAAGCCGGTGCCTCCAGGGGAAATCTCGAGAATTCTGCTGATGTGCTGATCCTCGCCGAGCCTTCAACCAGACTTGGGCAGCTTGGATGCCATCCCATCATCTTTACCTCTTTGAGAGGCTCTTGATTCGCTGCGCACCAAACGAGCAGGCCGTTGGCCAGCAAGGCTTTTAAGGATGCCATCGCGGCTGTCGATGCCGTGCTATTCGTCATTCCCGAGTACAATCATTCAATACCCGGCGTGACCTGCCACTGCCGATTTCCTCCACGGAGAGTTAGAGTCTGGCCTTGTGAAGGACGGACCAATGAAGCGAGCCAGGTTTACGGAAGAGCAGATTATCGGGGTTTTGCGAGAACATGAGGCGGGCGCGAAGACTGCGGATCTCGCGCGCAAGCACGGCGTCTCGGAAGCGACACTGTATAATTGGAAGGCCAAATACGGCGGCATGGATGTCAGCGAGGCCAAGCGGCTGCGGCAGCTCGAGGACGAGAATGCCAAGCTGAAGAAGCTTTTGGCGGAGCAAATGCTGGATGCAGCCGCACTTCGCGAGCTTCTGGTAAAAAAATGGTAGGGCCCGCCGCCAAGCGCGAAGCTGTCGCGCATCTGCAGGCCGCACTGGGCCTCTCAGAACGTCGGGCCTGCAACATCGTCAATGCCGATCGCAAAACGATCCGCTACCGATCATGTCGGCCACCGGACACGGAGTTGCGATTGCGGCTGCGTGAGCCCGCCAACGAGCGGAAGCGTTTCGGCTACCGCCGGCTGTTCGTCCTGCTGCGCCAGGACGGCGAACCGTCCGGGATCAACCGCATCTACCGGCTCTATCGGGAGGAAGGCCTCACCGTGCGCAAGCGGCGCGCCCGCCGCCGCGCCGTGGGAACACGAGCGCCGATCCTTGTCGAGCCCACGCCGAATGCTCGCTGGTCGGTTGATTTTGTGCACGACCAATTCGCCTGTGGCCGGCGCTTCCGTATCCTGAACATCGTCGATGATGTCACCCGGGAATGTCTGGCTGCAATCCCCGACACATCGATCTCGGGACGACGTGTGGCGCGCGAACTGACGGCGTTGATCGACAAGCGTGGCAAGCCGGGAATGATCGTCTCCGATCATGGCACCGAGTTTACGTCGAACGCCATGCTCGCCTGGGCGCAGGAGAACAAGATCCTCTGGCACTTCATCGCACCGGGCAAGCCCATGCAGAACGGATTCTGCGAGAGCTTCAACGGCCGGATGCGGGACGAGCTGCTCAATGAGAGCCTGTTCTTCGGCCTCGATCATGCCCGGACAAAGATCGCGGATTGGGCCGATGATTACAACGAGCAGCGCCCGCACTCGGCGCTGGGCTATCTCACCCCGGCGGCCTATGCCGCCAATCTCACCGCAACATGCGATCGGCTGCGCACCCCAGACCAGCTCCGCCGATCGCACGTTGCTCTACCCGCGCCCGACGGCGTAAAATCCGCCGAGACTCTAATCGCCGCTGGATGAAAGTTCAGTGGCAGGTCAGCCATTCAACAGGGAAGTGTCCGTCCCGCATGCGGTGGCATCAATAATGCGCTGAAGCTCAGGGAGGATCGGAACGTCGAGTGTGATGGGTTTGCGTTCGCGTCCTTTGAACTGCGTGAAATGCAGCCAGCCATCCTTGAAGTGGTTTGGCCCGAGCAAAACGGCATCGGATCGCCGCTGGCCGGTGTAGATCATCAATGCAAGAGCGAGGCGGGCCGTACTGCCGATGGGATGCGTGCGTTCGAAACGCTCCACCTCTTCCAGCATCCACGTGTGATGGCCGTCACCTTTTGCCTTCAGATATGGGACGGCTTGCGCCAGATTAGAGACGACATAGTCGTTATCGACAGCGTATTTGAAAACTTGCCTTAGCGCCTTTATAAAAGCGTTTGCCGACTCTGGTCTATCCGCACGCGCGTCACGGCGCTTACGAATGTGCTTCGGCAGGAGAAGTTTGTATGGCTTCTCTCCGTCTTCGGCGCAGAAGTTGTCAAGCACCTGCCGCCGCACATATCGCGTGCCGGCAAAAGCAATAAGCGTAAAGGCGGCGAACGCGGTTATGGGACGTAAAGTAGACGCAAACGCAGGATTTGCGTTTGCGTCAGCGGCGGCCAACGCTGTCCAAGCCGCAGCGCACCGAGGCGAAGCACTCGGCACCGACCCTCACAAGATCGCAGGCACAAGCCTCGATAAAGGCGTCGAGATGGATGCGCTTATCAATCAGGCATATTCGGCGCGGGGGTGATAATGCTTGACGCGATGTAGAGTGTTGTTGTCGGTGTGATGCATTTCCGCGCGGGTGGCGGCGAGTTTCAAGAGCAGATCGGACGCGTAGCTGAAGGTGCCGTCGTCATTGATCGTGAAGGTGCTCTTGAAGTCGCGGATTTCAGCGCGCTCCAGCAGATACTTGTTCTGCAGCACGCCGTAATGCGCCTCACCGGGCCTAGCGTTGAACGTCAGGATCCTGTCACGCGGTTTAGCGCTGCTGCCAGCGAGGATCGCGATGCCGCGCCCGAACACGACGGTGCGCATGACTTCGCCGTGAGCCTTATCCCACAATAGGAAACCAACCTCGTCGTGGAACGGGTCCATCGACTCTTCGCCGTGGCGCCACGCGGTCATGCCGTAGTGAAGGCCCCACAATTCCTGACGCCCATTCTCCTGGATCGGGATGGGCTTGAACCAAGCCTTTTCGAAGTAGGTGGTTTCGGATGTTTCGTCATCTTTGTTGTGGTACGATAAATCGATCCCCGCATCGCCTTCCCATTCGCCGACCAGCGGCGTCAGCGGCCCCAATTTCTGGGGGCCCAATAATCCCGCCATCATCGTCTCCTCATATTTGGTGAAACTAGGAGCCGCCTGATTCCGCGGGCATTTCCCATATCCCGTTCTCAAACCATTTGGGGCACGGAAGCGAGCCAATATAACGGAGGATCGACCTCGCTCCTTGTTGGTGCTAACCAGGGAGCTTGAGGTGACGCAGGGTTGGCGGTTCGTGGAGTAGCCACACATCCGCCCGCCACGCCTGCCAATCTGTCGCTCGCGGCCTAATTATAATTCGCCGGGAAGATATTCGAACTAATGATGCACCACGCTCTGCTCCACGCCGTCGCGCGCAATAGTCATTAGCGTGGCCAGGCCGCCCACGTCGTCCTTCCGATTGTTCATCTGCATTCGGCGTTGATTTTCCAGCACGTTCAACAAATCGGTTTCGGCGTCGCACCTGTCGCGGTCGACGCCGATCGGCCAGCCTCTTTATATCGTGGAATGTATTCGGAAATTTTCGCTCAAAATCGATGCGGTCACTACGCCGCCGGCTGGGGTCTACGATCAGTAACCCATTGGAAGCGCAGCCTCTTCGCTGTGTCCGTCGCAGCGACTTATGCCTATTATGCCATTCTACTAATGAGCGGCGCGCCGGTACGGATCGTGCTTCGATTTGGAAGTCGAATACCTAGGTGGTCGACGATGCATGAAAAGCTGAAGCCGACTTCGGAACAAGCGGCGCTGAAACTCTCCATACTGGTGACAGCGTTGACCGGCTTGACGGGTGTCGCTGCCGGCCTGGCAATTGGCTCCCGAGCCATCTTGTTCGATGGAATGTATAGCTTCATTGATGTGATGCTGACGTTTGGGGCTCTCACCGTATCGAAGCTCTTAATGCAGGAGCCAACACTGCGATTTCAGTTTGGCTATTGGCACCTGGAGCCTTTAGTCGGAGTGATCGAAAGTGCAATTCTCGTCACTGTCTGCGTTTACGCGGCCATCAATGGCCTCCAGGGATTGACGAGCGGCGGACAGACCGTCTCGTATGAGATTGGCGTCGTCTGGGCCGCCACGATGTTTGTTTCAGGAATGGCCATGGCCATCTACATGGGTCGGTTGGCGCGGCTGCAAAGGTCGATATTGCTTACTGTCGACGCGCGTGGTTGGCTTCTAAGTGCGCTGCTGAGCTTCGCGCTTCTCGTCGCCTATGGAATTGCGGTAGTTCTGGATGGGTCGGCTTACAGCCGATTGATTCCTTTTGTTGACCCCATTGCACTGCTTTGCATGTCGTTGGTCCTTTTTCCGATCCCTCTTAAAACCTTAGTCTCCGCCATTCGTGATGTGTTGGAGGTGGCACCAAAAGATCTCGACCAGAGCGTGCGATCGGTTCTGGACGCTCTGATGGTTGAGCGAGGATTCTTGCGTTATTCAAGCCACGTTGCTCAGGTGGGACGTGTAAGGTTCATCGAGATTCACATCCTCGTGGGTGCTGATTTTCGCGTTGAGACCGTTCACGCAGTCGACGCCATTCGACGGGAAGTGGCTGCCCGCCTAGGCGTGTCATGGCCACAAGCTTGGCTCACTGTTGATTTAACTGCGGATCCTGAGTGGGTCTGACGCTCGGTGTCTCCTTGCGAGTAACGCCGTGGTTACTAGTCGAGCAGGTCATCCGGCTCTTCTTCAGCCACCCAACTGACCTTGCCTTCGTCTTGAAGCAGGCGGCCGGATCGGGAGCAGCTATTGTTTTGCTATGCCGTTCTGGTCGGCTGCTAAATTATATCGATATTTCAATGATGTAGGAGTTCGCAGTTTTATTCCGAATGGCGCGCCATTAAATCAAAGACTTACGTCAGTTTTCAGCGCCGTGTTACGATAGCGTGGAAATACGCCTTACGATAAGGCTTATCGCCCACATCACTTGCTGAGGCGTGTGAATTTGCCGCTTGGCTTCGCGATGCCGCTGTTCGTGTGACCTTCGTGAGACCTCCGGACCGTCGCGCGTATAAACTTCCTGCACCATCACTTTGTCCACGTGGCCAGTCTGCTTGATGATGTCATCGTCGGAGACGCCAGCTTCGGACGCTTCGGTTACGCCCGAGGCGCGGCTGTCCATGTTTTTGACGTTGTCGGGAATTCCCGCCGCGCGTGCAGTTTCGCGCCAATCCCTACTGAACGACTGCCTGTCTGGCCAAGGCGATCCGTCTTTGCGCTGCGCAACAGGGCCGTCAGTTTCAGTATCGATCTTTTTCAAACATGCACGACAAGTCGGCAGGCAGAAAAGATTTCACCGTTTAGGCATTCGTCACGCAGCTTGCCGTTGAAGGACTCGCAATAGCCGTTTTCCCATGGGCTGCCCGGCGCAATGTAGAGCGTTTTGCCCCCAGCTTTGCGAACCAGTTGCGTACGATATTAGCTGTCATCTCCGCACCATAAAGCTTGGTCCAAAAAAGCCAGGTCAGCTCAGGCGTGATTTTTTTGATTTGACCAATCGCTAAATGCCACGATCCAAAGTGCTAATAGATTGAGGATGGGTATGAACGCGAGCACGGACCAAAGCGGCGATAGCCCGATTCTGTTAAGGATACGGCCAATTGGATAAATCACCAGCGCTATCAACGCTAAGAAAAAGAGCAAGTGGGTCGGTTCAGAAAATCCCATCGTATCGGACCACCCATACATCATCATTTGTTCCTCCGATTCATGTAGTGGCTCTTATTTCTGGATAGCTATCGCAGCGAGCCCCCATCCATGCTCGAGTGCATGAATGCTCCTATTTCTTCCGGAGTAAGCTTGCTGTCCTTGTTGCTATCCATTGCCTTGAAGAGTCGTTCGTGAGCGGCCTGAAACTCTGATAATGAGATGGCTCCGTCGCCATCGGCATCCATTAGTGCAAAAATCATACGAAACATAATGGGTGAGCCTGCCATGTGGCCGCCCATTTTAGTGCGCTCCTTCATGCTATGCTTCATCATTTCCATCATGCCATCTCGCTCTCCTGATTGATCGCCAGGACAGGTCGTTTGCGCGGGGCCTTCCACTTGGTCCTGGCGCCCATGATGGCCATTGTGATCGGCTGGCGATTGAGCATGCGCGGGATAAGTCAAGGCAGTGAACAGAAGCGCCGTGAAAATAGCTAAGCGTTGCATGGAATTTCTCCGACCTCGATATGAAGCAACAACGATGCTCGTCCGCAGCGAGTTCGGTTTGACCTAGATCAACATCACGAGCATCGGCGCGCACAGCGGTTTTCCTCTTTCACCGTGTGATTGCCGATCCGATAATGTCGTAGTTTCGGAGTTTGTATCGCGGCTTATTTGATGCGGCTCATCATGCGCGCTTTAAGCAGCCTGCTCGGGTAACGAGGCCACCGTTCGTATTCAAGTCGAAGCTATGGCTTGTCGTCGATTGGGACCGGTTTGCGGGTTATCCAGAAAATATATTTGGTCATTCCGAACCACCCGCCCAGTATGATTGAACTTGCGCTAACTAAAGCCAAAATAGGAAGAGACGGCGCCGAGGTCTGCATTATTTGGCTTATACTGGGCACCATAAGGATGATGAGGATTGCGAGTAAAACTAGTCCCAGAATTGCCCAGAACACCATTCGGCGGCGATCGAAGAACTGTGTTCCTGCCTCTGCGGATTCCGCAAAAGCGAGCGTACAATTGCTGAAAATAAGGGTGATAAAGGCTGCGGCGCGGGCTTCAGCAGGCGAGAAATCGCTGCGGAGCATTAAAACGTAGATCGCGAGGGTCCCAAATAAAATTACGCTGCCCTGAACCGCACTCAGGAGCAGCTCGCTGCGGCCGAACAGCGTGATTTTGGTGTCGCGCGGCGGTTGGTTCATGCTGTTTGGTGCCCCCGGTTCTGCCTCGAAAACCAGCGCGCAGAGGGGATCGATTGCCAGTTCGAGCAGAATAATATGAACAGGGAAGAAAAGCGGAGGAAGCCCTAAGAGCAAGGGCAACAAGGCCAGCCCCGCAATCGGAATATGCGTAGCGGTAATAAAAATGAGTGCTTTTCGAAGATTTACGAAGATTCGTCGACCGAGCTCGATACCTTCCATAATCGAGATGAAGCTATCATCGAGCAGAACGATATCCGCAGCTTCTCGCGCAACGTCCGTTCCTCTGTTTCCCATGGCGATGCCGACATGAGCCGCCTTTAAGGCAGGTCCGTCATTCACGCCATCTCCAGTCATGGCGACAATCTTTCCGTCCTCTTTCAGCGCTTGGACTATCAACAATTTCTCTTCGGGCATGACCCGGGCAAAAACGCGCACAGTCCGCAAACATTCCCGACGATCTGCGACCGTCATGGCGGCGATTTCAGAGCCGTTAATGACGCCCGCACTCACTGAAATACCTGCGGCCTTTGCGATTGCCCGAGCGGTGGCGGAATGGTCGCCCGTGATCATATAAACCGAGATACCGGCGCGGCGAGCCGTGGAAATTGCATTCGCGATGCCCGAGCGCACGGGGTCTCTAAAGCCGACCAATCCTCCAAATTCAAATGTCGGTTCTGCTAGGTTATTCGGCGCGACGCCTGAGAGAGTGCGGGAAGCCACACCGAGCACACGCAATCCCTCATCGGCCATCTGCTTGACAATTTTCAATAGTCGATCGCGTAAATCGGCCTCCATTCTGCAAATTTCAAAAATGGCTTCCGGTGCTCCCTTTGCTGCGAGCAAAGTGTCACTGTGTCTTCGCCAGGCGTTGATCACCGCAAGAAGCTTTGGCTCAAGAGGATGCTCGGAGTATGGGTCACTGTCGGTCACTTGGAGATCAGTTGCGGCCGACGGCGTCGCTTGATGAAGGGCGATATCCATCGGATCTAGCGGATGAACCGGAGAAGCGAGAGCGGCTACCGCTAACACCGTCGCTACGTCCGACTGATGATCGGTGGCAGAATGGAAATTTCCATTTACCCATATGCTTGCTACTGACATCCGATTTTCGGTGAGCGTGCCGGTCTTATCGACACATAGTGAAGTTATGGCACCGAGCGTTTCAACAGCCGCTCCCCGGCGAACGAGAACGCGCTTTTTTGCCAGTCGCCATGCGCCTAAAGCCATGAAGACGGCGAGCACCATGGGAAACTCTTCAGGAATGAGAGCGATCGAGAGTGTAATTCCGGCTAGAGCGCCGCCCATCCAGTCGTTCAGGACGGTCCCGTAGACAAAAATGATGAGCAGACAAAAGATAATGGAAAGCAGCCCCAACTGCCGTACCAATTTCATTGATGTCTGTTGCAATGGTGTAGGCTCGGATTGCACGCTTATGAGCGATGCGCCAATTCTTCCGAGCTGTGTCTGAGGACCCGTCTCAGTTACGCGGATGATGCTTTCACCTTTCACGACCAGCGTTCCGGCGAAGGCCCTTGTGCTTTGATCGGAGAAATCATCCCTGATGCTTGCCGTGGCAAATTTAATGAGTGGGACAGACTCGCCACTGAGTAAAGACTCGTCCACGGTAATCGGTTGTTCTGATAGAATTTCACCGTCGGCAGGTATCCGTTCGCCAGCCGCGATCAGAGCAATATCACCAGGGACGACTTCAGAAGCACGGATTCGATGCGTCCTGCCAGCGCGGATGACTCTGGCATGGGGTTCGGCTAGCGCATTGAGGGCGCGCAAGGCGCGTTCAGTGCGCGTTTCCTGGAGGATGACTAATCCTAATGAAGCGAGTGCACCCGCGGATATAAACAGGCCCTGACCAATATCGCCGAATATCAGATAGAGGCCAGCAGCTATGATTAGCAGAACGAATGTCGGCTCGTGCATCGTGTCTTTGACGATGTCCAGGAGCGTTCTTGATCGAACGTTGCGAAGAAGGTTAGGGCCGACGCGAAGAAGGCGCTCCTTTGCCTCTCGCTCGCTCAGGCCTTCATTGATCCGTGTTTCAGCGCCATCCGCGATAGGCACAAATGCCCCCTCGATGTTGGCTTCGACGTCAATGTGAAAGCAACAAAGGAACGGGCGGATTGGCAATCATGGATCTCGTCGCGCCTCCAAGGACGAATTCTCGAAAGCGAGAGTGGCCGTAGGCTCCCATCACCAATAAGTCCAGCCTATGATGATTGGCGAAATCTTTCAGCACTTCGCCGATAGATTGCCCGGCGGAATCAATTCCGTGAACTTCAACATTCACTTGATGCCGAGCTAAATAAGCCCCGATTTCGTGTGTCTTCCGAGTAACGTCGAAGTCTTTCTCGTTGAGAACGATAACAACGTGCACCTTTTTTGCGAGCCTGAGAATAGGCATTGCATCGGCCACGGCACGAGCGGCTGCACGACTGTAGTCCCAGGCAACCCCGATCGAGTCGATGGATGCATTTGGAGAGGTGGCCCGCTCTGGCAACAGCAGAACCGGTCGAGCGGAGTTAAAAATAATGGTCTCGGTATCCCACTGGTCGACGAGGTCATTCTGGCTAACGGGCAGAAGAATCAAATCCTTCAGGCGAGCATACTCAGCCGTCAAAGCGGGAATCCGGCCTGCGAGTTCTCGTTCCTTTATGACTTCGTGCTGTATCCCATTTCGTTCTGCTAAATCGCGAAAGAGCTTGATAAGAGTGGCCGCGTTTCGTTTGCTCTTGTCCATCTCGAGAGCCGCCATTCCCGAGATGTTTATCAGAGAATTCCCCAGAAACGAGCCCGGCACTTGAATCAGGGTTTCTGGCACAAAAGCAGAGATGCGGCAGTTGAGCGATCCAGCCAACTGAATTCCAGAAGCGATGACCTCTTCACTGGTGGGTGTCGGATAGGCCTTTAGCACCAACATCGCATCTTGAATTATCATTTTGTCCTCCTCGCAAACGCGTGGTCAAATCTGTGGGAGAGCGGTATTCACAAGCCAGCCGTGTTCAGAACTTTAGCTGGTCATCCGATAAAGCTTTTGAGTGAGATCAAGTGACGCTTCGGATGAATCGGATTGTGCATTTGCCGGTGCGAGCCGACGATCTGACATTTTCTTGGATCTGCAGTGAGATACCGAGATATGCGACTGCAATAGCGCAATCTGCTTTGTCGATGCGCAGCCATAGCTGTCAGCCTGCAGGCTAACCATCCTCCATGGGGCGCGCCACCACGCGCAAGTTATTCGCTACGACTCCTACGCCGGGTGTATTTTCAGCCGCTATGCGGATCGCATCACGTTCGTTATCGTTATAAACGATCCCGGTTATGTCCACATTGCCATTGCTGACGCAGATGCTGAATGGGCGACGAGCCCAAGGCTGCTCTGCGATCCTGTGGTCGATTTCACGCTTTATCATGGCGTCCGTGTCGCGCGGCAAGGGCAGCTCTTTTGTGTTGGCAAGAGCCTGCACTAAGTTCGCTCTAGTAATGATACCAATCAGGTGTCCATTTTCGATCACGGGCAGCCGCTTGATGTGATGCTTCTCGAAACGTCTGGCGACGTCTCCGAGAGTATCGTCTGGAGATGCGGTGAGAACTTTGGTGGTCATGACGTCTCGCACCATTCGGGAGTTTGATTTTACGTAATCGGCCGCAAGGTCGCGATCAGATGCGAATAGGTCGAGCCACCAGGAGCGGCGCGTCTCTGTATTCAATTCACGCCGGTGCAACAAGTCGCCTTCAGAAAGAAGGCCGACAAGAGATCCGCGCTCGTCGACAACGGTCAGTGCGCTAATTCCATTGCCGACCATCATTTTAGCCGCCTCGCGCACATGTACATTGGGCAGAACGCTCACCAGATGCTTGGTCATAACGTCTCTTACTTTCATCGGAGCGTCTCCTCTGTTAGCTGTTTGCCCCATGTAGATTGGCAGCGCATGAAGGAGTGCCATTGATGCAGATCAATGGCATGAGGGCCTCTGCGTGAGCTGATGGGCCTTGACGCAGACTGTCAGAGGCAGCCGTGCGGGTCCGATCGCTGGCCAACGCGAGCGGCAGGTTATGCAGGGATTGGCCGAAGGCTTGTCGAACAAGATGATCGCGGCGATCTCGACATCAGCCCAAAGACCGTTGAAGTTTATCGGGCAAACGTCATGGCCAAGCTGCAAGTCGGCAGCCTCTCTGAGTTGGTCCGGTTTGCAATCCGCAGCGGAATGATTGAGGGTTGAGCGAGATCAACACCGGCTAGTTCTTAAAATTCTAAATGAAAATATGGAGATTCAAGAGAGGAAGCATCATTGCCGTTCAGAACTTATTTTTGTGGTTGATGATGACTATGACGTGCGCCAATCGCTCACCTTTTTTCTCGAAGTCGAGGGATTCCAGGTTTTAGCTTTTCCGAATGCCAAGAAGCTCCTGAATTTCAATGAATGCGGCAACGCCGAATGTTTTATCATCGATTACAAAATGCAGCCGATAGACGGCATCGAACTTGCTGAGAGTCTGCGCCATATCGGGATAAAAGCGCCCATCATTCTCATCACGGGTTTCCCCGACATGCGCATTGAAGCCAAGGCCAAAGCTGTGGGCGTGTCGACGGTGCTGCTGAAACCTCACCTCGAAGACAGCGTTGTTCGATCGCTGCGGGAGGTGCTTGCAGCCAAGGAATCTCTGTGATGGCGATCGGAAGTTTAATTGATCTTGATAAGAGTTCGCTTGTCGTGAAGCACTACGTGGAACTCGCCATTCTCTCATAGCTGTTATGGCAGCTCATCGAGCGTTTTATTAAGTCGCCTGATAATGAGGCGCCGTGCGCGCTCATCGGCCGCTGCTTCGATCTTATCATTGAGGGCCAGAATAAATTTCGACATGTCGTTATGGGAATCGAGACGGATGACGGCTTCCGGCTGGAGGCGCCGCCGGGTCGAAGGCACTGACCGTGCCTCCTGTGGATCAAGCGCGTAGATTTCGTCGAGGACGGGTGCAAAAATCTGATTCGTTGGAATGGCGGTGTCCGCGATTTTTCCTCGGAGGCTTTCAATCGCAGCATCCTCGCCGTGAGAAAGAAACAATCCGCTTCGGATCGGAAGTCGAGCTCTGATCCAGTTCTCAAGCTCCGATCCATCGGCGTGGCCGGAGTACTCATCCATCTTGCGTATGCGCGCGTTCACTCGAATTTCTTCTCCCTGAATGCGGACCGCCTTGGCGCCGTCAAGGAGAATGCGTCCGAGCGTCCCGTATGCCTGAAAGCCGACCAGAAGCACGGTCGCCTGCTTGCGCCATAGCCAGTTTTTGAGGTGATAACGAATCCGCCCGGCTTCGCACATGCCGCTTCCGGCCAGAATGATATGAAAACCCGAAAGTCTCTCGATGGCTTTGCTTTCTCCCACATCCCTGGTGAATCGTAGTTGAGGTGAGTGCAGAAGCCGCCCGGCGTCCGTATCCGGCTGCAGAGCGGCGGAGTGCTTGCGAAACACTTCGGTCGCATGAATGGCGAGGGGAGAGTCGAGAAAGATCGGGCAATGCGGTATTCTATCGTGCTCCATTAGATCGACCAGATCGACGATTAACTCCTGCGTTCGCTCAACGGCAAAGGCCGGAATGATTAGTGGGCCTTTTCCAGCAGCCGCTTCATGAGCCTCCAGGGCAAGGCGGGCGCGCCGCTCCTCGGTTGTAGAATGTGGGCGGACGGTATCGCCATAAGTCGACTCGCAGACGACATAGTCGAGCCCGCTTGGTCCCGAAGGAGCCGATTGAAGAAGCTTCTCGCTTGGACCAATATCACCCGACATTAAAATTCTGAGTGGTGGCTCTTGCGCTCCATTATCGATCTCGATTTCAATTGATGCTGAACCGAGCAGGTGGCCTGCATTCCAGTAGCGCGCGCGGACGCCTTTTGCCGCTTCGACCCAGGTTTCGTATCTCACTGCGTCGAAGGCCTGGAGCGAGTTTATTGCGTCTTCTTCGGTGTAGATCGGAGTGACTGGCGCTCTTCCACGAGCCTGATTGCGGGGATTGAGACTTTTAACCTCCATTTCCTGAATGCCGCCGGCATCCGGCAGCATGTAAGAGCACAGATCAATGGTTTCCTGAGTGGCCAGGATCCGGCCCTTGAACCCGCTCTTTATGAGTTTTGGAATAAGCCCGCTATGATCGATATGTGCATGTGTGAGAAGAAGGACGTCCAACTCACGGGGATCGAAGGGGAAGGGACCATAGTTCATGGACTTCAAGGTTTTCGAACCTTGGAACATCCCGCAGTCCACCAGAAAGCGGGCCTGACCGGTGTTGAAAACATAACAGGAGCCCGTAACGGTGTGGGCCGCGCCGCAGAATTGAAGAGTCGTATTCATGACGCGTCCTCACTGAGGTTCCGGGCGGTCGTCTATGGAAAACCCATTTTGTTCAAATGATGCACGCAGGGCGAGATCGTAGCCCGACGCCTCGGAAGCAAAGATCCGATACAAAGGATCGCCTGGAGAAACGTGTTCTCCAATTTTTTTGAAGATTTGAATGCCTGCTCCTTTGTCGATCGGAGCGCCTGCCATATGCGCAATACGGTTTATTCTCAGGCAGTCGATGTTGCTGACGATTCCGTGCTTCGATGCAACGATATCTCTTTGCAGATGCCCGAGACTTGCCGCATAGGGTGGCTCACCTTGTGCTGCGATAATGCTCTGTAATTTTCGAAGAGCTGCGCCGCTTTCCAATAATTCAAGGGCCCGTGCGTAGCCGGTGCCGCCACGCAGGGCCGGGTCATATTCTAGGAGCCGGGCAGCGAGATTGAGCGATTTTTCCCGAAGGTCTTGTGGCGCATCCGGTCTGTTCTCAAGCACGGACATCACATCATGGACCTCCAGCAAGGGTCCGACACCATGCCCAATCGGCTGCCGGCCTTCTGTGGTGACGACTTCCACGGCGATACCGAAATGATCTCCCACCAGTTCGAACAGTTTTCTCAAGCGTAGTGCTTCTGTGGGCGTGCGAACCTTCGACGAGGAGCCAACGGGAATATCAACGAGAAGATGAGTAACGCCGGCGGCTATCTTCTTTGACATAATGGAGGCCACCATCTGCTCGATGGTGTCCAGACCCAGAACGCGCTCCACGGAGATGAGAATATCGTCCGCCGGTGATAGATTAACGTGTCCGCCCCAGATCAGACATGCTCCGCATTTGTCGACCACTCGTTTCATGTGATCTGTATCAATATCGACTTTGGCCAGAACCTCCATTGTATCGGCTGTACCTGCTGGCGAGGTGATCGCTCGCGAGGAAGTTTTCGGCATGGTAAGGCCGTGCGCCGCGACGATCGGGACTACGATCATCGAGGTTCGGTTACCGGGAATCCCTCCGATGCAGTGCTTGTCAACGATCATTGGCTTCTGCCAATGGAGCCGAGTGCCGGCGTCAACCATTGAGGATGTCAACGCGAGCAATTCGCTGGCCGTCATCAAACGGGCAGTCGCTACGAGGAATGCAGCAATTTCCAGTTCCGAATATCGATGGTTCGTCAGATCGTCGACGATAGCTGCGATTTCAACGGCATCGAGAATATCGCCCTGAATCTTCGATCGGACAAAATCCAGACTCTTTGGGGGCGGCGCGGGCGAAACGGTCGCAAGCGTATTTTCGGGCTCGTTCATCCTTCTGAAAGCCGGAGTGGCAAGCCCGAGTTCGTTCGTCCCGACAAGAGACTCATCGTCCGTGATCAACAGAGTTGCGAGAAGCAGCTTATCCCCGCATTGGATTTGAATCCGACTGAATCCACAGAAGACGTCAGGGCGGAGTGCCTGGGATCGTCGCGAGATAACGGCAATGTTCTCGCGGCCGGTATCCAAATTAACGAAACGGATCTTGAGCGGAGGGCGGCCAACCTCATCGGCCGAGGTTAAAATTCCCGTTGGTGCGATCTTTCCCATTTTATCTTCGATCCCGCGCTTGTTGTGGAAGCGCGATGATCTAAATCAAGCACCGTGAGCCTTGGAGGGAACGGCGGACTTGATTTACCTCAACCCGTTTCACGTGTTGATGGGGCGGAATCCCCAAGGTCGAAATGAAATCATCCTTAGTGTCGTCGACCCGTCTCTCTGGCAGATACGAAGGATTGAAGCGGCGATCAGATGCAATCAATGGCCTCACGAAAAGGAGCTGTTCTGTCTGCGTCCAGGCGGTCACGCAGCCATCTTTATCAAGCGCTCGAAGCCAGATCAGACGAAGATGGGCTTGGGTATATTCTGAATTGGTCTATTGGAATATTCATTTTCGTCAGCGTTCTTGCAACAATTTTGGAATCTGTTCCTGAACTGTATGCGCGTTACACTGTTATTTTTCGCGGAGTCGAGTTTATAAGCGTCTCGGTCTTCAGCCTTGAATATTTGGCCCGTATTTGGATCGCGCCGGAACACATTCCCTACCGGGGTAAGTCGACGCTTATGGCTCGTCTTCGCTATCTGGTCAGCCCTTGGGGGCTGATCGATCTGTTGGCCGTTGCGCCGCTCTGGCTCTCGATCTTTGGCGACGCCGATCTGAAAGGATTGGTGGTTTTCCGGACGATGCGAATTTTAAAACTGGTCCGCTATTCGCCCGGTATGAGTTCGCTCATGGAAGTGTTATGGGCCGAACGCTGGGCGCTCGGCGCGTGCTTGATCATCTTGATATGCTGCACTGTTATTTCAGCCAGCCTCATGCACATGCTTGAAGGGGACGTGCAGAAAGACAAGTTCGGTACAATTCCAGATGCTATGTGGTGGTCGCTCGTTACGTTGACCACAATAGGCTATGGTGATGTCGTCCCGCTGACAGGAGTAGGCAAGCTGGTTGCCGCCGGCACGATCATAGGCGGCTTGATCATGATCGCTTTACCGGTTGGCATCATCGCCCACGCTTTTTCAGATGTCATTCACCGCCGCGATTTCGTCATCACCTGGAGCATGATCGCTCAGGTCCCCGCGTTTGCCCATCTCAAGGCAGAAAATATTGCAGAAGTTATGGGGCTGTTGCGTGCGCGCCGCTACGAAAAAGGCGAGGTCATTGTACGCCGAGGGGACCCGGCACATGCCATGTACTTCGTCGCAAGTGGAACGATAGAAGTCGTGCTTTCAGATAAGCACAAAATCCAACTCAGCGCGGGTCAGTTTTTCGGGGAGCAGGCTTTACTGAGCAGGACAAAACGTTCGGGGACGGCGAGAGCATGTACGAGAGCGAAGCTATTGGTCCTCGGCGCTGGCGATCTGGAACTACTGATGGAGCGTGAGCCTCGTATTGCCTCCCACATCCGGCGAATTGCATCGCAGCGGGCGGAAAATGCTCCAGTGGCCGGTACTTCGAAGGAGCCTCCGGCCGTCGATCTCGACTGACCTCATTTCAGCCGGGGAGAAAATAATCCGTGAGGTATTTTTCGATCTCATGAACCGGCTGGTTCGTCAGGTCTTTTTCGATTTCAGCGAGAATATGCTTCCGGATATTTTCAGGCAGTGTCGCGCGGAGGGCGCCAACTACTCGTGGCGGGGCGACGATAACGATGCTTTTGACGCCTTCATCCTCAATGTATCGTTCGAGGGAAGCCGCTGTTGCTTCTACGAACTTATGTTTCTCGACAATATGCCAGTCTGTCGTTTCAACCTGACTGCGCCTTGAGGTCGCACTCTCGTGGACACGTCCCGGGCGGTCGGTTCCCTGATCTCTGGTCGGAGGATTGTTGTCTTTGAACGCGTGCGCGACGATGAGATTTGGAAAGACCTCGTCTCCGGCGTTTCGAAGAAAAAGCGCTTTCGTGCCGTCGGCCACAAGGACCAGCGAGGCAGGGCGCAGCTTGAGCTTGGTCATGTAAAACGCATCCCTTCTGGCGAGGGCAACCGATCTGCCCGACTGTACTTTAGGCAGCCTCGACCCTGCCTATCACCATGCCCGGTTCCACGACGCTATTTTGTGGCGCGTAGATCGTCAGCCGCCCGGTATCAGGTGACTTCAACCGTCTAAGCTGATTTTCGATCCGAACATCGACAAGGGGGTCGTCCGAAGTAACGTTTGCGCCATCGGCGACAAGCCACTTCTCGACGATTCCTTCGGGAAGCATTCTGGTTACCCAGAGATTTGGTTGAACGATCAGATCGGTCATAATTGATCCTCCGCATACGGGGCATCGTGAACAGTTATATTGATACGCGGAAAGGGTCGGACCCGCCTTGACGTTTATCAAGGTGTGCCTCGTTCTCGAATGGCAATATTACAAGATAGTCGTAAGGCGGATGGGTCGGTGCTCTCATGGAAAAAGACAGAGGTTTTCTGAGGTTGAAGGACATATCGCTTGCTGCTTTTTTCGCCTCCGGACTGATGAGTTCGTGCTGGGCGATGGAAGATCCGGCAGTGCAACGTGGAAGGACGTTTGCACGGGTCAACTGCGCTCAATGTCATTCGATCGATCGCGTGACCGCCAGTCCGCTCAAGATAGCGCCGCCGTTCCGCACCCTGCACACGCGATACCCCGTCGAGACGCTTGCTGAGGCGCTTGCGGAGGGCATTTCGACCGGGCATCCGAGCATGCCGGAATTCCGGCTGGATCCTGATCAAGTCGGAGACTTCATCGCGTTTCTGAAGACCTTTGAGAACAGCCGGTGAATCCGCGCGGCTCGTTCCAACATTCCTAGACGCCGTCGCGCCGATCTCATTTAAGATTACCGGCGGTCCATGTCACGATCTGTTTGGTCACGTCGCTGAAGGCCCAGTTCAGGGCCGACACGACAGTCTTCGCATCAAGATGTGCCACCGGCTGACTGGCTCGGAAAATACGGGAAGCCACGATCTTCCCCGACTTGCCGACAATCTTGACCGCGAGGGACACTTCGGCAGTTGGGTTGCTGGTCATGTCGACCTGAAACCGCTGGATCTCACTCAACAGCGTCGCATCGACCTGTACTCCTTCGGTGGGACGAATCGGCGCTCTCTCCTCACTGTAATTCGCAAAGCTCTCGATTAACCTCGCTTGGACGAGCTTGGGAATGCTGTCGGCCCATTGCGCTTGCACGATCGAGGGATCAAGATTCTCGCTCTCCGGCGTTATGACCAGGCGCTGCGTATCGAGAGCCAGGATCACGGTCGGCTCAGGAATGGCGAGCTGTAGCGCGAGAGGGCTTCTGGCGACATATGTCTGAACGGCTTCCAGATCGTAGATGTGCTTCTTTGTCTCTGAAGCACCCCCTCCCGTCATCCTTTCCAATCCCGCGATGATGCCATCGAGACGCCCCGTATTACGGGCCAGCCCTTCAGCAAACGTACTCAGATTGACGATGGTGTCGTGGAGCGGCTGCGAATTGTCGCTGAGAACGGAGTCGATTTTCCTGAGCGCCTCGCGGGCCGCCTGCGTCATGCTTTGGCCCGCTCCAGGTGAGGCAATCAGAACGCCGATAGGTGCTGTGGAGAGCGTATCCTTGTTGCCTTCCAAGGCTACCACAGGCACGCCGGTCAGGCCCTGAAACTCCAACCCAACCTTGGTGTCGGCGCGAACGGGCGTATCTGTCAGAACGCTGACGGATGCATTCACCCGGCGGGGACTTTGCGGATCGAGCGCAAGCCGTGTCACTTCACCCACGCGTATTCCGTTGAACAGAACGCCTGCGCCGACCAGCAATCCCGGCACCGGTTCGTCGAACCGGACCTGATAGACGCTGCGCGCGCCGAGGCCGCCAGCATTGTTCAGCCAGTAGACGAAGCCGAATATCGCCGCCGCGATCGAGAGGACAAACAGACCGACGATGATGTATGGGGCGCGGGTCTCCATCAGGATCCTCAACTGTTGTGGGGTTGTAGCATTTCGGAGCGGGCGC
This sequence comes from Afipia sp. 1NLS2, assembly GCF_000178995.1. Lineage (GTDB taxonomy): Bacteria > Pseudomonadota > Alphaproteobacteria > Rhizobiales > Xanthobacteraceae > Afipia. Next base: position 688,130 of record NZ_ADVZ01000001.1, on the reverse strand, counting down.
CATGGAAATATGCGCGCACCCATGGATGCGTTGCTTCGAGGAGGGTGCTCATGGGGCCGATCGAGACGATCTTGCCGTCGGCCAGAGCGGCGATCCTGTCGCAGACGGTGTGGAGGCTGGCCAGATCATGCGTCACCATGAACACGGTGAATGCCAGCGTCTTCTGCAAGGTTTTGATCAACGCGTCGAAATCACCGGCTGCGATGGGGTCGAGCCCGGAGGTCGGTTCATCGAGAAATACGATCGCAGGGTCCAGGGCCAGCGCGCGCGCAAGCGCAGCGCGCTTCGTCATTCCGCCTGACAGTTCCGAAGGGTATTTGTCACCGTCGGCCGCGCTCAGGCCGACCATTTCGAGCTTTGCATCGGCGACCTCATCCATCAGTTCCTGAGACATAGACAGGTGTTCGCGCATCGGCACCTGTATGTTCTGCCGGACATTCAATGACGAAAATAGCGCGCCTTGCTGAAACAGGATGCCCCAACGGGCGGCCGATTCTTGCGTCTGCCTGTCGTCGGCACCGTGAATTTCGGTACCCATGACGTCGACAGTACCGCTTTGCTTGGGAAGCAACCCGATGATGGTGCGCATCAGCACTGACTTGCCTCCGCCCGAGGCGCCGACCAGGCCGAGAATCTCCCCGCGCCGGACATCGAGCGAAAGACGGTCCAGGACTGTATGCTTGCCGAACGCGACGATGAGATCGCGGACGTGAATGGCAATGTCGGAGTGCTGATCGGTCATGGTCACATTCCGATTGATGCAAAGAAGACCGCGAACAGGCCGTCGAGGACGATAACGAGGAAAATCGATTTCACGACCGATGTCGTGGTTTGTCGCCCCAGAGACTCGGCGCTTCCCTTGACACGCAATCCTTCGCTGCTGGCGACGATGCCGATGACGAGCGCCATGAAAGGCGCCTTGATCAGGCCGACTTCAAAATGAGTGACGGACACCGCCTCGTGAAGTCGGGCGATGAAAATCGCGGGGCTCATGCCGCCGTAAAGCCATGAGATCAGGCCGCCACCGTAGAGCGCCGCAATCGATCCGATGAATGCCAGGATCGGTAACGCGATGACCAGGGCGAGCACACGCGGCAGCACCAGCACTTCGAGCGGATCGAGGCCCATCGTGGTTAGAGCATCGATCTCCTCGCGCATTTTCATGGAGCCGAGTTCTGCGGTATAGGCGCTGCCAGACCGGCCAGCGACCATGATGGCGACGATCAGCACACCGATTTCCCGCAAGACGAGAATGCCGACCATATCCACGACGTAGGCATCGGCGCCGAACTTCCGGAAATGGAAGATGCCTTGCTGGGCGATGATGGCGCCGATTAAAAATGTGATCATCACCATGATAGGCACTGCCTGCCATCCCACTTTGTGCAACTGATAGATCGTGGACGTCAGACGCAAACGACTCGGCTTGAAAGCCAGTCTTGCAAGAACGCTGCCGAGCCGGCCGAGCATTTCGAGGAAGACCAGCAATTCCTGCAGAGAGGCAACTGTCGATTGGCCGATCTGATAGAGCTTAAGCAGAACGGCATTCTGACGCTCGTGGACCGGAGGGTGCAGATTGACAGATCGCAGTTCGTCGATCAGTCCTGCGAAACGTTCGTGGATACCCACAGTCCGGATTTCTGAGCCTGCCTGATGGACACGACGGATCATGCGCTCGAGAAGCCATGCGCCTATGGTGTCGATCTGGTCGACCGCGGACATGTCGAGTTGCAGGACCCGTGCACCCGATACATTGTGTATTGCCGCATTCACCACGGGTTCGAGTGAGGAGACCTGAGATGCGGTCCATGAGCCGGCGGCGTAAAGCTGTGCACTGCCATCGACTAGGTTTGTCGTCAGTGTTGGTGCGGCGCTCATGGTCTGCCTTCAGCCTTGTTTTCGACAGCCAGTAAGCGGATTGGCCCACGAGGGGTGTTGATTTGTCTCAAGAATGCCAATTGGAGCGGCTTGACGAAGGTCAATTCCTGAAAGATTGCGAGAATTAGCCTGCTTGGGCTTGGTTCGATCAACAATCAGAGGCCCCATGTCGAAACTTGATCCGATATTGAACACCAGTCTGCCGCCTGCCTTCCGCAAAGTTCGTCTGACCCTTGCCCGTGAACGGGGTCATCCTGTCGGTGACGAGGAGGTCGGCTATGTGCTCGTTATGCCGCTGACTCCCGAAGGAAACATCGATCACGAGCTATGGCGGCAGCATAAGGAAGCTTGCCGCATTTCACGATTGAGGCCTGATGAGCGCGAAGCTCATGGCCATCTGGTTCGTCGTCCGGGCGGCTCCTGGGCGTTCCGCTACGATACGGGGCCCGATGAGGCGGGTTATCATTTCGAGGACGAGCGGTTCGTCGAAGGGGAGTATGTCTCAATCCGAGAGGAAGGAGAGACCCATCCTTTCCGCGTGATGAGAGTGGAACGTCTCTAACGCAGTCGCCCCAAAAAAGAGCGGCATGGTCCACGCCACGCCGCTCTTTTTGTTCATTCGCTTATTTACGCCGCGGTCTTGACCTCGATCTTCTTTACTTGCGAGGGCGCGGGTTTCGGCACCGTCACTTTCAGGATGCCTTTCGAGATCGTCGCCTTGATGGTGTCGAGATTGACACCCGCCGGCAGCTCGACGGTGCGAAGGAACGAACCGTAGCTTCGTTCCACCACATGATAATCTTTGTCTTTCTCTTCGCGCTGATTTCTCTTCTCGCCGCGGATGGTGAGCAGATTGTCGGCTACGTTGATCTGAACGTCTTTTTCCTCGAGTCCAGGGAGTTCAGCCGTGATCTCGATCTCCTTGTCGGTCTCGGCGACATCCATGTTGGGAACAACCGGATTTTGCGAGAACGGCGCGAAGCTACGCGTAAAGCCGTCGAACAGACGGTCAATCTCATGTTGCAGCAAGGAGAAGGGATTCTGCTCCCGGCGGGCAACGGCGCGGTCCTGCGTTACGGGAATTACCGATTTCGTTGTCATCATAGCCTCCGTTTCAGAGCACATGCTCTAAAATCATTTTTGCGCGGCTAATTAGTTTGATGTTGAGCAGCGTCAAGGTTCATTCGACGGGCAGTCCTAGGAACTGAGCAAGCCAAGAGGTTTGCGAATGCGCGCGATGGTTCTCAACAGGCCGGGAACGGAACTCGTGATGACCGAGCTTCCGGACCCCGTGCCACAGCGAGGTCAGGTCCGCGTGAAGATCGGCGCTTGCGGCGTCTGCCGAACCGATCTGCATGTTCTGGATGGCGAACTGCCGCACATCAAATATCCGATCGTTCCTGGACATGAGATTGTCGGGCGCGTCGATGCTGTCGGACCCGGCGTTTCCAGCCATCGCCTTGCTAAGCGCGTCGGCATTCCCTGGTTGGGCCACACCTGCGGAGAGTGTTTCTACTGCAGGAGCGAAATGGAAAATCTCTGCGACGAGCCTTTGTTCACGGGCTATACGCGCGATGGCGGATTTGCGACTCACACCGTTGTTGATGCGGATTTCGCGTTTCCATTGGGCGAAGAAGGTAGCGACGAGGCGCTTGCCCCATTGCTTTGCGCGGGCCTCATTGGCTGGCGCTCCTTGATCATGAGTGGAGATGCAAAGCGTCTTGGCATATATGGGTTCGGCGCAGCCGGCCATATCGTCGCTCAAGTGGCGAAGTGGCAGGGCCGCTCGATTTATGCATTCACTCGCGGCGGCGATACGACAGCGCAGACATTTGCAAAAGAACTGGGCGCGGTATGGGCCGGATCGTCCGACGCGCTACCACCGGAACCTCTCGATGCAGCGATCTTGTACGCGCCTGTCGGCTCGCTTGTTCCTGCGGCACTGCGCGCGGTGCGGAAAGGTGGCCGGGTCGTCTGCGCAGGCATCCATATGAGCGACATCCCGTCCTTCCCATACAGCCTGTTATGGGAAGAACGACAGATTGTTTCGGTTGCAAACCTCACGCGCCACGATGGAGTTGAGTTTCTCAACATCGCTCCACAGGCCAAGGTTCGGACGCACACCACGACCTTTCCGCTGGAGCGGGCCAATGAGGTATTGGCCATGTTGCGAAGAGGCGATCTTGTCGGAGCCGCGGTACTCAAGCCGTGATCGCGCGTAATCGTCCGCTTGATCCGTATCAAAACGACAGCTTCTCGCTGAGCTACTCCTTCTTCAACCGAAGGAGAGAAACATGCGTGCGCATCAGGTCATGACACGGAATCCGATCACCGTCACCGAAGGCACCTCTTTGAGAGAGGCAGCTCTTTTGATGTTGGAGAACCGGATCAGCGGCCTTCCCGTCGTTGATAAGTTCGGCAAGCTCGTCGGTATTATCACGGAAGGAGATTTCGTTCGCCGAGCGGAGATCGGCACTCAAACAAGACGCGCGCGATGGTTGGCTTTTTTCGTTGGTCCGGGTAGAGCCGCGACCGAGTTCGTTCACGAGCAGGGTCGCAAGGTTGGAGAAGTGATGAACGCACAGCCCGTGACAGTCACCGAGCAGACCAGCCTTGAGGAAATAGTGCGCCTTATGGAGAAGCACAACATCAAGCGGCTGCCGGTAGTGCGGGGACTGCAGCTCCTGGGAATTGTCACACGCACGGACCTATTGCGCACTGTCGCCAGCTTGGACCGTGAGGTTCCTGATCCGACAGCGGATGACGACCACCTTCAGCAGCGGATCGTCCGGGCAATCCAGGAGAATCCCTGGCGACCGATCAGTTTCGGTATTCGCGTACGTGATGGAGTCGTCCAGATAGACGGTATCATCACCGATGAGCGATCGCGACAAGCCTCCATTGTCGCCGCCGAGAATATTGAAGGCGTCAAAGAGGTTCACGATCATCTCTGTTGGATCGAGCCGATGTCCGGTCTGAGTCTTTTGTCTCCGGAAGATGAGAGCGCCGCGACCCGTAGCTGATCAGGGCCAAAGGCGGTTGGCGGTCTTCTGTGGCTGGATGCCGGTGGGAGTGTGATTACAGACTGAGGCCGGTGGCTGGGAAATCCACCCCCGCTGGTCTTGGTCTGTGTATTTTATAGCCTCAGGCTCTATAGTCGCAGCCTTGCGCGCGAACCAATTTTCCGAGGTGTTTTGGTGAGGGTGCTGTGCGTAAGATAGTCTTTTGCATAGCACAGCCGTTCGATTTCATCGCGCGTATAGGTGATTCCGGCGCTTTTCATAAGCGCGTTGTTCTGCTCGCACGGCGAGAGTCTTTGAAATTCAACCGCAGCCTCCGCAAGGGTCGGATATTTTATGACGATCCTTCCCCTGATGAGGTCGGCGGGTTGCTTTGCATCGACGAGGATGTTGTCGAGGTGCATTTGCCTTCTCCTGGAATAAGGCCCCGAAGCTGTGCAACGGGCTCGTTTGCGTTAGGATAGTGCGCCAGGAGAATGCGTATTTGATCTTGCGCAAGATGATGGCCCGCCCTGCCGGGCTATGCTGTTACCCATTCTCGAGTTCAGGATACTTCTCGGCAACGACACGGAAGGTGTGTCGCGCAATCACAAGCTCTTCATTGGTGGGAATCACCAGTATTTCGACTCGCGTGTCCGGTGTGCTGATCGTCGTGGCATTATGTTGATTGCTCTGCGCATCAATCTCAACGCCGAGCCATTTAAGCTGGTCGCAAACCATTTGCCTGATTTGAAAGGCGTGTTCGCCGACGCCGGCGGTAAACACTAGACCGTCAAGCCCGCCCAGTACGGCAGTCAGCGCGCCGATCTCCTTCACGATCCGATAAACAAACAGTTCGATCGCATCTTTGGCATGCGGGTCCTTGCTCTCGAGCAATACCCTCAAGTCACCCGACAGCCCAGATACGCCCAGCAGGCCAGATTTGGTGTAGAACAGCTCCGAAAGTTGGGCAGGTGTCATTTTCTCCGTCTGGGCGAGGAATAAAACCGCGCCCGGGTCCAGACTTCCGCACCGCGTACTCATCAGAAGTCCGTCGAGAGCAGTGAATCCCATCGTTGTCTCGATGCTTCGACCGGCCTTCAGTGCGCAAAGGCTCGCGCCGCTGCCAAGATGCGCGGCGATAACGCGACCATTCGCCAGACGTGCCGATGCGGTGCCAAGCCTTTCCGCGATGTATTCATATGACAGGCCGTGAAAGCCATAACGGCGCAGTCCGTCGGCTTCGTAGATCCGGGGCAGTCCAAAGCGAGTCGCCACTGGCGGGAGGCTGTGATGAAAAGCTGTATCGAAACAGGCAACCTGAGGCAGACGGGGACGCAGAGCGGCAAGCAGATGGATCGGATGGAGGTTGTGCGGTTCGTGAAGGGGGGCGAGTGGGGTGAGGTGGGTGAGGGTGTCCAGGAGCTTCGGCGTTATGAGTTCGGGACAGGTGTGATCCGGTCCTCCATGGACCACGCGATGCCCTACGGCGAACAGGGTATCCGTGCCGAGAAGGGCTTCAGAACGCTCCATGACGGCTGAGAGAATTTCGGAGAACTCTGGACACCGGTCCCATGTCTGATCACTGACCTGACTCCCCGAGGCGTCCTTGATTTTCAAGACGGGAATTTTATCGAGGGGGCTTACTACACCCTCGAAATTCAGGCTCAACTCGCTTTGATCATCGATGCGATATATTGAAAATTTCAGACTGGAGGAGCCTGCGTTGATCGTCAGAATTGCCTTTCCCACTTCGTGCTCTCCGGTCCGGTGTCTGTATCTTGAAGATAGAGCAATGATTTCAATAGGCCCTCCTTCAGTATAGGGAAGAGAAGCCTATCCTAGGTATTGAATCCATAAAATATATCGTATCCGGTAAACCCCTTAGGATATCGACCTGAATTTAAGCGAACGGCCAGGAGACCTAGAAGAGGGGCCCATGTGTTCCCGAGGAGGTCGCCATGCAGATCCAGTCCAGTGCCCTGCGCTTGAAGCAACTGCCACCGATCCCGCCGCCTTCCGACCGTTTCAGCATCATCGCCGATCACTGCGGGTTGGTTGCGACGGAGTTTAACTACGGGAAGGACGAGGAAATTTATGGCGAGGAGGAGGCCGCTGAATTCGTCTATCAAGTCGTGCGCGGAGCGGTTCGAACGTACAAGCTGATGAGCGATGGTCGCCGGCATATTGGCGCTTTTCATTTGCCGAGTGATGTTTTCGGTCTGGAATCGGCTTCGGCGCACCGGCTCAGCGCCGAAGCCATCATCGATACGACCGTTCGCCTGGTCAAGCGAAGCAGCTTGGATACATTTGCCGAAGCGAATGCCAAGGTTGCGCACCATCTGTGGACGATCACGGTTGCCGACCTCAAACATGCAGAAGACCACATGCTGCTGCTCGGGCGAAAAACCGCCATGGAACGCGTCGCAACATTCTTGGTCGAGATGGACAAGCGGCTTTCCTCGGCCGGTATGATGGGGTTGCCGATGAGCCGCCGTGATATCGGTGACTATCTGGGGTTAACCCTTGAGACGGTCTCTCGCGCCTTGTCTCAACTCAACGATGAGGGCGTTCTGGCATTTTCAGGGGCCCGACACATCACGCTTCGCGACCGCAACCGTCTGGCAACCATGCTGGAATGATACGGCGATTGTCGGATTAAACGTCAGCCTGCGATGGAACCCTATCGCGTGCTAACTCTTGCCGGGCAGACAGCCTTGTTATGTCGGCCCGGCGATCAAAAATATTGTGTGCGTGCCGGAGGTCAAATGGTAGCGGATACACCTCTGACGGACCACGAGTTGGGTCTTATCGACGCTTGGTGGCGGGCCGCCAACTATCTTTCCGTCGGGCAGGTTTACCTGCTCGACAATCCGTTGCTGAAAATCCCCCTTGCCATCGAGCATGTTAAGCCGCGGCTCCTGGGTCACTGGGGAACCGTGCCCGGGCTGAATTTCATCTACGCGCACCTCAATCGTCTGATCAAGGCGCGGGACCTGAACATCCTGTTCGTGACGGGGCCCGGCCATGGCGCGCCGGGCATCGTCGCGAATGCCTATCTTGAGGGCACCTACAGCGAACTCTATCCAGCCGTCACGCAGGATCTTGAGGGCATCAAGCGCCTGTTTCGTCAGTTTTCGTTTCCGGGTGGGATCCCGAGCCATACCGCGCCTGAAACACCCGGCTCCATCCATGAAGGCGGCGAACTCGGCTACTCGCTATCCCATGCCTTTGGAGCTGTGTTCGACAATCCGGACTTGATTGTTGCCTGCGTCGTGGGAGACGGCGAGGCCGAAACCGGGCCGTTGGCGACGAGCTGGCACAGCAATAAATTCCTCAATCCGGCCTCGGACGGGGCGGTGTTGCCCATTCTCCATCTCAATGGCTACAAGATCGCGAATCCAACCGTCCTTGCGCGAATTTCTTCTGAGGAAATCCGTTCTTTGTTTCAAGGTTATGGTTATGCGCCGATCTTTGTTGAGGGTGATGACCATTTCGAGATGCACCGGAAGATGGCAGCCGCGCTGGCATCGGCATTTTCGGACATTGCCAAAATTCAAAAGCATGCCCGAGATCAGATCGTGCCGGAGCGTCCTCGCTGGCCCATGATTGTTCTCAGAAGCCCGAAGGGGTGGTCCGGACCGAAGACGGTGGATGGCCAGAAGGCCGAAGGATCGTGGCGGTCACATCAGGTCCCTTTCGGCGACATGAAGAAGCCGGGTCACCTGCAACTGCTGGAGCACTGGCTTCGCAGCTATCTTCCCGAACGGCTGTTCGACGAGCAAGGCAAGCTCCGCGCAGAGATCGCCGCTCTCGCGCCGGTAGGGACAAGGCGGATGAGCGCGAACCCTTATGCCAATGGCGGCGCCGAGAGACGGCCGCTTTGCCTGCCCGATTTCACAACGTTCGCCGTCGATGTCGAGACACCTGGAAAAGCCGACGCCGAGGCTACGCGCGTGCTGGGAGGTTTTCTGCGCGACACCATGGCGGCGAACAAGGCCAATCGGAATTTTCGTGTCTTTGGTCCGGACGAGACCGCCTCCAACCGGTTGCAGGCGCTGTTCGAGGTCACCGACCGGTCATGGGACGCCGAAAGAATTCCGGAGGATGATCATCTCAACCCCGATGGCCGCGTGATGGAAATCCTGAGCGAGCATACCTGCCAGGGATGGCTCGAAGGCTACCTTCTGACGGGCCGGCACGGCATGTTTTCCTGCTACGAGGCGTTCATCCACATCGTGGATTCAATGTTCAATCAGCACGCTAAATGGCTCAAGATCTCGCGCGAAGTGCCTTGGCGGCAGCCGATCGCCTCGCTGAATTATCTGCTCACCTCACACGTCTGGCAGCAGGATCATAACGGCTTCAGTCATCAGGATCCCGGCTTCATCGATCATGTGGTCAACAAGAAGGCGGACATCGTTCGCGTCTATCTGCCACCAGACGCGAACAGTCTGCTGTATATAACGGATCACTGCCTGCGGAGCTGGGACCGCGTCAACGTTATTGTTGCCGGCAAGGCGCCAAGTCCGCAATGGCTATCAATGGACGCGGCGATCAAGCATTGCACGCAAGGTGTCGGAATCTGGGAATGGGCCAGCAATGACAGGGGCGGCGAGCCCGACGTCGTGATGGCCTGCGCGGGAGATGTGCCCACATTGGAGACGCTTGCTGCTGTCGACCTGCTGAGGAACCAAATTCCGGAGCTGAAAATCCGGGTGGTGAATGTCGTCGATCTGATGACCTTGCAATCGAAAGAGCAGCATCCGCATGGGCTGACCAATAACGATTTTGATGCATTGTTCACCACGAACAAGCCTGTGATCTTTGCCTATCACGGCTATCCGCCGTTGATCCACCGGCTCACCTACAAGCGCGCTAATCACGCCAATATCCATGTGCGAGGTTATGAGGAGGAGGGGTCAACGACGACGTCTTTCGACATGGCCGTTCGTAACAGGCTTGATCGCTTCCATCTTGTCGCCGATGTCATTGACCGGGTGCCGCAACTCGGCGCGGCTGCCGTATATGTCAAGCAGGCCATTCGCGACAAGCTGGTCGAGCATGAACGGTACATCCGGGTCCACGGTGTGGATTTGCCAGAGGTAAGAAATTGGCGGTGGAAGGGCACCAAATAACTCACCGGCCTTGAATGAGCGCGGTCTTTGGTGAGGCGGGAACTGCCTTATTTCTTCAGCGGGAAAACCTGATTGCTGAATGGCGAAGCGGTCGGGACCTGGATGACGATATACTCCCGACCGATCGCCTGGTGGCAGGAATTGCAGGCCGCCGTTAGCTCCTTGTAAGTTTCGCTGAATTTCACGGCATCCCTGGCCTTGATGGCCTCGCCAATATCCTTGGTGGGACCGATAAGCATTTCCACATCGGCGACAGGCACGTTCGGATAGAGGATGGCGATATCCCGGAAATTCTCCATCATCAGGTCGACTTCGTAGGCGGCCAGAGGCCAGTTATTCGATCTGCCGGCGAACCATAGCTTGAGGTGCCGCGCTTGCATGGTGTTCATGAGGTCGCCGAGATGCGGTAAGTAAGCCTCTCGGGAAAGTGACTCAGCGGCGCTTCCCTTTGGTACGCCGAGTGTCAGTGCAGTCGCAAATAAGATTGCTTGGCAAATTTCTCTCGTCCGCAAAGCGCGCATGTAAGCCTCCTTTGTCAAATAATATTTTAGCCGAGCGAGGAACCCCAAGTTTGATTTGACTCAATACGATTACGGCGCGGTCTTAGGGGATATCTCACGGGGTGGATAAAGCCACTTCGCGCCTGTGCGTTTGACGGCTTCGGCGCACAGCAAATATGCCCCGACCATAGCCATCATGGCCGCGACCACCATGGACGGTAACGGCACGAGTTGCGCCAATATGCCGAGCGGGGTCAGGGCGATGACGAGCGCGCAGCCCAGCGCGCCCAGCGACGTCAGCGCTAGCATTTCATGCGGATGGCTTTTGAGTGGGGAAAGCACAGTCCGGATGATAAAAATCACCAGGATCTGGCTGGCGATCGATTCCACAAACCAAGCCGTCCGAAAGGCCGAGACGTCGAGCGCAAAGACAAGCCGCAGCAGGGCGAAGGTCGCGATGTCGAACAGAGAGGACAGTGCGCCCATGACAAGTGTAAAGCGCAGGATAGATCGCATGTCCCAGGCATGGGGCTTGTCGACATCAGCCTTGTCGGCGCGATCGAACGGGATGCCGGTTTCGGACAAATCGTACAGAAGATTGTTGAGCAGAATCTGGAGAGGCGTCAGCGGCAGAAATGGCAACAGCAGCGAAGCAAACGCCATCGACAACATGTTGCCGAAATTGGAGCTGGTTGCCATCCGGATATACTTCATGATGTTGGCGTATGTCCGACGGCCCTCCTTGATGCCGGCGCTGAGAACGCCGAGATCGGGCGCGAGCAGGATGATATCGGCAGCCGCACGGGCGACGTCGGTTCCTGTGTCAACTGAGATGCCGACATCCGCCGCATGGATCGCAGGCGCGTCATTGATCCCGTCGCCCAGAAATCCGACGGTGTGGCCACATCGTCGAAGGGTACGAACAATCCGCATTTTCTGATCCGGAGAGGTCCGCACGAATGCGTCGATATCCGCCACGCATGCCTCGAGTGCCGGCGCGCTCATCTGTTCAATTTCGTCGCCCGATATGATCTGCGGCGACTTCCAGCCGAATACCCCCAGCAAGTGACGCACCACCGGCTTTGCATCGCCGGAGATGATCTTCACGTTGACACCTGCTTCCGATAATTCACGGATGGCATCCTTGGCTGAAGCCTTTGGGGGATCGAGAAACGAGGCAAAGCCTGCGAGAATGAGGTCGCATTCGTCGTGTATGTCGATCGTGGTACGGTCGCTTGGCATCGCCCGCCATGCGACCGCCAGGAGGCGATAGCCTTGTGCGCCGCGATCTTCCACCAGAGCCCTCAGCTTGTTGCTTATCGACGCGTCCAGCGGGCGGATTGAGCCGTCTGCGTGCTGTACTTTCGAGCACAACAGGATGAGGCTTTCGGGAGTCCCTTTGGTCACGATCGTCGGGGTGCCTGCGCGAGTGAAAAGAACCGAGGAGCGCCGCCGCTCGAAGTCAAAGGGCGCGGCGTCGAGATAGCCGTCCACTGCGGCGGGCGTTGCCGTTTTAAGAACGGCGTCGTCCATTTCATTGTGAGCGTAGCGCGAGAGTTTGCAGTTCAAATAGAGAAGAGCCTCGACATCGGCGCTTTTTTGTCCATCGCAATCGAAGCTGCCGTCATACGCAATGCTCGCTTCCGTAAGTGTTCCAGTCTTGTCGGTGCAGAGGATATCCATGGCCCCGAGGTCGTGAATGGCCGACAGTTTCTTCACGATGACCTTGCGTTGGGCCATGTAAACGGCGCCCTTCGACAAAGTGACGGTCACGATCATGGGAAGCAGTTCGGGTGTCAGCCCGACCGCCAGCGCGACCGCAAAGAGAAAACTATCGAGCGAAAAGCGGTGGCTGCTCACTTGGACAAGAACGACGAAGAGAACCAGAAATCCGGTAAGCCGCAGAATGAGAACGCCGAGAGAGTGAATGCCTGTCTCGAACGCTGTCGGCGCCTCCTGATCCTGCAGTGACGAGGATATTTTGCCGAAGCGCGTTTGTGTGCCGGTGCGGATCACGAGCATTTCGGCTGTGCCATTGACGAGGCACGTGCCGCTGAACAACGCGTTGAATGCATCGGCTGGCAGCGCGCCGGAGCTTGGTCCCGGGCGCTTTTCGACCGCATAAGGTTCGCCGGTCAGAATGGCTTCATTGGTGCGGGCGTCATGAGAAGTCAGGACAACGCCATCCGCCGGGACGAGTCCGCCTGCCTTGAGTTGAATGATGTCTCCTGGCACGATATCGCGAACGAGAACCGTCTGATACAGGCCGTCGCGGCGCACCTGTGCGGTGACGGCCACGGATTTTCGCAGCGCTTCGACAGCGGCTTCCGCGCGTTGAACCTGAAACAGATCCAGAGCGATGGAGGAGGTGAGGATGACGACAATGATCACGCAGCTTTCCCGGTCGCCCATGACGCCGGTGATCAAAGCGGCCAGCAGGAGAATAGCGGTGAGCGGTTCAATCAGCCGCCGCCCAATCTTGATGAGAAGGCTTCGCCGCAGAGATGTGACCGGTTCGTTCGGGCCATAGAGCGCCAACCTCGCGGTGGCCTCCTGGCTGGAGAGACCGCGGGTGTCGGACGAAACTCCGGATGCAAGATCGAGGTTGGTTGCAGTCCAGAAGCAATCGTCCGCCGTGATGGTATTGGAACTCATACAGGTCCCTGTGTCTTGGGCCTCCCGCGGGTGGTGGTGTGCGGGCTCCCGGAATGTATGCCGAGTTCGGCCCTGACGTTGTCTGCACACCTTGCAAGTTTTTGATATTCGGCAGCCACCTGGATCAGGTGGGCCTTGAACTGGGGATCTTCAACGGACTTCGCTTTGTCCAACGTCAGCTTGGCCCTGCGACGCCAGTGGTTGGCGTTATAGGCTTCCCGCGGTGTCAGAACATGATGATCGACATATGGCATGTCGTTTTCCTCTCTCGACGAATCCATGCGTTGAGATGAGTCAAGCCGGCAGTGGCGGAAGACGTAGCCAGCCCGGTCGAAGCCGGGCTGGCCACGTATTTGGTCAGGCAATCCTGAGATTGTCTTCAACCTGGCTCACGCCGGCGGCGGCCCAGGCGGCTTGTTCGGCGATATTTCTTTCGTGCCATGCGTGAATCTTGCCGTTAAGGGTGACCTTGTTGCCGGTGACTCCGACGATGATGTTGCTGGATTCCATCTGTGCGTTGCGCTTCAACGCCTCCTCGATGCGGCGCTTGACGTCGGGGGCGCTGACCTTGGGGCGAACTTCAATGAGGTTGGTGACACCCAGGACGCCTCCGAGCCGGCGTACGGCGGCCTCTGCATTGTTTCTTTGGAACGCCCAATCGGCGTGGCCCTTGAGGGTGACCCACCCGTTCTGGACCATGACCTGGATATGTTCGTCGGGAATTGTCGTATCCCAGGCGATAATATCGAGCGCGCGTCTTGCGATTTGGTCGTCCGCGGTTTTTTTCTCATCGGGATAGCGGACCTCGATGTCCTGGGCGATTCCGTGGACACCTTTGACACGCTGAGCGGCATGTCCCGCGGCGACGCGTTCGGCATAGCTGTTGACATATCCCGTCAGGGTGACGATTCCGTCCTTGACGGCGACTCCGATATGGCTCGCCTCCACCCGCGGGTCGAAGTCAAGTTCATTGAGAATATCTTGGCGCAGTTGGATATCGTTCATGGCTAGAACTCCCTCACGATGCTGGAGCCTGATTAAAGCCTGCCGCAGGGCGCCCCGTTTGATTCACCTCAAGGTCCGTTAAGCTGTATTTTAGGGAAGGGCGAGATTTTGGAACTCAAGCTAGCCGGTAAAGGCGGCGGCCGGATCTTTTCGCTTTCTTCAGGATCGGCTGGATACGACATATTCTGAGGCCGATCACGAAACCAAGCGCAAGAGCTTCTTTGTCGTCCTTCAATTCGCGGGAAAGCTTCGATGCAAGCTCCATCTGAGTTGCGATGTCATTCAATTTCCCAAGCTTGTCCTGCAATGAATCCAGCTCCTCCATAAAGCTCAGCTTTATTCCCTTTATTGCTTTCGTCGTGATGAGGTGTTCAAAAAATCCATATGTGTAACGTATCTTCTTCACTGCAATGCGAAGCTTGTGGCGTCTCGCAGGAGTGAGCTTGTCGATTCCGCGCGCTGCATTGGAAATTTTCCACGCACGCTCTCGTAGCTCATGTTGGGCAAAATGTTTCAGGAGCTTTTCGCGGGCAAAGGTGGTGCGGCTGTCTCTGTCGTGCAACCAAGGACCATCCAGCAGCCACAAGGCCAATTCGGCGATAAATGCTCGAAAGCCATCGCTACCGACGACCTTTTTGGATGAATTTAGGAAAAGATCGTGTCTAGCTCTAATGTCAGCTTTCAAAACCTCAAATTCGAGGCCGGTCGTGTGCGCATGTTTAAAGGCGTCTGTCAGAAAAACATGATATTCTCGTGTCGGCTCGAGTTGGTTCGCCAGCCATTTGACTTTATCTGTGATTGCTATGATGTCGCGCCCGCGCAGCATCTTCTTGAAAATCGATAGCGCCACGCGTAGCCGCCGCAAACCGATGCGCATTTGATGGATGCCTTCACTGTCTCCCCGGAGCACAGCTTCCCGATTGCGTGCGATATGGCAGAGGCATTCGATCCCGATGGATATGAACGCTTCCGCTGTCGTCATGTTCGGATCGAGCGCGATGATTCCAGCTTCCGACGGATTCCCGCCGCTTCTTGCGACGGAGCCTCGTCCAGGTCTGGTCGATAGTTGTTGTTTCGTTTGTCTTACCATGCGCTGCATCCGCACCGGCCTGACCGTAGCAAAGTATTGATTGGTGATTCTCGGACTAATCTAAAAGCATGAAATGTATCGTTTCGTTTGATCTAGCTCATGTGGTTCCCCCAGCCAGTGCGCATTCTGGAATAGATGGGATCTCTAAGTACGGGGAGGATCATGAATGACAAGCTCATGGGCGGGATTGGGATTGTGGTCGCTCAGAGGTCTCGAAAGGATACGCCGTAAGGATTTCACGAGGGAGTATTCAATCGTGCGAACGGAAGGTCCGATATCTTGACCGATCATGTTTCGGCAACGCTTTGTGATCTTGCCGCAGGTAGCTGGGATTGCGGCTTGAGGATGCTCACTGAAGCTACAAAGAGCGAAGACTTGGTGCGCGACCTATTCGCGTCGAAGTCGGCGTCGGATGTTTTCGTAGCGTGGTGCAATTATTCTGCTGGGCAGGTCGCTAAAGGACTCGATCAGGCGCGAATCGTCCAGGATCTCTATTGGAATGCCGGCGTAGCCCTGGGACGAGCTGGCGGCATATTACCTCCGCTGACTGCAGGCGTGAGCACTGGTGGCAAATGCGACGCAACCTCCCCTGAACAGGAGGTAATGTTGCTTCATGTTATCGAGTAAGATGGACAGCCAGCGTGGTGCGGGGCGCTCTCGGCCACCTTGCGGCCAAAGGATCGGCCGGTAAAGGCGGCAGATATCACCTCTGCATCCGCTCAGCGCCAATAACTTGTAGGTGCAACTGTGCCAATCAGGAAGCGTTTTCCTGAAGCTCGATTTACGCGGCTCTCGGCCAAATAAAGGGGAGGGCTTCCTCGTTGGTCTGCTGTCCGGCCTGAGCCGACGCCATTGATGAAACCGCAGTATGAACGAGTTGTTGGTATGCGATCTGGTCGTCGAGAATGCGCGATGCTGCTCCTGCGGCCCATTCCTGATAGCACGCGATCATCTCGGCGGCGTTTTTTGACTCGCAAGCACGCAGGGAGGCCTCGAGCGCGGCTCGTGTGCCGACATGGCGCCGATCGAACCAGCCGGCCGAAAATCTCTGCATGCTATCGAGGACCTTCGACTGGCTTTCCCAGAACTTGCTGGCAAAGTCTCTCGTCGATCCGTTGTGGAAGTTCCAGATGGCGAACAATTCCATAGGAGTTTTTGCACTGCACATGACGCAAGTCTCCGGTTGAGGTTTTTAGCGTAGTGAATTGAACGCGCCCTGTCTTGAGGCGGATCAATGCCGTTAGTCCAGACACCGAGTTCCTAATGCTCGCGGACGTAGGAGCCGGGTGCATCTTCCAAAGCCGGATATCCCATTTCCGGAGCACCTAATGGTGGAGGTGAAAGCGCGGCGCCTGAATGATCTTTGAGCCAGTCAACCCATGCCGGCCACCATGAGCCGTCCTGTTTCGCCGCCCGTATCGCCCATTCATCCGGCGATAGATAATCGCTTTTTGACGGACGGTTCATCATACGAAAATGGCGGCCAGGATGACCCGGTTCGCTGACGATTCCTGCGTTATGCCCGCCAGACGTCAGAACGAAGGTGATATCGCCGCTATTCAGAAGATGAATTTTGTAGACCGAGCGCCAGGGTGCAACGTGGTCGGTCTCCGTGCTGACGCTGAAGATCGGCGCATGAATGTCCTGCAGCGCGATGCTCTCGCCGCCCGCAATGTAGCGGCCTTCTGCCAGATCGTTATGAAGAAACATCTGATGGAGATATTCCGAATGCATCCTATAGGGCATGCGTGTTGCGTCCGCATTCCACGCCATCAGATCGCTTGGTTGCTCCCGCTCACCTAGCAGATAGGATTTGACGACCCGTGACCAGATCAGGCCATTCGATCTGAGGAGCTGGAATGCCCCTGCCATCTGTGTGCTGTCGAGATAGCCTTGACGCCACATCACATCGTCGAGCAGCGCCAATCCACTCTCGTCCGTGAAAAGCTGGAGCTCGCCAGGTTCGCTGAAATCGGTTTGTGCGGCGAGCAGCGTCACCGTGGCTAACTGGTCGTTGCGATCCCGCGCCATCGTGGCTGCCGCGATGGCGAGAATCGTGCCTCCCAGACAATAGCCGCAGGCGTGCACTTTGGCATTTCCGCAAATCGCCTGGATGACATCGAGCGCCACCATGACGCCGTGGCGACGGTAGTCGTCGAACGAGACGTCGCGCATTCCGGCATTCGGATTCCGCCAGGATATGCAGAACACAGTGAAGCCTTGTGAAACGAGGTAGCGGATCAGCGAGTTCTCGGGGGAAAGATCGAGAATATAATATTTCATGATCCATGCGGGCACGATCAGCACCGGCTCCGGATGGACGGTCACGGTGGCCGGTTCGTATTGAATCAGTTCGATCAACTCGTTTCGGAATACAACCTTGCCGGGGGTGATCGCCACATTCTCGCCGACAACGAAATGACCCGCGCCCTGCTTTCCGCCGGTTGCGGCGCCGACGAGGTCCTCGGCGCAATTGTAGAATCCCTTCACGAAGTTGAAGCCGCCTTGTCGAACTGTCGCTCTTAGAACCTCTGGATTAAGCCACGCGTAATTGGAGGGCGAATACATGTCGAGGATCTGCCGCGCGGCAAAGGAGATGACATCGCCGTGCGATTTCGCGACGCCGGCGGGTCCCGTGGTTGCCTCGCGCCACCACTCCTCGATGAGCAGAAAACTCTGCGAGATCACATTGAACGGATAATCATCCCATGCCGGGTCATTGAAGCGCCAGTCCTGGGGTAAGGGGTGGATCCATTTTTCCGACTTGGTGAGCTGTTCGAACAATTCGAAAGCGCGGCAGGCCAGTTGAATCTGGCGCCCAGGCGAGTTCGCGAGATGCCATGCAAAATCCAGATAGGCAAGCGCGAGAGAGATTGTGGAGAGGGAGCCTGTCAATCGCGCTTCGGCAGCGTGAACAACACGATCGATCGAAAGCGGCTGTGATGCCGGAGTCGCCTCAACCGGAGCAGTCGGAATTTTGATCGCGCTCGTCAATGGAACAGCTTTCGAGGCAAAAGGATCAGCCATTATTCTTCCCGTCATATTATTTATTTTAGGTCGTACGCCGTCCCATCCGGTTGATATCGATCAAGCCCCGTTAAGTGACGCGGGAAACCTTGCTGATTGCGGGAGCCTCTTGACCTCGGTCAATATCGTATCTGCGACATATGAGAGCGTCTTGGATCACGTATATCTTTTCCTCCCGGAGAGAGAACCATGATTAAGGACATCATCTTGAATCTTGAGACGGAAAAGTCGCGGGACAGTGTCTGCGGCTATGCCATTTCAGTTGCGGAAGCCTTTGACGCTCATCTGGCGGGGGTGGCCTTCGCGGGTAGGGGTGTCGTTCCCAGTTATTTCATGCCAGGCGTTCCACCTTATGTTCTCGATGACGTGCTGAGAGATTCAAATCAGCAAGCAGCTGCTGCCTTGGAGCGCTTTGAGGCTGCAGCCAAACGCAGCGCCCTTTCGGTCGAATGTAGACTCGATACCGAAAACGGCTTCTCGCCAGCCCAGAGTTTCTCAACGATGGCGCGTCGTTTCGATCTGAGCATCATCATGCAATCCGACGACACCAATGGTCCAGCGAATGATCTGCTGATTGAAGCGGCGCTATTCGACTCGGGGCGTCCAATGATCGTTGTCCCTTATATTCAAAAGGGAGGGCTGAAAGTAGAACGGATTGTCTGTTGCTGGGATGGAAGCAGTGCTGCGGCGCGTGCCATCAACGACTCGCTGCCAATCCTGAGGAGGGCGGCATTGGTTGAATTGTTCATCGTCACGAACGAAAAGACCAAGGGCGGCAACGAATTTCGCGGTGCCGATATGGCCAATCATCTCGCCCGGCACGATGTCAAAGTGGAGATGACGGCGCTGCCCGGTGCGGACAGCGACGTCGCAAACGTCATTCTCTCGCATGTTGCCGACTGCGGCGGAGACATGCTTGTAATGGGTGGCTACGGGCATTCGCGATTGCATGAGTTCATCTTGGGTGGTGCTACGCGCGGAATCCTGGCGACGATGACTGTCCCCGTATTCATTTCGCATTAGCGCGAATGGAATTGAGAACGGCGAGAGAGTTGAGTCGCGCGTTTGCATTTCGATTAAGATGGCTGTGCTTTATCAATCTATCGTGAGATGATGCAGAAGGACTGTTTTCACGCCGTCGAGCGTGAATGCGAAGATGGCAGCAACTCCGAACAATCCGGCGATGATCGGAACAGGCAAGGGCGCCATCAACGTTCCGGTCACGGCAAGCGATGGCACCAGCGTAAGATCGATCATTGAACAGGCGGCGACGATCTTGCTCGGCCGCGATGACCAGAGGTGGCGCCGCTCTCTGACCACATAGTAAATGGCCTGACCACTCACGACCAGATTGACGAGCGTCAATGTCTGCATCGTCTCAATTGGAAGATGCAGCTTCGCATGTCCGATCCACAGGATAAGGACGCAGAAGAGCAAATCGAATGCTCCCATCATGATTCCCATCAGTGTCAGATCGCCGATCTTCCATATATTCGGTCTAGGCGAAGGAATGACGTTGTCCGTGGTCGATGACATCGCCAGAAAGTCGCCGGTGATCATCGAAATCACCACGAGCATCGGTGTGAGAATGGCGTGGCCTGTCATGAAAAGTCCGATTCCGAGATACGGCACCTGCCGGACCTTGTGCAGGATCGAACGCAACGTGTAGGTGAGAATGCGCTGGAACGCGATGCGCCCTTGGGTGACGGCGTTGACGATTCCGGACAATCCCGGTTCTGTCAGGACAATCCCGGCAGCCGATTTGGCAACGTCGGTCGAGGTGGATACAGCGATGCCAAACTGCGCTTGCCGCAATGCTGGCGCATCATTCGCGCCGTCGCCGCACATTCCGACGATATGGCCAGCCGATTGAAATGCTTTAACGAGTGTGAACTTGTCTTCCGGGAGACAGCCAGCAAAAACTGCGAAGTCTTCTGGCTCGATCCGATCCGGTATCGTTCTTCCAGCGAAGACTTTTCCTTCGAGTCCGACGGCCCGTGCAACTGTTGCAGCGGTTTCGGGTGCGTCGCCTGTCACCATCACGACATGGATGCCCCATCTGCTGCAGAGTTCTGACGCACTCCCGAGCGTCAGGTCGCGGCGGGTCGCTCAGCGCCAGCAGCCCCGCAAGACGCATGTTTCCGGGAGGCCCTTCGGCGACGCCAAGGACTCGCAGACCTTGGTTTTCCAACTTGGAGGCTTCGCTAGTGGCGAGCGGTGTGCAACGGCTGGCTTTTGCCACGTAGGAAAAGGCGCCCTTGATGATCGTCCTTTGCGATCCCGACGAGTCCAGCACCATGGCTTGCGCCATCTTGGTGTTGGGGTCGAACGGAGTGAATCGCTCGAGCCTCAAACCGGCCGGCGCTGGGCGGGCAGACCCGCGCACGGCGGCATCGATGGGGTCCAATCCGCCG
Organism: Afipia sp. 1NLS2; assembly: GCF_000178995.1. Taxonomy (GTDB): domain Bacteria; phylum Pseudomonadota; class Alphaproteobacteria; order Rhizobiales; family Xanthobacteraceae; genus Afipia. The sequence continues at coordinate 667,424 of NZ_ADVZ01000001.1, read as the reverse complement.
TCGGAGCTGGCGAGCCGCGCCAATCCGAGAACGCTGTTTTCGTCGTATCCGTCGAACGGCACAACCTTTGCGATCGCAAGCTCGTTCTGAGTCAGAGTACCGGTCTTGTCGACACACAACACGTTCATGGTGGCTGCTTCATCGACGGCGGAAAGCCGTGTCGGCAGTACGCCCGTTTTCGCAAGTTTCTGGGCACTGTTCGCCGCAGCAAGCGTGAAGGTAGCGGGCAGGGCGACCGGCACAGAAGCCAGCACTGCAATTAAACCCAGCGGCAAGATCTCCTCGACCGAGAGTTTGAGGAAAATCGAATATCCGATCAGGGCAACCGCAAATATGCCATTGGTTATTGCGAGATAAAGGACGACCCGAAAGATGGCCTGCTGTTGGGAACTCGCATTGTGAGCCGTGCGCACGAGTTCGGCGGTTTTTCCGAATTTTGTGGCATGACCAGTCGCAGTGACCTCGGCGACGGCTTCGCCACGGCGGATCAGGGCGCCAGCGTAAGTATCATGGCCGGGCCCTGCTTCGACGGGAAGGGATTCTCCGGTAAGCATCGATTGATCGAGCAGTACGGAGCCGGATTTCAAGCGGACATCGGCTGCAACGACGCTTCCCAGGGAAAGTTTGATGATATCTCCGGGTACGAGCTTCTCTGCAGACAGGATCGTCCATGCTCCGTCGCGAAGTGCCGTCGTTTTTAGGGCCAGGCGTTTTCTCAGGGCTTCCAGCGTCGCTCGGGCGCGGCTCTCCTGAAAGAAGCCGAGCGTTGCGTTGAAGATCAGCAATACGGCGATCAGGGAGGCTTCGATGTACTCGCCGAGAATGATCTGAAGGACGATCGCGCCTTCCAACAGGCAGGGAATGGGCGCAAGAAACTTGGCCCACAACAGGCGCCAAGTGCTCTCCTCGACATCAATCGCGGAGTTGGGCCCAAAGGTCTGGAGGCGGCGGTTTGCCTCTTGTGTCGACAGGCCAATATCCTTTTGGGGAGAGCTGATTACCGCCGGATTGCCTGCCATAGCGCCATCATTTGCTGGTATCGATCAATCGGCCTTTCTAGCAGCCGCCTGCATTGGCTTTTTGCTATAGGTCAAACAACAGATTGCGGAGCTAAGACGACGCGGAACCGATGGCAGATCGGAAGCGCATGAGCACCAGCCATACAAACAGAACGCCGATGCCGCTGATTGCCAGGAACTCCGGCCAGACGATGTCGAATCCTGCACCCCGATAGAGAATCGCCTGAGCAAGAGCAACGAAATGCGTCGAGGGAGATGCCTGCATCATGGTCGCAAGCCAAGGCGGCATGCTTTCCAGCGGGGTAGCGCTGCCTGAGAGAATATTCATCGGCGTCGCCACAAGCATGAAGAGCAGGCCAAGCTGCGGCATGGACCGGGCCACGGTGCCGAGAAACAGGCCGAGCGCTGTAGCGAAGAACAGATACAGGATGGTGCCGAACAAAAATAACGGAATGGAACCGGCAATCGGAATCTGGAGAAGCAGCCGAATCACGAGATAGATCGCAAGCGCAACGGCGACAGCAATCACAAGTCCGTTCGCCCAAATCTTCGACATCGCGATTTCGAAAGGGGTGATGGGCATGACCATGAGGTGGTCCATGGTGCCGTGTTCACGCTCCCTGACAAGGGCTGCGCCGGCGAGGATAATCGCCAATATGTTGACGCTGCCGATGATGCTCATCACGCCGGTGAACCAGGAGGTCGTTACGTTGGGGTTGAAGGCAATCCTGATTGCCAGATTGACAGGTGATAGCGGCGTGCCTTCGCGGCGTGACAAAAATTGTGCGATCTCGGTACTGATGATCTGCTGAGCATACCCGGAGCCAAGGCCCGCCTGGACCATGGCGGTAGCGTCGACATTGATTTGAAGCGCCGGTTGACGGCCCGCAAGAACGTCCCGCTGAAAGTTCGGTGGAATATCGATGATGAAGGTATACCGGCCCGCATTCATCAGGGGTTCGATGTCGGCTTCATCGATCAGGACCGGTGGTTTGAAATACGGCATGAGAAACGCGTGCGTAATCCGTCGCGATAACTCGGAATGGTCTTCATCTACCACGCCTATCGATGCGTGATACAGCTCTTGCGAACTGCTTTGTGCCTGACTGATGACGGCCAGTGAAAATGAATAGATTACGAAGGCAAGTAAGACCCAGTCGCTGAAGAAGCTCCTCAATTCTTTGGTGCCGAGCCAGAATATGTTGGAGAGACTGCGCATCGGTTTTCATCGTTCTTGTTTCGGAAGCAGCCAGAGGCTGAGCACCGTCAGCGCCGGAATGAACAGTATCAAAAGCAGGATGCTGGAGGTGAGATCGGAAAACCCCAGTCCCTTGGTAAAGGTCCCGACGCTGATCGGTCGATAGTAGGTCATAGGGAAAATCAAGCCGATCAGTTGTGCCGTCCCCGACAGAGAAGATACCGGCGTCATCATGCCGGAGAATTGCTGGGCTGGAAGGATTGTCAGGATTGCCGTTCCGAACAGCGCTGCTATTTGGCTGCTGCAAAATGTCGAGATCAACATTCCATAGCCGGTGGTAGTGAAGACATAGATGATCGTGCCAATAAGCAGGGCCAGGAAGCTGCCTTTCAGGGGTACACGGAAAAGCAACACGGCTATTGCGAACATGACTGTAAAGTTAATCATCGCGACCGCGACGTAAGGCAGCTGCTTGCCGACCAGAAACTCCAGCCGGGTCACCGGCGTGACATAGAGATTGGTAATGGAGCCGAGCTCTTTCTCGCGCACCACGGCAAGGGCCATCAGGATCGCCGGAAATAGCGCCAGCATCATCGCAATGGTCGACGGCACCATTGCATAGATGCTGTCGAAATCCTGATTGTACTTGAATCTTACTTCGATGTCGGCGGGGAGCGGATTCGATGGTTGCGTCGTCTTGATAGCCGGATCGCTCAGATAAAGTTGGTGCATACCCTGGAGATAGCCACGGATGGTTTCTGCCCGGAAAGGCATGGCTCCGTCGATCCACGCGGAGACCCAGGCCGGTCGGCTCCGCTTGATGTCTGATCCGAAATTCGGCGGAATTTCGATGCTGACATCGATGCTTCCGTTCTTCAAACGCCGGTCGAGGTCTGCATAGTCCTTCAGCGGGGCCTTCTCAACGAAGTAGCTCGATCCCCTGACTTCTTCGAGATAAGCACGGCTTTCGGGAGTCTGATCGCGATCGAGAACGGCAAATGTCAGGTTGTTGACGTCGGTGGATATCCCAAGGCCGAAAACGACCATCAGCAGAGTGGTGCCAAACAACGCGAACATGAGTCGGATGGGATCGCGGAGGAGTTCGAGGCTCTCTCGAATGGTGCAGGCGACCAATCTCTGAAAGCTCTGAAAAATGGCAGGACGGTCTCGGTAATTTGTTCCGTCTGACGCAACGCTGGTAGTTCGTGATGCGTCGGATGTGATTGTCGGGATGCCGAGAGATTTCGTCTGCTCGCTTGGCTCTTCTTGCTCGAGAAAGCTGATGAAGGCATCTTCAAGATTGTTGCCGTTCTTGGCCCGGATCAAGTCGACAGGCGTGTCGGTGGCGAGCACCCGCCCTTCGTGCATCAGCGATACTCGATCACAACGCTCGGCCTCGTTCATGAAGTGCGTCGATACGAGGATGGTAATGCCTTCGTTTTTCGACAGGTGAATCAGCAAGTTCCAGAACTGATCGCGGGCCACCGGATCAACGCCGGAGGTCGGCTCATCCAATATGAGAAGATCTGGCTTGTGAACGATGGCAACGGCAAGTGAAAGCCTTTGTCTGATCCCAAGCGGTAGTGCGGAGGCAAGGCTGTCAAGGTAACCGGTGAGATTGCATTTATCGATCAGCTCGGCAATCCGCTCTTCCGCAAACTTCTCCGGAAGGTGGAAGAGCTTGGCGTGCAAAGTGAGATTTTGCCGAACCGTCAACTCGCTATAAAGCGAAAAGGATTGCGACATGTAACCGACGCGGCGACGAGACTCGATGGTATCGGCTGCCAGCGGCTTTCCAAAGACAAGAGCTTCGCCTTCGGTGGGCGGCAGAAGTCCCGTCAGCATCTTCATGGTGGTTGTTTTGCCGGATCCGTTCGAGCCGACAAAGCCGAAGATTTCACCTTGTCGGATCGTGAAGTTGACTCCATCGACGGCGGTGAAATTGCCGAAGCGGCATGTCAAATTCTTTGCAACAATGACTGGCTCTGTCGGAGCGAGGAGCGGCTGAGCATTCTCCGCACTCTGCTTTTCAGCGCGAGTCGGCTCCCGCCGCGGCAGCAATGTGACGAAGGCGTCCTCGACCGATCCTGTATGCGTCTGCTGTTTCAGGTCGGACGGCGTGCCTGCAGCGAGGCTTCGTCCTTCGTTCATGGCAATCAACCAGTCGAAATGTTCCGCCTCTTCCATGTAGGCGGTTGCAACGACCACGCTCATTTCCGGCCGACGTGCATGCAGCCTGCCGATGAGATCCCAGAACTGCCGGCGCGACAGCGGATCGACACCGGTGGTGGGTTCGTCGAGGATCAGAAGATCAGGATCGTGAATGAGCGAGCAGCACAGGCCGAGCTTCTGCCGCATTCCCCCTGAAAGTTTGCTGGCGGGCCGATCGACGAAAGGCCTCAGTCCGGTGCTTTCCAGAAGCTCTTTGATTCTCCATTCGCGTTCCCGATGGGACTGGCCAAACAACCTGGCAAAGAACTCGATGTTTTCACGAACGCTGAGATCAGGATACAGGTTCTTTCCGAGTCCCTGCGGCATGTATGCGATTTTGGGGCAGATCTGAGTACGTGCCGAGGAGTTTGAGATATCGACGCCGAGGATCGTGACGCAGCCCTGCTGGATTTTGCGCGCGCCAGCCATGATCGCGAGTAGCGACGATTTTCCGACGCCGTCGGGGCCGATCAGTCCAGTGAGCCGGCTCATGGGAATGTCGACCGATATGTCGTCCAAAGCGGTCACGGAGCCGTAGTTGTGAGAGAGACCCCGAACGACCGCCACTGGACCATTACAGCCACTCATGGAGCGCTCTTAAGTTTTGCGGGCCAACCGACTGAATAGTCCCAGCGCACATAGGCCACGCCTGGCAGGCCGCTTCTGATGGAATCGCTGTGTGCAAGCAAACGGTCCTGATCAATCCGCACCCGGATTCGAAACATCAGCTTATCGCGCTCGCTTTTTGTCTCCACTGTCTTCGGTGTGAACTGGGATAGATTCGCGACGAACGAGACTTTCGCGGGAATTGGATGATCGGGATAGGCGTCAAGAACGATACGGGCATCGTCGCCGACCTTGACCTTGCCCGCTTCCGCGGTGGGTAGATAGATGTCCATGTAGACATATGAGAAGTCGAGCATGGTGAAGACCTTGCCCCCAGCGGGAAGGACTTCGCCAATATTGGCAAGCCGGTATTGGATTCTCCCTCTCTTGGGCGCGATGAGGGCATTGTCACCGATCTGGACTCTATAGAAGGCGGCATCGTGCTCTGCTGCGCTGAGCGCATGCTCTGTCTGAAGAACCCTGGCCTTCGCGGCAGTCAGGCCGGCATTGGCGGCGTCAAGCTGTTGTTGCCGTTGGTCCATCAATTCTTTTGTTGCCCAGCCACTCTTCAACAAGGTGCGGGTTCGCTTGATCTCCTGTTCGGAGAGCCTCTGCTGAGTCTGTTGCTGGACAAGATTTGCTTGCGCTTCGTCGATCGCCTTCTGCGCTTGGCGCGCCGTGGCTTCGGATTTCGAAAGGGACTGCTGGATATCCTGGGTATCCATTTTGGCCACGACCTGTCCGGGAGACACCAGATCGCCAATGTCCGCTCCCAACTCAGCGATTCTGCCTGCGTATTTTGTGGCGATATCAATTTCGTCTGCTTCGATGCGGCCGTTTCCGTAACTGATCCCAATCGGGAGAGATGGGTGCAATCGCTCCCACCAGTAGTATCCTGCTCCGCCAGATAGGGCACCGAGCAGCAGCAAGGCTGCTGGCATCCATCGATGCCTGACTGTTCGGTTGTCTCGTGATTGAGGCACGGGAAGGTGCTCACTGCCGGGGAAAACGATCCCGTTCTCAGATGAGGTTTTGTACGTTTGCGTTTCTTGTGAGGGGGAGTTTTCTTGACCCGTGACCATGCTTCAGCTCCGCACCGAAACTCAGTCGCACTTTCTTATCTGCAGTGCTTGATCTGGCTCAAGTGAAGAAGGAACTGGGGCACTTCCTGGTCCGATTTCTGCAAGCTACGAGCCACAAAACACAAACTGTTTTATGCTCCTGTAGGCGTTCCGTTGCTGGAGAACCAGGCGACGTCTTGGAAAAAGAAGAGGGGCGGGATGGGGCTGCCATTGACGGGATAGTGATAGAAGTGCTGCACAGGGCTGGAACGCATCCTTTCGGGCGCGCCATTCAAATCAGCAGGTCAAAGCCAGCTTGTAGCTTGTGTGGCGATAGCGGGTTTCGCTATCGCCAGTCTGCGCCATTCACATCGTCTCGCAGGCTTCCGCCCGTTAGGCGGCGCGTACGGTCTCCAGGAAACGATCGACTTCCAGCTTGAGGCGATTGCTTTCGCCGGACAGGGATTGCGCCGACGAAAGCACCTGCGAGGATGCCGAACTCGTTTCATTGGCGCCCTTGTTCACTTCGCTGATGTTGCCGGCAACTTCGCTGGTTGACTTGGCCGCGCCCTGAACGCTGCGGACAATCTCCTGGATGGCGCTGCCCTGCTGTCCGACCGAATCGGCGATCACCGAAGCGATTTCCGAAATGCGGCCGATGGTGGCGCTGATCTGCTTGATCGCGCCGACCGATTCCTGCGTCGCCACCTGCATGCCTGCGATCTGGGAGCTGATCTCGTTGGTCGCCTTGCTGGTCTGGGTCGCCAGCGACTTGACCTCCTGCGCGACGACGGCAAACCCCTTGCCGGATTCGCCGGCGCGCGCCGCCTCGATGGTCGCATTCAGCGCCAGCAGGTTGGTCTGCTCCGCGATGGAGGTGATGAGATTGATGACATCGCCGATCCGCGTCGCCGCCTTGGACAATTCGTTGATGCGGCCGTCGGTCATTTCAGCCTGATGCACCGCGTCGGAGGCGATGCGGTTGGACTCCTGCACCTGGCGATTGATCTCGGCGATCGAAGCGGTCATCTCCTCGGTGGCGGCGGCGACAGAATCGACATTCCGGGATGCGTCGCCCGACGCGGTTTCTACCATCGCGGACAGTTGCTGAGTCTCCGCTGCGGTTGAGGTCAGTGTCCTCGCCGACGCCTCGAGCTCGGTGGAAGCGGACGACACCGTTTGCACGATTTCGCCGACCGCGGCATGGAATTCGTCGGCGAGTTGCGACATCTCGCTCCGGCGCTGGGCCGAGGCGCGCTTCTCGCCTTCGATCCGCTCGGCACGCAAGCGGTTGGATTCCGCCATGTTGTCCTTGAACACCTGAAGCGCTTCGCCCATCGCGGCGATTTCATCCGACCCCTTGGTGGCCACGTCCACCGCGAGGTCTCCGGCGGCAATCGCCTTCATGTTCGTCTGCAATCCGACGAGGCGACGCACCACGCCACGGCCGACATAGAACCAGCCGATCAGCAGCGCCGCGAGCAGGCTCGCAAGGGCGATCGTGATCAACACGACCCGGCCCCGGCCGATTTCGGCCTGGGAAGCCTGCACCGCGCCTGCGGCGGCGACTTCGCTCCGCTGGCCGAGCCCGGCCACTTCCTTTGCAAATTCGGTTGCGAGCACGCGGTTCTGAGCCACCACGTCCACGCCGGCCTTGGTGGCCGCGATTTCCTTCTGCTTCAGATCGAAGATATTGTTCGAGCCGCGACCGATAGCGACCAACTGGCCGACAAGCTTGGTCGTTTCCGGGTTTTTGAGGATCGCCGCCGCCTTGTTGATGTGATTGGCGGCTGCATTGAAGCGATCCTTCACCGGCGGCAGCAGGTCGGCGGATGTGAGATCGGCGGCCTCGACGAGGACACCGAGCATCAGGTTGGATTCGGCACGCAGCGCCAGCACCGCCTGAAGTTCGCCGAGTTCATTATCGGCCAGCCCCATCAGGGTTGTATGTACGGTGGCAGGGTCGGGCTCGTCAGCGGCCTTTTCCAGCGCCATCGTGAGCGCGAAGCCAACATCGTCCGCAATCGGGATCAGTTTTTCAGCAAGCTTCTGGTGTGTCTTGCGCAATTCGCCGATCAGGGCATGACGGGCTTCGGCGATCGACTGGCGCTCGGTGACGGATTTCTCCAGCCGTGTCAGGTTTTCGAGAATGCGCCCGGCGGTGCCGTTGAGCTTGGCGGCATCATCCGCGCTCAACAGGCCGATACTGTGTTTCATTTCTTCGCGCGCAGCCGCAAGCGCCTTGAGGGCATCGCTGCGCTCGGCGTTGTTCGCTGCGGCAAGCAGGCTGGGGGCGGCCGCGCCGACATCGCCTGCAGCCTTGATGACGCTGGAGGATCGCGTCAATTCGGGGAGGCTCTGCTCGGCGATCACGCCGAGAGAATTGCCGAGGCTGACATAGGAGAATATCGCGTTCAGGCTTGCGATCACGGTCAATGCCGCGACCAATCCGAACGCCATGAACAGGCGGCCCCGCAAACCAAAATGCAATTTCGACAGTACGGCCTTCATCGTATCCCCCGAAGCTCGTGCCTTATCCATTGTTGCCGTCTTCACTGAAGCCTTCGCCGTTACATTCCGGCTTTTTGCAAGCGGTTGACCGCCTGCAGGCTGCCGTCGGCCTGAATCACCGTCAGGAAGACCTGATCGGAGCCGCGATTGCTTGTGGTGCTGTAGGATAGCTTCATGCCGCCGACATCGATCGGGCTGGCTTTCTGGACCGCCTCGATCAATCCCTTGCGCGTCGGCGCACCATCGATCTTCTCAAGCCCGGCGATCAATGTACGGCCGACCAGATAACCTTCCAGCGATACGAAGCCCGGTTTGGCATCCGGCGCCACGGACTTGAGGGCTGCCTGATAGTGGCCAACCACCGGAATCTTATTGTCCAGCGGGAATGGCACGACCTGCGTCACGACCACGCCCGCGCCATTCGAGCCAAGCTCCTTGGCGAGAGCGTCGGAGCCGACGAAGGAGACGTTGACGAAGGTCGGGTCGAACTTGATCTCGCGCGCCAGCTTGATGAATGCCGCCGCCGGCTTGTAGGAGCTGATCATCACCACGGCTTCGGGCTTGGCCTTCCGCACCGCAAGCAGCGCGGTCTTGATCGCGACGGTGTTGCGTTCGTACGTCCCCTCACCGGTGAGCTTCATGCCGCGCTTTTCCAGCGCGCGCTGCAGCCCGGCGAGGCCCGCCTGCCCATAGCCGTCATCCTGATACATGATGCCGATGCGGGTGTAGCCGAGATCCTTGGTGAGATGCTCGACCATCGCCTCGGTCTCCTGGTAGTAGGAGGCGCGGACGTTCATCACCAATGGCTTATAAGGCTCGCGGAGAAATTCGACGCCGGAGAATGCGCCGATCATCGGGACACCGGCATTGGTCGCGATCGGCAGGATCGCGGCGGCGGTCGGCGTGCCGACCGTGCCGATAATCGCGAAGACCTTGTCTTCTTCCAGCAGCTTCTTGACGACCCCGATCGAGCGCGTCGGCTCATAGCCATCGTCGACGCTCTTGAGTTCGAGCTTGCGGCCCTTGATGCCGCCGGCCTTGTTGGCCTCGGCGAATGCCGCTTCGAGGCCCAGCTTCATGCCCTGCCCCAGGGCTGCCGCCGGGCCGGTCAACGCTGCCGCCTGACCAAGCACGATCTTGTCCGCCGAGACGCCATCCTCGGCGTGGGCAGCGGGCAGGGCGGCCATAAAGCCAGCCAGCGCAATCGAAGCCATTCTGAACGACGGGCGCATGGAAATATCCTTAGATTTCAATCGTGATGGTTGATCCGGCAAGGTCGACGAAAACTGTCCGACGTCCCGCCATCGCGAAGACTCAGTCCCGATTGCATACAATCCAGCAAAAGCATCTATTTTGAATTAATCGTCAGGGCCGATGGCACCGATGTATTTTCTTGATCTATGCCTTGACGCTATGCTGCCCCCATTCAGGTTTGCGCCTCGCCAGTGCGATGCTGGCGGCTGGCGCACGATGCAGTCTTCGTGATGATATAAGATGCGACCATCACCGCACGCGGATGTGCGCGTTCAATGACAGGAGATTTTTCATGCGCAGGTTGCTGACGGTTCTCGCCGCGCTCGCGACACTTAGTCTGACCAATTGCGGATACAATGCGATCCAGCAAAACGACGAGCAGGTGAAGTCCGCCTGGTCGGAGGTGGTGAACCAGTATCAGCGCCGCGCGGACCTCGTGCCCAACCTCGTCAATTCGGTGAAGGGTTTTGCGCAGCAGGAAAAGGATGTGCTGCTCGGCGTCACCAATGCGCGCGCCAAGGTCGGCAGCGTGCAGGCGGGTCCCGATGTCGTCAACGATCCGGCGGCGTTGCAGAAATTCCAGGCAGCGCAGGGTGAACTGTCGAGCGCGCTGTCGCGCCTGCTGGTCGTCACCGAAAACTATCCGCAGCTCAAGTCCGACCAGTTGTTTCGCGACCTGATGGCTCAACTGGAAGGCACCGAGAACCGCATCACGGTCGCGCGCAACCGCTACATCAAGGCGGTGCAGGACTATAACGTCAACATCCGCACCTTCCCGAATAACCTCACCGCGATGGTGTTCGGCTACAAGACCAAGGCGAACTTCACCGTCGATAATGAGAAAGATATATCGACTGCGCCGAAGGTCGATTTCAATGCACCCGCACCCGCACCCGCTCCGGCGCCTGCCAAGTAGCGGGGTGGCCGGCGAGGCGCATCGATGAAGATCGCGAGGCAGCTCGTTCTTGCGTTCCTGCTGTGCTGGGCGGCGGTCGCCGTGGCGGATGTCGCGGTGCCGCAGCTCACCGCGCGCGTCACCGACCAGACCGGGACGCTGAGCGCCGCCGACATCTCGAATCTCGACCAGAAACTGGCCGCGTTCGAGGCTCGCAAGGGCAGTCAGATCGCGGTGCTGATCGTGCCGACCACGCAGCCCGAAGACATCGCGCAATATTCCATCCGCGTCGTCGAGCAGTGGAAGCTGGGGCGCAAGGGTGTCGATGACGGCGTGTTGCTGCTGGTCGCCAAGGATGATCGCCGCCTACGCATCGAGGTTGGTTATGGCTTCGAAGGAGCGCTGCCCGACGTCACCGCCAATCGCATCATCAACGAGATCATCACGCCGAAATTCAGGCAGGGTGATTTCGCCGGTGGCATCGATGCCGGGGTTGATCGGATCATCAAGGTGATCGATGGCGAGCCGCTGCCCGCGCCTGCTCCGCGCAACAATGCCAGCCAGGGCAGTTGGGAGGAGATCGGCCAGGCTTTTCCGGTCCTTCTGATTCTCACCATCGTGATCGGCGGGATTCTGCGTCAGGCCTTTGGCCGGTTTCCGGGCTCGTTGCTGACGGGTGGCGGCGTCGCCATCGTGGCCTGGTGGTTCGTCGGGTTCTGGGCGGTCTCGCTGATCGTCGGCATAATCGCGTTCTTCTTCACATTGATCGGCGATGCCATTCCCTTCTCCGGCGGTGGCGGCGGTTATGGCCGTGGCGGATCGAGCTGGGGTGGCGGATCGGGCGGTGGCGGCTTTAGCGGAGGCGGCGGCAGTTTCGGTGGCGGCGGCGCATCGGGAAACTGGTAGCGGGAACGGCGATGGCGTTGAACATCAGGCGATTGAGCAAGCATCTTCTCAGCAATCGCGCGCGCGTGCGCAAGGCGTTCTCGCCACAGGGATTGAAGCGCATTGAGGGTGCGATCAAGGCCAGCGAAGCGCGCCATACCGGCCAGATACGTTTCGTCGTCGAAGGCGCGCTCGACGGGCGACCGCTGCTGGCCGGACAATCGGCGCGGGAGCGCGCGCTCGACCTGTTTGCGCACCTGCGCATCTGGGACACCGAAAATAATTCCGGCGTGCTAATCTATCTGCTGCTGGCGGATCGCGATGTCGAGATTGTCGCCGATCGCGGCATCGACGCGAAGGTTGGCGCGGAGCGTTGGCGCGAGGTTTGCGCGATCATGGAGAGTGCGTTCCGGCAGGGCCATTTCGAACAAGGCGTGTTGTCCGGGATCGAGCGGATCACGGCTGAGCTCGCGGCGCATTTTCCGGCGTATGATACGCATCGCAATGAATTGCCGGACCCGCCAGTGGTTCTTTGATGCATCAGTGCAGGGGAAATTTCCACACGCGGCGATAAGATTGTCGCGGTGGCTTGGCGTCTCGCTTTTGCTCGATTAGTTTTCGGAGCGTTGGTTGGTGTCGAGGGTCGTCATGTCACGCAGTTCATCATTTCGGGGCGCGCTTCTGGCGATGCTTGCAATGTCGCCGGTTCCAGGCTTTGCGATGGAACTGACCCCGCCGCAGGCCGATCTTTATTCCTCGGTGTCGATCAATCCGCCGTCCATGAGCGAGATGACGGTGTGCTACGGCTTCGTCTGCCGCCGCCGCATGACCCTGGTGTTCTCCGACGCGGATCGCAGGACGCTGACGCAGATCCTGTCGGCAGGGAAGGCAAATGCGGCTGCCGAACGTGGGGCGCTCCAGAAGGCCGTCATCTGGTTCGACCGCCGCGTGGGACCGGTGATCGGCACCAGCAAGCGGGTCGCCAAGGCCGATATCCGCGCCGGATCGGACGCCACCAATTTTGATTGTTTCGACACCACCCGCGATACCACCAGCCTGTTGCTGGTACTCCAGGAGTGGGGCCTTCTGAAATTCCATACCGTCGGCAATCCGCGCTATCGGGGCAATCCGTTCGCGCTGCAGACGCCGCACAACACGGCGGTCGTGGTCGACAAGGCGACCGGCGTTGAATGGGTGGTCGATCTGTGGCCGAAGAAATACGCCGAGGCTCCCGACGTCATGCCGGTCGAGCGCTGGCTGAAGGAAGACTGAGCGTCGTCCGACGCCGTGGTTTCTTATGGTTAACCTTCCGTTAGCGAATTGCATCGCATCTTTTACGGAAGGAGAGAGCAATGTCTTCCAGCCGTAATTCCTTGGACAATGATTCCTGCCCCGTCGGGGACGAACTGCTCGGTAGCCTCTATCGCGCGAGCGAACACGGCCTGACCCAGTTGGTCGAGACGGTGTCGGGCGATGTGCGGGCGATGCTGGCGCTGTTCTGCTACCGCCGGGCCCATCTGCATTCGATGAGCCTTGCGATCGCGGCGACATGCAGCGAGCAGGATTTGAAAGAGCAGGGCGGCACCGTCGGTGCGACCTTGTTTGCGATGTCGCGCGAGGCGCCGTCGGGACAGGTTGCTTCCGCTTCAAGCAGCCGCCGTGCCATCACGCTGTCGACCAAGCCGCTTCGGGCCATCCCCGAAATGGCCGACGACGATATCGAGCCGCTCAGCGCCTGATCGATATCAGGCCGCTCGATCCTGGCGCAGGACGCGCCGGGACTGCGCTTGCCGGGAGAGGCAAGCGCTAATCGGTCGACGCCTTAATCGACCAGAATGATCCGGATGTCGTTGACATTGGTGAGCGTCGGCCCGGTCAGCACGAGATCGCCGGTCTTCTCGAAAAACGTCGTGGCGTCGTTATTGTCGAGATAGGCGATCGGGTCGAGCTTCAGCTCCCGCATTTTCGCAAATGTCGTCTCGTCGGCCATCGCACCGGCAGGATCGGTCGGCGAGCCGCCCCCGCCATCGGCGCCGTCGGTATCGGCGGCGAGAATGGAAATACCCTTGGTGTCGGCCAGTGCCGCGGTTGCGGCCAGAACGTATTCCTGGTTCGGGCCGCCGCGCCCGTTGCCGCGCACGATCACGGTCAGTTCGCCGCCCGACATGATGGCGATGCGCTTGCCCTTGGCGCGGGCATCCAGAGCGAGCTTGGCGTGCTCGGCGGCAACCTTGCGGGCCTCGCCTTCGAGGTCTGCGCCAAGGTCGAGGATTTCATATCCGGCCTGGGCGGCGACCCGCAGCGCGGCGTCAAGTGAATCGCGTGGTCTGGCGACGATGTCGAAGCGCGCGCGCTCGAAGGCCTTGTCGCCGGGCTTGACGCTTTCGTTGCGCGGATCGGCCAGCGCCGCGCGCACCGCGTCGTCCACTTGCAGTTTGTATCGCTCGACGATGGCGCGTGCGTCCTCCAGCGTGGAAGGATCGGGGACGGTCGGGCCGGATGCGATCACCGCCGGGTCGTCATGCGGCACGTCCGAGATGGCGAGCGTCACCAGTTGGGCGGGGTAGGCAGCGCGGGCGAGCCGTCCGCCCTTGATGCGCGACAGATGCTTGCGCACCGTGTTCATTTCGGAGATCGGTGCGCCGGAGCGCAGCAGGCTTTTGTTGACCTGCTGCTTTTGCGCGTAAGGGATGCCTTCGACGGGCGCGATCCAGTTGGCAGAGCCGCCACCCGAGATCAGGGCCAGCACGAGATCGTCCGGACCGGCTTCCGCAGCGAGCGCCAGGGCTTTCTCGGCGCCGCGCACGCTGGCCTCGTCGGGGACGGGATGGCCTGCTTCGATGACTTCGATCCGGCGGGTCGGCACGGCATGGCCGTGCCGGGTGGTCGCGACGCCCGAGATTCGGTCCGCACTCAGACCGGCATCGTCCATGTAATGACGCTCGGCGGCGGCAGCCATCGCGGCTGCGGCCTTGCCGGCAGCAAGGATGAAAACCCGTCCCGGCGGCGGGCCGGGCAGGTGCCGGCGCAGCATCTTATCGGGGTGGGCCGCGCTCACGGCAGCGTCGAAAATGGCGCGAAGCAGGGTACGTTTGTCGGTCATTAGGTACCTTATGCATGGATTCGGTACCGCGTGAAACAGGACACTGCTGCCGACGCCATACCAAACGGACTGCGCCGGAATAAGGAAAAGTGCGGCGGATTACAACCTTTGGACTATGACGGAACCCGGCGTGGCTAACACCGGGTAGCCGGTCATGGTTTTTGGCTGGTGAAGCGTGCAACATCGTCACGCGCGTGAATCGGCGCCTGTCTGACAAGGGGGAGTTGCATGCCGGAGGCCGTCATTGTTTCCACAGCCCGCACCCCGATTGGGAAGGCCTATCGGGGCGCTCTGAACGCCACGGAAGGGGCGACCCTGTTCGCCCATGCCATCAAGGTGGCGGTGGAGCGGGCCAAGCTTGATCCTGCGGAGGTCGAGGACGTGGTGATGGGCGCGGCGCTCCAGCAGGGCGCGACCTTCGGTAACATCGCGCGCAAGGCGTTGTTGCGGGCGGGCCTGCCGGTGGGTGTCGCGGGAACGAGCGTCGATCGTCAGTGCGCCTCGGGCCTGCAGGCCATCGCGAATGCCGCGCGCTCGGTGCTGTTCGACGGTGTCGAAATCGCGATCGGCGGCGGCGGCGAATCGATCAGCCTCGTGCAGAACGACAAGATGAATATGTTTCACGCCGTCGATCCGGCGCTGAGACAGATCAAGCCGGAGATCTACATGTCGATGCTCGACACCGCCGAGGTGGTGGCGAAACGCTACGGCATTTCGCGGCAGCGGCAGGACGAGTACGCGCTGGAGAGCCAGCGCCGCATCGCCGCCGCGCAAGCCGCGGGCAAGTTCAACGATGAGATCGCGCCGGTCACGACGAAAATGGGCGTGCTCGACAAGGCAAGCGGCGAAGTGTCGTTCAAGGACGTGACGCTGTCGCAGGACGAGGGCCCGCGCCCCGACACCAGCGCCGAAGGCCTTGCCGCGCTGAAGCCGGTGATGGGTGAGGGCTTCACCATCACCGCAGGCAATGCGAGCCAGTTGTCGGACGGTGCGAGCGCCGTTGTCATCATGAGCGACAAGACGGCGGCGCGGCGGAATCTCAAGCCGCTCGGAATCTTTCGCGGCATGGTGTCCGCAGGATGTGAGCCGGACGAGATGGGCATCGGCCCGGTGTTCGCGGTGCCGCGTCTCCTGAAGCGCCATGGCCTGACCGTCGATGACATAGACCTGTGGGAATTGAACGAAGCCTTCGCGGTGCAGGTGATCTACTGCCGCGACAGGCTTGGCCTCGATCCGGCGAAGCTCAACGTCAACGGCGGCGCCATCGCAGTCGGTCATCCCTACGGCATGACCGGCGCGCGGCTTGCAGGCCATGTTCTGATTGAGGGCCGGCGTCGCAAGGCGAAATACGCCGTGGTGACGATGTGCGTCGGCGGCGGCATGGGGTCGGCCGGATTGTTCGAGATCGTGCACTAGGCATCGGCGATGGCTTATCTTCTCGCCATCGATCAGGGCACGACATCCTCGCGCGCGATGCTTTTTCGCGGCGATCTTTCGGTCGCGGCCAGAGCGCAGCAGGAATATCCGCAACACTTTCCCGCATCGGGCTGGGTCGAGCACGAGCCCGAAGACATCTGGACAAGCACGCTCGCGACCTGCCGCGCCGCGATGCGCGAAGGCAATGTCCACGCGGGCGACATCGCGGCCATCGGCATCTCCAACCAGCGCGAGACGGTTGTGGTGTGGGACCGCAAGACAGGACAGGCGATCCACCGGGCCATCGTCTGGCAGGACCGGCGCACGGCGGATGTCTGCGCGCGGTTGCAGGCGGATGGCAGCGAGCCGCTGATTGCCGCGCGAACGGGGCTGATCGCCGATCCGTATTTCTCGGCGACCAAGGTCGCGTGGATTCTCGATCATGTCAGCGGCGCGCGCGAACGCGCCATGCGTGGCGAGCTTCTGTTCGGCACGGTCGATTGCTATCTGCTCTGGCGGCTCACGGGCGGCGCAGTTCATGCGACCGATGCGACCAACGCCTCGCGCACGCTCTTGTTCAATATCCACACCGGCGCGTGGGACGACGACCTGCTCAAGCTGTTGCGGGTGCCGCGCGCGCTGCTGCCGCAGGTTCGCGACTGCGCGGCTGATTTCGGCGCGACACTGCCTGAATTGTTCGATGGGCCGATTGCCATTCGCGGCATCGCGGGCGACCAGCAGGCGGCGACCGTCGGTCAGGCCTGCTTCGCGCCGGGGATGATGAAGTCGACTTACGGCACTGGCTGCTTTGCGTTGCTCAACACCGGCGAAACAGCAGTGGCGTCAAAAAACAAGCTGCTGACGACCATCGCCTATCAATTAAATGGTCGGCGCACCTATGCGCTGGAAGGTTCGATCTTTGTCGCGGGCTCCGCCGTGCAATGGCTGCGCGATGGCCTTCACCTCATCAAGACTGCGCATGACAGCGACGATCTCGCCTCGCAGGCGGACGAGACGCAATCAGTCTATCTCATTCCGGCCTTCGTCGGGCTCGGCGCGCCATACTGGAATCCGCGCGTGCGCGGTGCGCTGTTCGGGCTGACGCGCAACACAGGCCCCGCCGAACTCGCGCACGCGGCGCTGGAAAGTGTCTGCTACCAGACGCGCGATTTGTGGGAGGCGATGCGCGCCGACTGGCCGGATCTTGCGGCGAAAGACGTTTCGCTTCGCGTCGATGGCGGGATGTCCGTCTCGGACTGGACCATGCAGCGCCTCGCTGACATCCTTAAGGCAATAGTCGACCGTCCCATGATCCCGGAGACGACGGCGCTGGGCGCGGCCTATCTTGCGGGCCTTGCAGCGAATGTCTGTCCGCCGCCGGAGACGTTTGCTGCGCAATGGCAACTCGATCGCCGCTTCACGCCAGCGATGGATGATGCAACGCGCGCGCGGAAATTACACGGCTGGTCGCAGGCCGTGAAAGGACTGCTCGTGAGCGATAGGGATGGTTGATGTCATGACACCGGGACGGCAGTGGCGAGCGCCACCATCCCGGTGTCATTGCAGGGCAGTTTACTGACAGAGCGTAGGTTGCCCATTCAGCTTGATGATGGTGCCAGGACGGCAGGTGAAGCCGTTGCGGGCGTCAAAGCTCGGTGAGCCCGGAATGGCGGTGCCATCGTAATTATATACGCCGAAGCCTTCGTCCATGGACGCATAGGTGCCGCCGTAACGATAGCCGCTGCGATAGGCGACATCGCCATAGGGCCGGTCGTATCGTCCGTAGTAGCCGTTATCATAATAGCCGGCCCGGAAGGGTGCAGTTGCAATCGCGTCGGCGGTTGCGATCGCGCCGCCGGCAATGGCGCCTGCGGTGGCGGCGGGCCAGAAGCCGCTGCGATGGTTCCAATTGCTGTCGCGTTCACCGCGCCGCGCGAGGCGATCGCCTGAGCGCATGGTGCGAGCATGGTGGACGCTATGCTGATGCAGCTTGGATGATTTCATCTGCACATTGGAATGCGTCTTGACCATATCCCGTGCGAGGGCGGGGATCGCGATCAGCGCAATCGCGGCGGTGGCTGCGAGGAGGGTTGCCTTGTTCACAGTGCGTCTCCTTTTCTTCTGTTATGAAAATTTGATGAGAAGGCGGAGGAAAGTTTCGACGTGGCACAGCGCCGCCGAATTTTCGACGCTGTGTGGTCAAAACGAACCGCCGGCGATGCAGTTCCACCGCTGTCTCACGTCACACAGACGTGAAAGGACGAAGGCCGAACGGGTTTGAAGTTCCGTTCGGCCTTCGCGGGATATCTTCAGAGATTCAGTGACGAAGCCGAGAGTTAGTCAGGCCGCGCATCGGTGCGTGATTTCACGTTCAGGCGCATGTGGATCGCGCAGCCGCAGCCCGGCGGATGCTGGGCGGGGGGCAGACTGGTGATGTCGTCGTCAGCAGGTGCTGGCGGCTGAGGTTCGCTCGCGGGAATGTAGTTCAGAACGGAAGCAAGCGAGCGCTCGGTCTCGGCCACGGTCGCGCCGACGCGTTCGGCATAATCCTCGACCTGATCGCGTTCGATCTTGCCGACGCCGAAATACTCGCTCTGCGGGTGGCTGTAGTAGATGCCTGACACCGATGAGCCCGGCCACATCGCAAGGCTTTCGGTCAGGGTCACGCCCGCATTGCGCTCGGCATCGAGCAGTTTGAAGATCGTGGTCTTCTCGTTGTGGTCGGGTTGCGCGGGATAACCCGGCGCCGGGCGGATGCCCTGATACTTCTCGAGGATCAGGTCGTCATTCGACAGCGCTTCGTCGGCGGCGTAACCCCAGAACTCCATGCGGACGCGCTGGTGCATCCGCTCGGCGAAGGCTTCCGCGAGGCGATCCGCCAGCGCCTTGACGATGATCGAGGAATAATCGTCGTTGGATTTCTTGAAGCGCATGGTGATCGCTTCCTCGCCGATGCCGGCGGTGACGACGAACGCGCCGATGTAATCGGCGACGCCGCTTCCCTTCGGCGCGATGAAATCGGCGAGCGCGAGGTTGGGGACACCGGCGCGCCGCTCAAGCTGCTGGCGCAGCGTGTGCAGCGTTGCAAGCGGCTTGGTGCGTGCCTCGTCGCTATAAAGCGTCACGTCGTCGCCGTCCGCATTGGCGGGCCAGAAGCCGATGGTGGCGTTGGCGGTGAACCAGTTTTCCTTGATGATGGTGTCGAGCATCTTGCGCGCGTCGTTGTAGAGCGACTGCGCAACCTCGCCGACATTCGGGTCCTTCAGGATCGCCGGAAAGCGGCCCGACAATTCCCACGCCTGGAAGAACGGCGTCCAGTCGATGCACTCGGCGAGTTCGGCGAGCGAATAGTTGGTGAAGGTCTTCAAGCCGAGGAACGACGGTTTGACCGGCTTGGTCTTGCTCCAGTCGATCTTCAGGTGATTGGCGCGCGCGGCTGCGAGCGAGAGCCGCTTCTTGTTCTGCTGGGCGCGGAAATGCGCGTCCGCGATCTTGGCGTAGTCGGCGCGGACTTCGGCGATGTATTCGTCGCGCTTCTCCGCCGAGAGCAGCGAAGAAGCGACGCCGACCGCGCGGCTCGCGTCATTGACGTGCACGACCGCGCCCTTGCGGTAGCGTGGATCGATCTTCACGGCGGTGTGGACGCGGCTCGTGGTCGCGCCGCCGATCAAGAGCGGAATGTCGAAGCCCTCGCGTTCCATTTCGGATGCGACGAACGCCATCTCGTCGAGCGAGGGCGTAATCAGGCCGGAAAGCCCGATGAGGTCGGCGTTCTCTTTCTTCGCAGTTTCAAGAATCTTGGCGGCGGGGACCATCACGCCGAGGTCGACCACCTCGAAATTGTTGCACTGGAGCACGATGCCGACGATGTTCTTGCCGATGTCGTGAACGTCGCCCTTCACTGTGGCCATCACGATCTTGCCGGCGGACGAGCGCTGGCCTTCGGTAAGGCCTGCGGCCTTGTTGCGTTCCTTTTCCTCTTCCATGAACGGCATCAGATAGGCGACCGCCTGCTTCATCACGCGGGCGGACTTCACCACCTGCGGCAGGAACATCTTGCCGGAGCCGAACAGGTCGCCGACCACGTTCATGCCGGCCATCAGCGGGCCCTCGATCACGTTGAGCGGCCGCTCCACGGTGAGGCGTGCGTCTTCGGTGTCGACCTCGATATATTCGGTGATGCCGTTGACCAGCGCGTGGGAGAGCCGCTTCTCGACGCTCCATTCGCGCCAGGCAAGATCCTGTTCCTTGACCTGCTTGCCCTGGCCGCGGAATTTTTCCGCGAGCTGCAACAACCGTTCGGGCGCGCCGGGATCGCGGTTGAGGATGACGTCCTCGCAAACCTCGCGCAGTTCGGGATCGATGTCGTCATAGATCACCATCTGCCCGGCGTTGACGATGCCCATGTCCATGCCCGCCTTGATGGCGTGATACAGGAACACCGAATGCATCGCCTCGCGCACCGGCTCATTGCCTCGGAATGAGAATGACAGGTTCGAGACGCCGCCCGAGATGTGGACGTGCGGCAGGTTCTGGCGGATCCAGCGCGTTGCCTCGATGAAGTCGACGCCGTAATTGTTGTGCTCCTCAAGCCCGGTCGCGATGGCGAAGATGTTCGGGTCGAAGATAATGTCCTGCGGCGGGAAGTTCAGCTTCGTCGTCAAGAGATCGTAAGCGCGTTTGCAGATATCGATCTTGCGCTGGTAGGTGTCGGCCTGGCCGATCTCGTCGAACGCCATCACCACCACGGCGGCGCCGTGGCGGCGTGCGATGGCAGCTTCGTGGAGGAATTTCTCCTCGCCTTCCTTCATCGAGATCGAGTTGAGGATCGACTTGCCCTGAATGCATTGCAATCCTGCCTCGATCACCTCGAATTTCGACGAGTCGACCATCACCGGCACCTTGGCGATGTCCGGCTCGGAGGCGACGAGGTTGAGGAAGTCGATCATCGCCTGCTTGGAGTCGAGCAGTCCTTCGTCCATGTTGACGTCGATCACCTGCGCGCCGTTCTCAACCTGATCGCGGGCGACCTGAAGTGCTGCGGTGTAATTGCCTTCCTTGATGAGCTTGCGGAAGCGGGCCGAGCCGGTGACGTTGGTGCGCTCTCCGACATTGACGAACGGAATGTCGTTGGTCAGCACGAACGGCTCGAGGCCGGACAACCGGAGTCTCGGCTCGATTGCCGGCACGATGCGTGGCTTGTGTGGAGCGACGGCCTGCGCGATCGCCTTGATATGATCGGGCGTGGTACCGCAGCAGCCGCCAACGACATTGACGAGGCCATCACGGGCGAATTCGCCGACGAGGCGGGCCATGTATTCCGGCGTCTCGTCATACTGGCCGAATTCGTTCGGCAGGCCCGCGTTCGGATAGGCGCAGACGAGCGTATCGGCGACGCGGCCGATATCGGCGATATGCGCGCGAAGGTCTTCCGCGCCGAGCGCGCAGTTGAAGCCGATGGTGATGGGATTGGCGTGTTGCACCGAGTACCAGAACGCTTCCGGCATCTGGCCTGACAGCAGGCGGCCGGATTTGTCGGTGATGGTGCCCGAGATCATCACCGGCACGTCGATGCCACGCGCCTCGCAGATTTCTGCGATGGCGTAGAGTGCGGCCTTGGCGTTGAGCGTGTCGAAAATGGTTTCGACCAGCAGGAGATCGGCGCCGCCGTCGAGCAGGCCGTTGATCTGTTCGCTGTAGGCGATGCGCAGGCCGTCGAAGGTCACCGCGCGATAGCCGGGATTGGCGACGTCCGGCGAGATCGAGGCGGTGCGGTTGGTCGGGCCAAGCGCGCCCGCGACGAAACGCGGCTTGCCGTCATCGGCTTCGGCGCGGTTGGCGGCGTTGCGCGCGAGCCGTGCACCCTCGCGGTTCAGCTCATAGGCGAGGTTCGACATGTCGTAGTCGGCCTGCGCGATGGAGGTCGAGGAGAAGGTGTTGGTCTCGACGATGTCGGCGCCGGCTTTCAGATATTCGTAGTGAATGTCCTCGATCGCCTGCGGCTGGGTCAGGATCAACAGGTCGTTGTTGCCGCGCACGTCGCGGTGAAAATCCTTGAACCGCTCGCCGCGGAATGCCGCTTCGTCCAGTTCGAGCCGCTGGATCATCGTGCCCATGGCGCCGTCGAGCACCAGAATGCGTTCGCGGGCGAGGGCGCGGAATTTGTCGGCGGTTGAAGAGGTCATTTACTCATTACCTTGCATGCGTCACGTCCGCGGCGGGCGGGCATGACGGAAGAAAATATCAGGCGGCCTGTTGCGATCCGTTCGGGCGGATGCCGAGCAGGTGACTGATGGCGAACACGAGGTCCGCGCGGTTCATGGTGTAGAAGTGGAAATTCTCGACGCCGTGCTTGGCGAGCTTCTGGACTTGTCCGGCGGCCACGGTGGCGGCGACGAGCTTGCGGGTCTCGGCGTCGTCGTCGAGGCCTTCAAATTTTTCCGCCAGCCAGTCCGGCACCGTTGCGCCGGCGCGCGTGGCGAAATTCTTCGCCAGCTTGAAGTTCTGCACCGGCAGGATGCCCGGCACGATCGGAATTGTGATGCCCGCCGCGCGCACGCGGTCGAGATAGCGGAAGTAAAGATCGTTGTCGAAGAAGAACTGGGTGATGGCGCGGTCGGCGCCTGCATCGACCTTGGCTTTCAGCACGTCGATATCGGCGTCGATGGTTGCGCTCTCAGGATGCTTTTCCGGATAGGCCGAGACTGTGACTTCCATATCCGGATGGCGGCGCTTGATCGAGGCGACCAGATCGGCGGAATTTTGATAGCCGTTCGGATGGGCCCGATAGGCGGTGCCGATGCCGCCCGAGGGATCGCCGCGCAGCGCCACAATATGGCGCACGCCGACTTCATGATAGCGATCCACCACGTCATCGATGTCGGCGCAGGTCGCGTCGACACAGGTCAGGTGCGCGGCGGGGGTGAGGCTGGTTTCCTCAAGGATGCGCTTGATCGTCGAATGGGTCCGCTCGCGGGTCGAGCCGCCCGCGCCGTAGGTCACGGAGACGAAATTCGGTGACAGCGGTGCAAGGCGGTTGATGACGCCCCAGAGATTCTGCTCCATCTCCTCGGTCTTCGGCGGGAAGAACTCGAACGAGATGGAAGGCCGTGCAGCCTGCGTGTGGGCAGAAGGTGGGGTGTCGCTCATGACGCCTCGGAAGAACCGGCTGGGATGTGATGATGCGCAATGGCTTCAGCCTACCGCGCAAACGCTAAAATAGGCCATAAGGCTTCGGTCCGACAGCCCACCAAGGCGCATGTTATGGTGGGAAATTGCCCATAACAGGAGAAAAATTGCGGGAAAATCCAATTACTGAATATCGGGTGGGCCAAGGCGAGGAGGGTTTGGCGCTACATTTCCGCTGAAAGTCTCGGAAAGCGGTTGGCTGAAGAACACTTTCAAGGGCTTGTCAGGCGTCCTTGCCCACCGGCAACTTGAGCGCGCTGGCGCAGCCATTACCTGAGAGCCCATGCCTCCTTTGTCCGTTCTCGATCTTTCCGTCGTCACCACCGGTACCAAACCTGCACAGGCGTTGCGCAACAGCATCAATCTGGCGCAGGAGGCCGACCGGCTGGGCTACACCCGTTATTGGCTTGCCGAGCACCATGGGCTGGCGTCGGTTGCAAGTCCCGCGCCCGACATCATGATCGGGCAGATCGCGGCGGTGACGCAGCGCATCCGCGTCGGCTCCGGCGGCGTGATGTTGCCGAACCATGCGCCGCTCGTTGTGGCCGAGCGCTTCAAGATGCTGGAGGCGCTGTTTCCCGGCCGCATCGATCTGGGCTTGGGTCGCGCACCGGGGACTGATGGGGTGACCGCCTATGCGCTGCGCAATCGACTGGAAGCGCGGCCCGGCGACGATTTTCTGGAGCGGCTGCAGGAATTGATGTTGTGGGAGACGCGGGAATTCCCGGTCGATCATCCCTTCAACAAGGTGGTTGCGATGCCCGACGATACGCCGCTGCCGCCTTTATGGCTGCTCGGCTCCAGCGACTACAGCGCGCAACTCGCGGCGCAGGTCGGCATGGGCTTCGCCTTCGCACATCATTTCGCATCGTTCGATGCTGTCGCAGCGCTCACCCATTATCGCGCGCATTTTCGTCCCTCGCGCTGGCGGCAGACGCCGCACGGCATTCTCGCGGTCGCGGTCGTCACGGCGCCGACCAATGCGGAGGCTGAAGAACTGGCGATGTCGATGGACCTCAACCGCCTGCAGCGCGAGCGGGGCGCCTATCTGCCGATCCCGAGCGTCGCGGAGGCGAAAGCCTATCCGTATTCGGAGGCCGACCGCGCGATCATCGCCCGCAACCGCGCAAAGCTGTTCGTCGGCTCGCCTGCGAGAGTTCTGGAGCGGCTGACGCCATTGATCGAGGCGAGTGGAGCCGACGAGGTGATGGTGACGAGCGCGATCTACGACCATAGCGCGCGCAAGCGGTCCTATCGGCTGCTCGCCGAGGCGTTCGGGCTGAACAAGCAAGCGGCGGCGTAGCCGCCTACTTGCCGTTCCTGCCGTTGAACGCGATGCGGAACGGATGCGCCGGATAGACGCCGACAATGCGCAGCTCCGCCGAGAAGAATTTCAGTTCCTCCAGCGCATAAGCGAGGTTCTGGTCGTCGGGATGGCCGTCGACATCGGCGAAGAACTGCGTGGCGGCGAAATTGCCTTCCACCATGTAGCTTTCCAGCTTGGTCATGTTGACGCTGTTGGTCGCGAAGCCGCCGAGCGCCTTGTAGAGCGCGGCCGGCAGGTTGCGCACGCGGAAGACGAACGACGTGACCGTGGCCCCGGAATCGTGCGGCGCCCATTTCGGCTCGCGGGCCAGCACGACGAAGCGCGTGGTGTTGTGATGCTCGTCCTCGACATCTTCAGCCAAAATGTCGAGACCGTAGATATCGGCTGCGATCTTCGGCGCGAGCGCCGCGCGGGTCTTGTCGCCCGCCGCCGCGACCGCGCGGGCCGAACCCGCGGTATCGGGCGACACGATCGAGCGCACGCCGAGCCTGCGGATGATGTTGCGGCATTGGCCAAGCGCGTGGATGTGGCTTTCGATGGTCTTGATGCCATCGAGCGCGGCGCCGCGCGGAGCCATCAATTGATGATGGATCGGCAGGAACCATTCGCCGACGATGAAGAGGTTCGATTTCGGCAAGAGATGGTGGATGTCCGCGACGCGGCCCGCGACCGAGTTCTCGATCGGGATCATGCCGAGATCGGCCTCGCCGGAGGCAATCGCGGCCAGCGCATCCTCGAAGGTGGCGCAGGGCAGGGCCTTGGCGCCGGGATACGCCTCGTCGATGGCGATATGCGAGTTGGCGCCGGGCTCGCCCTGGAAGGCGATGGTCATTGGTTCTGTCGTCATGCTTGTCGTTATACCTGTTTTGCCAGTGTCCGGCGCGCGGCTTCCAGATCGTGCGGAGTGTCGACGCCGAGCGGCACCGAATCGACGATCCGGACGTCGATCCTCATGCCGGCTTCCAGCGCGCGCAATTGTTCGAGCTTCTCGCGCCGCTCAAGGGGCGAGGGCGGCAGCGCGACGAATCGCGCCAGCGCCGCGCGGCGATAGGCATAAAGCCCGATGTGGTGGTAGCGCGGTCCCTCGCCATGGGGCGCGGTGGCGCGGGTGAAGTAAAGCGCCCGCAGCGTGTCGTTCGAGACAGGCGAGCCCACCACCTTCACTACGTTTGGGTTGGTGTGTTCTTCCGGGACGCGAATTTCCGCAGCCAAAGTGGCGATATCGACGGCGGGTTCGCTGAAGGGTTGCAGCACCGCGCGGATGTCGGCCGGCGCAATGGTAGGCAGGTCGCCCTGGACGTTGATGATGGTGTTGATGCGGCCTGCGCCGTCGAGTTTGCCCAAGGCCTCGAAAATGCGGTCCGACCCGGAGGGGTGGTCGGCGCGGGTCATGACGGCCTCGCCGCCCTGTGCGGTGACGGCGGCGGCGATTTCGGCTGAATCGGTGGCGACCGCGACCCGGCCAAGGCGGGCATCCCGCGCCCGGCGCAGGACATGGGCGATCATCGGCAGGCCCGCGATGTCCAGAAGCGGTTTTCCCGGCAGTCGCGACGCCGCCATGCGGGCGGGAATCAGGACCAGGGTGTCTTGTTCGGTCATGGACGGAAGGCCGGGCTGCAGGGCTGGAAACGCACGGAAATGCGGGATATTCGCAGGATCGGGACATTTATACGGGTTGCCAGAAGCCGGGCAAACCGTTATTCCCTCGGCGCTGCCTCGCAAGTGGCGCGTAGCTGACCCTGCACTGATGTTTTGATCCGTTTTTCAGCGGAAAATGCAAGGCATCAGGTCAATTTCCCGGCCCGGAGCCTGATCTGAAATGAACTCTTTCGAACTCAACAAGATCATGGGTGCGATTCTCGGCACCTGCCTTGTTTTGCTGGTGACGAATTTCGCCGCCCAGGCAATTTTCGCTCCGAAGAAGCTGGACAAGCCGGGCTTTGAGATCGCGGTGAAGGAAGCGGCAGCCGCTGGCGCGCCAGCCAAGGAGGCACCTGAGGTGCCGATTGCGGATTTGCTCAAGACGGCTTCCGCCGAAAAGGGTCAGGCTGTTTCCAAGAAGTGCGCCGCCTGCCATACCTTTGAGAAGGGCGGACCCAACAAGGTCGGTCCGAACCTGTTTGGCATTGTTGACGAGCCGAGGGGCCAAGGCCGCGGCGGCTTCAACTTCTCCGCTGCCATGAAGGCCAAGGGCGGCAACTGGACCGTTGAGGACCTCAACCATTTCATCAAGAGTCCGAAGACCTTTATCCCGGGCACGGCGATGGGCTTCGCGGGCATCAGCAAGGACAGCGAACGCGCCGACCTAATCGCCTATCTCGAGACTCTCAAGTAAGGCAGGCTCGCTCGGTCCGTATCCGGGCGCACGTTCCAGCCTAAACGATTTTTTAGAATCCGCGCGACAACGTCGCGCGGATTTATCGTTTCGGCGGGCTGGCGTCATATCCAAAAACCGACATAATGAACGCGGACGGTGAAGTGGTCGCGCACTGCCGCGTTGCGTTTATTTCACAACCAACAGGATTTTGACGGTTGCCGATTTCCCGACGCCAACTCCTTCGCAGCGGCGCGCTCGCCGCCTCGTTTTCTCTCCTCAACTCTGTCAGGCCGGCGTTCGCTGAAACGGCATCGCCCAAGGATGGCGCGTGGACACACGGCCTGTCGCTGTTCGGAGACGTCAAGTATCCGGCAAATTTTCCGCATTTCGATTACGTCAATCCCACAGCACCCAAGGGCGGAGTGGTGCGGCAGACCGCGGTCGGCACGTTCGACAATTTCAATATGGTCGTCGCCGGCGTGAAGGGATCAATCGGCGCCATCGGAGAAATATACGAGGCGCTGACGGTTTCCTCGCTCGACGAAGTGTCCACCCAATATGGTCTGCTTGCGGAAGCGATGAGCTACCCGGCGGATTGTTCGTCGGTCACCTACCGGTTGCGCAAGGAAGCGAAATGGCACGACGGCAAGCCGGTGACGCCGGACGACGTGATCTTCTCGCTCGAAGCGTTCAAGAAATATCATCCGTTTTATTCCGCCTATTATCGCCATGTGACGAAGGCGGAGAAGGCCGGGCCGCGCGAGATCAAGTTCACTTTCGATGCGCCGGGTAATCGCGAGCTGCCGCAGATTCTCGGCCAGTTAACGGTGCTCCCGAAACATTACTGGGAAGGCACGGGCAGCGACGGGAAGCCGCGCGACATCGGTGCGACCACGCTGGAGCCACCTATTTCCAGCGGTCCCTACAAGATCAAGAATTTCGTGCCGGGCCGCACCATCGTGCTCGAGCGCGTGAAGGATTATTGGGGCAACGGCATCAACATCAATGTCGGCCGCAACAACTTCGACGAGTTGCGCTACGAATATTTCCGCGACTCCACGGTGGCGCTTGAGGCCTTCAAGGGCGACCAGATCGACTGGCGTTCGGAGAACAGCGCCAAGAACTGGGCGACGGCCTATGATTTTCCGGCGGTGACGGACAAGCGCGTGGTGCTGGAGGAATTCCCCAACCGCACCGTCGGCGTCATGCAGGCGTTCGCATTCAATATCCGGCGCGACAAGTTCAAGGACCCGCGCGTGCGGCGCGCGATGAACTTCGCGTTCGATTTCGAGGAAATGAACCGGCAGATCTTCTTCAGCCAGTACAAGCGCATTGCAAGTTACTTCGAGGGCACCGAGCTCGCGTCCAGTGGTCTGCCGCAGGGACGCGAGCTTGAGATTCTCGAAACCGTTCGCGATCAGGTGCCGCCTGAGGTGTTCACCACGCAATATACAAATCCGGTTGGTGGATCGCCGGAGAATGTACGCAACAATTTGCGCGAAGGCCTGCGGCTTCTCAAGTCGGCGGGTTATGAGATCAAGGACCGCAAGCTCGTCGATGCCAAGACCGGCGCGCCGTTCGAGCTTGAACTATTGACCTATGATCCGAGCTTCGAGCGGGTGTTGCTGTTCTTCAAGCCTTCACTGGAGCGGATGGGCATGACGGTGAGTGTGCGCACCGTCGACGCGACCCAGTACGAAAACCGCCTGCGCAACTGGGATTTCGACGTGGTGGTGAATTCGTGGGCCGAGTCGCTGTCGCCGGGCAACGAGCAGCGTGAGTTCTGGGGCTCGCAGGCTGCCGAGATGCCGGGATCGCGCAACATCATCGGCATCAAGAATGCTGCGATCGATAAGCTGATCGAGCGCGTGATCTACACCAAGGATCGCGAGGATCTTGTCGCGGCGACGAAGGCGCTGGACCGCGTGCTGCTCTGGCATCATTTCGTCGTGCCGCAATGGACCTATGGCAAGATCCGCACCGCGCGGTGGGATCGTTTCGGCCACCCATCCGAGATGCCGAAATACGGCATGTCCGCGTTCCCTGAGATCTGGTGGTTCGACGCAGACAAGGCCGGCAAGATCGGGCGGCGGTCTTGACGCGGATTTCGCGCCGACATGTTCTGGTGCTTGGCGGCGGCGCCGCGGTGGCGGGCGTCCTCAAGCCTGCGATGGCTGATGATGCCGGATTCTCGCATGGCATGTCGGCGTTCGGTGACCTGAAGTACCCGAAGGACTTCAGGCAATTCGATTACGTCAACGCCGATGCGCCGAAGGGCGGCCTGTTCTCGACCATTCCGTCGAGCCGTTCCTACAACCAGTCGTTTCAGACCTTCAATTCGCTCAACGCCTTTATTTTGAAGGGCGACGGCGCCATCGGCATCGAGCAGACCTTTACCACGCTGATGATGCGCTCTGGAGACGAGCCGGATGCGATGTATGGCCTCGCCGCGAGCGGGGTGCAGATTTCTCCTGACGGCCTAACCTATCGCTTCAGGATGCGCCCCGAAGCGCGCTTCCACGATGGTGTGCGGCTGACTGCGAAGGATGCTGCTTTCTCGTTGAGCGTCCTGAAAGAGAAGGGCCATCCGATCATCCGCCAGCAGATGCGTGACGTCATCAAAGCGGAAGCGCCGGACGACGCGACACTGGTGGTGACATTCGCGCCGAACCGCGCGCGCGACGTGCCGCTCTATGTTGCCTCGCTGCCGATTTTCTCGAAGGCCTATTACACCAAGCAGCCGTTCGAGGAATCGACGCTGGAGGTGCCGCTGGGCTCGGGCCCTTATAAAGTCGGCAAGTTCGAGGTCGGCCGCTTCATCGAATACGACCGAGTGAAGGACTGGTGGGGCGCAGCCCTCCCCGTCGCGAAGGGCGCGTTCAACTTCGACACCGTGCGTTACGAATTCTATCGTGACCGCGATGTTGCGTTCGAGGGCTTTACCGCGCGCAATTATCTCTACCGCGAGGAATTCACCGCGCGCGTCTGGGCGACGCGCTACGATTTCCCCGCCGTCAAGGACGGGCGGGTGAAGCGCGAAACGCTGCCGGACGAGACGCCCTCGGGTGCGCAGGGCTGGTTCATCAACATGCGGCGGGAGCAGTTCAAGGACCCGCGCGTGCGCGAGGCGCTTGGCTGCGCCTTCGACTTCGAATGGACCAACAAGAGTATCATGTACGATGCCTATGCACGCACCGTCTCGCCATTCCAGAATTCCGATTTGATGGCGACAGGTGCGCCCGGCGCGGATGAACTCAAGCTGCTCGAGCCGTTTCGCGGGCAAGTGCCGGATGAGGTATTTGGCGAGCCGTTCGTGCCGCCGGTGCGCGATGGCTCCGGGCAGGACCGCAAGCTGCTGCGCAAGGCGGCGCATCTGCTGCAGGAAGCGGGCTGGACCATCAAGGACGGCAAGCGTGTCTCGAAATCGGGCCAGCGCTTTACGCTGGAATTCCTGCTCGATGAGCCGTCGTTCCAGCCGCATCACGCGCCCTACATCAAGAACCTCGGCGTGCTCGGCATCGATGCCAGCCTGCGCGTCGTGGACCCGGTGCAGTATCGCGCCCGCCGCGACGATTTTGATTTCGATGTCACCATCGAGCGGTTCTCGATGGCCTCGACGCCGGGCGAGGCGTTGCGGACGTTCTTCTCGTCGCAGGCGGCCGCGATCAAGGGCTCGAACAATCTGTCGGGTGTGGCTGATCCCGTGCTCGACGCGCTGATCGAGAAAATCATCGCGGCCAACAGCCGCGACGAGCTGCGCATCGCCTGCCATGCGTTCGACCGGGTGTTTCGCGCTGGCCGTTACTGGGTGCCGCAATGGTACCGTAACAATCACCCCATCGCGTATTGGGATGTGTTCGGGCATCCGGCAAAACTGCCGCGCTATGCGGGCGTGGGCGTGCCGGACCTGTGGTGGTACGATGCCGCGAAAGCATCGAAGCCCGAACAGGCGAGATAGCCGATGGCAGCCTATATTGCCCGCCGTATCCTGCTGATGGTGCCGACGCTGTTCGGCATCCTGTTCGTGTCGTTCGTCGTGGTGCAGTTCGCGCCGGGCGGTCCGGTGGAACGGGTGATCGCGCAATTGTCGGGGGCCGACACCGGCGCGAGCTCGCGCATTTCGGGCGGCGGTGGCGATCTCGGTGCGCGCGGCGCGCCGGGCGCTTCGATGGATGCGGTGAATTCGAAATATCGCGGCGCGCAGGGGCTGGATCCCGAATTCATCAAGAGCCTCGAAAAGCAGTTCGGCTTCGACAAGCCCGCGCCGGAACGCTTCGCGCTGATGCTGTGGAATTTCTCACGCTTCGATTTCGGTAAGAGCTATTTCCGCGATGTCAGCGTGTTGCAGCTCATCAAGGAGAAGCTGCCGGTGTCGATGTCGCTTGGCATCTGGATGACACTCCTGACTTACCTGATCTCAATTCCGCTCGGCATCCGCAAGGCGGTGGCGGACGGCTCGCGCTTCGATACATGGACCTCTGCGGTCATTATCGTCGGCTTCGCGATTCCGGGCTTCATGTTCGCGATCCTGCTCATCATCCTGTTCGCGGGCGGCTCGTTCTACGACATCTTCCCGCTGCGCGGGCTGACCTCGGACGGCTGGTCGCAATTCCCATGGTACTGGAAGATCATCGATTATTTCTGGCATCTCACGCTGCCGCTGCTGTCGATGGCGTTGAGTTCGTTCGCGACCATGACGCTGTTGACCAAGAATTCGTTCCTTGACGAAATCCGCAAGCAATATGTCATGACCGCGCGGGCCAAGGGTTGCAGCGAGCATCGCGTGCTCTATGGCCACATCTTCCGCAACGCGATGCTGATCGTGATCGCCGGTTTTCCTGGCGCGTTCGTCCATGCGTTCTTTTCCGGCTCGCTGCTGATCGAGACGATCTTTTCGCTCGACGGGCTCGGACTGCTCGGCTTCGAAAGCGTGCTGAATCGCGATTACCCCGTGGTGTTCGGCACGCTGTTCATCTTCTCGCTGGTGGGCCTTGTCGTGAACCTGATCTCCGATCTCACCTATATGTGGGTCGATCCGCGGATCGATTTTGAGGCGCGTCAGGCATGAGCGTGACTCCGCCCATTGAGACGCAAAGCCTGTCGCCGCTTGGAGAAGCGGTGCCGGCCTCGCAGCGTGGCCTGAGGTTGTCGCCGCTGAACCGGCGGCGCTGGCAGAATTTCAAGGCCAACCGCCGCGGCTTCTGGTCGTTCTGGATCTTCTCGATTCTGTTCATCGTCTCGCTGTTCGCGGAACTGATCGCCAATGATCGCCCGTTTCTCATTCAGTATGACGGCCATCTGTATTTTCCCGCCTTCGTCACCTACCCGGAGACGGCCTTCGGCGGGGATTTCGAGACGGCCGCGGATTATCGCGATCCTTATCTGCAGAAGCTGATTGCGGAGAAGGGCGGGCATATCGTCTGGCCGCTGATCCGCTATTCCTACGATACCCATAACCTCGATCTGCCGACGCCCGCACCGTCGAAGCCGACCTGGATGCTGACCGAGAAGGAATGCGCGCCGGTGGTGGAGCGCAAGGGACTGAAGAGCTGCCGCGATCTCGAATACAACTGGCTCGGCACCGACGATCAGGGGCGCGACGTGGTGGCGCGGCTGATCTACGGTTTCCGCATTTCGGTGTTGTTCGGCCTGGCTCTCACGATCATCTCCTCGATCGTTGGCGTCGCGGCGGGCGGCATTCAGGGTTATTTCGGCGGCTGGGTCGATCTCGGCTTCCAGCGCTTCATCGAGGTGTGGACGGCGATCCCCTCGCTTTATCTTCTGCTCATCCTGTCATCGATTCTGGTGCCGGGATTTTTCGTACTGCTCGGCATCCTGCTGCTGTTCTCGTGGGTGTCGCTGGTCGGACTCGTGCGCGCGGAATTCCTGCGCGGGCGCAACTTCGAATACATTCAAGCGGCGCGCGCATTGGGTGTTTCCGACCGAGTCATCATGTTCCGGCATTTGCTGCCGAATGCGATGGTCGCGACCATGACGTTCCTGCCTTTCATCGTGTCCTCATCGGTGATGACGCTGACGGCGCTGGATTTCCTCGGCTTCGGCCTGCCGCCGGGCTCGCCGTCGCTGGGCGAGTTGTTGTCGCAGGCCAAGGCCAACATTCAGGCACCGTGGCTCGGCCTGTCCGGCTTCTTCTCGCTCGCGATCATGCTCTCTCTGTTGATCTTCATCGGCGAAGCGGTGCGTGACGCGTTCGATCCGCGCAAGACGTTCGAGTGAGGCCGATGGACACGACCTCACAGCCTTTGCTCGATGTGCAGGACCTCTCGGTCGCGTTCCGGCAGGGCGGCAGGACATCCGTTGCGGTCGACAGGATTTCGTTCTCGATCAATCGCGGCGAATGCGTCGCGCTGGTCGGCGAATCCGGTTCCGGGAAATCCGTCAGCGCGCTGTCGGTGCTGAAGCTGTTGCCTTATCCAACGGCCTCTCATCCCTCGGGCAGCATCAAATTCAAGGGGCGGAATTTACTGCCGCTCGACGAGAATGAGATGCGCGGCGTGCGGGGCAACGACATCTCGATCATCTTCCAGGAGCCGATGACGTCGCTCAATCCGCTCCATACCATCGAGGACCAGATCGGAGAGGCGCTGCTGCTTCATGGCGGCCTGCGCGGCAAGGCGGCACGCGCCCGCACGCTGGAGCTTCTGACGCAGGTCGGCATTCCCGATCCCGAGACCCGGCTGGGGGCCTATCCGCACCAATTGTCCGGCGGGCAGCGCCAGCGCGTCATGATCGCGATGGCGCTCGCCAACGAGCCGGACCTGCTGATCGCGGACGAACCGACGACGGCCCTTGATGTGACGGTGCAGGCGCAGATCCTCAAGCTGCTCGCCGATATTCGCGCGCGTCTCGGCATGAGTCTTCTGTTCATCACCCATGATCTCGGCATCGTGCGGCGTATCGCCAATCGCGTCTGTGTCATGAACAATGGCAAGATCGTCGAGCAGGGTCCGGTCGAACAGGTGTTCACCGCGCCTCAGCACGATTACACCAAGGCGCTGCTGGCTGCCGAGCCGAAGCCCGATCCCGCGCCGCCGCGACCTGATAAACCGGTGGTGATGCAGGCGGACGATCTCAAGGTCTGGTTTCCGATCAAGCGCGGGCTGCTGCGCAAGACCGTTGGCCACGTCAAGGCGGTCGATGGCGTGTCGCTCGCGGTGCGCAAGGGCGAGACGCTCGGCGTCGTCGGCGAATCCGGCTCGGGCAAGACCACACTCGGCCTTGCGTTGTTGCGGCTGATTTCTTCAGAAGGCCCCATCGTGTTTCTCGGCAAGCCCATTCAGGGGCTGCGCTTCAAGGAAATGCGGCCGTTCCGGCGCGACATGCAGATTGTGTTTCAGGACCCTTACGGCGCGCTCAGCCCGCGCATGTCGGTGAACGACATTGTGGCCGAGGGGCTGAGCGTGCATCAGCCGTCATTGTCTGCGGAGGAGCGCGAGGCGCGCGTGGTCAAGGCGCTCACCGATGTCGGCCTCGATCCGCAAGTGCGGTTCCGTTACCCGCATGAGTTTTCGGGCGGGCAGCGTCAGCGCATCAGCGTGGCGCGTGCCATCGTGCTGGAGCCGGATTTCGTCGTGCTCGACGAGCCGACCAGCGCGCTTGACATG
The DNA here is from genome assembly GCF_000178995.1 of Afipia sp. 1NLS2. GTDB lineage: Bacteria > Pseudomonadota > Alphaproteobacteria > Rhizobiales > Xanthobacteraceae > Afipia. The sequence goes on along the minus strand of NZ_ADVZ01000001.1, from coordinate 632,808 downwards.
CTGTTTCAGGCGCAGATGGTCGACCTCTTGCGGAATTTGCAGCGCAAGCGCGACCTTACCTACATGTTCATTTCCCATGACCTGCGCGTGGTGGCCTCGCTTGCGAGCCATCTGATCGTGATGCGTCAGGGCAAGGTGGTGGAAAAAGGCGAAGCCTCCACGCTGTTCAAAAATCCGAAGACGGATTACACCCGCGCGCTGTTCGCGGCAGCGTTCAATATCGAGGCGGATGCGGCGATTGCGCCGGAGGCGTGAAGCGCCTTACTTCAAACGTTTCACGCTCGTCACCTTGCTGCCCGCCGCTTCGATCCGCGCGATGGCCTGTCCAAAAGGTTCATGGGCCGTGGCCATCGCATAGGCATTGGCGTGGACCAGCATATCGTAGCCGCTGACGATGGCGACATGCCCTTTCCAGAACACCAGATCGCCACGCCGCAATTCGTTCCACTGCGTGGGCGGGACAGCCTCTCCCAAAGCGGTTTCCTGCATGTCGCTATCGCGCGGAGCCTTGATCCCTGCGGCGGCCAGCGAGACTTGCACGAGGCCGGAGCAATCGATGCCCATATTGCTCTTGCCGCCCCAGAGGTAGGGCGTGCCGATGAAACGCTCAGCGACCGCGACGAAGTCATTTTCATGGGCAGCAAGCGCCGCGAGATGTCGTAAGGGAATGTAATGGTTCTGCGGCGTTACGGCGAAATTGTCGCTGGTTTTCACGATCTCGACGCGCGACCCGAGCGGCAGGCTTTCGGCCGGCGGCAGCTTGATGGATGGGCCGGGGAAAGCCAGCGTGCGCTGGACGATGACATGATGCGTCGGCGTCGTGCGTGGCTGGACCAGCGCTGATTCAGGCATCCAGCCGACATAGCCGTCGGCGTTCAACTGCCCCCAGGCCCAGCCTTCGCCGTCGCGATCGTAGATCGTGACGCGCTCGCCCTTCAGGGCCTGTGTGAGCAGCGTGGCGTTATGGGATGGCTCGCATCGCACCGGCGCGAGGGCATCGATCACCTCGTTCTCTTCGCCATCGACAAAGCGCGCGGCCTCCACCTTGCCTCGCAGGTGCGAGGCCGCAAGATCGGGCCGCGCGGGTGTGAGCCGTGGATCGGGCTTCGTCTCAGCCATAGCGTTCGCTCAACAGCTTGTAGAACGCGCGCGCGCCCTGGCACTCGCCGCCTTCGGGGCGGGCAGGCTTCGCGGCCGGTGTCCAGCCATAGATGTCGGCATGCAGCCAGCGCGTCCCGGCGGTCACGAAACGCTGCATGAACAGCGCGCAGGTGATCGAACCCGCGAAGCCGCCGGACGGTGCATTGTTGATATCAGCCACTTTGGAATCGAGCCACGCGTCGTAAGGCTGCCACAGCGGCAGCCGCCACAGCGGATCGTTCTCCTGCCGCGCATGACGCGCGACATCGGTAGCGAGCGCTTCATCGTTGGTGTAGAAGGGCGGCAGGTCCGGACCGAGCGCCACGCGCGCGGCGCCCGTGAGCGTGCCCATGTCGATCAGCAGATCGGGGTTTTCTTCGCAGGCCAAAGTGAGCGCGTCGGCCAGCACGAGGCGGCCTTCGGCGTCCGTGTTGCCGATTTCGACGGTCAGTCCCTTGCGCGAGCGGAACACGTCCAGCGGACGGAAGGCATTGCCGGCGACGGAATTCTCCACCGCCGGAATCAGCACCCGCAGCCGCACCTTCAGCTTGGCGGCCATCACCATCCGCGCCAGTGCGAGTACGTTGGCCGCGCCGCCCATGTCCTTCTTCATGATGAGCATGGCGCTGGAAGGCTTGAGGTCGAGGCCGCCGGTATCGAAGCAGACGCCCTTGCCGACTAGCGTCACCTTCGGATGAGAGGCATCGCCCCAGGTGAAATCGATCAGACGCGGCGCGCGGGTCGAGGCCATGCCGACGGCGTGGATCAGCGGAAATTCGCGCACCAGTTCCTCGCCGCCGACGCAGCGCCAGGCTGCGCCGAATTCATCGGCCAGTGTTTTGGCCGCTTCCGCGAGTTCCTCCGGCCCCATGTCGTTCGGCGGGGTGTTGATGAGATCGCGCGCGAGCGTGGCGGCATCCGCCATGCGCGCCAACTCATCGGCGTCGGCGCCTTCCGGGGGCACGAGGCTGACGCCGTAGGGCTCCGCCTTTTTGTAGCGGCTGAACCGGTAGCTGCCGAGCGCGAAGGCGAGCGCGGCAAGGCGCGCATCATGCGGGGCGTTGGCGAAGTGGTAGGTACCCTTCGGCAGCTTGGCGGGCAATTGCCCGGGGCGGAACGGGTCGGCCGTGGCGGCATCGTCCTCCAGTCCGAACAGGACAAGGCCGAGCTTGCCGTTCTCGCCGGGCAAAGTGAGACATTCGCCGGGTTTCGCGGAGAAACCATTGGCCGTCGCGAATTCGCGCGCTGGCGCGGGCAGGTTTGCAGCGACTTTGTCACAGGTGGATGTCGTGGCGAACAGGATGGGTGTGGCGGAGGAAGCAGGAGCGGTCGAGAATGGGGCGGGCATCAGGCAACTCGGGATGGAATCTGCGGGCGCGAAGCGCGGTCGAGAATGGGTGTATCACGCCGTCGGCAAAATTAACCACTCATTAGGGTTAACAATTTACTGCTGAAGGATCGGCTGAATTCCGTCGTCCATCTTGCCTTGAGCGAACGCGCCATGCGTCAATCACCCCGTCTTGCCCGGTTTCTCGGCTCGGTCGGCTTTCTGACCATCGCCGCGGTTGGCCTTGCCGGTTGTCAGACGACAGGGGTGCCGGACATCACGGGATCGATCGGCAGCAAGGCCAGTGCCTCTGCACCGGAGACGGACGCTCGCCGCGCAGTCGAGGTCTATGGCGAGAAATATCGCGCCAATCCGAAAGACCTCGACACTGGGCTGCGCTACGGACAGGCCTTGCGCGCCAATGGCCAGCGCGAGCAGGCGGTGGCGGTGCTCGAACAGACAAATCTCACCCATCCCGGCAACCGCGAGGTGCTCGGTGCCTATGGCCGGGCGCTGGCCGAGAACGGCGACTTCAAGCTCGCCTTCGATGTGCTGTCGCGCGCGCACACGCCGGCCAATCCGGACTGGCGCATTCTCTCGATACAAGGCGCAGTGCTTGATCAGATGGGTAAGCCCGAGGAAGCGCGACGTTATTATGCAAGCGCGTTGAAGATCAGGCCGGATGATCCCTCGGTGCTGTCCAATCTCGGGCTGTCCTACGTGCTCACCAAGGAGCTGCCTCAAGCGGAGGCGACGTTGCGCCGCGCTCAAAAGCTCGCGCCGAATGATTCCCGTATCCGGCAGAACCTCGGGCTTGCGCTCGGCCTGCAGGGCCGCTTCGCGGAAGCCGAGGCTATCGTGCAGGCGGACCTGCCCCCGGATCAAGCCGCTGCCAATGTCGCCTACCTCAAGGACATGCTGAACAGCGGGCAGGCCGGCAAGACGCCCGCTCGTCCGCGTAGCGTTGCATCGTCGCGGTCCTGAAAATTATCGATTTTGAGAAACAAGTGCAGACCCTGCCTCGGCGGCGGCAAACCGCCGTCGCAGGTCAGTGCATGTAGGCCGCGACCTTGATGCCGGTCGGCCCGAGAATGACCACGAACAGGATCGGCAGGAAGAACACGATCATCGGAACCGTGAGCTTCGGAGGCAGAGCCGCGGCTTTCTTCTCGGCTTCGGTCATGCGCATGTCGCGGTTTTCCTGCGCCATGACGCGCAATGTCTGGCCGAGGGGCGTGCCGTAGCGCTCCGATTGCATCAAGGCCATACACACCGATTTCACGCCGTCGATCCCGGTACGCTTCTGCAGGTTCTCGTATGCGGTCTTGCGGTCTTGCAGATAGGACAGTTCCGCGGTCGTCAGCGTGAATTCCTCGGCGAGGGCCACGGACTGCGATCCGATCTCGAAGCTGACCTTGCGGAAGGCTGCTTCGATCGACATGCCGGATTCGACGCAGATCAGGAGAAGGTCCAGCGCATCGGGGAAGGCGCGCTTGATCGAGAGCTGGCGCTTGCTGATCGCGTTTTTCAGAAACAGCATGGGGGCCTGCATGCCGAACCAGGCTGCGCCGATGCAGATGCCAATTTTGACCAGTGTAGTCTGATTGAGCTTCAGGATCACGAAGATATACAGCGCGGTCACGGCCAGAAGGACGATCGGGGTCACCATACGGAAAAACAGGAAGGTGATGTAGGGCGCATGGCCGCGATAACCGGCCATAACCAGTTTTTCCTTGGCTTCCTCCTGCGCGAGCCATTTGCCGAGGTTGAAATCGTGGACGATCTTGCCGATGAACTGCTTTGGGCTTTGCCGCAGCGTGACCCTCTCACTGTTGTTCATGCGTTCGCGTTCGCGCTGACGGATGCGCTCGCGCTCGTTGGCGACCGCTTTCATTCGCCGCGTCAACCCGTCGCTGGCGAACAGGGGAGAGATCAGGGCATAGGCCGTAGCGCTCGCGGCGATTGCGGCAAACACCATCGTCAGGAAGCGAACATCTTGGACTTTATCGATCAACATATCGAGCATGACGTATCCATCAGAAATCGAAGTTGATCATTTTTTTCATCACGAGAATGCCAGCGGTCATCCAGACGGCGCAACATGCGAGCATGAAGCGGCCCGTCGGATGGGTCCACAGCAGCGAAATGTAATCCGGCGACATGATGTAGACGATAATCATGACGACAGGCGGCAGCGCGCCGATAATCGCGGCAGAAGCTTTCGCTTCCATCGACATCGCCTGAATCTTGGCTCTCATTTTCTTGCGGTCGCGCAGCACCTTGGACAGGTTGCCGAGCGCCTCGGACAGGTTGCCGCCGGATTTTGTCTGGATGCCGATCACGATGCCGAAAAAGTTCGCCTCCGGTAGCGGCATACGCTCGTAAAGGCGCATGCAGGCTTCGCCGAGCGGCATGCCGATACTCTGGGTCTCGATGATGGCACGGAATTCCGAGCGCAGCGGCTCTGGCGAATCGTTGACGACCACCTTGAGCGAGTCGAACAGCGGAAGGCCTGCCTTCACGCCACGGACGATGACATCGACGGCATCGGGAAGCGCCTCCAGAAACTGCTTCTCGCGGCGGCGTTTCAGATAGCTCAGGACCCAGCGCGGCAGGCCCAGCCCGGCGGAGAGGGCGAGCGCGGCCGTTGCGATCAAATTTGCGGTCACGAAGCAAATGAAGAACACCAGGAGTCCAAGAGCAGCCGAACCGATGATGAACTGCCGCCTGCTCCAGCTCACGCCGGCCTGGGCCAGCCGTGTGTTGAGCGGAACCTTCTTGGCCTGCTTGGCACGGTCTTCCACATCCTTCAGTGTGTCCTCGACCTGCTCGCGGCGCGAACGCTGATTGCGATCGATGCGCCGTGTCGCAGCTTCGGTGCGAGAGAAGGAAGCGCGGCGCTTCTCGGCCTGCCGTTCGCCGGACAGGAGAGGATACAGAAACACCCAGGCAAGGCCGCCCAGCGTCACCGCGCTCATGAATGCAATCGCAAGGGTCTGAATCTTCATGAGATCACCCCTTACCGTGTTGGATCTGGCGCTTCCGCCGCGTCGAGTGCCGCGGCGAGCCGCTTTTCCTCACCATAGTAGCGCGCGCGATCCCAGAAGCGCGGACGTCCGATGCCGGTCGAGCGATGCCGGCCGATGATGTTGCCGTTGATATCCTCGCCCGTGATGTCGTAGACGAAAATATCCTGGGTGATGATGGTGTCGCCTTCCATGCCCATCACCTCGGTGACGTGCGTGATGCGGCGGGAGCCGTCGCGCAGGCGGGCGGCCTGAACGATGACATCGATCGAGGCACACATCATTTCGCGGATGGTGCGCGAGGGCAGTGAATAGCCGCCCATCGTGATCATGGATTCGCAGCGGGAAAGAGCTTCGCGCGGGTTGTTGGCGTGCAGTGTTCCCATCGAGCCGTCATGGCCGGTGTTCATCGCCTGCAGCAGATCGAACGCCTCGGGTCCGCGGACTTCGCCGACGATGATGCGTTCGGGGCGCATACGCAGACAATTCTTGACGAGATCGCGCATGGTGACCTGACCCTCGCCCTCGATGTTCGGCGGGCGGGTTTCAAGGCGCACGACATGCGGCTGCTGGAGCTGCAGTTCGGCCGCGTCTTCGCAGGTGATGATGCGCTCGTCTTCGTCGATATAGTTGGTCAGGCAGTTCAGCAGCGTGGTTTTGCCGGAGCCGGTGCCGCCGGAGATCAGCACGTTGGCACGGCAGCGGCCGATGATCTGCAGGATCTGCGCGCCTTCCGGCGAGATCGCGCCGAAATTGACGAGCTGGTCGAGCGTCAGCTTGTCCTTCTTGAACTTGCGGATGGTGAGCGCGGGACCGTCGATGGCGAGCGGCGGCACGATCGCGTTGACGCGGGAGCCGTCGGCGAGGCGGGCGTCGCAAATCGGAGAGGATTCGTCGACGCGGCGGCCGACCTGGCTCACGATGCGCTGGCAGATGTTGAGGAGCTGCTGGTTGTCGCGGAAGCGAATCCCGGTCTTCTGGATCTTGCCGGCGACTTCGATGAACACCGTGCCGGCGCCGTTGACCATGATGTCGGCGATGTCGTCGCGGGCGAGCAATGGTTCCAGCGGGCCGTAACCCAGCACGTCGTTGCAGATGTCGTCGAGCAGTTCTTCCTGCTCGGCGATCGACATCACGATGTTCTTGATCGCGATGATCTCGTTGACGATGTCGCGGATTTCCTCACGCGCCGACTCGGCATCGAGCTTGGCGAGCTGGGCAAGGTCGATCGCTTCGATCAGCGCGCCGAAAATCGTCGCCTTGACCTGATAATAGCTCTCGGAGCGGCGTGACTCGTTGACAGGCGGCGGAGCTGATCGCGCGGGCGCCAGCGGAGGTGCTGCCGCTTTCGGCACGTCGATGACCGGCGCGCGCGGAGCCGCCGCCGCAGGCTCCGCCGGTTTTACGGCGGCGCTTCCGGGCCGGAAGTCCGTGTCTACTCCGCTACGCTTGCCAAACACGCTCTACCTCAAGCCAGATTACTTCCGGCGCAACTTTCCGAGAAGGGGGGCTAAAAATGAGTGACCTGATTTCTTGGAGTCGCCGCGGCCGGTGAGGCGCTGCGCGATCTGCAGGAACATTTCGGCGGTCCGGTGATTGGCCGAGATTTCCGCGATCATTTGACCGTTGTTAGCGGCGGACCCGAAAATCTGCGGTTCGAACGGAATCGAAACGATCGGGTCGTTCTCGATCGCCTTGGCAAATTCTCCGGCCTTGATCTCGGGTCGCTTCGGAATCCCGACCTGATTGAGGCAATAGATCGGCGCGCGGTCGTTCGGGCGGGCGGCCTTCAGCGTGTCGAACATGTTCTTGGTGTTGCGCAGATTGGCGAGGTCCGGCGCAGCCACGATCAGGATGTCGTCGGCTCCAACAAGTGCGCGCTTAGTCCAGCCGGACCACTGATGCGGAACGTCCAGGACGATGCAGGGCATGGTGGTGCGCAGCGTGTCGAAGATCGCGTCAAAGGCGTCGTTGCCGAAATCATAGACCCGGTCGAGCGTGGCGGGTGCTGCGAGCAGGTTGAGGTGGTCCGTGCATTTCGACAGCAGGCGATCGAGGAAGGCGGTGTCGACGCGATCCGGCGAGAACACAGCATCGGCGATACCCTGCGGCGGGTCCTGATTGTAGTCGAGCCCGGCCGTGCCGAAGGCGAGGTCGAGGTCCGCAACCACTGCATCCAGCGCCAGGTCGCGGGCGATCGCCCAGGCGACATTGTGAGCGATGGTGGAGGCGCCAACGCCGCCCTTGGCGCCGACGACGGCGATGATGCGGCCGACGGCCTTGGCTTCCGGGGTCGTGAACAGGTTGCAGACCGAGCGCACGATATCGAGCGGGCCGACAGGCGAGATCACGTAATCGCTGACGCCACGTCGCACGAGTTCGCGATAGAGCGTGACGTCGTTGATGCGGCCGATGACGACAACGCGCGTGCCTGCGTCGCAAACCGCTGCAAGCTGGTCGAGGCCGGACAGGATTCCCGTCTCGCTCTCGGTCTCGAGAAGAATGACGTTGGGTGTTGGCGCTGTGCGATAGGCCTCGATCGCGGCGGCCATGCCTCCCATCTGAATCTTGAGATGTGCCTTGGCCAGCCGCCGGTCTTCGCACGCTGCCTGCACGGCAGCGGCGGTCTCGACGGTTTCGCAGAACGCCTGCACGGACACGCGCGGCGCAGGAGCGATATGCTCCTCCACCGCCGCCTGACTGGTCTCGTCGTTCTGCTCGCCCTGACGCGCGTAACTGATCATTTGCCTACCGTGCTGAGTTTGGCTTTTTCGGCCTCGGGGTAATCGGTCGCGGTCGTCTGTCCGTTGCGATACTTGGCGAAAGCTTCGGTGCGGCGCGCCGAATTCGGCGGGGTCTCCGCGCGCGGTTGAACGAGATCTGCCGGATTGGCGACCATCGCGGCCATGTTGCGCTGATAGGCGCAGCCGAAATTCTGGTAGGACCGGTTCTCGAAATAGGACTTGTTCTTGACCGAGGGGCCAAGATCTTCCGGCCAGAGTCCGCAGGGGCCGGCATCTGCGATGATTCGCGCATAACGCACGCGAACCGGCGCGAATTGGCGCGGATCGTTCGGGTGATAGGGCATGACCCTGATCCCTTTCGGCGGAATGCCGGCGGCGGCCAGAATGTTCTGGATGTCGCGAACCGTCACGCTTGCGGCCTGCGCGTTCGGCGTGCCGGTCGGAACGTCGATCGTAATGGCCCCGGTGCCTTCGCTGAGCCACGCCTGGGAGAGTCCGACGATATCGGCGCGCTGCGCCGTCGTCAGTCCGCCACGCGCATGGCCGACAAAAATCTCCGTCGTCTTGCTGGCTTCCTGAATGACGATCGGGTGGCGCAGCCGGTAGTCGTCGGGTAGCGAGCCGGTCACGATCCCGGCTTCCTGGCTGTGCATGCACCCGCCGAGCATGGTGACGCTCACCAGCGCCAGTGCGGCCATGGCCGTGGTGGAGGAGAGGTTGGATACGCGTTTGCTCATGATCGAAATCCTGTCCAACCTTAATCGGTGATGAAGCCGTACTTGCCGCGATAGCTGCTGCTGGCCTGGCCTTCGCGGCGCGGCACACCATAGATGCGGGTGATGTTGCCGAGCAGGACGGTCTGCGGGTCCGATGCTGAAGCGAAACCATCGTCAGGCCGCGACAGATCCTTCTGTGCCACGGCGCGCACCACGTAGGGGGTCACCAGCACCATCAGTTCGGTCTGGTTGTTGATGAAATCGCGGCTGCGGAACAGCGTGCCGAGCACCGGCAGCTGCGCGAGGCCCGGCAGGCCGTTGATCGCCTGCTTGGTCTGCTCCTGGATGAGGCCGGCCATCGCCATCGAGCCGCCCGAGGGAATTTCGAGCGTGGTTTCGGCGCGGCGGGTTTTAATGGAAGGAATCGTCATGCCGCTGACCGTGAGCGAATTGTCGTTCGATATTTCCGAGACTTCGGTCATGACCCGCAGACTGATCCGGCCTTCGGTCAGCACGACCGGTGTGAAGTTCAGTGAGATGCCGAATTTCTTGAAGGCGATGGAAGGCTGGCAATTGCTGGAGGTGCCGGCTGCCGTTTGGCAGGTGATGCCGGTGGGAATCGGGAATTCGCCGCCCGCGATGAACGTGGCGCTTTCACCGGAAATAGCGGTCAAATTCGGCTCTGCGAGGGTGCGGACCACGCCTGCGCTTTCCATCGCACGCAATGTCGCTTTCACCGAAGGCGCGGAGCCGAACGACGTGGAAATCGCATTATCGGGCGCCAGCGCGTGGCCGAGCGCGCTGAACTGGTTGGCATTGTTGAAATCCACCACGGCCGTGCCGTAGCTGAATTTACCGCTCAGATCGACGCCGAGCTGTTTGACGATGTTGCGCTGGACTTCGGCGACGGTGACTTTCAGCATCACCTGGTCGCGGCCGCGAACCGTTATGTTGTTGACGACGAGATCGTTGGCCTTGGAGGGACCGCCGATCAGGCGCGCGGCGAGTTCGTAAGCCTGCTGCGCTTCGGCCTGGTTGGCGGCGCTGCCGGTCAGCACCACGCCATCGCCCAGGCCTTCGACCTGGATGTCGGATTGTGGCAAGGCCTGATGGATCGCGGTGCGGATACCGTTGAGATCACGGGTCACGGCAACGTCGTATGCGGCCATCTGTTGGCCGTCGGCGTCGAAGAAGATGATGTTGGTCTGGCCGACGGCGGCGCCGATGATGTAGGCGCGCCGGGACGAGCGCACGACCGCGTTGGCGATTTTCGGGTCCGCCACCAGGACGTCCTTGACGTCGCGCGGCAGGTCGACGACCAGCGACTTGCTGATGCCGAGCCTCAGCGATCTTGCGTTCAACGAATCCGCGGATGCGGTACTGGCGGAGGCGACCTGGTAGTCCGTTGCCAGAACAGGCGAGAGGGATGAGTTAAGAATGAGAGCGGAGACGGCCACGAACGACAGAGCGCGGGCAATCAAGGGGGCGGTCTTCATACGCTTCACTTTCCACATCACGCGGCGACGGCTCTGTCGCTGTGAGGGGATTTGACCAGTTATTCGTCAAAGCATGGTTAATGAGGCGTATCTAAATCGGGTTAATGGAAGCTTTATCGCTCGCCGTCGCGGCTCACCGCATTGCGAGTTGGAACAGATCGACCGCCCTAGTCCAGTCCGTGTCCGGATAGATCAGAAGCGCCGCGGCGGCGAGGGCAATGCCGTAGGGGATGCCGGTGTCCTTGCCATGGAGTCTCACCAGCCAATCTTGACCCAGGAGCCAGGTCGGCAGCGTCCAGTTGCGGAACTGTAAGATCGCCAGGGTGAGAACGCCGCCCAGCACCGATGCGAGCAGAAGATAATCGAGCAGATAGCCGAATCCGAACCACAGCGCGGTAGCAGCCGCCACCTTGGCATCGCCGCCGCCGATCCAGCCGAACGCAAAGCAGGCAAAGGCAATTATGAGGACACTCAGCCCGGCGAGGGCATGCCAGCCGATCGCCTCCCAGCCCATTCCGGTGACGATGGCGAGAACGAAGAACCCCGCGATCAGCAGCAGCGACACGCGATTGGAAATGGTCATGGTGAGAAGGTCGCTGGCGGCGGCGAACGCCATGAGCGCGGGGAACAGGAACAGGCGCGCTAGATCCAGCAGCATAGAGTCTCGCAGATTTTCGGAGCGTTCGCGCGAAGACTAGGTGTCAGACGTGAACAATCACCAAACGCTTAGGATTCTGAAAGCAAGAATCGCGCAGGCCAAGCCGATCCCAGAGCAGATAAGCAATAGCCCTTCCAGATCGTGCGCAACCGCTTTGCGCTGGAATAGGCTCGCGCCCTGATGGCGTGGCGCCGGCTGGGCTTTCACGTCGAGGTCCTGCGTTGTCATGCGTTACGTGGACGCAAAAAGGCTTCGGTTTCCCGAAGCCTTTAGCTGCATCCTTGGAGGCTTACTGTGCGGTAAGCTTGCCGTTGATGGTTGTGAAAACGCCGTTCAGCGTGCTGCCGAGGGTCTGCACGGCGCCGATGATGACGACGGAAATGCCGGCGGCGATCAGCGCGTATTCGATAGCGGTGGCGCCGGATTCGTCCTTGACGAAGCGAGCGAGGAGGTTGGTCATTGGAGACTCCATAAATGTATTTACGTGGCTGTCTGTTTCAGTTGGTCCATCCGGAGCGGGTGGGCACCGAGGCCAAGCGCGAGACTAAAATCGAGGAATTGCATCGCAGTTAATTCGATTGCGGAAAGTCGCCTGTATCAGGCTCTTCTTGCACACGGTAAATGCGGCGTTAAACCAATGTATCGCATTTGAATGGCGCTGAATTGATGCATGAAAATTGAGAAAATAAGAGACGAAGTGTCGTTGGGAATTTCGTTGCGGCCAATGCATCATTGAATATTTGCAGTTCATTCATCAATTAACGTCAGATTTGCCATACCGGGTCGTCTTTAGGCCCCTGTACAGTTGCGTAAGAGAGTAAGCAGATGAACACCGCGCGTGTTGTGGTGCTGGCCATTGCCGTCAGCGCCGGTGGCGTTGCAGCCTTCCTCGCCAGTGGATCGGATCAGAAGCCGGCGCCCCGTGTCGCTGCTCCGGTGCCGCAACTGGAAACCACGGATGTGCTGGTGGCAAAGAGCGATATCCCGCTTGGCCAGACCATCACCGCCGATGACATGAAGTGGCAGTCCTGGCCCGCCGCGACGGCAAGCTCGAGCTTCGTCAAGAAGAGTGAACGCGCCGACGCTATCAAGGATATGACCGGTTCGATCGTGCGCTCGCCCTTCCTTGCCGGCGAACCGATCCGCGAAACCAAGCTGGTGAAGGCGAATGGCTCGGGCTTCATGGCGGCCATTTTGCCGAGCGGCATGCGGGCGATCTCGACGGAAATCTCGCCGGAAACCGGCGCTGGTGGCTTTATCCTGCCCAACGATCATGTCGATGTGTTGCTGTCCCGCCGCCAGAAGAGCCGTGAGGGAAATGGTGAGAGCGTCAGCTCGGAGATCATCCTGAGCGATGTGCGGGTCCTCGCGATCGACCAGACGGTCGAGGAAAAGAACGGCCAGAAGGTCGTCGTCGGCAAGACCGCGACGCTGGAGCTCAAGCCGGCCCAGGCAGAAACGCTGGCACGTTCCCGGCAGAGCGGAACGCTGTCGCTTGCCCTGCGCAGCCTCGTCGATGCCAATAAGCCCGGCAAGGTCGAGGACGCGAGCGACGAGAAACTGATTACGGTCTATCGGGGCGGCGGCGAGCGTGAAACCTATAATTGCTCGACGTCGTGCAAGAAGCGCAGCAGCGATGGCGGCTAACGCCGCTCTTTCACCGTTCCGGAAGAAACTGGTTACCATTTTCTTAACCGTGCCCCTTGCCTTGTCCGGATCGGGCGCAAGCATTCGACAATCTCTGTCGGTTAGTCTCGGCGGTAGCTATTTAATGGCCCGACTGAGGATAACACGATGCCCGCGCCGTCGCCGCGCACGCTGCACCTGAGGGATGTTTTCCGCCGCTTTGGTATGAACCGGAGGGGCAGCGCGGCGGTTCAATTTGCTATGGTCGCGCCGCTGTTTTTCGCATTGCTGTTCGCGATCGTCGAAGTCGCGATGATGTTCTTTGCCACGCAAGTTCTCGAAACAGGTACGCAGGACACCGCGCGCCTGCTTTTGACGCATCAGGCGCAAGACCAGCAGATGACTGCCGAACAGATTCACGACAATCTGTGCGGCAGGGTTCAATTCCTGCTGACATGCAGCGGCATCTACCTCGACGTGCGAGCCTATCCCGCCGGCGATGCTTTCACTGTGCCGACACTGTTTGATGGGGCAGGAAACGCCACCAACAATTTCACCTATCAGCCGCCGGCTGCAGGGAGCGCCAGCATTGTCGTGGTGCGGACGTTTTACAAATGGCCGCTCCTGATCACGAACCTCGGTTTCTCGCTGGCGAATATCGGATCTGACAAGCGGCTTATATCTTCGACGACGGCGTTTCGTGTCGAGCCATAGTGCGATCTGGAATCATGCGAATGTCGCTTTATCGAATGGCTGAACGGTTGAATGCGTGCAGGTTGGTGCGCGATGTACGCGCTGTAGCGGCCGTGGAGTTCGCCGTCATTCTCCCCATCGTTCTGATGCTGTTTTTCGGAACGATCGAAGTGTCGACTGGGGTTGCCGTCGACCGCAAGGTTATCATCCTGACGCGTACGCTGTCCGACTTGATTTCGCAGGCAACATCAATCACCGATACGGACATCAGCAATGCATTCAATATATCGTCTGCGGTGATGGCGCCTTATTCCAACGCTCCGGTGCAGGCAAAGATCTCGCAGGTTTTCATCGACACCAACGGGATCGCCAAGGTCAAGTGGAGCAAGGCGTCGAACACATCGGCGCGCGGCTGCAACGAGGTGGTGACCACGCTCGTCCCCAGCGGCATCGCTATCGGAGGCACCTATCTCATCATGAGCGAGGTGGCTTACGATTATACACCGGCTGCCGGAATGAACGGCGGGAGCTTCACGCCACCGACATTCCATTTGAGCGATAGAACCTTCACCCGCCCGCGGCAGACGGACTCGGTGGCTTATCCCTCAGCTCCGGTTTGTAACTGAGTGGAGCGCGATTCACGCGCGCCTCACAGGCCTCAAGTCATCAAGTTAAAAGCCGTCAAACTAAAAAGACCGCGCAGAGCGCGGCCTTAATAGATCACCGAAATATCGGCGAGATCGGTTTTAACCGGCCGCGCGAAGATTATCGGCAGACGACTTGCCCGAACGGCGATCGGCAACGATTTCGTAGCTGATCTTCTGGCCTTCGCGCAGCGTGCCGAGGCCAGCGCGTTCAACGGCGCTGATGTGGACGAACACGTCGTTGCCACCATCATCCGGCTGAATGAAGCCGTAGCCCTTGGTCGCGTTAAACCACTTCACTGTTCCCATGCTCACGTGGGTAGTTCCTCTCAAGTAGATGTCTAATAACCCGTGTCGCCACGGGTTGGTGAGATCGAAATTTGGAAGAGGTCGTCAGCGCTAACCGGCTATACCGGGGATAGCTATTGTCGTCCGGCCGAAATTCGATTGGGCGATATTATTCGAAAGAAGCCCCCAAAACAATCCTGCCCCCCGACGTTTTTGGGAGGCAGGTTTCAGGGTATGCAAAAGGGCGGTCAGCGGCGGCGGAATTGACCACCGCGCGGCGCCGTGGGGCGCGGCGCGCCGGCCGGGCGCTCGTCCTTGTGGCGGAAAATCAGGCGGCCCTTTTCCAGATCGTAGGGTGACATTTCGATTGTCACGCGATCGCCCGCCAGGGTCTTGATGCGGTTCTTCTTCATTTTGCCTGCAGTGTAGGCAACGATTTCATGCCCGGCATCCAACTGGACGCGATAGCGCGCGTCGGGGAGGATTTCGGTCACCAATCCCTCAAATTGGATCAGTTCTTCTTTGGCCATAAACGTCTCCGGATCAGTTCAGCGCTGCGGGCGCCGATTGCGATTAGGTTGTGATGCGGTGCGCGCAGGTGCGCTGCCACGGTGGAGGAAGGCGACGCCCTGTATACCGCTTGCCTGGCCGGCTTGCGACGGCCGAGTTCGTTCATGTTTCCCCTGTTCGGCGCGGGGAGTGGCTGCCGGATCGTGATGGGAGCCGGGGTTCGCGCCGGGACTGACACCATGGCCGGGATGCCGCCGCCGGCGCTGCGGCCCGCGGGATCCGGGGGCGCCATCGGCATGGGAGTGGTCGGACGCCTCAAAAGATCGCCCCTTGCCGTGTCCCTGGTTACCGCGCCCCTTGCCTTGTCCCTGATGTCCTTGGCCGCCGCCGCGATGGTTCTTGCGCGGCTGTGCGGGGGGCTGACTTGGAGTTTCGTGTTTGCCGGTACGCCGGTCCTCGCGGGGAAGGGTCACGCGGATCAACCGCTCGATGTCGCGCAGGTAAGTATTTTCCTCACCCGCCACGAGCGAGATCGCGGTGCCGTCGGCACCTGCGCGCGCCGTGCGGCCGATGCGGTGGACGTAGGTTTCCGGGATGTTCGGCAGGTCGAAATTGAAGACATGGGTGATGCCGTCGACGTCGATGCCACGAGCGGCGATGTCAGTCGCGACCAGCGTGCGGATGTCGCCATTGCGGAACGAGGCCAGCACGCGCTCGCGATGGTTCTGCGATTTGTTGCCGTGGATCGCCTCCGAGGGGATCCCGGCCTTGACGAGACCGCGCACGACCTTGTCGGCGCCGTGCTTGGTGCGGGTGAACACCAGCGCCCGGTTGACCGGCTCTGATTTCAGCAGTTCCGAAAGCGTGGCCGGCTTGGCGCTGTGATCGAGCTGGATGATGCGCTGGGTGATGCGCTCGGCGGTGGAGGACACCGGCGTGACCGCGACGCGCGCCGGATCGCGCAGCATGTGCTCGGCGAGTTCGGCGATGTCCTTGGGCATGGTGGCCGAGAAGAACAGCGTCTGGCGCTTTACGGGCAGCTTGGCGACGATTTTGCGGATGTCGTTGATGAAGCCCATGTCGAGCATGCGGTCGGCTTCGTCGAGGACGAGAAACTCGACCTGGTTGAGCCTGACGGCATTGCCCTGAACGAGGTCGAGCAGGCGGCCGGGAGTTGCCACCAGCACCTCGACGCCCTGCATCATGGCGCGGACCTGACGGCCCATCGGCACGCCGCCGATGGCGAGCGCCGCGCTCAGCCGCAGATGGCGGCCATAGGCGTTGAAGCTGTCGAGAATCTGTCCGGACAATTCGCGGGTCGGGCTGAGAACCAGAACGCGGCAGGTCTTGGGCTGCGGACGGACCCTGTTCTCCAGAAGGCGATGCAGGATCGGCAGCGCGAACGAGGCGGTCTTGCCGGTGCCGGTCTGGGCGATGCCGACGACGTCGCGCCCGGTGATCGCGATCGGGATGGTCTGGGCCTGGATGGGGGTGGGGGTGACGTAATTCTCTTCGCGGAGGGCGCGTGAGATGGGATCGGCGAGGCCGAAATCCTGAAAGGAGGTCAAGTGAAGCTTTCTGTATGAATCAAAGGGCGAGCCCGGCGGTCTTCTTGGACCTCGGGGGCGCTCGGGTGTCGGAGACACCCGCGTGTTTGGGGCGTCGGTTCGGTTAGCTGAAAGAAGGCAAGCCAGAAACCGTAAACGGATCCGAACACGCGGCTCGCAAAGACCTGACGATTCTCAAGGTCGTGGGCAAGGCTATGAAGCACGAAGACGGCGCTTTCAAGGTTAAAATCAAGCGAACGCGGCGGAATGTTCCGCCCCTGGGCGGCCCATTGGGGCCCTCGCTGTCCCCAACCGCATGATCCAATAGGCTAATCCCCCTCTTTGGACGGAACGCTCGAAAGGGTCGCCCGTTGAGCATGCATGTGGCTGAGGGTCCAAAAGAAATCCATAGATTACGGCGACTTCTTACTCGCCATGATCCTGCTTGGGCTGTTCATCATCGTGGCTGGGCTCATGACGGTTGTCATGCATTGATTTTGCTGGCTTTTTTGTCGAAGTCTTAACCAATCGGCTGTCGCGCTTCCGGAACGGAGTTGCCAGCCCCGAGGACAATGCCGGGAGTCAGCAGCGCGTGGTCGATGGCGGTTTGCGGGGTTGGGTGGCAGGAACTATTGGCCAGGGTGTGGCTTGACGTTCTTTCGGTTTGCCGGCTCCGCGTCAGTAAGTTTCGATAGACGGTTCATTGTTACTTTGGATTGGCCCGGCCGCGCTGGGCCGTTTTTTATCTGCCCTGAATCCGGAGGAGTTGCAGTCATCTTGAAGTGTCTTCGGCAAATCCTTGTACCGAGTCGATAAGCGTGCTCCGGGTTGGTTTTTTCATCGGGCTTCTCGCCATCATCGGGATACTGGTCTCCGGGCTGGTGTCCTATCGTATCTATGAGCAGGAAGGCGTCATCGACCGCGCCGCGCTGACGCGCCAGATTGATGCCCATGCCGGTCTCGTTCAGGAACGGTTGAGCGAACGCGAGGTTCTGGCGCGCGTGTCGGCCGGCGCTTTCCAGCCCTCGACGGCGATTTCCTCGAACGCGTTGCAGCCGCTGCGTCCCTCGATCTACACCTTCAAGACCAATTTCGTGGTGACGGGCTGGATCGCGCATTTGATGCCGTCCGATTTCCCGCTCGCCGAAGCTGAATTGAAAAGAGCCGGTTTCCAAAATCCGCAGATTCGGAATTTCAACGATGCGCCGCTCGACGCCGCCGCGGCGGCGAAAGGCGTCGATGTGCTGATGGATGTCGAGCCGCAGGACGACAACACGTTGAAGCTGCCGGGCCGTGCTTACGACCAGCATCCGGTGATCGGGCCTACGCTGGCGAAGGCAGCCGAAACAGGTGAGCCGGAAGCATCCGATCCGCTGATTTTGTCGCCGGTGGGTGGCTCCTTGGGTGTGGTTTTGGCCGTGCCGGTTGTGAAGCAGGGTACGAAATCCCCGATCGGCTTCATCACCACGTCATACCGGCTGTCGCTGATGCTCGGAAATGACGATCTTTCGCTGTTTTCCGTGGCGCTGCGGGATCCCCGCGCCAAGGGCGGCGAACTCGTGCTCGATAATAACGGCGAGGTGGTGACGGCGGCGGCACGACCGGAAGAAAACCGGCCCGAGGTTCGCAAGATCCTGTTTGGCGGCCGGCAGTGGGCGCTGGACTATTATCCCAAGACCGACACCATGCAGCGTGCGCTCAATCATGCTTTTGTTGCTGGCCTGATCGGCCTCGCGGTGACGGTCGTGCTGTGTTCGCTGTTCGGCTACGTCTCTTACAACAACGTGCGCCTCAGCCGGGAAATCCAGACCCGGATCGGGTTCGAGCGCAGGCTCACGGCGGTGATCGACGAGCTCAATCATCGCGTCAAGAATATCCTCGCGGTGATCCAGTCGATCGTGACGCGAACATTGCGCCATGGCTCCGACATCGACAGTGCGCGCGAACTGCTGATCGGCCGCATTCATGCGATGTCGAATGTCGTCACGCTGCTGAGCGACAGTCAGTGGCAGGGCGTGAAACTCAAGGGTTTGTTCGATTCACGCGCGATTCCGCACGGCGACCGCATTGCGCTCGATGGGCCCGACATCACGGTTTCGGCGCGCGCGGCGCAGAGCCTGTCGCTGCTGTTTTTCGAACTGGCCTCGCATTCGGACGAGGGGCTGTCGCTGGTCGGCAAGCATCCGCATATCGTGGCGAACTGGACGGTCTCCGGCGAGGAGCCACATGCGATTTTCAAATTCCACTGGGAGGAATTCAACACCAGTGTTGCGACGCGCCGGCCTGAGAGTGATTTCGGTATCGTGCTGCTCGACCGCGTCGCCCCCGAGGCGCTCGGTGGTACCTCGAAGCGATACTTCACCGATGTCAGCTATGTCTATGAACTGACCGCGCCGATGGCGACGGTGGTGGACGAGAACGAAATGAACCGGACGGGCTATATCTCGCGCGCGACCTGAGGGCGGCTCCATCATGTCCGCCGGATATCCGGATCAGGGCTGGAAATAACAACGGGACGCCAGAGGGCGCCCCGTTGTCCTGTTCGATACAGGAGACAACAGCGATCAGTTGCCGCTGCCACCGATCACGGCGCGGACCGTGCTGTCAGGCCCGAAATCCTCCGTGCCGTCGACATACAGCATGGCGCTGAGCTTCGAGCGCGCCCGGTTGACACGGCTTTTGATGGTGCCGACCGCGCATCCGCAGATGGCCGCCGCATCCTCATAGGAAAAGCCTGAAGCGCCGACGAGGATGAGGGCCTCACGCTGGTCCTGCGGAAGTTTTTCGAGTGCTGCGCGAAACTCCTCGAATTCGAGATGCGAGCTTTGCGCGGGTTGCGACTTCAGCGTCTTGGAGTAGCTGCCCTCGGCATCCTCCACCTCGCGCCGCCGTTTGCGATAATCGGAGCGAAACAGATTGCGCAGGATCGTGAACAGCCAGGCAGGCAGATTCGAGCCGGGCTGAAACGAGTCGATATTGGCGAGCGCACGCAGCAACGTTTCCTGCACCAGATCGTCGGCACGATCGCTCTTTCCGCTGAGCGAAATCGCGAAGGCGCGGAGACTCGGCACAGACGCGAGGATTTCGTCGCGAAGAGAATCTGTGAGAGGCATCAATCCCTCCCGATACTGTTTTGCGGCAGGCCCTCACCGTCGGTCCCAGGCGGTTCGCCGGCGTCCAGTTTGCGGATCAGATCGGCGAAGCGATCCGGCACTCCCTGTTTGACGACATCGTCGTACATGGCGCGGAGCTGGTGGCCGATCCGGGCCTGGATTTCTGCATTGAGGCCGCTTTTGGGGGCCGGCTTGCTGGGAAGCGGCTTGGGGTCTTTCATGGTTGAATCCATGCTGTCGCCATGGGTTAACTCCTTCAAGGAGAATGCTTTTTTTACCGGCCGGATAGTCTGCAGGCCATTCTCCGAACTTTAATGCGGTTCAAACCAGAAAGTTCCGAGAGAAGGGAACTTTAATCGCGCTCGGGGGTAGATAGGGACACGGCTTCCGGGACATAGTCTCGATCGCCTGCAGCCACGATATCGATTTTATGGAGGGGGTATGTCCCGTTCTCAGCTTGTTGCTGAACATTTGCCCTTGTTGCGCCGGTACGCCCGCGCGCTGACAGGGAGCCAGGCGTCTGGAGATTCTTATGTCGGCGCGATGCTGGAGGCCCTGCTGCAGGATCCCTCTCTGCTGGATGAGAGCCATGGCCCTCGAGTCGGCCTGTTTCGCCTCTTTACCAAGATCTGGCATTCGGTTGCGTTGAATGACGAAGGCGAGCCTGTTCCTCTAGCCGCGTCGGAGCGGCGGCTCTCCAACATCACGCCCCTGGCGCGTCAGGCCTTTCTGCTGCTGTCCCTTGAAGGTTTCTCCGAGGAAGAAGTCAGTTTCATTCTCGATATCGATGTTGCGGAAGTTCGTGCGCTGACGGATACGGCGGGCCGCGAGCTTGCAGCCGAGATCGCGACTGACGTGCTCATCATCGAGGACGAGACATTCATCGCCATGGATCTCGAAAGTCTGGTGAAAAACCTCGGCCATAACGTCATCGGCGTCGCGCGCACTCACAGCGATGCGCTTTCGCTCGCGAAAACCAAGCGGCCGGGCCTGATCCTCGCCGATATCCAGCTCGCGGATGGCAGCTCGGGCCTCGATGCGGTGAACGAACTGCTGCGAACCTTCGAGGTGCCGGTGGTGTTCATCACCGCTTACCCGGAACGCTTCCTCACCGGCGAACGGCCAGAGCCAGCTTTCCTGATCTCGAAGCCGTTCCAGCCGGCGATGGTTTCGGCGGTGGCGAGCCAGGCGCTGTTCTTTCAGAGGAACTCACGCAATCGTAACCAGCGGGCGAGCGCCTGACGGGCGGGGCCTGACCACGTTCACGAAAAGCCCCGCTTAGCGGGGCTTTTTTCTTGGAGAAACGGGCACCTACCTCTTTTGGGGTACTGCACCTGCGCTCGATAGTCTTACCCCGCCAGATCTCTTGCCGGAACGAAGCCTTCCGGCAATCGTTATCTGATGCATCGTCTGTGGTGCGTTTAGTAAAAGCGACGACGACCATGTTTCAGTTGGCCTCAGGAATTTTGGGTGCTGCCGCAGCAACGCTGGCGTTCAGCACCGTGCATCTCGAAGTCCCCGCAAAGGGCGATCAGCGGCAGCCGTCTGCGATTGTGCGGGCCGATGCGGGGCCTCAGATCGAACGCGCAGGCAAAGGCGACCGTCTCACAACGCCATCCGTGCCAGGGCCGAACCTCACTGTTTCTTTCCAGCTGCCGGGTGCCGATAGTTCGGTGATGATGCGCGTTCCGTTGCCTGCGGGCGGTTCTGCGACAGACCATATCGCGCCCCCTCCGGTGGACCGGGCTTCGACGGGTAAACGCATGGTGGCATGCGAGCCGTCCGTCAGTGTGCTGACGCCGGTCGCGAAGCTGCTGCAACCCTCCCGCTGCATCACCTGACGTGCCATTGAAGCAGTGGACTTGCACTTGCACCGCCCGCGCAAAAACACGGGCGATTATTCCTTCGCGGACGGTCGCTTCGACATCAGCCCCAACGCGATGCCGCCGATTGCGAGCAGCGGGATCATCCGCTTCACGCCGATAATCCGCACGGCCTGCAGGGCGGTTGCAATGACGAGCGGGTCGCCGAGCGCGGTTTGCAGCGTCGATTTTGCGGCCTCCACGCGACGCTGACGGATGGCGCGTTTACGCAGTGCGTAGCAGATCGCAGCCATGGCCGCGCAGACAAAGAACACGGCGGCGCCGGCGAGGCAGGCATAGACCGGGCCATATTTATCAAGCACGGCGACGAAGGCCGCCCCGCACAGGAATCCGGTGGTGATGAAAAGGCAAACGGCAACAGCGGCGGCGAGCGACGTGAGTCGCATCGCCGTTCCGGCGCTTTCCTTCAGGTCATCAATGAACTTGTCGAGCATGAAAGCCTCGATCAGTGAAACAGGACAAACGAAAAAGGCGGTCGCTCGCGCGCCCGCCTTGAAGGTTCAGGGCACTAGCGGCGCCACGTCACGCCGATCAGGAAGCCGAGGCCGATGGCGAGGCCGACGGCTGCGAGGGGGCGTTCAGTGATCGCATCTTCAAGGGTTTCTTCCAGGGTGTTGGCGGCGTCCTGCGCCATGTCGAGCGCCGCGCTGCCGCGCTCCGCCGCATCGGAGACGGCGGCATCGACCTGCGCGCGAGCCTGTCGATAGCCGCGTCTGGCGCGAGTTTGTGCGGTGTCGGCCAGTGAGTTCAACGACTCGGTGAGTTGCTGCGCGAGATTTGAAACGTCTTTTCTGACGGCATCGAAATCTTTCTGAAGGCGGTCGAGAGTGGCTTGATCTGTCATGTGCTGAATTTCCCGTTACCGGTACGCGACATCGGAATGCCCGCTGCAGGGCGAGCTGTGTGCAGCACAAACGCGTCCCTATCCCGGAAAGTTCCCGCAGCCTCAGTCTGATGGAAGCGGCTGGTCGCGCTCAGGTATCATGTGCTCCTTGACGATGAGGCCGACGATCAACAGCGGAGACGATAGAAACGCGCCCATCGGCCCCCACAGCCAGGTCCAGAATGCCAGCGCGAGAAACACCGCCAGCGCGTTGAGTGACAATCGCCGCCCGATGATTGTCGGTGTGACGAAGTGTCCCTCGACGAAGGCGATCCCCGCGAAGGCGAGAGGCGCGATCAGCGCGCCGCCAAGGGTCGGCATCGCGACGATCCCGACACACAGCAGGATCGCAAACATCAGGATTGGCCCGATGATGGGAATGAAGTTCAGCGTCGCAGCGAGCCCGCCAAGCCCTGCCGGATTTGGCATTTGCGCAAGCGCACAGGCGATGCCGGTGGCGACGCCGACACCGGCATTGATGAAGCTGACAGTGAGGAGATAGCTGCCGAGATTGGTTTCGATAGCGTTGAGGATCCTCAGCATCCGCAGCCGGGAGTCGTGGTTGGGAAAATTCATCACGAGCGCGCGGCGCAGGTCCGGCCAGCTTGCGATGAACAGAACGAGCACCGCGAAAAACAGCAGGATTTCGGTGAATGTCGGGGAAAGGAATTCAATCGTGGGCTGTACCCACGCGACTTTCGGAAGCTGCAACGACGGCTCTGCCGTGGCCGGCGCACCCAGCATCGCCTGCAGTTGATGCCAGATCGCAAGCGGGCGGTCGAACACATGCAGCTTGTCCTTCAGGATGGGGCCAAGCTCAGGCAGCTTGCCGAACCAATCCATCACCGGCACCGAGATCAGCCCGATCATCAGCACGAAAGCCGCCCAGGTGAGGACGACGATGAGCGCCGCCGAGACCGGACGCGGCACCCGGAAGGCCTCGAGGCGCTTGGCCGCGGGTGAGAGCATGGTGCCAAGAATGACCGCGGTGACGACGGGCAGGAAGAACGCGCGCCCCACATACAGCACCGCGACGATGGCGAGGATCAGCAGCGCGACCAGACAGAACGAGACGATTTCGGCGCGCTGGATGACGGGAGGCGAAAGGGCGATGCTTTCGGGGACAGGTTCGCCAACGGTTTCGATCGCGCGCTCATGCATGGGTTTTTCGCTCGATCGGTATCCGGCAATGGCCACAACTTGAAACAAACTGGCGGGACTGCCGGCCGTCCGTCAGATGCAACAAACTTCCCCTCCGGCAACACCCCCGGCAGCGAGAAACTCCGCACTAACAGGCGTCATAACGAGAATCATGAGGCAATGGTTCCTCGCTCAGTTTGTGATCCTCGTCTCTAAAGAGGTAAGGAACCGCAAGGCTTGTCTGCGCATTGGCTTCGCGCTCGCATCATGGGATGCGCGGAGGCGTGGTGTCATGAATGACCTGGCTGGCGGTAGGAGGGACTTTTTCGCATTGCGCTCGGTGTTGAACTGGAGCGCTGGTTTATCCGTGATGGCAGCGGCGATGATCGTCGCTGCGCCGGCTTCCGCGCAGTCCCTAAGCTACGCGGCGCAGCCTGGCCTGTACTGGCCGCAGAATTCAGCCGTTCCGTCGGGGGCCCCCGACAATGAAGCCTCTGAGGATGCGGCGTTGCCGGATCGCTTGCGGCGCGCGGTGGTATCCTATCCGAGCCGCGAGGCGCCGGGCACGATCATCATCGATACGCGCCACACCTATCTCTACCTCGTCCTCGGGGGCAATCGCGCCATCCGCTATGGCGTCGGCGTCGGGCGGGAAGGCTTCACATGGTCGGGTGTGCAGACCATTTCGCGCAAGGCGGAATGGCCGGATTGGCATCCGCCGGCACAGATGATCGCGCGCCAGCCCTATCTGCCGCGGTTCGTCGCGGGCGGGCCCGGCAATCCACTCGGCGCACGGGCGATGTATCTCGGCCATAGCGACTATCGCATCCATGGCACCAACGATCCCACCACCATCGGCAAGTTCGTCTCGAGCGGCTGCATCCGCCTGACCAACACCGATGTCGAGGACCTGTTCAATCGCGTGAAGGTCGGCGCCAAGGTGATCGTGCTGCCGAAGGGCGGTTCTCCGCAATTTGAAGCAAAACGCACGTTGCCATCTCAAGCCTCGCTAACCACCAGCATGGAAAGAGCCGGCCAGCCGATGCAGTTGTCGAGGCTCGATTAACGCTGTCCCGGTAGGACGCGCAGGATGGGTGTGAGGAGAAGTGGAATGCCGCCGAAACATGCGACGTGGATCACGGGTCTCGCCGCCGGATTGACGATGGCCATCGTCGCCTCTGGTTCGCCGGCGCAAGCCCAGGATTTCTTTTCATCGCTGTTCGGTGGATTCGTGCGGCCGAGCTACCATGCTCCTTCGTTGCCGTTTGCCGAGCCGGGCTATGATAACGCCGCGCCGGAGCAGTCGCGTGTCGCATCGGGGCCTTCTAAGGCGTACTGCGTGCGCACCTGCGATGGCCGGTATTTTCCGCTTGGTGCGACAGGGAACGAGAGCAAGGCCGAGATGTGCCAGAGCCTTTGCCCTGCCAGCGCAACCAAGGTGGTGTTCGGGCATGATATCGACAGCGCGGCGACCGACAGCGGCAAACCCTATTCGGCACTCCCCAATGCTTTCCGCTATCGCAATGAGCTCGTGAACGGGTGCACTTGCAACGGCAGGACCCCGGGGGGACTTGCGCATATCGATATCAAGGACGACCCGACGCTGCGTAAGGGCGACCTGGTCGCCAACGCAGATGGCACGCTGTCGGCGACCGGGGCGAAGTCCAGCCGGGTGACGCTGAAGGTCAGTCCCGCCCAGACGAAGAGTGCGGCCTCCCGCTTTGCGACCATCCCCGTCATGGCGGCGCAGTAATCCGTTCCCGAACGGGAACTTCAAATTCCGTCACGCGTTGGCTTCTCTGAGGAGCGGCGATTTATGTTCGTCGCGGTCAAACAGACGGGGCCTTCATGTCATTGCTCATCAGCGCACTGATTACGTTCGTTGTCGTTATTCTGGTTCTGTATCTGGTTAATATGCTGCCGATCGAGGGACGGGCGAAACAGATCATCCGCATCGTCGTCATCATCATCGGTATTCTCTCGCTGGTGCGATACATCACGCTGTAGCGCTCAATAAAAAAGCCCGGCAATGCCGGGCTTTTTGCTTTCGGGATGAGACTGGCTTCAGGATGCCAGCTTCCGCCGCGCCGCTTCCTTGATCTCGCGGCGGCGCGCATGGAGGATGAACTCGGTGTAGCCGTTCGGCTGCTCGCGGCCCTTGAAGATCAGGTCGCAGGCCGCCTGGAAGGCGATGCCGTCATAGCGCGGCGCCATCGGCGTGTAGTCCGGGTCACCTTCGTTCTGCTTGTCGACGACGATGGCCATGCGCTTGAGCGCTTCCATCACCTGCTCGCGGTCGATCACGCCATGGTGCAGCCAGTTCGCGAGCAACTGGCTCGAGATGCGCAGCGTGGCACGATCTTCCATCAGGCCGACATTGTGGATGTCGGGCACCTTCGAGCAGCCGATGCCCTGATCGAGCCAGCGCACGACGTAGCCGAGGATGCTCTGGCAGTTGTTGTCGAGTTCTTCCTTCACGTCGTCCGACGACCAGTTCGAATTGGCGAGCGGAATGGTGAGGATGTCGGAGAGCTTGGCGCGCGGACGCGACTTCAGCTCCTTCTGCCGAGCGTCGATATCGACAAGGTGATAGTGCATCGCGTGCAGCGTGGCTGCGGTCGGCGAGGGTACCCATGCGGTCGCGGCACCAGCCTGCGGATGCGCGATCTTCTGCGCCAGCATGTCAGCCATCTTGTCGGGCGCGGCCCACATGCCCTTGCCGATCTGCGCATGGCCGGGAAGGCCGTCGAGCAGGCCGGTGTCGACGTTGGAATCCTCGTAAGCCTTGATCCAGGCGCTTGCCTTCATCTCGGCCTTACGGACCAGCGGGCCGGCTTCGATCGAAGTGTGGATCTCGTCGCCGGTGCGGTCGAGGAAGCCGGTGTTGATGAAGCAGACGCGCTCGGATGCGTTCTGGATGCAGTTCTTGAGGTTGACGGTGGTGCGGCGTTCCTCGTCCATGATGCCGACCTTGAGCGTGTTGGCCGGCAGCGACAGCACTTCTTCCACGCGTCCGAACAGACGCACGGTCAGCGCCACTTCATCCGGGCCATGCAGCTTCGGCTTGACGATATAAACCGAACCAGCGCGGCTGTTGCGGCGCTGCTTCAGATCATGCAGCGCGAGCAGCGCGGTGATGGCGGCATCGAGAATGCCTTCGGGAATCTCATGGCCGGCTGCATCGAGCACGGCGTCCGTGTACATGTGGATGCTGACATTGCGCACCAGCATCAGGCTGCGGCCGGGGAGCGTGATTTCCTTGCCGTCGCGGCCGACATAGGCGCGGTCGTCGTTCAGTTCGCGATGCAGCGTCTTACCGCCCTTGCTGAATTCGGCTTTCAGCGTGCCCTGCATCAGGCCAAGGGCGTTGCGATAGATCAGGACTTTGTCCTCGGCATCGACGGCGGCGACGCTGTCCTCCATGTCGAGAATCGTCGTCACCGCGGATTCGATGACAATGTCGTTGACGCCGGCGGGATCGTCCTTTCCGATCGTGGCCGTGCGGTCGATCTCGATATCGATGTGCAGGCGGTGGTTGACCAGCAAGACCGCCGAAGGGGCTGCGGCATTGCCGCGATGGCCGATGAACTGGGCCGGGTTCTTCAGCGCGGTTGAACCACCTTCAAGCCGTGCGACCAGTTCGCCCTTCTCAACGGAATAGCCGGTGACGTCGGCATGGCTGCCCTTGGCGAGCGGCACGGACTGGTCAAGGAACGCCTTGGCCTTCGCGATGACCTTGGCGCCGCGATTCTTGTCGTAGCCGTTCTTTTTGTAATCGGCGTCGTAGGGAATGGCGTCGGTGCCATATAGCGCGTCATACAGGCTGCCCCAGCGCGCGTTGGCGGCGTTGAGCGAATAGCGCGCGTTGCTCAGCGGCACCACGAGCTGCGGGCCGTGAATGTGGGCGATTTCGTCGTCGACGTTGGCGGTCTTCACCGGCTGCGTCGGCTGTTCGGGGACGAGATAACCGATCTCCTTCAGAAACGCGGTGTAAGCGGCGAGGTCGATCGGCTTGCCGCGATGGGCGCGATGCCATTCGTCGATCTGCTTTTGCAGTTCGTCGCGCTTTTTCAAAAGCGCCTGATTGTCTGCTGCGAATTCCTTCACGAGCGTGGCGACGCCGTTCCAGAATTTCTCGGCGGAAATTCCGCTGCCGGGTACGGCTTCCTTCTCGACGAATTCCGCGAGGACAGGAGCAATCTTCAGGCCGGCGATTTCTGTGCGAGTCATTTCAGTCCCATTCCCAAACAGCCACTGGCGGCCATTTCAAAAAATGGAATGAAATGTCCGCCGAAATGAATTGGATTGGGACGATCTAACGATAAACACCCCATAAAGAGAAGTGTTTTGCTGCATAGCACCTATTAGACCTATGGCGCACGAAAACGACTAAGCGTTGCGATTTTGCAAATCTATTTTTACAAAATTTACAATTTTACTCCGCGCGATGACAGATTTTGCCCCGCACGGAGGAAAGCGTGTCCGCTGCCTTCAGATGTGAGCGGCAATATCCATCGGTTCCTGCAGGAGGACGTGGCTCGCAAGCAGCATGCGCTCGATCTCGCCGACCGCCTCGAGAACGGGCCGGGTCGCGGTGTCGAGCACAAGTTCGGCGGTGGAGGGTGGCTGGTAATCGGTGCCGGTGCCGGTGAATCCGGGCAGGCCGCCCGCCCGCGCCTTGGCGTAATGGCCTTTCGGGTCGCGGCTTTCGCAAACCTCGGCGGATGTCGACACGTAGATCTCATGGAACAGGTCGTCGGCGATGCGGCGAGCCTGGGCGCGGTCCTCTGCGGCGGGGGAGACAGCCGCGACGATGGCAATGTGGCCGTTGCGGGCGAGATGGGCTGCGACTTCGGCGAGGCGGCGGATGTTTTCACGCCGGTCGTCGGAGGAAAATCCGAGATCGCTGTTGAGGCCTGCGCGCAGCGTGTCGCCGTCGAGCAATATCGCGGAGCCACCACGACTGAACAGCCTGCGCTCCAGCGCGCGTGCGAGCGTCGACTTGCCTGCGCCGGGCAGGCCCGTGAACCACAGCACCGCGCCGGAGTGATGATGCCGCGCCGCGCGCTCTTGCGGTTGCAGAGCGGATTCGACGGGGACGATATCGACCGGCACCGCGCGCTGTCCGGCATCGATGCTGAGCACGAGTCCGCCGCCTGCGATGCGGCCGCCGACTTCGATCACCAGCCGTCCGTTGCGCGGGTTGTCGGCATAGGGGTCGGCGGCGGCGGGTCTTGCGAGCGAAAGGTCGATTTCGCCGACATGGTTGCGCGCGATCGAGGTGCTTGCGACGCCCGTCAATTCGCCAGGATCGACCGCCTTCTCGACGGCGACTACGGTGGCGCGGCTCTCCATCGTGCCGATGCGGACGAGAACGGTGTCGCCGGTTTTCAGCGGCGCTTCATGCAGCCAGAAGATACGGGCGTGCAGGCGGCGGGTGTCGCGCGGCGCCGTGGCCGTGTGGGCGATGACATCGCCGCGCTCGAGAAAGAGTTCGCGGTCGAGCGTGATGCCGACCGAGCGGCCAGCCGCTTGCGGTCCGTTCACGGGGGTGTTCGGCCAGCTCTCGACGGTCTTGATCTTGGCGATCTTGCCCGCAGGCATAATGACGATTTCATCGCCGGGTGAAAGTTGTCCGGCCTCGATGCGGCCCGCGATGATGCGGCGGTCGTCGAATTTGTAGATCGCCTGCACCGGCAGGCGCAGCGGCAATTCGGTGAGAGCGCGTGTTGGCGTCAGCGTGTCGAGCGCGCCGACAACGGTTGGACCATTGTACCAGGCGATGCGCGGCGTGTTGTGCGCGACGCCATCGCCATCGCGCGCGGAGATCGGGATAACGGCAGCCGGGGTCACGCCGAGTCCGGTGAGATGCTCGCTGATCTCGCGTTTGATTTCCTCGAAGCGGGGCTGGCTGAAATCGACGCGGTCCATTTTATTGATGACGACGCAGACCTGCTTCACGCCGAGCAGATGTAACAGATAGCCGTGGCGGCGGGTCTGGTCGCGCACGCCTTCAAGGGCGTCGATAATCAGCACGGCGGCGTCGGCCTGCGAGGCGCCGGTGATCATGTTGCGCAGGAATTCGGCATGGCCGGGCGCGTCGATCAGGACGATGTCGCGCGAGGGCGTGCGGAAACGGATCTGCGTGGTGTCGATGGTGATGCCCTGATCGCGCTCGGTCTGCAGCGCATCGAGCAGGAACGACCACTCGAACGGCATGCCGCGCCGCGCGCTGACGGCTTTCAGCATTTCGAGCTTGCCGTCCGGCAGGCTGCCGGTCTCATGCAAGAGGCGGCCGACGAGGGTCGATTTGCCGTGGTCGACATGGCCGACGATGACGATGGAAACCTGCGGGCGCTCGCCGGTTGCGGCGTGCGGAACGGCAGAAGGAGAAACAAGAATGGTCATGGCGCTGCTCCCGCTTCACAGATAACCGGCGACGCGCAGCCGCTCGAAGGCATCTTCGGTTTCATGATCGAGCGCGCGGCCCGCGCGCTCCGGCACCTTGGTGCTGTGCAACTCGGCGAGAATTTCGGGAATGCTCGAGGCATGCGAGGCGACGGGATTGGTGATGTCCTGATCGCCGAGCGAGCGATAACGCTTGCCGTTCTTTGACAGATAAAGCGGGATGATCGGGATGTTCTCGCGCTGGGTGTAGGCCCAGATATCGGTCTCGGTCCAATGCAGGATCGGATGAATGCGCAGGTGCGCGCCGGGGGGCACCGAAGCGTTGAAGTGATCCCAGAACTCCGGCGGCTGGTCGCGGACGTCCCATCCGCCTTCCGTGCCGCGCGGCGAGAACACGCGCTCCTTGGCGCGGGTGGCTTCCTCGTCGCGGCGGATGCCAGCGATCAGGCCATCGAAACCGTACTTGGCGAGTGCGAGCTTGAGGCCTTCGGTCTTGCGCGCCGCAGAGCGGGCCGCCGGTGGCAGCGTGGGGTCGACTTCCTCGACCGGCGGGCAGAAGTCCACCTTGAGATCGAGGCCCCATTCCTTCGAGTAGTGATCCCGGAAGGCGTACATTTCCGGGAATTTCTTTTGCGTGTCGACGTGCAGGCACGGGAACGGCACCTTGCCGAAGAACGCCTTGCGCGCCAGCCAGATCATGACGTTCGAATCCTTGCCGAGCGACCACAGCAAGGCGAGCCGTTTCAGGCGCGCGAACCCCTCGCGAAGAATGTAGATGCTTTGTGCTTCAAGCTCGTCGAGATGGTCCATGCGTCGTCATCTTTCGTGGCTACTCCGTACCCGGGGCCAGCTTGACGCGCAGGCCGTCGGTTTCAGGAGTCATCAGGATTTGGCAGGCAAGCCGTGAATTCGGCTCGACGAAGAAGGCCCCGTCGAGCATGTCGATTTCCTCATCGCTCGGCGGCGCGAGCCGCCCGACCCATTCCGGGTCGACATAGACGTGGCAGGTTGCGCAGGCGCAGGCGCCTCCGCATTCGGCCTTGATCGAAAGCCCCCAATCGCGGATGACCTCCATGACGCGCCATCCGTCCAGACCTTCCAGTTTGTGCTCTTGGCCGTCGCGGTCTTCGACAAGAAGATACATTTCCCTTGTTTCACTATCTGGGAAGGCAAAAATTCTTCGATAGGATCGTTCTTTAGAAGAATTAAATTCTACTTGGTGTATCTTCTAGATACATATATAGAAATTAATTCTAGTCAATCCAGAATTTCAGCTTCGAGTTGTCATGCGCTTCCTGCCGATCTTTCTCGACCTTCAAACCGGGCCCGTTCTTCTTGTGGGCGCGGGAGATCTGGTGCGGGCAAAGCTGCGGCTGCTGTTGTCAGCGGGAGCGCGGGTGAGATGGTTTGCCGTGGATGGCGACTACGATTCCGGCCTCGATAGCGAGGCTGCGGGCCGGGTCGAACGCGCCGGCGATCCTTTATCAGCGGACCTGAATGGTGTCATCGCCATTCTCTGCGCCGGGGCGGGAGAGTTGGGCGAAACCATGGCGGCGCGTGCGCGGGCGGCGGGCATTCCCGTCAATGTCATGGACGATCTTACGCATTCGACCTTCATCTTTCCGGCCATCGTCGATCGCGGCGATGTCGTTGTCGCGGTCGGCACCGGCGGCAGTTCGCCGGTGGTGGCGCGGCGTGTGCGCGAGAAGATCGAAAGCATTCTGCCTGCGCGTATTGGTGACCTCGCAGCCTTCATCGGTCGTTGGCGCAAGCCGATGCAGGCGCGGTTGCCGGAGATGTCCGATCGGCGGACATTCTGGGAGCGCATCGTCGATGGCCCGATCGGCGCGCTGGTTCTGTCCGGGCGCGAGCGTGAGGCCGAACGCGCGCTGGATGCGATCGAGGATCCTGTCGCCTTCGCATCCGAACGCGGTCTCGTCACTCTGGTCGGCGCGGGACCGGGCGATCCCGATCTTCTCACGATCAAGGCGCTGCGGGCGCTTCAGGATGCCGACGTGATTTTCTACGACGATCTGGTGTCGCCTGAAGTGCTCGATCGTGCGCGCCGCGATGCCGCGCGCGTGTCGGTCGGCCGGCGTATCGGTAAGCCGGGGATCGGGCAGGAGGCCACCAACAGGCTGATGATCGAAGCCGCGCGCGCGGGCAAGCGCGCCGTCCGCCTCAAGGGTGGCGATTCTTTCATTTTCGGTCGCGGCGGCGAGGAGATCGCGGCGCTGCGCGAAGCGGGTGTTGCCTATGCCGTCATTCCGGGCGTCACCGCCGGAATAGGTGCTGCAGCGCAGTTCGAGGTGCCGCTGACATTCCGCAAGAAGGCCACGCGGATCACCTTCCTCACTGCGCACAAGACTCAAGATGCCGAGGCGGTGGACTGGTCGCTTCTCACCGACGTTGCGATGACGGTGGTGGTCTACATGGGCATCACGGCGGCGCCCGCGATCCGCGCCGGGATGCTGGCCGCAGGCCGCTCGCCCGGTACGCCGGTCGGCGTGTTCGCGCGTGTGACGCGGCCGGATGCAAAAGCCGTGGTCGGCACGCTCGACCAGCTTCCTGATCTTGTCACGCAGGTCGAGAACGGCCCTGCGATCCTTATCATCGGCGATGTGGTGGAGCGCTCGCTGTTATGGCGCCGGTCGGATTTCGATCGGCTGGCCGCGAGCCTTATGGAGAAAATCCAGTGATGGCATTGGATGTAAAAGTTACGGACGTCGCGGCGCTGGACGCGCGGCTGAATGATGCTTCGCCCGCGGACATCATTCGTGCCGCTGTTGAAGCGGTCGGACGCGAGAAGCTCGCGTTGGTGTCGTCGTTCGGCACGGAATCGGCGGCGCTGCTGAAATTCGCGGCCGATGTCGACCCGGCGATCCCTGTCGTATTTCTCGATACCGGCTGGCTGTTCGAGGAAACGCTCGCCTACCGCAACACGCTGATCGATCATCTCGGCCTGACCGACGTGCACACGATCCATCCGTTAACCGAGGACGTGGCGCGGCAGGACGCGGATCGTGAATTGTGGCTGACCGATCCGGATGCGTGCTGCCATTTGCGCAAAGTGGAGCCGCTTACGCGTGCGCTTGCGCCGTTCGCTGCCTGGCTCAATGGCCGCAAGCGATTTCAGGGCGGTGCACGCGCGGCCATCCCCGTCGTCGAACGTGATGGCGAGCGGTTGAAATTCAATCCGCTGGCCAATGTGACGGCGGAAGAATTGAGGGCGCTCTACGCGGAAGCGAAGTTGCCGCAGCATCCTCTGGTCGCGTCAGGCTACGCGTCGGTCGGATGCATGCCGTGCTCGAGTCGAAGTGCGCCGGGAGAAGAAGACGCGCGTGCCGGTCGCTGGCGCGGAAGAGCCAAGACAGAATGCGGCATTCACGTTGCGAAGACTTGATAGCACGTTCGTTACGCTTCGCATCAAACAAAGAAATCCCGTTTCGTTGACGTAAACACGTGAGTTTCGGACTGTAGCTCCATCGCTGATGACGTTTTGTCATCGGCTCGCATGGAGATTTGAATGATCCGTCGTGCCCTTCTTGCGCTCGCGGGAATCGTGGTTGCAGGTGCCGCGCACGCCGCCGATTATACGTTGCTGAATGTGTCGTATGATCCGACGCGCGAGCTTTACGTCGACTTCAACAAATCATTCGCGGCTGCCTATCAGAAGGAAACCGGCAAGACCGTCGAAATCAAGCAGTCGCACGGCGGCTCGGGCTCGCAGGCGCGTTCGGTGATCGATGGCTTGCAGGCGGACGTTGTGACGCTCGCTTTGGCTTATGACATCGATGCCATTGCCAACAAGGGCGTGCTGAAGAAGGACTGGCAGAAAAGCCTGCCGCAGAATTCGTCGCCTTATACCTCGACGATCGTGTTTCTTGTCCGCAAGGGAAACCCGAAGGCGATCAAGGATTGGGACGATCTCATCAAGCCGGGCGTCAGCGTGATTACGCCGAATCCGAAAACGTCGGGCGGCGCACGCTGGAATTATCTCGCGGCCTGGGGCTACGCGCTGAAGAAGTCCGGCTCCGAAGACAAGGCACGCGAATTTGTCGCGAACATCTACAAGAACGTGCCGGTGCTCGATACCGGTGCGCGCGGCTCGACCGTGACATTCGTGGAGCGTGGTGTTGGCGACGTGCTGCTTGCCTGGGAAAACGAGGCTTATCTAGCGGTGAAGGAATTCGGCGCGGACAAGTTCGCGATCGTGGTGCCTGCGATTTCCATCCTTGCCGAGCCACCGGTGGCGATCGTCGACAGTGTTGTAGACAAGAAGGGGACGCGCGGCGTTGCCGAGGCCTATCTGAAACATTGGTACACGAGGGAAGCGCAGGAGATCGCGGCGCGCAATTTCTACCGCCCGCGCGATCCCGAAGTCGCCAAGAAGTATGCGGCGAATTTCGCCAAGGTTGATCTGTTCACCATCGACGATGGGTTCGGTGGATGGACCAAAGCCCAGAAGGAGCACTTCGCCGAGGGCGGCGTGTTCGACAAGATCTATAAGAACTGACGGAATTTTTGATCGACAAGGACTGCCGGGCGCATCACATGCGCCCGGCAGTCACGGTTTATCGAAGCAAGCGAGGCGCTGTGAGTGTGTTGACGAGACGGAGCGTGTTGCCGGGGTTCGGGCTGACCCTCGGGCTCACTCTGACATGGGTATCAATCCTGATTCTGCTGCCGCTTGCGTGTCTGTTTCTGAAGAGCGCGGAGCTTGGCTGGTCCGGGTTCTTCGATGCGGTGACGAGCGGTCGCACGCTTCATGCGCTGTCGGTGTCGTTTGGCATCGCCTTCGCCGCGGCACTGGTCAACCTCGTGGGCGGCGTCATCGTTGTCTGGGCGCTGACGCGTTATGATTTTCCCGGCCGCCGCCTGTTCGATGCGATCGTGGATATTCCCTTCGCGCTGCCGACGGCGGTGGCGGGCATCGCGTTGAGCACGCTGTTCGGCGCGAAGGGCTGGCTTGGTGCGCCGTTGGCGGCGCTGGGCATCAAGGTGGCGTTTACGCCGCTCGGCATTTTCGTGGCAATGATCTTCATTGGCATTCCCTTCGTCGTGCGCACGGTGCAGCCGGTGCTGGCCGATCTGGAGCCGGAACTGGAGGAGGCCGCGAGCAGTCTCGGTGCGCGGCGCTGGCAGGTTATCGCCAGAGTCATCCTGCCGAGTCTGACGCCTGCCATTCTCACCGGCTTCGCGCTCGCTTTCGCGCGGGCGGTCGGCGAATACGGCTCGGTGATTTTTATCGCGGGAAATCTGCCGAACGTGTCGGAGATCGCGCCGTTACTGATCGTGATCCGGCTGTCCGAATTCCGCTATGCCGATGCGACCGCGATCGCAGTCGTCATGCTGGTCGCGGCCTTCCTGATTATTTTCGTGATCAACCGTATTCAGCGCTGGGCCCAGACCCGTGGCGCAGCGAGGCATTGAAATGAGCGATCTTGTCCTCACCACAAGCCGTATTCTGCCGCTGGCGCGCCCCGATGCGCGCTCGGAGCCGCGCATCCTGCGCTTTCTTGTCATCGCCTTCGCGATGACTTTCCTGTCGGTCTTCGTGCTGTTGCCGCTGATTCTGGTTTTCGCCACCGCGCTCACCAAGGGCACGTCGGCCTATTTCGATGCATTGTCCGGCACTGAGACGCTATCGGCGATCCTGCTGACGCTGACGACGGCGCTGATCTCGGTGAGCGCCAACCTCGTGTTCGGTCTCCTGGCGGCGTGGGCGATCGCCAAGTTCGAATTCCGCGGTAAAACGCTGCTGATCACGCTGATCGATCTACCCTTCTCGGTGAGTCCGGTCATTTCGGGGCTCGTGTTCGTGCTGCTGTTCGGTATGCAGGGCCTGTTCGGCGTCTGGCTGCAGCAGCACGGCATTCAAATTTTATTTGCCACGCCGGGGATCGTGCTGGCGACGACGTTCGTGACGTTCCCGTTTGTCGCCCGCGAGCTGATCCCGCTGATGCAAGAGCAGGGCACGCAGGAGGAAGAAGCCGCGATCTCCCTCGGCGCATCCGGGCTTCAGACATTTTTCCGCGTCACCGTCCCCAACATCAAATGGGGCATCCTGTACGGCGTGCTGTTGTGCAACGCGCGGGCGATGGGCGAATTCGGCGCGGTGTCGGTGGTGTCCGGCCACATCCGCGGCGAAACCAACACGATGCCGCTGCTGGTCGAGATTCTATACAACGAGTACCAGCTCGCGGCGGCGTTCGCCGTCGCCTCGCTGCTCGCATTGCTGGCGCTGGTGACGCTGGTTGCCAAGACCATCCTCGAAGGACATTTGGAAGGAGAGCCCGCAAATGACGATTGATGTTCGCAATCTCGTCAAACGGTTCGGCGCGTTCAAGGCACTCGACGATGTCAGCCTGAGGGTCGATGATGGAGAACTGCTGGCGCTGCTCGGCCCGTCCGGCTCGGGCAAGACCACGCTCCTGCGCATCATCGCTGGTCTCGATTGGCCGGATGCAGGCTCGGTGCGGTTCGACGGCAATGATGCGCTGTCGCGCGGCGCGGGCGAGCGAAATGTCGGCTTCGTCTTCCAGCACTATGCGCTGTTCCGCCATATGACCGTGTTCGAGAATGTCGCCTTCGGCTTGCGGGTGCAGCCGCGCGCGGTGCGCCCCGGCGAGGATGTCATTCGGCGGCGCGTGAAGGAGTTGCTCGACCTTGTGCAACTGGACTGGCTATCCGATCGCTATCCCGCGCAATTGTCTGGCGGCCAGCGTCAGCGCATCGCGCTTGCGCGCGCACTAGCGATCGAGCCGCGCATCCTGCTGCTGGATGAACCGTTCGGCGCGCTCGATGCCAAGGTGCGCAAGGAATTGCGGCGCTGGTTGCGCCAGTTGCATGACGAGATTCATGTCACCTCAATTTTCGTCACCCACGATCAGGAAGAGGCTCTCGAAGTCGCCAACCGCGTGGTGGTGATGGATAAGGGCAAGATCGAGCAGGTTGGTTCGCCGGGCGATGTCTATGACAATCCGGCGAGTGCTTTCGTGCATGGCTTTATCGGTGAATCCATCGTGTTGCCCGTGCAGGTCGTGAACGGCCAGGTTCGCCTCGGCGAGACAACGCTTGGTCTGGACCCGCAGGGCAGCGCTTCGGGGCCATCGAAACTTTTCATCCGTCGCCATGATGTCGCGGTGGGTCCTGCGGGCAGCGGGCTTCTCGAGGGCGACGTCAGGCACGTGCGCACGTTCGGCCCTACCCAGCGGGCCGATATCGCGCTGCATGTCGGCGGCGGGGAGACCGTGATTGAAATCGATGCGCCGCGCGACCGTGGGCTCAAGTCCGGCGATGTGGTGGGGCTTCAGCCCCGCCGGTTCCGGATTTTCGCCGGGGCATAAATCCGGGAGCCGGACGGCATGAAAATTGTGTCCGTGTTCACCTTTCAGCCATGGTTCCTGTGCAACAACGGCCCTCTCAAGGGGCCTTTGCACACATGTTACGATTAGCCGTCGCCATTCTGGGATTGCTCGTGCTCGCCGGTTGCGCCGGTAACGACATCTCCACCGAGCAGCCATCCTTTTATGTCAGCATGGCGAATCCGAACGCCAAACTCGATGCCAGTGCGGCGGCCTCGATGATCTCCCAATACCGCC
This sequence comes from Afipia sp. 1NLS2, assembly GCF_000178995.1. Taxonomy (GTDB): domain Bacteria; phylum Pseudomonadota; class Alphaproteobacteria; order Rhizobiales; family Xanthobacteraceae; genus Afipia. The sequence goes on along the minus strand of NZ_ADVZ01000001.1, from coordinate 595,362 downwards.
AGAATAACGGGTTGGGCGCGGTGACGATCGATTCCGAATTGATGACCGCCGCCGAAACGCAGTCGCGGGCGATGGCGGCCAAGAACAAGCTCGATCACGATGTCGCGGGTCCGTTCGCCAAGCGCGTGAAGGCATCGGGCTTTAATGCCGCGAAGGCGGTCGAGAATATTTCCGCCGGCTACCACACCATGGCGGAAGCGTTTTCCGGCTGGCGCGACTCGCCCTCGCATCGGGCCAACATGCTGGCGAGCGGTGTCACAAAAATGGGCATTGCCGCGGTCTATGCGCCGAATTCGAAGTACAAGGTATTCTGGACCATGATCCTGGCCTCGCCGGATCGCTAAAGCGTTTTCAAGCGAAGCATGTCCTCGGGCTTGGCCCGAGGATGACGGTTCGCGTTGAGAAAACGCGTCAAAAGATAAGACTCTCCCCTGCGCTCGTCGGGATTGACGGCGCATCCATCACGCCCCACGTTCTCCGCGACAATCTTCCAGACGCAGGAGCACGCAATGGGTTCACTGGCAGGCAAGGCCGCCGTCATCACCGGATCGACCAGCGGTATCGGTCTCGCTTACGCACGCGCGCTTGCCAAGGCTGGCGCGAATATCGTGCTCAACGGCATGGGTGAGCCCGCCGATATCGAGAAAGAGCGTTCCGGCATCGAGAGCGAATTCGGCGTCAAGGCGGTGCATTCTCCCGCGGACATGACCAGGCCTGCCGAGATCGAGCAGATGATCGCGCTCGGAGAGAAGACTTTCGGTTCGGTCGACATCCTCATCAACAACGCCGGTATCCAGTTCGTCTCCCCGGTCGAGGAGTTTCCACCCGAGAAGTGGGACGCGATCATCGCCATCAATCTGTCATCTGCCTTTCATGCCATCCGCGCGGCGGTGCCCGGCATGAAGAAGCGCGGCTGGGGTCGCATCATCAACACCGCCTCGGCGCATTCGCTGGTGGCATCGCCCTTCAAGTCGGCCTATGTCGCGGCCAAGCATGGCATCGCAGGTCTCACCAAGACCGTGGCGCTGGAGCTTGCGACCTTCAAGATCACCTGCAACGCGATCAGCCCCGGCTATGTCTGGACGCCTTTGGTGGAAAAGCAGATTCCCGACACCATGAAGGCGCGCAATATGACCAAGGAGCAGGTCATCAAGGACGTGATGCTGCAGGCGCAGCCGACCAAGGAGTTCGTGACGTCGGAGCAAGTCGCGGCCCTTGCAGTCTATTTGTGCGGTGATGATGCGGCCCAGATCACCGGCGCCAATCTGTCGATCGACGGCGGCTGGACGGCGGCGTAGGCGGCGCGCTCAGGTGCTCTTGCGCCCGCCGAAGGCGAGGACATGCAGGCCGAGCTTATGCTTGGCGATGGCGAACAGAAGAATGCTTTCGAACACCAGCGAGGTCGAAGTGGCCGCGGCTGCGCCGTAGCCGCTGTAGTGCGGCACCAGCACCACGCACAGCACGAGGTTCAGGACGAAAGCGCTGGCATAAGTCAGCGCGCAGGAGCTCTGGTTGCCGCTCATGTTCAGGAGCCTTTCCACCGGGCCGATCGCCGCACGCGAGATCAATCCGATGGCGGCGACGAACATGATTCCATAGCCGGCGGTGAATTGCGGGCCGAACAACCACAATAATGGCTTGCCGCATGCGAGCAGAAGCAGCGTCGCGGCGAGCGAGGGCCAGAAAGTCCACTTGATCGCATGCTTCACATAAGCGGACAGCCGTTCGGTGTCGCCGCTCGTATAGTATTCGGTGAAGCGATGCGCGGTGGTGGTCGCCATCGCGTAATGGATGAAGGACACCAGCGCGAGCGTTTTCACCACCGCGAAATAAAGACCGACTTCTTCGGATGACCGGAAATGCTCCAGCACCAGAATGTCGGTGTAGGACAGCAGCAGGTAGAAGCCTTCCACCATCATGATGGGGAGCGACAGCTTGAGCCAGCTTGTGAGCGCGTAGTCGCGCGGGCCGCGCTCCACTTCGGCGTGCAACTTGCGGTTCAGAATGAGCATCTGCCCCGTCACGGAGATCCATACTGCAGCAGCGCTCGCCATCATGGCGGCGGTGGCCTCGAGATGCAGGCCGAGCGCGACCATGCCCGCCGTGAACGCGATGATCAGCGTCTGGCGGACGATGAATTGCGGCATCAGTCCGAGGCGAATCCAGTCATGTGAGCGGGCGATGCCGTCCTGCATGTTGGCGACGACGAAGGCCGGCAATATCAGGCAGCCGATGTAAAGCGGCGTCGCCATGCCTGCTTCGAGCCATGGCGTCACGAGATGGACGATGCTGGCGAAAACGAGGGCCATCAGGGTCGATGCGCCGAGCACCATCAGACGGCTGCCGAGCAGGAAGCCGCGCAGGAGGGCCTGCTGGCCGCTGCTGCGATATTCGGGAATGAGTTTCTGTGCCGAAACGGCTAGGCCGAAATCGAGCATGCTGCCGACCAGCAGCACCCAGGTCCAGACATAGACGTAGATGCCGTATTCCGATCCGCTCATCCAGCGCGCCAGCAGAATCTGCGCCAGATACGCAAGGCCGGCGCTGAGCACGCGGATGGCAAATACGGCGCTCGCGAGACGGCTGGTCAGCGAGGCCTCGTTGGTGCCTCCCAACATACCGCGTAGCCGCTCCAGCCAGGTCGATAGGCGGTTCGTCGAGCTTTGAGCGTCCATGATGGCCAAGGGGCGGTGATCCGTCTGCCGCATCCGCGGCGATGGCCCGACCTAGCAAGGATTCGTTAAGATATGGTTGGGCGGCCGGCCTATCCCTTGAAGCCGCCATCGGCGAGGAAGGCCGCTTCCTCCGCTGTCGTCCGCCGCCCGAGCACGGTGTTGCGATGGGGAAAGCGTCCGAATTTGCGGATGATGTCGGCGTGCAGTTCAGCGAACGCCAGATTGTTGGCGTTGCCGAACGCGCGGAACACCTCGACGCAGTGAAGCTGGTCCTTGGGATCTTCCGAATGCATCAGCGGCATATAGACGAAGGCGCGAAGGTCGGGGCCGATGCGCTGGTCCATGCCCTGCGCGATGGCGCGCTTGGTGAGGGCAAGCGCCTGCGGGTCGGTCGAGAACGCCTCGGCGCTGCCGCGAAACATGTTCCGTGGAAATTGATCCAGCACGATGATCAGCGCCAGCATGCCGTCGGCCGTCTTTTCCCAGTCGGCATGGCGGCCATCGCGGGCTTCCTGCCATAACGTGTGAAAGCGCGTGCGCACGTCGGCGTCGAAATCCGCATCCGCCTTGAACCAGCGATCCTCGCCGGCGTCACGCCAGAACGAGATGATGTCGTCGGGAGAAAACGAAGTTGTCATCGATCAGTGTTTTGCCATTTCTTCATCGCGCAGCGCGCGGCGGAGGATTTTTCCGACATTGGATTTCGGCAGCTCGTTGCGGAATTCGATGTGCCGCGGCGTCTTGTATTTGCTGAGCTGCTCGGCGGCGAAATCGTGCAGCGCCTGCTCGGTGAGGTTCGAGTCTTTTCTGACGACAAAGGCCTTCACCACCTCGCCGGACTTTCCATCCGGAGCGCCGATCACCGCGCACTCCCGCACATCGGGATGGCTCGAGAGCACTTCCTCGACTTCGTTTGGATAGACGTTGAAGCCTGACACCAGGATCATGTCCTTTTTCCGATCCACGATCCGAAGATAGCCATCGTCCGATAACACGCCGATGTCACCGGTGCGGAAAAAGCCGTCCGCCGTCATCGCCTTCGCGGTCTCATCGGGCTTGTTCCAGTATCCCTGCATCACCTGCGGACCGCTTGCGCACACCTCGCCCCGCTCGCCGACCGGCATCTCATGATCGGCGTCGTCACGAATCGAAATCATGGTCGACGGCAGCGGCAGTCCCACGGTGCCGTTGAAGCTGTCGATGTCGGACGGGTTGCAGGTCAGCACCGGCGATGTTTCGGACAGGCCGTAACCTTCCGCGATGGCGCAACCGGTGCGCTTCTTCCATTCCTCGGCGACCGTGCGCTGCACCGCCATGCCGCCGCCCGCGCAGGCGATCATCTGGCTGAAGTCGATGTCGTCAAATCCCGGCGCGTGAAGCAGCGCGTTGTAGAGCGTGTTCACCGCAGGCAGGCTATGAACGCGGTGCTGCTTCAATTCCTTGATGAAGCCGGGAATATCGCGCGGGTTGGGAATAAGGAGGCTTGCGCCGCCCGCGCGCAATGTCAGCAGGAAGCAGGCACTGAGTGCGAAGATATGATAGAGCGGCAGCGCGCAGACCTGAAGGAATTGGCCTTCGACAGGCTTTTTCTTCAGTGCCGGTTGTAGCCATGCATCGTTCTGCAACACGTTGGCGACGATGTTGCGATGAAGCAGCACGGCACCCTTGGCGACGCCGGTGGTGCCGCCGGTATATTGCAGGAAGGCGATATCGTCCGGGCCGAGCGTAGGTTTCTTGAAGGCGATGCCGCGCCCTCGCGCCAAGGCATCGTTGAACGACACCGCGCTCGAAATCGAGAAGGCGGGGACGAGCTTCTTGACGTGCCGCACCACGAAATTGACGATCCTGCCCTTGAAGCCCATCAGGTCGCCGAGCGAGGCCACGATGACATGCCGCACCGGGGTGACGGTCAACGCCCTTTGCAGCGTGTGCGCGAAATTTTCCAGCACAACGATGGCGTCTGCGCCGCTGTCCTTGAGTTGCACCTCAAGCTCGCGCGGCGTGTAGAGCGGATTGATGTTCACCACGACGAAGCCCGCGCGCAGAATCGCGGTGGACGTAATCGGATGCTGCAGCACATTCGGCATCATCACGCCGACGCGTGATCCCTTGGGCAAGCCGAGGCTTTGGAAATAAGCGGCGAGAGCGGCGGAGAACTCGTCATATTGCCGGTAGCTTAGCGACTTTCCCATGCAGGTGAAGGCCGTGCGGGCGGCGAAAGCCGCCATGCTTTCTTCGATCAGGTCGACGAGGGAGGCATAATGGCTTGCATCGATATCCGCCGGTATGCCGGGCGGATAACTTTTGAGCCAGATACGTTCCATGACATCTCCCGAGGCGGCGCAGCCACTCTTGGAACGAGTATCGGAGAGCAACTGGCTCAAGGCAAGGCGCAGGGTCTGCGCGATCAGGATGCGCACCGAACATTTTGCCGCGCGCTCTCGTGATGCGGCAGCATCACCGCATCGTCAGGTTTTTGGTGCGGTGTCTTTTTGCGACGTGGCGGGTTTTGGCTTCGGCTTGGCGGAAGCGTTCGCCGTGGGCTTCTTGGCCGGGTGAGCAACGGGCTTCGCGTGCACTGCGGGCTTCGTGGAGGACGCTGGCGCAGGTTTGGCCGCAGGCTTCGCAGCCGGAGCGGCCGACGCTGTCGCGGTGCGCTTGCCAGTGCTCGCTGCGGCCTGCTTCGGTGCAACGGGCGTATCTGCAGGCTTGGCCGCCTGTCTGGCGTGCTTGTGCGCGCCATGCTTGGCAGCTCTGGCTTTGCGGAGTGCCTTGCCCGCTGCGGCCTGTTTGGCGGCTTCTTCGGCATTGGCGGCAAGCAACGCAGAACCGCTGCGCGTGGGGCCCGTATAGACGATGATCGGCTGCGCCTGCACGGCTGGGACCGACAGGATGTCCGACGCCTTGATGTTGACCTGAAGCTTGGCGAGCGCGAAGGCGGGGTTCGCGGAGTCGCTCTTGTTGTCGAGCGTGATCTCGACATCGTCGTCCTCGTCCTCGGCGGCGGGACGCTTGCGATGCGGACCGCAGACCTGATCGCGCAGGTTTGGCGGCGCGGCGTCGATCGGCGGCAATTGTTCGACCGTGCCGAGAGAGGGTTTCAGCCATGCAAGCTTGCTGTGATTGAATCCCTTTTCCAGAAGCTGTGCGGCCTTGATCGTGCGCTGGGCCGATGAGGGCGCGCCGAGCACCACCGCGATCAGATGCTTGTCGTTACGCGTGGCGCTGGCGACGAGATTGAAGCCGGAGGCGCAGATGAAACCGGTCTTCATGCCGTCCGCGCCGGGATAGCGGCCGATCAGCTTGTTGAAGTTCATCGTCACGCGGCGGCCGAATTTGATGCCGGGCAGGTGGGCGAAATACTCGTACTCGGGCAGGTCGCGATAGAAGGCGCGCGCAAGAATGCCGATATCGCGAGCCGATGAAATATGTGCGTCGTCGGGCAGGCCGTTGGGATTGACGAAATGACTCTGCGTCATGCCGAGTTGACGAGCGGTCTCGTTCATCATGCCCGCGAAACCCTCGATGGAGCCACCGACGCCTTCGGCGAGTACGACCGCCATGTCATTCGCCGATTTCACCATCATCATCTTCAGCGCGTTATCGACCGTCACCGTCGTCCCAGCGGGGAAACCCATTTTCGAGGGGGCTTGCGCGACAGCGTTCGGCGAAACGGTGAGCAGCGTGTCGAGGCTGATGCGGCCCTGCTTCACCGCCGTCAGCGTCACATAGGCGGTCATGATCTTGGTGAGCGAGGCCGGATACCATGGCTGGGTGGCATTCTCGGCTTGCAGCACCTTACCGGAGTTGGCGTCGATCAGCAGATAGGCTTCCGCGTGGGCCGGTGTGGCTGAAGCGTGCAACGAAAACGCTGCGGCGATTGCGATCAGCCACATGCGAAATGCGCCGGAATGGCGAAGCATAAAATCAGTCACGCTTAAGTCCGGTTCGTTGTGGCGCCGGCGAAGCAGGCGAACACGTTGCGATGAAGCCGCTCTTGCGGATGCATGAAAACGGATGGAGCGACGCGGCAAACCTATACCGGCTTGGGCGCGAGAGAAAGCCTGTGAACGCTCCTTTCGGCAGTCTATCCGCCACGAACTGGGCCAAATTTCGTCGCGATCGGGCTTTCCTAAAGCTTCTCGATGGCGATCGGCGGCGCATCGCGGTCTGCTTCCTGCACCATGAACTGGGCCCGGGCGAGATTGGCAAAATATCCTCCCCGCGCAACCAGTTCATCGAAGGTTCCACTCTCGATCACACGTCCTTTATCGAACACAAGAATGCGCGTTGCATTGCGGATAGTAGAGAGGCGATGCGCGATCACGAACGTGGTGCGGCCCTCCATCACGGTGTCGAGAGCGGCGTTGACCTTGGCTTCGGTGACGGCATCGAGCGCGGAGGTTGCCTCGTCCAGAATGAGGATCGGCGGGTTCTTCAACAGCGCGCGGGCAATCGAGAGCCGCTGGCGCTCGCCGCCGGACAGCATGCGTCCGCGCTCGCCTGCATTTGTGTCGAATTTCTGCTCGCTGCGTTCGATGAAGTCGAGGGCCTGCGCGCCTTTTGCTGCCTGTCGCAATTCCTCGTCGGTCGCATCCGGCTTGCCGACGCGCAGGTTCTCGGCGATCGAGCGATTGAACAGCAGCGCTTCCTGAAACACCACGCCGATGTTTCGCCGCAAGCCCGCAAGCGTGAGGGCGCGGATGTCCATGCCGTCGATCTTGATGACGCCGGATTGCGGATCGAATGCCCGGTGCAGCAGCGCGATGGCGGTGGATTTGCCCGCGCCGGTTTCGCCGACCAGCGCGATGGTCTGGCCGGGCAGGGCGGTGAGTGACACGTCCTCGATCGCAGGCCGCTTGCCGTCGTAGGAGAACGACACGTCGTTGAATTCCACGAGCCCCTGCAGGCGGCCGGGGTCGATGGCGTCGGGCCGGTCGCGCACGGCGGGGACCGCATCGAGAACGTTGAAATACTCCTGCAGCCGCGGCGCTTCCATGAACACGCTGTTGACGAAGCCGACCACCTGCTCGAGCCGCTGGATCAGCATCGTGGCGAAGGAGACGAACATCACGATCTCGCCGACGCTGGTGAGGCCCTGCTGGTGCAGGATGATGCCGACGGTGAAAATCGCGAGCACGGTGATGGTGGTCGAGGCGCGCGTCATCACCGAAACCAGCGCCCACCATGATAGCACCGGCATCTGCGCGGCGAGCAGCTTGTCGGCGATGCCGCGCAGGCCCTGAACTTCGGCGTCGATGCGCACGAAGCTCTGCACCAGCGCGACGTTGCCGAGCGCGTCGGAGGCGCGTGCGGACAGATTGCTGTACTGTTCCTCGACTTCGTTTTGCATGCCGTAGGTCTTGCGGACCACGAGCGTCGTCAGCGTCGTGAAGACGATGCACAGCACGAACAGGAGAATCGCGAGCCGCCAGTTGATGTAGAAGGCGAGCGGCAACAGCACGAGAAGCGAGAGCACGGATGCGAAGTGCTCGCGGAAGAACGACAGCCACAGCCGCCACAGTGCGTCGGTGCCTTGCAGCATCACCTTCATCAGCCGGCCCGAATGCGTGCCGGTGTGGAAGGTGAGCGGCAATTGCATGATGTGGTCGAAATAGCTTGTGAGAACGGCCTGGCGTTGCCGGTGCGACAGCCGGTCGGCATGCCAGGCGACGGCGGCGTTGCAGAGAATCGTGAACAGCCCGAATCCGACCCAGGCGGCGAGCAGGGGCCATGGCGTCTGCGCGGGGATCGCAGCAGCGGCATTGCCGGCGCCCGGATTGGCGGTCAGCACATCGATGATGCGGCCGAACAGGACCGGCTCGGCGAATTGCGCCGTCGCGAGCAGGAGATTGGCAAAAGCCAGAATCCAGGCCAGCCGGGCTTCGTCGCCGAGCTGATCAAGAACCCGTAGATAAAGACGGATAAGGGCCATGAAGAAAAACCGGTGCGGGGCAGACTTTGGCAAACCTGCCGCCGCCGTACAAGCGACTGACGGGGCTGGGTTCTTTGGTCGTGCCGGAGGCATGCGATGCGGCCAACTGTCGCTTGACGAAGGCGCTCGGAACCCCATGTTCTGACAAGGGTTTCTTTCAGGGCCGTTCGGCCCGCTTTCAGGAGGAACAGATGCCAGGTCAGATCCGATCGCTCTTCCTCGCAGGCAAGGGTGCGGCCTTTGTCCTTGCGACCACCATGCTGGTCACGGCACCGGGAGCAAGCCCCGCTCAAGCGGCGTCGTCGGGCCTTTTGCAGGCTTCGGTACCGGCCATGAACGTCGCCGGAGAAAGACTGACGGATGTGAGCGCGCGCGCCAAGACACGCCATGCGAAGCGCCATTATCGCCGGAACGATGCAGCGGCCGCCGCGGTCTTTGGTCTGGCCGCCGGTGCGATCGGCAGTGCGATCGCGGAGTCCCGCCGTCGCGATTACTACCGGCAGAATTATTACTATGGCGGCGATCCCTATTACGGGCAGCCTTATTATGGCGGACCGGCCTATTACGGCGGCTACCGCTACTATCCTTACTGAGGAATGAAGTCGCGAGTCTGCGCCGGGGCTTATCGGCCCCGGCGTTCGTTTGCACCCGTCGCTCCGGCGCCACGAGATGACGTTAACCCCGTGGCGACAAGGTTGGATTAGTTTGAAGGCATGAGTGATTCGCTTGAGCGGCTATACCGTGCGGTGATCGCTGCACGGAATCTCGATCCCGCCACGTCGCGGACAGCGAAGCTGTTTCAACGCGGCCCTTCCAAGATGGCGAGGAAGCTCGCCGAGGAGGCCATCGAGGTCGTGATCGACGCGGTGAGCGGCAAGCAGGACGCCGTCGTCCGCGAAAGCGCCGACCTTCTCTACAATCTGACGGTTTTGTGGGCTGCCGCCGGCATCCGCCCGCAGGATGTCTGGGACGAGATGGATCGCCGCGAGCGCGCTCAGGGGATCGCCGAAAAGCTGCCGAAGCAGAAGGCCGCCATCAAGACCGGCCCCGCCGGAATTCCGGCACCTCGCCGCCGCGTTTTGGCCCGGCCTGCGGCGACACGCTGATCATTGCAAGCTGACCCCATGCGACGCATGGACAAACGCGCGCCCGCGTGTTTCATCGCGCCATGCTGAGACGGATCTACGATTGGTGCATCGCCGCCGCCGATAAGCCCTACGCGTTGTGGCTGATGGCGGCCGTATCCTTTGCGGAAAGCTCCTTCTTTCCTGTTCCGCCGGACATCATGCTGATTCCGATGGCGCTGGCACGACCGCAGCGGGCCTGGATCTATGCCGGTGTCTGCACGGTGGCATCAGTTGCCGGTGGCGTGCTGGGCTATGCGATCGGGTCGTTGCTTTACGACTCCGTCGGGCAATGGCTGATCGGTCTTTATGGCTATGGCGACAAGGTCGATGCGTTCCGCGCGTCCTATGCCCATTACGGCGCATGGATCATCCTGCTGAAGGGCCTGACGCCGATCCCCTACAAGATCGTCACCATCACATCCGGCTTCGCCGGTTACGACATCTGGCTGTTCATCCTGCTTTCGGCGATCACGCGTGGCGCACGTTTCTTTATCGCGGCGGTCCTCTTGAATCGCTATGGCGAGACGATCCGCCATCACATCGAAAAGCGCCTCGGCCTCTGGGTCGCGATCGGCGCTGCGGTGCTGGTCGGGGGCTTTATTGCCGCGTTCAGGTTGTTCTGACCGGAACACCCTTGCGTGCCGCCGGTGGCGGGATAGTGTCCGGCTATGGGACGATGGCTTTGGCATCTGGGAATCCGGACTTGCTGCTTTGCGGCCGGATTTGCGGTGTGCACCATGATGATTGCGGTACCGCTGCCTGCTTTGGCTCAAGCACTTGCGCCGTCCGGACAGACGCCGGACCCTACGCCACCGCCAGCCGCTCCCGCCATCGCGCCGCCATCGCCTTCTCCTGCACAGCCGTCCACGCCAGCCAAGCCGGCGCACAATCCGGGCCTCGTAGAAGAACTCGGCAAGCTGCTGAAGGATTCGGCCTCAAATCTCTCCTCGGGGTGGAAAGGCTCTCAGAAAACGCTGGAAGACCTTAACGCCAAGACCAAGGACGCAACGGAAAGCCTGACGCGAGTGCAGTCGGTCACGACCGGCCGGGCTGCCTGTCCGATGACGGCCAATGGAGCGCCCGATTGCAATGTCGCCGCAGAACAATTGTGCAAGGGCAAGGGATTCAAGAGCGGCAAAAGCCTCGATATCGAGACCTCCGAAAAGTGCTCGGCGAAGGTTTACCTATCCGGGCGGACCGGCGCGCCGGGCGAGTGCCGCACCGAAAATTATGTGACGCGGGCGGTCTGCCAATAGGCGCCCTGACGGGCGAGCCGCTTATTTGGCATGCCAATTATTTTGCGCTGCATCATCGCCAATCTGTCGCGGCCAGTTCCACTTTCGCAACACTTCCTAAACCGCATTGGTATAGACATACAGTAACTGAGCGAGTCTGCACCTGTAACGGGTGTCGGACTCTCGTGGGCTATCGGCTGGCTCACGGCAACCCGGCATCCTGGCGTTCCCACGCGAAGAATCGCGCGGCGGAATTTCTTACAATTTTAGACCGCAGGTCATGACAAGAATTGTACAGGACGACATGGACTTCGATTCCGCGAAAGAGGTCGCGGACAGGGCCATGGATCATATGATCCGCGAGAACGTCCCACTGACTCCGAATAACTTCACCGTCTGGTTCAATTATTGCCTTGGCACGCCGCCGGACCTGAAACGGACGATCGACATCCTCGTCGGCAACAAACGTAAATTCGACAGCTTCGTTTGCGACGATCTGCGCTCGCTGTATATCGCAACGCCGGGCGTCAACGCGCCTGCGGCCCAGAATATCTCCGAGCAGCTTGGTCACGTTATGGCTCAGGCGCAGCAGTATCTGGCGACTGCCATCACCGACAACCGCGACCATATCCGCGAAATCGACGGGGTTGCCACACAGGCAAACCAAGGGATCAATCCGCGCTCGCTGGTCGAGAGCCTGATGGGCGCGTTGTCGAGTGCTGCGAGCCGTGCCTCGATTCTCGAATCCAACTTCACCGAAGCGTCACAGGAGCTCGACACCATCCGCACCTCGCTGCGCGATGCGGAAGAGCGCGCCAAGACCGATACGCTGACGGCGCTGCCGAACCGCCGGGCGCTTGAGGAGTTCTTCCGCGTTGCTCAGATGCGGGCGATGGAAGTGGAAGATCCGCTCAGTCTCCTGATGCTCGACATCGACCATTTCAAGAAGTTCAACGACACCTACGGTCACAGCGTCGGCGATCAGGTGATCCGGCTGATCGCAAGCGTTTTGCGCGAGCGGGTGCGTGAGAACGACCTGCCTGCGCGCTATGGCGGCGAGGAATTGATCGCGGTGTTGCCCGGCGCAGATCTTGCGACCTGCCATGAGGTGGCCGAGCGGATTCGGACAACGGTTGCGGGCTGCCATCTTACACGCCGTTCGACGGGTGAATCGCTCCCCGATATTTCGGTCTCGATCGGCGTGGCGCAATTCCGCCCCGGCGAATCGATGGCGACACTAATCGAGCGCTGCGATCGCGCGCTGTACAAGGCGAAGGCGCAGGGCCGCAACTGCGTCGTCTCCGAAGACGATCTCACCGACGCCGATTGCGCGGCGTAAACGAGGCTCAATAGTCCCGTGGTGGCTTGCGGCGATGCCGAGGCCGTTTTGCCGGCTCGGTATACATCGGATTGATGTTGCAGTAAGCGACGCGGCCTGACGCCGAGGCCGCGCACTGGGCATAGGTGTCGTAAGCGCAGTCGCTTGCAGTGTCGTTGTGTTCGTAGAGGCAGTAGCGGTAGTTGCGCGCCTGCGCTGGAAGTGTGCTCCAAATCAAGCCTGCCAGCGTAGACGCCAGAACGGCAGCCATCGAAATGCGCATGTGATCCTCCTCAGCGGGTCGGCAATTCAAGTCTGGTAATGGAAAGAGGTTCCGGCGGCGCGGCCAGTAAAAACGCGAACATATTGTTTGTGTCGAAGATAGCGCCGCGTATCAGGATGTCCATGCCCTGACTGGGGAAACTCTCCGAAGCAACTTGCGCTTAACTAAATGTAAGTTTGAAGCGCTACCCTGATATTGCACTTCGAATCATTTCTTCCCTGCAGCGCGGGGTCTCTAACGGAGTGTGGGGCCCTCCTGACGGGGCTCCCTTGAGATATGGAGCCTTTAGCAAAATGGGGCTCCAAATGTCATTGCTATCCAACACTAAAATTCTGATCAAAATTCTTGCGGTCGTTGTCCTGATGGCGGGTATCGCGGCCGGCTTGAGTTGGCTCGGCATTCATTCCATGGGCTCAATGAATGACGATGCAGTACAAATGAGTGCGGCGGCCAAGCGCGCCGTGAAGGCCGCCAGGGCCAATCTCGATATTGTCGCGATGAGCCGCGCGGAATTCGACATCGCGATGGATCCGCGTCCCGAAAACGTCGCTGATGCCAAAAAGCAGATCGAAACGGAATTGAAGGCCTTCAACGCGCGGATGGCGGATATTGAGCAGACACACGACGCGAAAGCCAAGGCGATGATCCTGCCGGCAAAGGATGCGGTCGAGACGTACGAGAAGGACGTCCGCAATACGCTGCAGATCGCCGAACAGTTGAAGAACGTGCAAGTGAACGCGGAAACGGAAGGGCTTCGCCAGGCCGCTTTCAAGAGCAAGGAAGCCGCCGGCAAGGCGAGGGCTCAGATCAAGGCGATCGCGGACAGGCTGGAAGAAACCGTCCAGGAAGAAGCCAGGGCATCGACGGAAGAATATCAGTCCATCTCGAATACGATGATCGTCATAGCGGCAATCGGTGTCGTCATCGGAATGGTCGCGGGTACTCTGCTGGGCATCTTCGGCATTACCAAGCCGATACGGATGCTGGCGAGTGTCATGACCCGGCTCGCCGGAAATGACATGTCCGTCGATATTCCCGGCACCGCCCGCAAGGATGAGATTGGCGATATGGCCGGCGCGGTGCAGGTCTTCAAGAACAATATGATTGAAGCCGAACGGCTGCGCGCCGAGCGGACGGAGAGTGAGGCGCGTGCGGTGAAACAACGTAAAGCGGACATGTATAAGCTCGCTGACGGTTTCGAGGCGGCTGTGGGCGAGATCATCAAAACCGTGGCCTCTGCATCGACCGAGCTTGAAGCTGCTGCCGACTCGCTGACAAAGACCGCCGCGATCACGCAGCAATTGTCCACGAGTGTGGCATCCGCCTCCGAGGAGGCCTCGGCGAGTGTGCAGTCGGTGGCGTCGGCAACTGAAGAAATGGCGTCATCCGTTCAGGAGATCGGTCGCCAGGTCGAGGCGTCATCGAAGATCGCGGGCGATGCCGTCATGCAGGCAGACATGACCGACAAGCGCATCATGACGCTGAGCAACGCCGCGACCAAGATTGGCGATGTTGTCGAACTGATCACGACGATCGCGGAGCAAACCAATCTGCTGGCGCTGAATGCAACCATCGAAGCGGCGCGGGCGGGCGAGGCAGGCCGGGGCTTCGCCGTGGTGGCCACCGAAGTGAAGGCGCTGGCGGAGCAGACCGCCAAGGCCACGCAGGAAATTGCCGGGCAGATCGGCGAGATCCAGACATCGACCAGCGATTCGGTTACCGCGATCAAGGAGATCAGCACGACGATCAGCGAGATTTCGGTGATTACGACAACCATCGCCGCTGCTGTCGAGGAGCAGGGTGTCGCGACACAGGAAATCGCACGCAATGTCCAGCAGGCGGCGACCGGAACGAGCGAAGTCGCCAACAACATCGGCGAGGTGAACAGAGGTGCGACGGAGACGGGCTCGGCGTCGAGTCAGGTGCTGGCGTCGGCCCAGTCGCTGTCGAACGAGAGCAATCGTCTCAAGCTTGAAGTCGAGCATTTCCTCGCCAGTGTGCGGGCGGCTTAAACAGAGCACCGGTACAGAGCGGGAGGTTCGCGAACATGCGCGATCAACGGCGAGCCCCCGCGGCCGTTGTTTTTATATAAGCCATTGATTTATATTGATATACGAATGCCGCTGGGCGGGATACAAGCAGCGGCGAGCAGGTGTTGGTGCCCCTGGCCGGAATCGAACCAGCACTCCTTGCGGAACTCGATTTTGAGTCGAGCGCGTCTACCAGTTCCGCCACAGGGGCGCTTGCAGCACGGGTCAGGCGCGGCGAGCGGGCGGACTATAGCCAGCGGCGTCGGCGGGTCAACCGGCTGTGATCCTGCCTCTCTCGACACCTGCCGGAGGGCGCGCTAGGAGCGGACGAGCCCGGAGGCAGGCCTTGTCTGACGCTATTTTTTCATCCGACCAACCGGCGCGGTCGCGCGCTTTCCGGATGGCGCTGGCGATCTGTGTGATTGCGTTCGCCACCATCGCGGGGGCTTGGTTCTTCCAGCTCGTGCTCGGTATCCGGCCCTGTCCGATGTGCCTTGAGCAGCGATACGCCTATTACATCGGGATTCCGCTTGCCGCCGTACTGGCCATGGTGGCCGCCGGTGAGGGGCCTCGCTCCCTGCTGGTGGCCGGATTTGCGGTGCTGTTCTGTGTGACGGTGTTCAACAGCGCCTTCGGCGCTTATCACGCCGGGGTCGAATGGGGCTTCTGGCCCGGGCCGACCGAATGCACCGGGTCGGCCGTTGATTTCGGCAATCCGGGCAATCTTCTGGAAAACCTCAAGACCGCCAAGGTCGTACGCTGCGACGAGGTGCAGTGGTCTTTCCTCGGCCTGTCGCTGGCGGGTTATAACGCGCTGATCTCGGCTCTGATGGCGGCGCTGGCCGGATGGGGCCTGCTTGGTCTGGGCCGCCGCCCGGCATGAGGCCCTTTTCCTGCGCGTAATGAAAAAGCCGGCGGTCAGACCGCCGGCTCAAGTTTCAGGGCAGGTGAGGTACGTCTACGCACGCAACAAAAAGCTACTTCTTGGTCGCATCGCGCTTGCACTTGGAGCGGAACTTATGACGCTCCTTGCCGTGCAGCCCCTTCGCGTCGGCCTGCTTGGAGCAGTCGAGCGAGGCGGCGGAGCGCGGCTTCTCGGCCTTGGCGGCAGGCGCGGGCGTTGTTGGGGCCTGGGCGAGGGCGGGCCCTGCAAGCAGGCTGACGACGAATGCGGTACCGATGGCGCGAGACAGGAATGTCATGGTTGAGCCTCAAGTTCAGGCCTACACCCTGTCTCCCGGTGGATGAACTGTTCATGAATGGCCGAAGCGGGCGGCATCGGAAGACGATATTTTAGATCACGCTTTCGTTCATCCGTTGAAACCCTCCGGCGCTGCGCTAGGATCGGGCCCTCTTCATTTTAGGAGGCGGGCGATGGTTTTTCAGTCGAAATTGCTTTTTGCTGCTGCCACGGCGGGTTTGATGGCCCTCGTTGCGGCAAGTCCGGCAAGCGCGCTGTCGATGACGGAATGCAGCGCCAAATATAAAGCAGCGAAGGCCGATGGCTCGCTTGGCGGCCAGAGCTGGAAGGATTTCCGCAAAGCCAAATGCGGCGCCGAGGCCACGGCTGCTCCGGCTGCGGCACCTGCGCCAGCACCGGCCACCGCGGCAGCAAAACCCACCGCCAAGCCTGCGACCAAGCCAGCGGCCGCCCCTGCGGCGACGGCATCCGGCCCGGCTGTTTTCCCGAATGCCGTTGCGGCGAAGTACGCGTCCGAGAGCGCTGGCAAGGCTCGCATGCACACCTGCGTGGACCAATACAACGCCAACAAGGCCTCCAATGCCAACGGCGGCCTGAAGTGGATTCAAAAAGGTGGCGGTTATTACAGCGAGTGCACCAAGCACCTAAAGGGCGGCTAGCCTCACTCCTCGTGGGGCATTTCTGCGAGATATAGTGGTCATCGCGGCGGATGAATGGGCGTAGGCCCCGTCACCGCCGCGATACTTTTATCTATCGTGTCACGAGGCGTTTTATGCGATGGCGCGATCGATTATTTGCCCGCGCTTCCTGCGCCTTGCGAGGTGGCGCGACCGGATTGCCGACGCCATTGGTATACAAAATATCAGACGTTGATTTGCATCATGCAGCAAGCATTCCGGCATTAACGCTGGACAGTTGAATCGCGATTTTATTTTCTGCGTGTGGTAGTCGGTGACCGTGACGTTGCCTCAGGACAACGGTCAGGTTCAGGTGAATGACGATAACTGCATGGGCCCCGCGAAGCCGGCCGGGTTTTGGATTTTCGACATTTCACGGTAGCCGCCGCGTTTTTGCGGCGCTTGCCGTTTTTATTGCGATCGGTGCGATTGCCGTGTGGGAAATCGCATCGGCGATGTCGTCGCGCGCGCTGCGCGAGATCGAAGCGGCGGGCTTTCAGCGAATCGAGCTTTATTCGAGCACGGTTTCGAACGCACTCGCGACCTATGCCTATCTTCCGTCGGTGCTTGCGCGCGACAGCGAGATCGTCGCCGCTGTCAGCGGGGATGATGCATCGGCGGTCGCTGCTGCAAACGCCAAACTGAAACTGACGAACGAAAATGCGCGAAGCGCTGCGATCTATGTGATGGACACCTCGGGGCTGACCCGCGCGTCCAGCAATTTCGACAGCCAGTGGTCGTTTGTCGGGAAGAACTATTCGTACCGGCCCTATTTCATCCAGGCGATGCAGGGGCAGTCGGGGCATTTCTACGGCGTGGGAACGACCACGAATCTCGCCGGCTATTTCATTTCCAGCCCGATTTATGCGGGCGGAACGATCGTCGGTGTCGTGGTCGTCAAGATCGACCTTGAGCCGTTGCAGGCCGAGTGGGCGAGCGGCGGCGAACGTCTGTTCGTTATGGACCGGAACAAGGTCGTGATCCTGTCGAGCTATCTCGGCTGGAAGTATGGAATGCTGCACGTGCTCGGACCGGGCATCGCCGAAGAACTGAAGGAAACGCAGGAATACGGCAACGCGAATCTGCATGTTCTGGCGTTCAAGAGACTCGGCAGTCTTGCCACGCATTCCTCGGTGGTGGACTTCGAGAAGCGCCGCTATCTGATGCAGACCCGGGATTTTGGCGATGACGGCTGGACCATCGGTTATCTGAGCGATATCGCGCCGGTGAATGCCAAGTGGCGCGAGGTCATGATCTCGAGTGGCGCGGTTCTTGCGCTCCTCGTGCTGATCGGGTTGTTCTTCTGGCAACGGCGGCTGCGCCTGCATACCGAATTGCACGCCCGCAAGGCGGTCTCCGAAGCGTTGCGGGTGGCGCACGATCAGCTCGAGCAGAAGGTGTGGGAGCGAACGCTCGATCTGCAGGCGGAAATATCGGAGCGCGAAAAGGCCGAGCTCGAACTGCGCGCGACGCAGGAGGAGTTGATCCATGCGGGCAAGATGGCGGCGTTGGGGCAGATGTCGGCGGCCATCGCTCATGAAATCAACCAGCCGCTCGCTGCGATCCAGACCTATTCGGCGAGCACCCGCCTGCTTTATGAGAAGGATGACAAGCAGGGCGTCAGCGCCAATCTGGACATGATCGCGAGCCTGACGAAGCGCCTTGCGGGCATCACCAGCCATCTGCGGACCTTCTCGCACAAGTCCGCGATGAAGCGCGATCCGGTGTCGCTGGAATATTGCGTCGACCGGGCATTGGCGCTGCTGCAGACGACGATCGACCATGCGGATATCGAGATCGATCGCGCGGTGCCCGATGATGCGATGGTCTGCGGCAATGAAATCCGGCTCGAGCAGGTGCTCGTCAACCTGATCCGGAATGCGATCGACGCGATGCAGGGGCAACCCGTGCGGAAGCTGACGCTTCAGGCGGTTCGTGATCACGATTTCTGGGTCCTGAAAGTCGGCGACACCGGCTCGGGCATCAAGGAAGAGAATCTTTCGAAACTGTTCGAGCCGTTTTTCTCCACCAAGAATGCAGGCGTGGGATTGGGGCTCGGGCTGTCGCTGTCTTATACGATCATCCGCGGGTTCGGCGGAACGGTGACGTGCGAGAACAACCCCGATGGGGGCGCTTCGTTTTACGTGAAGCTGCCGATAGTCAATGATGCCGGTAATCATGCCTGAGAACAACCAAGTCATTTTCGTCGATGACGAAGCCGCCATGCGCGAATCCATGAAGCAGTGGCTGGCGCTCGCCGATATCGACGCCACCATCCTGTCGTCGGCGGAGGATGCGCGCGCGATCATCGACCGGCAGTTTTCCGGAGTCGTGCTCACAGATGTTCAGTTGAAGAAGATGAGCGGGCTCGATCTGCTTCAGGAATGCCTTGCGATCGATCGCGATATCCCGGTCGTGCTGCTGACCGGCCACGGCGACGTGGCGATGGCGGTCGATGCGATGAAGCAGGGTGCTTACGACTTTCTCGAGAAGCCCTTCGATCCGGATCGGTTGATCGGTACGGTGCGGCGGGCCTGCGAGATGCGCCAGCTCGTGCTGGAGAACAGGCGCTTGCGGCTGGATGCGACATTCGGCAACCGGATCGAGCGGCGCCTGGTCGGCATCTCGCCGGGAATCCGCCAGCTTCGCGCCGATATCCTCGAACTTGCCGCGACGCCGCTCAATGTCGTCATTCGCGGCGAAACCGGCACGGGCAAGGAGCTTGTCGCCAGATGTCTGCATGAGTTCGGGCCGCGAAGCGAGCATCCGTTCGTTGCGGTGAACTGCGGCGCGATTCCCGAGACCATGTTCGAG
Source organism: Afipia sp. 1NLS2 (assembly GCF_000178995.1). Classification (GTDB taxonomy): domain Bacteria; phylum Pseudomonadota; class Alphaproteobacteria; order Rhizobiales; family Xanthobacteraceae; genus Afipia. The sequence continues at coordinate 576,067 of NZ_ADVZ01000001.1, read as the reverse complement.
AGCGAATTCTTTGGCCACGAGCAGGGTGCATTCACCGGAGCGGTCGGCAAGCGGATCGGCCGGCTGGAATATGCGCACAAGGGGACGCTGTTTCTCGACGAGATCGAAAGCATGCCGCCTGCGTTGCAGGTCAAGGTGCTGCGCGCGTTTCAGGAGAAGGCGTTCGAGCGGCTCGGCTCCCATAAATCGATCCCGTTCGATGCGCGGATCGTGGTCGCGGCTAAGGTCGATCTGTCCGAGGCGGTCAAGGAAGGCAGTTTTCGGGAAGATCTCTATTACCGGCTCAATGTCTCCGAACTGACGATCCCGCCGCTGCGCGCGCGGCTACAGGACATCAGCCTTCTGTTCGAGCATTTTGTCGCCGAAACCGCGGCGGCGCAAAACCGCAAGAGCCGGGAGATTACTGCTGTCGATCTGACGAGCCTGCTAAGCCATACGTGGCCGGGCAATGTGCGCGAACTGAAGAACGTCGCCGAACGCTTCGCGCTCGGGCTGAGCGTCGGCGGAAAGGCCGGAGGCGCGGTAGTCGCGGGCGGTCAGGCGCTGCCGCAGTCGCTGGCCAATCTGGTCGCCGATTTCGAACGCGGCGTTATCGAAAAAGCGCTGCTCGCAAGCGAGGGCAATGTCGCGAAAGTCCTCGAGATGCTCGATATCCCGCGCCGCACGCTGAACGAGAAGATGACGCGCTACGCGATCGAGCGGAAGGATTATTGCCGTCCGTGAGGCGAACGGCGGAATTTGGCTCATCGATGCGTTTTGCTCGGCGATAATCTGCCGATATCCGCAGGCTATTTCACGTCCGTTTCATTCTCCTTCTGAAATGACTGAGTTTTTGGGATTGGCATCGTTCTTGCGATCCTGACGGCAAAGGGCGGCAAACGCCCTGGCGTCTGGGAGGGCGCCGCCGTTGCGGACTTGAGCCGGCAACCTTTCTTTCCTTCCAAAACGATCAAGCCACGCCGGTTCACCGGCGGGAAGACTCTGTCCTGTGAGGAGACGTCTATCATGAAGTTTCGTGCTGTCATTCTGTCTATCGCCATGGCTGTGGGCATTCAGTCCGCGCATGCCGAGGATGTTGTCCGTCTGGGCAATTTGAAGTTCGCTCACTATGGAGCCGTCTCCTACATGAAGGAGATTGCGCCGGAGTTCGGCCTCAAGGTCGAGGAGCGGATTTTCGCCAAGGGTCTCGACATCATGCCGGCCATTCTCGCCGGTGAGATCGACGTTGCCGCGAGTGCTCTCGATGCCGCGATTGCCGGGCGTTCCGGGGGCGCGCCGATCTACGTGGTCGCGGGCTTCGCGAAGGGGGGCGTCCGTATCGTCGCCTCGAAAGCGAGCGGCATTCATTCGGTCGCCGACTTCAAGGGCAAGAAAATCGGCGTGGCTCGCGGCGGCGCTCAGGAGCTTCTGCTTCTGGCGGAACTGTCGAAGGCCGGCCTGACCTGGTCGGACAAGCCCGGCAAGGATGTGCAGATCTACTATCTCGCCTTCGCCGATCTCAATCAGGCGCTGATCGGCGGCCAGATCGATGCGATCTGCCAGTCCGAGCCACAGGCCGCCCAGGTCATCAACAAGGGCGCGGGCGTCGAGATTCTGAAGCCGTACGACACCGAGATGGGCGAGCCGATCCGCGCGCTCGTGATGACCGAGAAGATGTACAAGGAGCGTCCTGACGTTGCGAAGCGCTTCATGCAGTTGTTCGTGAAGGCGACCCAGACTTTCAAGAACGATCCGGCGCTGGCCGAAAAGTATGTCCGCACCAGCCTGTTCAAGGGGCAGTTGAGTGAGCAGGACTACAGGGACGCGATGTCGAACGCGTCGTTCTCCTACGACATCGACCTGCATCACGTTCAGGTCACGACCGACATGATGCAGAAGTTCGGTGTCGGCCGCATGGTCGCGCCTCCGAAGGCCACCGACTGGACCAAGCTCGATCTCCTGAAGGCCGCGAAGGCCGATTTGAAGATCAATTAAGGGGCGCGTGATGTCCAAGCGTACTTTAACAGAGAAAGGTGGTCGCCTGTTTCGGGCGACCATCATCCCCATCACGGTTCTCGTAGTGTGGCAGGCGTTTTCGTCGGCTCATATTCTCAGCCCGATCATCCTGCCGGGTCCGCTTGCGGTGATCCAGAAGTGGTGGGCTTATTTGCTGCCGCCGCTGCCCCGCAATCCGCTGACGGATAGCTGGCTGTCGTGGGCGCTGTCGGGCGAACTTCCGCTCGATGCTTTTGCGAGCTTCCAGCGTGTCGTCGTCGGATTTCTCATTGGGGCCGGTCTTGCGTTGCCGCTCGGCCTCTTGATGGGCGCGAACGACAAGATCTACCGGCTGTTCAATCCACTGATCGAAGTGCTCCGTCCGATTCCGCCGATCGCCTACATTCCCCTGGCGATCCTGTGGTTCGGCCTTGGCAATCCGCCAGCCTATTTTCTTATCAGCATCGGGGCGTTCTTTCCCGTGCTGCTGAACACCATCGCCGGCGTGCGCCATGTGGATGGCATTTATATCCGCGCCGCGCGCAACCTCGGCGTCAGCCAGTACCAGATGTTCGTGCGGGTCATCCTGCCGGCGGCAACGCCGTACATCCTGTCGGGCGCGCGCATCGGCATGGGCACGGCGTTCATCGTCGTGATCGTGGCGGAGATGATCGCAGTCAACAGCGGGCTCGGCTTCCGTATTCTGGAAGCGCGCGAGTACTTCTGGTCCGACAAGATCATCGCCGGAATGTTCACGATCGGCTTTCTCGGCCTGGGCATCGATACCGTGATGACCCGTATCAACAATCACCTTCTGCGTTGGCATAGAGGCATCGATGCGTGAAGCAGTGCGTAAGGACAATGTCATGATCATGGACACGCCGATTCTCGCCGGACGTCAGCGGGAGGACATCCAGATCAAGGTCGAGGGCGTGCAGAAGCGGTTCGGCACCGCCGAGGACACCGTAACGGCGCTCAAGGACATCAATCTCGAGATCAGCGATGGTGAGTTCGTCTGCCTGCTCGGACCGTCCGGCTGCGGCAAGTCCACCTTGCTGAACGCGATTGCGGGATTTTCCCCTCCGACGGAAGGGCGGATCACTGTCGAGGGCAAGGATGTCGTGGCGCCGGGGCCCGACCGGGGCATGGTGTTTCAGGAATATGCGCTGTTTCCCTGGATGACGGTGCGCCAGAACATCGCGTTCGGCCTTGAGATCCAGAAGCGCCCGCTGGCGGAAATCGACGAGCGGACCGAGACGTTGATGCACAAGCTGAAACTGCAGGACTTCAAGGACCGGTTTCCGAAGGACCTGTCCGGCGGCATGCGTCAGCGTGTGGCGATCGCCCGCGTTCTGGCGCTGAATTCGCCGATCATGCTGATGGACGAGCCGTTCGGGGCGCTCGATGCGCTGACGCGGCGATCCCTGCAGGACGAATTGCTGCGGATCTGGGCCGAGCTGAAGAAGACCATCATCTTCGTCACGCACAGCATCGATGAATCGATCTATCTCGCCGACCGCATCATCGTCATGACCTATCGTCCCGGTACCGTGAAGGCCGACGTTCGTGTCGAGATCGAGCGGCCGCGCGATTCGACGCGGGCCGAATTCAACGACCTGAAGAAGTATCTGACGTCGCTGGTCATGAAGGAGCAGGAGCGGTTTGCGGAGGACGAAGGCAAGCTCGCCGGGCTTCGCGGTTAAAGGCCGAGTTGCGAAATGGGGATTCGCGGCCGGATCAGCTTTGGTTTCGCAACGACGCTTCTCATGCTGCTTGTCGTGGCATGTACGGCGGTGGTTTCGTTCCGGAGTCTCGGAAACTCGGTCGCGGATTTGAGCGCTGTGGCGTTCACGCGGGTTGCGGTGTCCTACAACCTTGAGCAACAGGCCAATGTCGCGGCGCAAGCCGCGCAGTCGTTGATCGATTCGGACCGGACGGACGCCAAGGCGGCGTTCCAGCAGGCGGTCGGGGCGATGCGGTCGAATCTCGGTCATATGCCTCAAGCCGAATCGGCCAAGCCTCTGATCGAGAAATTTGAAGCCATCGTCGCGCAGGGGGCCGGGGCCGCGGAGGATAGCCGCAAGCAAATTGCGATCCTCAAGCAGAAAAGCCACGCGGTGACCTGGCTTGCGCAGGAGTTCGCTTCGACGGCCGAACAGGATCTGTCGGGGCTGATGGTGAAGACGCCGGAGGAAAAAGAGAAGGCGTATGTCGCGAGTGCGAATGCGGGCAAGGTCGAGCGCGGCATTCTGGCCGCGCGGGTGGCCGAGCAGGCCTTCATGATCGAGCGGCAGCAGTCCTTCCTCAATCAGTTGAAGCAGCAGTTCGATTCGCTGGGCGAGTTGTTCGGCGAGATGGAGTCGGCGTCGAGCGACGACGTGCAGATCCTCAAGATCAAGGCGATCCGCAAGGCCACGGGCGACTACACGGCGGCCTTGAATGCGTGGGTCAAGAATGACGCGGTGCTGGCCAAGACACGCGCGAACATCGGCGAGGCGCAGGATCAATTGATTTCGGTCGCGCACGGGCTCGCGGAGAGGGCCGGCAAGGACGGCGCGGAAACGGCGGGCGCCGCCGGTGAATTCATCCGCAGTTCGACATGGCGGTTGATTGTGATTTCCGCGCTGGCGGCGATCCTGACGGTGGTTATAGCCTTGGCGATCGCGGGCAATCTCGTCCGGCCGATTGCGGGCATGACGGTCGCTATGCGCGAGCTTGCCGGCGGCGCCGTAAATGCCGAGGTGCCTTCGCTCGGGCGGCGGGATGAGATCGGCACCATGGCGAAAGCGCTGCTGTTTTTCAAAGAGGAGATGATCCGCTCCAACGCCTTGGCCGATGAACGCCTGCGCGAACAGGATGCGAAAGCGGCAAGGGCGGCCAAGATCGAGGAATCGATCCAGGAATTCAAGGGAACCATCGGCGCCATCGTCGACGACGTTGCGTCTTCGGCCGAGGCGATGAAAGCCGCCGCGCAGAGCATGACGAACACGGCCAGCGAGACGCTGGAGAAATCGAATCTGGTGGTGAGCTCGGCACGTTCGGCACTGGACGAGGCCGATCTGGTTGCGAAGGCTGCAAGCCAGCTCGCGGCCTCGATCGAGGACATCGGCGGCAAGGTGGAGCATTCGACACAGGTTGCGAGCAACGCCGCCAATGAAATTTCCAGAGTCGATGCGATGGCGGCCAATCTGTCGGACGTCTCGACCCGGATCGGCGAGATTGTCGAATTGATCGGACGTGTCGCCAAGCAGACGAATTTGGTTGCGCTGAATGCTTCCATCGAGGCGGAGCGCTACGGCGACGAAGGATTGGGCTTTAAGATCGTCGCCAAGGAGGTCAAGGCGCTGGCCAACGAGACGGCACAGGCGACAGAAAAGATATCGACGCAGATCGAGAGCGTTCAAAAGGCGGCATCCGGCGTCACCGCGGAAATCAACTCGATCAGCGAAAAGATATCGATCATGAACAACGTCTCCTCCAGCGTGTCCGAGGCTGTGGGAGATCAGAAGGCGTCCACGCATGAGATCGCCAAGAGCGCGGCCGAAGTCTCCGCCAGTAACGGCAGCGTACTCGAGATCATCACCACCGTCGGCACGTCCGCGACACGGACCGGCAGTGTGGCCGAGGAGGTGCTGTTCGCATCGGGTGATTTGTCCCGCCATGCGCAGGCCCTGCGGGAGATCGTCGATGGCTTTGTCGCCAGGATCAGCGTGGCCTGAAAAGAAAATCGCCCGGTCCTGAAGGGCCGGGCGATCGCGGGGTGTATTGGTGGCGCAGGTCAGGCCGCGCGGATTTGGCCCAGGAAGTTGTCGACCTGCTGCCGGAGTTGCTGTGCCTGCACGGATAGCACCTCCGCTGCTTCCCGGACGTTCCGCGCCGAATCGCCCGTGGACTTGGCGTCTTCCGACACGCCGCCGATATTGTCGGAGACAGCCTGCGTGCCCTGGGCGGCCTGCTGGGTGTTGCTGGAGATTTCCTGCGTGGCGGCACCCTGCTGCTCGATCACGGCGGCGATGGCGGTCGCGACCTCGCTCACCTCCATGATCGTGCCGCGGATGCCCTTCATCGCTTCCATCGAATCCTGCGCGACGTTCTGGACGGCAAGGATTTGCGTCGAGATTTCCTCGGTCGCTTTGGCGGTCTGGCTTGCCAGCATTTTCACTTCGGATGCGACCACCGCAAAGCCCTTGCCGGCATCGCCTGCGCGGGCGGCTTCGATGGTGGCGTTGAGCGCCAGCAGGTTGGTCTGGGCCGCGATGTTGTTGATGAGATTGACCACGTCGCCGATCTTGCTCGCGGTTTCTGAGAAGCCTTTGACGCGATCATCGGTCTGCTGAACCTGCTCGACTGCGCGCAGCGCCGTGTAGGCCGCATGGGTGACCTGACGGCTGATGTCATGAATCGACACGGTCAACTCTTCGGAGGCCGCGGCAACGCTCTGGACGTTGGCAAGCGCCGCGTTCGCCGCGCTGACCGCCGTCATGACCTGATCGTTGGTCCGATCCGAAATTTCAGACATCTCCTCGGAGGTATGGTTCATCTGCTCGGAGGACATCGAGAGCGCATCGAGCGCGCTGCCGATCTGTTGTTCGAAAGCGGCGATATGGGATTCCACGGTGCGCTGCCGCGCGAGCTTGCGGGCATTCTCCGCGCCGTTCTCGCTCTCGATGCGCTTTTTGTCCTCGGCGTTCTGCTTGAAGGTCGCGAGTGTCGCCGCCAGGGCTCCAATTTCATCGGCGCGGGTGGCGAAGGGCACCTCCACGCTAAGGTCATCTGCCGCGACGCTTTGCATGGCGTCACGGATTTTGTGAAGCGGGCGGATCACGACTTTATTGACCACCGCGATGCAGGAGCCGGCGAAGATGATCGCCATCAGTAGGAATCCAAGCTGCCAGATCAGCGATGCCCTGGCCTGGGCATACAGTTCGGAACTGCGGGCACGGGCGGCATCGAGAGCGTTCTCGGCCAGGGTGACGGCGCTGCTCATCTGGCTGACCGAGAACGGGCTCCAATAGCTCGCATTGGTTTCCGGCGGTGTGCCGTTGGTCAGCGCGTCGGCGAGGCGCTCGCGAAGGCCGGTGTACTTTTCGTCGAAATAGGCGGCCTTCGTCGCGTCCATGGCGGTCTTGACGGATGCCGGTAACTGCATGCCCTCGGCGGCGATCTCGAGGCCTTCCCAGGCGGACTGTGTTCCGCCGATCAGCTTGGTGAGCTGGGTATGGGTTTCGGGTGTCATCTTGCCCGCACCCAAGGCCATCGAGACCCGGAGCGATGCTTCACCGGCGGTGGCGCGCAGGTGCCAGGCGGATTGTTTGATGGCGAGCAACTGATCGACGGTGGCGTCGGCGTGGTTGATCAGCCCGACCAGTTGCGTGGACAGATCCTGAAGAAGATCGAGCAATTTACCGCCGACCTCGTTGTACTCGGTCGGCAGGGCGGCGCGCCGGGTCGATTTCTCGTTGTGTACGGCGCTCATGGATTCGACCTGGAGCGCGGCGAAGCGATCGGTGAGCTTGATCAGCTCTTCACGGACCTTCGCCTGGCCATTGAAATCGACGGAAGCGAGATTCTTGCCGACCGCGCGCATCGCCTTGATTTCACCGGTGTGAAGATCGTCGAGATACTTCTGGATCTTCGGCTCGATCGTTTTGTCGGCCTTCAGGGTGCGAACCATGGTGGACTTGTCGGCGCGCAAATTGTGCATCGCCTGGAAGGCATCGGCCGACAAATCGGAGATCACGGTCATCCGTTTTGTCTCGGTCAGGCGTTCCCAGGAATGCCAGGACTGGCGGGCAAGCATCAATACAATGGAGACTGCCATCAACGTGATCATCAAATTCAAGGTCGAAGCAATGCTTGGACGTTTCATCAAGTGCCCCCAGGCGCTGAATTGGAACGGGGCAGCTAACGGCATGGCATACGCAACCGTCCGATAACTCCCCCTATCTGGATACTTTCGCTGCTTCGATTTAAATTTTTGATAAGGGCAATGTATCGCTTCGGTGTGCGGATTTCCGCTCGCGTGAAATTGCATCTCGCGATGAAAGCGGTACCGCTTTTTGTGGCTTGAGATCGTGGATGAGAGCGCTCACGCGTCTATCTCGGCAAATTATTGCCGATGATGGATGCTCTCGGCAAAAAATCGCGCAAAAGGATAGAGAGGCTTTCCGGAAATGCCTTGCGATATGATCGTATGGCGAGTGTTTGCCGCTGGCATCCTTCTTGCTCCCCCGCGACTCAAGGCCAAGCACAAAGGCCGTTCAAGGCCGGCTTGATGATCTGTCGCCACCCGGGGGAAACAATAATGGTCTCGTCGACGAAGTCTCTTATCATCCAGCGTTCGATCGCGGTCGCTGGCCGCAAAACCAGCGTGAGCATGGAGCAGCCGTTCTGGGACGCGCTCAAGGAAATCGCCCATGCGCATAATCAGTCACTCGCGCGGATCGTGACGAGGATCAAGGAAGATCGGGAAGACAGCAATCTGTCTTCGGAAGTGCGGCTGTTCGTTTTCGATTATTTTTTTCACAAAAAGCATGCGCGGGAAGACAACAGGATTCAGAAAATCCTACTCGCGACCTGACGGCGTGTAGCAGAATTCATCTGGCGGATTTCATGCAGAGGTAACCGGCTGTTTCGCGCATCGTGCATGCTGTGTGTTTGTTCGCTCAGAGGTATGATCGCCTCATTGCAGGCAATGAATGCGCATGCAATGGATGGCACGGCAAAAAGCGTGTCGATGACTGATGCAAGAATTTCTCGATGTGAAACGTCCCATGAATGTCCGGTCGTCGCGAATTGCGGGCCTCGGCCATTATGTGCCCGAGCGGCGTATTGAGAATTCCGTTCTTGAGCAGGATCTCGGTTTGTCGAACGGTTGGATCGCGCGCCGCACCGGCATCAAGGCGCGCCGCTGGGCGGCACCGGATCAAGCGCTGACGGATATTGCCGTGGAGGCGGCTTCATCTGCGCTTGCGCACGCGCAAATCGAGACGAATGACATCGGTCTGGTACTGCTCGCCACCTCCACGCCGGATCATTTGTTGCCACCGTCTGCGCCGCTGCTGGCGCATCGCCTCGGTCTCACCTGTGGGGCGATCGATCTGACCGGGGCGTGTTCGGGGTTCATCTATGCGCTGCTGTTCGCAGACGGATTCGTCAAAACCACAGGCCAGTCGGTGCTGATCGTTGCGGCCAATATCCTGAGCCGACGCATCAACAAAGCGGATACGACGAGCGCGGTTCTGTTCGCGGACGCCGGGGCGGCGATGGCGCTTGCGCCGTCGTCGCGTGAGGATGCGGGAGTTCTCGGTTCGAGCGTCATGTCCGACGGCAGTCTCTACGATATGATTGCGATCAAGGCGGGCGGCACGCGCAACCCTGATATGGGCACGGCGGAGCCGGAAGACCGCGTGATCCGGATCAAGGACGGCAAGGTCGTCTTCGAGAAGGCTGTGAAGTTGATGACGCTCTGCTCGGAGCAGGCGCTGGGGCGGGCGGGCATCAAGGCCTCGCAGATTGATCACTTCATTCCGCATCAGGCCAATGCGCGCATTTTCGATCTTGTCGCGGAAAATCTGGACATCGATCCGTGCAGGACGCTGCGGTCGATCGAGGAATTTGGCAATTCGTCGGCGGCCACCATTCCGCTCACGCTGTCGCTCGCCAGCGAGCAAGGAAAATTTGCGGACGGTCAGTTTCTCCTGATGGCGGCGGTAGGCGCAGGCTTCACCGGCGGCGCAGTTGTCTTCCGGACTTCGGATCAATGACGGGATAATCCGTCGCGTTGGATGGTGAAATAGAGATGCCTGCCCCAAAGGGAAAATCCGTTATACGAACGATCGCCATGCCGTCCGACACCAATCCGGCCGGGGATATTTTCGGCGGCTGGCTGATGTGGCAGATGGACCTGGCCGCGGGAAGTCTCGCGACGCGGCTGGCGCGTGGGCGCTGTGCCACCGTTGCCGTCGATGCGATGGAATTCATCAGCCCGGTTTTTGTGGGCGACGAGGTCACCTTCTTCGCAAGCCTGAAGGAAACCGGCCGTACCTCACTGCGTATTTCGGTGGAAGCCTGGCGGCGCAGCCGCGACAGCGAAGAAACGAACAAGGTCACCAGCGCGATCTTCGCGTTCGTCGCAATCGACAACGGCCGCAAGCCTCGTCCGTTGAACCTGAAAAAGAGCAGAGCCGCGCCGAAGCGCGGCAATGGCCGTGCGGCCTACGGGTCGAGTTCGGTGTCCCAGTAGAGATAGTCAAGCCAGCTTTCGTGCAGGTAGTTCGGGGGGAACAGCCTGCCGTTGCGGTGAAGCTGGTGGACCGTCGGCGCATAAGGAGTTTGGCGCGGGAACATATTCGCCTGCTGCATCGTCATGCTGCCCTTCTTCAGATTGCAGGGCGAGCAGGCGGCGACGACGTTTTCCCATGTCGTCTGCCCTCCGCGCGAACGCGGGATGATGTGATCGAAGGTGAGGTCTTCCTGCGAGGAGCAGTATTGGCAGGAGAAGCGGTCGCGCAGGAAAACATTGAAGCGCGTGAACGCGGGATGCGTCGTCGGCTTGACGAAGGATTTGAGCGACACGACGCTCGGCAGTTGCATCTCGAATGACGGGCTGTGAACGGCGTGCTCGTAACTGGCAACGATGTTCACGCGGTCAAGGAACACGGCTTTGATTGCGTCCTGCCATGACCAAAGTGAGAGCGGGTAGTAACTCAGCGGCCGGAAATCGGCATTCAAGACCAATGCCGGCCAACCTCCTTGTGAGACATGTGCGTTCAAGTAACGCTCCTGACCCCCCTGATCGGCTGCGAAGCAGCTTTACGGGCAGAATACTACAGGTAGCGCGACACGATTGTGAAGGGCGGACGCTATTTTTTCCGCTGGCCCCGTTGGGTTGCATGCGGTTTTCCGGTCGGTTTCACGCGGGCTTGAACGGGCGGTGCACCGGCCCGAACGGAACGCACGGCCTTCGATTCGGTGCGCGCGGTGTTGTCGGGGAGGATGCCTTCGCGGCGCTTCACGGCATGATAATAGGCCCACCACAAATGCGCCGCCGCCCCGCGCCAGGGCCGCCAGCGTTCCGCCAGCGCCGTGGCCTGTTTGGGGGTCGGGCGCGCATCGAGGTTCAGGCCGATCCGCATCGCCTCCTGCACGGCGAGGTCGCCGCCCGGCCACGCATCGCCATGGCCGAGACAGAACAGCAGATAGATGTCGGCCGTCCAGGGACCGATGCCGTGCAGCGCCGTCAACGCGCCGTGGGCGAGGTCCGCCTCCTGCCGGCCGAGTGTGTCGAGATCGAGTCGCTCTGCTGCAAGCTCCCGCGCCAGCGCCTTCAGTGTCTTGATCTTGGCGGCCGAGAGCCCCAGCCGCGCCAGCCGCGCGGGACGCGCAGCGCGGATCAGATCGTGATGAAATGGATCGAAGGCATCGCTGACACGCTTCCAGATTGCGGCAGCGGCGTGAGTGGACAATTGTTGACCGCAGACGATGGCGGCAAGGCCGGTGAACCCCGGCTCCCGGCGGCGCAGTGCGGGCATGCCTGCCACCTTCGCGACTTCCGTAAGGCGCGGATCGGCCGCGACCAGCATGGCGATGGCACGGTCGAGGTCGGTCTGCGTGTTCAGGTATAGTGTCATGCCTCTCAGAATCAGCATGTCACGCGAATAGGATCAATGCCGCCACCCGTTTTCCGTTTTGCCCCGAGCCCGAATGGGCGGCTGCACCTCGGCCACGCCTATTCGGCGCTGTTGAACTTCGACCTCGCGCGGCAGAGCGGCGGGCGGTTTTTGCTGCGGATCGAGGATATCGATGGGTCGCGTTCCCGCCCGGAATACGAGGCGGCGATCTATGAAGACCTCGCATGGCTCGGCATCGTCTGGGAAACGCCGGTGCGGCGGCAGTCGGAGCATTTCGATCTCTACCGGGATGCGATGGAACAGCTCGCCGGGCAGGGGCTGGTCTATCAGGCCTTCGAGAGCCGGGCGGAGATCGCCCGGATGATCGAACAGAGTAAGCCGTTGTCGGATAAGCCTTGGCCGCGCGATCCCGATGGGGCGCCGCTCTATCCTGGTTCGGCGGCGGCGTTGTCGCCGCAGCAACGTGAAGCCCGGATGCAGGCAGGAGAGCCCTTCGTCCTGCGGCTGGACAGCCGGATCGCCTGCCGCCGGGCAGGTGCGCTGGTCTGGGAAGAGCAGGGTTCCGGCCCCGGAGGAGAAACCGGACATGTTGCGGCCCGGCCCGAGGCATGGGGCGATGTCGTGCTGGCGCGCAAGGAAACGCCGACGAGTTACCACCTCTCGGTCGTGATCGATGATGCCTTGCAGGGCGTGACTCATGTGGTGCGCGGGCAGGACCTGTTCTGGGCGACCAGCGTCCATCGGCTGTTGCAGCAATTGCTGGGCCTGCCCGCCCCGGTCTACCGGCATCACGGTCTGCTGCGCGGCGAGGACGGTAGGAAGCTCTCGAAATCGGCGCAGGCAACCTCGTTGCAGGCGCTACGGGAGCAGGGCCTGAGCCCACAAAATATCCGGGAGATGGTCGGGCTGCCGTGACTCTTGCGCCCACGGATGGCAGGATGAAGCCTCGTTGGGGGATTGCATGGCGACGAAGCCGCGTTCGACGCGCCGCCTGGGGAAGTCGAAGACATTACACAAGGGAAAGCGACCTCCGGCGAAGAAGACGCCGGCGCGGAAGGCTGCGCCCAAGCGCGCTGCCAGCAAGCCGTCACGCAAGCCCGCAGGCCCGGTACGCGGCGTGGTGGAAACGGCGCTTGCCGCCTTCGCCCATGAGGTGCGCACACCGCTGACCGGTATCCTCGCGATCTCGTCGCTGTTGGAGACGTCCGACTTGGGCGCGCGCGAGCGTCGCTGGGTGGAAACCATCCGCACCGGCGCGGAGCATCTCGCAGCACTCGCGACCCTTTATGTCGATGCCGCCAAGAGCATGGCCGCGCGCCTGCCCATGCGTGAGGATTTTTTCGATCTGCACGCGCTGGCGCGTTCGGCCGGCGATGGCCTTGCTGGCCGCGCGACCGCCAACGGCCTGCAATCCAAAGTGACGATCACCGAAGGCCTGCCGCAGTTTGTGACAGGCGACGCCGTGCGCCTGCGCGCGGCGCTGGAAAATCTGATCGACAACGCGGTGAAGTTCACGCCGTCAGGATTGGTCGAACTCGATGTTTCCGCCACGCCGCGCGGCAAGAATGGGATGAATGTTGCTTTCGCTGTGTCCGACAGCGGCATCGGCCTGTCGCTCGCCGAGATCAACCGGTTGTTCAAGCCGTTCTCGCAGGCAAGCATCGATGTGGCATCGCGTTTCGGCGGCGCGGGACTCGGGCTGTGGTCGGTGAAGCAACTCGCGCAGGCCATGGGCGGCGATGTTAGTGTGACGCGGCGCAAGGATGGCGGCACCGTCTTTACGCTGACGGTGCGTGTCGGCTTGCCGCGAGAGGAACGAAAGACATCTGCGCCGCCACCGTCCTATATCGGCGCGTTAAAAATCCTCAGCGTCGAGGACAACCCGTTCGGCCGCGTCGTACTCAACACGGTGCTTGGCGAATTGGGGCACAAGATCGAATTCGTCGGACAGGGCGAGCTTGCGGCGGAGCGCGTGTCGCGCGGCGATCTCGATGTCGTGCTGATGGACATGGTGCTGCCGGGCATCGACGGTGTCGAGACCATTCGCCGGTTGCGCGCGCTGGGCGTTGCGGGCGAGCGCGTCGGGATCGTCGGTGTCTCCGGCCACGAGCAGGATGAAGCCAAGGCGCGCGCCGCCGGCGCCGATGCCTTCCTGATGAAGCCGGTCAGCCCGCGGGCGCTGGCGGCGGCGCTTGGCGAGGCGACGGTTCGCCGGGCTGCTTCCGGCGGATGATCGCGGCATTGAGTGCGCCGCCAAAGATGAAAATCGCGGCGATGAAATACAGAAACACCAGCGCGATCACGACCGAGGCGAGCCCCGCATAGGTGGTGACATAGTTGTTGGCGAAGCGCGCCAGATATTGTCCGAAGCCTGCCGCCGAGACGAGCGAGGCGATCACGGTGAACGCGATCCCCGGCATGATCTGCCGCAGCGTCCGGTGTCCGGCGGGCAACCAGGCATGCAGCACGAACAAGGCGCTCACGAGCGACACCAGCGCGATGGCGTAACGCGAAAAGTTGAGCAGATGCGCTTTCGGCTCGATGATAAGCGGCAGGTAATAGCGCGCGGTGGCGAGCAATAGCGGGCCGAGCACCAGCAACAGTGCGAGCACCAGCGAGATAAGGGCCGCGATCAGCGTGTAGCCGATCGATTCCAGCCGCAGCCAGTACCACGGCCGTGTCTCCGTGACGCCGTAGGCGCGGTTGAGGCCGACCCGCAGGCTCTCCACGCCGTTGGAGGAAAAATACACTGACAGCACGAGGCCGAGGGTCAGCGCATCGCCGCGCGTCTGGGTCAGGACGTCGTGGATTTGTGTCACCAGCGCATCGGCGGCCTGGCTCGGCCAGACCTGCAGCATCAGTCCGGCAGCCTGGTCGGCCAGATCCTTGGAGCCCAGGAAGCCTGCGAGCGAGGCGAGCACGATCAGGAACGGAAAGAACGCCATTAGCGCCGACAGCGCGATATGACTCGCGATCGCCCAGCCGTCGTCGGCTAGAAACGCATTGAAGGCGTCGATCCCGATCTGAAAGGCGCGGCGGATGAATGTCATGAGACGCGGGCTTTCTCTCGGAGATGGAGGTTAGCGGGATACGGTGAGCAAGTCATGAAATCCGGGATGCCCAGCCATGTTCCTCCCGCGAGACCGGCTGAAAGCCTTCTAAATCCTTGGGGGGCGGGTCGCCGGGTGGTATGTAACGCACATGACATCCTTTTTTTCCTTATTCCTTCTCCCCATCGCCCTGATCGCCGTCACCATCGTGCTGCTGCTGGGCCTGATCAATATGATGCGCGGCGGCTCGCCGAACACCTCGCAGCGCCTGATGCGGCTGCGGGTGCTGTTTCAGTTCATCGCCATCGTCATCGCCATGGCTGCGGTCTGGGCGATGGGGCGCTAGACGAAGCAAGAGCATGGTCACCCTCAACCGCATCTACACCCGCACCGGAGACGACGGCACCACCGCGCTCGGCAGCGGCGAGCGGCGTCCGAAATACGATCTGCGGGTCGCGGCCATCGGCACCGTCGACGAAACCAATGCCGCTATCGGCGTAGCGCGGTTGCATCTTGGGGATCACGCCCGGCTCGATGCGATGCTGGGTCTTGTCCAGAACGACCTGTTCGATCTCGGCGCCGACCTCACGGTGCCGGAGTGTGAAGGCAAGGCCGAGCGGTTGCGGGTTCTGCCGGTGCAGGTCGAGCGGCTGGAGCGGGATATCGATGCGCTGAACGAGGTGCTTGCGCCGCTGACATCCTTCATCCTGCCGGGCGGGACCGCCGCCGCGGCGCATCTGCATCAGGCGCGCACCATCTGCCGCCGCGCCGAACGGCTGGTGGTTGAATTGGCCGGGAAAGACAATGAGCCGGTCGGCGATGCCGTGGTGCGCTATCTCAACCGCTTGTCGGATTTCCTGTTCGTGGCCTCGCGGGCTGCGAACGGCAACGGCGCGGGGGACGTGCTGTGGGTGCCGGGCCAGAACCGGTGAACGGGACGCGGCATAGGGTTTTCAGAGGCGCTTTCGGGTCTTTCCCTCGCCCAAGCGCGTTGACCCGGCTGGGCGACCTCTTTAGGTTCCGCAGCGCACACTAAGTCAGAATGAAGGGGAACCATGAAGGTTCTGGTGCCGGTCAAGCGGGTCATCGACTACAACGTCAAGATCCGGGTCAAAGCCGATGGCAGTGGCGTCGAGCTTGCCAACGTCAAGATGTCGATGAATCCGTTCGACGAAATCGCGGTCGAAGAAGCGCTGCGGCTAAAAGAAGGCGGGAAAGCGACCGAGGTGGTTGCGGTGTCCATCGGGCCCGCGCAGGCGGCAGAGACGATCCGCACCGCGCTCGCGATGGGCGCCGACCGTGGCATTCACATTAAATCCGATGCGCCCGTCGAGCCGCTCGGGGTGGCCAAGGTTCTGAAGGCGATCACGGAGCGCGAGCAGCCGGGTCTTGTGATCCTCGGCAAGCAGGCGATCGATGACGACTCCAACCAGACTGGCCAGATGCTGGCGGCGCTGCTGGGCTGGCCGCAGGCGACCTTCGCGTTCAAGCTCGAAGCCGACGGCGCGAACATCCAGGTGACGCGTGAAGTCGATGGCGGCTTGCAGACCGTGAAGTTGCAGGGGCCGGCGATCGTGACCACCGATCTGCGGCTCAACGAGCCGCGCTATGCGAGCCTGCCGAACATCATGAAGGCGAAGAAGAAGCCGATCGAGGAGATGACGGCGGATCAACTCGGCGTCGATCTCGCGCCTCGTCTTGAAATCCTGAAAACGTCCGAACCCTCGGGCCGCAGTGCGGGCGTCAAGGTCGCCTCGGTTGCCGAACTCGTCGGCAAGCTCACTGAGGCGGGAGTGCTGTGATGGCGACATTGTTGATGGCCGAGCATGCGGACGGCGTGCTGAAGGACGCGACCGCCAAAGCGCTCACCGCTGCCGCGGCGCTGGGTGGTGACGTCGATATTCTGGTAGCGGGGCAAAATGCCCGTGCAGCCGCCGAGGCCGCGGCCAAGCTTGCGGGCGTGCGGAAAGTTCGATTGGCGGACGATGCGGCTTATGCGCACGATCTGGCCGAGAATCTGGCGACACTGGTTGTCTCGATCGCAGGCGAGTACGACGCCATCGTCGCGCCCGCGACCTCGCGCTTCAAGAACACGCTGCCGCGCGTGGCGGCACTTCTCGACGTGATGCAGATATCGGAGATCACCAAGATCGTGGCGCCCGACACGTTCGAGCGGCCGATCTATGCGGGCAATGCGATCCAGACCGTGAAGTCGAAGGACGGCAAGAAGGTCATCACGGTGCGGACCTCGTCATTCGCAGCCGCTGCGGACGGCGGCAACGCGCCAATCGAGGATGTTGCGGCGGTGGCGGGGCCGGGTACGTCGGCCTATGTCGGCGAGGAGGTCGCCAAGAGCGACCGGCCCGAGCTTGCTTCGGCCAAGGTGATCGTCTCCGGCGGCCGCGCGATGCAAAGCCGAGAGAACTTCACGAAATACATCGAGCCGCTGGCCGATACCCTCGGTGCGGGTGTCGGCGCGTCACGCGCCGCCGTCGATGCGGGTTATGCGCCGAACGACTGGCAGGTGGGGCAGACCGGCAAGGTGGTCGCGCCCGATCTTTATATAGCCGTCGGCATTTCCGGTGCGATCCAGCATCTCGCCGGCATGAAGGATTCGAAGGTGATCGTGGCGATCAACAAGGACGAGGATGCGCCGATTTTCCAGGTCGCGGATTATGGCCTGGTCGGCGATCTTTATCAGATCGTGCCGGAACTGACCGAGGAACTGGCCAAGCGACGGCGTTAATGACGCATGCCGGAAGACCCGGCAGGCGACGGGGTTTTGGTGTAATAGAGAGAGCGCAGGCCCGCGAAGACTTGCAGCGGATGTGCCGCGAACGGATGGCGACGGAAAGATGACAAAAGAAATCAAGTCAATCGGCGTGATCGGATCAGGTCAGATGGGCAACGGCATCGCGCATGTCGCTGCCCTCGCCGGAATGAATGTCGTGCTGAACGATATTTCGGAAGACCGGCTGAAATCGGCGATGGCGACCATCAACGGCAACCTGTCGCGGCAGGTGACGAAGAAGGTCATCACCGAAGCCGAGCATCAGGCTGCGCTGAAAAAGATCAGTTCTTCGGCAACGCTGGAGGGCCTCGCCTCCTGCGATCTCGTGATCGAAACCGCGGTCGAGAAGGAAGAGGTCAAGCGCAAGATTTTCCACGATCTGTGCGCGGTGCTGAAGCCTGACGCCATTATCGGGTCGAACACGTCCTCGATCTCGATCACGCGCCTTGCGGCTTCGACTGACCGTCCGGAAAAATTCATCGGCATTCACTTCATGAATCCGGTGCCGTTGATGGAGCTCGTGGAGTTGATCCGCGGCATTGCCACCGATGACGCCACGTTCGAGGCCGCGCGGGCTTTCGTCACCAAGGTCGGTAAGCAGATCGCGGTGTCGGAAGATTTTCCGGCCTTCATCGTCAACCGCATCCTGCTGCCGATGATCAACGAGGCGATCTACACACTCTACGAAGGCGTCGGCAATGTGCAGGCGATCGACGCCGCGATGCGGCTCGGCGCGCATCATCCGATGGGGCCGTTGGAACTGGCCGACTTCATCGGCCTCGATACCTGTCTGTCGATCATGCAGGTGCTGCATGAAGGGCTCGCGGATTCGAAGTACCGCCCATGCCCCCTCCTCGTGAAGTACGTTGAAGCAGGGTGGCTCGGCCGCAAGTCGCAGCGCGGTTTTTACGACTATCGCGGCGAGAAGCCGGTTCCGACGCGCTGACGCTCCGGCATCCGTTCGAGATTGTTAACCTTCGCTGGTTAGGTTGCCTGTCTCGAACAGGATGAGTGCGTCATGGATATGAGTCTCGTTGCCGCCGCGATGGCGATGCAGGCTGGAAATACCCAGCAGAAGATCGCGACGAGCGTGCTCAAATCGCAACTGAACGCGCAAGGCTCGGTCCTGCAATTGCTTCAGCCCGCGCAAAGCTCTCCCGCCGCGAACAATGCGGCGGGTATCGGCGGCCAGCTCGATATTTTCGCCTAGAATTTCAGCATCATCTCGAAGCCGCCATAGATCAGCCGCTTGCCGTCGAACGGCAGCGTCTTGGTGTCCATCATGTCGGCGAGCCGTGGGTCTTTCATCACCTTGGCGTTGATGCGGTCGCGCTGCTTGCGCGATTTATAGATGATCCAGGAAAACACCACGGTCTCCTGCGGTTTCAATTTCACGCTCTGCGGAAACGAGGTCAGCTTGCCGTGTTTGACATCCTCGGCCACGCATTCGCGATATTCGAGTGCGCCGTATTCGCGCCAGATCTTTCCAGCCCTGCGGGCGAGTGCCCGGTAGGCGGCGAGCTTCTTCTTCGGCACAGGGACGATGAATCCGTCGACATATTGCATGACAGGCCCTTTCGCTGCTGATGCACCGCAGCGACATGGACTCCGTCAAAGGCGACGAATGTAAGGAAAGAAGGGCGGCCTATTGTCCGAGGGCTGCGGTGATCAGCTTGACCGCGTCGCCGCTGGCCCATTCGGCGGGGCCCGCGATGGTCGCGATTTCGCAGCCCGAAGGATCGACCAGCATCGAGGTCGGCATGCCGAGGGCACGTCCTGCGGCCTTCAGATCCTGAAACACCTTGGCGCTGTTGTCGTAAAAATAGCTGAGTTTGGTGAGGCCGCCGTCTTTCAGGAAATTCTTCGGCTTCTCGGGATCGCGGGTGTCGATATTGATGGCGACGACCTCGAATTTCGGCCCGCCGAGCTTGGCCTGAAGCTGGTCGAGCGCCGGCATTTCGCGGCGGCAGGGCACGCACCATGTCGCCCAAAGGTTCACCAGAAGGGTGCGGCCACGGAATTCCGACAGCTTGCGTGATTTACCGGAGGCGTCGTCGAAGGTGAGATCCGGGACCCGCAGCGGCTGCGAGGCCATGGTTAATGCGGCGACTTCGCCCTGGGCGAGAGGCTTGAGTTTCTGCGCGAGATTGACCGCCGGGCGGCAAACCGGGTCGCCAGATGCATTGCCTTGCAGGCCTCGCATCCCGTATATCGCCACAGTAGCGGCGCCGACGCCGATAATGACGGTGGCGAGCGCCATGGGAATGCGGGGGCGGGAGCGGGTAGGCGGTGTCTGCTCGGTCATTGGTGCTATTTATCGTAGATTGAGTGCGAAGTCAGGTCGGCAGTCGTGAGCTATCAGTCATGAGCAACAAGATGTGGGGCGGCCGCTTCGGAGAGAGCCCCGATGCGATCATGGAGGAAATCAACGTCTCAATCGACGTCGATCAGCACCTCTATGCCCAGGACATCGCCGCGTCAAAGGCCCACGCAGCCATGCTGGCCGCGCAAGGGATCATTACCGCCAACGATGCAAAAAACATCGCCGGTGGTCTAGACACAATTTTGTCAGAAATCAAAGCAGGCACGTTCACCTTCAAGCGCGCGCTCGAAGACATTCACATGAATGTGGAAAGCAGGCTTGGCGAATTGATCGGCCCTGCGGCGGGTCGGTTGCATACCGCACGTTCGCGCAACGATCAGGTCGCGACCGATTTCCGCCTTTATGTGCGCGATGCCATTGACTCCTTCGACGCCGATCTTGCCTCGCTGCAACGTGCGCTGGTGAAACGCGCGCTCGAGCATGCCGGAACGGTGATGCCGGGATTTACGCATCTGCAGACCGCGCAGCCGGTGACGTTCGGCCATCATCTCCTGGCCTATGTCGAAATGGTCGCGCGCGACCGCGGGCGTTTTGCCGATGCACGCAAGCGCCTCAATGAAAACCCGCTCGGCGCAGCCGCCCTTGCAGGCACCTCGTTTCCGATCGACAGGCGTGCAACGGCATCGGCGCTCGGCTTCGCGCGGCCGATGGCGAACTCGCTCGACGCGGTCTCGGATCGCGACTTCGTGCTGGAGACGTTGTCCGCGTGCTCGATCGCAGCGGTTCATCTGTCGCGTTTCGCCGAAGAGATCGTGATCTGGACCTCGCCGCTGGTCGGGCTTGTTCATCTGTCGGACAAGTTCACGACCGGTTCCTCGATCATGCCGCAGAAGCGCAATCCCGATGCGGCCGAACTGGTGCGTGCCAAGACCGGCCGCATCGTCGGCTCGTTGAGCGCGCTCTTGATGGTGATGAAGGGCCTGCCGCTCGCCTATCAGAAGGACATGCAGGAGGACAAAGCGGGTGCGATGGAAGCGTTCGCCGCGATGTCGCTGGCGATCCGCGCCATCACCGGCATGGTGCTCGATATCGAGCCGGACGAGGCGCGCATGAAGGTCGCCGCCGGTGAAGGCTATGCGACCGCCACCGACCTGGCCGACTGGCTGGTGCGGACGCTGAAGATGCCATTCCGCGAGGCGCACCACGTCACGGGCCGGATCGTCGCCAAGGCGGCGGAGGCGGGGTTGGCGCTGCATAAGCTGCCGCTCAGCGATATGCAGGCGGTCGAGCCTGCCATCACGGAAGACGTGTTCGGCGTGCTGTCGGTGGAAGCCTCGGTCGAGAGCCGGACCAGCTTTGGCGGCACCGCTCCGGAAAACGTTCGTGAACAGGCGAAAAACTGGCTTATGCGGCTGGAAAAAGAGCAAAAATCGGGCTGACAGGCCGAAGATTGACAGCGCGGGGGCCTCGCCAGCCGCAGCCGTTCTTTGTATGGTGCGGCCCGAATTCAAGGACACCGTCGTGAACCGTTTCGTCTCTCACGTTTCCTGGTCGAAGCTCGCTGCGCTTGGGCTGATTCTGTCTGCCCTTGCGCTCGGCGGCTGCGGCCGGAAAGGCCCGCTCGATCTGCCGCCCGGCGCGGCGCTTACGCCTTCGCACGCTGAGGTCGAGGGCAGCAATGCGCAGACCTATCGCTCGCAGACGTCGCCGGGATCGTCGGCCGATGAAACTCTTTTTGCTCCTGCCGGAAGCCAGGGCAAACAGATGATCGCGCCTCGCGGCGAGAAGAAGCGCATCATTCTCGATCCGATTCTGGATTGAGCCATCATGCATCACTTCCATTACCGTAACGGCGTTCTTCATGCCGAGGACGTCGATATAGACCGTCTGGCGGAAGCCGTCGGCACGCCGTTCTATTGCTATTCGACCGCGACCCTGGAGCGGCATTATCGCGTGTTCGCGGAGGCCTTCGCGGGTCTCGACACGCTCGTGTGCTACGCCATGAAGGCGAATTCCAACCAGTCGGTGCTGCGTACGCTGGCGCGTCTCGGCGCGGGAGCGGATGTGGTGTCCGGCGGCGAATTGATGCGCGCCCGCGCGGCGGGCATTCCGGCCGACAGAATCGTGTTTTCCGGTGTCGGCAAGACGGAAAGCGAATTGCGTCAGGCGCTCGCCGAAAACATTCTCTGCATCAATGTCGAGTCCGAGCCCGAACTCGATCTGCTTTCGCGCATCGCGCACGAGACCGGCAACACCGCGCGCATCTCGTTGCGGCTCAATCCCGACATCGGCGCGGGTGGCCACGCCAAGATTTCCACCGGCAAGTCGGAGAACAAGTTCGGCATTCCGCTGGAAGGCGCGCGCGCGGTCTATGCACGGGCAGCGAAGCTGCCGGGTATTCGCGTCACCGGCGTCGATATGCATATCGGCAGTCAGATCACCGATCTCGGCCCGATGGAATCGGCGTTCACGCTGCTGGTGGATTTCGTGCGGACCCTGCGCGCCGACGGTCATGCGATCGATCATATCGACTTCGGCGGTGGCCTCGGCATTCCCTATGAAAGCGATCTGCCGGTGCCGCCGGCGCCGGATGCTTATGCGGACGTGGTCAAGCGCGTCACCAGGGGACTCGACTGCACTCTGATGTTCGAGCCCGGACGGATGATCGTCGGCAATGCCGGCATCCTCGTCAGCCGCGTGATCTATGTGAAGCATGGCGAGGCTCGCAATTTCGTCATCATCGACGCGGCGATGAACGACCTGATCCGGCCAACGCTGTACGAGGCGCATCACGACATCATTCCCGTGCGCGAGGTATCGTCGCCGGGTGATGGCATCGTGGCCGACGTGGTGGGGCCGGTGTGCGAGACCGGCGATTATCTCGCGCTCGGGCGTCATCTGCCCGCGCTCAAGGCGGGCGATCTCGTGGCGGTGATGTCGTCGGGGGCGTATGGCGCGGTGCAGGCCGGTACCTACAACACCCGCGGACTGGTGCCGGAGGTGCTGGTCAAGGGCGACCAGTACGCCGTGGTGCGTCCGCGCATCGATCCCGCGCAATTGATCGGAATGGACCGGATCGCGCCCTGGCTGTGAGCTTGATTCCGGGCCTTTAGGCGTGGGCGGAGCCGGTTCCGGCCGTGCCTCATTGAGGCCGCCGTGATAGGCTGATCTTCGCCTAACCGGAGATTTTCGTGAGCGGCCAGATACCCGATTCCCCGCAGACACCTCCCTCGGAGGAGGACGTTCTGCTGAAGGCGATCGCCCGCGCTGTGCAACATGCGCGGCTTGCGATCGCGTGGGAGCGGCTGTGGCCATCGCTGGCGCGGGTGTTGACGGTCGTGGGCCTGTTTCTCGCCGCCGCCTGGGCAGGCGTCTGGATGGTGGCGCCGTTTGTCCTGCGTGTCGCGGGCGTGGCGATTTTCGCCATCGCCGGTCTTGCCGCGCTGGTGCCGCTTGTTCGCTTTCGCTGGCCCGCCCGCGAGGAGGCGCTGCGCCGTCTCGACCTCGATTCCGGCATCGCTCATCGTCCTGCGACCGCGCTGACCGACACGCTGAAGTCGGAAGACCCGGTAGCGCTCGCATTGTGGAATGCGCAACGCGCGCGCATGCGTGCCTCGCTCGACCGCATCCGCGCGCGGCTGCCGTCGCCAGATCTGCCACGCCACGATCCGCTGGCGCTGCGCGCGGCGGCGATCCTGTTGCTGATCGCGACCTTCATCGCTGCGGGCGACGAGCGGACCGCGCGTTTCATGCAGGCCTTCGACTGGAACGGGATGTTCTCGGGCACTCCGGCGCGAATCGATGCCTGGGTCGATCCGCCGCCCTACACCAACCGTCCGCCAGTCGTGATCTCCGGTCCGCAGAAGGCAGCTTCCGCTGAGGAGCCGATCTCGGTTCCGGCAGGGAGCACGCTGATCGTGCGCGCCAGCGGCGGTTCGCTCGATGTCAGCCTGAGCGGCGGTGTCGCCGCTGCGGCCGAGACCGGGGACGCGCCGAAGAACACCGACGAGCGCCGCTTCACCATCGCAACCGATGGCAGCGCGCGGGTCCGCTCGCCGTCCTCGCTGCCGCAATGGTCGTTCAAGGTCATTCCCGATCATGCGCCGACAATTGCGCTGGCGAAGGACCCCGAGCGGCAGGCGCATGGTGGCTTGTCGCTGTCCTACAAGCTCGAGGATGATTACGGCGTCACGCAGGCGCAGGCGCATATCGCGCTTCGCAATTCGGATGACGATGGCACGCCGGAAAAGGCCACCTCGCCACTGTACGATCCGATCGCGTTCGCTTTGGGCTTGCCGAGCGCGCGGACGAAAACGGGTGTCGGTCAGACCGTGAAGGATCTGAGCGAGCATCCTTATGCGGGTGCGGAGGTCAGGCTGACCCTGACGGCCAAGGACGAAGCCGGCAACGAAGGACGCAGCGAGCCCTTCAACATGCGGCTGCCGCAGCGCGTCTTCAACAAGCCCCTGGCGCGCGCCCTGATCGAGCAGCGCCGGATTCTGGCGCTTGACGCCAGCCAGAAGCCGCTGGTGATGATCGCGCTGGAAGCGCTTCTGGTCGCGCCGCAGGCGTTCACGCCGGAGTCGGGCGAATATCTCGGCCTCCACGCCGTTGCCAACCAGCTCGCACATGCCAACACGCGCGAGGCGTTGCGCGGCACGGTGGACAGCCTGTGGGCGCTGGCGGTGGCGATCGAGGACAAGAACGTCACCGATGTCGAAAAGGCGCTGCGCGCGGCACAGGATGCGCTGAAGCAGGCGCTGGAACGCGGTGCGAGCGATGAGGAAATCAAAAAGCTCACACAGGATTTGCGTGCGGCGCTGAGCGACTATCTGCGGCAACTGGCGCAGCAGTTGCAAAAGAATCCGCAGGAGCTTGCGCGCCCGCTCGACCGCAATGCGCGGGTGATGAGTGAGCAGGATCTCAAGGGGATGATCGATCGCATGGAGCGTCTGGCGCGTTCCGGCGACAAGGAAGCCGCGCAGCAACTGCTCGAACAGATGCAGCAGATGCTGGAAAACCTGCAGATGGCGCAGCCGGGGCAGGGCGATCAGGATATGCAGCAGGCGCTCAACGAATTGAGCGATCTCGCCCGCAAGCAGCAGCAGTTGCGCGACAAGACCTATAATGAGGGACAGAATTCGCGTGACTCGCGCCGTGAGCAGCAGGAAGGCCGCAACGCGATGGGCGATCTGCAGCGTGAGCAGCAGAACTTGCGTGACCGCCTTCAGAAGCTGCTCGACGGCATGAAGCAGAAGGGCATGATGCCCCAGCAGGGCGGGAAACAGCCCGGTGAAGACGGCGAGTTGAGCGAAGGAAATCCGCTCGGCGACGCTGACAACGCGATGGGCGAAGCGGGAGGCCAGCTTGGTCAGGGCAGCGCAAATGGTGCGGTGGATGCGCAGGGCCGCGCGGTCGAGGCGTTGAAGAAGGGCGCGCAAAACCTCGCGCAGCAGAATCAGGGCGACGGCGAAGGCCAGCAGGGCAATCGCTTCGGTCAGCGTCAGAGCGGCGGGCAGGACACCGATCCGCTCGGGCGGCCGCTGAAGGGGCGCGATTACAGCGACGATCAGAGCGTGAAGATTCCCGGCGAGATCGACGTGCAGCGCGTCCGCCGTATTCTGGAAGAACTGCGGCGGCGGCTTGGCGACTCGTACCGCCCACAGATCGAACTCGACTACATCGAGCGTCTCTTGAAGGACTATTGAGCCGGTCGCGAGGCGAGCGCGTCGGCGACCGCTGTGCGAATGTCGGCGATCGCAAACGGTTTCGTTACCACGTCATGGACGATGGCCTCGAGGCCCGAGGCGCGCTCGCGCTGGTCGGCGAAGCCGGTCATAAGCACGATCGTAAGCTTCGGGTAGTCGCGCGCCACCGCGAGCGCGAGCGCGATGCCGTCCATCACCGGCATCTTGAT
The DNA here is from genome assembly GCF_000178995.1 of Afipia sp. 1NLS2. GTDB lineage: Bacteria > Pseudomonadota > Alphaproteobacteria > Rhizobiales > Xanthobacteraceae > Afipia. The sequence goes on along the minus strand of NZ_ADVZ01000001.1, from coordinate 550,380 downwards.
GTCGGTCAGCAGCAGGTCGAATGCGCCATTGGCGCGGGTGATGATGTCGAGCGCTTCCGCACCGTCCTGCGCGGTGGTGATGTCGTGTCCGTCCATCGCGATGGCGCGCGCCACGAGGAGGCGCATCGACTCCTCGTCGTCAGCGATCAGGATTTTCGCCATCAGGTTGCCCCGGCTCCGATATCCCGGCGCTGGAAGAATCGAACGGCGATTTCCCGGCCTTCGGCTGGCGGCGAGGCGAGGCGGGACTTGAACGCCAGCCGCTCGTTGGCCTTCAGCACGGGCTGCTCCAGCACGGAATTCCATGCGTAGATGTCGGTGCCGTTCTGGTCGCGGACAATGAAGCGCAGGCGCGGCAGTTCGACCGGCTTGCGGGTGATGTTCTTCATCGCCCCCTGAATCACCAGCACTGACTTGCCGTTGACCATCTCCGAGGAGAGCTGAAGCTTGTCGAACTCAAGCCCGCGCAGATTGACGCCGAGCCCGGCTATTTTGAAGAACGGTCCGGTCTGCGGCATCAGTCGCACGACATCGGCGCGCCAGATGATGAGGCCAAGGCAGACGGCCGCCATCGCTGTGCTGGTGAAAGCCAGGCTGACCTTCGGCGGCCGCAGGTGCGGCACGCCCGGAATGCGGGATGTGATGCCGGACAGGAAACGGGTTTGCAGCATCGGTTGCAGCGGGCGCAGCAGGCTTTGCAGCCATTCGGGCCTGCGGGATGCGCGAGGTTCATCCTCGCCATCGGTTGCCTCGTGAGAAGCATACTCATCCTGCCAGTCCGCGGCGATGGACGGACTTTGGACGTGAGGGGTGTCCTCCTCACGGACCGGCGTTTCCGCCGCCAGACCCCAGCCCGCATCGACCTCCTCGAACGGGTCCGGCCCCGCCATCGCGGAGGCGGATTCCGGCTTCGCGAGCCAGGTTTCGCCGCAGCGCGCGCAGCGGACATTGCGGCCGGCGGCGCCGAATTTGGACGAGTCCACGTCGTAGAATGTCGTACAATGGGGACAGATGATCTGCATAAATCGAATCGCCGAGAATGAGCCGCCCGCAGTCTATGCGGCGTCCGTTAACGAATCGGAAACCATAACGGCCCCAAGACTGGTCCCAAGACTGGCGACAGATATGTCCCTGTTTTGCGGCGGAATTGTTCCCGCCATGGAATTCGCGCCCTTTTCCGAACGGAGCTGAGCTTGGTCCGATTCGAAAATGTCGGTTTGCGCTATGGGCTTGGTCCGGAGGTGCTGCGGGATCTGACGTTCCAGATACCGGCGCATTCCTTTCAGTTCCTCACCGGCCCCTCCGGTGCGGGCAAGACCTCGCTGCTGCGGATGCTGTTCCTGTCGCTGCGCCCGACGCGCGGCCTGGTCAACATGTTCGGACAGGATATCTCGCTCCTCGACAAGAATGCCATCGCGCGGCTGCGTCAGCGCATCGGCATCGTGTTGCAGGATTTCCGCCTGCTCGATCACATGACGACGTATGAAAACGTGGCGCTGCCGTTTCGCGTCATGGGCAAGGACGAGTCGAGCTATCGCCGCGAGGTGATCGACCTGTTGAAATGGGTCGGGCTCGGCGAGCGGATGGACGCATTGCCGCCGATCCTCTCCGGCGGTGAGAAGCAGCGCGCGGCCATCGCGCGTGCGGTGATCGCGCGGCCGCAGATTCTGCTCGCCGACGAGCCCACCGGTAACGTCGATCCATCGCTGGCAAGGCGGCTGCTCAATCTCTTCATCCAGCTCAACAAGACCGGAACCGCCGTCATCATCGCCACCCACGATATTGCCTTGATGGATCAGTATCAGGCACGCCGCATGGTCCTTCATGAATCCAGGCTGCATATCTATGAGTAGGCTTTTCACTCAGGTGCACCGCCGTGACTGATGCGAACTACCAGACCGAGGATGATGGGCCGGCGCGCAACGTCTCGCCGATCGTGCCGCGCGGCTCGATGTCCGGCCGCGCGCTGGTCGCGGTGGTCGCGATCATGACGTTTCTCGCCTCCATCACCACCGGTGCGGTGTTGCTGGTGCGGGCGTCCGCCGCACAGTGGCAGTCGGATGTCGCAAGCGAAATCACCGTCCAGTTGCGGGCGACCTCCGGCCGCGACATTGACCGCGACGTCAAGGCGGTGACCGATGCCGTACGCGCGCAGCCCGGCATTGTCGATGCGCGCGCCTTCACCAAGCAGGAATCCGCCAAGCTGCTCGAGCCATGGCTCGGCACGGGCTTTTCCATCGACGACCTGCCGGTGCCGCGCATCATCGTGGCGCGGGTCACGCCGGATGGCTCTCTCAATATTGCCGATCTGCAGAAACGTCTCGTGGCGATCGCGCCGTCTGCCACGGTGGACGATCATCGTGCCTGGATCGAACGGATGCGCTCGATGAGCGGCGCGATCGTGCTGGCGGGCACGGGCGTTCTGATCCTTGTGATCTTCGCCACCGTGATTTCGGTGTCGTTCGCGACGCGCGGCGCGATGTCCGCCAACAGGCCGATTGTCGAGGTGCTGCATTTCGTCGGCGCGCAGGATCGCTTTATCGCCAACCGCTTCTTCCGGCACTTCCTCCAGTTGGGGCTCGAGGGCGGCGTGATCGGCGGTGTCGCCGCCATCCTGGTGTTCGGATTCTCGGAATCCATCGCAAGCTGGTTTTCCGGCACGCCTGCGGGCGACCAGTTCGCGGCGCTGCTCGGCACGTTCGCGCTGCCGGCATCCGGGTATCTCGTGCTCGCGGGGCAGGCGATGCTGATCGCAGCGGTGACGGCATGGGCGTCGCGCCGGACGCTGTTTGCGACGCTTGACGAGATCGATTGAAGGCGGGCTTGGGAATGATGCTGTGGGAATGATTGCGGGCGGCTGCCGGTTCGGGCATTTTGGGCGCGGGGAAACGATACGATCGGGACGGAGCGCATCACGGTCATGACCAGCAGGCCGGACCATTCGAAAATGAGCGAGGCCGAAGCGCGGGCGCGCGCCGGCGGCTGGCCGGTGACGCGGTTTTTGTTCTCGTTCTTCGTGATCTTTCTTGCCGGATTTGCCTGGTTTGCCTCGCAGCTACGCTCCGAGGAAAGCAAGCCAGACCGCCATGCCGATGGAATCGTGGTGCTGACCGGCGGCGCCTCGCGCGTGGCGGATGCGCTCGACCTGCTGTCGAAGGGTTACGGCAAGCGGCTGCTGATCTCCGGCGTGCACCCTGCCAATGGCGCCGCTGACATCCTGCGCGCGCAGCCGGAGAGCCAGGCGCTGCTGAAATGCTGCGTCGATCTCGACCGTTCCGCCGTCAACACCCGCAGCAACGCGACCGAGACGCGGCGCTGGGTGAAGGAACGCGGATTTCATTCTTTGATCGTTGTGACATCGAACTACCACATGCCGCGCGCCACCGTGGAATTGACGCACGCGATGCCCGACATCGATCTCATCTTCTATCCCGTGGTCAGCGAAGCGTGGCGCGGGGAGCCATGGTGGAACAGCCCCGCCGGAGTGCGGCTGGTGGCGCTTGAATACGTGAAATATCTGGTTGCGCAGGTCCGCGTGCGCCTCGCGGCGTTCGGCATCAATTTTCCCGAATGGGAGGAGCAGCCCGCCAAAAGCGGTGCGGTGTCCAAGCCGTCGGCATCGGCCGGTTGATGCGCATGACGAAGTTTTCGCTGTTCGTGCGTTCGCTGGTCTACAACATCGTGTTTTATCTCAACACGATCCTCTGGTGCGTGATCGGCCTGCCGACCTACGCGATGCCGCGCTGGGGCATTATCTGGATCGCCAAGACATGGGCGCGCACCAGCGCGTGGCTGCTCACGCTGATCTGCAATGTGAAGGTGGAGTATCGCGGCGTCGAGAATATCCCCGAGGGGCCTCTGCTGGTCGCCTCCAAGCATCAATCCGCGTGGGAGACCTTCGCATTGATGCCGTTCTTCGATCAGCCGCTGTTCATTCTCAAGCGCGAGCTGACGCGGATTCCGTTTTTCGGCTGGTATCTCGTCAAGGCGCAGATGATAGGCCTTGACCGCGAGTCGGGCGGACGCGCTCTGCTGAAAATGATGAAGAACGCACGCGATCAGGTCCAGCGCGGGCGGCAGCTCATCATTTTTCCCGAGGGCACGCGGCGTCCGGTCGGTGCCCCGCCGGATTACAAGGTGGGCGTCAGCCAGATCTATGTCGGTTGCGGCGTCACTTGTCTGCCGGTGGCGCTCAATTCCGGCCTGTTCTGGCCACGCCGTACTTTCCTGCGTTATCCCGGCACGCTGGTGGTGGAATTCCTGAAACCTATTCCGGCAGGGCTCTCGCGCGACGAATTCACCGCGCAGGTCTCGTCCGCGATCGAGGATGCGAGCAACCGCCTGATCCGGGAAGGGCGGGCGGAGCAGGAGCGCATCATGGGATTTTCCGCGCCGTAGCGCGGATCATTCCGCTTCCTGCAGCGGCGCTTCGTTTTGTAGCAGCGTGACCAGACGGTGCAGTGTTTCGTCGTGGCAGCCGCGGGCTTCCAGCGTTTTCACCGTCGAGATCACGTAGTCGCGATTGGCCCCGGAGGCGCCGTGGCTGTGCGCGACATAGTGTAACTGCTGCTCCACCGTCAGCGCCCCCGCATATTGCGGGTGGCTGCGATCGACCACGAAAGCCAGCGCCTGAACTCGTTCACGGGCATCGCTTTCGATCGAGACCGAACGCAGAACCTCGCGGTAGACGCCGGTGATCTGCTCGCGCTCGCGCAGGTAATCGAGTGTCACCTTGCGCAGGCTCTCCGCCACGCGGAACACGGTGCCCTGGCAGGTGCCGCCACGGTCGAGCCCGAGCACGAGGCCCGGCCGCTCCGCCGTGCCGCGATGATGGTGCGAAAAGACACATAATGCGCGGTGTTCGCCGATCAGCCGCGCGGGAAATTCAGCGATGTAGTCGAAGCCGGGACGCCACATCAGCGATCCATAACCGAACACCCACAGGTCCCCCTGGGGCAGGTCTTCGTCGGGAATGGGTCTTATCGCCATGAATCGCGCCTTCTTGAGTGAATCATCATATCTGTTCGACTGGACTTCAAGACCTAACGCGGCAATGAGTGTCTTTCATCCGCCGGATTTGAATGCTCTGGGACCGCCTATGATGACTTATGCCGAACCACGCGCTCCTTTGCCCCGCCGCCGCCGGTTATGGCCGGTTTTTGTTCCGTCCGCGCTGCTGCTGCTTGCCGCCATCGGCTGGAGTGGATTCTGGTTCTATGCCTCCCATGAGGTCGACGCGCAGTTCAAGGGCTGGCAGGCGCGTGAGGCGAAATCCGGCCGGATTTACGATTGCTCAAAGCGTGATGTCGGTGGTTTCCCATTCCGCTTCGAGGTGCGCTGCGTCGATCCGGTGATCTCGCTTACGGCGCAGACCGCGCAGCAATTCGCCACCAAGACACCACTGACAGCCAAACTCAGCCAGATCCTCGCCGTCGCCCAGATTTACGATCCGACCCGCGTGATCGCGGAATTCACCGGGCCGGTGACGGTCGGCGAAACCGGCCAGCAACCGTTCGCGACCGCCAACTGGAGCCTTGGCCACGCCAGTGCCGCAGGCCTGCCGTCACTGCCGAAGCGCATTTCCATGGAGTTCAACGATCCCGTCGTCGAGCGGATCGTGGCGGGGGTGACCGCGCCATTTTTCAGCGCCAAGCATCTGGAGTGGCATATCCGGCTGGTGGAGGGCGAACTGAACGATCATCCGGTGATCGAGAGCGTGTTGCGCAGCGAGGGCGCCAGCGTGCAGGACGTCCATCCGGTGCTGGCGACGCCGTTTGACGAAGCCATTCATGTGAAGCTGCGCGGGCTCAACGATTTTGCGCCGAAGCCGTGGCCGGAGCGGTTTCGCGAAATTCAGGCCAATGGCGGCGGCATCGACGTCACCGAATCGCGCATTCAGCAGGGCGACACCATCGCGGTGGCGGCGGGTACCCTCAGCCTGACGCCAAGCGGCCATCTCGACGGCCAGTTGCAGATGACGATCGCGGGTTTCGAGAAGATCGTGCCTGCGCTGGGTCTTGAGAAGGCTCTCGCTGAAGGCGCCCCGCCGTCGAACGTCGCACCGGGCGTCTCGACGCAGGACGTCAACAAGGTGATCGATTCGCTCGACCGGATCATTCCGGGGCTTGGCAAGGTTGCGCGAAAGAACGCCAATGCGGGACTGATCGCGGGGCTTAACCTGATCGGCCAGCAGACCACGCTGGAAGGCCGCCCCGCGCGGGCGATCACGCTGCGGTTCATGGACGGCGCGCTGCTGCTCGGGCCGCTGCGCGTGGCGCAGACCCCGGCGCTGTTCTAGGCGATAAGATTATTTCGACGGTGCCGGTGTCGCCGGTTTCGCATCCTGCGGGAGCCTTTCCGTCGGGCGGCCGAAATTAGCGCCGGACGAATCCTGGCCAAGATTGACGATGCCGCGCCGGATCGCCCGCGTGCGGGTGAAATGATCGAACAGCGCCTCGCCGTCACCGTGGCGGATGGCGCGGGTGAGCTTCGACAGGTCTTCCTGGAACGTGCCGAGCATCTCCAGCACCGCGTCCTTGTTGGCAAGGAAGATGTCGCGCCACATCGTAGGGTCGGACGCCGCGATGCGCGTAAAGTCGCGGAAGCCGCCCGCGGAGAATTTCAAAACTTCCGCCTCCGTCACCTTCTCCATGTCCTCGGCGGTGCCGACGATGGTGTAGGCGATCAAGTGCGGCAGGTGGCTCGTCACCGCGAGCACCAAGTCATGATGATCGGGTGACATCGTCTCCACATTGGCGCCGATGGTGCGCCAGAGAGTTGCGAGCTTTTCGACCGCAGCAGCATCCGTGTCCGGCAGCGGCGTCAGGATGCACCAGCGATTGATGAAGAGTTCGGCAAAGCCGGAGTCGGGACCGGAATCCTCCGTGCCCGCGACCGGATGGCCCGGCACGAGATGAATCGTTTTCGGCAAATGACTTGCCATTTCGCGCGTCACCGGGCCTTTGACGGAGCCGACATCTGAGACGATCGCGCCAGCCTTGAGATGCGGCGCGATTTCAGCGGCGACTTGGCCCAGTTTTCCGACCGGCACGCAGATGATGACGAGGTCGGAATCCGTCACGGCCTCGACGTTGCTCTGCGCCACGCGGTCGCCCAATCCGATCTCGGCGGCGCGGGCGCGGATGGCGGCGGCTCCGTCCGTCACGACCAGTTCATTGGCGAGATGGAGCTGCTTGATCGCGCGTGCAATCGAGGAGCCGATATGGCCGAGCCCGATGATGGTGATGCGGTTGAACTGGATCGTGCTCACGCTGCACCCATGAATTCGCGGAGCGCCTCGACGACGAGGCGGTTGGGCTCCTCGGTGCCGACGCTGAGCCGCAACGCCTGCGGCAGTTTGTAGGCCGCGACCGCGCGCAGGATCAGTCCGCGCTTGGTGAGAAAAGCATCGGCATCCGCCGCGGTCTTGCCCGGTGTGGAGGGGAAGTGGATCAGGATGAAATTCGCGGCACTCGGCGTCACGGTGAGGCCGAGACCTGAAATTTCGTCGGTCAACCACGCGCGCCATTTTTCATTATGCGCCTGCGCCGCCTTGTAGTGCCCGGTGTCGGCGAGCGAGGCGATGGCCGCCTGCATCGCGGGGCCGTTGGCGTTGAACGGGTCGCGCACGCGGTTGACGACGTCGATCAGGTGCGGCGGTCCGAAGATGAAGCCGATGCGCACGGCGGCGAGGCCGTGGATCTTCGAGAAGGTCCGCGCCATCACCGTGTTGTCGGTTTCCTTCACGAGTTCGATGCCGGCCTCGTAATCGGCGTTCGAGCAGAAATCGGCGTAGGCGGCATCGAGCACCAGCAGCGTTTGCGGCGGCAGATTTTTGCGCAGCCGGCGCACTTCCGCGGCGGTCACGTAGGTGCCGGTCGGATTGTTCGGGTTGGCGAGCCAGACGATCTTGGTGCGCGGGGTCACGGCCGCGAGAATCGCGTCGACATCGGCGGCGAAGTTTGTCTCCGGCGCGACGACGTTCGTGGCGCCGTTGCTCATGGTCGCAATCGGATAGAGCAGGAAGCCGTGCGTGGTGTGGATCGCCTCGTCGCCGGGGCCGAGATAGATGTTGGCGATGGTGTGCAGCAATTCGCCCGAGCCGACGCCGCAGACGACATTGGCGGGATCGATGTTAAAGGCGCGGCCGATCGCCTCGCGTAAGAGCCGCGCGGAGCCATCCGGGTAGATTTCCAGCCCCGTAGCCGTCCGGGTAAAGGCCTCGATGGCCTTCGGTGAAGGACCCAGAGCCGCCTCGTTCGCCGACAGCTTGAACACGCGCCCATGCATGCCCGCGCCACTCTTGCCGGGGACGTAGGGCGCGATTTCAAGGATGCCGGGTTTCGGCATGGGGCGGGACATTGTTGGCTCCAGAGACTTCAAGGCGCGGGCGTGCCGGGCGATGGCACCCTATAGCGCGTTGCGTGGCCGCCGACGAGAGCGGAGGCCCGCACGGCTGCGCCTGCCTCGGTCAGGGCAGATATGATCTTTTCGATCCCATCGGTGTGAGCGACCGAGACCAGCAGGGCGGCGGTGCCTGATGAGGCATCCGCGACCGCCAGCACGTCGGACAGCGGCGAGAGGGCGCGCGCTGCGGCCGGGCTCCAGCCGCTGACGTGCAGGCTCCATGTCTCGATTTCGGTCACCAGTGCATCGTCCGCCACGCGGGAGATGACGAACACCGGCATCGCAGCCGGATGGTCGGCGCGCTCGACGAACGGCAGTCGCGCGATGATCTTCGGCGCGCCCGGCTGTTCGAGGACGCTCCACCACGGCGTCTGGCTCGATGTCGCCGACACCAGCGCGAGGTCGCCACGCGATTTCGCGACCGCTTCGACGGCGGCACCCGCGTTGAAGTGGGCAAGGAACGGCACCGTAAAACCAAAATGGAAGCGCGCGCTGTCGCGCATCGCGCTTTCGCCCGACGACAGGTCGGCATGAACGGAGAACGGCGCCTGCACATAAGTGAAGGTCGAGATGATAACGCGCCAGATGCTCTCCACGGTGTCGAGCGGCAGGATGCCGTGATGCCGCGTCACGAGGCGGCGCATCATGTCCGCCTCGCGCGCGGGACGAAACGCGGAGCCGACCTCCTGGGTCTGCTTCACGCGGATCAGACGGTCGATGATATCGCCGCGCCGCATCAGCAGCGTATGCACCTGCTCGTCGATCGTATCGATCTCGCGGCGCAAATCCTGAAGTGAAATGGGTGAGGGTGTATCGGGCATGGAAAGAGCTTTCGCAACGAAGGTTCTGATTAGAAAAGACGGTGCCTGAAAGCAAAGAAAACCTTCACGCTAAGGGGAGTTTAGCGGCCTCCGCCTTGATGGAGCTCCTTGACGGAGGGGTGGCGCAGGACTATTTTTGCCTTGTTCCGTGGTCATTTGAGCCGGCCGGCTTGCAGCCACGTTAAAGAATTCGCTAAACAGGCCGGGGACATCTGGATCCCGGCCGAACAATTCGTTCAGGCCGGTTTTTTTGGGCCTGAAGGTCTGGAGATACGATGTCCGACGTTGCAAGCCGACAACCGGTCGGCAAAAAATCTACGGTCAGCGAAGAGCGCGCGCGCGAGGCGGATCATCCGTCGTCGCAGCTTGTTGTGTTCGGCGCCGACAAGCCGCTGCATCTGGATTGCGGTGTCGATCTTTCGCCATTCCAGATCGCCTATCAAAGCTACGGCACGCTCAATGCCGACCGCTCCAACGCGATCCTGATCTGCCATGCGCTCACCGGCGACCAGCATGTGTTCAACACGCATCCCGTCACCGGCAAGCCGGGCTGGTGGCAGACGCTGGTGGGGCCGGGCAAGCCGATCGATACCGACCGCTATTTCGTCATCTGCTCGAATGTCGTCGGCGGCTGCATGGGCTCGACCGGGCCGTCCTCGACCAATCCCGCCACCGGCAAGCCGTGGGGGCTGGATTTTCCAGTCATCACCATTCCCGACATGGTGCGCGCGCAGGCGATGCTGATCGATCATCTCGGCATCACCAAATTGTTCGCGGTGGTCGGCGGCTCGATGGGCGGCATGCAGGTTCTGCAATGGGCGACCGCGTATCCCCAACGGGTGTTCGCGGCACTTGCGATCGCCTGCGGTGCGAAGCATTCCGCGCAGAACATCGCTTTCCATGAGCTCGGCCGTCAGGCGGTGATGGCCGATCCGGATTGGCGGCAGGGACGATATTTCGAGCATGGCACGCATCCGCGCCGCGGCCTCGGCGTCGCGCGCATGGCCGCGCACATCACGTACCTGTCGGACGCGGCGCTGCATCGCAAGTTCGGCCGCCGCCTGCAGGATCGGGACGAGCCGACCTTCTCGTTCGACGCCGATTTCGAGGTGGAAAGCTATCTGCGCCATCAGGGCTCGTCGTTTGTCGAGCGCTTCGATGCCAACTCCTATCTCTATCTGACCCGCGCAATGGACTATTTCGACATCGCCGCCGACCATAACGGCGTGCTGGCAGCGGCGTTTCTCGGCACGCGGACGCGCTTCTGCGTGATCTCGTTCACGAGCGACTGGCTGTTTCCAAGCTCCGAGGCGCGCGCCGTGGTGCACGCGCTGAACGCGAGCAGCGCGCGGGTGTCCTTCGCCGAAATCACCACCGACAAGGGGCACGATGCATTCCTGCTCGACGAGCCCGAATTCTTCGCGATCTCGCGCGCGTTCCTGGAAGCGGCCGCGAGCACGCATGGTCTGAACAGTGTGAGTTGATATGAACGCGCCTGAATTTTTCCGCCCAACCGCGCAGCTCCCCAAGGTCGACGGAGTCCGGGGGGACCATCTGCTGGTAGCCGAAATGGTTGCGCCGGGCTCCAAGGTGCTCGATGTCGGCTGCGGCGAGGGCGATCTTCTGCAATTGCTGGAGGCGCGCGGCGTCGATGGGCGCGGGATCGAGCTGTCGCGCGAAGGCGTGAACAGTTGCGTCGCCAAGGGCCTTGCGGTGGTGCAGGGCGACGCCGATACCGACCTCGACAGTTATCCCGACGACTCGTTCGATTACGTGATCCTGTCGCAGACGCTGCAGGCGACGCGGCAGCCACGCAAGGTTTTGGAGAATCTGCTGCGCATCGGCAGCCGTGCCATCGTGTCGTTTCCGAATTTCGGGCACTGGCGGATGCGGCTGCAATTGCTGATCGGGGGCCATATGCCGCGCACCGAGAACCTGCCGGCGACGTGGTACGACACGCCGAATATTCACTTCTGCACCATCAAGGATTTCGTTCAGCTCTGCGACGAGATCAATGTCGGGATGGAGCGTGCGGTCGCGCTCGACCTTTATGGAAGGCCGTTGCGCCTCAATGCGCCGTGGTGGTTCTGGAATATGTTTGGCGAGCAGGGCGTGTTTTTGCTCACCCGGCGCAATTAATCTGAGCGGCTAAAATAGGGCATTTCCGCGATTCTTCCGGTTTTCGTCGACGGAAGTGCCCCCAGTGTGCCCGCATGGCGAATACCTGTCATGCAGGTATGAATTGTGCCGTTTTCTCGCCACATCGAAAGGGGTCTTACGCGCCATGTCGCGCTGCACGCGCGCAATGTATGCGTAAAGGAACCTTCGAAGAATGAAACGACCCACGACTCTTCCGCCGTTGCGTCTCGCAGCTCTGGTCATGTGCACCGCTGCGGTTGCGGCATTCTCCAACCCGGCCGAGGCGCGTCCGCGTCATCACGCCAGGCATCACGTCGGCCAGCATCACACCTCCAAGCATCATGCTCATCGCCACCATGTGCGCCACAGCGCGCGCTGGGGTGCATTCCGCGCGCAGGCGCAGCAATTCGGCGAGACCAATGCATCGATGGACTCCTCCGGTGGTTTTGGCGGCGGCTTCGGCGGCTCGAACGTCGTGGCGGAAGCGCGGAGCTTCATCGGTAAGGGCAATCCCACCGGACGCTCGCGCCTGTGGTGCGCGCGCTTCATGAACATGGTTTTGCAGAAGACCGGTCATAAGGGCACCGGCTCGGACATGGCCAGTTCTTTCGCGCGCTATGGTCATCGCGTTTCGGGGCCTCAGGTTGGCGCGATCGCGGTGATGAGCCGCCGCGGCGGTGGTCATGTCGGTGTCGTCAGTGGCATCGATGCCAAGGGCAACCCGATCATCATTTCCGGCAATCACGGTCATCGTGTCGCCGAGGCGACCTATTCGCGAGGGCGCGTCTACGCCTACGTGATGCCGTCGAGCTAAGGAATTTCGATTCGGTCGCCGGGTGCCACGTCGCCCCCGGCGATCACTTCCGCATAGACGCCGCAATGGGTGTGGCCGAAACGGTCCATCAGCGTCTTCGGAATGTTCATGTCGCGCTCCGTCGTCACGGGATCGACATTGGTTGCTGCGCACCTCACGATGTTGCGCGTCACGCGCAGGCGGACACGGCCGATGCGAATGTCCCGCCCCATCGATTCAAGCTCGCGCCATGCGGGCCATCCTTCGACATACAGATTGGCGCGAAAGCGCAGCGGGTCGACCGGCTGCCCAACCGCGTTCTCGATCTCGGACACGCTCGCCAGATTGACGATCGACACCACCTTGGCGGCGACGTCGGAAAAGCTGTGACCCGGCGCTTCGAGAATCTTCGGCGGCCTCTTCAATTCCTTCGTGAAGTTCGCGGCGAAGAAATCCTCGATTGCCACTCGTCCCGCAGCGGTGGAGAGGTCGCCGCGCGCCACCTCGACGTTGTTGTAGGCGATGCGCAGGGTGGTGCTGGAATCGTCGAAGCGGCTGCGCAGGGCGGCCAGCCGCTCGTCCCGCATCAGCATCAGGAAGCGGATTTTCGGAAAATGCTTCGGGTGCGCGGGGTCGAAATCGAGCGCGCCGTTGGCGATGGCATAGCGCCGGTCGGCCGGCACCGTCTGCCCGACGGCCAGCGCGGCCCCAGTGAGCGGTTCGGGGGAAAGCCCCTTGACCGGATAGCGGTAAAGACTTTTGAGCGTGCCTTGAGAGGGATCAAACATATCGCTTTTTAACGGAGGTTCTGGCCGCGCGCCAATGACGCCGAAATTTGATCTGGCCCCTTTCACAAATAGCCCTGTGGTCCCACATTGTGGCCAAGCCGGGCGCTTTCCGGCCCGCGTCCGGCTGGCTGCGGCTAGGCCGTACGTAACCCAATGAAGATGCCTTCGCCGTGCTTTCGAGGCGGCGGGGCAGGCTGAGGGAAGGCCATCGAATGAACGTTGAAAAATATACCGACCGCGTGAAGGGGTTCATCCAGTCCGCGCAGTCGCTTGCCCTGCGGGAAGGGCACCAGCAATTTTCCCCGCTCCATATCCTGAAAGTTCTGCTCGACGATCCCGAGGGGCTTGCGGGCGGTCTGATCGACCGCGCGGGCGGCAACTCGCGCGCCATTCTTCAGGCAACCGAGCAGGCGCTCGCAAAACTGCCGAAAGTCTCCGGCGGCGGTGCGGGTCAGATCTATCTCGCGCCCGAGACGGCGCGGGCTTTTACGGCGGCCGAGCAGGCCGCGGAGAAGGCAGGCGACAGTTTTGTCACCGTCGAACGCCTGCTGCTGGCGCTGACGCTGGACAAGGACAGCGAGGCCGGCAACTTGCTCGCCAAGGGCGGCGTCACGCCGCAAAACCTCAATGCCGCGATCAATGCGCTGCGCAAAGGCCGCACCGCCGACAGTGCGTCCGCGGAAAACGCCTATGACGCGCTGAAGAAATATGCCCGCGACCTCACTCAGGCCGCGCGCGAGGGCAAGCTCGACCCGGTGATCGGCCGCGACGAGGAAATCCGCCGTACGATTCAGGTGCTCTCCCGCCGCACCAAGAACAATCCGGTGCTCATCGGCGAGCCCGGCGTCGGCAAGACCGCCATCGTGGAAGGTCTCGCACTGCGCATCCTCAACGGCGACGTGCCGGAAAGCCTCAAGGACAAAAAACTGTTGTCGCTCGACCTCGGCGCGATGGTCGCCGGTGCGAAATATCGCGGCGAGTTCGAGGAACGGCTCAAAGCGGTGTTGCAGGAAGTGACGTCCGCCGAGGGCGGCATCATCCTGTTCATCGACGAGATGCACACGCTGATTGGCGCGGGCAAGGCGGACGGCGCGATGGATGCATCCAACCTGCTCAAGCCGGCACTGGCGCGTGGCGAACTGCATTGCATCGGCGCGACCACGCTCGATGAGTATCGCAAGCATGTCGAGAAAGACGCGGCACTGGCGCGGCGCTTCCAGCCGGTGTTCGTGTCCGAGCCCACCGTCGAGGACACGATCTCGATTTTGCGCGGCCTCAAGGAAAAATACGAACTGCACCACGGCATCCGCATCGCGGATTCCGCGCTGGTGGCTGCGGCTACGCTGTCGAACCGTTATATCACCGATCGCTTCCTGCCGGACAAGGCGATCGATCTCGTCGACGAGGCCGCGGCGCGGCTGAAGATGCAGGTCGATTCCAAGCCGGAAGAACTGGATTCGCTCGACCGCGAAATCATCCGGCTCAAGATCGAGCAGGAGGCGCTGAAGAAGGAAACGGATGCGGGCTCCAAGAGCCGGTTGCAGACCCTCGAGGGCGATCTGGTCGATCTCGAGAAGAAGTCCGCCGACCTGACCTCGAAATGGCAAGCGGAAAAGAGCAAACTCTCCGACGCCCAGAAGCTGAAAAGCGAACTCGAGCAGTTGCGCACCGAACTCGCCAACGCCCAGCGCAAGGGCGAGTACCAGCGCGCGGGCGAACTCGCCTATGGCCGCATTCCCGATCTGGAAAAGCGGTTGGCGGCGGTCGAAGTCACCGAAGACCCGTCGATCGACGAGGCGGTGACGGCGGACAGTATCGCGCAAGTGGTGTCGCGCTGGACCGGCGTGCCGGTCGACAAGATGCTGGAGGGCGAGAAGGACAAGCTGCTGCGCATGGAGGACATGCTCGGCAAGCGCGTTATCGGGCAGGCGCAGGCGGTGCGCGCGGTCTCGACAGCCGTGCGGCGCGCGCGCGCGGGCTTGCAGGACCCGAACCGGCCGATCGGCTCGTTCATGTTCTTGGGGCCCACCGGCGTCGGCAAGACCGAACTGACGAAGGCTTTGGCCGAGTATCTGTTCGACGACGAGACCGCGCTCGTGCGCATGGATATGTCCGAATACATGGAGAAGCATTCGGTCGCGCGGCTGATCGGCGCGCCTCCGGGCTATGTCGGCTATGACGAGGGCGGCGCGCTCACCGAAGCGGTGCGGCGCAGGCCGTATCAGGTCGTGCTGTTCGACGAGATCGAGAAAGCGCACCCGGATGTGTTCAACGTGCTGTTGCAGGTGCTCGACGATGGCCGCCTGACCGATGGTCAGGGCCGCACCGTCGACTTCCGCAACACACTGATCATCATGACCTCGAACATCGGCGCGGAATTCCTCGTCAACCAGCCGGAGGGCGAGGACACGGGCGCGGTGCGCGATCAGGTGATGGGCATGGTGCGCACGCACTTCCGTCCCGAATTCCTCAACCGCATCGACGAGATCATCCTGTTCCATCGCTTGCAGAAGAGCGAGATGGGCAAGATCGTCGAAATCCAGTTCAACCGGCTGCGCGGGCTCCTGGAAGATCGCAAGATCGACCTCGTGCTCGACGCCAAGGGCCGCGACTGGCTGGCGGAGAAGGGCTGGGACCCGGCCTATGGCGCGCGCCCGCTCAAGCGCGTGATCCAGCGCAGCGTGCAGGACCCGCTGGCCGAGATGATCCTTGCCGGCGATGTGCGTGACGGCGCGACCGTGAAGATTTCGGCCGGCAAGAGCGGCCTGACCTTCAACGGAAAGGCGGTCGGCGAGGACGCATCGGATCTCGATGAGACGCCGAAGGCGAAGCGGGTGCTGAACTGAACGTGCCGGTCGGCCCTAGCAGGTGACACTGAAAAGCCCGGCTTGAGCCGGGCTTTTTTATTGCGGGAGGGGCTTGCCTAGCGCGTGCTGACCGCGGAGGAGATCGGCGGCAGGCTTGGGACGCGATTGGCGGGCGGCTGCGTGACGACCGGCTGGTTCTGCGCCACCTTCGGTGCGCTGCGGCTCGCCATCATCGCGTCGATGCGGTCGCGCTCGCTTTCGAATGCGGTGAGCATGCCACCCTCGAGCGAGCGTCCGCGCGGCAGCTTCACGCGCATCGGGTCGACGAAGCGGCCGTTGACGAGAATTTCGTAGTGGACGTGTGCGCCGGTGGACATGCCGGTGGAGCCGACGAAGCCGATCACCTGGCCCTGGCGCACGCGCTTGCCCGGCTCCATGCCCTTGGCGAAGGCGCTCATGTGGCCATAGGCCGTCTCGTAACCGTTGGGATGCTTGATGCGGATATATTTGCCGTAGCCGCCTTCCCATTCCGCTTTTTCGATCACGCCGTTGCCGGAAGCGAAGATCGGCGTGCCATAGGCGGTGGCCCAGTCAACGCCGGTGTGCATCTTGGTGAAGCCGAGGATCGGATGGCGGCGGCCGCCGAAGCCGGAGCGCATGATGGCGTTGTTGACGGGTTTGCGGACCAGGAATTTCTTCGCGCTCTTGCCGGTGTCGTCATAGTAATCGACGCCGCCGTCGTCGGGGGTCTGGAAGCGATAGTATTTTTTGGTTTCGCCGCCGGTGGTCAGCGCGGCGTAGAGAATTTCGGGCTTTTCGCCGGCAGCGGGCGTCTCGTCCTCTCCGGCGAAGAACACCTCGAACGAATCGCCGGCCTGCACCTTCCTCTGGAAATCGACATCGTAGGAGTAGATGCGGACCATGTCGTCGATGACCTGCTGCGGAACCTTGTCGCGCAGGGCCGTCTCATAAATGCTCTGGTAGAGGCGAACGCCAGTGCCGTCATCGTCCTCGTCGTCCTCGTCGCTCGCATTGGAAGCCGTCTCGGTCGAGGCGTTGAAGCTCTGTACGTCGACGGCAACGTATTTGCCGAGATCGGACAGCGCAGCGACGGCTTCGATGGCGGTTTCGTTGGCGACGATCACGCGCACGGGCTGCAGCGGCAGGTTTGGGCCGGCCGGCGCCATCAGGATGCGCAGTTTGAGACCCTCCCGCAGGCCGCCATCGCGGCCGCGGGCGCCAAGCTGGGAGGCGATGGCATGGGCATCGCTGGCGCTGGCGCCTTCGTCGCGCAGGATCGATTCGACCGTCTCGCCCTTCTTGACGACGCGCACCCGCTCGGCGGCGTCCGAACCGCCGGTGGCCTGCGCGCGGGTCTTGGCGAGAAGCGTGACGTTTTCCGGCACCAGACGGGCCTCGAAGCCGCGATAGGGATCGATGCTGCCTTCCGAGGCATAGGCCATCTTCAGCCCGGAGGAACCGTTATAGGCGTAGCGAACGCCGGAATTGCCGCGCCAGTTCGAGGCATTGCGGACCTGATTCAGCACTTCTTCCGCAGGCACGGTCGCTGCGATCTTCGCATGCGGCAACACGCTGCCGAGATCCCGCATCACGAACGAGACCTCCGCGTCTGGTTCGGCGGCGGCACCTGGATTGCGGGAATCGTCACTGTCGGAGGCTGTCCGGCCGACATCGGTCAGCATGCGCTGGGCGTCGAAAGGGGGCACCTTGGAGGCAAGGTCGGTCGAGGACAGCGTCAGGTTGCCGGCGATCCGCACGAACGGGCGCACGCGGACCACCTCCCGATTACCGACCTTGGCGACCATCGAAACCTTGATGACCTGGCGTGCCGCTGCGGCCTCGCTCGGCGGCGGCAGGCGGTCGCTCTTGCGGGCGACGGCATTCTTGTCGGCACCGCCGAATGCGCCGCGCAGCGCGGTTTCCACACGCTCGGGCACCTTGGCGAAGGTGGTCTCGCCGTCGAGGGACGCGAAAACGGCGCCGCCGATCAGGGCCGCGCCGCAAAGACCTGTGAGAATGGTGCCGCTGAACCATTGGACGGAGACGCTGCGGCGATCGATGACGGCGGCTTCCGTGCCGTCGACCGACAATGGCGGTTCGTGGCCGAGATCGATCGGCGCGGAACGTCCGTATTGTCCGCCTGTCGTCCTGTGATGCAAGCCGTGGTCCCCAACTGGTCTGTTCAGCGGGCCGAAAGTGCCGCGCTCAAGCTCGTCCGGTCGATCCGCCGCCCCCGCGGGGAGACACAAGTGATAGCCGAAAACGCCGATCTTCGAAATATGCCGGTCAGGGCCGACAATTTCTGTGCCCAGAACGTCCGAGGAATGTGGCTCAAGTGCGGCGTGAGGCCTCTGCAGGCCAATCAATTCAGGGGCTTCTTGAATTTTGGTGCGTTGCGACGATTTCTTGACATTGTCGTTGACAAGCGACGAGAGGGCGGCCTATAACCCGCCCACTCCGGTGCGGCGTTGCTTGACCTTCGGGCGGGCAGGACGGCGCACCCTTGAGGTTCCTCATTCCGATGAGTGAAGTAACAGCCGATAGTTGTCGGTTGTTATTTGGCGTCGGAAGGTCCTTAATAGAGAGTTGGGACTTCGGTCCCGGGCTGTTTGACAAGTAAAGATGAAGAAAGAGAAACGTGGACGGCGGAGTCCTTGCGGGTCTCGTAATTGAAGGCTTCGGCTTTCAGTTCGGGACCGGACGAAAGACTTCGGCGGTACACGTTTCAAAGGTTACACCATCGTTGTCAGCGATGTGAATCGCAGACAGCTGTTAGCTTTAGTTCGCAAGAATTGGGCTAACAAAAAATGGTGGGACCTCGTCAAACGTTGTGATCAGCCGGTTCAAAGTTCAAGTCCAACTTGAGAGTTTGATCCTGGCTCAGAGCGAACGCTGGCGGCAGGCTTAACACATGCAAGTCGAGCGCCGTAGCAATACGGAGCGGCAGACGGGTGAGTAACGCGTGGGAACGTACCTTTTGGTTCGGAACAACACAGGGAAACTTGTGCTAATACCGAATAAGCCCTTACGGGGAAAGATTTATCGCCGAAAGATCGGCCCGCGTCTGATTAGCTTGTTGGTGAGGTAACGGCTCACCAAGGCGACGATCAGTAGCTGGTCTGAGAGGATGATCAGCCACATTGGGACTGAGACACGGCCCAAACTCCTACGGGAGGCAGCAGTGGGGAATATTGGACAATGGGCGCAAGCCTGATCCAGCCATGCCGCGTGAGTGATGAAGGCCCTAGGGTTGTAAAGCTCTTTTGTGCGGGAAGATAATGACGGTACCGCAAGAATAAGCCCCGGCTAACTTCGTGCCAGCAGCCGCGGTAATACGAAGGGGGCTAGCGTTGCTCGGAATCACTGGGCGTAAAGGGTGCGTAGGCGGGTCTTTAAGTCAGAGGTGAAAGCCTGGAGCTCAACTCCAGAACTGCCTTTGATACTGAGGATCTCGAGTTCGGGAGAGGTGAGTGGAACTGCGAGTGTAGAGGTGAAATTCGTAGATATTCGCAAGAACACCAGTGGCGAAGGCGGCTCACTGGCCCGATACTGACGCTGAGGCACGAAAGCGTGGGGAGCAAACAGGATTAGATACCCTGGTAGTCCACGCCGTAAACGATGAATGCCAGCCGTTGGGGAGTTTACTCTTCAGTGGCGCAGTTAACGCTTTAAGCATTCCGCCTGGGGAGTACGGTCGCAAGATTAAAACTCAAAGGAATTGACGGGGGCCCGCACAAGCGGTGGAGCATGTGGTTTAATTCGACGCAACGCGCAGAACCTTACCAGCCCTTGACATGTCCAGGACCGGTCGCAGAGATGTGACCTTCTCTTCGGAGCCTGGAGCACAGGTGCTGCATGGCTGTCGTCAGCTCGTGTCGTGAGATGTTGGGTTAAGTCCCGCAACGAGCGCAACCCCCGTCCTTAGTTGCTACCATTTAGTTGAGCACTCTAAGGAGACTGCCGGTGATAAGCCGCGAGGAAGGTGGGGATGACGTCAAGTCCTCATGGCCCTTACGGGCTGGGCTACACACGTGCTACAATGGCGGTGACAATGGGATGCAAAGGCGCGAGCCCTAGCAAATCTCAAAAAGCCGTCTCAGTTCGGATTGGACTCTGCAACTCGAGTCCATGAAGTTGGAATCGCTAGTAATCGTGGATCAGCATGCCACGGTGAATACGTTCCCGGGCCTTGTACACACCGCCCGTCACACCATGGGAGTTGGTTTTACCTGAAGACGGTGCGCTAACCCGCAAGGGAGGCAGCCGGCCACGGTAGGGTCAGCGACTGGGGTGAAGTCGTAACAAGGTAGCCGTAGGGGAACCTGCGGCTGGATCACCTCCTTTCTAAGGATGAACCTTCAGCCTGCTTCGGCAGCTATCGGTTCGTTTTAGAAACATTCAGCGGCCAACAGATCGCCAGATCGTTGAGCTGCATTGGCGGGACGCCGCCGTCTTCGTTTCTCTTTCTTCGCGGACGAACACGCGCCGGGGGCGGCGCTGAAAGCGATTGTCGCTTCAGCTTTGTGCCTCTTGCCGTTCAGGGCTTGTAGCTCAGTTGGTTAGAGCGCGCGCTTGATAAGCGTGAGGTCGGAAGTTCAAGTCTTC
>NZ_ADVZ01000001.1:0-525000 GCF_000178995.1 Afipia sp. 1NLS2 | reverse complement strand
CCGAAAGGCCAGGAATATGCGCACCAGACCTGACGCAATCAGGGCGATGCCGATCAGGAGCGTGAATGCGCCAGCCGCAAGGAGTGGATTGATCCATACGAATATGCCGGCCACGGCATAAAGAGCGCCCAAGGCAATCCACAGGAAGAAACTGCCCCAGGTTTTCATCTGGAAGGCGCTGAAGATTTCGAAAATTCCCGACACGAACATCACGGCGCCGATAATGGCGACCGAGACGAAGGTGCTGAAAAGTTCATTGCCGAGCGCGATGACGCCGGCAATGACGTAAACGATACCGAGTGCAAGAACCCATCCCCACTTTGCGCGAAGGGAATGCAGAGCGCTGCCAAGACTGTGATGTGATCCGTCTGAAATGCTCATGGTCTGTCTCCCAGGTGAGAGACGCCATGTTACCGCTTGCCTGCGGCGGAACAATATCGGACTCGCTTTCGCGGGACGCTGGTGAGGCATCGGCCGCGAAAATTGCCGCTTCGATCGGGAAGATAATCGCCTTGTCAGGAAGAGAATAATCTTCTGAACGGTCGCAACACGACTAAAAACAGGGGGGAATGCGGCACCGGAGCGCATCATCCTTACGGATAAGCATGAGGTGCACGGTTTGCATTCAAGTTACAGAAAATTCTCTGAAGTTGGCTTTTTATGCTGCTTTCTCGAAGTGCATGCAGATACGCGCATATCCTTAACGGCGCCCGGCACAGGACCGTTCGACCAAAGTGACATTGACAGAATTGGGATGAAAGGAATTCAAAGGAACCGGCATAAATATAAACGAGAGCTGCGGAATTTCATCTGCTTTCGCCAGCTCATCATAAGCCGCAACAATGTTTTGGGAGGTTACTGATGACGAAGATCAATGAAATTCTCTATTCTGGGTTGTCGCGCCGTGCATTGTTGCAGGGCAGTGCGGGTCTGATCGGCGGCGCTGCGCTGTCCGGCGGATTGTCGATGCCAGCCTTCGCAGCAGATCATCCGGCGATCGGCACCTATCCGGCAGGCTCGTCCGGCAGCACCATCACCTTCGGCGCCGCAGTGCCGCGCACCGGCACCTACGCCGTGCAGGGCGAAGACGAACTCAAGGGTTGGGAGCTCGCGGTCGAGCACATCAACCAGGGTCACGACCTCGTCAAGAAAATCTCGCCGAAGACCAGCAAGGGCATTCTCGGCAAGGAAGTGAAGCTCGTCGTGGCCGACAGCGGCGCCAAGCCGAACATCGCGGTGCAGGCGGAGCAGCGCTTCATCACCGAGAACAAGGTTGTGCTGATGACCGGCTCGACCTCGTCGGCGGTGGCGGTTGCGCTGAACAAGCTCGCCCAGCGCGAAAAGGTGATGTACCTCGCCGGCATTTCCGGCTCCAACGACACCACCGGCAAGGACTGCGTCCGCTACGGCTTCCGCCAGAACTTCTTCGGCCAGACCGCCGCTGCGGCGATCGGTCCTCAGCTCGTGAAGGTGTTCGGCAAGAACAAGAAGGCGGCGTACATGACGCCGGACTACACCTACGGCCACACCGTCACCAAGTCGATGCAGGACTACCTCGCAACGGCCGGCTGGACCACCGTGACCAACCAGGTTTCGCCGCTCGGCGCGCCTGACTACTCGTCCTATCTGCTGAACGTCGCCAACTCCGGCGCGGACGTACTGATCAACGTCAACTGGGGTCACGACGCGGTTCTCTCCACCCAGCAGGCCAAGCAGTTCGGCATCTTCGACAAGATGAAGCTCGCCGTGCCGTACCAGATTCCGTTCCTCGCTCCCGAAGTCGGCGGCAATCTGCTCGCCGGCGTCTATGCGGCGACCGACTACTGGTGGACGATCGAAGACAAGTATCCGCTTGCCAAAATGTTCAACGAAGCCTTCAGCAAGAAGTATGGCTACCAGCCCGAGTGGGGCGCGGAAAATGCCTACATCAGCTTCGTTCATTGGGCTCGCATGGCCGAAGAAGCCAAGAGCTTCTATCCGCCGGACATCATCAAGACCTACGAGAAGGAAGAGAAGATTCCTTCGCTCGTGGGTGAGGTCTACTACCGCAAGGAAGACCACCAGTGCATTCGTCCGGTCATCATCGTGCGCGGCAAGAAGTCCGCGGACATGAAGAACAAGGAAGACTACTGGGATGTTGTCGAAATCGTCCCCGGTGAAGGGCTGATGCAGAAGCCGGACGCGTTCGGCTGCAACCTCGGCGATTACACCTGATCGCGTAAGTCTCGTTGAACGCCGGCACCTGATGCGACGTCGTGTCAGGTGCCGGCTTTAACGGTCTCGGTTCATAACTCAACAGGCGCTGATGCCGGGTCGCAGGACGAAAGCTCAGCGGTTGAAAAAAAGAAATTTTTCGCGGGCTGGAAACAAGTGATCAATTGGGCAAATTTCGTTTCACAGCTGTTCAACGGGCTCGTGCTCGGTGCGCTGCTGGCGCTGATCTCATCGGGTCTGACGATCATCTATGGTACCCTCGGCGTTCTGAACCTCGCGCATGGTGCGATGTTCATGCTGGGCGGCTATGCCGGATACGTGGCCTTCACCTATACGGGCTCCTTCATCATCGCGGTTCTTGCTGGTTCGCTGTTCGTCATGCTCGCCGGCGTGGTGATGGAAAGAGTCATCATCCGGTATTTTTACGGGCGTCCCGACGAGGATCAGTTGCTGGTGACGTTCGGTATCGGCATCTGCATCGTTGAAATCGTGCGCTTCTTCTTCGGCAGCCTGTCGCTGACGGTGCCTGCGCCGAAGATTTTCAGCGGCATCACCTCGCTCGGCTTCATGTACTATCCGACCTATCGTCTTGCCCTCGTGGGCATCGTGACGGTCGCGCTTCTTGCTCTGTATCTCGTGCTGTACCGCACGCGCCTCGGCATGATCGTCCGCGCCGGCATCGAAGACTCGATGATGGTGTCCACGCTCGGCATCAACGTTTTTCGCGTTTTCATGATCGTGTTCGGCATCGGCGCGATGGCAGCCGGTTTCGCGGGCATCGTCAACGCTCCCGTGGTGTCGCTGACCCCCGACATGGGCGAAGCGATCCTGGTGCAGACCTTCGTCGTCATCGTGATCGGTGGTGTCGGCTCGTTCCCGGGCGCCATTCTCGGCGGCCTGATCGCAGGCGAGATCATCAGCATCACTTCAATGATCAATCCAGGCTACGCCTACGTCATGCTGTTCGCGGCAATGACGCTCGTGCTGGTGCTACGCCCGCACGGGCTGTTTGGCTCGCAAAGCCGGGCATAGGAACGGTTTATTCATGATCAAGCAACGCCCCTTTCTGATCGAGACGCTGACGGCCATCGGCCTGATCATCGCTCCCTTCATTCTGCCGCACCTCGGATTCGCGCCGAACACCGTCAACCGCATTCTGGTGTGGGGCCTGTTCGGAATCGGCTTCGATATCCTGTTCGGATTCACCGGCCTCCTGTCGTTCGGCCAGTCGGCGCTTTACGGCACCGGCGGCTTCGTCGCGGCCTATCTTCTGACCATCGCCGGCTTCCCCCATGTGATAACGGCTTTGTTCATCGGCATGGTTGCCGCCGCGGCGGTTGGCTATCTTGTCGGCCTCGTCGCGCTGCGCAGCACCGGCATCTACTTCGCCATGATTACGGTGGCGATCGCGGAAGTGTTCTTCTTCGTCGAGTTCAATCCGCTGTCGGACTGGACCGGCGGCGAGAACGGCTTGCCGGGCGTGCCGAGCCCCAGCCTCGATCTCGGCTTCATCCATATGCATTTCACGACCGGCTGGTCGCTGTATGGCTTCCTGGCGTTCTGGTTCTTCATCGGCATCGTGCTGGGCCTACGGATCGTGCGTTCGCCAGTTGGCGCGGTGCTGCGGGCGATTCGCGATAATCCGCTGCGCGCGGCTGCGGTCGGTCACAATGTCCACGGCTACAAGCTCACGGCCTTCGTGGTCGCGGCGGCTTATGCCGGCTTCGCGGGCGGTCTGCTTGGCGTCATGCAGGCATTCATGCCGCCGGATGCCTTCATGTTCGACACGTCGGCGCAACTCGTGATGATGACCGCGATCGGCGGCACCGGCACGCTGTTCGGCCCGCTGCTCGGCGCGACGGTGTGGCTGTTCCTGCAGGACTTCCTGCAGGCGGCGCTCGGTCTTGGTGCGGCATGGAAGCTGGTGCTGGGCGTCATCTTCGTGTTGCTGGTCTGTTTCCTCCGCCGCGGCCTCATCGGCGGCATCTATGATCTCTACAATCTGATCTTCGCGCGCCGTTCTGCGTCGGAGCCGAAAGAGGATGCGCCTGTTCCCGGTATGACGGCCGAACAGGAGCAGGAGATCGCGGAGGCCGAAATCGCGCGTGAGCCGGTTGCGCCGCCGATGCCACCGCGCGATCGCGCCCTTGATGGCTATCAGGGGCCGATCCTGCAGGCGACGGGCCTCACCAAGCGCTATGGCGGTCTGGTTGCCAACAGTGACATCAACTTTACGGTGAACCACGGCGAGTTGCGCGGCATCATCGGCCCCAACGGCGCCGGCAAGTCGACTTTCTTCAAGATGCTGACCTGCGAAGTGACGCCGACCTCCGGCAGCATCGTGTTCGAAGGTCACGACATCACCGGCAAGACCGTGACCGACGTCTGCCAGCTTGGCCTGACCAAGAGCTATCAGGTCAACCAGTTGTTCACGCGCCTTACCGTTCGCGAGAATCTGATCATCGCCGTGCTGGGCGATCTGCGCGGCAAGTTCCGTCTGGATCTTTTCAAACGGATCAGCAGTGTGAAGGGATTGGATGAGCAGGTGGATCACGTGATGGCCATGGTGAACCTCACCGACCGCGCGGATGTGCCGGTGTCGGAACTTGCCTATGGTGAAAAGCGGCGCCTTGAGATCGGCCTCGCGCTGGCCAATTCGCCGAGCCTGCTGCTGCTCGACGAGCCGCTCGCAGGCATGAGCCCGCGCGAGCGCGTGGAGACGGTCAAACTTCTGAAGTCGATCGCCAAGGGCCGAACCATGATCGTGATCGATCACGATATGGATGCCTTGTTCGAGCTGGCTCAGAAGGTCACGGTTTTGCAGGAGGGTCGTGTGCTGGTTGAAGGCACGCCGGACGAGATCAAGAACAATCCGAAAGTTCAAGAAGCCTATCTCGGGGGAGTTCTCGAATGAGCCTGCTCGAGGTCAAAGGTCTGAATTCGTTTTACGGCGACTCGCACATCCTGTTCGACGTGTCGCTGAATGTGAACCGCAACGAGGTCGTGGCGCTGCTCGGCCGCAATGGCGCGGGCAAGAGCACGACGCTGAAAAGCCTGATGGGCGTGGTGACGCCGCGCTCGGGCAATATCATGTTCAACGGCCATGATGTGGCCGGCAAGAAGAGCCACGTCATCGCCCAGGCCGGCATGCAGTTGGTGCACGAGGATCGCCGCATTTTCGGCAGCCTCAATGTCGAGGAAAACATCATCCTCGCGGGCATCACCGCGCCGAAGCGCTGGCCGCTCGATCGTATCTACGAGATGTTCCCGCGATTGAAGGAACGGCGCGGCAACCGCGGCACCGATCTGTCGGGCGGCGAGCAGCAGATGCTGGCGATCGCGCGCGCATTGGTGCGCGATCCGGAGATCATCCTGCTCGACGAGCCGTTCGAGGGCCTCGCGCCGGTGATCGTGCGCGATCTTGTCAACGCCTGCCGCAACCTTGCGGCCGCAGGGCAGACCATCGTGCTGGTGGAGCAGAACCTCGCCGCGACGCTGGCGCTGGCGCAGCGCGTCTACATCATCAACAACGGCCACATCGTCCACGAGGGACCGGCGTTGGAGATCAAGAAACAGCCGGAAGTGCTGCAGCGCTACCTCGGCGTGTAAGCCGGAATCTCGAACATAAAAAGCGGGGCGGCTCGGCCGCTCCGCTTTTTATTTGTCCGCCTTAAGGGGCGCTTATGCTTTCAGCGCCGCGATCAGCTTTGCCGCGTGGTCTTCCAGCACCTTGGGGTCTTCCTTGCGGGTTTGCGGCGGCAGCAGCGCAACCCCTTCCTTCACCGGCATGATGTGCATGTGCAGGTGGAATACGACCTGACCGCTCGCGGGTTCGCTGAATTGCTGGATGATGATGCCGTCGGCGGCAAACGCCTTCATCGCGGCGCGCGCGATGGTGCGGGTGGTGCGGGCGACCTCCATGAAATCCTCCTCGCGGATGTCCAGGAGGTTGCGCGCACCCGCGCGCGGGATCACGAGCGTGTGGCCCGGAGAGCGCGGCATGATGTCGAGGAAAGCGAACGTGCGATCGTTCTCGTACACTTTCAGGCAGGGCAGTTCGCCGCGCAGGATTTTCGCGAAGATGTTTTGATCGTCGTAAGTTGCCATCTGGATATCCCCCGGATTGACCATTGAAAGGTTAGTGCGGAATTTCGAATCCCTCATGCCGCCAGACGGCGCGGTTCTCGGGAGCTGCGAGAAAGCGGATCAATTCCCGCGCCGGTCCAGGAGCCTTGCTCGTGGCTGCCACCGCGCCGCCGTAAACCAGAGTGAGTTGCAGCGGCTCGGGCAGGGGACCGAGCGAAGTCACACCGTCGACATGGACGACTTCGCTCGCCGGATAGATTCCGATGGCGACGCGGCCGTCGGCCACCATGCTGACGCCGCCTTCCAGCGCTGGGCGATAGGTCACCTTGCGCTCGACGATGTCGGAGATCCCGAGCTCGGAGACCATGCTGGCCATGTGCGCGCCGCTCGGGGTCGAAGCCGGCGTCGAATAGACGACCGAGGGGGCGTCCACCAGGGCGCGGCGAAAGGCATCGACGCTTGAGATGTTCGGGCGAGGCGCGCCGTTTTTGACGATTGCGACAAGTTTGAGAATTCCGTACGCGGCACGATCCTCTGGTCGGATTTTGTGCATCGTCGCGAGATTGTCGAGAGCCGAGGTCGGCATCAGCAGAACGTCGGCACTTTCCCCGGCCAGAATTTTTTGCCGCAATGCGGAAATCAGGACATGCTGTGTGATCACGCGATGGCCGGTCGCTTTTTCAAACTGCGGGATGAGCGTGATCAGCACGTCCTTCGGAGCGCCTCCGCTCATGAGGAGGATGTCCGTGGCATTTGCAGCCAGCGGAAACTGGGAAATACAAACGGCGAGTGCAACCAAGACACGTTTCATGAGCGTTTCGTCGTCCCCAGGGGCCCGTCAGCACGGCGAAAAGAAGCTGTCGAAACAAGGCTATCGCATGATTTGCGCGCGGCGTCATGCCCCGTGGGCGGAGCATCCCCGCGCCCGAAGGTTCTATGTTCCGGAGAGGAAACCTTCTATAGTCCGCGCCGTTAAGTTTCGTACTCTCTCTCACGATCGTGGATGTATCCTATGACCTTTACCCTTCCGGACCTGCCGTATGCTCATGACGCGCTCCAGCCTTACATGTCCAAGGAGACGCTCGAGTATCACCACGACAAGCATCATCAGGCCTACGTCACCAACGGCAACAACCTGCTCAAGGGCACCGAATTCGAGGGCAAGTCGCTCGAAGAGATCGTCAAGGGTTCGTTCGGCAAGAACGCTGGCTTGTTCAACAATGCCGCGCAGCATTACAACCACACCCTTTTCTGGAAAATGATGAAGCCCAAGGGTGGCGGCACCAAGCTGCCGGGCAAGCTCGCCAAGAAGATCGACGAGGATCTCGGCGGCTTCGAGAAGTTCAAGGCCGATTTCGCAGCCGCCGGCGCGGGCCAGTTCGGCTCCGGCTGGGCCTGGCTCTCGGTGAAGAATGGCAAGCTCGAAGTCACCAAGACGCCGAACGGCGAAAACCCGCTGGTTCATGGCGGAAGCCCGATCCTCGGCGTCGACGTATGGGAGCACTCCTACTACATCGACTATCGCAACCGCCGTCCCGATTACCTCAAGGCGTTCATCGAGAACCTTGTGAACTGGGAATACGTGGAAGAGTTGCTCTCGAAGGCCTCGTGAAGGTTGCGGGAAACCTCAAATTCAATAAGCAAGGGGCGGCCATGTGCCGCCCCTTCATTTTTGTGCGGCTGTGGTCCTGCCGAGGCCGGAGGCAGCCGGTTGAGACGGATATGAGGCTCGGATGAACTACCTGCTGGTTTTCATTGGCGGCGGGCTCGGTGCGTCGCTGCGCCACGCTGTCAATCAGCTCTGCGCCCGGCTGTTCGGCACGGGCTTTCCCTTTGGCACCTTCCTCATCAACGTCACAGGCTCGCTGGTGATGGGGTTGATCGCGGGCTACCTCGCCTTCAAGGGGCAGGCGGCGCAGCCCTGGCGGCTGTTCGTGATGGTCGGCATCCTCGGCGGCTACACCACGTTTTCATCGTTCTCGCTCGATGCGGTGACGCTGTACGAGCGCGGTGCCGGGCTGGCGGCCTTGTCCTATGTCGTGGGATCGGTCCTGCTGGGCCTCGCGGGCCTCGTGGCGGGACTTGCTCTCGTGCGTCATTTTTCTTGACGTGGGGCCGGGGCCGGGCGGTGGCCCTTGCTATTCGAAAATATGTTATAATATAACGTTTTAACTGGCCAGCGGTGCTGCCGGATATGAGGCAATTTCCATGGCCCAAGGCTCAGTTGAAGGTTCAGTTCAAGGCTCCATTCATGGTCCGGCCCACGGCCATACGTGTGGCCATGACCATGCCGGAACGCCCCTGAGAGCGCCCCAGGCGGCCGCAGGGCATCACCATGCGCCCTCCACGCCCCATCCGGCGCAGGCCGTGCCGTGGTCGCTCCTACGCATGGGGCTGGCCGCCCGGCTGGGCGGGTCGCTCCTGCTGGTGGCGGCGCTCTGGATCTTCGTTATTGTCGCCATGAGGCCTCTGTGACCGCCCGGATCACCTTTCGCGACCTGACGCTTGGCTACGAGCGCCACCCTGCCGTCCACCATCTCAATGGCACGGTCGAGGAGGGCGCGCTGCTGGCGGTGGTGGGTCCGAATGGTGCGGGCAAATCGACGCTGTTTCGCGGCATCGCCGGCCTTCTCAAGCCGTTGTCCGGCGGCATCGATCTTGGCGGGCTCGATCCGCGCCACATCGCCTATTTGCCGCAGAGCGCCGACATCGACCGGGATTTTCCGATTTCGGTGTTTGATTTCGTCGGTCTGGGATTATGGCGGCGCAAGGGTGCGTTCGGCGGCTTCAAGGCAGCCGACGGCAAGTCCATCGAGGCGGCGATCACGACCGTCGGCCTGAGCGGATTCGAACGCCGGCCTATCGGGACGCTGTCGGGTGGACAGATGCAGCGGATGTTGTTCGCGCGTGTCATTCTGCAAAATGCACAGCTGATTTTGCTCGACGAGCCGTTCAACGCCATCGACGCCGGAACAGCCGCCGATCTCATGATGCTCGTGCGGGAATGGCACAGCGAGCGGCGCACCGTGCTGGCGGCGCTGCACGACTTTGCCGAGGTGCGGGCGAATTTTCCCGAAACGCTGCTGCTGGCGCGCACGCCGGTGGCGTGGGGTGCCACGCATGACGTGCTGACGGCCGAACACCTCTCGCGCGCGCGGCAGATGTGCGAGGCATTCGACGACACGGCTGCGCCCTGCGCGGACCCGCACACATCGCAGGCCGCCTGATGATGCTCGATATTTTCGCGGCACCTTTCACCGATGGAACCATGCGCCGCGCGCTGGTCGCGATCGTCGTGCTGTCGTTCGGCAGCGCCCCGATCGGCGTGTTTCTGATGTTGCGGCGGATGAGCCTGATGGGCGATGCGATGTCGCACGCCATCCTGCCGGGCGTGGCGGTCGCGTTCCTGCTGTCGGGGATGAATCGGATCATGATGACGATCGGCGGGTTGATCGCCGGTCTGGTCGTTGCCGTGCTTTCGGGGTTGATGACACGCGTGACGGAGATGAAGGAGGATGCCTCGCTTGCGGTGTTCTATCTCGTCTCGCTCGCGCTCGGCGTCATCCTCGTTGCATCGCACGGGTCGAGCCATGAACTCATCGAGATCCTGTTCGGCGATATCCAGACAATCGACGCAGGCGCGCTCTATCTCATCGCGTTCAACACCACGCTGACGCTGTGCGCCCTCGCCGTGATCTACCGGCCGCTCGTTATGGAATGCGTCGATCCGCTGTTCATCCGCGTTGCCGGACGCGCTGGCGCGCTGGCTCACCTCGTTTTCATGGCTTTTGTCGTGGTGAATCTCGTCAGTGCCTATAACGCGCTCGGCACCTTGCTTGCGGTCGGCATGATGATCCTTCCGGCGGGAATCGCGAAGTTCTGGTCGCGCGACATTTCACGCATCATCCTCGTGGCCATCACCAGCGCCATTGTCTCCGGTTATCTCGGACTTGTGCTGGCGGCTGCTGCCGATGCGCCCGCAGGGCCGTCCGTCGTGCTGGCCGCTGGTGCGATCTACTTCCTCTCGATGATTATCGGGCCTGCAGGCGGGCTTGTGCGCCGGTTCGCTCCGGGGCGGCATCTGGAGGCCTGAATCGCCCCGAAATCAGCCCAATAACCACTTACATTGTGGGCCCTCGGCACAATATAAAGGCTCTCATCGACGCGCTGGAAGGCCAGGAAATACCGGCTTCAGGCGCATGTCCCCCGGAGTTTCCATGTCTGACGCTGCTTCCAAAATCCCCGTCACCGTCCTCACCGGCTATCTCGGCGCAGGCAAGACCACGCTGCTCAACCGCATCCTGTCGGAGAACCACGGCCAGAAATATGCCGTGATCGTCAACGAATTCGGCGAGATCGGCATCGACAACGATCTCATCGTCGGCGCCGACGAAGAAGTGTTCGAGATGAACAATGGCTGCGTCTGCTGCACGGTGCGCGGCGATCTCGTTCGCATCATCGACGGGCTGATGAAGCGCAAGGGCAAGTTCGACGCGATCATCCTCGAGACGACAGGCCTTGCCGATCCGGCACCTGTGGCGCAGACGTTCTTCGTCGACGAAGAAGTGAGCCAGAAGACCGCGCTCGACGCAGTGGTGACGGTGGCGGATGCCAAGTGGCTCAGTGAGCGGCTGAAGGATGCCCCGGAAGCCAAGAACCAGATCGCCTTCGCAGACGTCATCGTGCTCAACAAGACCGATCTGGTGAACAAGGATGAACTCGCCGAGGTCGAGGGTCGCATCCGCGCGATCAATCCGTACGCCACGCTGCATAAGACCCAGCGTTGCGCGGTGAAGCTGACGGACGTGCTCGGGCGCGGCGCGTTCGATCTCGACCGTATTCTGGAGCTGGAGCCCGCCTTCCTCGAGGAAGACGAGCATGACCATCACCATCATCACGACCATGAGCATGGGCCGGATTGCGGTTGCGGCGAACATGGCGACGATCATGACCATCACGGCCATCATCACCATGACCACGGCCACCATCATGGCCATGGCATGAAGCACTATCACGACGAGGACATGCAATCTTTGTCGCTACGCTCCGACAAGCCGCTCGATCCGATGAAGTTCATGCCGTGGCTGCAAGAGCTTGTCGCCAATGACGGCGCGAAGATTTTGCGTTCCAAGGGCATCCTGGCGTTCGCGGGCGATGATGACCGCTACGTGTTCCAGGGCGTGCACATGATGCTCGAAGGCGATCACCAGCGGAAATGGAAGCCGGACGAGAAGCGCGAAAGCCGCGTGGTTTTCATCGGCCGCGAATTGCCCGAGGAGCGGATCCGCGAAGGCTTCGCGAAGACGATCGCGTGACGACGGTTGCATGATGTCGAGTTTTGAGTCTTTCGAACCTTCCGACGCCGCAGTCGCTTCTGTCACCAAGAGCGTTCGCAAGATCGAGCTGCAAGCGCCCGCCACTGCCGTGCATTTCCTTGGCGACGTGGCGGCGTTCGTGAATGGCGAGGAGACCGTGGTTCTCGCCGATAACGAGGGCGAATCCACGCAACTGGGCGTCCATGGCGGCGGTATTCTGTGCGCGACGTCTGACGGCAAGCGCCTCATCACCGGCGGTGACGACGGCAAGGTCGTGTCGGTTGATGCCAAGGGCAAAATCGAAACGCTTGCAGCGGATGCCCGCCATCGCTGGATCGATAGCGTGGCGGTCCATGCGGACGGTACGGTTGCGTGGTCGGCGGGCAAGACTGCATTCGTCAAAACCAAGGATGCGGAAAAGTCTTTTGACGCGCCATCGACCGTCGGCGGCCTTGCGTTTGCGCCGAAAGGCTTGCGTCTGGCGATCGCCCATTACAACGGCGTGACGCTGTGGTTTCCGAACATGGCGGCAACCCCGGAAGTGCTGGAATGGAAGGGCTCGCATCTCGGCGTCATGTTCAGCGCGGATAACCGCTTTCTCGTCACCGCGATGCATGAGCCCGCGTTGCACGGCTGGCGGCTCGCCGATGCCAAGCACATGCGCATGACCGGCTATCCCGGCCGCGTGCGGTCGATGTCGTGGAGTGTGGGCGGAAAACTCCTCGCCACCTCGGGCGCGGACACCGTGATCCTGTGGCCGTTCGGCAGCAAGGATGGGCCGATGGGCAAGGAGCCGGCGATGCTGGCGCCATTGCAGGCGAAGGTCACGGCGGTGGCCTGCCATCCAAAGCACGATATTCTCGCGGCCGGCTACAGCGACGGCACCATTCTAATGGTGCGCATTCAGGACGGCGCGGAGATTCTGGTTCGCCGCAACGGCGGCGGGCCGGTGTCGGCGCTCGCATGGAATGCCAAAGGCTCGCTGCTCGCCTTCGCGACGGAAGACGGCGACGCCGGACTCCTGCCGCTTTAGCCCTGTTTACGGTTCCCGTATGGAGGAACCTTAGCTGCGATGTAACCGTTGTCCTTCGCGTGAAAGGAAGCGGTCATGGATTCGCAGCAGAAAAATCCGTTCAGGCTCGACCTTGTGCTTGCCGCTGTCATGGTGGCGATGGGGCTGACGGTGGTTGGATTGTCATGGTCGCAATTGTCCGGACGCAAAGAGATTGCGCAGGCGACGGCGCCGAATTCCGAAACCCCACAGGTGCCCGCGGGCAAGTCCGATGGACCTGCGGAATCGAAGCCCGGAGGCGCGCGGCCCACGACTCCGCCGCCTGAGCCCGCGCGTCCTGACGCGGATGCGCAGAAACGAGGCGCAACGCCCGCGCTTCCTCCCGCGCCCGCCGAGAAGATGGGCGAGCCGGTGAAGAAATAGCTTTTGAATAAAAAAGAGCCGGCGTGAAGCCGGCTCTTTTTGTGTCGGTCGCGATCAGCGCACTAGGACGTTCCGGAATTGCCACGGATCGCTGGTGTCGATGTCCTCGGGGAAAAGGCCCGGACGATCCTTCAGCGGCGTCCAGTCGGTGTAGTAGCCCTTCACCGGCCCAAGATATGGCATCTGGATTTCCAGCAGACGATCGAAATCCATCTCGTCGGTTTCGACGATGCCTTCGTTCGGGTTTTCCAGCGCCCACACCATGCCCGCGACCAGCGCCGACGTGACCTGCAGGCCGGTGGCGTTCTGATAGGGCGCGAGCTTTCTTGTCTCTTCGATGGAGAGCTGCGAGCCGTACCAGTAGGCATTGTTGTCGTGGCCGTAGAGCAGAACGCCGAGTTCATCGATGCCGTCGACGATCTCGTTTTCATCGAGGATATGATGCTTCTCCTGCGCCCTGGCGGCGCGGCCGAACATTTCGTGCAGCGAGAGCACCGCATCATCCGCTGGGTGATAGGCATAATGGCAGGTCGGCCGATAGATGGCTGTACCCGATGCGTCGAACACCGTGAAATAGTCGGAGATCGAAATGGATTCGTTGTGGGTGACGAGGAAGCCGTATTGCGCGCCGCGCGTCGGGCACCAGGTGCGTACGCGCGTGTTGGCGCCGGGCTGCATCAGATAGATCGCAGCGCCGCATCCGGCTTGGTGGGTGTGTGCGTTTTCGGGCATCCACTTTTCGTGGGTGCCCCAGCCCAGTTCGGACGGCTGCACGCCCTCCGAGATGAAGCCTTCCACCGACCAGGTGTTGACGAACACGTCCGGTTCTTTCGGCTTCTTCGAGCGCTGGGTGTCGCGCTCTGCGATGTGGATGCCCTTGATGCCGGCCTGACGCATCAGGTCCGCCCATTCGGTCCGGCTCTTCGGCTTCGGCGCATTGAGCTTGAGGTCGGCGGCGACATTCATCAGGGCCTGCTTGACGAAGAACGAGACCATGCCGGGGTTGGCGCCGCAGCAGGAGACGGCCGTCGTCGAGCCTGCGGGCCGAGCCTTCTTGAAAGCCAGCGTGTTCTCGCGCAGCGCGTAGTTGGAGCGCGCTTCCGGGCCCTTCGACGCATCGAAATAGAAGCCGAGCCAAGGTTCATTGACTGTGTCGATGTAAAGCGCGCCGAGCTCGTTGCAGAGTTCCATGATGTCGGCGGAGCCGGTGTCGACCGAGACGTTGACGCAGAAGCCTTGTCCGTTGCCTTCGGTGAGCAGCGGGGTCAGCAAGTCGCGATAATTGTCCTTGGTCAGGCCCTGCTGGATGAAGCGCACATTGTGCTTCTCGCAATGGGCCTTGCGGCCTTCATCCTTGGGATCGATCACCGTGATGCGCGACTTGTCGTAATCGAAATGCCGTTCGATCAGCGGCAGCAATCCCTTGCCGATCGACCCGAAGCCGACCATGACGATGGGACCTGTGATGCGTGCATGCACGGACGAAGCATTGGACGACATCATTGAATCTCCAGATTGTCGGGGGAAACAAGCGGCGGCAAAGGCGCGCCAGCGAGAGCCTCTCAAAACGACAAAACGCCGATGAAATCAAGGTCTGAAACGGCTTTTGTGACGTAATGGCGCGCCTGAATCCGTCATCCAGCGTTCATATGACATGATCGGGCGCAAGCGCGCAGTTGCTGTGTTCGGAGATTTCGATCTGGATTGTGGAGTGGTTGATCCGGAAATGTTCCTGCAACAGTTGGCAGGTTTCAACCAGAAAGCCGTCGCCGGGATGTCCACCGGGCGTGACGAGATGGGCGGTGAGTGCGGTTTCCGTCGTGCTCATCGGCCAGATGTGCAGATCGTGAATCGAGGATACGCCGGGGCGGCTCGCCAGCATCGCGCGCACGGCGGCAGGATCGATCGAGGCCGGTACTGCGGCGAGCGACATCGCGGTGCTTTCGCGTAAGAGGCTCCAGGTGCTCCAGACAATGACGCCCACGACCGCAAGGCTGGTGAGAGGATCAATCCAGAGCCAGCCGGTCTGCATGATGATGAGGCCCGCGATGACGACGCCCGCGGAGACGCCGGCATCCGCCATCATGTGCAGATAGGCGCCGCGAATGTTGATGTCGCCCTTTTGACCGGAAGCGAATAGCCATGCGGTTGCGCCGTTGACGAGAATTCCGATGGCCGCCACGACAATGATGGTGAGGCTTTTGACCGGCTCCGGTTCGATCAGGCGCTGCACCGCCTCCAACAGGATCGCGCCGGACGCGATCAGGAGCAGCACGGCGTTGGCGAGCGCCGCAAGAATGGACGTGTTCCGCAGACCGTAAGTATAGCGCGCGGTCGGCGCGCGCTTTGACAGCACGGCTGCGATCCATGCCGTGGCGAGACCGAGTACATCGGAGAGGTTGTGACCGGCGTCGGCGAGTAGCGCGGTCGAATTCGCGAGATAGCCATAGAGGCTTTCGATCCCGACAAAGGCCGTGTTGAGCGTGATGCCGATCAGAAACGCGCGGCCGAAATCGACGGGCGCATGATGATGGCCGTGATGCGCGTGATCGTCGTGCGCATGATCGTCATGTGCGTGGCCGTGATCGTGCGCGTGGGCCGCATGGTCATGGTGGTGACCATGATGGCTGTGAGAATGGCTGTGGCTCATTCTCTCTATTTATCATGAGCCGCAGCATGGGCGACATTTTATCGCCCATGCTATTTTATAACGTCACACGAATGTGGATATGCGTGCCGGCGTCAGGCGCGGTGCAAGACCTTGGTAACGGTCAGCGAACGCCAGCCGCCCGCAGGCGTCTGGAATTCGATGGATTTTCCGACCGACATGCCGATCAGCGCAGCGCCGATCGGCGTCAGGACCGAGATCTTGCCCGCTCCGACATCGGCATCCTCCGGATACACCAGCGTCACCGTCCGCGACTGCCCGCCGATGTCGTCCCGGAATGTGACCTCCGACTGCATGGCGACGATGTCCCGCATCGACTGGTCGGCGGAACGGATCTCGGCGCGCTCGATTTCTTGTGCGAGGAATTCCGCCGTCTCGGGATATCGGTCCGCGGCAACCTCGGCGAGATGGCGCAACCGGTCGGCATCGCGCACGCTGATGGCGATGGCGGGGAGCCTTGTCTGCAAATCGCTATGCATGTCGTTCACCTTGGGTTGGCTGCACGGCTTTAGAGCCCGCAGGAGACAACGGAAACATGCTCGCGACACGTCGCGAGCATTTCAGTCGAGTTTCAGGTTGGAGTTTAAGAGGGAGGTTGACGGGAACCCGGACGGTGCGGACACGCGTCCGTCCGGGTCACTTTCCTGCTTGAAAGTGACCTGCGCGAAGCAACAGACGGTTGGGGCGCACGTTCAACATCATGAAGTTAAGTTAGGATGGCTGGCCGCCAAGTCAAACCGGCGGCTTGCGACATCTTGGCGCGTCGAGAGACTGATGCCTGTGGCGTCAGGCCGAGCGGCGTTTCGCGGTGACTTCGATCTCGATCTTCATCTCGGGCTTGTAGAGCGCCGACACCGCAACGATCGTCGCCGCGGGGCGAATGTCGCCGAGCGTCTCGCCGCAAACCGCGAACACCGCATCGAAGTCCTTCGCGTCGGTGACGTAGTAAGTCGCGCGCACGAGATCGGCCATCTCGAAGCCGCCGTCCTTCAGCGCGCTGGCGATCACCTTGAAGCAGTTGCGCGTCTGCTCGCTCACGTCTTCGGGCAGAACCTTGGTGACGGGATCGTAGCCGGTGGTGCCGGCGACGAAACACATGTCGCCTTCCACAACGGCGCGGCTGTAACCCGCGACCTTCTCGAAGGGGGAACCGGATGAAATCAGACGGCGAGACATAGTGTATCCTCGTTGTTGAATGAGAGAGGCAATGCCTCGTCCATCCGGTTTAATCAAGCGGCTGCGGTTGCGATCGCGTGTGTTTTGGCGGCACGGGGCCGCCGCGCCTTGGCCCCGGTGGCGGCGATCATGCCCCATGCACCCATGAGCGCGCCTTCGCGCAGTTCAATGGCAAGCAACCGCTCGCGCTCGAACGGGCCGGGCAGGGCCAATTCGCCAGTCTTGTCGGCGGAGAAGCCGAACCGTTCGTAATAGGCCGGATCGCCGCGCAGGATCACGGCGGTGTGGCCGCGCGCCTTCGCCGCCGCCAGCGCGTGGTTCATCAGGGCCGCGCCGACGCCGAGCGAGCGGCAGGAGGCATCCACGGCCAGCGGGCCGAGCACCAGTGCGGGAATGCCGCCCGCGCTGACGTGCCAGAGCCGCACGGTGCCGATCAGCCTGCCATGCTGAGTGGCCGAGAAGGCGAGGCCTTCCGCGGGCGCGCGTCCGTCGCGCAGGCGCTGGCAGGTGCGGGTATGACGGCCCTCGCCGAAGCTTGCATCGAGCAATGCCTCGCGCGCGGCGACGTCCGCGGCGCGCTCGGCGCGGATCGCGAACGGGGCGGCATCAGCGAAGGGGGCAGCGGTTTTCCGAACAGCAGTCATGGCACATCAGTCCCCACGCCAATGGACCTGCGGTCCACCGCGTGTTGTCAGCAAATCGTTTGTGACGGGATGGACGCCGGCGAACCGGCGTCCGGTTAGTCAGGCGGCGACGCGGGCCGCGACCTTAAATGTGATAGGTCTTCAGCGGCGGGATGCCGTTGAAAGCCACCGACGAGTAGGTCGAGGTGTACGCGCCGGTGCCTTCGATCAGCACCTTGTCGCCGATCTCGAGCGTGACCGGCAGCGGGTACGGCACCTTCTCGTACATCACGTCGGCCGAGTCGCAGGTCGGTCCGGCGAGTACGCACGGCGCCATCTCCGCGCCGTCGTGACGGGTGCG
Source organism: Afipia sp. 1NLS2 (assembly GCF_000178995.1). Taxonomy (GTDB): domain Bacteria; phylum Pseudomonadota; class Alphaproteobacteria; order Rhizobiales; family Xanthobacteraceae; genus Afipia. The sequence continues at coordinate 507,122 of NZ_ADVZ01000001.1, read as the reverse complement.
GATCGCGTAGCGGATCGACTCGTCCATCGTCTCGGCGAGGCCGCCGAACTTGCCGATGTCGAGATAGACCCAGCGGTTCTCGTCGTCGTCGCTCTTCTTCGAGATCAGCACGACTTCCGCCTCGATCACGCCGGCGTTGCCGACCATGCCGCGGCCCGGCTCGATGATCGTTTCCGGGATCTGGTTGCCGAAGTGCTTGCGCAGCGCGCGGAAGATCGACCGGCCGTACTGCACGACCGGAGGAACGTCCTTGAGGTACTTCGTCGGGAAGCCGCCGCCCATGTTGACCATGGAGAGGCTGATTCCGCGCTCGGCGCAGTCACGGAACACCTGCGAGGCCATCGCCAGCGCGCGGTCCCATGCCTTCACCTTGCGCTGCTGCGAGCCGACATGGAACGAAATGCCGACCGGCTCCAGACGCAGGCGCTTGGCGAGGTCGAGAACCTCAACCGCCATTTCCGGCTCGCAGCCGAACTTGCGCGACAGCGGCCACTCGGCGCCGGCGCAATCGTAGAGGATGCGGCAGAACACCTTCGCGCCGGGGGCGGAACGGGCGATCTTCTCGACTTCGGCCACGCAGTCCACCGCGAACAGGCGGATGCCGAGCGCGTAGGCGCGCGCGATGTCGCGCTCCTTCTTGATGGTGTTGCCGAAGGAGATGCGGTCCGGGGTTGCACCGGCAGCGAGCGCCATTTCGATTTCGGCCACGGTCGCGGTGTCGAAGCACGAGCCGAGCGAGGCCAAAAGCGAGAGCACTTCCGGCGCAGGATTCGCCTTCACCGCGTAGAACACGCGGCTGTCAGGGAGCGCCTTCGCGAAGGTCTGGTAGTTGTCGCGCACCACCTCGAGGTCGACGACGAGACACGGCTCGGTGTCGAGGCCCTCGCTGCGGCGGTTGCGCAGGAATTCCTGGATACGGTCGGTCATAGCACTTCTCCCAAACGGCCCAGCCAAACGAGTTGGCGCTGAACCGTCCAAAAAATTGCGTCTGAGCCAAGAACCTCAGCCATGTCGCACGATGGAGACGCGACGATGGCCGATCCTCAGATCGGACTGTGCTGCCGTGGATTGGTTGGGAAAATTCCCGACCGCACGCCTGGCAATGAAGGACAAGCCTCTTCGGTATTCGCGCTGGCTGGTGGAAAGCCAACAGAGACCAAAAAAGCCCGCTCCGTCGTTGCTTTAAGTCGCGTCCCCCGTTGAGAGCGGGGTGCGCCGGTTCGCCTCCGGCTGTCAGTCACGGTTGCAAGGAGCAAAGTCACCTTCAACGGCACCCCTTGAGAGAGATGCTGGCCTTTCAGCCTTTCGGCTAAACGACCCTCGGTTCTTCGTCCCCTTGGCGGCTGTCCGGCCTCTTGTCCGGATACCCACCGACTGACACACGACCACAGGCACGTGCGAAATTGGGCACGCGTGAAATATGAGTTTTGACTCGGTGGCGCAAGGACTTTTTCAGCCGTGCGATAGAATTCTCCACGATCGTCGCGCGATGTTGCCGTGAAGCCGCAAAATCGCCGCCGAACATGAACGGCTGTTAAAACTGCTTAACGAAATCACACTCTCGCCGCAGTTCGGAGCGCATCGGCGCCTCAGGCGCGCCGCGTGAACGGCTCGACTTGCCGCGCGCCGCGTACGAAGCCGATCATGATCGCCACGCCGATGGCGAACAGGATGACCTGGAGGATGTGCGCGCCGGTGTCTTCGAGCCCGAACAGGATCGCCAGCGCCCAGCCGCCCGCGAAAGCCGCGCCGAACACCTCTGCGCCGATCAGGATCGCGGCGCTCAGGACGGTGATGACGCTCGGCCAGGCGATGGTCTTGGCTCCGGTTTCGGTCTTTTCGGCGCTCATGAAGGTCTCTTTCCGTTTGCGGCCGCAATGTCTGCGAAATCGGTGCCGCAATCAAGCGTTCCGGGCCTAAAAAAGAGCCTGCGCGATGCTATATGTTCCGGACAGAAATCGCTGAAAACAGGGCCCCCATGACAAAATCGTCCGCTTTGCCGTCCGCCGCCACGCAAACCCCGAGCGGCGACGGCAACCCCTTGCTTGAGGCCTGGCAGACGCCGTTCGAGACACCGCCCTTCGAGCGAATCCTGCCGGATCACTTCCCGCCAGCCTTCACGGCGGCCTTCGCCGAGCATGATGCCGAGATTGCCGCCATCAAGGCGGACAAGGCCGAGCCGACCTTCGAGAACACCGTGGCGGCGCTGGAGCGCGCGGGGCGGCTTTTGACCCGCGTCGGCGCCGTGTTCAGCGATCTGGTGGGAGCCAATTCGACACCGGAGCTGCTTGAGATCGAGAGCGAGATCGCGCTGGAGGAGGCGCGGCACTGGAATCCGATCATGATGGACGCCCAGATCTACGCGCGGCTTGCGAGGCTGCGCGAGAATGCCGCAGCGCTGAAGCTCACTCCGGAGCAGGCGCGGCTCCTGGAGCGGACCTATACCGACTTCCACCGCGCGGGCGCGGGCCTGAGCGAGACCGCCAAGGCCCGGATGGCGGTCATCAACGAGCAGCTGGCCCATCTCGCCACCACCTTCAGCCATAACCTTCTTGGCGACGAGCAGGACTGGTTCCTTGAACTCGGCGATAACGACCTCGGTGGCCTGTCCGAAAGCTTCGTGGCAGCGGCGCGGGCCGCAGCCGAGGAATGCGGCATGCCCGGTAAGGCGGTGGTGACGCTGTCGCGCTCCTCGGTCGAGCCGTTCCTGCAATCCTCCACCCGGCGCGACCTGCGCGAGAAGGTCTACAAGGCCTTCACCGCGCGGGGCGACAACGCCAACAGTCACGACAACAACGCCACCATTCTGGAAATCCTCAAGCTGCGCGAGGAGGCGGCCAAGCTGCTTGGCGCGCCGAGCTTCGCCGCCTACAGCCTTGAAGATTCCATGGCGAAGACGCCGCAGAATGTCCGCGATTTGCTGGAGCGGGTGTGGAAACCAGCGCGCGCGCAGGCGCTCAAGGACCGCGACGCCCTGCAGGACCTGATCGCGGAAGAGGGCGGCAACTTCAAGCTGGCGGCATGGGACTGGCGCTATTACGCCGAGAAGCTGCGCCAGCGCCGCGCCAATTTCGACGATGCCGCGATCAAGCCCTATCTCGCGCTCGACAACATGATCGACGCCGCCTTCGACGTCGCCCACCGTCTGTTCGGCCTCACCTTCGATGAGCGCAAGGACGTGCCGGTCTGGCACCCCGACGTGCGCGTCTGGGAGGTGAAGGATGCGCAGGGCCGTCACAAGGCGCTGTTCTACGGCGACTACTTCGCGCGTCCCTCGAAGCGGTCCGGCGCATGGATGACCTCGCTGCGCGATCAGGAGCGGCTCGACGGCGAGGTTTATCCTGTCATCCTCAACATCATGAACTTCTCGCGTGGCGCGGAAAACCAGCCGTGCCTGTTGTCGCCCGACGACGCACGCACGCTGTTCCACGAGTTTGGCCATGCGCTGCACGGCATGCTCTCGAACGTGACCTATCCGTCGCTGTCGGGTACCAGCGTGTTCACTGATTTCGTTGAGCTGCCCTCGCAGCTTTATGAACACTGGCAGGAGCAGCCGCAGGTGCTGCAGAAGTTTGCCCGCCACTACCAGACGAACGAACCGTTGCCGGAGGAGTTGCTTAAGCGTTTCCTCGCCGCACGGAAATTCAATCAGGGTTTCGCCACGGTGGAGTTCGTGTCCTCAGCTCTACTTGATCTCGAATTCCACACCCAGCCGGCGTCCTCGATCACCGACGTCCATGCGTTCGAGAAGAAAGAGCTTGAGAAGATCGGCATGCCTGCCGAAATCGCGATGCGTCATCGCCCACAGCAGTTCGGGCACATCTTCTCCGGCGATCATTACGCAGCGGGCTATTACAGCTACATGTGGTCGGAGGTGATGGACGCGGATGCGTTCGGCGCTTTCGAGGAGGCGGGCGACATCTTCGATCCGAAGGTCGCCAAGCGCCTGCACGACGACATCTATTCGTCCGGTGGCTCGCGCGATCCCGAGGAAGCCTACATCGCTTTCCGTGGGCGAAAGCCGGAGCCCGATGCGCTGCTGCGCGGACGCGGCCTGCTCGATGAATCCGAGGCGGCATGAGTTATGCCCGTTGATGTTGCCGCCGGGCGGCTGACGTGCTTTTGATGATCTGTCTTTTTTCCGGAAAGTCTGATGTCGAGCGTCGAATCCGTATCCTCTGCACCTATGCCCGCCGGTCGCGTCGGCGTGTTGCTGGTCAATCTCGGCACACCCGACACCGCCGATGCGCGTGGGCTTCGGGTGTACCTGAAGGAATTTCTGTCTGACCCGCGCGTGATCGAGAATCAGGGCCTGTTCTGGAAGCTGGTGCTCAACGGCATCATCCTGCGCGTGCGTCCGGCGCGGAAGGCGAAGGACTACCTCAAGATCTGGAATAATGAGCTGAACGAATCTCCGCTCAAGACCATCACTCGCGGGCAGTCTGACAAGCTCGCGGCCGCGATCGCGGATCACGATCATGTCGAGGTCGACTGGGCGATGCGTTACGGCAATCCCTCGATTCAGTCCGGCTTCGATGCGCTGATGGCGAGGGGCTGCGACCGCATTCTGGTGGTGCCGCTGTATCCGCAATATGCCGCCGCGACCACCGCGACGGTATTCGACAAGGTGGCCGAAGTGCTGCTCGCGATGCGCGCACAGCCGACCGTGCGGTTTGTGCCGCCTTATTATGATGAGCCGGCCTATATCGATGCGCTGGCGAATTCGATCGAGGCGCAACTTGTGACGTTGCCGTTCAAGCCGGAGGTGATCGTCGCCTCGTTCCACGGCATGCCGCAGAAATATGTCGACAAGGGCGATCCCTATCAGACGCAATGCGTCGCCACGGTCGAGGCGTTGCGTAATCGTCTCAATCTCGACGACAAGGAATTGATCCTCACCTTCCAGTCGCGCTTCGGCTACGATCCGTGGCTGCAGCCTTATACCGACAAGACCATGGAGCGGCTGGCGAAAGAAGGCGTCAAGCGGATCGCGGTGCTCACGCCGGGCTTCTCGGCCGATTGCCTGGAGACGCTGGAGGAAATCGCGCAGGAGAACGCGGAAATCTTCCGCCATGCCGGCGGCGAGCAGTTTTCCTTCATCCCGTGCCTGAATGACAGCGACGGCGGCATGGATGTGATCCGGCAACTGGTGCTGCGCGAATTGCAGGGCTGGATTTAATCTCCTTCCATTTCTGCTGCCCGGATCGAACCGGACACCCTGCCGCAAAGACAATGTGATAGGCTGCGTGCGATGATATTCCCGCGCCGCCCATGGGATGTGTCACATGCCTGGCCTTGGAGGAACGATGTCCGGATTTGATATTTTCGCCATTGCGCTGTTGCTGCTTGTGGTGGTCACGCTGTTCGCGGGTGTGAAGACCGTCAATCAGGGATATGACTGGACCGTGGAGCGGTTCGGCAAATACACCCGCACGCTCGAACCGGGGCTCAACATCATCGTTCCGTACTTCGACCGGATCGGCCGCAGGGTGAACATGATGGAGCAGGTGATCGACATTCCCGAGCAGGAGGTCATCACCAAGGACAACGCCACCGTGACGGTGGATGGCGTCGCGTTCTTTCAGGTGTTCGACGCCGCCAAGGCGAGCTACGAGGTCGCCAACCTCAATCAGGCGATCATCACGCTGACCATGACCAACATCCGCTCGGTGATGGGTGCGATGGATCTCGATCAGGTGCTGTCGCATCGCGACGAGATCAACGAGCGGCTGCTGCGCGTGGTCGATGCGGCGGTGTCGCCGTGGGGCCTCAAGGTCAACCGCATCGAGATCAAGGACATCGTGCCGCCCGCCGATCTCGTCGAGGCGATGGGCCGCCAGATGAAGGCCGAGCGCGTCAAGCGCGCCGAGATTCTGCAGGCCGAAGGTCAGCGGCAGTCCGAAATTCTTCGTGCCGAAGGCGCCAAGCAGGCGCAGATCCTGCAGGCCGAAGGCCGCCGCGAGGCCGCGTTCCGTGACGCGGAAGGGCGCGAACGCTCGGCGGAGGCCGAAGCCAAGGCGACGCAGATGGTGAGCGATGCCATCGCCAAGGGGGATGTCGCCTCGCTGAATTATTTCATCGCCGACAAGTACATCAAGGCGTTCGGCCAGTTCGCGGAATCATCGAACCAGAAGGTCATTATGCTGCCGATGGAGGCGACCAGCCTGTTGAGTTCGCTTGCGGGCATCGGCGAGATCGCCAAGGCGACGTTCGGCGAGAGCGTGGCGTCGGCTGCTGCGAAGCGGTCAAGCGTGCCGAACACCGGCACGACGCCGCCGGCCAAGCCGTTCGGTTGAGGAATTCGCGATGCTCGATACTCTTGTTGCGCTCGGAAAATGGAATTGGCTCATTCTCGGCATCCTGCTGATGGGCATCGAGGCCCTCGTGCCGGGCGTTTTCATGTTCTGGCTTGGCCTTGCCGCATTAATCATCGGCGTGCTCTCGTTCGGTGTCGTCATCTCCTGGCAAATGCAGCTTGTCGGGTTCGCGTTGCTTGCGATCTCGATGGTGCCGCTGTGGCGGCACTTCGCCGCGCGCGCCTCGGAGCGCGAGGACAATCAATTCCTCAATCGCCGGACGCAGGAACTGGTCGGTCAGGTGGCGATGCTCGAAACCCCGATCGTGAACGGCTTCGGCACCATCAAGCTCGGCGATACGGTCTGGCGCGTCGAGGGCCCGGCGCTCGAGGCCGGAACGCGCGTTAAAATTGAAAATGCCGACGGCGCGCGGCTGCGCGTCGGCCCCGCGTAAGCGTCAGGCCACGCCCGCGCGCAGCAGATCGTGCAAATGCAGGATGCCGACCGGCGTTTTGCCCTTGGTGACAATCAGCGCCGTGATCTTCGAGGCATTGAGAATTTCCAGCGCCTCGCTGGCGAGCAGGTCGCCGCTGATGGTTTTCGGATTCGCGGTCATTACCTGATCGACCGTCGCGGTCATCAAATCGGGCCGCATGTGACGGCGCAGGTCGCCGTCGGTGACGATGCCTGCGATCTCGCCACGGCCGTCGACGATGGCGACACAGCCGAAACCCTTCGAAGTCATTTCAAACAGAGCTTCCGACATCGGCGTGCCGAGCGGCTTCATCGGGACCGACTCGTCCTTGTGCATCAGGTCGCGGACGAATTTCAGCATTGCGCCGAGCTTGCCGGACGGATGTAGCACGCTGAAATCGGTCGCGGAGAAGCCGCGGCTTTCCAGGAGCGCGATCGCGAGCGCATCGCCGATCGCGAGTTGCATCAGCGCCGAGGTGGTCGGCGCCAGATTGTTCGGGCAGGCCTCGCGCGCTTTCGGTAGCGCCAGCACCACATCGGCAGCTGCGCCGAGAGTGGATTCGCTTTCCGAGGTCACCGCGATCAACTGGATGCGGAAGCGGCGGGAATAATTGATGAGGCTGCGCAGTTCGGCGGTCTCGCCGGACCATGAGAGCGCGATGATCACGTCGTCGGGCGTGATCATGCCGAGATCGCCGTGGCTCGCTTCCGCCGCATGCACGAAGAAGGCCGGGGTGCCGGTCGAGGCCAGCGTCGCCGCGATCTTGCGGCCGATATGCCCGGACTTGCCGAGGCCGGTGACGATGACGCGGCCCTTGGCGTTGCGGATCAGGTCGGTGGCGGCGGCGAACGGCGCGCCAAGGCCGTTCTGCAGCGTGGCGATGAGTGCGGCGACGCCATCGGCTTCCGCCGCCAGCGTGCGCAGCGCGGATTCGATAGCGGGAGAAAGAGGAGCCACTGACACGGGAGCTGTCTGCGGTTTGGAAGAAGCCATGCGCAATGTCCGAAAGGGCAGGCGGCGATGGTTGCCTGCTGCGTATTTTCTTTAGCACGCTCAATCACATCCGGCGATCCGGAACAGGCCCTCCTCAACCGCTCATTAACCATAGTTGTTTTAACTCTGTTAACGGCGTTCCACACCGGAGCGCCGCGCCTTTTGTGCTGCAAGCAATTGTAACTGTTGTGTTTTCGGCTCTGCCGGGAAGGTTTGAAGATGCCCTTTGGGCATGGGGCCAGGAAATTCGGGGCCAAGGAATGGCGAGACCACTCCGCACGACATTCGTGCGGAGTGTTGGCGTGCGCCCTGCTGGGAGCGACCTTTCTGTCCAGCCCCTGTTTCGCGCAGGCGCTGACATCCTCAATGCTGGCACCCTCGATCGGCGGGTTCGCGCCAGCGCAAGATTCACCGCTGCGTCCAGTCAATGACCGCGGGGTGACCGGGAGCGTGCCCGGGGCTTACGGCAATCCACCCGCGTCGGGCGCGGCGGACACCGGCTATGACTCGTTGAACCGCAGGCGCAAGATGAAGCCCTATCCGGGCACGCCGAAACCGAGATTCGTCGGGCCCGGCAACCCGCCGAATCCGCCATTGCAGGCGCCGCGCGTCACAGCGCCGGTGTCGCCTTCATTCGCCGGCACCGCTGAGGGTGCGCCGCCACGCCGTCGCCTGAAAATCGACGACGATCCGTTCGGGCAGGTCGGCAATTATGTCGGCGGCTTTCTGGTGAAGGAAGCGGTCGAAGTCTCGGGCGGCTACGACAGCAATCCCGGCCGTTTCTCGCAGCCGCGAGGTTCGGCGATTTACAGGGTCGCCCCCGAGTTGCAGGCGACATCGGACTGGTCGCGTCACGCGCTCAACCTCGATCTGCGCGGTTCGTTCACCGGCTACGGCACCAGATTTCCCGATCAGACCAGTTCTCCGGTGGATCTCGATCGTCCTGACGTGAATGGAAAACTCTCCGGCCGCATCGATGTCACGCGCGATACCCGCATCACGTCCGCGCTGCGGTTACGGGTTGCGACCGATAATCCCGGTTCGCCGGACGTTCAGGTGGGCCTGTCGAAATATCCAGTTTACGCCAATTTTGGCGGCACGGTCGGTGTCGAGCAGGACTTCAATCGGCTGCAGCTTCAGGTCAACGGCAATGCCGACCGTACCGTGTATCAGTATTCCAAACTGACCGACGGCCGATCGTCGAGCAACGACGATCGCAACTTCAATCAGTATGGTGCGCAGGCGCGGCTCAACTACGATTGGATGCCGGGCGTGAAGCCGTTCACCGAGGTCGAGGCCGATACCCGCGTGCACGATCTGCAATTCGACCGCAACGGCTATCAGCGCGATTCCAACGGTGCTTACGTCAAGGCGGGAACGAGCTTCGAGTTCTCGCGGCTGCTCACCGGCGAGGTCGCCGCCGGTTATTCATGGCGCGACTATCAGGACCCCCGGCTAAAGCAGCTCTCCGGCTTGCTCACGAGTGCTTCGCTGGTGTGGACAGCGACGGGTCTCACCACAGTGAGGCTCGATGCCACCTCGTCGATCAACGAGACCACTTTGGAAGGCGTCTCCGGTTCGCTGGCGCGCGACTACAGCGTTCAGGTCGATCATGCCTTCCGCCGCTGGCTAATCGGCACGGCCAAGTTCGGCTATGGCACCACGGATTATGAGGGAACGCGGTTCGACCGCCGCTACTTCGCGGAAGCCGATCTGGTCTACAAGCTCACCCGCACCTTTGCGATCAAGGGCACCGTGCGGCGCGACTGGCTGAAGAGCGATGCCCCGGGCGTGAATTCGGCGGAGACGGTGGTGATGCTGGGCGTGCGGGTGCAGCGCTAGCGTCTCATTCAGTGATCCTGGCTGCGGGTTCCTAGTTTAATTCTGAACGAAACCCGATATCCTGAAACCCGGTATTAACCGCCTCCGAGGGCGGTAAGTCACGTAAGGATTCCGGCAAGAGTTTGCAGCGTACCACCGGTTTTCAACGCTGGGATAGGCGCGGGCGTAATGTATCGATCGGACTCAAAGCTATGGCAGGTCTCGCCACGCGCTCTGACGATCGTGTCCGTGCTTGCCACGCTGGCGTTCATGACGATCTGCGCCAGCGTGCTGCTAGACATCCGCACCAGCAAGGAGGAGCTTGCCAGGCAGTCCTCCGAGAACCTGGCCGCGACCATCGATGCCGATCTCAGCCGCAACCTCGAGATCTATGATCTGTCGCTGCGCAACGTCGTCACCAACATGCTGGAGCTTGATACCCAGCGCATCGGCCTGCCGATCCTGCATCTGATCCTGTTCGATCACGCGGCGACCGCAAAGTACTACGGCCCGATCCGGGTGTACGATGCCGACGGCAATCTGAAGCTCGACTCGAGTGCCCTGCACCCGGCGCCAGAAAACCGCGCCAACGAGGAATACTTCAAGGTTCATCGCGACAATCCGAATGTCGGCCTCTATATCGGCGACCCCGCGGTTTACCGGGATGCGTTCGCGGTGGTGTTGAGCCGCCGCATCACCGGTTACGACGGGAAGTTTCTCGGCGTCGTCGTCGGCTCGCTGCGCTATAGTTATTTCCTTGATCTGTTCGGCAAGCTGACATTCGCTCCCGAGGACAGCGTCACCATCTTCCGCCATGACGGCGTGGTGATGATGCGCCGGCCATTCGATCTTGCCGTGATCGGCAAGAATCTCGGCGCCAAGGAAGGTGTCCGCCGCATTCTCGAAGCGCCGCGCGGTTTCGAGAAGACTCGCAGCGGTGTCGATTTCATCGAGCGGCTGTATGTCTGGCAGAACAGCGAACGGCCGCTGGTGGTGGTGGTCGGAAAGTCGCTGGACAGCATTTACGGGACATGGTGGCGGCAGACGCTGATCATCGGCGGCCTAATGCTGATCCTGTCGATCTTCACCATCGGCGTGACGCTGTTTCTCACCCGCGAGATTTCGCGGCGTGCGGCAGCCGAGAAGCGGCTGTCGCAGCTTGCGACCACCGACGCGCTGACCGGTATCGATAACCGCCGCAGGTTCGACGAGCGGATTCTCGACGAGTGGCGGCGCGGCTGGCAGAAACTGCCCTTGTCGCTGCTGATGATCGACGCCGATCATTTCAAGGCGTTCAACGATCTGTTCGGCCACCAGGCGGGAGATCAACTGCTGGCGCGGATCGCGTCGTGCATTGTCGAATCCGCGAAACGCCCCTCGGATTGCGCCGCGCGCTACGGCGGCGAGGAGTTCGCGCTGCTGCTGCCGAATACCGATCTTGCCGGTGCGCTCAAGCTCGCCGAGGAAGTACGTGACCGTGTCGCGCATCTGTCGGCGGATAAATGGGCGACAACGGTGTCGATCGGTATCGCCTGCCTGATCCCGGATATGGCCGGTTCGCCGAAGGCCCTGATCGCGGCAGCCGACAAGGCGCTGTATCAGGCCAAGGAGCAGGGCCGGAATCGCTGCGTGGCGATAAACGAAGATCTGGTGACGGAAGCCGCCTGACTGGCCTGGCGTCCGCTGCTACACTCCCCGGATGGGTGCTGCCATCCGATTCCCGAGACTCCTCCAGTGCTGTGTTGCGCTCGCGCTGGCCGCATGGCCGGTCGCGAGCGATGCCCGCGACCTGTCGCCTGCGGAAACTTGCCTCGCTGTGAACGAGGGGCTTTCGCTCGGCGCGCCGTTGCCGCACACCGCCGAAGCTCTCAAGGCACACCGGCCATTGAGGATTGTCGCCATCGGTTCGTCGTCCACCGTGGGATTGTGGATGATACGCAAGGAAAAAACCTATCCCGGCGTGATGCGCAGCGAGTTGCTGAGGCTCGATCCCACGATGCAGATCGAGATCGTCAATTCCGGACGCAACGGCGATACCATTCCCGGCAACATCGCGCGTTTTCCGCGCGACGTGTTCGCGTATCAGCCGGACCTTGTGATCTGGCAGATGGGCGGCAATGATTTCACCTGGGGCGAGGGGGCCGACAGCCTCGAGCACAAGATCGCCTCCGGTGTCGCGATGCTGCGCGCGCACGGCGCCGACGTCATCCTGATGGACCAGCAATACACGCCGGTCATTCTCACCACGGACTACGCCAAGATGCAGGAAGCGATCGCAGCCGTCGCGCGTGACCAGCAGGTGGCATATCTGCCGCGTTTCGATATGCTGCATAAAACGGTGGAGGCGGGCGTCTCCATCGTCAGCCTGTCGGCGTTCGATGGGCTGCACATGTCGGGCGACGCCTATGACTGCACCGGCCGGGTGCTCGCGCGCGCGATCATGGCGGCGGTGCGATAAGCGGGAGGATTTCCGATGAGCTTTGTCCGGTGCCATTCCCTCATGGCCGCGCTGGCCGTTGCCTTCGCCTCGGCATGGATCGCGTCGCCCGCGCGCGCCGAAGTCTCGGAGGTCGCGATCTCGAAGGGCTACGGCATCCTGTATCTGCCGCTGATCGTGATGGAAGACCGGAAGCTCCTTGAAAAGCAGGCGGAGAAGGCGGACCTCGGCAAGGTGACGGTGAAATGGCGGGTGCTCGACGGCGGCAATAACATCAACGACGCGATGATGGCCGGCTCGCTCGACTTCGCCGGTACCGGCGCGCCGGCGTTCGTCGCGTTGTGGTCGAAGGCCAGAGCCATTCCGAAGTCCGCGGTGATCGGCATCAGCGCCCTGAGCGCGACCTCGCTGTATCTGAATTCCAACAACCCGCAGATCAAGGGTCTTGCCGACTTCAAGAGCGGCGACAAGATCGCGCTGCCGGGCATCAAGACATCGCTGTCGGCGGTGGTGCTGCAGATGATGGCGGCGAAACAATTCGGCTTCGAGAATTACGCCAGGCTCGATCACCTCACCGTCGGCCTGCCGCACCCCGATGGCCTGATTGCGCTGACCTCCGGCCGCTCGGAGGTGAGCGCGCATTTCACCTCGCCGCCGTTCTCCTACCTCGAGCTCAAGGACCCGAAGGTGCACAAGGTCGCGAGCTCGGTGGATTACATCGGCAACATTACGCTGGATGTGGTGTACGCGCCGAAAAAATTCGTAGACGCCAACCCGAAGATCACCGGGGCGATGCTGGCGGCGCTGGACGAGGCCGACGCCTTCATTCACGATCACCGCGAGGAAGCGGCGGATATCTTCGTCCGCTCCTCCAAGACCAAGGTGTCCAAGGAGGATGTGATGACCATCCTCGGCGATCCGGACACGCGGTTCACGACCACGCCGGACAAGGTGAAGAACTTCGCCGATTTCATGCAGGCCGCCGGCATCATCAAGACCGCGCCGGAAAAATGGTCCGACATGTTCATCCCGCAGCTCGGCAGCCGGAACGGCAGTTGATGGCGGGCGTCACCCGTCGTCCCCGCGAAGGCGGGGACCCAGCGCCCTCGATTCCGATTCAATTTTCAAACAGCCACGTGGAATTCTCTCACCGCACCGAAGCGCGTGAGTGTCGCAAAGTCCCTCGCGCTTGACACGCGCGCGAGGCGGTCCTCGTTCGCGTCTTAAGAAAGGCGAGGGGAGATGGAGCGCCGCAAGGCGCAACATCGTTGTCGTCGCGCTCCGCATGGCCTTGCGAGGGCCATGGTCTCGAAGCGCGCACCGCCTTGCGGCGCTCCACCAACGTCGCGGGCCAGCGCCGACGCTCCGCCCGCAACGCGCGGACATGCATCGGGCGGCGAACCGCCGAATGCCATCCGCTGCGGCGTTCTCCTTAAGGCCGAGGATCCGCGCAGGCTTGGAACGGGATGCGCAGATTGGCGCAAGGCCAGGCGGCGCATCGTCGGCGCTTTCGCGCCGCGTCCTCCGTTCCGCCCCACGCCGCAAGCGGCATCTCCCCGTAGTGGGAGCGGGCGGGTCAACCTCAGCCTCCCGGGTGGCCGTGTGCGTCACGAGCCGCGCGGGCGCCGCGCTTCACTCCGCTCTCAAGAACGCCTCCGGACAGCGCCCCTCACGAATGAAGCGATAGGAATATTAGCGCCGACAAGCGCCGTGTAATCATCAAATTCGATTTCTTCGTCGGTGAAACAACGAAAATTTTTTAGCGACAATGATTTCAATCGCATGGCGCCCTCTTTCAAATAGATCAAATATATTTATTCTACCTGAGGTTGTGGTGCGGGAGAAGTACTCAAATGTTGGTTTCGATTGCTTGTGAGATTTTAAAGGCCGGATTGCAGTTGCGATTTTTGTACAATAGCCAAGATAGGATTGTGGAAATCCATACCGTGGGTTTTTCCAAAAAGAACGCCCCTATAATGAGAGCGTGGCAGGTGAGTGGGGGAAGCCAGAGCGGCAGTCCAACCCCTTGGAGGATTTTTCAGTTGGACGAAGTAAGGGACGTCAAAGTGTTAGACATTAAATCGCACGCGCCGCGGCCCGGCTATCGCCGAGGCGACCCGTCTATAGACCGAATTGTCTGCGAAATTTGAGCGCGTAATCTTTACTACACATACTTCTTCATCTCGCTCAGCAAATCGCCGCGCAGGTCTTCGCGGTCCATCGCGTAGGCGATGTTGGCGGCGAGGAAGCCTGACTTCGAGCCGCAGTCGTAGCTCTTGCCCTTGAACTTGAAGCCGTAGAACGGCTGCCTGCCCGCGAGCGTGAGCATCGCGTCGGTCAACTGGATTTCGCCGCCCGCGCCGCGCTCCTGCGTCTCCAGGATGTTGAAGATTTCCGGCTGCAGGATGTAGCGCCCGGTGATCGAGAGGTTCGAGGGCGCGACTTCCTTCTTCGGCTTTTCGACCATGCCGTTCAATTCGAACAGGTCGCCCTTGCTTGGGCCTACGCCGACCACGCCATACATGTGGACGTGCTCCATCGGCACCTCTTCCACCGCGATGATGTTGGCCTTGTCCGCGCCCGCCGCGTTGGCGGCGTCGATCATCTGCTTCAGGCCGCTCGGCTTGTTCTTCACCAGCACGTCCGGCAGCAAAACTGCAAAAGGCTCGTTGCCGACGATCTCGCGCGCGCACCACACCGCATGGCCGAGGCCGAGCGGCTGCTGCTGGCGCGTGAACGAGGTGGTGCCGGCTTCCGGCTGGTCGCGCTCGAGGATCGCCAGTTCCTTCTTCTTCTGGCGCTCTTCCAGCGTGTCTTCGAGTTCGTAGGGGCGGTCGAAGTGATCCTCGATCACGCCCTTGTTGCGGCCCGTGACGAACACGAGGTGTTCGATGCCAGCTTCCAGCGCCTCGTCCACCACATGCTGGATCAGCGGGCGGTCCACCACGGTCAGCATTTCCTTCGGCATCGCCTTGGTGGCGGGAAGAAAGCGGGTTCCAAGACCGGCGACGGGAAATACGGCTTTACGAATTTTCATGTGGTTCTTCGGGCTCACTGATGGGACACGATGAAAAGGCGGCAGGCGCGAGGGCTCGCGCCGGGAACAACGTCACCGCCTCACTATCCTGTTTGCAGCCGATAACAAAGGCAGCAAATGGGCAAGTGCTTAAAGTGGATCGGCTTTCGCGCATGCGAGTTAATGGCGCAGGCGCCCCTGAAACATCATGAAAATGGCCCTATGTTAAGGGTGTGGAAACCGTCTCGGGGCCTGATAGCCTTGACGGGACGGGAAGGAATTTCATGGCATTGCCGGTGAGAATGAAGCGCGGTTTGGCGGGTGGTCTGGCGTTGGGCGCGCTGGCTCTGCCTTTGTCTGCCTGCATTCCGGACGGCTCGCCGGGGCCCCGCGCCGAACTCACCGGTTCGATCCCGCAATCCGCGCCGCCGATGCGCCGCGCCTCGACCAAGGAATGGAGCGGAGAGGACGGCGCCTCCGGCTCGCCCGAGATGACGGCGTCCGCGATCCGCGCCGCCGCCGCGAATTTCAAATCCTGCGTCGCGTCGATGGGACCGGAGGCCGCGCGCCGTGGCGTCACGCAGGCGAATTTCCAGCGTTTCACCGCCAATCTCGAGCCTGATCTGAAGATCATGGACTTCATGGATTCGCAGCCCGAATTCACCAAGGCGGTGTGGGACTATCTCGACGTGCTGGTGACGGATGCGCGCATCGCACGCGGACGCGAGATCCTCGCGCAGTACAAGCCGCAGTTCGATGCGGTGGAGCGCGCCTATGGCGTGGACCGCTACATCATTGCGTCGATCTGGGGCGTGGAGTCGAACTACTCGACGCAGGGCGGCGACCGCAGCGTGCTGAATTCCACCGCGACGCTCGCCTGCATCGGCCGCCGCCAGAATTATTTCCGCGGCGAGTTTCTGGCCGCGCTCGAAATCCTCAATCGCGGCGACCTCACGCCGGACGAAATGGTCGGCTCATGGGCCGGCGCGTTCGGGCCGACGCAGTTCATGCCGACGGTCTACAAGCGCTTCGCGGTCGATTTCGACGGCGACGGGCGGCGCGATGCGGTCAAGGATGTCGCCGACCTGATCGCCTCCACCGCCAACAAGCTCAAGACCGACGGCTGGCAGGCGGGGCAGGGCTGGGGTTACGAGGTCGCGGTGCCGCAGGGCTTCGACTACATGATGGCCGACCGCTCCAAGATGCTTTCGCTCGCGCAGTGGGAGCGGCTCGGCGTGCGCCGCGCCAACGGGCAGGCGTTCCCGCGCCCGGGCGATCACGCGTTTCTCCTGATGCCCGCGGGCGCGCAGGGACCGGGCTTCCTGATGCTTCAGAACTTCCGCGCCATCCTGCGTTACAACCCGGCGGAGTCCTACGCGCTCGCCATCGGTCATTTCGCCGACCGGCTGCGTGGCGGCGGGCCGTTTGTGCAGTCCTGGCCGCGTTCGGAACGGGTACTGAGCCGCGCCGAGCGGCTTGAACTGCAGCAATTGCTGGCGCGGCGCGGCTTCTATCAGGGCGAACCGGATGGCCAGCTCGGCAGCGCGACCCGCAAGGCATTGCGCTCGTATCAGGCCTCGATCGGCGCGCCCGCGGACGGCTTTGCCTCCTCCGACGCGCTCGACCGGCTGCGGACCCGCTGAGGCCGTAAAAGGCACCATTTCATGTCGTCCCCGCGCAGGCGGGGACCCACACTTCCCAAAAAACTGGATTCCCGCTTTCGCGGGAATGACGGTAACTGCCCCTTTTCGGGCCGGATTCAGCTAGTATAAAGGCGTTCCCGACGGAGCCGGCTGAAAGGCGCGATGCGACATTGGTGGCGATATATCCGGCGCGAAAGCGCGGGGCTTGCGGTGTTCGCGGTCGCGGGCCTGCTGGCGTTCGCCATGGCCGCGCCTGCCTCGGCGCAACTGTTCGATTTCGGCTTCGGCCGCAGCAGGCCGGTGCCTCCGCGCGAAGTGCCGCGGGGCGGCGGCGGGTTCTTCCCGTCCTTCCGCGATGGCTTCTTCGGCGACCGGGCGCCCGCGCCGCAGCCGCAACAGCCGCGCGTGGACTATTCGCATCCGCCCGCGCCCGAGAAGCGCGACACCGTGGCCGAGCAGAACGTGCTGGTGATCGGCGATGCGATGGCCGACTGGCTGGCCTACGGCCTCGAGGACGCGCTGGCCGAGACGCCGGAGCTTGGCGTCATCCGCAAGGCCAAGACGGTCTCCGGCCTGATCCGTTACCAGCCCAAGGGCGAGCCCTCGGACTGGGCGGCCGCCGCGAAGGAGATTCTCGCCAGCGAGCATCCCGACGTGATCGTGGTGATGCTCGGCCTGCACGACCGCATTCCGATCCACGAGAAGGTCGAGAAGACCGACAAGGACAAGAAGAAGGGCAAGAAGGGCGCGAAGGAGAAGGACGGCAAACCTGACGCCAACAAGGCCGACGCGAGCAAGCCCGGCGAGGCTGAAGCCGCGCCGCCGGATACGGCCAGCTCCGATGACGAGGAAGACGCAGCGCCCCCGGAGAGGACCGCGCCCGCTGCCAACGGCATTGCCAATTTCCGCGATCCGCGCTGGGTCGAACTCTACAACCGCAAGATCGAGGAATTGATCGGCATCCTGAAGGCCAAGGGCGTGCCGGTGTTGTGGGTCGGCCTGCCCGCCGTGCGCGGCACCAAATCGACATCCGACATGCTGTTCCTCGATGCGCTGTACCGTGACGCCGCCGGCAAGGCCGGCATCACCTATGTCGATGTGTGGGACGGCTTCGTCGATGACGCGGGCCGCTATTTGCAGCAGGGCCCGGACTTCGAGGGCCAGATCCGCCGCCTGCGTTCCTATGATGGCGTGTTCTTCACCAAGGCGGGTGCGCGCAAGCTCGCCCATTACACCGAACGCGAGATCCGCCGCGTGCTGGCCGCACGTTCCTCGCCGCTGTCGCTGCCGAGCGAAGCGCCGGACAATAGCGTCAACGTCAAGCCGGGCGTGGCCGGTCCGCGTCCGATGGCGGGGCCGGTGGTGCCGCTGGTGGCATCGTCCGTCAGCGCGGATCAGTTGCTCGGCGGCGTGGGCTCCCGGCCAGCGGCGGTCGATGCGCTGGCTGCGCGCACGCTGGTGAAGGGCGAGCCGCTCTCGCCGCCTGCGGGACGCGCCGATGATTTCAGTTGGCCGCGCCACGAAATCGGCAAGCTCGAAGCGCCTCCGACGCCGGCAGGCAGTGTCGCCACGCTCGATGGCGAGAAGCCGGCCGCGCCGAAGCCGAAGAAGCGGGCGCCGCAAGCCACATCGAACAACGGCTTCTTCGATCCCAGCCGTCCGCAGCAACAGCGGCCGCGCACGATCGCGCCTTCGGCGGCAAGCTCCGGATTCTTTTTCTTCCGCTAAAAATATATCGCTCGTCGCGGAACTTGCGCGCAAGAGCGACAGCGCCTTGCGGGACAAGCCGTGTTTCAACTTGCGCCTTGTTTCCGGCATGTTTCTCACATTTTGGCCCCGGAATCGGGACCGTCATTTCCGGAACGCCCGCTCGCCTTGCCGGTTAACATGCGTCAATCGATCAAGGGAGACAGGTCATGAAGATGAAGACAACGATTGCAGTCGCGGCCTTGGTGCTGGCGCCCGCTTTGGCCCACGCGCAGAACGTCGTTCGCGACAGTGCGCGCGGCGGCGCGGAGGCGGGCGGTGCGGTTCTCGGCGCGCCAGGCGCGATCGTGGGTGGTACGGTCGGTGCCGCGGTCGGTACGGCTGCCGCGATTCCGGATGCCGTGATCAGTTCGGTGCGCGGCGAGCGCGTGCCGTCGGTCGTGGTGCATGAGCGTGTCGCCGTGGGCGAGCCGCTGCCGGAGACGGTGGTGCTGCATGAGGTGCCGCGTTATCGCGAGTACCGTTATGCCGTGGTCAACGACCAGCGTGTGATCGTCGATCCGCGCACCCGCCGGATCATCCGCGTCGTTGAGTAAGTCGGCGCAAGCAAAAACCCCGCCGTGTTCGCACGGCGGGGTTTTTGTCGTGAGTATATGATTGAGGCTTAACGCGGCAGCGTGGTCGATCCCATCAGATGCTGGTCGATCGAGGCAGCGCATTGGCGGCCTTCGCGGATCGCCCACACCACGAGCGACTGGCCGCGGCGCATGTCGCCCGAGGCGAATACTTTCGCGACCGAGGTCTTGTAGTCGCTGGTCGCGGCGTGGACATTGCCTCGCTGATCGAGGTCGACGCCGAGCGACTTCAGCAGCCCCTCGTGCACCGGATGCACGAAACCCATCGCCAGCAGAACGAGGTCAGCAGGGAGTTCGAATTCGGTGCCGGGCACCGGCTGGAATTTGGCGTCGACATGGATGCCGTGCAGCTTCGCCACCTTGCCGTTCTCGCCGGAGAACTTCTGCGTCATCACGGCGTAGTCGCGCACAGCGCCTTCCGCCTGGCTCGACGAGATGCGCAGCTTCAACGGCCAGTAAGGCCAGACCAGCGGCTTGTTCTCGCGCGCGGGCGGCTCGGGGAGGATTTCAAGCTGCGTCACGGACTTCGCGCCCTGACGCACCGAGGTGCCGATGCAGTCCGAACCGGTGTCGCCACCGCCGATCACGATGACATGCTTGCCGGTGGCCAGAATCTCGCTCACGCCGTCGAGCGATTCCTTGCCGACGCGGCGGTTCTGCTGCGGCAGGAAATCCATCGCGTAATGGATGCCCGCGAGTTCGCGGCCGGGCACCGGCAGGTCGCGCGGGGCTTCGGCACCGCCGGTCAGCGCGATGGCGTCATAGGTCTTGAGCAGTTCCTTCGGGTCGATTGCGCCGGGTGAGGTGCCGCCGACCGCCTTGCCGTAGTGGAAGACCACGCCTTCCGCTTCCATCTGCTTGATGCGGCGGTCGATGGTCCACTTCTCCATCTTGAAGTCGGGAATGCCGTAGCGGAGCAGGCCACCGGCCTTGGCGTGCTTCTCGAAGACATGAACCTCATGGCCGACGCGCGCGAGCTGCTGCGCGCAGGCGAGGCCCGCGGGACCCGAGCCGATCACGGCGATCTTCTTGCCGGTCTTCTCGGCGGCGATTTCCGGCGGCAGCCAGCCGTTTTCCCACGCGCGCTCGACGATGGCGTGCTCGATGCTCTTGATGGTGACCGGGCTGTCGATGATGTTCAGCGTGCAGGAGGCCTCGCAGGGCGCGGGGCAGATGCGGCCGGTGAATTCGGGGAAGTTGTTGGTCGAGTGCAGGTTGCGCGAGGCTTCCTGCCAGTTGCCCCTGTAGACGAGATCGTTCCAGTCCGGGATCTGGTTGTTGACCGGGCAGCCGGGCGTGCCGGGTGCGACCGAACCGGTGCCATGGCAAAACGGCACGCCGCAGTTCATGCACCGCGCGGCCTGATCGCGCAGCTCTTTCTCCGACAGCGGAACGACGAACTCGTTGAAGTTCTTCACACGCTCCGCGACAGGCTGATAGCTGCGGTCGTGACGATCGAACTCAAGAAACCCCGTGATCTTACCCATAGTAACCTAACGCCCCGATCCATTCAGTCATTCCGGAGATGCGTCAACAGCGCAGACCCGGAATCTTGATCCTACGTTTGCGAGATTCCGGATCGGCCGCCGTGCGGCCGCCCGGAATGACGCGTTGAACCCTATGCACCGATCGCGATGGGGCGCTCGGCTTCCCTCTTTGCCTTGATCTCGCGCAGGGCGCGGCGGTACTCGACCGGCATCACCTTGCGGAACATCGGCAGGTACTTCTTCCAGTTCGCCAGAATCTCGGCGGCGCGCTTCGATCCGGCATACTTGGCGTGACGCTCGATCAGCACGCGCAGGCGCTTGATGTCGTCGGCGAGAAGGTCCTCGAACACATCGACGCGACCGTGCGCTTCGAGATCCTCGTGCATGTGGTACTCGCTCTCGGCGATCATCTCCTCCGAGAGCACCGGCTCGAGCTCGACCATCGCCATGTTGCAGCGCTTGGCGAAGGTGTTGTCCTCGTCGAGCACATAGGCGACGCCGCCGGACATGCCCGCCGCGAAGTTGCGGCCGGTCTTGCCCAGCACGACGACGATGCCGCCGGTCATGTATTCGCAGCCGTGGTCGCCCACGCCCTCGATCACCGCGATCGCACCGGAGTTACGCACGGCGAAACGCTCGCCGGCGATGCCGCGCAGGTAAGCCTCGCCCTGAATCGCGCCGTACAGCACCGTGTTGCCGACGATGATCGACTCTTCCGGCACGATGGCGGAGTTCTGCGGCGGGCGCACGATGAGGCGGCCGCCCGACAGGCCCTTGCCGACATAGTCGTTGCCTTCGCCTTCGAGGTCGAAGGTGATGCCGTTGCAGAGCCACGCGCCGAACGCCTGACCGGCGGTGCCCTTGAGGTGCACATGCACGGTGTCGTGCGGCAGGCCGGCGTGGCCGTAACGCTTGGCGAGTGCGCCCGCGAGCATCGCGCCCGCGCTGCGGTCGGTGTTGTGGATTTCGGTTTCGATCTTCACTGGCGCGCCACGGTCGAGGGCTGCCTGCGCTTCCTTGATGAGCTTGCGGTCCAGCACCTCTTCGAGGTGATGGTTCTGCGGCTCGTTGTGATAGATGACCTGACCCTTTTCTTCCTTCTGCTTGTAGAACAGCTTGGAGAAGTCGAGGCCCTTGGCCTTCCAGTGCGCGACGAGGCGGGTCTGGTCGAGCATCTGGCTCTGGCCCACCATCTCGTTGAAGGTGCGGTAGCCGAGGCCCGCCATGATCTCGCGCACTTCTTCGGCGACGAAGAAGAAGAAGTTGATGACGTGCTCGGGCTGGCCGGTGAAACGCTTGCGCAGTACCGGGTCCTGCGTCGCAACGCCGACCGGGCAGGTGTTGAGGTGGCACTTGCGCATCATGATGCAGCCCGCCGCGATCAGCGGCGCGGTGGCGAAGCCGAATTCGTCAGCTCCGAGCAGCGCGCCGATCACGACGTCGCGGCCGGTGCGGAAACCGCCGTCGACCTGCACGGCGATGCGCGAGCGCAGCCGTTCGCGCACCAGCGTCTGGTGGGTTTCGGCGATGCCGACTTCCCACGGCGAGCCCGCGTGCTTGATCGAGGTCAGCGGCGACGCGCCGGTGCCGCCCTCGAAGCCCGAAATGGTGACGTGGTCGGCGCGCGCCTTGGCGACGCCCGCGGCGACCGTGCCGACGCCGATCTCGGAGACGAGCTTCACCGACACCTGACCTTCGGGGTTGACGTTCTTCAGGTCGTAGATGAGCTGCGCGAGATCTTCGATCGAATAGATGTCGTGGTGCGGCGGCGGCGAAATCAGGCCGACGCCCGGCGTCGAGTGGCGCACCTTGGCAATCGTGGCGTCGACCTTGTGGCCGGGCAACTGGCCGCCTTCGCCGGGCTTTGCGCCCTGCGCCATCTTGATCTGCATCATGTCGGAGTTGACGAGGTATTCCGTCGTCACGCCGAAGCGGCCGGAGGCGACCTGCTTGATCGCCGAGCGCATCGAATCGCCGTTCGGCATCGGCTTGAAGCGGTCGGATTCCTCGCCGCCTTCGCCGGTGTTCGACTTGCCACCGATCCGGTTCATCGCGATCGCGAGCGTGGTGTGCGCCTCGCGGGAAATCGAGCCGTACGACATCGCGCCGGTGGCGAAGCGCTTGACGATATCCTTGGCGGGCTCGACCTCGTCGAGAGGCACAGGCTTGCGCTTGTCGTCCTCGGCGGTCTTGAGGCGGAACAGGCCGCGCAGCGTCAGCAGCTTCTCGGCCTGCTCGTTGATCTGCTTGGCGAAGGCGCGATAGCGGTCCTGCGAATTGCCGCGCACCGCATGTTGCAGCGTGGCGACCGAGTCCGCGGTCCATGCATGGTCCTCGCCGCGGGTGCGCAGCGCGTATTCGCCGCCGAAATCGAGGAAGCCCTTGTAGATCTGGTCATCGCCGAACGCCATGGTGTGGCGGCGCACGGTTTCCTCGGCGATCTCGGCGAGGCCTACGCCCTCGATGCGGGAGTGGGTGCCGGTGAAGTATTTCGCGATGAAGTCGGTCTTCAGGCCGATGGCGTCGAAAATCTGCGCGCCGCAATAGGACTGATAGGTCGAGATGCCCATCTTCGACATGACCTTCAAAAGGCCCTTGCCGATCGCCTTGATGTAACGCTTGACCGCCTCCTTGCCGTCCGGCGTGCCGGGCAGCTGGTCCCGCATCGCGACGATGCTCTCGAACGCGAGGTAGGGGTTGATGGCTTCGGCGCCGTAGCCCGCGAGACAGGCGAAGTGATGCACTTCGCGCGGCTCGCCCGATTGCACGACGAGGCCGACCGAGGTGCGCAGGCCGGTGCGGATCAAGTGGTGATGCACGGCGGCGCAGGCGAGCAGCGAGGGAATCGGGATCCGGTCGCTGCCGGTGGCGCGGTCGGACAGGATGATGATGTTGTGGCCTTCGCGCACGGCGGCTTCGGCGCGCGCGCAAAGCTCATCGAGCACCTGCTCCATTCCGGCGGCGCCGAGCCCCGCATGGAAGGTGGTGTCGAGCGTACGCGACTTGAACTGCGATTCCGCGATCTCGGAGATCGAGCAGATCTTCTCGAGGTCCTCATTGGTGAGGATCGGCTGGCGCACTTCGAGGCGCTTGTTCTTCGACATGCCTTCGAGATCGAACAGGTTCGGGCGCGGACCGATGATGGAGACGAGGCTCATCACCGCTTCCTCGCGGATCGGATCGATCGGCGGGTTCGTCACCTGCGCGAAGTTCTGCTTGAAATAGGTGAACAGCGGCTTCGGCTTGTCGGACAGCGCTGACAGCGGCGTATCGGTGCCCATCGCGCCGATCGCTTCCTCGCCCAAGGTCGCCATCGGCGTCATCAGCACCGCGAGGTCTTCCTGCGTGTAGCCGAATGCCTGCTGGCGATCGAGCAGCGACAGGTTCGACTTCTGCGCGCTCTTGGCGGCGGGCGCCTGCAATTCTTCGAGCACGATCTGGGTGTTGTCGAGCCACGCACGATAAGGGTGGCTCGCCGCGAGTTGCGCCTTGATCTCGTCGTCGGGGATGAGACGGCCCTGTTCGAGATCGACCAGCAGCATCTTGCCCGGCTGCAGCCGCCACTTGGTGACGATCTGGTCTTCGGGAATCGGCAGTACGCCCATTTCGGACGCCATCAGGATGCGGTCGTCCTTGGTGACGAGATAGCGCGCCGGACGCAGGCCGTTGCGGTCGAGCGTCGCGCCGATCTGGCGGCCGTCGGTAAAGGCGAGCGCGGCGGGGCCGTCCCACGGCTCCATCAGGGCGGCGTGATATTCGTAGAAGGCGCGGCGCTCCTCATCCATCAGCGGATTGCCGGCCCATGCTTCGGGCACCAGCATCATCATGGCATGCGCCATCGAGTAGCCGCCCTGCACCAGGAATTCGAGCGCGTTGTCGAAGCAGGCGGTGTCGGACTGGCCTTCGTAAGAGATCGGCCACAGCCGCTCGATATCCTTGCCGAACAGGTCGGACTTCACCGAGGCCTGACGCGCGGCCATCCAGTTGACGTTGCCGCGCAGCGTGTTGATTTCGCCGTTGTGGGCGATCATGCGGTAGGGGTGCGCGAGCGACCAGGCCGGGAACGTGTTGGTCGAGAAGCGCTGATGCACCAGTGCGAGCGCGCTGATGAAGTCGCTCTCGTGCAGGTCGGGATAGTACTTGCCGAGCTGGTCGGCGAGGAACATGCCCTTGTAGACGATGGTGCGCGTCGAGATCGACACCGGGTAGTAGCCGGAGAGGCCGCGTTCGCGGCGCTGATAGATCGCGTTCGAAATCGACTTGCGCAGGATGTAGAGCTTGCGCTCGAATTCTTCCTCGCTGCCGGTGAGGGTGCCGCGGCCGATGAAGACCTGCATGTGCGCGGGCTCGGTCGGCTTCACGGTGACGCCGAGCGAGGAATTGTCGCTCGGCACGTCGCGCCAGCCGAGCAGCTTCATGCCCTCGGCGGCCACCTGATCGGCGATGATGCTCTGGATGACGGTGCGCCAGGAATCGTCGCGCGGCATGAACAGCGCGCCGACGGCGTAATCGCCGGGCTTCGGCAGGGAGAAGCCAAGTTCCTTGGTCTTGCGAACGAAGAAATCGTGCGGGATCTGAACCAGGATGCCCGCGCCGTCGCCGGCGCGCGGGTCGGCGCCGACGGCGCCACGGTGTTCGAGATTGCACAGGATGCTGATCGCGTCGGTGACGATCTGGTGGGACTTCTTGCCCTTGATGTTGGCAATGAAGCCGACGCCGCAGGAGTCCTTTTCAAGGGAGGGGTCGTACAGACCCTCGGCCGGCGGACGCCAAGTATGCTCGCGAGCATGTTCGACGGCGTGAGCGCTGGCGCCATGTTGTGTCCGTTCAGGCCGGCCATCGCCAACCTGAACCATCCCTGGTGCTTGGGCACCGCCTGCGTCGCGCTCGAACTTGCTCATCTTGTGCCTCGAACCCTCTCAAGGGCCTTCTTTACTCATCGTCCAGCCGCACCCACGGCGTTGGCGGTTTGCTCGGACTCCCATGGACCGAAGTCCTGGGCCGAGAACCGCCCACCAATGGGACGAGCTCGTGTCAAAAGTGCAGGCTCGCGGGCACCTGTCCGGCGCGAGCGAGCGGTCTTTTCGGGCAGGAGCCGGAATCGGACCCGTCATCCTGCCTGAAATCCCGGCAAAATATGGGACAGTATTACTGTCCTACCTCCGAGATTGCCAAACTTTTTTCTATCACACAAGCACATCGGAGTCCCTGCCGGGATGCATGACTCACAACGTGAGAGATTGCCTCGTTTTCCCCGAGATCTTTGGCCGCAAAGAATCTCGTTCCGGCCCAAGCCCGGCCCATTCCTCGCCGGAATCCCCGGCAAGATAGGTCCCGAAACTGTCGAAGTTCGGGGCTGTGGATGACAGGGAGGCGGCCGATGAAGCTGTTCGCTTCGATTTGCGCGGGAACGGTCATGGCGGCGGGCATCGCCACCGTGCCTGCGCGCGCTCAGGTCATTCAGATTGTGCAGGCCAAGATTATTCAGGCCGCCGACGTCCTTAGAAGCGATGACGGTGCATATGACCGTGGCGCGTATGTCGGGCCGCCGGAGCCGGTGCCGATGGGAGACGACACCGTTATTCTCGCTCCGGATGAAATTCCGGGAATCCTGCGCCAGCAGGGCTTTTCCCAACTCGGCCCGGTTTTCCGGCGCGGCTGGGTCTACACCGTCGCGGTGCTGAACCAGAACGGCGACGACGGACGCCTGATCGTCGATGCACGCACCGGCGAGCCGATCCGCTTCGTCCCGGCCATGCGGATGGATTCGCGGTTGCGCGACGAACTCGACCGCATGTATGGGCCGCCGGGTCCGCCGCCCGCGCGGTTCGCGCAGCCTTATGGCAATCCGCCGCCGCGCCGGGATTATCCGTCGCGCACGGCAAGCCATGGCGTGCCGGCTGCTTCGGCGCATCACGCGGCGCCGCTCAAGCGCGCGGCGAAGGCGATCGCGAAGACGGCTCCGAAGCCCAATCCGACGACGACTGCGATTGCGCCAGCCAAGCCGTCGGCACCATCGTCTGCTGCACAAACGGCTCAATTGTCCGGAACGTCCGGCTCGGCCCCCAAGGATACGCCTAAGCCCGAGACAAAGGTTGAGGCCAAGCCTGCGCCGGATGCGGACACGATCGAGCTGAAGCCGACCGGGCCGATGCCGCCGGTACAGCCGATGGATTGAGACAACAAAAAGGGCGCCCGATGACCGGCCGCCCTTTTTGTTTCAAGGCTTCCAGAAGCCCGCCTGCTGCTTGGTCGCGATGTTGAGGCGATTCCAGACATTGATGCTGGCGATCGTCAGCAGCAGAGAGGCGATATCGGTCTCGTTGTAATGGCGTATCAGTTCGTCCCAGATTTTGTCGGGAACGGGATCGGCCCTGTCGCTGAGCCGCGTCATGGCCTCGGTGAGGGCGAGGGCTGCGCGTTCGGCCGCCGTGAAGTAGGGCGTGTCGCGCCAGGCCGCGACGGCAAAGAGCCGCTCATCGGTTTCGCCGGCTTTCTTCGCGATCCGCCAATGGCCGTCGATACAGACGCTGCATCCGTTGATCTGGCTGGCGCGCAGGCACAGCAGTTCATGGAATGTCACGGGGATATTGCCTTTCTTCGCCGCTTCATTGAGGGCGCCGAGCGCCTTCATGGCGTCGGGATTGAGCAAGGCCGGGTTGTTCATACGTGCTTGCATCGGAAATCTCCTTCTGACTTTTTGACGCTGTGGTTCCCGCCGATGTCACATTCGGCTGGATCGGTTCGTCAGGCAGGTGACGAAGCAGGCTGCGGAGATGTGACCGATGAGCGAACAAAATTTTCTGGCGGAGAGGTTCGAGGCCAACCGCGCGCATTTGCGGGCCGTCGCCTACCGGATGCTGGGCTCGCGCAGCGAGGCGGAGGACGCGGTTCAGGAGGCGTGGCTGCGGCTTGGCCGCGCCGACACCAATGAGATCAAAAATCTTGGCGGCTGGCTGACGACCGTGGTGGCGCGGATCTGTCTCGACATGCTGCGCGCGCGTAAGTCGCGGCGCGAGGAGCAGCTGGGGCCGCATGTTCCGGAACCCGCCGATAATGAAAACGGCGAACAGGAAATTGCGGATTCCATCGGCGCTGCACTGCTGATCGTGCTCGATACGCTGTCACCGGCCGAGCGTCTGGCCTTCGTGCTGCATGACATGTTCGCTGTGCCGTTCGAGGACATCGCGCCGATTGTCGGGCGTCAGCCTGCCGCCGCGCGGCAACTGGCGAGCCGCGCTCGCCGCCGCGTGCAAGGCGCTTCGGCAAAACCCGAGGTCGAGACGCCCGAGGCCGATCTCAGCCGTCAGCGCGTAATCGTCGATGCATTTCTTGCGGCCTCCAAGAATGGCGACTTTGAAGCGCTGTTGTCGGTGCTCGATCCGGAGGTCGTGTTCAGGTCGGATGCGGTGGCGGCGAAAATGGGCGGCGCGGTCGAATTGCGCGGTGCCGAGGCGGTGGCGAACACCTTCAAGGGGCGCGCGCAGGCGGCGCAGCCTGCGGTGGTCGATGGTGCAATGGCGATTGCGGTGGTGTTCGGCGGCCGGCTCCGCCTCGTGCTGGAGCTTCGCATCGTGGGCGACCGCATTGCCGGCATTCAGGCCGTCGCCGACCCGGACCGCATAAAGGGGTTCGACGTCGCGATCCTCAACACATGAAAAACGCCCCGGCGGATGCCGGGGCGCAGTTGCGGGAGACGTATGTCGTCGTGACGGGCGATCAGGCCGCCTGTTTGCCGTCCGTCGTGACGGGCTTCGGCGCCGGACCGTTGCTGATCGGAATCTGGCGCGGTTTGGCGGCTTCCGGAATCTCGCGAACGAGATCGACGTGAAGCAGGCCGTTCTCGAGCGAGGCGTTCTTCACCTGCACGAAATCGGCAAGCTGGAAGCTGCGCTCGAATGCGCGCGAGGCGATGCCGCGATACAGCACTTCGTTCTGGCTGTTCTCGTTCGCGACCTTCTCGCCCTTGATCGTCAGCGTGTTCTCCTTCGCAACGATGGAGATGTCATTTTGCGAGAAGCCGGAGACGGCGACCGTAATCCGGAAGTCGTTCTCGCCGGTCCGTTCGATGTTGTAGGGCGGATAGCCGTTGCCGCCGTCACCCGCGGCCTGATCGAGCAGCGAGAACAGCCGGTCGAAGCCGACGGTGGAACGATAGAAGGGGGTGAGATCGAAAGTACGCATGTTAGTCCTCCATTGAGCGACCGGCGCGTATGACACGAGAGGGATTCCGGCTGTCGGCCGGAAGGTTTGTCTCGCAAGCACAACGCGCGGCTCTTTTTCCAAAGAGCAGACAACCCGCCGGATTGGCCGGGTTTTCGTTCTGCGTGCAGCCTTAACTGGCCTGCACGAAACTGATATGGGTGAAGCAGAAAACGTGTTCAAGAGGGGCTGCGGCGAGTTTTCCGGCGCGTTCCGACCCGTTAACATTCGTGCCATCCCGTCTGGTTTTCCCTTCATGACGCTGCTTTCCATTCCTGCCAATCCGGTGCCGGACGATGTCGTTTCCGGCACCATCAAGGCCCGCGACGGCGTGGAGTTGCGTTTCGCGCGATGGGCGCCGCCCGCCGGGCGCAAGGGCACGGTCTGTGTCTTCACCGGGCGCGGCGAGTGCATCGAGAAATATTTCGAGACGGTGCGCGATCTGCGCGCGCGGGGCTTTGCGGTTGCGATGATCGACTGGCGGGGCCAAGGCCATTCGGCGCGGCAGTTGAGCGACTACCGCAAGGGCTATGTCCGTAGCTTCAGGGATTATGAGGCCGACGTCGCCGCTTTCGTGCAGCAGGTGGTGATGCCGGACTGCCCGCCGCCTTATTTCGCGCTGGCGCATTCGATGGGCGGCGCGGTGCTGTTGCGGGTGCTGCATGGCGGTTCGCGCTGGTTCGACCGTATCGTGATGACCGCGCCGATGATCGACCTGCCGGGCCGCACGACCGGCTGGCCGATCCGCACTTTGATCCGCACCATGCGGTTTGCCGGGATGGGCGGAAACTACATTCCGGGCGGCAGCAGTAAGCTGGTCGGCACCGGGCCGTTTGCGGAGAATCCGGTGACGAGCGATCCGGTGCGCTATGCGCGCAATGCTTCTATTCTGGAGGAAGACCCGACGCTCGGCATCGCCTCGCCGACGGTCGGGTGGACCGATGCCGCGTTCCGCACCATCCTCGGCTTCCGCGCGACGACCTATCCCTCGCGCATTCGCCAGCCGTTGCTGCTGATTGCGGCGAGCCATGACACCGTGGTGTCCACGGCGGCGATCGAGGAGTTCGCTTATCATCTGCGAACCGGATCGCATCTTGTGATCGCGGGGGCGAAACACGAGATCCTGCAGGAGCAGGATCGCTACCGCGCCCAGTTCTGGGCCGCGTTCGACGCCTTCGTTCCCGGCACGCCGCTGTTCTAGGATACGCCTGCCGACCTACAGCAGGTGCAACTGCACGATCTTGTTGATCGCCAGATAGGCGCCAAGGGCAATCATCGAATACAGGAACCAGCGCCGGAAGGTTTCGGGCGGCAATCGCCGCCGCAGCGTTTGGCCGAGATACATGCCGATCAGCGCCGTCGCGAGGCCGAGGGCTGACGGCAGGGCCACGTCGCGCGTGAGAAAGCCCGCGTGCGACAGGTTGAACAGCATCGCGGTGGTCGAGGTGGTGAAGAACACGCCGAGCGCCTGAATGAACTCGTCGCGTTCCATGCCGAGCGCCTGCAGGTAGGGCATGGTCGGGATCGCCTGCACGCCGGTCGCGGCGGCGATCAGTCCCGAGACGTAGCCGCAGACCGCGCCGATCCACGTCTCTTTCCCCTTCGGCAGATAGAACTGGGCGCGCGCCAGGGCGACGATAGAATACACCACGAGCAGGATGCCGAGCAGGATGGTGCCGTAAGGCGCGTAGGGGCCCGACAGGAAACCCATGCCCGACCAGACGCCGAGGCAGGTGCACAGCAAGAGCGGCCACAGCCTCCTGACGATGTCCTTCAGATAGGGGCCGCTGAAGGTCTGCCAGATGTTGGTCAGGATCGCCGGAACGATGACGATGGCGATCGCGTGGGCCGGCGGCATGCTGGTCGCGAGCAGGCCGATGACGATGGTCGGCAACGCCATGCCGATCACGCCTTTCACGAATCCGGCAAGCATGAAGACGAAAGCGATGGCGAAGAGAATCGGGTCAAGCATGGCGCGCACATTGACCGGGACGGCGGCTCCGCACAATCTGGAGGTTACGGAGAAAGCCTTCGGATAGGCCGAAGGCTGGTGGAAAAGCTGGTGCCGGTGCGGCCGTTCGATCTCATCGACCTCAACCTGTTCGTCGCCGTGGCCGAGGCGGGCAATATCACCCGCGCCGCGAGCCGCGCAGGCCTCGCGCTCGCCTCCGCCAGCGCGCGGATCAGGCATCTGGAAGAGGCGCTTGGCGTCACCCTGCTGGAGCGGCAGCGGCTCGGCGTAAAGTTGACGCCGGCCGGGGAAAAGCTGCTCGATCATGCGCGGCTGGTGCTGCATCAGGTGGCCGAGATGCGCAGCGAGGCCGCGTCCTATACCGGCGGCGTCAGGGGCCATATCCACGTCCTCGCCAACACCTCGGCGGCCAGCGAGCATCTGCCGCGAACGCTTGCGCCGTTTCTGGCGAAGCACCCGGCGATCAGCATCGATGTCGAGGAGCGCAAGAGCGCGGATATCGCGTTGGCGCTGGCCTCGGGCATCGGCGATATCGGCGTCGCCGTCGAAAGCGCGATGGGCGAAGGACTCGATCATTTCCGCTTCTGCGGCGACCGGCTGGTGCTGATCTGCGCGCGCACCGACGAACTGGCGCGGCGGCGGCAGATCGGGTTTGCCGGGATCGCGGATCGCCCTTTTGTCGGCCTCTCGGAAGGCTCCGCGCTGCAGGATCATCTCGCCGCCCATGCGGCGCGGCTCGGACGGCGGCTCAACATGCGCGCGCGGATCAAGACGTTCGACGCGATCGGGCGGCTGGTGGAGGCGGGCGCGGGTGTTGCGATCATTCCCGAGATCGCCGCGCGGCGTTGCGCGCAGGCCATGAAGATCAAGGCGGTGCGGATCAGCGATCCGTGGGCGGACCGGCAGTTGGCGATTGCGACGCGCGCCGGCCACGCCCTGCCGAAGGCGGCGCGGCAGCTTCTGGATTATCTGAAAACGGTCGCGCAGGCGTGAAGCGTCAGCCCTGCAGCATCTTCAGGACGGTGTCGTGCAGCCGCTTGTCGCCGGAGGCGACGATACGCCCGCCGTGTTCGGCACCTTCACCTTCCCACGTGGTCATGATGCCACCCGCGCCGTGCACGATCGGAATCAGCGCCGCGACATCGTGCGGCTTCAGCTCGGTCTCGATGACGATATCGAGATGACCGGCCGCGAGCATGCAATAGGAGTAGCAATCGCCGCCGTAGCGCGACAGCCGCACTTCCTGCTCGACATGTGAGAACTGCGCGCGGTCGGCGTCGTTCATCAGGCGGGGGCTCGTTGTGAACAATGTCGCCTCAGCCAACGAGGCGCAGCGGCGGGTGGAGAGTTTCCGTTTGCCGGTGCGGCCTTGATAGAGTGCCGCGCCGTTGTCGCCGGAAAACCGCTCGCCGATATAGGGCTGATGCATCATGCCATAGGCAGGCTGACCGCGATGGGTGAGCGCGATCAGCGTGCCCCAGATCGGCATCCCGGAAATGAACGACTTGGTGCCGTCGATCGGATCCAGCACCCAGACATATTCGGCGTCGGGGCGCTCGGTGCCGAATTCCTCGCCGATGATGCCGTGCTGGGGAAAGCTCTCCTTGATCATCCGCCGCATCACCGCTTCCGCGCCGCGGTCCGCCTCGGTGACGGGGTCGAGATCGCGTCCGGCATTCTTGTTGTCGATGCCGAGAGAGGTGCGGAAGAACGGCAGGATGGTGTCGCCGGAGGCCGAAGCCAGGCGTTCGATGAAGGCAGTAAAATCGATGACCGTCACGGAGAACCTTTTTGTTGTTTGCTGCTTTGGCCTGTGCGGCGCGTCGCTGCCTTGCCTGGAAGTCCTGGTTCAGCGTCCCGGAATCCGACGCCCTGAAAAAGAGTGTAGCCCGGAGCAAACGCCGGACAGCAAAAGAATACGCAACGCGCACAATTTCTGAGCAAAGATTCTATTCAAGCGCCGCAACATGAATGGCCGTCATAAGACTGACTTCATAATTCATAACTTGGTCTAAGATTTTGCTGTCCGGCCATGCGGTTAACATTATAACTGATTGAAATCACAGAGTCGTTATTGCGAACCGTCGTGCAGTTTTGCCGTTTCGGCATGTTCTGAACGCATGGCTAATTGAACGATTGGACTTGAATTTGGGTGCGGTGCAATGCATATTGATGCAACGCGATAGCGCGATGCGCTGTTGCTGCCCTCCTTGGGCGTTTCCTCCCTAGACTTAGGCCACTCGCTTGCGAGTGGCCTTTTTTCTTGCCCGCATGTTTTTTATCGAGCCCGCTGCCAGCCACGCAGAATTATGCGCTTCGAGCCGCGCCGAGCGTCGGGATGGATCGGCTTTATTCCGCCGCTGCCTCGAACGGGCCGGATGCATCGAAACGCAATGCTGTCAGTTCTTCCGCCAATGCGGAGAAATCGGCCGCCACTTTCCGGAATTGCGGGCCACGCTCGCGCCGCCGCTCGTCCATGTAGATCGCGCGGTTGAGCTCGATCTGGATCGCATGCAGGCCGCTTGCGGGATTGCCGTAATGCTCGGTGATGAAGCCGCCGGCATAGGGCTTGTTGCGCCCGACGCTGTAGCCGAGGTTGGTGAAGATGTCCTCGACCGTATCGGCGAGCGCCGCCGCGCATGAGGTGCCGTAGCGGTCGCCGAGCACGACGTCGGGGCGGCGCTTGTCCTCGCGCGACACGCCGACGGATGGCATCGAGTGGCAATCCGCGACGATGGCGTAGCCGAACAACTGCTGCGCCTTGGTCGCGAGCCGCCGCAACGCGCGATGATAGGGCTTGTAGAGCAGGTCGATCCGCGCCAGCGCCTCGTTCACCGACAGCCGCTCGCGATAGATTTCCTGCCCGTCGCCGATAACGCGCGGAATGGTCCCGAGCCCGCCCGCGACCCGCATCGAGCGGGTGTTGGCGAAGCTCGGCAGCCGGTCGTCGAACATCCGGGGATCGAGTTCATAGGGTTCGCGGTTGACGTCGACATAGCAGCGCGGAAAGTGCACCCGCATCACCGGAAAGCCCTCGTCGGCGAGGTGGCCGACGATCTCGTCCATGAAGGAATCCTCCGACCGGCGCAGCATGTCGTGGTCGATGCGCGTCGCGGCGAGGAATTCTGCCGGGTAGACCGAGCCGGAATGGGGTGAGTTGAAGATGATCGGGGCGCGCCACGTTTCCGGTTCGTGAATCTCGAACGGAGGAGAAATTGCGTCGTCAAACTCGTCGATCATTGGGCTCCTTCGGGTAGCCACGCCTCGGCACGGTGGCCGGCTGTGACACCCTTTTCTACAGCATCCCGATTGTCCATAAAGGCTTCCATTCGGGCAAGAGCGAGGGCACCTTCACCCGAAATTTACCCTCTGTCGGTCAGATGGGGGAACCAACCGAAATTCCC
The DNA here is from genome assembly GCF_000178995.1 of Afipia sp. 1NLS2. Lineage (GTDB taxonomy): Bacteria > Pseudomonadota > Alphaproteobacteria > Rhizobiales > Xanthobacteraceae > Afipia. Next base: position 473,034 of record NZ_ADVZ01000001.1, on the reverse strand, counting down.
AACCCGGATTCCCGACTGCCATGAATATCCAGCATAAAATTCTCCTGGCCGAAGACGATAACGACATGCGCCGCTTTCTGGTGAAAGCGCTGGAGAATGCCGGTTTTCAGGTCTCGTCCTACGACAACGGACTGTCAGCCTATCAGAGGTTGCGGGAAGAACCCTTTGAAATGCTTCTAACCGATATCGTGATGCCGGAAATGGACGGGATCGAGCTCGCCCGCCGGGCCTCGGAACTCGATCCCGACATCAAAATCATGTTCATCACCGGCTTCGCTGCGGTGGCGCTGAATTCCGATTCGGAAGCCCCCAAGAACGCCAAGGTGCTGGCCAAGCCTGTGCATCTGCGCGAATTGGTGAGCGAAGTGAACAAGATGCTGGCCGCCTGAGAGTCAGGCCCGGATCAGCACCACCCCGAGCACCAAGAGGGCGCAACCGGCCAGCCGCGGCAGGTCGATGCTGTGCTGGGGCACGCCGAGAATGCCGTAATGGTCGAGCGCGACCGACATCAGCATCTGGCCGGTGACGAACAGCGCCAGCAGCGTGGCCGCGCCGAGCCGCGGCAAAAGCAGGATCGCGGCCACCACATAGACCGCGCCGAACAGGCCGCCGAACCATGACAGCCACGAGGTTTTGGCGATATCGGCGCCCGTCAGCCAGGACGAGCCGCTGATGAAAACGTACACCGCCATCGCGATCGCGCCGCCGACATAGCTGATGAAAGCCGCCCACGAGGCGGAATTGAGGGCCGCGCGCAGGTCGGCATTGACGGCGGCCTGGAAAACGATCGACGCCCCGGCGACGATGGCGAATGCCGCCAGAGTGAGAAATTCCAGAATCCCCATGCTGATACCCCACGAATCCCGCTTGATGGCCAATAGTGGCCTTCCGTGGCGGTCAGGGACTAGGCGACTTTCGGACATCGCGGCTTGCGCCGCTGGGACCAAATCGATATAGGGTCGGCTTCCCGAACAGATGGACCGGGTTGGACCGGGCGCGTAGCTCAGCGGGAGAGCACTTCCTTGACATGGAAGGGGTCACAGGTTCGATCCCTGTCGCGCCCACCATCTTTCCCTGCTAAGCGCCGGGACTTTTCGTAACATCCCGATTGCCTCCAGGTCGTCGGGTCATTCGGCCCTCGTCGTGGCCGAGCCATAAGTCCCGCCGTTTCCACGAAACCGGCGTTTCCCTCGACCTGCGAACGTGCGTTGCCATGAGGTGGCGGATCGTGTGTTGCGTAAACCGATCCATGTCGCGGGTGAGCGCGAGCCGTTGAACGCTCCTTTTTATGGTGGCGATTGTCTGTTGGTCTTAGACCATCCGCGATCCTGTCGTTGACGAGGATCAAGCCGCAATTGCAGGCGTTGATCGTTCTTAATTTTGATGATGGTCCGGCGTGCCCTGTCGGGAATGCAGCCGTGCAGTCATTGATTCAAATTCATGTTCGCGCGGCGATCGGGGCTTTCGGTAAAATTATATCGTACGAATGATTGTTTTAGTTTGCTTGAGTTTGTCGCTCCACAAAGAGGAGCGAGGCTTTACGGCAGATTGTCCATTACGGAATTCAAGCCGTGATGGAGGTTATCATGCTTACCCGCCGTACAATGCTCGCTTGCGCCGCCGTTTCAGCACTGTTGGTCACAGCTCCGGCATTGGCGGACGAACTGTCATCCCTGCCACACGTCAAGGTCAATCTGGTCGCGCCGCCTTTCATTCATCCGCATGAACAGGCCACCAAGGCTCCTCCCAGCGTCATCCAGTTCAGGATGGAGGTTCAGGAGAAGGAGCTGGTCATCGACAATGACGGCACCAAAATTCATGCCATGACCTTCAATGGCTCGGTGCCGGGCCCGATGATGGTGGTGCATCAGGGCGACTATGTCGAGTTGACGCTGATCAATCCCAGCACCAACACTTTGGCGCACAACATCGACTTCCATTCGTCCACTGGCGCGCTCGGCGGCGGTGCGTTGACGTTGATCAACCCCGGCGAACAGGTGGTGTTGCGATGGAAGGCAACTCGTGCCGGCGTGTTCGTCTATCACTGCGCGCCGGGCGGCTCGATGATTCCCTGGCATGTCGTTTCCGGCATGAACGGTGCCGTCATGGTGCTGCCGCGCGATGGACTGAAGGACGAGACCGGGAAGCCGCTGCACTACGACAAGGCGTACTACATCGGTGAGCAGGACTTCTACGTGCCGCGCGATGACAAGGGTAAGTACAAGACCTATGCATCGGCGGGGGATTCCTATCCCGACACGGTCGAAGTGATGCGGAAGCTCATTCCCACCCATGAAGTGTTCAACGGCCGGGTCGATTCGCTCACCGGCAAGAACGCCCTTCAGGCCAAAGTCGGGGAGAGGGTGCTGATCATCCATTCCCAGGCAAACCGGGACACGCGGCCTCATCTGATCGGCGGGCACGGAGACTATGTGTGGGAGACGGGCAAGTTCGCCAATCCGCCCGAGAAGGATCTCGAGACGTGGTTCATTCGTGGAGGCTCTGCGGGAGCTGCGCTCTACACGTTCCGCCAGCCGGGCATCTACGCATATGTGAATCACAACCTGATCGAGGCTGTGGAGCTTGGCGCGACCGCGCAATTCAAGGTCGATGGCAAGTGGGATGACGATCTGATGAAGCAGGTTCAGCCGCCGTCTCCGATCAAGCCGGCCGACAAGCTTGGTGCCTTGCAAAGGCCTCAAGGGAACATCTGATAGCGCAATGAAGGCAGGCAGTTTCCCGCTTCGGGAAACTGCCGATGGGGCCGATATCATGCTGACGCTGTTTTCGACGAAAGCCCTTCTCAAAATCACACTGGTCTCGTTTTTGCCGTTGGCTGCGGCCGGAGCGCCTTTCGCTTTTCATCGCGCTCCGGGTCAGGCGGTGACCGCGATTGAAACCGTCACGCTCGCGCCTGCGGAATTCTCCTATCGCGTCGCTGGCGATTTCAGCCGCGACCGGATGCCGGTGAACGCGCCGTTGGTTCGATCGCGACTTCCGGATTCACTGGTCATCATGAAAGCAGAAGTCAGCGAAGCGGACTTCGGCCGTTGTGTGCAGGATGGAGCTTGCCGGGTGATCGCACAGGCTGGTTCGCTGCGATCCGACGTTCCGGTGACCGGCGTAAGCTGGGAGGATGCCATCGCCTATGCGCAATGGCTGTCCGGGAAGACCGGCGAAGTGTGGCGCTTGCCGACAGACGAAGAATGGGTCTTTGCCGCGGGATCGCGCGCCAAAGACGATGCGATCGAAACCGATACGACGGATTTCAGCCAGCGCTGGCTTGCCAAATACGAGCAGGAATCCGCGCGCGAGCGCAATGGTGACCGCGGGCCGCGTACGACCGGAAGTTTTGGCATCAACGAGCATGGCTTGCTGGATGTTGCCGGAAATGTCTGGGAATGGACCGATACCTGCTTCATCCGGCACGATCTGGATTCCCAGAATCGCCCTGTCGGTGAGGCCACGACAAACTGCGGCGTGCGCGTGGTCCAGGGTGCGCATCGCAGCTATGTCAGCTCGTTCATTCGCGATGCGCGAGGCGGCGGTTGCAGCACTGGTACGCCGCCCGATAATCTGGGATTTCGCCTCGTTCGCGATGACCGGTCATGGTTGAAGCGTATGGTGGGGCGCGCATTCGAGCAATTGAAGCCAGCGGCCTGACACGGGAGCTGACGGCCCCGCGCTATCGTATCAAATACAAAAAGGAATGCCGCGGTTACGTTGCGCGTTCTGGGTCATGTCGTAATCTGGCGGTAGATCGCTGGCAGAGCTGCGGGAAGTCGCGCGATGTCCCGGACGATCGAATAGGCGCCGCGCCCGAAGATATGCGGAAAGTAATCGCGGGCGTTCTCGTCGATGGTGACGCCGAACACCCGCAAGCCGGCCTTTCGGGCTTCGCGAATCGCCATTCGGGTATCCTCGATTCCGTAGCGGCCTTCGTAATGATCGATGTCGTTCGGCTTTCCATCGGTCAGCAGCAACAGTAGCTTGTGCCGTTGTGGCCGCTGTGCCAGTTCTGTGGTGACATGGCGAACGGCGGCTCCGATGCGGGTATATTGCCCCGGCGTCAACGCTTCGATTCTGCGAATGATCCGCCGGTCGAGAGGCTCGTCAAACTCCTTGATCGTTGAGACTGTCACGCTCGTGCGGCGTCGCGAGGTGAACGTATAGATGGCGTGTTCGTCGCCGCATGCCGTGAGACCATGTGTCAGCGCCAGCAGCGCGCCTTTCTCGACATCAAGAACCCGGCGATCCTGCATCCATGCGTCGGTTGAAAGCGAAACGTCCATCAGGACGGCGAGTGAGAGATCGCGCGCTGCCGGCCGCGCATCGATGAATACGCGATCGGTTCCGGCTTCGCCGGCGCGACGGTCGGCGATCGTCCTGACAAGCATGGACAGATCGAGATCGTCGCCGTCGGGCTGGGCGTGGATGGTTTGGCGGCGTGGCCGCAGGGCCTCGAACTGACGGCGCACGTAACGGATATTCCGCTGTGTAAGGGGATCTGCCGACCAGTCTTCGCCTTCTTCCGGGGCGGGCCCGGCGATTACCCGGCAATAATCGGGGCGGTAGGCTTGCCGCTTCCAGTCCCACTCCGGATAAACCCGTTCCGCAATCAGAGGCGTTGTTTCTGCCTCGCGCGGCGCCAGATCGAGATCGATTTTCAGGCGCGTTGCAGGGTTCTTCTTGTTGGAGCCGATCGTCAGCTCCGGCGTGTCCTCGGCGGCCTGGCGAGCGGAGTCCTCGTCGTCGTCCTCGACCTCGCGGTTGACGTTGATCATTTCGGCAAGGCTGAAAATGGTCTCGAAACGATGCAACATCAGTGGATCGCCCCTGTCGCTGCGGTCGGTCGATTTCCTGATGCCGGTGCGTCGCTTTGCATCGGGGGTAATGGCATCGCCGCCGGAATCGTCGGCCTCGGTATCGGGCGTGCCGGCGCCATCGGCGGCGATCTCACCCCACATCGGCACCGGCAACCATGTCCGGTAACCGCGCGGCGCGACAAATGTATCGAATTGGGTATTCGTGGCGATGGCCTGCAGGATTCCGTCATGCTCCGGTGTGGCCGCGTTCAGCAGGCTGATGATAGCCGCCTCGATCTCGGCCTCCATCTTGGGCAATCCGCGCCTGGGCCTCACCTGCAGCGTTGCGGCTCGCAATCGTGCGTAGATTGGTGCGAGGCCCGGCCATGCAGCGAGCGCCGCGCGCGTTGTCCGTAGCGCCGCTTGCAGACGATAAAGGTCGCTCCGCAACGGGTCGCTGTGATGACGCGGCTCCGTGGCATGGGCGAACCATGCGGCCAGCCATTCATAGAGCGCCTCGTTGTCGCGTCTGTCGGGGAACAGATCGATCCGTGCAGGCAGGCGCAGCGTGCTGGTATCGAGTGTCGGGCGCTCCAGCGCCTCTGTTCCGAGACCCACGGCCTGCTTGAGGCTCAGCCTGTGCCGGGAATGAGTTGCGGCGCCTGCCACGATGCGAATGGCGCCATCGCCTCCGAAGGCCCGGAACAACAACCCGATGCGTGTGCGCATGCTGTCGAGCGTCACAGCCGCGTCGGGATAGCCGCGATAGCTGCGGGACGAGCCGATCAGACGATGCCAGTATCGCCCGATCGTCTCTTCCGGCTCGAAGAGTGACATTGGAAGACTATCCCAGTGCGATCTGCGCGACGCGCTTCAATCCATCCACGATTTCCGGATCGTCGGATAGCGGCTCGATCAGGGCGACGCGCAGCGCGGTGTCGTAATCCACGCGGTCGCGGATCAGCACGGCGCAGTAAACCACCAGCCGCGTCGAAGCGCCTTCCTCGATGTCCTGTCCCTTCAGGCCGCGAAGCGCCTGGGCGACCTTGACCAGAGGAATGCAGCGGTCCTGCGGCAGGCCGCTTTCATGAGAAACGATCGCGGCCTCGACTTCCAGCGTGGGAAAGCCGAACTCCATGGACAGAAAACGCTGTCGCGTGCTTGGTTTCAATGTTTTCAGCACATTCTGGTAGCCGGGATTATAGGAGGCCACGAGCATGAACTCAGGTGGAGCCTGCAGCAATTCGCCGGTGCGCTCGAGCGGCAATGTGCGCCGGTCGTCTGTGACGGGATGCAGAACGACCGTGACGTCCTTGCGCGCTTCGACGACCTCATCGAGATAACAGATCGCACCTTCGCGCACGGCGCGCGTGAGAGGGCCGTCCGCCCAGACGGTATCGCCACCTTTCAGGAGATAGCGGCCGGTCAGGTCGGCGGCGGTCAGGTCGTCATGACACGACACAGTATAAAGAGGCCGGCCGAGCCGCGCCGCCATATGGGCGACGAAGCGGGTTTTCCCGCAGCCTGTCGGTCCTTTGAGCAGGACCGGCAGGTGATTGCGGTAAGCGTGTTCGAAAATCTCGCATTCCGAGCCGGTCGGTGCATAGAACGGCAAGTCAGGTTCTTTTTCCGCAGTGTTGACGCTCTTCAGCATGGAAGTATTCCTTGTGGCATTGAAGCCGTTACTTGGCCGCCTGCAGCGGCATGCTGATGTGAGCTGGCTGCTCCTCCTTCACCGGTCCGAAGATTGAGTAAAGGAACAGCAGGCACGAGATCAGGACGAACACTCCGGAGCCGAGGCGCATCCAGTAGAACAGCACAAGTTGGTCCTGCACCTCCATGTAGCTCATGCCCAGCACGCGCTGCAGGTGCACTTGCACGACACCGGCGAAGGTCAGGGTGAAAGTCATGAACGCCATGGCAGACGTCATGATCCAGAAGCTCCACATATTGAGCACTTGGTTGTAGGGCTTCCGGTTGCGCAAATAAGGCATGGCGTAGGAGATCATCGCCAGATTGAGCATCACATAGGCACCGAAGAAGGCGAGGTGGCCGTGGGCTGCAGTGACCTGGGTGCCGTGGCTGTAATAGTTGATGAAGGACAGCGTGTGCATGAAGCCCCACACGCCGGCTCCGAAGAATGCGCCGACGGTGCAACCGAGCGACCACAGCATCGCTGCCTTGTTGGGATGGTCGCGGCGGCCCTTCCAGACCATATTGAAGGCGAAGATCACCATGGCGAAGAACGGCGCGACCTCGAAGGTCGAGAAGATGCTGCCGATCCATTGCCAGTAGCCCGGCGCGCCGATCCAGTAATAATGATGTCCGGTGCCCAGCAGGCCGGAAAACAGTGCCAGGCCGACGATGGCGTAGAGCCACTTCTCGATCACTTCGCGATCGACGCCGGTCATCTTGATCATCAGGAAGGCGAGCACGGATGCCATCACGAGCTCCCACACGCCCTCGACCCAGAGGTGGACGACGTACCACCAGTAGACCTTGTCGAGCGCGATGTTGCCCGGATTGTAGAAGGCGAACAGCCAGAACACCGCGATGCCCCACATGCCGAGCAGCAGCACGTTGCCAATCGCGGTCTTGCGGCCCTTCAGGATCGTCATTGAGACGTTGTAGAGATAGATCAGCGCCACCACGACGATCGCGCCCTTGATCCAGAGCGGCTGCTCAAGGAATTCGCGCCCTTCATGGACGCCCAGAAGATAGCCGGCGACCGCCGCCAGCGCACCGAACATCAGGAGCCCAAGCTGCACATAGGCAAGGAACGGGCTCTCGATGTCGCGTTCGGCCTCCTCGGGAATGAGGTAATAGCCGCAGCCGAAAAATCCCATCAGCAACCACACGATCAGCGCATTGGTGTGGATCATGCGCAAGACGTTGAAGGGGATGATGTTGGCGAGGAAATTCGGGAAGACATAGACGGTGCCCGCCAATGTGCCGAATATGATCTGCACGCCGAACAGAATCATGGCGCAGGTGAAGTAGGCCAGAGCGACCCGTTGAGTTGGATATTTCATTGTCTTTGGCTCCTCAGCCCGAGGTCTTCGGCGGCCAGCCTTGCGTTTTGACGCGGCTGGTAAATTCCAGGAAATCGATCAGATCGTTCACTTCCTGATCGGTCAGGTGAAAATCCGGCATCTGCCGGCGTCCTTCGATGCCGCTCGGCTGCGAGTGCATCCAGGCCGTCAGCGCTTCCCGTGCGCCGGTGGGATCCTCGCGGCCGCCATAGCGCACCCAGACGTTTCCGAGTTCAGGGGCGAAATAAGCGCCTTCGCCAAGCAGGGTGTGGCAGTTGATGCACGCATTCTTCTCCCACACGTGCTTGCCGCGCTGAACGCTATCCGTCAGCGTTGCCTCGTCTGTGCTGGATGTGCGGATGTAGTAGTGCGTCTGTGCTGTCAGGCCTATGAAGACGATAAAAAAGAAGATCGAGCCCCCATAGAAAATATTTCTGGCGGCCGCTTTGGTAAATCTCTCACTCATTGAACAGCCGTTCCTTTGTGTAAGCAGAGACCCGTATGTCGTTCTGCGGCGTCAGTGTTCATTTGCCGGAGCGGTTGTCCGACGCGGCCGGAATATAGGTAAAAATTTGCTTCGCTCTTTGCGCCAGAACAAGGAAGGCGAGGGAAGTCGAGCTTCATGTCATTTGCGCGCAACCCGATCCGGGTTTTCGCGATGCGATTGTTTTGACATGGTGGAGACAGGCTTGATCCAGCGCTCGAATGACAACGTGGAGGTGGCGGTGGCGCCCGCTGACTGGGGGCCGTTGTCTGCGCTGCCTGGCAATCCAATGATGTGGATTCTGATCCTCGGAGAGATCGCCGTATTCGGGGTGTTTCTTGTTGGCTTTTCCGTCGCGCGTGTGCTGGATCCGCAATTATTCGACAACTCGCGATTCCACCTCAGTGCGTTGCTTGCCGGAATCAATACGCTTGTACTGGTGACCAGCGGCTTTCTCGTCGCTGCCGCTGTTTTTCAACGGCGGCACAACGGGCCGGGCAGGTTGTTCCTTGCTGCCGGGATGGTGCTTGGAACAATCTTCCTCGCGATCAAGGGTGTGGAGTACACGCAGCTTTTCAACGAAGGAATTGGTATCGAAACCAATACGTTCTTCAGACTGTACTTTATGATCACCGGCTTTCACGCGTTGCATATCGTTCTCGGCCTTCTGATCCTTGGAATCGTCTTCTTCGCCAACAGCGTGGAGAATATGGAAACAGGGGCGGCCTTCTGGCACATGCTCGATATGATCTGGGTGCTGATTTACCCGATCGTCTACCTGTTGCATTGACAGTGGCGGTGCTGACAAAAATCTGGATTGTGCTGGTCGCGTTGACGATCGCAACGATGAGCGTGGGCGCATCGCAAGGCCGCCTGCTGCCATTCATGATTCAAGCCGCGTTGATTCTGGCGGTCGCGGGCTTCAAAGCCTCGGCGATCCTGAATTATTTTCTGGATCTGCGTTCGAGCTCACGCGGATGGCGGCTGTTGTTCTCGATTTATCTGGTCATGCTCGGCGGATCGGTTCTCGCCATTCATGCCATTGGCTGCACCCTTGCGCATGGGGGATGCATACTCCTGAGCTATGAGGCCATACGATGAATGAAGCACAGCTCGGATTGGTCATTTCCACTCCGGCGATTCTTGCCTTTATCGTCTTCATGTATCGCAAGGGCGCGATGAATCTTCCGGGAGCTTTTGCAGCTGCTTTTATGTCAGTTGCCATCGCGACAATGCTTTTTCTTTCACAGTAGAAGTGGAAGGAGGGGTGCATTGGCTAGCTCGGTTCGTCGGAAATAGTTTCCAGCATGTTCGGTTTGCACACGACCACCTGACGTCGCCCGCAATCGACGATACCAAGGTCCTCCCATCTGCTGAGGATCCTGCTGACTGTATGAAGTGTCGTGCCGGCCATCTCGGCGAGATCCTGGCGAGATAGAGGGAACGCTATTTCAATCCCGCGTGCGGTACGGCGGCCTGCCTGATTTGCCAGCCTCAGGACGGTATGGCCGATGCGACGTTCGACTTTCTCGGTCGAAAGCTCAAGAAGCCGAAGCTGGATTTCATGGTAGCGCGCCGACAGCACGGCAAGCGCGTTCATGGTGACAGCCGGGTGCTGTTCCATGATTTTCCAGATCGTTTCGCTGCTCCAGCCGACTAAATGAGAATCGTCAACGGCTGTGACCGTGCTGGGATGGACAACGCCACGGGCGAGAGTGGCGTGACCGGCCATTTCCCCCGGAGCGAGATAGCGGATGATGATCTGCTGACCGTCCGGAGTCGTTTGGGTGGCGCGAAGGCGACCTGCAATGACGCTGAACAGGGATGATGCACTGTCGCCCTGCTGGAATAGCACCTCGCCGCTGGCGAGCTTGGTGCGAAACCCCGCAGATTGAATCTCGATCAATGTCGCCGGAGTTACATCACGGAACAACTCGGTCCGACCGAGAATATTGAGGTCGGAATGATGCGCCATGTGACGGGCTTCGTCGGTTTCAGGTCTGATGATGAATGATCACCGCCGCAATGTACTTCACTCCGATGTTCGATTGATTGCGCTAACGCAATAATATGGCCTCGTAATTGAGGGGGCGCGCAGATTGGGGCCGATATTTGAGTGAAGCTCTTTGCGCCAGAACAAAGACCGGCTGTTTGCAACAGGTCAGGTTTTAGAATGCGGGCCCGGCATGGCTGTGTCCGCAAGGAAGATCGCCTCAACCGGCCTCAGGGCTACGGCAGCAGGTACGAGATATGCTCAATATCGATAAGACGAACCTGCTTCGCCATCATACTCCCGAGAGAATCCCCGACCGAATTGCATTTGGCCTGGCGCGGCTGGTTGCATGGATGGCAGGGAATACTTTTTTCAATAGCCGCTACGGCGATCAGGTCATTGTTCTGGAGACGGTGACAGCCGTGCCGCCGATGGTTGTGGCAACCCTGCTCCACCTCAAGTGCTTGCGGCGGATGCTCGACGACGGCGGATGGGTTCGGACATTCATGGATGAGGCGGAAAGCCAGCGCACGCATCTCATGGCGTTTGTGGCGCTGGCGAAGCCAAATGCGTGGGAACGCTTCCTGATCGTTCTCGTGCAAGGTATTTTCTATAATGCCTATTTTTTTCTGTACCTCATCTCGGCCGGGACGGCCCATCGTCTGGCCGCGTATTTTGCCGAGCAGGCGGTTCAGGGGTATTCAAAGTATCTGTCGCAAATCGAATCCGGCGAGCGCGCGATGCAGCCGGCTCCGGCATTGGCGATTGCCTATTGGGCATTGGCGCCCGATGCGCAGGTTCGCGATATGATCGCGTCGATGCTGGAAGATGAGGCAATTCACCGCGATCTCCATCACGCTTTTGCCGATGCACTCATGCAGGGACAGACATTCCCCGATCGCATCAGCAGCATTTCCTGATTCGTCGCGCAGCTTGCTCTAGAACAAAAACGCTCATCGGAAATCGCGCTAGCAGCGACGCCGAAGTCACGGTTGTGACGACAACGGAGTCGAATCATGAAAAAGTATTGTGCGTTGACGCTTGGAGTCGTGAGTGCTGTTTTGCTCTCAATTTCTGCCCAGGCGGCAGAGTTTGAGGTCAAGATGTTGAACAAGGGATCGGATGGGCAGGTCATGATGTTTGAGCCCGCCTTTCTCCGCGTTCAGCCGGGAGATACGGTCCGCTTCATCCCTACGGACAAGGGGCATGATGCGGAAACGATTCCCGGCATGCTTCCGGATGGAGCGCAACCTTTTAAGGGCAAGCTTTCAGAGGAGCTGAAAGTCACTTTCCAGACGCCGGGTCTCTATGGCTATCGTTGTCTTCCGCATTTCGGGATGGGAATGGTGGGTCTGATCGCGGTCGGAAACGCTGCGCCGAATCTCGATGCGGTCCGGCAGGTGAAGATTCCGCCAGCCCCGGCCAAGCGGATGGCGGCGCTTCTGGATCAGTCTCAGCGGGCGGAAGGCCCATCATCGATAAAGAGCGCGGCGGTTCGCTGAGCGTATTTACGCAAGGCCGATCATCGGCGGTTGCCGGGATCGTCGATAATCAGGAGCGGAATGGGCGGGCGTCAGGCGTCCGCCCATTATATTATGGGCGGCATTAATCTGATTCCACGTCAGCCGCCGGCTCGGAAGAATCCGTGCGCGGGTTATCACAACATTTTGGTGTCCGATGAAAATATCCCAGGCATTCAGATTTGAAGCCGCGCACCGGCTTCCCAATGTTTCGCCGGCCCATCGCTGCCATCGGATGCACGGTCATTCCTACCGGATAGAGGTGGTTCTGAACGGATCCACCGATCCGCATACAGGATTCGTGGTCGACTTTTTCGATGTGGAAGAAGCGTTTGAGCCGCTTCTCAAGAGGCTCGATCATAATTGTCTGAATGATGTCCCTGGATTGGAAAATCCCACGGCCGAAAACATCGCCATCTGGATATGGGAGAAGGCAAAACAACGACTGCCGCAACTTTTCAGCGTCAGAGTCTACGAGACGCCCGATTGCTGGGCGGAATACGATGGGCTCGATCCAATCGTATGAGCAAGATTTCTGACTCTCGGCACAACGTAAACGCGTTGACCCTGCCCGATTGCAAATTGAGATAAGTGTTGGCGGTGGTCAGCGGTGGCTTTGGTGCTGGCATTTGGAGAAACAAAAGCCAGATGCTCCGGGTGCAATTCATTGTTCGGTTCAGCAAAATTCCCTGTTTTGTGAGAGCAGGAAATTCCGCGGCATCTGTTTCAGGCTGGCGTCTCTGACAGCGGGCGGTCGCCGAAGGCGATGATCGACTTGCGCAATATGCGGCCTTCCAGATCCGTGCTCAGGCGCGCGCGGCGATTGCTGTAAAAGAAGCTGAGGCGGAATTCTCCGGCGTGTTCTTCGAATCCACGCTCGCAGACGCTGGTGATGTCTCCCTGGCGCATCAGGAGCTGCACGCGTGAGGCAGAAAGACCCAGCAGTTCGCCGATAAGCGCTGCGTCCACCATGAATGTATCGTCGCGGATGTCGACTGCGCCCTGGTGGGTTGCCGCCAGGCCGTTCTCCTTGAGACCCTTGGCCATTGCATTTCTCCTTGCCAAAACACCATAAAAGATATACTTAAAGTACATCTTTTAGGCAGGAGATCAACCGTGACCATTCATATGGAAATGCAGACGGGGTCCCGTTCCGCGCATAGCCCGGCTCTTTGTCAGACGCTCCCATCGCCGCCGTCAATGGATCGCAGCCTTGCGACGCCCGCCCGTCTTTCAACGGCGGAGCTTGCGTTCCGTATTTTTGCTGTCTTTCGCGGGCATCCGCACATCAGCAACGTGCTGACGCACATTTCGCGCGCCAACTGGGCCCAGGTGGAGCGCGAACTCAACATCATTCTGAACCCAACTACGACGGGCGGACTTTCGTCACTGGCACGCAACATCGTCGATTTGATGTGCGCCGAACGCGGCGTGACCGGGAAGATCCTCAAGCCATACTTCCATGCCGCTTTGCAGCGGTTGCTTGGGCCTGACGAGGCGGAACAGCTGATCCGCCACGTCGAAGCGCTGTTTCTCGAGCTCGAATGGAAGGCCGATCATCCTGCGTCGGCTATCGCTTCCAAGGAGGCCGGACATGACCGAACCGCGCATTGACGAGCGGGTGATCAACGTTCTCGACATCGAGCCGCCACACCGTCATGCAATCCTGTTCCGCCTGTTCGAACATCTGACGCCGGATCAGTCGTTGCAGATCGTCGTTGACCACGATCCCAGGCGGCTGCGCATGCAGTTGGAGGCATCTCATGGTTCACGATGCGGGTGGTCTTATCTGGAACAAGGCCCCGATCGCTGGCGCGTTCGCCTGCGTCAGCTTGCGCACGAAGGTGCCCGCGAGGATGGGAGGCCGGAATGTTAAGCAACTCGCATCGGTACGTGCTGCCTGATAGCGAAGCGGAATGGAGCTCTCTGGAGGCGCTGATCGGCAGGGACTTCGCCAGGTGCCACCCCGGCGAGACGCTGGAAGATATCAGGCGCCGGGCCGCCTTTTCGAAGGAGGACAGGGGCCTGCTTCGGGACTGGGTGGCGGTCGCAGCCGCGCATAAAATATGGCGTTCCGTTTGATTTAGCTCATGCCATGCCTGCCCCGGGCCGCTATCATTAGCCATTCAGGCCCGCTGAGCACGGGAAGGCTACCATGGGGTACAAATCGATTGGCGTCAGCATGGCGGTCGGCAGCTCGAATAGAGCTTGTCTGACAGTCGCGGCCGAACTCGCTGAGCGTTTCAATGCGCGTGTGATCGGAATGGCGGCAACAATACTGCCTGCGCCACTCTATTATACCGACGGCTCGTATGGAGCCGAACTGTTGGAGCGCGAGGGAGCGGGCCTTCGCAAAAGCCTGGCCAATGCGGAGGCGGAATTCCGCCACGCATTGGATGGACGCATCAAGACCATCGAATGGCGCGACAGCCTGACCATCGCCAAGGATTTCATTCCGGCACAAGCCCGTAGCGTCGATATCGTTGTCACCGCCGCACAGGAGGATGGAGACAGCGATCCTTACGCCATGGCCAGCCCATCCGATCTGGTGATGGAGGCTGGGCGCCCGGTTCTGGTCGTGCCGGCTTCGGCGACATGGCTGGATGTGCGCCGGATTCTCGTTGCGTGGAAAGACACCAGGGAATCGCGGCGCGCGGTTGCCGATGCGCTGCCGCTTCTGCAAAAGGCGGAAGAAGTCACCGTCGCCGAAGTCTGCGATGCGCTCAGCGAACCAGCGGCGAGCGAGCGGGCCAATGACGTGGCGGCCTGGCTGCTCCGACACGGCGTAGCTGCTTCCGCGATCACGAGGGAAGATACCAATACGCCGGAGAACCTGGAGGCTATCGCATCCGATATGGGCGCGGGCGTGATCGTTGCTGGCGCCTACGGTCACTCACGGTTGCGGCAGTGGGTTCTTGGCGGGGTGACGCAGCATTTCATCACCCGCCCGTCGCGATGTGTACTTTTGTCGCGCTGAGACGCCTAACGACAGAAGCAGGCGCGGCGATCGTTTCCGCGTCATGACATCCCCGATCTCGATTTTGTGAAGCAAGAATTCTCGACCGCAAAAGTATCGGCGGCCTTTGCCGTTTGCAAAGATACCCGCGCGATCGGGACATTACAGATTGCGGCGGCAGAAATTGCCCTTAAAACATATATTGACAATGTATCTTTTGGGGACGATGCTCCAGTCCATCTGAAGACAGCAGGCCGCAGACATCAATAGACGCAGTGGTCTTCGGGAGACGATGTTCCGCGCGTTCGCGGACGCGGTGCGGCGCAAGCGCCAGCCGATTGAGATCAATCCCATGGTAGGAGCCTGAATATGACCGATGCCACCAAGAATTCGAGCGTCAACAAGGTTGATGTGCGCACCCTGATCCCGGCGCAGCGGCACGCGAAAATCTTCGAACTCGTCAACAAGCTGACGCCCGGCGGCAGCTTCATCCTGGTCAACGATCACGATCCGAAACCACTCTACTATCAGCTCGAGGCTGAATATCCGAAGCAGTTCTCCTGGACCTATGTCGAGCGCGGACCGGAGGTCTGGCAGGTGGAAATCGGCAAGCTCGCAAAGGCCGCCTGAGTCTTTCCCAAGGCTCGCGCCGGAATTCCATGCACCGGCGCGGGCCTTGAAAGGAGGTCTGCATGGTCGGCGTTTCACTGTCGAGATGGTCGATGTCCTATTTTGCCGCGGCGCTCGTTGCGTTGCTCGCGGCGGAAATCATGATGGCCACGGGCTTCGGTTTTCCGGCCGTGGCGATCGCATCGCCCGATACGCTGATCCTCGTTCATGTCGTCGCCATCGGCTGGCTCAGCCTCTTGATGTGCGGCGCGCTTCTCCAGTTTCTGCCGGTTCTTGTGGCGCAACCGCTCCATAGCAATGCGCTCGCGGTACCCGCGCTTGTTTCGCTGGTTGCGGGTCTTGCGGCATTGATTCTCGCGTTTCTGCAATTCGGCGGGCGCATCGACATTGGCTTTCCGTTCTTCACGACAGCTGCCATCCTGTTGAGCCTCGGTTTCGCGCTGGTGTTGTACAATCTCGTACGGACGATGATTGCGTCGAAGGTCGTGCCGTTGCCGGCGTGGTTCGTCGCGGCGGGTCTTGCGAGCGTCGTGGCAACGGTGGCGCTGGGGGTGATCTTCTCTCTCGTATTGGGCGGTGTGATCCAATCCAGGCCGCTCCTTGCGTTGGTGGGAGCAGGGCTTCCCATTCATGCGATCGCGGGCCTCGGCGGCTGGCTCACCTTCACGGCGGTCGGCGTGAGCTATCGGCTGCTCGCGATGTTCATGCTGGCGCCGGAGCTTGATGGCGCGAGACCGAAAGGCGCGTTCTCACTGGGTACGGCGGCGCTCGCGATCGTAATTATCGGCGGGATTGTCACGGTTCTTTTTGAAGGCAACCTGTCGCTGACATTTCTTGCCGCGCTGGCCGTCGCACTTCCGGCATTCGCATTTTATGGCCTCGATGCCGTTCATCTCTATCGTGCACGCAAGCGCCGCAATATCGAGCTGAACAGTCGCACGGCCGGGATCGCTCTTGGTTATCTTGCGGCTTCGGTCATGCTCATCGTGGTTCTTCTGGCATTGGGGCGCTTGAGCGATCACGTCGGCGCCGTGGTCTTTCTGGTCGCGTTCGGCTGGCTGACGGGGCTTGGCCTCTCCCAGCTCTACAAGATCGTGGCATTTCTCACCTGGCTTGAATGTTATGGGCCGGTGCTCGGCAAGATCCAGACGCCGCGCGTGCAGGACCTTGTGGTGGAGGCGCGCGCGATCAAGTGGTTCGTTCTCTATTTTGCCGCGGTTGGGGTCGGCGCTGTTGCGCTTCTTGCGGATGCGCCGACTGCCTTCCGGTTCGCCGCCGTTGTCATGGCCGTTGGGACCACAGGCATTACCGCGCAACTGATACGTACACGCCGTCTGGCGGATGTGAAGGCGGAGGCGCGCCTGCCGCAGGGCGTCCAGCTCCCCCACCTTCTGCTGTCGTGCCACACCTGATCAAAAGAGGAGATTATGCGATGACAACATCGTTCGTTGAACTGGATGTCCGGCCAATACTTCGGAATGGCGGCGAACCCTTTGGAGAAATCATGGGGGCGATAACCAAGCTCCAGCCGGGGCAGGGGCTGAAATTGCTCGCGACCTTCAAGCCCACGCCGCTTTTCAGCGTGCTCGGTTCCAAGGGATTCAGTCATGAAGCGCGCGAGATCGGCGGGGGGGATTGGGAGGTTCTTTTCCGTCCGGCGGAGGGAGCGGCAAAATCGGAGCCGCCGGTGGCTGCGCCCGCACAGGACACAGCGGAATGGCCCGATCCCGCTCGACATCTCGACAACCGCGATCTCGATCCGCCGGAACCGATGGTACGCATACTGGCAGCCACGGAAGAGTTGAAGAAGGGCGAGGTGCTGTCCGCCTTGTTGTGCCGCGAGCCGATTTTCCTGCTTCCTGAGCTTGCGAAGCGTGGCCATGCCTGGCGTGGCGGCTTCGAGAGTGACGGCAAGACCTACAAGATCCTGGTGCGGATCGGCGCGGCCGATATGGCCGCCGCATGAACGAACGGTTTTCGTAGGCGCTGGTTCACCGCGGCCGCGAGGTCTCACGCAGGAGGTGTGCGATGTTCATACAGACGGAAGAGACGCAGGATTCCGAACGGCTCAGATTTCTCCCGGGCCGTGAGGTGCTGCCCGAGGGCACGCTCAATCTCAAGACGAAAGAGCAGGCCGCTTCCTCACCGCTCGCCGAGCAGCTTTTCACAATCCCCGGTGTCGCCGGCGTGTTGCTCAACAAGGATTCGATCGTCGTGACGCGGTCGGGCTCGGACTGGCAGCATCTCAAGCCTGCGATCCTTGGAGCCATCATGGAGCACTTCATGTCCGGCGCGCCGGTGGTGCGGACGCCGCCCGGCGCCTCCGCCCACGCCAGCGCATCAGGCGAGGAGGGCGATGCGACCGCCACCGGACAGATTCGCGAAGCGTTGCGGCGGGTGATCGATCCGGAGCTTGGCTACAATATTGTCGATCTCGGCCTCGTTTACGATGTCACGGTCGAGGATGGCGGCGTCACCATCGTGACGATGACGACGACCACGCCGGGATGCCCGGCGACGAATTATCTGAAGACTGGCGCGGGCGAGGCGGCGAGTTCGGTCGACGGGGTGGAGTTTGTCGATGTCAGACTGACCTATGAGCCGCGCTGGACGCCGGACATGATGACGCCCGAAGCGAAAGCGCATCTGGGGATCGGGAGCCAATGGTGAGCGAGGCCGCCGCGCCAGCGCGCCGTCCGGGCGAAGATGAGGTGACCGCGGGAGACGCGCGCTTGCCCGAGATTCTGCTGACAAGCCTGACGGCTCTCGCCGCAGCTGGAGAAGTCGAGCAGGCTTGCCGTCTCGCCGGGCAAGCCTGCGTGATGCTGCGCGTCAGCGATCCTGCGGCGTCACGCCGCTTCGACGTCCTTCTTCACCGCCTGACACGCAAGCTCAGCTGGTGAGGGCATTGTGCTGCGTCGTTAGTGCTTCAGCCCGCGCGCCAGCGTGCGCAACATGCCGACGAACGTGATCGTCCATGCCACCAGCGCGACATAGAAGAAGACGCGCGGCAGTCCGGCCAGAAAGCCGAACTCCATGGCGCGATCCATTTGCCAGGTGCAAGCCGCATACATGCCGAGCGGAAACACCGCGCCCCAGTACAGCGGATCGTATTCGAACGGAAATCTCTTATAGCCGTAACGCCAGATGCCGAGCAGCAGCAGCATCGGTATCCACCATGTTCCGGTCGCCCAATAGAACACCGTGAAGCCTTTCAGGAAGGGTAGCAGCGACGCCAGATAGGGTGCGTGCGGCGCGTTCTGGATGAGCAGGGAGCCGGCCAGTGTCGAGATCGCCATCGCGCCCATGTTGATCCAGTAGGGTGGAGCGAGGTCTCCGGGCGAGAATTGAAAGAACGCATAGCGATAGAAGATCAGCGACATCATCCAGATGTACAGCATGCCGCCCCATAGCCACATCGACAGGGCCATCAGGTTGAGCTCGAGCCGGTAGGGCTGCCCGATGCGCGAAGCGAGCAATGCGCTGGATACGGAAAGAGCCTGTGTCGCGACGACTGCGAGCAGCCAGCCGCCGTTGATGCCCTTGTCGAGCGTCGGCTTGCTGCGCTTCACGGTGAAGGCCGTGAAGATGGTGTAGGTCAAACCGATCCAGAGCAGGATGGCGAACATCCATAGTCCCACGCCGGCCGCGACATTTTCGTGCAGCACCATGAACTGGCTGGCCAGAATGCCGGTGCCGGCCACCGTGGTGAAATAACCTGGCCCGCGAAGATGGGCGATCATGTCGCCGAAGAATCGCTGCGGGTAACGCCAGGCCCGCAAGCCGTAGAGCAGGCAAAGGACGGCGTACTGCACGATGTTCAGATAGAACAGCGCAATCGCAATGTCCGGATGCTCCATCATGAAGGCGGCCAGCGAGACGATGCCTGTGGCCATGACCAGCCCGAAATAGGCAGGCGACAGATCTTCAAGATTGAAGGCGAGGCCCCCTCTGCGAGGGTTGACGGTCATCGATGATCTCCTGGCGTTCGGCGGCGCTTCCGCGCCCGCCGTCGCCTCATACTCTTGCGGACTATCTCTATACGGCAGCCGCATCAATGCAAATTTGCGCCGGAGCAAAGAAACGCCGGCCATCGCCCGATAGGATTAAGAGACCGGATGATCGAGCGACGATTTTATCGTGCCGTGAGCCGGAGATATTGGACGGACCGATGAATAAGCCTGCTATTCCCCTGAATCTACCGGGTCGTGGCCGCGTTTATGGTTCGATCACGGAGACGATCGGCAATACGCCGCTGGTGCGGCTGGATAAATTCGCCAAGGAAAGAGACGTCGTCGCCAATCTCATCGCCAAGCTGGAGTTCTTCAATCCTATCGGCTCGGTGAAGGATCGTATCGGGGTCGCGATGATCGAGGCGCTGGAAGCGGCCGGCCGCATCGCGCCGGGGAAAACCACGCTGATCGAGTCGACATCCGGCAATACCGGCATTGCGCTGGCCTTTGCGGCGGCGGCGAAGGGCTACAGGCTGATCCTGACCATGCCTGAGACCATGTCGGTGGAGCGCAGGAAGATGCTGGTGTTCATGGGCGCGCAATTGGTGTTGACCGATGGCGCCAAGGGCATCAAGGGCGCGATCGCGAGGGCCGAGGAGCTCGCCGCCACGCTGCCCGATGCGGTGATCGTGCGGCAGTTCGAAAATCCGGCCAATCCGGAAATCCACCGCATCACCACGGCCGAGGAGATTTGGAACGATACCAACGGCACGGTCGATATTTTCGTGGCGGGCGTCGGCACGGGTGGCACCATCACCGGCGTCGGGCAGGTGCTGAAGAGCCGCAAGCCGTCGGTTCAGGTCGTCGCGGTGGAGCCGGAGACTTCGGCGGTGCTGTCGGGCGGCGAGCCCGGGCCGCACAAGATTCAGGGGTTGGGCGCGGGCTTCAGGCCGGCAGTCCTCGACACCGCGATTTACGACGAGGTGGTCAGGGTCTCGGATGAGAATGCGATCGCCAATGCGCGGCTTGTCGCGCGGCTGGAAGGCGTGCCGGTCGGCATCTCGTCCGGCGCGGCGTTGCAGGCGGCGGCCGAGATCGGCTCGCGGCGGGAGAATGCGGGCAAGAACCTCGTCGTGCTGCTTCCGTCCTTCGCCGAGCGTTATCTGTCGACGTTGCTGTTCGACGGGCTGGAGCCATGGAAGATCGCCAATACAACGAAGCGGAGGCGGTAACCCGCGTATCCAGTTCGGGACAGGGATGATGTTGAGAGAGCCGCCTTCTCCGAAAGGAGAGTCTTCCGTCACCGTGATCGGCGCCGGTGTTGCGGGGAGCTGGCAGGCGCTGCTGTTTGCATGTGCGGGCTATGACGTCACGCTGCTTGATCGTGACGACATCAAGATGACCTATGCGACCAGCCACTGGGCAGGGGGCATGCTGGCGCCATGGTGCGAAGGCGAAGTCTCCGAGCCGCTGATCACGCATCTCGGGACCCGCTCGCTCGAACTGTGGCGCCAGCATCTTCCTGGCACGTCGTTTAACGGCTCCCTTGTCGTGGCTCAGCCGCGTGACCGCCCGGACTTCGAACGCTTCGCGCGGGTGACGACGGGCCATGATCGCCTCGACGCGGAGAGGATCGGAGAGCTTGAACCGGCGCTGTATGGACGGTTTCACGCGGGCCTGTTTTTCGCGGGAGAAGGGCATGTCGAGCCGCGCGCCGTGTTGCCGCAACTGCATGCGAGGTTCGTCGCCGCCGGCGGCATCATCCGGTTTGAATCGGACTGCGATCTGGACAAGCTCGCGCTTGAAACCGACGGCATTGTGATCGACTGCCGCGGTCTTGCCGCCAGAGACAAGTTTTCAGATCTGCGTGGCGTCAAGGGCGAGATGGTCGTCGTCGAGATGCAGGATTTCAAACTGTCGCGCCCGGTCCGCCTGCTTCATCCGCGCTGGCCGATTTATGTCATTCCGCGCGAGGACAATTGCTTCATGATCGGTGCCACCAGCATTGAAAGCGAGGATACCGCCGTCAGCGTGCGCTCAGCCCTTGAATTGCTGACCGCGGCCTATGTCATTCATCCGGCCTTCAGGGATGCATATATCCTTGAAGTCGGCGCGGGACTTCGGCCTGCGTTTCCGGATCATCTGCCGCGCATCGTGGTGAGCAGGAAAAAGATATCGGTCAATGGGCTCTATCGCCACGGCTTCCTGCTCGCGCCTTCCTTGGCCGAGATGACGCTTGCTTATGTCCAGCGCGGATTCATCCATAACGAAGTGATGCGCTCGTCCTTCGAGTTGATGTCCTGATCGGACTATCGTTGGCCCGCATCCCGGATGCGGTCTTCACCCTCCCATTCATGGACAGGAAGATGAAGATCGAGGTCGAGAAGATCGATCGCCCGGCGCGCGATCTGGTCGATCACTGCGGCCATTGACGCGGGCTTGTGGTAAAAAGCGGGTACCGGCGGCGCAATGATCGCTCCAATTTCCGTGGCAGCGGTCATCGCCCGCAGATGGCCGAGATGCAGCGGCGTTTCCCGCACCATCAGCACGAGCCTGCGCCGCTCCTTGAGCTGAACGTCCGCCGCGCGCACCAGAAGATTTTTCGCGGCACTGGTCGCAATCGCGGACAAGGTGCGGATCGAGCAGGGGGCGACGATCATGCCCGCTGTTCGGAAAGAGCCGCTGGCGATGCTCGCGCCGATGTCTTCATCCGCATGATGGCGCGTGGCCATTGCAGCGAGCGCCGACAGTGCATTGCGACCCACTTCGTGCAGCAGCGTTCGTTCGGCATGATGCGTGACGACCAGATGGATGTCGCATTGGCCGGTTTCCGCCAGCAATTCGACGACGCGTACGCCGAGCGCCGCACCCGAGGCGCCGCTGATGCCGACCACGATTCGCAAGCGGCCGCTCATTGTTGTTTCTCCGTGGATTCGAAGTCTGATGGAAGGCCGAGCCGTTGCCAAAGCTCGCTCACGCGCGCGACCACGGCTTCGTCCATGTCAAGGACCCGGCCCCATTCGCGATCCGTTTCGGGCGGCAGCTTCGTGGTCGCATCGATGCCGACCTTGCCGCCGAGGCCGGGCTTCGGGGACGCGAAGTCGAGATAGTCGATCGGCGTATCGGTCAGCGTCACGAGATCGCGCGATGGATCGGAGCGCGTGGCGATCGCCCACATCACATCGGACCAGTTGCGGACATCAATGTCCGGATCGACGAGGATCAGGAATTTCGTGTAGGTGAGCTGCGGCAGCATCGACCACAGTGCGAGCATCACCCGCCGCGCCTGTCCCGGATAGCGCTTTGAGATCGACGCGACTGCGATCCGGTACGAACATGCTTCGGGAGGCAGCCACAGATCGACGATTTCCGGAATCCGCTTTCTCACCAACGGCACAAGAAGTTCGTTAAAAACTTCGCCGATGCGGGACGGCTCATCCGGCGGGCGTCCGGTGAAGGTTGAAAAATAAGTCGGCTTCCAGCGCATGGTGATGGCGGATACGCGCATCACGGGGAAATTCTCGACGGCATTATAATAGCCGGTGTGGTCGCCGAACGGCCCTTCGGGGGCCGTTTCGTCGGGAGAGACGGTACCTTCGATGACGATCTCGGCTTCCGCAGGCACCATCAGCGGAACGCTGATGCAGCGCGCGAGCGGCAGGCGCGCTCCGCGCAGAAGACCGGCGAAGCGAAATTCCGAAAGCGTTTCCGGCAAGGGGAGCGCCGCCGTGAGCATCATCGCCGGATCGGCGCCGATCGCGATCGCGACCGGCATGTCGAGGCCGCGCGCCTTCCACAGATGATGATGGCGCGCGCCGCCGCGATGGGCGAGCCAGCGCAGGATCAGGCGATCGCGGTCCAGCACCTGCATGCGGTAGACGCCGACATTGACGTTGGCGTCCGTCTCGTCGTCCGGCGGCCGGGTGACGACCATCGGCCATGTGACGAGCGGAGCGGGTTCGCCTGGCCAGCAAACCTGCACTGGCAATCGGGTGAGATCGATTGAATCGTCTCGCCATACGATGTCATGCACGGGCGGTGTATCAATGGACTTAGGGCGCATCGCCATGATCCCGCGCGCGAGCGGCAGTTTCGCCATCGCGTCCGCGAGACTGTGCGGCGGCTCCGGTTCGCTTAACTCCGCGAGCGCCTGGCCGAGGACCGGTAAATGCTCGGGGTCGACGCCAAGTCCCCAGGCAACGCGCTCGCGCGTGCCGAACAGGTTGACGAGGACAGGCATCTCGGAGGCTGCGCCGTCGGCCTTAATGGGTGATTCAAACAGCAGCGCGGGACCGTTGCGCTGAAGCACGCGCCTGTGAATCTCGGTGATCTCGTGGACGACCGAGACCGGTTCGCGGATGCGGACAAGTTGGCCTTGGGTCTCGAGATAGGAGAGAAAGCTGCGCAGGCCTTTGAAAAGTGGCTGGTCGCGACGCAACAGAGGCGTGGTCTCCGGAAAGGATTTCCTGCGCCTTTCCTGAAGCAGAAGGCCTCAACATTCGTTGTCCTAGAGCAAGGAATTCCCCTGGTGCGGATGATATGAACGCCACAGAGGAGACTCTGATGCCGGCGTCCGGCCCGTTCATTTCGAGAGTGCCGCCGGTGTTGGCGTTTGTCGGGCAATACCTGCCGCTGCTGCCGTTGCAGCCTGTGCTTGGCGCATGCCTGCATGGAATCCAGAAGCGGCACCCGCAAATCTTCGATCGCCTCGGCACTCACGCCACCAAACGATTTGGACTGGACCCGACAGACTTGCCCTTTGTCTTCGTGCTCGAGCCCGCGCGGGTCAATCCAAAAGTTGTCGCAGTCAGGTCGATGCCGCAGCAGATCGACGTCAGGGTGACGGGGACCATCGCGGCGCTGATTGGCCTCGTGGATGGCTCCTGTGATGGCGACGCGCTGTTCTTTTCCCGGGATATTAAGGTCGAGGGCGATATGGAGGCTGCGGTCGCGTTGCGCAATGCGATCGATGAAGCCGGGATCGACATCGTCGCGGAATCTATCGCCTGGCTGGGGCCGTTGTCGCCCATTGCCGCGCAGTTTCTGCGTGGTGTCATCGGCAGTCCGCCCGGTCAGCAACAAAGCGGGCTGGCAGCAGAGGGGCGGCCATGGAATTGATCTGCCCTGCCGGTACGCCTGCCGCGCTCAGGGCTGCCGTCGATGCGGGCGCGGATGCAGTGTATTGCGGATTTCGCGATGAAACCAACGCGCGTAATTTCCCCGGCCTGAATTTCAGCCCCGAGGAATTGAAGGCCGGAATTTCTTACGCCCACAACCATGGCGTCAGGGTTCTTGTCGCCATCAACACATTCGCGCGGGCGGGATCGCTCGACGTGTGGGAACGCGCGGTAGACGCTGCCACTGACGCCGGGGCGGACGCGCTGATCGTCGCGGATGTCGGAGTTCTCGACTATGCGGTCCGGCATCATCCGTATCAGCGCCTGCATCTGTCGGTCCAGGCGGCGGCGTCCAATCCGGATGCGATTGATTACTACGTGAAGGCATTTGGCGTGCGCCGGGTTGTTCTGCCGCGCGTGCTGAGTGTGCCCGAGATCGCGGCGATCACGCGGGAGGTCAATTGCGAGACGGAAGTCTTCGTCTTCGGCGGTCTTTGCGTGATGGAGGAGGGGCGCTGCTCGCTCTCCTCCTACGCCACGGGAGAATCTCCGAACATGAATGGCGTCTGCTCGCCCGCGAGCCATGTTCATTATCGCGAGCAGGATGGGCAACTGATCTCGCGCCTTGGCGCGTTCACAGTCAACAAGTTCGCTGCGGGAGAGCCTGTCGGATACCCGACGCTTTGCAAGGGCCGTTTTCAGACCGAGCACGGCGCCGGCTATCTTTTCGAGGACCCGGTCAGTCTCGATGCGACATCCATGTTGCCGGACTTGCGAAAGGCAGGCGTGACGGCGCTCAAGATCGAAGGCCGGCAACGTGGCCGCGCCTATATCGAGCGCGTGGTCCGCAGCTTCCGCCAGATTCTCGCGGGACTGGAAAGCGATTTTGCAAGCCCGTCCGGTGATCTTGTCGCCCTCACCGAAGGCCAGTCAACAACGGCAGGAGCCTATCGCAAGAGCTGGCGATGATGTCATCCCCGTCCGCCATTGACGGCGCATTTCATAAGAGGTTGCGTTGATGCAGTTGACCCTTGGGCCTGTGCTCTACAACTGGGCTCCCGATCAGTGGCGGGACTTCTATTTCCGCGTGGCCGAGGAGGCTCCTGTGGATGTGGCCGTCATCGGCGAAATCGTCTGCTCGAAGCGCTCGCCGTTTTTCGCCGAGCATATGCCTGCGGTGATCGAACGGCTCGCGGCCTGCGGCAAGCAGGTAGTTCTTGGATCCTTGATTCTCGTGTCGCTGAAGCGGGAGCGTCAGCAGATGGCGGAACTAGCCGAGAACACCGATTTCATGGTGGAGGCGAACGACCTCACTTGCCTTGGATCGCTCGCGGATCGTCCGCACGCGATCGGACCGTTCGTCAACATCTACAACGAGGCGACGGCATCCTATTTTGCGCGCCGGGGCGCGCAACGAATTTGCTTGCCGCCCGAACTGCCGATGGATTCGATCCGGGCCATCGCGACGGCTCTGCCTGACGTGACGACGGAGGTCTTCGCGTTTGGCCGCGTGCCGCTTGCTATTTCCGCGCGCTGTTATCATGCCCGCCTTCACAAGCTGTCGAAGGACAATTGCCGTTTCGTCTGCGAGAAGGACCCCGATGGATTGGCTGTCGCCACGCTCGACGGTGAGCCGTTCCTCGCCATGAACGGCGTGCAGACCATGTCCCATGCCTGCGCGAATTTGCTCGGAGAGGTGGACGATCTTGCGATGGCCGGTGTCGGCGCGCTTCGCCTGTCGCCGCAGCAATGCGACATGGTTGCGGTGGCTCGGGTCTTCCGGGATGTGATCGACGGTGGCCGGTCCCATGAAGACGGCATGCATGAATTGTCGTGCATCTATCCCGATGTGCCATTCGCGAATGGCTTCGTGCACGGGCAGGCGGGGGCGGTGTTCGTTGCCAATGAGGCAGGCGCGGAGTCGCGTATTCGCGAGCCGCAGATGCGGGACGCCGTACAGTGAAGCGCAACGACGTGGCGCGATGTGGTGAGGAGGCGGTGATGGTTGAGAAGGGCCGTACCTGTGAAGCGCTGGATTTGATCGGGCGATTGCAGACCGTGCTGACGCGCATGGATCTCGACTGCAGTTGCCGCGAGATTCTCAGCGATGCTCTCGAGCGATTCTCCAATCTTGAGGAGCAGCGCCTGTCGAGGCGGTCGCTGCTTCGCGCGCGCGATCACAAAGACCGGATCGACGCCATTCTCATGCTGCTCTCCGAGCTCGATCAACTGACGGAGAACGAGAAGGACCGCACGGTTTTCACGGAAATGGCGCTTCTGTTCGACGAGATCGGCCGATCGGCGGAGGCCGGTGCCGCGGCCTTGCGCGACATCGAGCCGCCGACCCTGAATTGCCCTCGCAATGAGTTGCCGCGCGCGGTCAGCGTGCTCAAACGGTAGCTGCCGGCGTCACACCGCGCGGCTATAGACCGGACCGGGTGCGCCGAGATAGGCGTCGAATGCGGCGGCGACGCTGCGCACGAGGTGGCGTGTGTCATCCTCGACCGAAAGCACAGATCCCTCGATCCGGACGATGCCGTCGGCGATCAGCATGTCCAGGCGGTCGGCCGATCGCAGCAAAGTCTCCGGCCTTGTGCCGTGTCTCGCGCAGACCTGCTGTAGATCGACGCGAAAATCGCACATGATCCGCTCGATGATGTCTGCGCGCAGGCGGTCGTCGGCGCTCAGTGCATAACCCTTGCGGGTCGGAAGGTTGCCGTTACCGATCTGCGTCCGATAGGTCAGGGGCGCGACTTCGTTCTGAACGTAGCCCTGTTCCAGCCGCCCGATTGCGCTTGCGCCGAAGCCGATCAGGATGTCGCTGTCGTCGGTGGTGTAACCCTGAAAATTGCGGTGCAGGTGTCCCGCCGCCTGTGCCGTCGTCAGGCTGTCGGCGGGAAGAGCAAAATGATCGAGGCCGATCTGCCGATAGCCAGCATTGGTCAGGCAATGGGCGATCATGTTGGCCTGAAGGTGGCGCTGCTCTCCATCCGGAAGCGCGGCCTCGTCGATCTTGCGCTGGTGCTTCTTGAACGTCGGGATATGGGCGTAGCCGAAAACCGCGAAGCGGTCGGGGCGAAGCTGCATGCACTTCTGAACGGTATCGAAACATGATGCCACTGTTTGATGCGGCAGGCCGTAGATCAGGTCGAAATTGATGCTGTTGATACCCGCCGCCCGCAATCCTTCAGTCACGGCGGCGGTGTCTTCAAAACTCTGAATGCGGTTGACGGCCTGCTGAACGGCGGGATCGAAGCTCTGGACGCCGAGGCTTGCCCGCGTGATGCCGTTCGCGCCGAGTGCAAGCGACATCTCGCGGGTCAGCCTGCGCGGGTCGATCTCGATGGCGATTTCGGCGTCGGACAGAAAATTGAATTTTTGTCTCAGGACAGTCATGAGGTCCGAGAACTGGTCCGGCGTCATGATCGTTGGCGTTCCGCCGCCAAAATGCACTGCACCGACCTTGAGCCGTTGCCCTATATGGTCCGTCACCCTCTCGATCTCTTGGCTCAATGCTGCGAGATATTCGGCAACGGGCTCATTGCGCCGGACGATGGTGGTGTTGCAGCCGCAATACCAGCACATGGATTGGCAGAACGGAATGTGCAGATAGAGCGACACTGTTTTGCCTTGCGGGATTCCTGCAAGCCATTGGCGGTAAGTGTGTTGCGTGATCGATTCGGAGAAGTAAGGCGCGGTCGGATAGCTGGTGTAGCGCGGCAGACGCTCTTCGCCATACCGATGGTTAAGGTCGGATCGCATCTGGATGGGGGGAAGGGTCATGTGCGATCTCTCCGATGTCAGGATCGCGAAACAGCATTCAGCAAATCCGCCTCGCCCGCTTTGCGTTAACGCAATATCGGTGCTGTTGCGGTGTCTTGCGTGACGGGGCGCAGCTTCAGGACGCGGGGTCGTCGATTAACCGCTGGGGGCGTGCGAAGATGATGAGTTGATCCTTGTCGTCGATGACGATTTCGCGCCCGCGAATCCGCACGCCATGGTCTGTCAGATACGCAAGGTTGCGCGACAGGTTTTCACGCGTGGTACCGATATGCGATGCCAGCGTGCCGCGGTCGAAGGGAATGACGACGTTTCCCTGATGGGTATCTTTCTGGGCTTCAGTCAGTATCCAGTTGGCCAGGCGTTCGACGCTTGACCTGGCCATGTATCCTTTGAGCTTCTTGACCGATCCGCGATACGCGCGTGCAAGCTCTTTCGCGATCACGCGGGCGAAGACGATGTCCTGATCGAAAATCTCGCGGATTCGCTTGGCCGGAATCAGCAGGACACGCGATTCGAGTAACGTCCTTGCCGAACTCAGGTAGGGCTGGTTGCTGATGATGGCCGCGGGAATGAAGGTGGAGACCGGATTAATCAGTGAGATGCCCCATTCTCCGCCACCCTGTTCGGTATAAATTTCGGCAAGGCCGTCGATCAGCACATGCAGAAAATCGGCCTGGGTGTTTTCATGAATCAGGACGACGCCTGCCGGGAATTTCTGCAGCAATGCGGCGTCCAGCAGCCGCTCCATATTTTCCGGACTCATTGCGGAAAACAGTGGAAGCTGTCGAAGCTCTTCGGTTTCATGAGGACGCAATGCCGGCGCTCCGCTTCATCGTGGCCGATAGATGAGGTGTGATGTTTATCAAATTCAAGTATCCCAAACATCACTCATCATGAGGACTGGGTCAAGCTGAACTGCCTCTATTTATATAAGTCAGGGACGATCATTATGGCTTGATCCAACGCAAATCAATTCCATGGCCCGGGCAGCAATCTCCGATCGCAACTGATTTGGAGATGCTCCGTGAGTGGGCCCAATCAAGGTAACGCCGCGCGAGGGCGGGCGCTCTGGCTTTCGACGATCTCGTTCACGGTCTGCTTTGCAGTCTGGACGATCTTCTCCATCATCGGCATCAGCATCAAGCAGAAGCTCGGCCTCAATGAGACCGAGTTCGGCCTGCTGGTCGGCTTGCCGATCCTCAGTGGATCGCTGATCCGCCTCGTTCTCGGCGCGTGGACCGATCAGTATGGCGGGCGCCGCGTCAACACCATCGTGATGCTGGCGGCTGCGGTCGCGACTTATTTCCTCACCTGGGCGCACACCTATCCGCAATTCCTGGTCGCCGCGTTCTTCGTCGGCATCGCGGGCGGCTCCTTCGCGGTCGGCGTCGCCTATGTCTCGCGGTTCTATCCGGCAGGAAAGCAGGGCACTGCGCTCGGCATCTTCGGCGCGGGCAATGTCGGAGCTGCGGTCACCAAGCTGCTCGCTCCGTTCGTCATGGTCGCGTTCGGCTGGCAGGCGGTCGCCGAGGTCTGGGCGGCGGCTCTTGCGGTGATGGCGGTCATCTTCTGGGTCTTCTCGGAGGAAGATCCGGTGATGCGCGAGCGGCGCGCACGCGGCGAGAAGCCGAAGAGCATGTGGCTCGAATTTGCTCCGCTCAAGAACATCCAGGTCTGGCGCTTCTCGCTCTATTACTTCTTTGTGTTCGGCGCGTTCGTGGCGCTCGCGCTGTGGCTGCCGCAATATCTCATCAACGTCTACGGGGTCGATCTGAAGGCCGCCGGCATGATTGCGGCGATGTTCTCCATCCCGGCGTCGATCTTCCGCGCCTATGGCGGGCACCTCGCCGATCGCTACGGCGCGCGGCGGGTGATGTACTGGTCTCTGCTGGTTGGTGTCGCCTGTACGTTCATCCTGTCCTATCCGCCGACGGATTATGTGGTGCGGACCGTGACCGGCTCGGTCGGCTTCCACCTGGAAATGGGCGTGGTGCCGTTCACGGTGACGGTGTTCGTGCTCGGCTTCTTCATGGCGCTGGGCAAGGCGGCGGTGTTCCGTCACATCCCGGTTTACTACCCCAATAATGTCGGCGTGGTCGGCGGCCTTGTCGGCATGATCGGCGGTCTCGGCGGTTTCGTGCTGCCGATTGCCTTCGGTGCGCTGAATGATCTGACCGGGCTATGGACCAGTTGCTTCATGCTGCTGTTCCTCATCGTCACCGTCTCGCTGCTCTGGATGCATCTCGCGGTACGGCAGATGGAGCGCGGTCTTGCCGGCGAGGCGCTGCGGAAGCTGCCGCAATTCCCCGAAATGGAGGAGATCCACAAGCCCGAGCACATCGGCGCGCTGGCAGGCGTCGTGCTCACCGACTGGCGGCCGGAGGATCGCGAGTTCTGGGAAACAAAAGGGCGCGCCATCGCGCGGCGCAATCTGTGGATTTCAATTCCGTCGTTGCTGCTGTCGTTCGCGATCTGGCAGGTCTGGTCGGTGGTGGTGGCGAAGCTGCCATCGGTCGGGTTCAAGTTCACCACGGCCGAGCTGTTCTGGCTGGCGGCGTTGCCGGGCATTTCCGGCGCGGTGCTGCGCATCTTCTACTCGTTCATGGTGCCGATCTTCGGCGGACGGCTGTGGACCACGCTCGCGACATGGTCGCTGATGATCCCGGCGGTCGGAATCGGCTATGCGGTACAGTCGCCTTCGACGCCTTACGTCGTGTTCCTGGCGCTGGCGCTATTGTGCGGCTTAGGTGGCGGCAACTTTGCCTCCTCGATGGCCAACATCTCCTTCTTCTTCCCGCGTGCGGAGAAGGGCAACGCGCTCGCGCTGAACGCCGGCCTCGGCAATCTTGGCGTCAGCGTGGTGCAGTTCGTGGTGCCGCTCGTCATCACCGCCGGCGTGCTCGGCTGGTTCGGCGGCAAGCCGGTGATGGTCGCGGACGGTCCGCATCAGGTGCCGCTGTGGCTGCAGAACGCCGGTTTCGTCTGGGTCCCGTTCATTGCCGCCAGCGCATTCGCCGCGTGGTTCGGCATGAACGACATCGCTTCGGCCAAGGCGTCGTTCGCCGATCAGGCGGTGATCTTCCAGCGCAAGCATAACTGGGTGATGTGCTGGCTCTACACCGGCACGTTCGGCTCGTTCATCGGTTACTCGGCGGGCTTCCCGCTGCTGGCGAAGATTCTGTTCCCGGACGTTCATGTGCTGCCGTTCGTTTTTCTGGGGCCGCTGGTCGGTGCGTTGTCACGCTCGGGCACCGGCTGGATCGCCGACAGGTGGGGTGGCGGCCGTGTCACACTGTGGGTGTTCATCCTGATGATGGCCGGCGTGCTCGGCATCCTTTACTTCACCGGCATCAGGGAGCAGCCCGGTGCGTTCTGGGGCTTTTTCGCGATGTTCCTCCTGATGTTCTTCGTCACCGGCGTCGGCAATGCGTCGACCTTCCAGATGATCCCGAACATCATGCGCAAGGAAATGGATCGCCTGATGCCGGAGGCCGACGCCGCCACGCGCGCGCGTCAGACGGAGAAGGAATCCGCCGCGATTACCGGATTTACCTCGGCGATTGCTGCGTTCGGCGCGTTCTTCATCCCGAAATCGTTCGGCACGTCGATCGACATGACCGGCGGCGTGGAAGCGGCGCTGTGGGGTTTCTTCATCTTCTACGTCACCTGCGTGGCGATCACCTGGGCTGTCTACACCCGCAAGGGCGGCCTGCTTCATGACATCGAGCGGCGTGGCGCAACGGCGGTTGCCCAGCCGGCCCAGTAAGGAGAGGCTGATGAGCCATTTTCTTGACAGGCTTTCGTTCTTCACGAAAACCAGAACCGAATTCGCCGGCGGTCACGGCATCACCACGACGGAAGACAGGTCGTGGGAGGACGGCTACCGCAAGCGCTGGCAGCACGACAAGATCGTGCGCTCCACGCACGGCGTGAACTGCACGGGCTCGTGTTCGTGGAAGGTCTACGTCAAGGGCGGCATCGTCACCTGGGAAACCCAGCAGACCGA
Source organism: Afipia sp. 1NLS2 (assembly GCF_000178995.1). Classification (GTDB taxonomy): domain Bacteria; phylum Pseudomonadota; class Alphaproteobacteria; order Rhizobiales; family Xanthobacteraceae; genus Afipia. The sequence continues at coordinate 440,755 of NZ_ADVZ01000001.1, read as the reverse complement.
CTATCCGCGTACGCGGCCCGATCTGCCGAACCACGAGCCGCGCGGCTGTCCGCGCGGCGCGAGCTATAGCTGGTACCTGTATTCCGGCAATCGCGTGAAATATCCACTGGTGCGCTCACGGCTGCTCAAGCTGTGGCGCGCAGCGCGGGCGACGCTGACGCCGGTCGCGGCGTGGAAGTCGATCGTCGAGAATCCGGAAAAGCGCGCCGCTTACACCAAGCGGCGCGGCCTTGGCGGCTTCGTCCGCGCGAACTGGGATGAGGTCAACGAGATCATCGGCGCGGCGAATGCGTACACGGTGAAGGCTCACGGCCCCGACCGCGTGTTCGGCTTCTCGCCGATCCCGGCGATGTCGATGGTCAGCTACGCCTCGGGTGCGCGCTACTTGTCGCTGCTCGGCGGCGTCTGCATGTCGTTCTACGACTGGTACTGCGATTTGCCGCCGGCTTCGCCGCAGACCTGGGGCGAACAGACCGACGTGCCGGAAAGTGCCGACTGGTACAACGCCGGATTCCTGATCCTGTGGGGCTCCAACGTGCCGCAGACGCGCACGCCGGATGCCCATTTCTACACCGAGGCGCGCTACAAGGGCGCCAAGAGCGTGGTGATCTGCCCGGATTATTCCGAGGCGTCGAAATTCGCCGACATGTGGATGTCGCCGAAGCAGGGCACCGATGCGGCGGTGGCGATGGCGATGGGCCATGTCATCCTTCGCGAATTCCACATCGACAGGAAGACGGCGTATTTCGATGACTACATGCGCCGCTACAGCGACATGCCGATGCTGGTGCGGCTGGTGAAGCAGGGCGATCATTACATTCCGGATCGCTTCGTGCGCGCGTCGGATTTCGTCGACGGCCTCAATGAGGCCAACAATCCAGAGTGGAAGACCGTCGCCTATGACGAGGTCAGCGGCGGAATCGTCGCGCCGAACGGCTCGATCGGTTTCCGCTGGGGCGAGAAAGGTAACTGGAATCTCGAGGAGAAGGCGGCGGGCGGCGACACCAGGCTGCGCATGTCGCTGATGGATATTCAGGACGACGTCGCCAAGGTCGGATTCCCGTATTTCGGCAATCGCGAGCATGACCATTTTCGCGGCACCGATCATCCGGGCGTGCTCACGCGCAACATTCCGGTGAAGACGTTGCAGCTTGCCGATGGCGAAACGCTGGTGGCCTCGGTGTTCGATCTGTTCGTCGCCAATTACGGCATTGATCGTGGCCTCGGCGGCGAGAACATCGCCAAGGGTTACGACGAGATCGAGCCCTATACGCCGGCCTGGGCAGAGCAGATCAGCGGCGTGCCGCGCGATCAGATCATCACGGTGGCGCGCGAATTCGCCCGCAATGCCGAGAAGACCCACGGCCGCTCGATGGTGATCGTCGGCGCCGGTCTTAATCACTGGTACCACATGGACATGAACTATCGCGGCATCATCAACATGCTGGTGATGTGCGGATGCGTCGGCCAGTCCGGCGGAGGCTGGTCGCATTATGTCGGTCAGGAAAAGCTGCGGCCGCAGTCCGGCTGGGTGCCGCTCGCTTTCGGTCTCGATTGGAGCAGGCCGCCGCGGCAGATGAACTCGACCTCGGCGTTTTACGCGCACACCGACCAGTGGCGTTACGAGACGCTCGACGTCAAGGACGTGCTGTCGCCGACCGCGCCGATGGGGCCGTGGGATGGCGCGTTGATCGATTACAACGTCCGCGCCGAGCGCATGGGCTGGTTGCCGTCCGCGCCGCAGCTTCAGACCAATCCTCTGGACGTGGCGATGCAGGTAGAGGCATCGGGCATGGAAGCCAAGGACTATGTCGCCAAGGCGCTGAAGTCCGGCGAACTGAAGATGTCCTGCGAAGACCCGGACAATCCGAAGAACTGGCCGCGTAATCTGTTCGTCTGGCGCTCCAACCTGCTCGGTGCGTCGGGCAAGGGGCACGAATATTTCCTCAAGCATTTGCTCGGCACCAGCCACGGCGTGATCGGCAAGGATCTCGGCGATGTCGGCGGCCGCAAGCCGTCCGAGGTGGCTTGGCACGAGGAGGCGCCGGAAGGAAAGCTCGACCTTCTCGTCACGCTCGACTTCCGCATGTCCACCACCTGCATGTACTCGGACATCGTGCTGCCGACCGCGACCTGGTACGAGAAGAACGATCTCAACACCTCGGACATGCATCCTTTCATCCACCCGCTGACTGCCGCGATCGATCCGGTGTGGGAGTCGCGTTCCGACTGGGAAATCTACAAGGGCATCGCGAAGTCGTTCTCGCAGGTCGCGCCTGAGGTGCTTGGCGTCGAGAAAGACGTGGTGCTGACGCCGATCATGCACGACTCGCCCGGCGAGATCGCGCAGCCGTTTGACGTCAAGGATTGGAAGAAAGGCGAGATCGATCCGATCCCCGGCAAGACCATGCCGGCGGTCGCTGTGGTCGAGCGCGACTATCCGAATCTCTACAAGCAGTTCACTTCGCTTGGCCCGCTGATGAGCAAGCTCGGCAATGGCGGCAAAGGCATGAACTGGAACACCGAGCACGAGGTTGCGCTGCTCAAGCGTCTCAACGGGGTCGTGACCGAGGAGGGGCCGAGCAAGGGCCTGCCGAAGATCGACACCGATATCGACGCCTGCGAGGTGCTGCTCTCGCTCGCGCCGGAGACCAATGGCGAGGTTGCGGTGAAGGCGTGGAGTTCGCTCGGCACATTCACCGGCCGCGACCACACCCATCTCGCGATCCCGAAGGAGGACGAGAAGATCCGCTTCCGCGACGTTGTCGCGCAGCCGCGCAAGATCATCTCCTCGCCGATCTGGTCGGGGCTTGAGTCGGAAAGCGTCTGCTACAACGCCTGCTACACCAACGTTCACGAACTGATCCCGTGGCGCACGCTGACCGGCCGTCAGCAGCTCTATCAGGATCATCTGTGGATGCGGGCGTTCGGCGAAGGCTTCTGCGTCTATCGGCCGCCGATCGACACGAAGTCGGTGAAGCCCGTGATCGACCGCAAGCCGAACGGCAACAAGTCGATCGTGCTGAACTTCCTCACGCCGCACCAGAAGTGGGGCATCCACTCGACCTACACCGACAATCTTCTGATGCTTACGCTGTCGCGCGGCGGGCCGATTGTCTGGATCAGCGAGATCGATGCGAAGAGCGCGGGCCTTGTCGATAACGACTGGATCGAGGTGTTCAACACCAACGGCGCGCTGGTAGCGCGTGCGGTGGTGTCGCAGCGCGTCCGTCAGGGCATGTGCATGATGTATCACGCCCAGGAGAAGATCGTGAACATGCCGGGCTCCGAGCAGACCGGCCAGCGCGGTGGCATCCACAACTCGGTGACCCGCGTCGTGCTCAAGCCGACCCATATGATCGGCGGTTATGTGCAGCAGGCCTACGGTTTCAATTACTACGGCACCGTCGGCTCCAACCGCGATGAATTTGTGATCGTCCGCAAGATGACAAAGGTGGATTGGCTGGACGAGCCTGTCGCCGCATCGAGCGCAAGCCTGGAGGCTGCAGAATGAAAATCCGTTCCCAGATCGCCATGGTGCTCAATCTCGACAAGTGCATCGGGTGCCACACCTGCAGCGTGACCTGTAAGAATGTCTGGACCAGCCGCGAAGGCATGGAATACGCATGGTTCAATAACGTCGAAACCAAGCCCGGCATCGGCTATCCGAAGGACTGGGAGAACCAGAAGCGCTGGAAAGGCGGCTGGGTGCGCCGGCGCGACGGTTCGATCGCGCCGCGCATCGGCGGTAAATGGCGGGTGCTGGCGAATATTTTCGCCAACCCCGACCTGCCGGAAATCGACGATTACTACGAGCCCTTCACCTACGATTACGAGCATCTGCAGAACGCGCCGGACATGAAGGCGATGCCGACCGCGCGGCCGCGCTCACTCATATCCGGTGAGCGGCTGGAGAAGATCCAGTGGGGGCCGAACTGGGAGGAAATCCTCGGCGGCGAGTTCGCCAAGCGCTCGAAGGATTACAATTTCGACGGCGTGCAGAAGGACATCTACGGCCAGTTCGAAAACACCTTCATGATGTATCTGCCGCGGTTGTGCGAGCACTGTCTCAACCCGACCTGCGTCGCGTCGTGCCCATCCGGCGCGATCTACAAGCGCGAGGAGGATGGCATCGTCCTGATCGATCAGGACAAGTGCCGCGGCTGGCGCATGTGCGTCTCCGGCTGCCCCTACAAGAAGATCTATTACAACTGGTCGTCGGGCAAATCCGAGAAGTGCATCTTCTGCTATCCGCGCATCGAGGCGGGGCAGCCGACGGTGTGCTCGGAAACCTGTGTCGGCCGCATCCGCTATCTCGGCGTCGTGCTTTACGATGCCGACCGCATCGCAGAAGCCGCCAGCAAGCCGGACGAGCGCGACCTCTATCAGGCGCAGCTCGACGTCTTCCTCGATCCGAACGATCCATCCGTGATCGCCGAAGCCGAGCGTCAGGGCATTCCGCATGCGTGGCTGGAAGCCGCCAAGGCATCGCCGATCTGGAAGATGGCGATGGAATGGAAGGTCGCGTTCCCGCTGCATCCGGAATACCGCACGCTGCCGATGGTCTGGTACGTGCCGCCGCTGTCGCCGATCACTTCGGCGGCGTCGGCCGGCAAGATCGGCCTCGACGGTGAGATGCCCGATGTCCGCTCGCTGCGGATTCCCATGCGTTATCTCGCCAATCTCCTGACCGCGGGGAACGAGGAGCCGGTGGCGCTCGCGCTCGAGCGCATGCTGGCGATGCGCAGCTACATGCGTGCCAAGACGGTGGACGGCGTGATCGACGAGGCCATTGCCAATCGTGTCGGCCTCAAGGGCGCGCAGATCGACGAGATGTACAAGATCATGGCGCTGGCCAATTACGAGGACCGTTTCGTGATCCCGACCGCGCACCGCGAACTCGGTGCCGACGCCTACGACATGCGCGGCTCGTGCGGCTTCTCGTTCGGCAATGGCTGCGGCGGCGGCGAAACCGAGGTCAATCTGTTCGGTTCGCCCCGCAAGACCAAGAACCCGATGGAGGTGGTGTGATGAAGACGTTCAAGGTGTTGTCCGCGCTTCTGACCTATCCTTCGGAAGACCTCGTTGCAGCCGCGCCGCTGTTCGGCGCGGTGCTGGATGATGAGGCGCTGGTGCCGCTCGCCGCGCGCGAGAAGCTCGATGTGCTGCTTGATGAGCTGGCGGCTAGCGATCTCTATGATCTGCAGGAGCGTTATGGCTTGCTGTTCGACCGCAGCCGCTCGCTGGCGCTGCATCTGTTCGAGCATGTTCACGGCGAAAGCCGCGACCGTGGCCAGGCGATGGTCGATCTGAAGACGCTGTATGAGAACGCGGGCTTCTTCATCACCGCGAATGATCTGCCGGATTTCATTCCGCTGTTCCTCGAATTTCTGTCGACCCAGCCGATTGCGGCGGCGCGCGAATTGCTGGGGCAACCCGCGCACATTCTCGCCGCTATCGCCGAGCGGCTGGAGCGCCGCGAATCGAACTACAAGGCTGTCTTTGATGCACTGGTTGCGATTGCCGAGCAGCAGCCCGAGCGCGATGCGGTCGAGGAATTGTTGAAGGGGCCGGACCCAGATCCGATGGACTTCGCAGCGCTCGATGCCGCGTGGGAAGAAGAGGAAGTCAATTTCGGACCCGCCGCGCAGAGCCAATCGTCATGCGGCCGCGACGGATTGCAGTCACGGCTGCGCCACGCCTCGCGCGCCGTCAAATCACCGGCAGCCTGAGAAGGAGGGACAGATGTACACGACGCTCAATTCCATCGCCTTCGGCTGGTATCCGTATCTGTGCGCCATCGTCTGCCTGTTCGGCAGCCTGTTCCGTTTCGACCGTGAGCAATACACATGGCGCAGTGGCTCGAGCCAGTTGCTGCGCCGCCGCCAGTTGATGTGGGGCTCCAACCTGTTTCACATCGGAATTCTGGTGATCTTTGGCGGCCACTTCGTCGGCCTGCTGACGCCGATCTGGGTGTTCGACATGATGGGCATCTCGCACACCTTCAAGCAGATACTGGCGATGACCGCCGGCGGCATCGCCGGTCTGATGTGCCTTGTTGGCATTTCATTGCTCACGCATCGCCGGCTGTTCGATCCGCGAATCCGTGCCAACTCGTCGTTCGGCGACACCGCGATTCTCCTGATCCTGTTCGCGCAGCTTCTGCTCGGCCTAGCCACCATTCCGGTGTCGGCTGGACATCTCGACGGCCATGAGATGGTGAAGTTCATGAACTGGGCGCAGGCCATCGTCACGTTGCAGCCGGATGCTGCGCACTATGTCCTCGACGTGCACCCGATCTTCAAGGCGCATTTGATGCTCGGCATGACGATCTTCCTCGTCTTCCCGTTCACGCGCCTCGTGCATATCTGGAGCGCACCGGTCTGGTACCTCGGCCGCCGCGGCTATCAGGTTGTGCGCAGCCGTCCGGGCAGCGGCCCGGTGCCTGTCGCGGCAACCCGGATGCCCGCCCCGCCGCCGATCCAGCCTGCGGAGTAAAGGCCATGGATTGTTCGGTCTCAACTGCTTTGCCGAAGCCGAAGGCAATCAGCGTCAACGGCGTGGTAATTTCCCGCGAAGCCATCGCGCAGGAGGTGCAGAACCATCCGGCGGACAAGCCGATCCATGCCTGGCAGGCGGCGGCGCGCGCACTCGTGGTGCGCGAACTGCTGTTGCAGGAAGCAGCTCGGCTCGGCATCGAAACCGAGGCGCTGTGCGATCCGGATGGGCGGCGCGAAACCGCCGAGGAAGCCGCGATGCGCGCGCTGGTCGAGCGCGAGGTCAAGACGCCGGAGCCGGATGAGGCGGCCTGCCGCCGCTTCTACGAACAGAACATTCAGCGTTTCCGGCTCGGCGATCTTTACGAGGCCGCCCACATCCTGATCGCCGCGCCACGTGACAACCAGGCGGCACGGGTGGCGGCGCGTGAGCAGGCCGAAACCATTCTCGCGGCGGTGAAGGAAAATCCGGCGGTTTTTGCCGACATGGCATCGAACCATTCGGCGTGTTCGACCTCCGCGGCGGAGGGCGGCCGTCTTGGTCAGATCTCGCGCGGCCAGACCGTGGCTGAATTCGAGGCGGCGCTGGAGCGGATGCAGCCGGGCGAGATGGCGATTGCAGAAACCCGGTACGGCTTCCATGTGGTGCGGCTGGATCGCCGCGCCGAAGGGCAGACGTTGCCGTTCGAACTCGCGAAAGAACGGATCGCGGGTTATCTCGCCACCAGCGTCGAGCATCGTGCGCTCGCGCAATACATCTCGATCCTTGCGGGCCAAGCCGAGATCACGGGTATCTCGCTGGCGGCGACGGACACGCCATTGGTGCAATAGAGGGAGCCCGGCATGCAACTCGGTGAAGTGATACGCGGCTTTGATGACGAAGCGAATGCCGCCGAAGCGCTGGTTGCTTGTGGCGACGTGGCGTTGCTGGCCCGCGTGGATGCCATGACAAGCCGGTTTGGCGAAACCGTCGGTGAGTATGCGTCCGGAGCGGTGCGGCGCTTTTCCAGCCTTGCGGAGAGCGAGGACTGGCTCGGGCTGATGAACGTTCTGGAGCGCGCCAGCGATCCCGGCACGGGATGCCTGACCTACATGGTCGGCTGGTCGCTGAAGCATGACGAAGCGATGGCGGCTGCGCCGGAGGAGGGCGGCCACTCTCATGAAGGTTGCACCTGCGGCGGACATGGAGGCTGCTCATGAACCACATGGATATCGACCGCGACGGACCGGACTCTTTTGTCGGATCGGGAACGCTGGCGCGGATCGGTGTCCTTGTCGTCTCCGACCGCGCGAGCGAAGGCATTTATGAAGACAAGAGCGGGAAGGCCGTCGGCGATTTTCTGAAGAAGGCCATCCGCTCAAACTGGATCATCATTTTCAAGATCGTGCCCGATGGCGCCGAGAGCGTGGCCAGCGCATTGATCGAATTGTCGGACCGTGAAGGCTGCGATCTGGTTCTGACGACGGGCGGCACGGGTCCAGCGCCGCGCGATCTTACGCCTGAAGGCACGCGCATGGTGATCGGCCGCGAACTGGCTGGCTTTGGGGAATTGATGCGGCGGGTCAGCCTGGAGCATGTGCCAACCGCGATTCTATCGCGGCAACTCGCCGGGACGCGCAACCGTTCCTTGATCGTCAATTTGCCGGGGCGCCCGGCGGCTATCGAAGTCTGCCTGAACGCCATTTTTCCAGCCATTCCGTATTGCCTCGAGCTGATCGGGGCGCGCCGAATCGAGGTCGATTCCGATGTGTGCATTGCATTCCGCCCGGGCAATTGAGCCGGTCCAGGACAGCGCGCCGGATATTGGCGCGATCGTCTACGAGAACGACAAATATCCGGATGAGCTGTTCAAATGGATCGTCAGCCAGTGCCAGGCACGCGGTCTGGCACTGGCCGGCGTTCTGCAATACCCGGCATTCGAGGGCGTGGACCCGAGTTGCGATGTGGTGCTGGAAGATCTCGTCAGCGGACGCCGCACGGTGCTGTTCGACGACCGTGGCTCGGGCGCGAGCGGCTGCCGCCTCGATGTCGGAGCCTTGCTCGAAGCCGCGATGGAAATCGAGCGCGGCTTTGAGACCAACCCGTCGCTTCTTGTCCTGAACAAGTTCGGGAAAATAGAGGCGGAGGGAGGCGGCATGTGCGGGGTGATGGCCAAGGCGCTCGAGCGCGGCATCCCTGTCGTGATCGGCGTTCCCGCGCGCAATCTTGAGGCCTGGCGGAATTTCGCAGATGAATTCGCGACCGAGCTGCCGGGGGACATCGATCAGATCGAGCGCTGGCTTGCGAGACTCGGATAGAGCGCCGCCCGGTTTTGGTCACACAAGAGTATTCACGGATGCCGATACACGAAGGTAACGGGCAAATGGCGAGGACGAGCATGGAAACCAAGCATCCGTCGTGGCAGAGCCTGATGCCGCAATCGATCCTGTCGGAAGAATTCCCCAGCGGTTATCCGCGCCGCTGCCTGCACTGTCAGGCGCGGCCGCTCAGCATCTGCGCGGCACTCGATGCGCCCGAGCTTTCCGCCATGGAAAGGCTTGGCCCGGAAACGCACTTTGCGACGAAGGATGCCTTGTTCTCCGAAGACGACAAGGCCCGCCACGTCTTCAACCTGACGCAGGGTGTCGCACGCTTGTATCGGCTGTTGCCGGACGGGCGGCGTCATATTGTCGGGTTTGGCCTGCCGGGCGATTTTCTCGGAGCGACATCCTCCGACCGCTACAGTTTCTCGGCCGATGCCATTACGCCGATTATTGCCTGCCGGTTTTCCCGGGACAAGTTTTTACGGTTTGTCGAATCCAAGCCGAACATCCTGCGAAGCATGAATGAGTTCGAAGTGCGGGAGCTTCATTTGGCCAGAAACCAGATGTTGTTGCTGGGGAGCCATTCGGCAGAGCAGCGGATTGCGCTGTTTCTCATCGGCTGGCGTGATCGGCTTGCGCGATTTGGCGAGATACCGGAGACCCTGCCGCTGCCGATGAAGCGGCGGGACATCGCGGATTTCCTTGGCATGACGATTGAAACAGCCAGCCGCACGTTGCGGCGGCTGGAACGGAAGAAACTCATCGTCAACGTTCCGAGAGGCGTTCGTTTGATGAATGTCGCGCGCGTCGAGGATCTGGCGTGGGCGCGATGATCGTGTTCAGCTATTTCCGCAAAGACGCCGGATATTGATCCACGTCATCTCTGTCGGCGCTTCTTTTCACTATTCGCAGAGCGTGATCCGGCCACCGGTCGCGCGGATGTAACCCTTCGTTTTTTGGACGCGCCGATCGGGGAGTTGCCGGAGCGATCCCGCCTTGGGTGCATGATGACACAGCGTTCGCCGGTGCCGCGGCTCCGGGATTATCAAGGACCCGCCATTCTATCTTACGGATTCCGGCCTTTCTTCCTGCTGGGCGCGGTCTACGCGGGGCTTGCCATTCTGGTCTGGTTGCCGGTGTTTCTCGGCGAATTGACGCTGTGGACCGCGTTCGTTCCGCGCGACTGGCATGTGCATGAAATGCTGTACGGCTATTTGCCGGCGGTCATCACCGGCTTTCTGTTCACGGCGATTCCGAGTTGGACCGGGCGGCTTCCGGTACAGGGCAGGCCGTTGCTTGTGCTGGTCGTCGTGTGGCTGTTGGGACGTTTTTCCGTGACGTGTTCGGCGGGGATCGGCTGGCTCGCGGCCATGCTGATCGACGCCAGTTTTCTTGCGCTGATTGCGGCCGCCACAGGGCGCGAGGTTTTCGCGGGACGGAACTGGCGTAATCTCAAGGTCGTCGTGCTGGTCGTTCTGCTCCTCATCGGGAATATCGCGTTTCATCTTGAGGCGCATGTGTCGGGCGCGGCGGATTACGGCATTCGCGTCGGAATCGCGGTCGTGGTTCTGCTCATCATGCTGATTGGCGGGCGCATCATCCCGAGCTTCACGCGCAACTGGCTGGTGCGCGAAAATCCGGGACGCCTGCCGTCTCCTTTTGCAAAATTCGATACTGCGGTCGTCATCTTCAGCGCTGTGACGCTGCTGGTGTGGGTTGTTCATCGGGACGGCCCTCTTGCCGGCGCCCTGCTTGCGGCGGCCGGTATTCTGCATGTCATTCGCCTCGGCCGGTGGGCAGGGGATCGCACATTCAAGGAGCGCCTCGTTCTCATCCTGCATGTCGGATACGCTTTTATCCCGGCCGGTTTTCTGCTGGCGTCGGCGGCGGCCTTCGATCTTTTTCCCGCAAGCGCGGCCATCCATGCATGGATGGCGGGAGGCGCCGGCGTCATGACCTTGGCGGTGATGACGCGCGCGAGCCTGGGCCATACCGGCCAGCAACTGATGGCTTCGTGGTCGACGCAGGGAATCTATCTGGCCGTCATCATCGCCGCGCTCGCGCGCATCGCCGCGGTCATGGTCCCGGTTTGGAGCGGCGCATTGCTGGATATTGCGGCGTTGGCCTGGGTGATCGCGTTTTTTGGCTTCGCGGTTTTCTATGGACCTTCGCTGATGAGGCCGCGGGCAGCCTCACATCGGGACTGATATCTCTGACGCGCAGGTCACGTATCACGAACTGCTAACTTTGGACCGCTCGTGCGATCTGCTACATCGTCTGTCGCCATAAATACGGGAAGCAGACATGAAGATCGCAGTGATGGGCGCTGGAGCCGTTGGGTGTTTCTACGGCGGCATGCTTGCGCGCGGCGGGCATGAGGTGACGCTGATCGGCCGTCCGGTGCATGTCGAGGCCATCACCAAACGCGGTGGCCTGCGGTTTGAGAGCGCGATCTTCGATGGCGTCATTCCGATCGGTGCGAATACCAACCCCTCCGCCGTCGCCGGGGCCGATGTCGTGCTGTTCTGCGTGAAGTCCGCCGACACCGAGGAGGCGGGACAACAGATCGCGCCGCATCTCAAGAACGATGCCGTCGTCATCTCGCTGCAGAATGGCGTCGACAATGCCGAACGCCTCGCGGCCGTGCTCAAACAGGTCGTGCTGCCGAGCGTCGTGTATGTCGCGGCCGGAATGGGCGGGCCCGGCCACATCCAGCATCACGGGCGCGGCGATCTCATCATCGGCCCGTCGCCGCGCAGCGATGACATTGCGAAAACCTTCGCGGATGCTGCGATCCCGACCGTGGTGTCGGGCGAGGTGCTGCCGCGGCTGTGGGACAAGCTCATCATCAACTGCGCCTACAACGCGCTGTCGGCGATCGCGCAACTGCCTTACGGCCGTCTGTTCGAGGTGGAGGGCACGAAAGAGGTGATGGACAGCGCCATTCTCGAATGCATCGCGGTGGCATCGGAGCTTGGCATCGCGGTCTCGCCCGATATCCGCGAGAAGACCTACGCGCTGGTGAAGGTCATGCCGGATCAATATGCCTCCACCGCGCAGGATCTGGCGCGCGGCAGGCCCACCGAGATCGATTTCCTCAACGGCCATATCGTCCGCAAGGGGGCCGAATTCGGCATCCCCACGCCCTCGAACCTCGCGCTTCAGGTGGCCGTGAAACTGCGCGAACTGGAACGCGCGGGAAAAGCACCTAGATAGGCGCTGCGGCCCATCCGCCGCATTGTTATCCGCGACGGAGGTGCCTCTTGCTCGAAATGGGACTGGATACGTTCGGCGACGTGACCGCCGATGCGTCGGGGCAATTGCTGCCCCACGCGCAGGTGATCCGCGACGTGATCGAGGAAGCGGTGCTGGCCGACAGTCTCGGCATCGATTTCATCGGCCTTGGCGAGCATCATCGCGCCGACTTCGCGATCTCCGCGCCGGAAACGGTGCTGGCCGCGATTGCCGGCCAGACGACGCGCATCCGCCTCGGCACCGCCGTCACGGTGCTGTCGTCCGACGATCCGATCCGCGTATTCCAGCGGTTCGCGACGCTCGATGCCGCCTCGAACGGGCGTGCGGAGGTCATCCTCGGGCGCGGCTCGTTCACCGAATCCTTTCCGCTGTTCGGTTTTCCGCTCGATCAGTACGAGCGGCTGTTTCAGGAGAAGCTCGATCTTTTTGTCGAGGTACTCAAGCAGGAGCCCGTCACCTGGGAAGGTTCGATCCGACCGCCGCTTGTCAATCAGAGCATCTTCCCGCCCATCGAGCACGGGCGGCTGAAGGCATGGATCGGCGTCGGCGGCACGCCTCAATCGGTCGTGCGCGCGGCCTATTATCAACTGCCGCTGATGCTCGCGATCATCGGCGGCGATCCGCAGCGCTTTGCGCCCTATGTCGATCTCTATCGCCGCACCCATGAGCAGCGCAAAACGCCGATGCAGCCGGTCGGCATTCATTCGCCGGGCTATATCGCCGCGACCGACGAACAGGCGCGCGAGGAATTCTGGCTGCCTTATAAAGGTATGCGCGACCGCATCGGCGCGGAACGCGGCTGGCCGCCGATGGAGAAGGAGGAGTTCGAACGTGAGATCGAACGCGGCTCGCTCTACCTCGGCTCGCCCGACACGGTGGCGCGCAAGATCGCGGCGACGGTGAAGGCGCTCGGCGCGTCGCGCTTCGATCTGAAATACAGCGCCGGCACGCTGTCGCACGGCAAGCTGATGACCTGCATCGAACTCTACGGCCGCGAGGTGATGCCGCGCGTACGCGAGCTGCTGGCGTGAGGGCCTACCGGTCGCAGAGCTCCACAAGTGTCTGCGTCAGGATGCCGTCCGGCTTCGCCAGTTCGTCCATGATCGAATAATGATGATGGCCCGGCAGCACGTAGAGCTTTGCGTCGAGGCCAGCGGCCTGCGCGGCGCGGGCGTAGTCGGCGGACTGTCGCTGCAATTCGGGCAGTTCGTTTCCGCCTGACATGATGCGGGTGGGCGGCAGGCTCGCGCACAATTGGTGCTGCGGGCTGAGGTCGCGGATCTCGTCCGGTGTCAGTTGCAGCGGATCGTTGAGGTAATTCAGCGACAGCGGTTCGAGGTCGAAGATCCCGCTGATCGGCATGGTGCCGCGCACCGCCGTATGATCGGCGGTGATCGCGGTGAGGTGGCCGCCAGCCGACCAGCCGCCGACGTAAATCCGTTCACGGTCATAACCGAATCCGGTGGCCCTTTGCAGGTGCGTCAGGCCGTGGCGGATTTCGTCCACGATCTCATCGAGCCGTGCCTGTGGCGCGAGCGTATAGCCGAGAGCCGCGAAATCGATGCCGCGCGCGTTCGGTCCATCGGCGAGAAACGAAAACATCCCGATGGCGTTGCGCACCCAGTAGCCGCCATGGATGAAGACGAACAGCGGCGCACCGCTGCGGCCCGAGGGAAAGTAATCGAAGCGCTGGCGTTCGCGTGGTCCATAGGCCGAATCGAGCACGGCATCGGAGCGCCTGCGGGATTCCTGGCTGCGATGCGTCCATTCGACGAGCCATTGCGGGCTGTCGGCGACGGCCTTGGTGTTGTTGTAGGCGTCGTCGAGCAGGGCGCGCGTCATGCCGCGATAGACGATCTGCGAAGCATTTGTGTCTGACATCGGAAAAGCCGGTTGGAAAAGAGAATCCACGCTAGCAAAGCCGCTCCATCCGGCCAACAGCCATTGACGTGGCATCGCGGCGACGGCTTGATGGCGCGATGACGGACACTGCCCCCGACTCAAAATTCGCATCGCATTTCGTCGCCTCGCCGAATTTCGACGAGCGTGACGGGAGTCCGGTGGATGTCGTGGTGCTGCATTACACCGGAATGCCGGAAGAAGAGGCGGCGCTGGCGCGGCTGTGCGACCCGGAGGCGAAAGTTTCCTCCCATTATGTCGTGCGCGAGAGCGGCGAGATCGTGCAGCTTGTTGCCGAGGACAAGCGCGCCTGGCACGCGGGCGTCTCGCGCTGGCGCGAGTGGAGCGGCCTCAACGCGCGCTCGATCGGCATCGAGATCGTCAATCCGGGGCATGACGGCGGCTGCCCGCCATTTCCGGACGCGCAGATCGATGCGGTGATCGCGCTCACTAGTGACATCACGGCACGCCGGGCGCTCCCGCGCGATCAGGTGCTGGCGCATTCGGACATCGCGCCGCTGCGCAAGCAGGACCCCGGCGAATGGTTTCCGTGGGAAAGGCTCGCGGCGGAGGGCGTCGGGCTGTGGGTCGCGCCCGCGCCGCTATCCGACGAGGGGTTCGAAGCGAATCCGCGCGAACTGGATGCTTTCGTCGAGGCGCTCGCGACTTACGGATACGGGGTGGCGCTCTCCGATCCATGCGAGACCAAGCAGGCCGTCGTCGCTGCCTTCCAGCGGCATTTCCGCCCCGCGCGGGTCGATGGGCGAGTGGATCGCTCCAGCATCGATACGATGCTGCGGCTCCTGATGGCCCGGCAGGCGATGGCGGCCCGATCGTAACGATTCATCAAGAAATTCATGGTTACCAAAGTGTCAAACAGCTTTGGGATCAGGGCCATGAACGAGCAGGACGACAGTCACCATACCGGCAATTCGCAGGGTGATGGCGGCGGCCAGTCGCTCGTTCCCGCCGCTTCGGCACGCGCCGAAAGCGAGGGTTCTCCGGAGAGCAAGGCCAAGGATTTTTCCGGAGACGGGTCGAAAAACATCACGCTGCAGCGGTTGCCGCCGCAGGGCTCCTGGGAAGATATCGTGTTCGGCGATGCGCCTCCGCAGCCGCAGAACCCCCGTCAGTTCTCCTCGATGGCCCTGATGATCGGGGTGGCGGCGCTTGTCGGTGTGATGAGCAGCGTCGGCACCACCTGGTTCTCGAACGAGCATTTCGGCAGGGATGACAAGGCGCAGGCCGCCGTGGCAGAGCGCAACCGCGCGATCGATAACGCTTTCGCGCAGGTCAATTCCGAATTGCAGTCGTTGAAGATGTCGGCTGAAAACGCCGCCAAAACCAATGCCAGCAAGATCGCCAAGTTCGGCGAGGCGCTCGAGAAGATAAAAGCCGCCGACGCGACCGGCAGCATTCCCGCACCCGCCGCGCCTGCGCCGGTTCCGGCCAAGCCCGCGCCGCAGATCGCCCGATTGCCGACCATCGACGGCTGGGTCGTGCGCGCCGTCGCCAATGGCGGCGCACTGGTCGAGGGCCGAGCCGGTATTTTCGAGGTCTATGCTGGCGACCCATTGCCGGGCGTGGGCCGGGTTGATGCAATCCGCCGGCAGGACGGGCGCTGGGTGGTGGTCACGAGCCGCGGCCTGATTATCGCACGGTAGGTTCCTGCCTCACCGGGGAGTAAACCCGGGGCTGAAAATCTCCGATAAAATTTGAGCCTTTGCTTGAACGCTACGGCATGATCTTGCTGGCATGGTGCGCCTCATCGACAATGAGGTACATGCATGACGGGCGATATAAATTCTTCTCCGGACAACGTCGTCAAATTCTTTGCCGCGGAAGTGCGCGAGGCAGACGATGATGTGTGGCCCTCGCATGCCAATGACAATGCCTGTCCGTATTGCGGCGGCGTGCTGATGCCCGGCGACAAGGCGACGGATTGTTCGAGCTATAACCCGCGCATGCCGCGGATGTCGCCGCGGGCCTGGCGCGCGCTCGAAGATCGCATGATGGGACCGTGTTCGTATTGAACCTGCGTCTTGTGCTGTTGTGCCAGTAGGTCCAGCGAAATGCAGGCAAAATAAAAAGGCCAATCGACCGAATGACGGTGGATGGCCTCGGGACTTGCCCAGTCGGTTTGATTTAGTCGATCAACGATCTTGTGCCGAATTGAGCGCGGACCCGAAGAGACTTCAGGTTCGCGAAGGCCGGGATCAAACCTTCAGGTTTTCTGCCGACGTCTTGCCGCGGTTGGCGACTTCCTCGAACTCGATGGTCTGTCCTTCGTTCAGCGAAGTCAGACCCGCCTTTTCAACCGCAGAGATATGCACGAACACATCCTTGCCGCCGCCTGCGGGCTGGATGAAACCGTAGCCCTTGGTCGGGTTGAACCACTTCACAGTCCCTTTAGCCATTAGTCACTCTCCAGAAAGATACCAGTCGGCGCGCGGATGCGTGTCCAACGGCGCACACGATACGCAATTTATGCATGGGGTAAAGCGGCAAAGCCGAATTCGCCGGGTGGTACCGGGCCGGAGGCGGTGTGCCGGGGAGTATATTGCAATGCGAAGAGACCACCTTCCGGCCGGGGGACAGGCCGGAAAGTGGTCTTCGTGACCGCACGGATCAGTAGCAGACGTTCACCGTCCGCCAGC
Source organism: Afipia sp. 1NLS2 (assembly GCF_000178995.1). Classification (GTDB taxonomy): domain Bacteria; phylum Pseudomonadota; class Alphaproteobacteria; order Rhizobiales; family Xanthobacteraceae; genus Afipia. The sequence goes on along the minus strand of NZ_ADVZ01000001.1, from coordinate 424,143 downwards.
GATAGCCGTGGCGCGTCATGATGCGCTGGCGCCGCAGGCAGTCGTCATAAACCGGGCCGCCGACATAGACCGGGCCGACGCCGAGGCCGTAACCGAAGCCGCCGTGCCAGCCGTGATGGTGATGCCAGCCATGGGCGGATGCGGCGGTGGGTGCGAGCGCGGCAACGGTCAGGGCGGTGGCGGCGGCAAGTCCAAGGGTGAGTTTGCGCAACATGGTCGTTCTCCGATGAAAGGGCCGGACTGGCCCGATAATCGTTGGTTGCGCGACCCGCGGGGCGGGTTCATTCCGGTTCGGGGGAATCGGGATTTTTTTGTGCTTCGATCCGGGCGGCCGGATCGGCGCGGCGCATCAGGTCCTTCACCAGATCGGACAGGACCGGGCGGGGCAGCGCCGAAAACGGCAGCGGCCGTGTCACGTCGACGGCGGCGAGGCCAAGGCGCGCGGTGAGCAGGCCATTCAAAATACCTTCGCCAAGCCGCGCGGAGAGTTTCGCAGCAACGCCGTGTCCGAGGACCTGCTGGATCAGGCTGTCGCTTGCCGCCATGCCGCCGGTGACGGCGAGATGTGCGATGACGTGTCGCATCAGCCGGATCATGCCGAGCGTGCCGGGTCGCCCGCCGTAGAGCCGCGCGAGTTGCCGCACCAGCCGCAACGCTGCCGCGAACACGAACAGCATGTCGATCACAGCACCAGGGCTGACGGCGGTGACGATGGAGACGCGCGAGGCCGCGCTCGAGATCAGCCGCCGCGCCTCCTGGTCGAGCGGCGCCATCAGTGTCCGTTCGGCGAGGCGCAGCATGTCGGCGCCGTCGATGATGTCGTGGGTGTGGCTCTGCATCACCGCGCGGGCATGGGCAAGTTGTGGATTGTCGTGCGCGACCTTCAAGAGATCGCGGACGATGACATCGCTCTCCTTGCGATCATCCGAGACGAGCACGGCGTCGGCGCGGGCGTGCAACTGTTCGATGGTGTCGAGCCGGGCGAGCGCGAGTGCTTCACGCGCGACGATCACGACGAAGGCCAGCGCGCACAGAACCGCGAGCGCGAGGCCGGTGAAGCCCAGCGCATCGCTGCGCGCGAACAGGTCCTCGATCAGGTTGGCCGCACCCAAGCCGAGGCCGAGCACCACAAGCCCGCCCAGCGCGGTCCAGAACAGCCCGCCCCACGGAAAGCGGCGGCGGCGCGGGTGAGGCGTCGCGACGGGTGCCGGGAGTGCAGGCGCATCCGGTTCCGGTGTGATGCGGATGCCGCCATGCGAAGCACGGCCGCTCTCGCCGGCTTCCGCAACGGTCACGCGCGGATCGTCGAGCCGGAACGAAGCAGGTTTGCGCGGATGGCTGCGCTCGCTCATTGCAGTTTGTCTCCGATCAGGAATTGCAGCGCGCGGTCGAGGCGGATGTGGGGCAGCGCGGGCTCGCCTTGCGTGGCGTCGAGCCGGGGCGGGCGGAAACGCAGGAAGCGGTAATCGGCTTCACCGGGATGCGCGGAGCCTGAACCCTTGAACGTCCCCTCGCTGAACAGAGCATCCGGTGACGCCGGGAGGTCGCCGGGAAACGTCGCGACCTCGCTTTCGCCGTCGAGCGTCTCTTTGCCTGCGACTTCACCTTTCATTGGCGTGCCGATGATGGAAGGTAGCGTCTCGCCGTGATGCTGCACGCTTGCCTCGCGGGTGGCGCGCACGGCGGCGAGCGCCACCACGTCGGTGGTCGCGCCTGCGAATTCCGCGCGCGAGGCAGCGCGTTCCACCATCCGCCGCAGGATTGCTTCCAGCCGGTCGTGGCTCAGGTGATGCAGGTGATCGGCCTTGGTGGCCGCGAACAGGATGCGATCGATACGCGGACGGAACATCATGCTCAACAGCGTGCGCCGTCCGGTGTTGAAGCAATCGAGAATGCCTTCAAGCGCGCCTTCGAGGTCGCGCAGGGCTTCCGGCCCGGCGTTGAATGCGGCAAGCGCATCGACCAGCACGATCTGGCGGTCGAGCCGGGCGAAATGGTCGCGGAAGAATGGCCGCACCACGATGTCTTTGTAGGACTCATAGCGTCTGCGCATCATCGCCCACAGCGAGCCTGCGGGAGGCGTGCCGCCTGTGGGCAGATCGAGCGGCGCGAAGGTGAGGGCGGGCGAGTTCGCAAGCGCGCCCGGCATCAGGAAGCGGCCGGGCGGCAGCAGGCTCATGGCGAATTGCTCGTGGCGGCAGGCGCGCAGATATTCGGTAAAGAGCTTTGCCGCCGTCACCGCCGCCGCTTCGTTCTCCGGCGCGACGGGCGCAAGGCTTTCAAGATGCTCATGCCAAGGTCTGGCGAGCGCGGCGCGCGGCACCTGCCGCGACAGCGCAATGCTTTCCGCCGACCATTGTTCGTAGCTCTTGTGCAGCAGCGGCAGGTCGAGCAGCCATTCGCCGGGATAGTCGACGATATCGAGCGTCAGCGTGCGCATCGCGCCGTTCTCGCGCTGGTAGTCGATGGCGAGCCGCAATTCGCTGATGTCGGTGGTCGATTGCGGCCACAGCCGCTTCTCGATCAGCGTGGACAGATGCGCCTCGTAGGCGAAGCGCGGAATGCCGTCGTCCGGCTGCGGCTCCAGTCGCGCCCGCGCGATCCGCCCGCTGGACAGCGACTCGAACACTGGAAAGCGGCCGCCGCGCAGGAAGCCATGCACGAGTGCAGTGATGAACACCGTCTTGCCCGCGCGCGACAGGCCTGTGACGCCGAGGCGGACCGTCGGGTTGAGCAGGCTTTCGCTGTAGTCGAGCAGCGAGCGCGCCGACAGCCGCAGATCGTCAAGAATGTCAGACAGGCCTGGTGCCATAATTCGATCAAATGAAAGGGGAGGATAGCGTGGGTACCTCTAAAAAGCTGGCGATGATGGAACCCAAAATCAAGATGACGTGGATCGTCCGGAATTGTCGCGTTGTGGGGCGGTAGGGCTTTGTTGTGGGTCAAGGCGTAGGGTTGGATCGAAAGCGTAGTGGTTGATAGATGACGATTTTCCGGTTGAAAGATCTGACGGCCTTCCCGCCGCTGCCCGGCCGTGGAGCCAAGCACTGGTGTTACGACCGGGCCGAACTGATCGCCGACAGCATCGTTCACGTTACCGGCCTGTCGCTCGGGTTGATCGCCGCGACCACGCTGATCGTGCTCGCGGGGGTCTATGCCTCGACGCTCAATCTCGTCACCACCTCGATCTATGCCGCGGGGCTCATCGCCATGCTGGCATTCTCGGCCATCTACAATCTGTGGCCGATCTCGCCGGTGAAGTGGGTTTTACGCCGGTTCGACCATTCGGCGATCTACGTGCTGATCGCCGCCACCTACACGCCGTTCTTGGCGCAGATGACCGACCGCAGGCTTGGCTTCCTGCTGATGGGCGGGGTCTGGTCCGTTGCCCTGATAGGCATCGCGCTGAAGGTTTTTTACCCCGGCCGATTCGATAAGCTCGCCGTCGTACTTTATCTGGCGCTCGGCTGGAGCGGAGTGATAGCCTACGATTCCATCGCGGCGTCGCTCTCCAGCACGACGCTGTGGCTGATCGCCATCGGGGGTGTGCTGTATTCGGCCGGCGTGATCTTTCATGCCTGGGAGCGGCTGCGCTTCCATAACGCGATCTGGCATGGCTTCGTGCTGCTCGCGGCTGCCTGCCATTACAGCGCGGTGCTCGATACAGTGCTGATCGCGAACTGAGGCTTGCGCCTCCATTCACCTTGCAACGAAATTCAGACGCGGACGTTGAACTTTTCAACGCCCCGGCGGTTATGTTTTCGCGCATCGTTTTCGGCGCGGTTTTATTATGCCGTTTGCGAGGTTGTTTTTGCCGTCTCCCATTGAAGACTATGCCCTGATCGGGGATTGCCTCACCACCGCGCTTGTAAGCCGTGACGGTTCGATCGACTGGTTGTGCTGGCCGACATTCGACTCTGACGCCTGTTTCGCGGCCATGCTCGGCACGCCCGAGCATGGCCGCTGGAAGATTGCACCGAAGGATGCGGCAGTCACCGCCAAACGCGCCTATCGCGACGGCACCCTCATTCTCGAAACCACATTCAGTTGCAAAAGCGGCACCTGCACGCTGATTGATTTCATGCCGCCGCGTGGCGAGGCGTCCGACATCGTGCGGCTGGTGCGCGGCGATGCCGGCGTGGTCGAGATGCGGATGGAGTTGCTGCTGCGTTTCGGCTCCGGCGCCAACGTGCCATGGGTGCGGCGGCTCGATGACGGTACGCTGCAGGCGGTCGCGGGGCCGGACATGGTGGTGTTGCGCAGCAATGTCGAGATGCGCGGCGAAGGCATGACCACCGTCTCCGACTTCAAGGTGCACCAGGGCGAGACGTATCATTACGTGATGACTTACAATCCCTCGCATCTCCCGGTGCCCGAGGCGATCGATATCGAGATCGCGCTGGAGGAGACCGAGTCGTTCTGGACGGAATGGTCCTCTCGCTGCAATTTCAAGGGCAAGCATCGCGACTTTATCCAGCGTTCGCTGATCACGCTGAAGGCCATGACCTACGCGCCGACCGGTGGCATCGTCGCGGCGCCGACGACATCGCTGCCGGAAAAGGTCGGCGGGGCGCGGAATTGGGATTATCGGTTCTGCTGGCTGCGCGACGCCACCTTCACGCTGCTCGCTCTGATCGACAGCGGCTATGTCGAGGAAGCCGTCGCGTGGCACGAATGGCTGCTGCGTTCGGTGGCGGGTGCGCCCGCCGACATGCAGATCATGTACAGCATCACCGGCCAGCGCCGCCTGCTGGAATGGCAGGCGGACTGGCTGCCGGGCTATGAAAACTCGAAGCCGGTGCGGTTCGGCAATGCCGCGCACGCGCAGTTGCAACTCGATGTCTATGGCGAGCTGATGGACGCCTTCCATCAGGCGCGGGTGCACAAGATCCAGCTCAATGGCGAGACGTGGCCGGTCGAGACGGCGCTGTTGAAGCATCTCGCGCAGGTGTGGATGGAGCCTGATTGCGGCATTTGGGAGCGGCGGGACGTGCCTCGCCATTATGTATTCTCCAAGGTCATGTGCTGGGTGGCGTTTGACCGAGCCGTTCTTGCTGTCGAAGAGTTCGGCAGAAAAGGGCCGGTGGAGGAATGGCGCGCCATCCGCGACGGCATCCATGCCGAGATTTGCGCCAATGGCTTCGATGCGCAGGAAAATACTTTCGTCGAAGCCTATGGCTCGAAGATGCTGGATGCGAGCCTGCTGTTGCTGCCCGCCGTGGGCTTTCTCAAGCCGGACGATCCGCGCATCATCGGCACCATCGCCGCGATTGAACGGCGCATGATGAAGGATGGATTCGTGCTGCGGCACGATCCGCAGGAGGCGCGTGACGGCGAAGTGCAGCCGATCGAGGGCGCGTTCCTGGCATGCACGCTATGGCTTGCGGATGTCTATGTATTGCTCGGGCGTGTCGACGACGCGCGCGAGCTTTATTTGCGGGTACACGGCATCGCCAATGATGTCGGCCTGTTGTCGGAGGAGTACGACCCGACCCTGCGGCGGCAGACCGGGAATTTCCCGCAGGCGCTGACGCATATCGCGATGATCAACAGCGCGCAGAACATCTTTGCGGCACTGCATCCCGACAAACCCGCCGTGCAGCGCGCGAAGAAGAACTAGGCAAGCGCCAGAATTTTGTCGATGGCGGATGCCACGCCGTCTTCTTCATTGGATGACGTTGTGTAGGTCGCGCGCTTCTTCACCGCGTCGCTGGCATTGCCCATCGCAAACGATATCCCGCCCTTGAGGAACATCGGCAGGTCGTTGGCCATGTCGCCGATAACGGCGACCTCCTTGAGCGGAATGCCGAGCCGGGCAGCGCTTTCCTCGACGAAGGTGCCTTTGTCAAGGCTGGGTGGCGTCACGTCGAGATAGTAATTCTGCGAACGTGCCGCATGGGCGGCTTTGCCGAGCGCCGCTTTGAGGTCTGGCTCGCAGGCTGCCAGCAACTCGAAATCCTCGCTGACGCCGACGATCTTGCAGATGCCGTCGCGCGGAAGCGCATTATCGTCGACGACTTCCGGCTCGAAATCGATGGTATGGCGCTCGCGCGCGACATAGGGGGTGTCACCGCGCCGCACCAGCCAGCGTTCCGCGGTGAACAGCCATATCTCCACGCCCCGCTCGTTGAGAAGGTCGAGCGCGACATCGACGGCATCGTGCGGAATGGTGTGGTTCTCGATGATGGAGCCGTCGGGGCTGAAGAGCGTGCTGCCGTTGAACGCGCCCATCGGCAACATGAGCTTCAAGGGCGCCGACAGCATCCGTATGCCGAAGGGCGGGCGGCTGCTGACGACTGTGAATGCGATGCCGCGCGTGTGCAGGCGATGCACAGCGGCGATGACGCCGGGTGTCAATTGCTTGTCGCGCGTGACCAGCGTGCCGTCGACATCGGAAACCACCAGACGAACGGGGCTCATGAGGTGCGGGCTCCTGGTTTGTCGGGGAGGTGCAAGGCAGTGATGATTGTATCCACGATGCGCTCCACCGGTGCGTCGATGCCGACTGTAAGGATATGTTCGCCGGGCTGCGGTGGTTCCAGTGCGTCGATCTGGCTCTTGAGCAACTCTGGCGGCATGAAATGACCGCTGCGATGCTTAAGGCGCTGTGCGATCAAATCGGCTGGCCCTTTCAGGTAGACGATCCGTACATCCTTGCGGCCATGCACGAGAATGTCGCGGTAGGCACGTTTCAGCGCGGAGCAGGCGATAATCACCGGCGTGTTGTCGTCGGCGTAACGGTCGATGGCGTCCGCGATGGCATGCAGCCAGGGCAGGCGATCGTCGTCGGTCAGCGGAATTCCAGCCTTCATTTTTTCGATATTGGCGGCGGGGTGATAATCGTCGCCGTCGGCTTCTGCAAAACCGGTGCGCGCGGCAAGCGCCTCCGAGATCGTGGTCTTGCCCGATCCGGATACGCCCATCACGACAATGATCCTGACGGCATCGGTTGCCATCACGCCTCACAGGACTCTGGAGCTGCCGCCCTGTCGATTAGCCACCATGTCTCGCCGCGTGCCGACTGCGCGTGTGCGGCTGGTAAATCTTCGCCTGCGAGCACGCGCGACAGGATCGCGCGCTTGTCGTGACCGGAGGCGAGTAACAGCATCTCGCGGCATTGCGCGAGGCACGGCAGCGTCAGGCTGACGCGCGGCACGAAGGGTGCGACATGCGCCTGCGGCACGCCTGCAACCCAATGCTCGGTCTCGGAGGCGGCGGGATAGCCCGGAAACAACGAGGCGGTGTGGCCGTCTGGCCCGACGCCGAGCAGCACGAGATCAAACAGCGGTGCGCCGTCGGTGCGATGGCGAGCCTGAAATTCGCGCAAGGTCTGTTCGTAGGCCCGCGCGGCCTCAACCGGCGAGGCTGCATCCGTCGGGATCGCGTGGATGTTCTCGGGCGGCGCGCAGCCGTCGAGGAACGCATGGCGCGCCATGCCGATATTGCTGAGTTCGTCGTCTGGCGGCACGAAGCGGTCATCGCCGATGAACCACTGCACCCGCTGCCACGGCAACTGGTTGCGCCATTCCGGCGTCGCCAGCAATTGATAGAGCCGCTTTGGCGTGGAGCCGCCGGTGAGGCAGATCGCAGGCTCGCCGGTGTTCTCTCTGGCGCGTGCAACGACGCGCTCCGCCGCCCGCTCGGCGAGGGCCACCGCGTCCCGCTCGATGATGATGCGCGGACGGGGCATTGTCATTCGCCATCGATGGCGCGCCAGCGGCGGCCGTCGCGCTCCAGCAGCTCGTGCGCTTCCTCGGGGCCGTCGGTGCCGGCCTGGTACATCGCAAGTCCCTTGCCGCCGGCTTTCTTCCACGCGTCGAGAAAAGGCTGCACCGCTGCCCATCCGGCTTCCACACCATCGGCGCGCTGGAACAGGATGTTGTCGCCGATCATGCAATCGTAGATCAGCGTCTCGTAACCGGTGTTCGGCGAGGCCTTGAAGTAGTCCTTGTACCTGAACTTCATTTCCACACCGTCGATCGTCACCTGTGGGCCGGGCACCTTGGTGTTGAACTGCAGCATGATGCCTTCGGTCGGCTCGATGCCGATGACCAGATAGTTCTGCGACAGCCGTTCGACCTCGGTGGTGCGGAACATCGAGAACGGCGCCTGCTTGAAGCGGATCGCGACTTCCGTGCGTTTGGCGGCGAGCGCCTTACCGGTGCGCAGATAGAACGGCACGCCCGCCCAGCGCCAGTTGTCGATGGTGAGTTTCAGCGCGGCGTAGGTCTCCACCGTGCTGTCCGGCGAGACGTCCTTGGTCTGGCGGTAATAGCCGACCTGCCGGTCGCCGATGCGGCCCGCGAGGTATTGCCCGCGCACTGAATTCTTCAGCGCCTCCGCCTCGGTCTGGGTCTGGATCGCGGCGAGCGCCTCGCCCTTCTCCGAGCGCACCGAATGCGCATCGAAGCGCGAGGGCGGCTCCATCGCCACCAGCGCCATCAACTGAAACAGATGGTTCGGCACCATGTCGCGCAGCGCGCCGGTCTGTTCGTAGAAGCTGCCACGCGTGCCGACATCGATGGTCTCCGACACGGTGATCTGGACATGATCGATGTGGTTGCGATTCCAGATCGGCTCGAACATGCCGTTGGCGAAGCGCAGCACGAGGATGTTTTGCACCGTCTCTTTGCCGAGATAGTGGTCGATGCGATAAATCTGGTGCTCGTCGGCAAGCTTGAGAAGATCAGCGTTGAGCTGCTTGGCGGATTGCAGGTCGGTGCCGAACGGCTTTTCGATGACGAGCCGCCGCCACGCACCATCTTTTTCCTTGAGCAGGCCGGCTGCGCCCAGCATCTCGCTGATCGGCTTGAACGCGCCGGGCGGCACGGCAAGATAGAACAGATGGTTGGTGACACCTTTGTCTTTGCGGGCCTTTTCAAGCTGCGCCTTCAGGTTCTCGACGGATTTGGGATCGCTCGGATCGGCATGGATCGAGGTGAGACAGCCGAACAGTTTGTCGGCGATCTCCTGTTTCACCGGGCGGGTGGCATGTTTCTCAAGCCCCTTCATCAGGTCGGTCTTGAGCGTCTTGCTCTGGGTCTCGGTGCGCGTCACGCCGATGATGCAGAATTTTTCCGGCAGCAGGCCGGATTCTTCCAGATTGTAGAGTGCGGGAATGACCAGCCGGTGGGAGAGATCGCCGGTGACGCCGAAGATCACGAAGCAGCACGAATCCGGAATCCGCTCGCGTGCGTTCACGGTATCGGCATTCATCATGGGCAGACTCCTGCTTAGTCGTCTTTGGGCTTGAGCTTCTCCGGCGCCTTGGCGCCTGGCGCGTCAGGGTGCTGCTGCGGCTCCTTGTGGCCGCCGAAGCCTGCGCGCATCGCAGAGAGAATCTTTTCAGCGAAGGTGTGTTCCTTGCGTGAGCGGAAACGCGCGAACAAAGCGGCGGTAATCACTTCCGCGGGCACGGATTCGTCGATCGCGGCGGCAATGGTCCAGCGGCCTTCGCCGGAATCCTCGACGAAGCCGGAATATTGGTCGAGCCTATCGTTGCGCGCGAGTGCGGAGGCGGTGAGATCGAGCAGCCATGACGAGATCACGCTGCCGCGCCGCCAGACTTCCGCGACATCGGCAACATTGACGTCGAAGCGGTGCTCGGGCGGCAGCGCCTCGATGTTGGCGTTCTTGAGAATGTCGAAGCCTTCGGCGTAAGCCTGCATCAGCCCGTATTCGATGCCGTTATGCACCATCTTGACGAAATGTCCGGCGCCGACAGGCCCGGCATGGATGTAGCCCTGCTCGGCGCGGGGGTCGCGCGCCTCACGTCCGGGCGTGCGCGGCACGCCGCTTTCGCCGGGCGCGAGCGTTGCGAAGATCGGATCGAGCCGGTCGACATTCGCCTTGTCGCCGCCGATCATCATGCAGTAGCCACGCTCATAGCCCCAGATGCCGCCACTGGTGCCGACATCGATGTAGTGGATGCCTTTTTCCTTTAATGCCTGCGCACGGCGTACGTCGTCCTGCCAGAAGGTGTTGCCGCCATCGATGATGGTGTCACCCTTTTGCAGAATGGAGGAGAGCGCGTGGATCGTGTCCTCGGTGATCTTGCCAGCAGGGAGCATGATCCAGACGGTGCGCGGCGCTTTCAGCTTCGCCGCGACATCTTTTAACGAGGCGGTGGCGATGGCGCCGTGCTGCGCCAGTTCGTCCACCGCCTTGGGATTGACGTCGAACACGACGACCTCGTGCTTGCCCATTTCGATCAGGCGGCGCGTGATGTTGCCGCCCATCCGGCCAAGGCCGACAAGTCCGATCTGCATGGTGTCTTCCTATGACAGTGCTTTGGCGACCGCGCTGTTGATGGCGGCAAGACCCTTGGAAACGTCCCCCTTGATGTGAAGCCGCAGGGCGCGGCGGTCGCGCTCGGTGAGCACGTCGAAATCGCCGCGTGCCTGCGCCGCCTTGATGATGCCGAAGCTCGCCGTCTGTCCCGGCACCGGCAGGTCCTTGGCGTCGTCGGCGGTGATCTGAACGAACACGCCGGTGTTCGGCCCGCCCTTGTAGGCCTGCCCGGTGGAGTGCTGGAAGCGCGGGCCGAAGCCGACGCAGGTAGCGACATGCTTGTTGTCGCGGATGGCAATGCGCGCCTTCTGAAGCGCGGCGATGTCCTTGTCGTTATGGTCGATATAAGCGAGCAGGGCGGCGTAGTCGCCGGACTCGATGCGCGAGAAATGCGCCTTGAGCCACGATTCCACCGTGCCGTTCGCGCCTGCTTCGCGCAGCGCCTCGGCGTTGTTGCGGTCGGTATAGACCGCGAGGTTGCCGTCGGTGACGAGCGGTTCTTCCTGCGGTAGCGCGCCGGATTTTTCAAAAGCGGCGGTGAGCTCGCGGGTCTTGACCTTGGCGGCCTCGACATCCGGCTGGTCGAAAGGGTTGACGCCGATCACGCTGCCCGCGACCGCCGTCGCCATCTCGAAGCGGAAGAACTCCTGGCCGATATGAGCGGCGTCCGTCACCGCGATGCGGATCACCGGATGGCCTGCCTGTTCAAGCGCCTTGAGGGCGGCCTCGCGCGAGGTGTCGCCTTTCAAGGCGAGATCGACGAAAACGCGATCATCGCCATACACGTCCGGCTTGCCGAGCGGCTCGTCGGCGAGCGGGATCAGCGCGCGGCCGTTCTTGCCGGTAGATTCGGCAATCAATTGTTCGGTCCATGCGCCGAAGTCCTCGATCTGGTTCGAGGCCGACAGCGTGACCTTGTCGCGGCCCGCGCGGGCCGCAGCACCAAGTGCCAGGCCGAGCTGGATGCCGGGGTTCTCGTGCGGCGGCACGTCCGCGCCGCAGGCATGCGCCATCGCGCCCGCCGCTGCGAGGAATTTTTTAAGATCGATACCTGCCGCGGCCGCAGGCACGAGGCCGAACGGCGAGATCACCGAATAGCGGCCGCCGATGCTCGGCTCGCCATGGAAGACGTGGATGAAGTTACGCTGCCGCGCGACCTTTTCCAGCGACGAGCCGGGATCGGTGACGGCGATGAAGTGCACGCCGGGCTTCTGGCCGCTGACCTTCTCCACGCGCGCGAAGAAATAATCCATCAGTGCGTTCGGCTCGGTGGTGCCGCCGGACTTGCTGGAGACGATGAACAGTGTACGGGTGAGGTTGATGGATTTCTCGACGCGCCGCACCTGCGCGGGATCGGTGGAGTCGAGGATGTGCAGCTTCGGGAAGCCCTTCGCCTGCTTGAAGGTGGTGGCGAGCACTTCCGGCCCGAGGCTCGATCCGCCCATGCCGAGCACCACGGCATCGGTGAACTTCGCGCGCTTCACCGCGTCGGCGAAGCGCTGGTAGAGCTTGAGCGAATCCTGCTCGCGCTCGACGGCGTCGAGCCAGCCGAGCCATTTGGCCTCGTCGTGATTGGTCCACACCGAGGCGTCGCGCTTCCACAGCCTGCGGCCCTTGCCCTCGGCGCGCCAGTCGTCGGTCAGTGCCTTGGTGGTGCGGGTGAGATCGTCACCGAGCGCAAGCGCCTGCGTGTCGATCTTCGCGCCCAGCATCCGCGCGCGCTTGGAGGCGACCGCGCCGAGGAGCTGGTCGGCGGCTTCCGAGAACAGCCGCACGCCGTCGTCCACCAGATGGTCAGTGATGGCATCGAGCGAGATGCCGGCCAGCCTCAGGCCGGACAGGATTCCTTCGGCCTCCTGAATATTCTCCTCCAGCGTATCGCGGACCTTGCCGTGATCGCGGAAGGCATCGAGCGTCGCGGGCGGCACGGTGTTCACCGTGTCCCTGCCGATCAGGTCCTCGACATACAGCACGTCGCTGTAGGCCTTGTTCTTGGTGCCGGTCGAGGCCCAGAGCAGGCGTTGCACGCGCGCGCCCTTCGCCTCCAGTGCCTTCCAGCGGTCGGAGGCGATGACCTTTTTATAATGCTGATAGGCGAGCTTGGCGTTGGCGACGGCGACCTTGCCCTTCAGCGCAGCCAACTGCGCCTTGCGGTCATCGTCGTTGGCGGCGGCGATCTTGTCATCGAGCTGGCGGTCCACGGCGGTATCGATGCGGGACACGAAGAACGAGGCGACGCTGGCAACCTTGGAGAGATCGCCGCCGGTTGCGGCGTATTTCTCCAGCCCCGAGATATAGGCCTCCAGCACGTCGGCATAGACCTTCTGCGAGAACAGCAGCGTGATGTTGATGCTGAGACCTTCGGCGGTGAGTTGCTCGATCGCGGGCAGGCCCTCGCTTGTGCCCGGCACCTTCACCATCAGGTTTTTGCGGCCGACCGCCTTCCACAGCCGCCGCGCCTCTTGGAGCGTGCCCTCGGTGTCACGCGCGAGATAGGGCGAGACTTCGAGGCTGACGTAGCCGTCATGGCCATGCAGTTCGTCATAGACAGGCCGCAGAACGTCGGCGGCGTTCTGGATATCCTCGATGGCGACGGATTCATAGAGATCGATCACCGAGCGGTCGCCGCCCTTCAGGAGCTTTGCGAATGCGGCATCGTATTCGTCGCCGGTGCCGATGGCTTTCTCGAAAATCGAGGGATTGGAGGTGACGCCACGTACGCCGTCGCGCTCGATCAGCGCTTTCAGCTCTCCCTTGGCAATGAAGCCGCGCGCGAGGAAGTCGAGCCAGATCGACTGGCCATGGTTCTGCAATTCTTTGAGAGGATTCATGATGCCTTGTTCTGTTCGATTTGACGCAATGCCGCTTCGACGACCTTATCCGGTGTGAAGCCGAATTTCTTCAACAGATCCTTCAGCGGAGCCGACGCGCCGAAAGTATGCATACCGATGATGGCACCGGAAGGGCCTGCGTAACGATCCCAGCCGATGGGGGAGCCTTGCTCCACGGCCACCCGCGCGGTGATATGCGGGGGCAGCACGGTGTCGCGGTAGGATTTGTCCTGTTTTTCGAACAAATCCCATGACGGCATGCTGACCACGCGGGCGCGGATGCCGCGTGATTTCAACTCCTCGAAGGCTGCGACGCACAATTGTACCTCGCTGCCGGTACCGATCAGGATGACCTGCGGCTCGCCGTCGCTATCCGCCATCACATAGGCACCGCGTGCGACCCCGGACGCGGAAGCATATTTACCGCGGTCGAAAATCGGCAGGGCCTGGCGGCTCAGGATCAGCGCTGCCGGTTCGTCCTTGAGGCTGACGATGACTTTATAAGCCTCTCTTACTTCATTGGCGTCGGCCGGGCGCAGCACGACGAGGTTCGGGATGGCGCGCAGGCCTGCCAGTTGTTCGATCGGCTGATGGGTCGGCCCGTCTTCGCCGACGCCGATGGAATCGTGGGTGAAGACATGGAAGATCGGCAGCCGCATCAAGGCGGCGAGCCGGATCGGCGGACGCATGTAGTCAGAGAAAATCAGAAAGGTCGCGCCGAAAGCGCGCAGATGGCACAGACCCATGCCGTTGACGATGGCGCCCATGCCGTGTTCGCGAATTCCGAAATGCATGTTGCGTCCGCCGGGGGTGGCCTTTTCCAGCGCGGTCATGCCTTCGCTGGTAAGCTTGGTCTTGGTTGACGGTGCGAGGTCGGCCGCGCCGCCCAGCACCCACGGCAATTCCTCGGCGATGGCGTTCAGCACTTTTCCCGAAGCCTCGCGCGTGGCGATGCCTTTCGCGTCCGGTTTGAAGACGGGCAGGGTGCTGGCCCAGTTTTCGGGTAATCCATGCCTCAGGCAGCGTTCGATCTGTCCGGCCTCGCGGTGGTACTCCTTCGCGTATTGCGCAAAGCCCTTTTCCCACGCCGCGCGCGCGGCGGCACCGCGTTGGCCGATGCCGGCATGGAAGCGTTCGCGCACGCCGTCCGGCACGTAGAAATCCTTGTCCTGCGGGAAGCCGAGAAACGCCTTGGTCTTTTTCACTTCGTCGGCGCCAAGCGCGTCGCTGTGGATTTTCGACGTGCCCTGCATGTCCGGCGCGCCGTAGCCGATCACGCTGTTGACGATAATCAGGGTGGGGCGGCCCTTGGTTTCGCGGAATTCCTCCAGCGTGGCACGCACACGGTTGCAATCGTTGGCGTCCGCGACATGGGTGACATGCCAGCCATAGCCGCGGAAACGCTCCGCGACATTCTCATCGAACGCGAGTTCGGTGTGGCCTTCGATGGTGACGGTGTTGCTGTCGTAGATCCAGCACAGGTTGTCGAGCCCGAGATGGCCCGCGAGGGAGGCGGCTTCCGAGGCGACGCCCTCCATCATGTCGCCGTCGCTGCAGATGTTGTAGACGTTGAAGTCGAAAATGGTGTGTCCCGGCTTGTTGTAATGCGCGCCCAGCCAGCGCGAGGCGATCGCCATGCCGACGCTGTTGCCGCAGCCCTGTCCCAGTGGACCGGTGGTGGTCTCGACGCCGGTGGTGTGGCCGTATTCGGGGTGGCCCGGCGTCACGCTGTCGATCTGGCGGAAATGCTCGATGTCGTCGAGCGTCACCGCGAGCTTGTCCGTTGCCTTGCCGTCCTTCAGGCGCTTGATGCAGGACAGGTGAAACAGCGAATACAGCAGCATCGAGGCATGGCCGCACGACAGCACGAAGCGGTCACGGTTTGGCCATAGCGGTTCATCGGGGTCGTAGCGCAGCACCTCCTGCCACAGCGTGTAGGCGACGGGCGCGAGCCCCATCGGCGCGCCGGCATGGCCCGAATTGGCCTTTTGCACGGCGTCGATGGTGAGGGTGCGGATGGTGTTGATGCAGAGCTGATCGATGTCGGCCTGGGCGCGTGGTTGATCATTCGGTGTCGAGCGCGGAGCATCCATTGGTGATTTTCCCGGCGTGGCTGAAAACGTCTGTCTTGCGTCCGTGCCCCGGCGGCAAAGCTATAACTGGAATAAAACGGACGTAAGACGGGATGGTTCCCGTTTCGGGCGGTGTCGCGACGACGTGAAGATGCGCCTATGATGAGGCAACGGAGGCGCACATGAGAGTGGCAATAGGTGTGGTGATCGGGTTGGCGATCGGCTATCTCGCGATGTATTATTTCAAAAGCGGACATTTGCCGTTCTGACTGACCTTAACTGGCACACGGCAACGCATGGCAGGCATGCCTGCGGCGACAATTAAAGGACGATGATGAGCGAGGAATTGCCCGACCGCCTCTCGGTGGACCCCAACAGCCCGTTTTACGACGAGAAGGTTTTGTCTCGCGATATCGGCATCCGCTTCAAGGGCGTCGAGAAAACCAATGTCGAGGAATATTGCGTCAGCGAGGGCTGGGTGCGCATGAGCGTCGGCTCGGCGAAGGACCGCCACGGCAATCCGATCACCATGAAATTTTCCGGTACCGTCGAGCCGTACTTCAAGAGCTGATTATTTTCCGACGAGCTTCGGCAGGTCGGACAATGCGCGGATGCGGTGATCCGGCAGGAATCCCAACTCGTCCATCTGCGTTCGCACGGCCTTGAACATGGTGACGGGAGCGACCGGCGCGCCGGGCTTAATCTCGGCGGCCATCGCCTGCGGGGTGACGCGTTCGATCCATGCGACGTTGAGGCCGAAGGATTTCGCGCCCGCGACGTCGAACGGATTTGACGAGACGAAGATCACCTCGCTCGGCTTCACGCCGAGTCTTTTCTCGATCAGCGTGTAGGCCTGCGGCGCGGGCTTGAAGATGCGCTCGCTGTCGATGCTGATGGTGGCGTCAAGGGTTTGATCGAGGCCGGTGTTTTTCACCAGATCGTTGAGCATCTGGCTGCTGCCGTTCGACAGAATGGCGAGCTTGTGGCCTTTCAAGGCCGCAAGTGCTGCCTTGGCGTCCGGATACAGGTCGAGGTGGATGTATTTGTCCATGATGCGCTCGAACACGGCGTCGCTGTAGGTGAGGCCGAGCAGCTTCAACGAATAGACGAGCGATTCCCGTGTCACGACCGAGAAATCCGCATAGCGCTGCATCATGCTGCGCTGCCAGGTGTATTCGAGCTGCTTCATCCGCCAGACCTGCGTGATGAAATCACCATGGCCGGGGAAGGCCTCCTCGGTGACGGCCGCGACCGACTGGATATCGTAGAGCGTGCCATAGGCGTCGAACACGAAGGCTTTGATGGTCATGGGCGGTCCATTTTGCAAAGAGCGATTGCGAACCTGAAACGGCACGAGGCGTTAGGTGCTCGTCTCAATCGCGAAGGACGCAAACCATGGCAAAAACCGCGACACGGCGCAAACGGACGGCAACATCAAAATTGCGCGGCACCCATGCGCGCAAGGCACGTAACAAAAAGGCAAGCGCCAAACCCACGGCGCGGCGGACGCGCAAAGCCGGTCCACATGCCGCAAAGCGTCCGGTGAAGAAATGGTCGAAGCACGTCACGCAGACCAGCGACGCGCTCGATCTCAAGCATAATGTCTTCAAACAGGATAGCCCGAAGGCGATCGCACGGTCACTGAAGCGTTCGGCCGAGCATAGCCACCGGCGCAAGAGCGATCCATATCGCTCGGCGATGTCGATGCTGGTGTTCTATATCAACCGCGCAGGCAAGAACCTGCCCGCCACACGGCGCAAGAAGCTGGAAGCTGCGAAAGGCGAATTGCGCAAGGCTTTCGGCAAGGCGGCGTAGGCAAAAGATTGCGATACGCCGCCTTGTGAAAATCAGCCGTGCAGTTTCTTCGCGGTTTCGGCGATGGTGCGGCCCTGATAGCGCGCGGCATCGAGTTCGTTCTGGCTCGGCATGCGTGAGCCGTCGCCATCAGTAATCGTCGTCGCACCGTAAGGTGCGCCGCCGGTCACTTCCTTGACGCCCATCTGTCCGGCGAAGCCGTAGTTCAACCCGACGATCACCATGCCGAAGTGCAGGAGGTTGGTGATGATGGAAAACAGGGTCGTCTCCTGACCGCCGTGCTGGGTCGCGGTCGAGGAGAATGCGCCGCCGACCTTGCCGTGCAGCGCGCCCTTCGCCCACAGGCCGCCGGCCTGATCGAGGAAGCTCGCCATCTGCGAGGAGATGCGGCCGAAGCGGGTGCCGGTGCCGACGATGATGGCGTCGTAATTCGCAAGATCCTCGATTTTGGCGATTGGGGCAGCCTGATCGAGCTTGAAATGCGCGGCTTTTGCGACTTCGAGAGGGGCGGTCTCAGGCACGCGCTTGATGTCGACGGTTGCGCCTGCCTCGCGCGCGCCTTCGGCAACGGCGTTGGCCATGGCTTCAATGTGGCCGTAGGTAGAATAATAAAGAACGAGAACTTTTGGCATCGGAGGCTCCAACTAAATTCAAGGTGATTGAGAGAAGGGGCCGTGGCCCGTGAGGGCCACGGCGTTGGTGTCAGTGCAGGCGCGCGCGGCAGTGCCGGGCATGGCCGAGCAGCGTCCGCAGGCTTGCGGTCACCACCGGCATCGCGAGCAAGAGATCGATCATGCCGCCGTCTCCACCAGCACGAGTTCGGAGTCTTCCAGCGCGGTGATGCGCAGGTTCGGCTCATTGCTGATCGCGACACCGTCGCGTGCATTGGCGCGGACGCCGTTGATCTCGACCGCGCCGGTCGCGGGCACGAGATAACCCTTGTGGTTATCGTTGAGCGCCACATCGACGCTCTCGCCCGCCTTCAGCGTGGTGCCGAGCACCCGTGCTTCGGCGCGGATCGGCAAGGCGTCGGCGTCGTCCTTGAAGCCGCTGGCCAGCGCCACGAACTTGCCGGAGCGATTGCCCTTCGGGAAAGGCTTTGCGCCCCAGCACGGCTGGCCGCCCTGCTGCGTCGGCTCGATCCAGATCTGGAACAGCGTCGTCTTGACCGGCTCGAGGTTGTACTCGGCATGGCGGATGCCAGAGCCTGCGCTCATCACCTGAACGTCACCGGCTTCGGTGCGACCCTTGTTGCCGAGCGAGTCCTGATGCGTGATCGCGCCTTCGCGGACATAGGTGATGATCTCCATGTCCGAATGCGGATGCGCCGGAAAGCCGGTGTTGGGTGCGATCTCGTCGTCGTTCCAGACGCGCAGCGCGCCGTGGCTCATGCGGGCGGGATCGTAGTAGCTCGCGAACGAGAAGTGATGCTTGGCGTTGAGCCAGCCGTGGTTGGCGCCGCCAAGAGAACTGAAGGGACGAAGTTCGATCATGTCATGTCCTCCATTGCCTGGGGTTGTGGGTTTCGATGGCGCTGATTTAGGCCTTTCCGCATGGTCTAAAAATAGAAACTATTGAAACTCATCGTTTCTAAATATAAACCAATGATAATTGCCGGAGTGCCCGCCCGGCATTGGAGCCGGCATGTCGAAACTTCCCGATTTCGAGGCGATGGCGATCTTTGCCAAGGTGGTGGAACTGCGGTCCTTCGCTGCCGCCGCGAGCGAACTCGCTCTGTCGAAAGCGACAGTCTCGAAGGCTGTGACGCGGCTGGAGGAGCGGTTGGGCGCGCGGCTGTTCAACCGCAGTTCGCGCCGTCTGGCGCTGACCGATGCCGGTCGCGCGCTGTCGGTGCGCGCGGCGCAACTATTGGCGGACGGCGAAGAGGCTGAAAACGAGGCACTGTCGCAGGCGGCCTCGCCGCGCGGGCTTGTGCGGCTGGCGGTGCCGATGACATTCGGCCAGCGGGTGATCGCGCCGCTCCTGCCGGAATTTCTCGCGCAATATCCGGATGTGTCGATCGATCTGCATTTGAGCGACGCGATGGTTGATCTGATTGGGGAGGGGTTCGACATCGGCGTGCGCATCGCGCGGCTGCCGGATTCCTCGCTGGTGGCGCGGCGGCTCTGCCCGATGCCGGTCTACACCGTGGCTGCGCCGTCTTACCTCAAGAAATACGGACGGCCGACGCATCCGATGCATCTCGCCCAGCATCGCTGCTTTACCTATGCCTACCGGACGACGCCGGAGGTCTGGCATTATTTCAACGATGCGGGCGAGGCGGTGTCGGTACGGCCTTCCGGCCAGTTGCGGATCAACAACGGCGAGGCGGTGCTTCCCGCGCTGATCGCCGGGCTCGGCATTGCCGACCTGCCGGACTTCATCATCGGCGAGGCGATCGCCAGGAAGCAGGTCGAGGTCATCCTCAAGGGCTGGAAGCAGCCGGAAGGGGCGGTGCATCTGGTGATGCCGCCGGGCGGTCCGCGCCCCGCCCGGGTGGAGGCGCTGGTCGAGTTCCTCGCCACCCATCTGGCCCGGCTGGGCAAGGCGGCTACCGCAAAATCTCGCAGGGAACCGGAGGCGGGCTGAGAGGCTGGATTTTCCCAAGGATTTCAGTGATGAAACTTGAGAAAATGGCCTTCCTTTATCCCCCGCCGTTCAGAAAAAGCCTTGATTGCATTGACATTCCGCCCTGCGCTCTCTAGAAACCGGCCATCCCGGCGATGGCCCTGCCGCCCGGGCGCCCATAGATATTGATGCAACTCGGCCTGTCGATACGGCCTTTCGCAAGAGCATGTCCCATGAAGGTCCGTAACTCGCTGAAATCGCTCCGTGGTCGTCACCGCAACAACCGTCTGGTCCGCCGCAAGGGCCGGGTTTACGTGATCAACAAGGTGCAGCGCCGCTTCAAGGCGCGTCAGGGCTAATCACCTTTGACGTTTGCCGGACGCTGTCCGGCACTCCCTAAATCATCACATCTGTTTGACGCCGCTTGCCCTTTGCAGGCGGCGTTTTGCGCGTTTAAAATCCTTGCATGAAATTGACCCGGCGTGTCGCCGTGAATGTTCCGGCTGGATTTGTACTCGCGGCGCTGCTTGCTGTTGCGCCCGCAGCCGCGCAGCCCGACTCCCACCTCAGGCAGAAGCTGCCGCAAGCGCCGAAACAGCTTCCGTCCGTCAAAGCCCATGGCAAGAGCCTCGACTTTCTGTTCGATGCGCTGAAGGCAGCGCCCGACGAGGAAAGCGCGCGCGCGGTCGAGGCGCGGATCTGGGCGATCTGGATGAAGACGCCGAGCGACACTGTCGCGCTGCTGATGGCGCGCGCGAGCATCGCGCTGGAGAACAACGAATCCGACGTCGCGCTGAAACTGCTCGACGCCATCATCAAGCTGCGTCCCGATTACACGGAAGCCTGGAACAGGCGCGCGACGCTTTATTACAAGAAGAACGACTACAACCGCGCGATGGAAGATATCGAGGAAGTGCTGCGCCGTGAGCCGCGCCACTTCGGTGCGCTGGCGGGGCTCGGCGTCATCCTCGAGGAAACCGGCGACGCCAAGCATGCGCTGGACGTGTTCCGCCGCGCGCTCGCCATCAATCCGCACCTCGACAAGGTGCCGGACATGGTGAAGACCCTGTCGGAAAAGGTCGAAGGCCGCGACATTTGAAACCGTGCATCGGACCGCCGCTCCGCTTCATGTGGAGCGGCGGTTTTGCTATGTCTTGGCTTTATTTGGGGGATTGCATCATGAGAGCTTCGTCGCTCAGTTTCCTTGTCGCCGCCTTGATCCTCACCTTCGGAATGATCTGGGGCCTTGCGATGGCGATCTCGCAGGATCATTCAACCCTTGCAGCCCACGCCCATCTCAACCTGCTCGGCTGGGTGTCTTTATTTCTGTTCGGGCTGTTCTACCGCCTGCATCCGGCACTCGATGCCGCACGGGTGGCACGCCTGCAGGTGATGATCTGGATCGCCGGGACCATTGTGATGGCGATCGGCGTCGCCATGATCCATATGGGCAAGCATGAGGGTGAGCCGCTGGCGGGCGCGGGCTCGATCATGGTGCTGGTGAGCGTCGTGCTGTTCGTCTGGCAGGTGATCCACTTTGAGCGGACAAGCGCCGCCTGAAATCAGATATTGGCGTCGCTGTCCGAGCCGATAGTGGCGATGCGCACCATGTTGGTGGTGCCCGGGGTGCCGAACGGCACGCCCGCGACGACGATGACGCGCTCGCCAGCCTTGGCGAAGCCGTCGCGATAGGCGATGCGGCCCGCGCGCTGGATCATGTCGTCGCCGTCCTGCGCGTCCTCGGCCACCACGCAATGCACGCCCCACAACAAGGCAAGCTTGCGTGCGACCACGGCATTCGGCGTGATCGCGACGATCGGACAGCGGGGCCGCTCGCGTGCGACACGAATGGCCGTCGAGCCCGAACTGGTCCAGCAGATGATGGCCGGCAAATGCAGCGTCTCGGCGATCTGCCGCGCGGCGTCGGCGATGGCGTCGCCGGCGGTAGCTTCCGGCGCGGGGCGCTGCCCGTCGATCACGCTGCTGAAGGTCGGGTCGCGCTCCACCTCCTCGCCGATGTGATCCATCATCATCACCGCGTCGGAGGGATATTTGCCAGCCGCGGATTCCGCCGACAGCATCACGGCGTCGGCCCCCTCGAACACCGCGGTCGCGACGTCGGAGACTTCGGCGCGCGTCGGCACCGGTGAGGCGATCATCGATTCCAGCATCTGGGTCGCGATGATGACCGGCTTGCCCATGCGCCGCGCCATGCGCGTCATTTGTTTCTGAAGTCCCGGCACGCGCTCGACCGGCATTTCGACGCCGAGATCGCCACGCGCCACCATGATGGCGTCGGAGGCATCCATGATCGCCTCAAGGCGTTCGATGGCCTGCGGCTTTTCGATCTTTGACATGATCGCCGCGCGACCGCGCACGATGCGGCGGGCCTCGTGCACGTCATCGGCGCGCTGCACGAACGACAGCGCGATCCAGTCGGTGCCGGCGTCGAGGGCCGCGGCGAGATCGGCATGGTCCTTCGGCGTCATGGCCGAGACGGGCAGGTCGGTGTCGGGCAGGCTCACGCCCTTGCGGTCGGAGATGCGCCCGCCGATCACGACGCGTGTCACGGCATGATCGTGTGAGGTTTCCTCCGCGATCAGGCGCAGCTTGCCGTCGTCGATCAGGAGCGCGTCGCCCGGCTTCAGCGCGCGCAGGATTTCCGGATGCGGCAGGTGGACGCGTGTCTTGTCGCCCGGCGCGGGATCGGAATCGAGTACGAAATTCTGCCCGTTGGTGATGATCGCCGCGCCCTCCTTGAAGGCGCCGAGCCGCAGCTTCGGGCCCTGAAGGTCGACGAGAATGCCGATCGGCCGGTTGTAGCTGCTCTCGATGTTGCGGATGGTGGCGATCAACTCCCGCATCTTGTCATGCGAGGTATGGCTCATGTTGATGCGGAAGACGTCGGCTCCCGCTTCGAACAGCTTGCGAATCGTGACGCTGTCGGACGAGGCAGGTCCGAGCGTTGCGAGAATCCGGACGCGACGCAGCCGCCTCATTGCTTCGTTCCCGGTGCGGGAAGCGGGGCAGGTGCGGGGAGAATGCCGCCGGGCTGGCCGGCGCCGGGCGCGTTCGGCAATCCCGGCAGGGTCGGCTGTTGCTGCCGCTGCAGGTTCTGCTCGGTGGTTTCGGTCAGTTGCACTGTCCAGGAGCGCTGCTCGCCGGTATCCACCTCGTAGAAGCCGGTGCGGTCGAAGCCGCGGGCGAGGCAGTTCTCGGTGCCCTTGATGGTGAATTCCTTGTCGCGCGAGCACATGAAGGCCTGGCCCGACCATTCGCCGCCGCGGTCGTAATCGAGGCCGTAAATGTAATAATAGCGCGCCACCAGCGTGCCCTTGAGCAGCGTTTCGCAGGCGTGGGAGGAGATATTCCACCAGCCTTCGGTGACCCAGCCTTCGCTGTCCTTGTAGCCCAGCGCGATACCCACCCGGCTCGAGGTGTTGTTGCATAGCCGGAAATCGGCCCGCGCTGGTGTGCTGGACGCGCACAGCGCCGGAAGCGCGAGAGCTAGTCCGAACAGGAGAGGCAGGAAAAGGCGCAAGGTGGGCAACCGCAAATTCACTTTCGGCATGGGCGCAGGCTATCTCAAACGCGGGCGCAATTCCAATCGCGCGGAACGCGGGGGCTGGTAAAATCCGCTGCCGGGTTTATGTGCTGGTTGTAGTTTCCAGCGGAAGATCGAAACAGGGGCGGCCATTCGGGCCGCAGCCGGAGGATGAGGAGCATCATGGCCATCGATAAAGCCACCCAGACCGAGCTTGAGGCGGCCGTTTTCCGCCGTCTCGTCGCGCATTTGCAGAAGCGCACCGACGTGCAGAACATCGACATGATGAATCTGGCGGGATTTTGCCGCAACTGCCTGTCGAACTGGATGAAGGACGCCGCCGACGAAAAGGGCGTGCCGATGACCAAGGATGAGGGCCGCGAGGCTGTCTATGGCATGCCTTACGAGGAATGGAAGGCGAAGTACCAAAGCGAGGCGACACCCGAGCAGATTGCGGCCATGAAGAAGGCCGCCAGCGGTCACTGACGCCGCGCGCGGAACGCTGAAAAAAAGCGTGAGGCGCGAGCTTTTTAAAACCACCCTGTGGGCATTGTGGACGGCGCGGTGCCTTGCCTTGACGCCGCCTCTCCGACTGGATGAGTGTGGTCACGAAAGACGCTTTGCCGCCCGGCCGGCGCCGCCTCATCAAAGTTCAGGAGTACCCGATGGCCACAGCCGCCGCCGTGAAGGAAGACGTCGCCCTCCGTTTCGCCAAGGATCAGCTCAAGGCCATCATCGAGCGCATCGAGCGGCTGGAAGAAGAAAAGAAGACGATCTCCGACGACATCCGCGACGTCTATGCCGAGGCCAAGGGCAACGGCTTCGACGTCAAGGCGCTGCGCACCATCGTGCGGATGCGCAAGCAGGACGCCAACGAGCGCGAGGAGCAGGAAACCATCCTCGAAACCTACATGCAGGCACTCGGCATGCTGTGAGGCGTAGACCATCCTGTGGATGGCGCCTCCAGGCAGGCAATAAGTATAAGATTCGTTAACGCTGTGGCCTTAACCATGGAGAAAGAGACAATCTCCCAGAGGCCACCGGTCGCGAATGAGAGATGAAGCAGGCCATGTTTCGGAACTTCAGTGGGCTGAGGTTTACGCGCGTCTCTATGACCAGGCCTTGGGTCATGCTCGTATCGGCGCATGGGAATGCGAGCTTGAGACGGAACGCCTGACCTGGACGTCCGGAGTCTACAAACTCTTTGCTTATCCGATGGACAGCGCGCTGCGGCGCGCGAGCATCGTCGACCTTTATACCCCTGAATCCAGACGCAACATGGAAATCGCCCGCGCCGAGGTGATCCGGAGCGGCCGTTCCGTTTCGCTCGATACGGAGATCAGGACGTGGGACGGCGAAAAGCGCTGGATGCGGCTTTCGATCAATGCGGTGAGAGAGAACGGGCGGCCTGTCCGCATCTTCGGCTCCAAGCAGGACATCACCTCAGACCGGCAAGCGATGGAGAGCCTGCGGCTGCAAGCCGAAACCGATCCACTCACCGGGCTTGCCAATCGTTCTTTGTTTCAGCAGCGCTACCGTGAGGTTATCGGTGACACTCTGAACCATGGTTTTGCATCGGCGCTTGTCCTCATCGATCTCGACCGCTTCAAGGAACTGAATGATACGTTCGGGCATGAGGCCGGAGATGCATGTCTGCGCGAGATCGCAATGCGTTTGAAGCGGGCCTTCTGCAATGCCGGCTTGGTCGCCCGGCTGGGAGGCGACGAATTCGCACTCATCCTGCGTGCCCCCACGAATCCCGCACGGATCGAGAGCGTCTTGGAGCAAACGGTCGCGATGCTATCTCGTCCGGTCTTCTGGAATGGTCTTCGTCTCGAGGTCGGTGCTTCGATCGGGGCTGCCCTGATCGGCCGTCCGCATCGCCGGCGTATCACCGAGTTGTTCGCGGATGCCGACATTGCGCTGTATGCCGCAAAGGCTGCCGGCCGCAACAAAGTTCATCTGTTCAATGATGAAGTGGGCAGCCGCTCGATGAATCCGGAAGCCGCCGCCTGACGATGGCCTCTTGAATTTACCGCAGCGAAGCGGTCTGCACGAAAGTCGTGGTCGGCATTGAAGCGATCGCCGGGCCGCTGAAGCGGTCACAGGCGGGGCCGATCTGCGGATCGAGCGAGAACGTCATCGTCACCGCGCGCGCAGGCTTCACGAAATGCGCGACCATCGGCCTCATGTCCCAGTCGCCCATCACCGAGGTGTAAAGCGCGTTATTGGCGCTCGGCGTCAGCACCATCGCGCGCAGCCAGATGTCGCTTACCTGATCGGCGCTGGCGAGGCGCAGCATGGTCGCGGGCGAATGCGAGAAGCCGCGCCGTGTCTTGCCGAGCACGGTGCTGGCGCGCACCGACATCGCATCGCGCGCGAGGGCAGCGATGTGCGTCGGCGGAACGGGTCCGCTTGCGGCGACGATCTTGTTGCGGTCGAGCAGTTGCGGCGCGTCATAGGCCATCGCGTTGGCGACGTTGGCGGGCAGCGACGCGGTGGATTGCGGATCGGCGGCACGCGCCTTCACAGCGGCGATCTGTTCGGCCGATGCGGGCTTCGGCGTCATCGCGGCGTCATCCCAGCGGACGCGGGCCTCGATCATCTCGGCCATGGTCTGCGGCTGTTTGGCTGCTTTGGCAGGAGCGAGCGGAATTTCGACGGGGACTGCGGAGGCGACGCGATAGCTGGCGGTCTGAACCGGCCGTGCACGCGGCACCGGCACCATCTCGGCGATCTTGTCCTTCACCTTGTCTGCCGCCGCGGCGATCAGACTGGGCTTGGCAGGTGTTTCGGCAGCCGGTGTGGAGGCGGAGGATTCGTCGTCGTCCTCTGAGGCTTGCTTGCCCTTGAACAGGGAGGCGAGCAGGCTGCGGCTGCTGGCCGTCGTGGCCTCATCGCCCTTGCGGTGCCGGATTTCAGCGAGCGCGAGATCGTAGCCCTTCAGCGGACGTCCATCGGTGGGGACATGGACCGTCTTGCCGTCCGGGAACACGCGCACGAGCTGGTCGTGCGTCATGCGCGGCCAGTGGCGGATGTTGCCGGTGTCGAGATGCACGAAGGGCGAGCCGGAGGTGGGGTAGAAACCGACGCCGCCGCGTTGCAGGCGAAGCCCGGCGAACCGGATCTTCTCAAGCGGCACGCCGGGAATGAAGAAATCCATCGCGTGGCCGAGCATGTGCTGGCTGAAGCGCGCGACGCCGGAATGCGCCGAGCGGCGGCGCAGCATGGCGTTGGTCTTGGGCGAGCGATAGGCCGAGATGATCTGGATCGGCTGCTTGGCGTCGACGTCACGAGTGACCTCCCACAGGATGTCGAACAGATGCGGGTCCATCGTGGTCGAATCCTGGCTGCGCCAGTCGCGGAGGAAGTGGTTGAGTTTCTTCAGCGCGTCGGCGTCGTAGCGACCGTTGCGCTTGAAGGTGACGGTGAGGTCTTCGCTGGAATGAGTGTGGTGGAAGGAGAGGGTGCGGGTGTCGTTGCTGGCGGTCGCGTCATGCACCGCGCCTGCGCCGGCGAACAGCAGGAGCATAGCGGCTGCGCTCACTCGCAAGGAGTGCCGCACAGGCCAAAGGCTAATGCCGCGTAGATGATCGCCCGCCACTTATCGTCCTGTTGGAACGCCCAGGAAGAGACCCCCGCTACCCCACGCAGCGGAGATGATGAATTGTGTGTAACGTCGGCCGGTTAATGGAAATTTACCCCCATCCCCGATCACGCAATCGAGAGCTAACGGGCCGACTGTGGCAAAAAATGGCCGGTATTTATATCGCCTCCGGAGACAGGGTTAACGCAAAGGGCCCCGCTTGCGGCGGGGCCCTGATTTTATTGCGTAAGGTGGATTTCGGAGTTGGGGAACCCGAGCCGAAAAATTTATGCGTTTAGCGGTAGCGGCGCCGGCCGCGCGGTTCCGGCTCGACCTCGGCGCGTCCGCCGCCACCAAACAGCATCTGGAAGAAGTTCGGTGCCGAGGAGCGGTCCGCGTAGCCGTCGCCCGGAATATTGATGTTGCCGGTGGGCCGTACGTAGTTCGGCTGCGAATGCGCGACGACGGTTTCGAGGTTGCGGCGGCCGCCTTCCTTCAGCAGTTTGATCATGGTCGCATCGCGGCCATAGATGTCCTTGCGGAATTCGAGCTTGCCGGCGTCGTCCACGAACGCGGTCTGGTAGGTGATGTTGACCGGGAGCGGCGTCGGCAGGTTGATGTTGATCTCGTTGTGGCCATACATGCTGCGGATTTTCTCCGGCGTGTAATGATCCTTCGGCAGCGCGATACCCAGGATCGTCGCGGCGTACTGATCCGGATTCTGCACCCGCATGCAGCCATGGCTGAAAGCGCGCTCGCTCTTGGCGAACAGATACTTGTCCGGTGTGTCGTGCTGATAGACCAGGAATTTGTTCGGGAAGTTGAAGCGGATGCGGCCGAGCGCGTTGGCTTCGCCCGGCGGCTGCGAAATGCGGATAGTGCCATCGGGATTGCGCTGGAGCTTGAGGCCCATGCGCTCGAGCACGGTCGGGTCCTGCTGCAGGGCGGGCAGGTACTCGTTGTAGATGATCGACGGCGGCACGTTCCAGGTCGGATTGACGGTGATGTACTTCATCGTCTCCGTCAGCAGCGGGGTAGCGTGCTTGCCGGGTTTGCCGACAACGACACGGGTCTTCCAGGCCGTTGCGCCATTATGCATCAACTGGAGGCTGTAATCGGGAATGTTGAGGATGACATAGGCATCGCCGAGCGCGGGTGCGCCGAGATCGCGCGGCAGCCAGCGCCAGCGTTCCATGTTGACGCGGATGATATCGATCTTGCGGTCGTTGCGCGGTCCGTTGAGTGCCGCGACCGTGTGGTTGTCGAGAACGCCGGTGGCCTTGAGGTCGTTCGCGCTCTGGAACTTGCGCACGGCGGCGGCGACGGTCGCATCGTAGTGCGTGTCGCTCGCATTCTCGGTGACGCCGAGCTTGGCGCGCAGCGCAGGCACGCGCGCGTCGTCCATCACGGTGGGGTTCGGGTTCTTCTTGGTCGGCTTGACGAAGCGCAGCGTCTCGCCGTCGGCGATCTTTTTGCCTTCGTCGGTCTTGCCGCGCAGCTCGGCGAGCTTGGCCTTCAATTCCTTGTAGAGCTTGTGCGGCGGATTGTAGGTCTCAAGCGCCGCGCCGGCATTGCGCGCGGTCGAGACGTTGATCAGCACTTCGGTCGGGTCGGGGTAGTGCTCCGGGTACTGGATGTCGCCGGACACCTGCGACCAGTGCATGCGGCCGCTCTGGGCGTGGCGCGCATAGTCGAGCACGCTTTCAGTCAGCTTCAGTTCGGCATCGGCCTGCGCATCCGCGGTTGTGGCGGCGGTGAAATTCGGCACCGGATAATCCTCCGGATCGAGGCCGTCCTCATCCGCCTTCTTCAGCCGCGCGCTCGCGTCATTGGCGCGCGCGGTTGCCGCGGCACCCTTGGTCCAGAGCGGAGCGTAGTTGCGGTCCTTGTAGAAGGCTTCCACCGCCTCGCGTTCTTTCTTGCGGTCGAAATATTTGCCGGCCTTCGTCGTCACCAGGCTGCGCAGCGCCTCGGCGGACGGATCGAGTGTGGCGACGGCAGGAGCAGCGGCCGGAGTTTCGGTCTTGGCATTATCCGTCTTGGCCGGAGCGGCGGGCGCTGTCGTGGCCGTATCGGCCTTCGCCGGTTCGGACTTCGCAGGCTCGGTTTTAGCTGTATCCGCCTTCGACGCGTCGGCGGGCTTGTTGTCCGCCTTTGCATCTGTCTTGGCCGGCTCGGATGCAGCAGGCTTTGCGGTGTCCGCGGCCTTTGCGGCGTCGGCTTTCGGTGCATCGGCCTTCACGTCGGCCGCGGTCGGCGGTGGGACGTTCGAGGTGTCGGGTGTGGGAACTGCGGCGCTGATGGAGGCATCCGCTGGCTTCGCCGGGTCGGCATGAGCAAAGGTTACGGTGCCGGTCAGCAGGAAGGTCGCTGCGACGGCTGCCAGCACGCGATCGTAACCGCTGCGGCCGGTCGAGAAGTCATGCATTATCGAGTTCCCTGAGCGAGGCTGTTTCGGCCTGAAACAGCAAGTTTGTCTCATTTAAGCCCGCACCCAGGTGAAACCCGGCTCTCACCGGTTCGTTTCCCCGGCGTATCGCGCCCGGTCGATTCATCGCACCATCAACAAGTGTACACGCACGGACACAATGCGCCTAGCTTGCGCCGGAACGTGTCACGGGAAACTGACCGTGCTGACGGTGATCCGCAACCACCCCTGCGTGCTTTCTCTTGGTCTGTCACCAAGCCGCAACGGTTCGAAGGGGCGGGGTCTTTTTCAGGATTCTTGGTTCTTCCCGGCGGGAACAGCGGCGATGTCGTCCATCTTCCGGTACAGCGTGGAACGGCCGATCTTCAGCCGCCGCGCCACTTCCGACATCTGGCCGCGATAATGCGAGATGGCGAAGCGGATGATCTCGGCTTCCATCTCGTCGAGCGCGCGGCATTCGCCGTCCTCGTCCAGCATCGTCAGGGCGCCGTGCGGCAGGAGGGCCGGTGCGGACTGGGCAGGGGCGATCGGGATTTCATGGGCGGCCACCCGCGCAGGTTGCGCGAGCGTCAGCGGTCCGATCTCGGGACCTGCGTCCGGCCCCAGAGGGCCGCCATTGATGGCGGGGAAGTCGTCGGCCCGAAGCTCCTCGCCGTCGGACAGCACCACCGCGCGATAGACGGCGTTCTCGAGCTGGCGGACATTGCCCGGCCAGTCGGCATTGACGAGGCGGGCCATGGCGTCGGCGCCGACGCGGGCAATGGCGCGGTTTTCCTCCGCGCTGAAGCGCGCGAGGAAATGGCGTAACAAATGAGGGATGTCCTCGCGCCGCGACCGCAGCGGCGGGATCGTCAGCGGCAGCACATGCAGGCGATAGAACAGGTCGTCGCGGAAATGACCGGCCTTCACATGGTTGAGCAAATTGCGGTTGGTCGCCGAGATGATGCGGACATCGACCTTGACCGGCTTGCGGCCGCCGACCGCCTCGACCTCGCCCTGTTGCAGGGCGCGCAGCAGTTTCACCTGCGCGGTGAGCGGCAGTTCGCCGACTTCATCCAGGAACAGCGTGCCGCCGGAGGCTTCGACGAACTTGCCCGCATGGCGTTCGGTGGCGCCGGTGAAGGCGCCCTTCTCGTGACCGAACAGGATCGACTCGACGAGGTTGTCGGGGATCGCGCCGCAATTGACGGTGACGAACGGCTTGCTGGCGCGCTCCGAGGAGCCGTGAATGGCGCGCGCGACCAGCTCCTTGCCGACGCCGGATTCGCCTTCGATCAGCACCGGAATGGCCGAGGCTGCGGCCTTCTTGCCCATCGCCAGCACATGCCCCATCGCCTCCGAGCGGGTCACGATGTCCTTGAAGGTGAGGCGGCCTTCGCGCGAGTGGCGGATGCGTTGCAATTCGCCTTTCAGGGCGCTGGCGTCGAGCGCGTTGCGCAACGACACCTGAAGCCGCTCGATGCCGACCGGCTTGACCACGAAATCATGCGCGCCCGCGCGCATCGCGGAGACCACGTTGTCGATGCCGCCATGCGCGGTCTGCACCACCACCGGAATATGCAGGCCCATCTCGCGCATCTTCGACAGCACGCCGAGGCCGTCGAGACCCGGCATCACGAGATCGAGCACGATGGCATCGACGGTGCGCATCTCATCTGCGATCACCGTCATGGCGGCGTCACCGCTTTCGACGACGATGGTCTGATAGCCGCAACGCTGCACCATATTTTCCAGCAGACGGCGCTGGACGGCATCGTCATCGGCAATCAGAATAGTCGCGGCCATGGAATTCCTCGGTCAGCAGGTTTATCTGTCTCGAATCGGGGCACTCTCGCCGATGCCGATTAACGGCCTCTTAAGAGTTGGCGGACGTTCGCGCTGCCAGCACACGAACAACACGGGTAGGAACACATAATGGCTGCACGTTCGTCCTCCGCTCTGCGTAAACCCGCCAAGACCAAGAAGGCGGCGAAGCCTGCGAAACCCGCGGCCAAAAAGGCGGTGAAGAAGACGGCGAAGCTGCCCGAGTGGAATCTGGGCGATCTCTATTCGTCGATCACCGCGCCGGAGATCGCGCGCGACCTCGACAAGCTCGATGCCGACTGCGTGGCGTTCGAGGCGGCCTATAAGGGCAAGATCGCGGATGCGCTTTCCAAGCCCGGCGCGGGCGAGTGGCTGGCGGAAGCCGTGAAATCCTTTGAGGCGATCGACGATCTCGCCGGACGGCTGATTTCCTATGCGGGCCTGATCCATGCGGGCGACACGGTCGATCCGGCGATCACCAAATTCTACGGCGATGTGTCAGAGCGTCTCACCAATGCCTCGACGCATCTGCTGTTCTTCACGCTCGAACTCAACCGCATCGACGACGAACTGATCGAAAAGGCGATGCAGGTGCCGGCGCTCGGCCATTATCGCCCGTGGCTGGAGGACATCCGCAAGGACAAGCCGTATCAGCTCGAGGATCGCATCGAGCAGCTGTTCCACGAGAAATCGACCACGAGCTACGGCGCGTTCAACCGTATGTTCGACCAGACCATCGCGGGCCTGCGCTTCAAGGTCGGATCGAAAGAGCTGGCGATCGAGCCGACGCTGAACCTGTTGCAGGATCGCGCGCCCGAGAAACGCAAGGCGGCGGCGCAGGCGCTGGCGAAAACCTTCAAGGCCAACGAGCGGACCTTCGCGCTCGTCACCAACACGCTCGCCAAGGACAAGGAGATCTCCGACCGCTGGCGTGGCTTCGAGGATGTCGCGGATTCGCGCCATCTCGCCAATCGTGTCGAGCGCGAAGTGGTGGATGCGCTGGTGGCGTCGGTGCGTGCGGCCTATCCGCGCATCTCGCATCGTTATTACGCGTTGAAGGCATCGTGGTTCAAAAAGAAGAAGCTCGCGCACTGGGACCGCAACGCGCCGCTGCCGTTCGCGACCACCGGCCAGATCGAATGGAATGATGCCAAGAGCACGATCCTGAAAGCCTATGGCGATTTCTCGCCGGAGATGGCGGGTATCGCGAAGCGTTTCTTCGACGACCGCTGGATCGACGCGCCGGTGCGTCCGGGCAAGGCGCCGGGTGCGTTCTCGCATCCGACTACGCCGTCGGCGCATCCCTATGTGCTGATGAACTATCAGGGCAAGCCACGCGACGTGATGACGCTCGCCCATGAACTTGGTCACGGTGTGCATCAGGTGCTGGCGGCGAAGCAGGGCGCGCTGATGGCGCCGACGCCGCTGACGCTCGCCGAGACCGCAAGCGTATTCGGCGAGATGCTGACCTTCAAGCGCCTCCTCGCGCAGACCAAGAACGCCAAACAGCGGCAGGCGCTGCTCGCGGGCAAGGTCGAGGACATGATCAACACGGTGGTGCGCCAGATCGCGTTCTATTCGTTCGAGCGCGCCGTGCACACCGAGCGCCGCAACGGCGAACTCACCGCCGAGCGTCTTGGCGAGATCTGGCTGTCGGTGCAGGGCGAGAGCTTAGGGCCGGCCATCGAAATCAAGCCGGGCTACGAGACGTTCTGGATGTACATCCCGCACTTCATTCATTCGCCATTCTACGTGTACGCCTATGCGTTCGGCGATTGCCTCGTGAACTCGCTCTATGCGGTGTACGAGCACGCGGCCGAGGGCTTCGCCGACCGCTATCTCGATATGCTCGCGGCGGGCGGCACCAAGCACTATTCCGAACTGCTGGCGCCGTTTGGACTCGATGCCAAGGACCCTGCTTTCTGGGACGGTGGCCTGTCGGTGATCGAGGGGATGATCGGTGAGCTGGAGGCGATGGGGTAGGGCGGAGCGGCCTCTTACATTTTCATTCAATGAAAACAAACCCATAGGCCGAGTGCTAGAAACCCGGCGCTTGTGGGTTGTACAACTTTTTGCCTAGAAGGACCGTTGCTCTGCCAAGGCAAGTGCGGTATTGCCCACGCAAAGCAAAGTGCTGGAGGCAACTATAATGGCGGACCACAGTGAGGTGGCCTACACGACCGCGGATGGCAACGACTATCCCGCTCATGAGCAGACCTACGAGTCATTCCTGAAGCTGACCAAATACACCTGCGTGACGCTGGTGGTGATTTTGGCGCTGATGGCGATTTTCCTCACCTGAATTCGACTTTTCCCTGAACTTACAACGGGATTGGAAGGAAGCGGCTTACGCCGCTTCCGCGTGTAGCAGAGGTGCGTCATGCACCGGTCAGACGCGGCTTTGAGATCGCGGGAGGCTTTATGAAGATAGCGATTGCCAAGGAACAGGACGCGGCCGAGCCGCGTG
The DNA here is from genome assembly GCF_000178995.1 of Afipia sp. 1NLS2. GTDB lineage: Bacteria > Pseudomonadota > Alphaproteobacteria > Rhizobiales > Xanthobacteraceae > Afipia. The sequence continues at coordinate 390,739 of NZ_ADVZ01000001.1, read as the reverse complement.
TCGCGGCGACGCCCGACACTGTGAAGAAATTCAAGTCGCTCGGTATCGACGTTGCGATCGAGCCGGGCGCGGGCATCAAGTCCGGCCTGCTGGATGCCGACTACGAAGCCATGGGTGCCGTGGTCAGCGCCGACGCCGTGAAGGACGCCGACATCGTCATCAAGGTGAAGCGCCCGACCGCAGCCGAAGCTGCCTCCTACAAGAAGGGTGCGCTCGCGATCGCGATCATGGACCCGTACAACAACGACGCTGCGCTGAAGTCGCTCGCCGATGCCGGCGTGTCGGCCTTCGCGATGGAGTTGATGCCACGCATCACCCGCGCGCAGGTGATGGACGTACTGTCCTCTCAGGCGAACCTCGCGGGCTATCGCGCCGTGATCGAAGGCGCCGAGGCCTTCGGCCGCGCCTTCCCGATGATGATGACCGCAGCGGGTACCGTGCCTGCCGCCAAGGTGTTCGTGATGGGTGTCGGCGTCGCCGGCCTCCAGGCGATCGCGACCGCGCGCCGCCTCGGCGCCGTCGTCTCCGCCACCGACGTTCGCCCGGCGACGAAGGAGCAGGTCGAGTCGCTCGGCGCAAAATTCCTTGCCGTCGAGGACGAGGAATTCAAGAACGCGCAGACGGCGGGCGGCTACGCCAAGGAAATGTCCAAGGAATACCAGGCCAAGCAGGCCGCGCTCACCGCCGAGCACATCAAGAAGCAGGACATCATCATCACCACGGCTTTGATCCCGGGCCGTCCGGCTCCGAAGCTCGTCACGCTTGAGATGGTGAAGTCGATGAAGCCCGGCTCCGTGCTGGTCGACCTCGCGGTCGAACGCGGCGGCAACGTCGAGGGTGCGAAGGCCGATGAGATCGCGGACGTCAACGGCGTCAAGATCATCGGCTACACCAACCTCGCGGGCAAGGTCCCGGCGTCGGCCTCGGGCCTTTACGCCCGCAACCTGCAGGCGTTCATCGAGACGATGTTCGACAAGGAAACCAAGTCGCTGGCCGTGAAGTGGGACGACGAACTGGTCAAGGCCACCGCGCTGACCAAGGACGGCGCCGTCATCCACCCGAACTTCCAGCCGAAGGCGTAAGGAGTCCAGCCATGCATGGTATTGAGATTGTCGACCCGTTCGTGTTCCGGCTGTCGATCTTCGTGCTCGCGGTGTTCGTGGGCTATTTCGTGGTGTGGTCGGTGACGCCCGCGCTGCACACGCCGCTGATGTCGGTGACCAACGCGATCTCCTCGGTGATCGTGGTCGGTGCGCTGCTCGCGGTCGGCGTGGCACTCGTCGGCGACGACAACGGCCCGCTCTGGGCACGGGCCTTCGGGTTCGTCGCGCTGATCTTCGCATGCATCAACATCTTTGGCGGCTTCCTTGTCACCCAGCGCATGCTGGCGATGTACAAGAAGAAGCAGAAGTGAGCAGGGGCTGAGCCATGAACGCTAATCTTTCGGCCCTGCTCTATCTCGTCGCAGGCGTCCTTTTCATTCTGTCGCTGCGCGGGCTGTCCAGCCCGGCGTCCTCGCGTCAGGGCAACTTCTTCGGCATGGTCGGTATGGCGATCGCGGTCGCCACCACGCTCGCGGCGCATCCGCCGGCGAGCGCTACCGGCTGGATCCTCGTGCTGCTCGGCATCGCCATCGGCGGTTCGATCGGCGCTGTGATCGCCAAGCGCGTGCCGATGACGGCGATGCCTGAACTGGTCGCCGCCTTCCACTCGCTGGTCGGCATGGCCGCCGTGCTCGTTGCCGCCGGTGCGTTCTACGCACCGACCGCCTTCGGCATCGGCACCCACGGCGCGATCCACGCCCAGAGCCTCGTCGAAATGTCGCTCGGCGTCGCCATCGGCGCGCTGACCTTCACCGGCTCGGTGATCGCGTTCGCCAAGCTCTCCGGCCGTATGAGCGGTGCGCCCATCATTTTGCCGGCGCGCCACATCATCAACATCGTGCTGGCGCTGGCGCTGATGTTCTTCATCTACGGCCTGATCTCCTCGCAGAGCGCGGTCGACTTCTGGCTCATCACCATCATCGCGCTGGTGCTCGGCGTGCTCCTGATCATTCCGATCGGCGGCGCCGACATGCCGGTGGTGATCTCGATGCTCAACTCCTACTCGGGTTGGGCCGCGGCCGGCATCGGCTTCACCCTCGGCAACTCGGCGCTCATCATCACCGGCGCCCTTGTCGGCTCGTCGGGTGCGATCCTGTCCTACATCATGTGTCACGCGATGAACCGTTCCTTCATCTCGGTCATCCTCGGCGGCTTCGGCGCCGATGGCGGTGCCGCGGCTGCGGCCGGAGCGTCTGGCGAAGTGAAGCCGGTCAAGCTCGGCTCGGCCGACGACGCGGCCTTCATCATGAAGAACGCGCAGAAGGTCATCATTGTGCCGGGCTACGGCATGGCGGTGGCGCAGGCCCAGCACGCGCTGCGTGAAATGGCCGACACGCTGAAGAAGGAAGGCGTCGAGGTGAAGTACGCCATCCATCCGGTCGCGGGCCGCATGCCCGGCCACATGAACGTGCTGCTGGCGGAAGCCAACGTGCCTTACGACGAGGTGTTCGAACTCGAGGATATCAACTCGGAGTTCGCGCAGGCCGACGTCGCGTTCGTGATCGGCGCCAACGACGTCACCAACCCGGCGGCGGAAGAAGATCCGTCCTCGCCGATCTACGGTATGCCCGTTCTTCAGGTCTGGAAGGCCGGCACCGTGATGTTCATCAAGCGCTCGCTCGCTTCCGGTTACGCCGGCGTCGACAACCCGCTGTTCTATCGTGACAACACGATGATGCTGCTGGGCGACGCCAAGAAGATGACGGAGAACATCGTCAAGGCGATGTAATTGGACTCTGGATGAAGCCTCGCCCTTGAGGCTTCCTCCACCACCAAAGTCATGTGGCATTCGCCGTCAAAACCCGGCGAAATCAAATCTTTAAACCCCTCGATCGCATCGCGCGATCGAGGGGTTTTTGCATGGCCCGCCCTTTCTCGACATCTGACCTTGATGACGCCGATCGATACAATTGTAGGCACACGCAACGGCTGTTCTTCGAGGGACTTGCTACAAAGAGTAAGTTGGGCCTAGGATTGACGTGCTCGTAAAGCCCTGACGCCGCAAGCCCGTAAGGCCTGAGGTTGCCATGATCGACTCGTCGAACAACGGCACGCGACAGGATTCTTCGAATGCCGTCCCAACGCGGCGGGACGAGCTTATTGTTTTTGCCATCATCGCAGCATTGATCTGGCCGGTCGTCGCCGTTGGCGTGGTGGGCGGCTTTGGCTTTTGTATCTGGATGTCCCAATTGATCCTGGGGCCGCCCGGACCCCCTGGGACTTGAGGTACAGCGATGAGCGAGTCTCTCTCCCGGCGCAGTGTGATTACAGGGCGATTGGCGGATGAGATGATTCACATCTCCAGCGCCGTCGTGTCGGTGCTTCCACAAAACAGAGACGATGTTGTCCGCGCACTGGAAGCGATGGACGGTGTCGAAGTCCATCACATGGCGGTGTCGAAGATAGTCGTCGTGATGGAAGCGCATGACAGCGGCATTCTCGGGAGCCATCTGGCGGAAATCGCCACGTGGCCCGGCGTGCTGTCTGCCAACATGGTGTTTGAACAGGCTGAGAGGTTCACCCGTATCGGAGATTAGGCAATGGCCCTTACGCGCCGTGAACTGCTGAAGGCTCATGCAGCGGCTGTTGCAGCCGCGGCAGCCAATATCAGTCTTCCCGCCATGGCACAGCCGGTCGCGGGCGGCACCGGATCGCTGGAAATCAAATGGTCGAAAGCGCCGTGTCGTTTTTGCGGCACCGGATGCGGGGTGATGGTCGGCGTCAAGGACGGGAAAGTGGTCGCAACCCATGGCGACACGCTTGCGGAGGTCAATCGCGGGCTGAACTGCATCAAGGGTTATTTCCTATCCAAGATCATGTATGGCGGCGACCGTCTGACGATGCCGTTGTTGCGCAAGAAAAACGGGGTGTTCGCCAAGGACGGCGATCTCACGCCGGTCAGCTGGGATGAAGCCTTCGACATCATGGCCGAGCGCGCCAAAGCGGTTTTGAAGGCGAAAGGCCCGACCGCGCTTGGCATGTTTGGCTCCGGCCAGTGGACGATCTACGAGGGTTATGCCGCAACCAAGCTGATGCGCGCCGGATTCCGCTCGAACAATCTCGATCCCAATGCGCGTCATTGCATGGCGTCGGCAGCTTACGCGTTCATGCGGACATTCGGCATGGATGAGCCGATGGGCTGCTACGACGACTTCGAGGCTGCGGATGCATTCGTCCTCTGGGGATCGAATATGGCGGAGATGCATCCGATCCTCTGGACGCGTCTGACCGACCGCAGGCTGAGTCAACGGCATGTCAAGGTCGCCGTGTTGTCGACTTTTACCAACCGGAGTTCGGATCTCGCCGACATTCCGATCGTCTTCAAGCCCGGGACAGACTTGGCGATTCTGAATTATATCGCCAACCACATCATCTCGACCGGGCGGGTGAACGAGGATTTCGTCAAGAACCACACCACCTTCGTGCGGGGCACGGTCGATATCGGCTACGGCCTGCGCCCCGACAATCCGCTGGAGCAGAAAGCCAAGGGCGCCGCAACCGCGGCGGCGATGACGCCCATCGATTTCAAGGCCTATTCCGACTTCGTGAAGGACTACACGGTCGAGAAGGTCTCCAAGCTGACCGGCGTGGAGCGCGGCTTTCTGCAAGAACTCGCCGAATTGTACGCCGACCCCAACCGGAAGGTGATGTCGCTTTGGACGATGGGCTTCAACCAACATGTCCGGGGCGTCTGGGCGAATCAGCTCCTTTACAACCTGCATCTTCTGACCGGCAAGATCTCGGAGCCGGGCAATTCGCCGTTCTCCCTGACCGGCCAGCCGTCGGCTTGCGGCACGGCGCGCGAGGTAGGCACGTTCGCACACCGCCTGCCGGCCGACATGACCGTGACCAATCCGGAGCATCGCAAGCATGCGGAAGAAATCTGGCGTGTCCCGCACGGCATCATTCCGGAGAAGCCAGGTTATCACGCCGTGGAGCAGGACCGCATGCTTCACGACGGCAAGCTCAATTTCTACTGGGTCCAGGTCAACAACAACGTGCAGGCGGCGCCGAACAATTCGCGCGAGACCTATGTCGGTTATCGCAACCCGGATAATTTCATCGTTGTCTCGGACGCCTATCCGACGGTGACGGCGATGGCGGCCGATCTCGTGCTTCCGGCGGCTATGTGGGTCGAAAAGGAAGGCGCCTATGGCAATGCGGAGCGCCGCACCCATGTGTGGCGGCAGCTCGTTAATGCGCCGGGGCAGGCGCGCTCCGATCTCTGGCAGATCATGGAGTTCTCAAAACGCTTCACTACCGATGAGGTGTGGCCCGCGGACATTCTCACGGCGAACCCAAACCACAAGGGAAAAACGCTGTTCGACGTGTTGTTCCGCAACGGCAATGTCGACAAGTTTTCGGCGAGCGAAGTCCCGGCCGAATACGACAATATGGAAGCGAAGCAGTTCGGCTTCTACGTTCAGAAGGGATTGTTTGAAGAATACGCATCCTTCGGGCGCGGGCATGGCCACGATCTCGCACCGTTCGACATGTATCACGGGAATCGCGGAATGCGCTGGCCGGTCGTGGACGGCAAGGAGACCAAATGGCGCTTTCGCGAAGGCCTCGATCCTTACGTCAAGCCCGGAAAGAAGATCGACTTTTACGGACAGCCGGATGGACGGGCCAAGATCATCGCCGTGCCATACGAGCCGCCGGCAGAATCTCCCGACAAGGACTACGACATCTGGCTTGTGACAGGCCGCGTGCTTGAGCATTGGCATTCGGGGTCAATGACCATGCGGGTGCCTGAGCTCTACAAGGCATTTCCCGGTGCTCGCGTTTTCATGCATGCCGAAGATGCGCGTGCCCGCGGCATCAACCAGGGCGCCGAAGTCCGCGTCGTATCGCGCCGGGGCGAAATCCGGACCCGTGTCGATACACAGGGGCGCAACCGCATGCCACGCGGAGTCGTCTTCGTTCCCTGGTTCGATGCCAGCCAGCTCATCAACAAGGCCACCCTCGACGCCACCGATCCGATTTCCAAACAAACGGATTTCAAGAAATGCGCAGTCAAGATCGTTCCGGTTTAGCCGAGATGCGTCATGCGCTCATCGGAGCCGTAGCCAGCGCCATGCTCGTGTTTGTTTGCGGGACGATCTATGCTCAGAACGCTCCGCAAATCGTCGATCGCCTGACCGGCGCCGCTTCTCCCATGAGCGAGAACCCGGCGCCTCCTCTCGCGCGGCCGATCGTCAACGACAAAAGGGTGATGCGCAATTACCCTGAGCAGCCGCCGATCATTCCTCATTCGATCGAGAATTATCAGCTCACGCTCGAAACCAACCGCTGCCTTGACTGCCATCGCCGCCAATACACCGAAGGATCGGGCGCGCCGATGATCAGCGTAACTCACTTCATGGATCGTGACGGGCAGGTGCTCGCCGACGTCACGCCGCGACGCTATTTCTGCACCGAGTGCCACGTCCAGCAAACCGATGCGGCTCCCCTGGTTCCCAACACATTCACAGATATCCTGGTCGTCGGATCAGAGAAGCGGTGAATGTCCCATGGCTCGCCTCAAGCAATTGCTGCTCTGGTTCTGGAACATCGCAAGCCGCCCCAGTGCTCACATCAGCCTTGGCGTGCTCGCGCTCGGCGGCTTCATCTGCGGCGTGATTTTCTGGGGCGGTTTCAATACCGCGCTTGAGGTCACCAACACCGAGAAATTCTGCACCTCGTGCCATGAGATGCACGACAACGTCTATCAGGAATTGCAGCGCACGATCCATTTCACGAATCGCTCGGGCGTCCGGGCGAGTTGTCCCGACTGCCATGTGCCGCACGACTGGACTGACAAGATCGCACGCAAGATGCAGGCTTCGAAAGAGGTGTGGGGAAAGATATTCGGCACCATCTCGACCCGGCAGAAATTTCTCGACAAGCGGCTGGAGCTTGCCAAGCACGAGTGGGCGCGGCTGAAGGCAAACGACTCGCTGGAGTGTCGCAACTGCCATTCCTCAATAGCGATGGACTTCACCAAGCAAACCAGACGCGCCGCAGAGATTCATTCGCGTTTTCTCATAAACGGCGAAAAGACATGCATCGACTGTCACAAGGGCATCGCCCATCAATTGCCCGACATGACGGGCATCGAACCGGGCTGGCGCGCGCCGCCTGAACTGCGCGACCGGCAGAGTTCTCTCGACGAGCAGCAGGAAGCGTTACGGCATTATGTAACATTCGAGGCTGCCTCGCAGAACGAGATAAACCCCGACAAGTGAGAGACATGCTCTGTGTGTCTTGATTGAGGGCTGTGTGATTTAGTTGTGGAATTTTCCAAACGGTCGGGCTTTTCAAAACCGGATGCGGGCGGGGCCGTGGACCCGTCATCAAAATGCGCTAAGCTTGCAGCATGAGCACATCTCACGCGATGCCACGGTCAGCCTGGGTTTTCCCGGCGCTGGCCGTTTTGCTGTTTGCGGCTACGGCGATCCCTTCGCTCGGCATTGGTTTTACGCATTCCTTTGCAGGGCTGGTGTTTGCCGCGGTGCTGCTCGTCATCCTGTTCGGCACGGTATTCGCCGCCGTCCACCATGCCGAGGTGATCGCGGAGCGGGTCGGGGAGCCGTTCGGGACGCTGCTGCTGACGCTCGCCGTCACCGTCATCGAGGTCGCGCTGATCGCGACGCTGATGCTGGGCGAGCAGGAAGTCCCCACGCTGGCGCGCGACACCGTATTCGCCGTGGTGATGATCGTCTGCAACGGGCTTGTCGGCGCCTGCATTCTCGTCGGCGGGTTGCGCTACCGCGAGCAGGAATTCCAGATCACCGGCGTTAACGTCTACCTGTCCGTGCTCACGGTGTTCGCGACCATCACGCTGGTGCTGCCGAACTACACGCTGGAGACGCCGGGGCCGGTCTACTCACATCTGCAGCTCGGATTCGTGAGCGTGGTCACGATCATTCTCTACGGAGTCTTTCTCTACACCCAGACCATCCGCCATCGCGATTACTTCGTGGGCGGGCAACAGGAGGAGAATGGCCACGCGGTCGCGTCCGGCGGCGCGTTGGTGATGAGCGCGGTGCTGCTGCTTGTCTCGCTGGTGGCCGTGGTGCTGCTGGCCAAGAAGTTCTCGCTGGTGGTGGATGCCGGTGCGGCGGCCATCGGCGCGCCACCTGCCTTTGCCGGTGTGGTCGTCGCCATGCTGGTGCTGCTGCCGGAGAGCATCGCGGCGCTGTCCGCCGCCCGCAAGAACGACCTGCAGAAAAGCATCAATCTCGCGCTCGGCTCGTCGCTCGCCACCATCGGCCTGACAATCCCGGCGGTGGCGGAAGCCGCCTACCTTCTCGACAAGACGCTGGTGCTCGGTCTGCCGTCACGGGACATCGCGCTTTTGGCGATGACCATGCTGGTCAGCATGATGACGTTCGGAACCGGCCGCACCAACATCCTGTTTGGGCTGGTGCATCTGGTCATTTTCGCGATCTTTCTGCTGCTGGTTTTCGTCCCTTAACCGCCTCGCAAGCATTGAATTCTAAAGCGTGACCAATTGCCACCATGCGGTCGCAGTTGATCCCTCAATCGGCCCAAAAGTTCCCGCATGCAGGCGCGGCGCGGGGAGCACATTCGGCGATGATCAAGAAATTTCTGTCCAAATATCTTCTGGAGGTGATCCCTTCCATCGTGGCGACGGTCGTCGGCGCCTACATCGTGACCAATTACATCAACGCCAAGCCGCCCGCCGACAAGCCGCCGGCGGCGATGTCCGCACCTGCCCAGGCCGCTTCCGGGACGCCGAACAACGCCGAGGCCTCCGCGAAGGCCGAGGCTGCCGCCAGGGCGGAAGCCAAAGCCGCCGAGGCAAAGGCGGCTGCGGAGCGGGTGGCCAGTGAGAAGGCCGCAGCGGCCAAGGTTGCCACTGAGAAGGCCGCCGCAGACAAGGCGGAGGCCCGGAAGTCCGCCGAACGGCTCGCCAGTGAGAAGCGCGAGGCCGAGAAGCGGGAACTGGAGCGGAAGGAAGCCGAGCGGCGCGAAGCTGAGAAGCGCGAGCGCGCCCTCGCCAAGGCTGCCCCCGTGGCTCGGACTCCAGCCACGAGGCCGGTCGAGGAGACCGCGGCCACTCCCGACGCCAACGATCTGGCGCGCGCCGCCATCGCGCGGCTGCGGGCCGAACAGCCTGCCGCCGTTGCGCAGCCGGTTCCGAAAATGCCCGAACACACGGTTGCTCCGGTGATCGCGGCGCCTGCCCCTCAGCCTGCCGTGCCGCCTATGCGTGAGGCCAATATCAGCCCAATCGCGCCGTCGCCGCCTGCGGCGGTGACGCCGCTGCCGACGGCTTCCATCGCCACGACGCCGCCCGTTGCCGATGTCAGCGCCTCGCATCTGGTGCCGCCCGCCGACATCCCCTCGCGTCCGCTCGATCTGAACGCTGGCGATGACAGCAAAAAGGACAAGGACAGCAGTTCGGTCGTCTCGGACGTGATGTCGGCGACGAAGTCCGCCTTCCAGGCCGTACTGCCGCACTGACATCCAGTCTGTCTGGATTGGAGTAGACTCTCTCCCCGTCATTCCCGCGAAAGCGGGAATCCACTCCCAAGACTGGGTCCCCGCCTTCGCGGGGACGACAACTAATGGTCTGACGACCCTGCCTAACGGCGCGCTTTTTTCTTCGCGGCTTTGGCGGCGGGCTTTGCAACGGTCCTTGCAGCCGTCTTTTTCCCCGGTTGGGCCCGTTTGGCGGGCGGCCGCGAAGGCGCCGGTGCGCCGGGATTTTCTACCATCGACTCGAAGAAGTCCCTCACGAGGCTGATCTCGCCGGGGCGGGATGCGCTATAGCCCGGCAGGTTGGCGATCGCATTCCGGAATTCCTCGCCCTTCATGAGGTCGAGCAGGTGCTGCATCGGCTGCGTCTCGAGGAAGGCGCGGTGGCAGACGAAGAAATAGTCCTCGGTCAGCAGCGGGATGAAATCCAGCCCGAACTGCCGCGCCGCCGCCTCGACGCCGAAGGTCGCATCCGCCATGTCGCTCGCGACGAAGGCTGCGACCGCCGCGTGGGTGAACTCCAGTTGCGTCTCCTGCACGGCGGAGGGGTCGATGTGATGCAATTCCAGCAATTGGTTGAACACCTGCCGCGTGCCGGAATCGTGGTCGCGGTTTACGAAGCGCGCCTTGTGCGCGACGAGATCCTCGAGCGAGTGGATTTTCAGTGGATTGCCGCGCTTCGTCATCAGGCCCATTTCGCGGGTGACGAGGCTGATAACGCGATCCTCCTTCGGGTCGAGCCATTCGAGGCAGGAGCGGATGTTCTGCTCGCGCAGCGGACCGCGCGGCAGATGGACGCCCGACAGATCGCAGGCATTCTGTGCGAGTGAGACCAAGGAATTCTGGTTGCTGACATAACGCAGATCGACGCCGAGCGCGGGCAGGCGGTCGAGCATTTCGCGCAGTTTCGACACCGCGAAGCCGTGGCTCGCGTGAACGCGGATCACCGACGGCTCCTGATGCAGGAACGGTTTGATCTCGCTCGCGAGCTCCTGCGCGAGGTTCTGCAGTTGCGGGCCGAGCCGCGCTTCGAGCCGCTGTCCCGCCCAGACCAGTTTCTCGCCGAACGGCGTCAGCGTCGTGCCGCGGCCGCGCTGGCGCTCGACGAGCGGCGCGCCGAAGAATGCCGACCATTGCTCGATCAAATTCCAGACGTGCCGGTACGACAGATTGGCGTGCGTGGCGGCGCTGGTGAGTTTTCCGGTCTGCCGAATCTCATTGAGGATGCCAAGCATGACGATGGCAGCCTGTGGGCTGCCTTCTTTACGAAATCGCCAGACCGGTTCGATTTCGATATGAAGCATCGTGCCTCCCTTATGTATTTATGTTCATATGCCGGAAACGCTTGCGCCTTAGATATCATATTTTTTATTGAAGAAATCCTCCTACCTTAAAGAACAAGAAAAAGGAGGAATATGATGTCTGTAGCATATGACTACGATGCTGCATCGCTCATCAGGCGCGTTTCGGCCCGGGAAAAACTGCTCGTCATCGATGGCAAGCTTGTTCCCGCCGCCTCCGGCAAGACCTTCAGAAGCATCAACCCCGCCACCGAGGACGTTATTGCCACCGTCTCCGAAGGCGGCGTGGAGGATGTGGAGCGGGCCGTTGCGGCGGCACGGCGGGCCTTCGAAGGCCCGTGGAGCCTGATGCGTGCTGCCGAGCGGAGCAGGATCCTGTTCCGGCTTGTCGAACTGATGAAGGAGCACACCGACGAACTCGCTGAACTCGAAAGTCTCGATGCCGGCAAGCCTATTTCGGCTGTGTTGCGGCAGGATCTGCCTGCCGCGATCGATACCCTGACGTACTATGCCGGGTGGGCCGACAAGGTTCATGGCGAAGTGATCCCTGCGCGTGAGGGCGCGCTGACCTACACCGTGCGCGAACCGGTGGGTGTGGTTGCGGCGATCGTGCCGTGGAATTTCCCGATGATGATCGGAATGTGGAAACTGGCTCCCGCGCTGGCATGTGGCTGTACCGTGGTGATGAAGCCGGCCGAACTGACCTCGCTCTCGGCGCTGCGGATTGCCGAACTCGCACTCGAAGCCGGGCTTCCGGCGGGGGTGCTCAATATTGTCGCAGGCTCCGGCCGCGTGGTCGGCGAGGCGCTCGTCAACCATCCGGATGTCGACAAGGTGACCTTCACCGGCTCACCGGGCGTCGGCCGTGGCATCATGAAAGGTGCGGCGAGCAACTTCAAACATGTCTCGCTCGAGCTGGGCGGCAAGTCGGCCAACGTGATTTTCGAGGACGCGGACCTTGCTGCCGCGACCAAGTCGGCGGCGTCGGGCGTGTTCTTCAACGCAGGCCAGGTGTGCTCGGCAGGCTCCCGCGTGCTGGCGCATGAGAAGGTCTATGACGAAGTCGTCGAGCGTCTCACGGCCCGCGCTCGGACCATGAAGATCGGCGATCCGTCGGATCGCTCCACGATGCTTGGCCCGGTGATTTCCGAGAAGCAGATGAACAGCATTCTCGGTTACATCGACATCGGCCAGAAGGAAGGTGCCTCGCTGACGACCGGCGGCGAGCGGATCGGCCAACGCGGCTTCTACATCGCGCCGACGGTGTTCGCGAATGTCGAGCACGAGATGCGTATCTCGCAGGAGGAAATCTTCGGGCCTGTGGTGAGTGTCATCAAGTTCAAGGACGACGCGGAGGCTCTGCGCATCGCCAACGGCACGGCTTTCAGCCTCGCCGCGGGTGCGTGGAGCCGCGACATCGGTCGCCTGCAGCACTTCGCCCGCCACGCCAAGGCAGGCACGGTCTGGCTGAACACGTTCGGCTACACCGATGTCCGTCTGCCGTGGGGCGGTGCGCATGACTCAGGTCTTGGCCGCGAGCGTGGCACCGCGGCGCTGAAGAACTTCACCGAGGAAAAGGTAGTCTGGCTCAACACCAGAGGGTGAGGGTGGACATGACTGCCGCGAAACGCGGCGTGCTTTCTCTCCCCGTAAACGGGAAGAGGTGAAGAAGACATCACGCAAAACGAAAAACGCGGACCGAAAGGCCCGCGTTTTTTTTAATTCTGACTGAGAAAGATCGCTTAGGAGCGAGGAGCGCGCGCGCCACCGGCTGCGCCGCCACGGCCGCCTGCGCCACGCTCGGCGCCAGCGCCGAACACCGGCTTCGGCTTCATCGGCAGCAGGCCTTCGCGCTGCAGCTTCTTGCGGGCGAGCTTGCGGGCGCGGCGAACGGCTTCCGCCTTCTCGCGAGCCTTCTTCTCGGACGGCTTTTCATAATGACCGCGGAGCTTCATCTCGCGGAAAATACCCTCGCGCTGCATCTTCTTCTTCAGCGCCTTGAGGGCCTGGTCGACATTGTTATCGCGGACGAGAACCTGCACGCGGCATCCTTTTTTGGTTCGAAAGCCTGAAAATGGGGACGAAAGAAAGGGTCGCCAAAGGCAAAGCCCTTCACGTCGAAGCCGGGTTTCTACCAGATCGGGGGGGTGGTGTCCACGCCTGTGGACAGGGTTTTTCGCAGGTAGGGAAGCCACAAATCACGGGCAGATTGGGCCTGGGCGGAGGGCGATTCGAGGGCGCCGGATGGCTCAGGGCATCGGATTCCCCACGGTTCCACCCGACAGATTGGCCACCGTTTCGGGAGACCACAGATGAACTCGAAAAAATATGCCGCCGAACTGATCGGCACCTTCTGGCTCACCTTCGCGGGCTGCGGCAGCGCGGTTCTGGCAGCGGCCTTTCCGCAGGTCGGCATCGGCCTGTTGGGCGTGGCGTTTACCTTCGGCCTGAGCGTCGTCACCATGGCCTTCGCCATCGGTCACATTTCCGGCTGCCATCTCAATCCCGCCGTGACGGTGGGGCTCTGTGCGGGGGGCCGCTTTCCCGGAAGCCAGGTCATTCCCTACATCGTCGCGCAGGTGATCGGCGCGATCGCGGGTGCGGCACTCCTGTATGTCATCGCCAGCGGCAAGGCGGGCTTCGACCTCGCCGGAGGCTTTGCCTCCAACGGCTATGGCGATCACTCGCCGGGCAAATACAGCCTGATGGCCGGGTTCGTCTGCGAAGTGACCATGACCGCGATGTTCCTGTTCGTCATCATGGGCGCGACCCACGGCAGGGCCCCTGCGGGCTTCGCGCCGCTCGCCATCGGCCTCGCGCTGGTGATGATCCACCTCGTCAGCATTCCCGTCACCAACACCTCGGTGAACCCGGCGCGCAGCACCGGCCCGGCGTTGTTCGTTGGCGGCTGGGCGTTGCAGCAGCTCTGGCTGTTCTGGGTCGCGCCGCTGATCGGCGGCGTCATCGGCGGCGTGGTCTATCGCTGGCTGAGCGATGAGCCCGCCGGCATCGTCGAGGGACGGAAGTAAGCTCTCGCTTTCCAAAATTTAAAGGCCGCTGCGAGCGATCGCGGCGGCCTTTTGTTTTACCTGTGGGGCTTCACCTCGGTGACATGTCCCATCTTGCGTCCCGGACGCGCCGCGCCCTTGCCGTAGAGATGAACTGTTGCACCGGGCACGGTCAGCCATTTGCCGTAGTCGAGAACCTCGTCGCCGATCAGGTTGGTCATGGTGACCTGGCCGTGGCGGATCGGGTTGCCGAGCGGCCAGCCCGCGATGGTGCGGATGTGCTGCTCGAACTGCGACACCGACGCGCCGTCCAGCGTCCAGTGGCCGGAATTGTGCACGCGCGGGGCGATCTCGTTGACCAGCAAACCCGGTCCGTTCTTACCGGGCACGACAAACAATTCCACCCCGAGCACGCCGACATAGTTCAGCGCGTTGGCGATCTTGGTCGCGATGGTGCGCGCCTCGTCGGCTAGGGCCGCGGGAATCGCCGCTGGCGCATAAGAAAATTTCAGGATGTGGTTCTGGTGCTCGTTTTCGGTAACGTCGAAGCAGACGACGTGGCCATCCGCCGAGCGCGCGGCGATCACCGAGACTTCCTTTTCGAAGGGCACGAAGCCTTCCAGAATCGCCGAGCGGGTGGCGAGCGCCGCCCACACCGCGTCGAGATCGTCGTCTTCGCGGATCATCGCCTGACCCTTGCCGTCATAGCCGAAACGCCGGGTCTTGAGCACGGCGGGCAGGCCGATCTTGGCGATCGCCTGCCGCAGGCTCTCGGCGGACGTCACGTCGGCGTAACCGGCGGTGCCGATGCCGAGACCGTTGACGAAATTCTTTTCAATCAGCCGGTCCTGCGTCGTCTCGAGGATCTTCGTGTCCGGCAGCACCGGGCGGCGCGCCTGCAAGGCCATCGCGGCGGCGGTCGGGACGTTCTCGAATTCATAGGTGATGACGTCGACGTCGGAAGCGAACAGCTCCAGCGCCTCGATGTCGGCATATTCGGCGCAGGTACAGTGTTGCACCACGTCGAAGGCGGGTGAATCCGGGTCGGGCGAGAAAACGTGGGATTTAAGGCCGAGCCGGGCGGCTGCGAGCGCCAGCATCCGGCCGAGCTGGCCGCCGCCCAAAATGCCAACCGTGTCGCCGGGTTTCAGCGCCACTTGTTTCGATGAAGTCACCTGGAATCCTTATGGCCGCTCGGAGACGGCGTCGGTTTGTTGCTTGCGCCATGCGGCGAGTTTCGCTGCCAGCGCGCCGTCGGACAGCGCGAGCACGCTGGCGGCCAGAAGCGCTGCATTGATAGCGCCGGCTTTGCCGATCGCCAAGGTTCCAACAGGCACGCCGGCGGGCATTTGCACGATGGAATAAAGGGAATCCATGCCCGACAGCGCCTTGGATTCGACCGGAACACCGAACACCGGCAGTTCGGTCATGGCGGCGGTCATGCCGGGCAGGTGGGCGGCCCCGCCGGCGCCTGCGATCACGACCTTGTAGCCTGCGGCCTTGGCGCCCCTGGCGAAGCTGTAGAGCCGCTCCGGGGTGCGGTGGGCGGATACGATCAGCCGCTCGGAGGCGACGCCGAGGGCGTCCAGCGTCTCGGCGGCGTGCCGCATCGTCTCCCAGTCGGACTTGCTTCCCATGATGATGGCGATTGGGGCGGACATGGCGGCTTGGTTCTCGAAAAATGGCGGAAAGATAAGAATTACAGGAGCGCACCCCTGCCGGGCAACCGCTTTGGGAGGGAGTTGGCGTCATGGTCAATGCCGGGGCACGACAGGCTACCCGGGTTTTCGTGGCGATGGCCGCCGGTCAGGCGATGATGTCGGGGGTGATCTGGTCTTCGAGGAATGAAATCCGGTCGCGCAACTGCAGCTTGCGCTTTTTCAGGCGCTGCAATTGCAGTAGGTCCGGCGCGGGAGAGTGGTGCAAGGCCTCGATTGCGGCATCGAGGTCACGATGCTCCTGTTGCAGCCGTGCCAGCTCGAGAGCGAATTCGTTATTGTCTTGTTCGGCCATGATGATCGACGGCTTGCCGGTATGCGACGCCTAGTTCGTTATCTTCATGGCAGAAAAGGGCGTGCGGGGCCAGCCTTGGGAATTCTTTGGGAAATTTCCGGCCGCATTTTCTAAAATGCGAGCCGTTCCGTTTTCCGGATAACAGGAAGTTTGAATGTGTCGCATCGATCCCAGTCGACAGATCGCAATTGCGATGTACAATCTTCCGTTCGACCTCGTATCTGACATCCACGGAAGAAGGAGACTTCTAATGGCGATTCAGGCGCATCTCGTTGAACTGGAGCGTAAGCACCGTATTCTCGAAGGCGAACTCCACGAGGCTTTGAAGAATCTCGCGACGGACGATGTGCGTATTGGCGAACTGAAGCGGCGCAAACTGCTGCTCAAGGACCAGATCGAACGCCTGAAGGCGTCCTGCGGCCAGACGCTGCACTGATTTCCCGCCTTCCCTTTTTCAGGACTTCAACAACCCGACGTGAAGGCTCTTCACCTGCCTGCCGCTTCAGTGCGGCGAGGTGAGGGCCCGTACGTCTTCTGCGATCGCAAGCGATGCAGTCAGTCCCGGCGATTCGATACCGAACAAGCTGACGAGTCCCGGAACGCCGTGGCTCTGCGCGCCTTGGATCACGAAATCCTGCGCGGCGGCGCCGGGCGGGACGATTTTGGGCCGGATGCCTGAATAGGCCGGCACCAGCGCGCCATCCGGCAGATCCGGCCAATAGCGCCGGATCGCCGGATAGAAACGCTCCGCGCGCTTCGGATCGACATCATAGGCGAGCGTCTCCACCCATTCGACGTCGGGGCCGAATCGCCCCGCGCCGCCGATGTCGAGCGTGAGATGCACACCGAGGCCGCCCGGCTCGGGCAGCGGATAAATCAGGCGCGAGAACGGTACGCGCGTCGTGCAGGCGAAGTAATTGCCTTTGGCGTAGTAGGCCGTGGGAATGTGTTCGGGCGGCAATCCTGCGATGGCGCGGGCCACCTCCGGCGCGCTCAGTCCGGCCGCGTTGATGAGAAGATCGCAGCCGAGCGTCATTGGCGCATCGCCGCCGATCTCGACCACGAATCCGTCACCGTCGCGCCGCGCCCTCACGAGCGGAGCGTGAAAGGCGAACGCCGCGCGCGCCTGCTCGGCATCGCCGCGCAAGGCGAGCATCAGCGCGTGGCTGTCGACGATGCCGGTCGAAGGCGAATGCAGCGCGCCGGTGCAGTTCAGCGCGGGCTCTCTGGCATGCGCTTCCTCTGCGCTCAACGTGACGAGATCGGTGACGCCGTTGGCCTCGGCGCGTGCGCGGATCGCGGCCAGTCTGTCGGATTCGTCGGAGCCGGTGGCGACGATGAACTTGCCGCAGCGCCGGTATGGCACGCCGTGGTCCTCGCAATAGCGATACAGCATTTGCCGGCCGGCGACGCACAGCCGCGCCATGGCGCTGCCTGCGGGATAATAGATACCCGCGTGGATCACTTCCGAATTGCGCGAAGACGTGCCGGTGCCGATGTCGCCAGCCGCCTCGACCACGATCACTTCGCGCCCGGCCAGTGCGAGCGCGCGCGCCACCGCGAGGCCTACGACGCCTGCGCCGGCGACGATGCATTCAACGCGATCCATGCATGCTCCGGTGAGGCGTTTCCGTCATAGGCGTTCGCGGCTTCGGGCCGATTAGGATTTCATTAAGCATGACGAACCAATTGCTCGGGCGGAAGTGATAAATCGCGACCGCGAGGGTACGCGTTTACCCAATTCATACCGCTGCAACCAGAGAGTGTCGCCCGTCAATCCACGGGTTATCATGGACGTCTGGCGCAGGATCATCAGAACGGGGGCCATCCGCTTCTCCGGCGGGTTGGGTTTGGTTGTCGCGCTGTCGATGATGACCGCCCCGGTTGCCCATGCGGTGACCGACGCCGAAGTCGCGGCCGGCTTCAGCGGTGTGGATCAAGGGTCCCTGACTTTTCAAGTCGTGGTCGACGGTCTGCTCGTCATTCTGATCCTGCTGGCGATGTTCGTCTGGGTGATGTCAGCGCTGCGCCGTGCTCGCCGGATCAATGCGCGCCGTGAATTCTTCGTCTCCTCCGCGCTCAACAATCTGTCGCAAGGCATTGTCATCACCAATGCGCGGCAGGTGGTCACGTATTGCAACGACCGCTATCTGCAACTCTATGGCCTGTCGCGTTCCGATCTTCGCAAGAACATGACGCGGTTCGAACTCATGGAGCTTCGCAAGGCGCGTGGGATGCTGGCGGAAGACGTCGAGACCTATTGGCGGGACTCCATGGCGCCCGAAGGCTACATGAATGTGCTGCCGGATGGGCGGCGTATTCGCATGAAGAAGGAGACGCTTGCCAACGGCGGCATTGTCGCCACGCACGAGGATTGCACCGAGGAGGGCAGGCTCTCGGAGGAGTTGGCCTCGACCAAGCGATTCCTGGAGATGGTGCTCGACAACATCCCCTCCGCCGTCATGGTCAAGCGCATCAAGGATGGCAAGTTCGTGCTCGCTAACCGCGCGGCCGAGACCATCCTGAACCGCAAGCGCGATGCCATCATCAACCAGACGGTGATGGAGGTTCATCCGGAGGCTGCGGCGAAGTTTGTGCTCCAGCGCGACGACGCCGCGATCAAGCAGGGCGGCCTCGTCACCGAAGAACATCCGATCCCGACCGACAACGGCCTGCGCCTGTTTGCCACGCGCCGCGTCACCGTCACCGATGAGGCGGGCAATCCGCAATATCTCATCAAGACCAGCGACGACATCACCGACCGGCGCGAGACGGAATCGCGCATGGCGCACATGGCCTATCATGACGGCCTCACCGGCATGCCGAACCGCGCCGCGTTCCTGCAGGCGCTGGCGCAGCTGATCGACGCCTGCGACGGCACCAATGAGGAATTCGCGGTGCTGTCGATGGACCTCGACCGCTTCAAGGAAGTCAACGACGTGTTCGGCCACGAGATCGGCGACAAGCTGCTGATCGAAGTGACCAAGCGGCTTGAGAAAGCGGCGGGCGCCGGCGTGGTCGCGCGGCTCGGCGGTGACGAATACGGCATGATCATCGATGGCGAGCAGCCGACGGCTGCGTGGAAGCTCGCCGAAACCGTCGCTCGGATGATTTCGCAGGAATTCGAGATCGACGGCAAGACCCTGCGCATCGGCGTCACCGCGGGAATCTCGATCTTCCCGCGCAACGGCCGCGACGGCGCGGCGCTGCTGGCGAATGCCGGCGCGGCGCTAAGTCGTGCCAAGGCCAAGTCACGCGGTTCGATCGTGTTCTACGAAGCCGAAATGGATCAGCAGATTCGCGATCGGAGGGCGCTCCATCAGGAACTCCACAACGCGCTGCGCAAGGGCGAATTGACGCTGCACTACCAGCCGCTGGCGCGGGCGCGCCATACCCTGAGCGGCGACGACGTGACGGGCTTCGAGACGCTGGTGCGCTGGGTACATCCGACGCGCGGCTTCGTGCCGCCGGCCGATTTCATTCCGCTCGCCGAGGAAAGCGGCCTGATCGTCGAACTGGGCGAATGGATTCTGCGCGAAGCCTGCCGCGAGGCGGCCTCGTGGCCGCGTCATCTGCAAATCGCTGTCAACCTGTCGCCTGTGCAGTTCATGCACGGCGATCTGGTCGGGCTTGTCCACTCGATCCTGCTGGAGACGGGTCTCACCCCGGGCCGGCTCGAGCTCGAAATCACTGAAGGCGTGCTGATCGACGATTTCGAGCGCAGCCTGTTGCTGCTGCGCCGCCTGAAGGCGCTCGGCGTGCGCATCGCGATGGATGATTTCGGTTCGGGCTATTCGTCGCTGACCTATCTGCAGGCGTTCCCGTTCGACAAGATCAAGATCGACCGCGCCTTCGTCATGAATCTCGGCCGCAACCAGCAGTCCTCGGCGATCATCCGCTCGGTGATCGGACTCGGCCATGGCCTCGACATTTCCATCGTTGCCGAGGGTGTCGAGACGCAGGACCAGTTGAGCTTCCTTGCGGTGGAAGCCTGCGATCAGGTCCAGGGCTATTTCCTCGGCAAGCCCGCGCCGATCGCGCAGTACGACGCCTGGGTGGGGCGGAAGCCCCATGTCGAAGTCGAGCCCGGCAGCAACGTCGTCACCATCCGCCGGGTCAGCTAGTTTTCATTCCCTTGTCTGAGCGCGCGTCGGGTGGCCGCGGCCGCCCGGCTTGACAATGCGCACAGTGATGCCAAGAGCATGGACGTTTTGGTTTGGCGCGCGGCCTGAAAAGGCCATCGGGGCGGGAGTTCGCGATCAAATGCGGAATGGATTCTCATGAGCGGTGCTGCATCTGCGCCGCTGATGCGCATCGAGACTGTCAGCAAACGGTTCGGTGGCTTTACCGCGGTCGATGGCGTGTCGCTCCAGATCGGGGCCGGGGAGTTCTTCGCGCTGCTCGGCCCGAGCGGCTGCGGCAAGACCACGCTGCTACGGATGCTGGCCGGATTCGAGATGCCGGACGAAGGCGGCATCTGGCTCGATGGCGAGAACATCGCCGAGGTGCCGCCGCATCTGCGCCCCGTGAACATGATGTTCCAGAATTACGCGCTATTTCCGCACCTCAGCGTCGAGGCCAACATTGCCTTCGGCCTGAAGCGGGCGGGACTAGCCAAAGACGAGATCGCTGCGCGCGTCGCGGAGATGGTGGCGTTGGTGCGGCTGCAAGGGCTGGAGCGGCGCAAGCCGGATCAGTTGTCCGGCGGTCAGCGTCAGCGTGTGGCGCTGGCGCGCGCATTGGCGCGGCGGCCGCGCCTGTTGCTGCTCGACGAGCCGCTCGCGGCGCTGGACAAGAAGCTGCGCGCCGAGACGCAGGCCGAACTCATTCAGGTGCAGCGCCGCCTTGGCATGTCCTTCATCATCGTCACCCACGATCAGGAGGAGGCGATGACGCTGGCCGACCGGATCGGCGTCATGAACCAGGGGCGTCTGGTGCAGGTCGCGGCGCCGCGTACGCTGTACGAGCGGCCGGACACGCGCTGGATCGCGGGCTTCGTCGGCGAGATCAATCTGTTCGCGGGGCAGGTGATGTCGCAAGGTAGCGGCTGCGTGACCGTTGCGACACCGTCCGCAGGCGTGCTTCGCGTCGCGGGCGAGGTGGCGGCCGGGCAGGCGGTCACGATCGCGGTACGGCCCGAGAAGCTGTCGCTCTCGCATGACATGTCCTCGGGCGAGGTCAATGCGCAGCCCGGAGAAGTTGTCGATGCCGATTATCTCGGCGGCTTCACGCGGTATCGCGTGAAACTCGCGGGTGGCGATGTCGTTCAGGTCGCGCGCGCCAATGCGGCCGGCAGCGAGGTTGCGTTCGAGGCCGGGCAGCAGGTGATGGTGTCGTTCGCGCCGGAAGACGCGGTGGTGCTGACACAATGAAAAGCCGCCGCATCTTCACCCGCCCGGCACGGATCGCCGCCATCGCACCCTATATCTGGATGACGCTGTTCTTCCTGGTGCCGTTCGGCTTCGTGCTGAAGATCGCGCTGTCGCAGACCGTGATCGCGCAGCCGCCTTATGCGCCGACCTTCGATCTGTTCGGAGGGTGGAGCGTCTTTCGCGACAGCCTGTCGAAACTCTCGCTCGACAATTTCTATCTGCTCGCCTCCGACGACATTTATATCTTCTCCTACCTGCGCAGCGTCACCGTGGCGCTGGTCTCGACCGCGATCCTGCTCGTGATTGGCTATCCGGTCGCCTATGCGATGTCGCGGCTGCCGCAACGCTGGCAGGGCATCGCGATGATGCTGGTGGTGGTGCCGTTCTGGACCTCGTTCCTGATCCGCATCTATGCCTGGATCAATATCCTCCAGCATGATGGGCTTCTGAACTCGCTGCTGCTGACGCTGCATCTCATCGACCGCCCGGTGCCGTGGCTGTCGACCGACAGCGCGATGTATCTCGGCATCGTCTATTCCTATTTCCCGTTCATGATCCTGCCGCTGTTCGCGACGCTGTCGAAGATGGACGGATCGCTGCTCGAAGCGGCAGCCGATCTCGGCTGCTCGCGGCTGAAGGCGTTCTGGCTCGTCACCGTGCCGCTGTCGCTGCCCGGCATCGCGGCGGGTGCGCTGTTGTGCTTCATCCCCATCGCGGGCGAGTTCGTGATCCCCGATCTGCTCGCTGGCTCCGACAATATGATGATCGGGCAGACGTTGTGGCTGGAATTCTTCACCAACCGCGACTGGCCCGTGGCCTCGACCATTGCCGTCGTGCTGCTGGTGCTGCTGCTCGCGCCGCTTCTGGTCTACGAGCACATCCAGCGCAAGCAGTTGGAGAGCCGCTGATGGCGCACGCGTTGAACAAACCTTCGGCGGTAAATGTCGCAGCCCTCGCGCTGGGGCTGGCGTTCCTGTACCTGCCGATCGTCATTCTCGTGATCTATTCGTTCAACGCCTCGCGCCTCGTCACGGTGTGGGGCGGCTGGTCCCTGAAATGGTATCGCGAGCTGTTCAGCAACGACGCGATGCTGTCGGCGGCGTGGATGAGTCTGCGTGTCGGCGTGGTGTCGGCGTCTCTCGCGACATTGCTCGGCACGCTGGCGGCGGTGGCGCTGTCGCGGGGCGGGCGTTTCCGTGGCCGCACGCTGTTCTCCGGCATGCTGTATGCGCCGCTGGTGATGCCTGAAGTCATTACCGGGCTGTCGCTGCTTCTGCTGTTCGTCGCCACCAATGCCGGTCGCGGCTTCTGGACCGTCACCATTGCCCACACCACGTTGACGATGTGCTTTGTCGCGGTGGTGGTGCAGGCGCGCCTGAACGGGCTCGACCGCAGTCTGGAAGAAGCGGCGATGGATCTCGGTTGTAGCCCGGCGCGGGCATTTACGTCCGTGACGCTGCCCCTGATCTGGCCGTCGATTGCGGCAGGCTGGATGCTGGCCTTCACGCTGTCGCTCGATGATCTGGTGATCGCGAGTTTCACCACGGGGCCGGGCTCATCGACGCTGCCGATCCGGATCTATTCGGAGGTGCGGCTCGGCGTGAAGCCGGAGATCAACGCGATCTGCACGCTGATCGTGGCATTCGTCGCGATGGTGATCGTGGCGGCCTCGCTGGCCTCGAAACTGTCGAGCGACCGCGGCGAGAACGCAGCCCCGCTCTAGATCAGTTGGATGGTGGCGCGGCGGGCGCCGCCGGTGCTTGCGCCGCGGGCGGCGTGGCAGGAGCGGGTGAAGGCGCCGCGGCAGGGGCCTCCGGCGCGGATTTCTTGGCCCCCGACAGCCGTTCGATCACCGCTTTCACGGCATCTCGCGCCTTGTGGTCCTTGAGCGAGTCGAGCAGCGGCGCGGTCACGGTCGAGCGGCGGATCAGGATGTCGGAATCCGGCAGGATCAACGGATCGTCCCACGGCCCCTGCACCACGAACGGCAACTGGAATTCCGGTGGCGCGCCGTTCGCCGCTTTCAGCGCGGCAGTGCCTTTCAGATCGTATTCGCGCGAGGGGATCGAAGCGTCGCCCGTGAGTGTCACGCGCGTCGCTGGTCCGTCGAGCGCGATGTCGTCCGCATGCGCCATGCCGTCATTGATGGTGACGGCGATCCGTAGCGTATCGAACGGCGTCGTGCCGCTGCGGAAGCTTCCCGTGCCGGACAATGGCCGCCGCTCCAGCCGCCGCAGCAATTGTTCGATGTTGAAACCGGAGAGCGCGCCGTCGTGCGCCGTCAGCACGGCGCTGCCGTCGAGCGTCTGCGTCAGCGCGAAGGCGCTCGCGCCCTGCGCTTCCAGCGTCAGATTGAGGTCGCCCCGGCCGCGCAGCGAGCGGATGTCGAACAGTTCGGCCCCGCCAGCCTCGAGGTCGACATCGGTGAATCCGAACTGCGCCTTGACGTTGGCGCCGTCATCGATCCGGCTGACGGAGAGCGAGCCTCTGGCGATGCCGCCAAACATCTGCGCTTCGCCGATCGAGAGCGCCAGCGTGCCGTTGCGCACGTTCGCGCCGAACGCGGTGCGCCCCAGCCGCGAGGAACCGATGGTGACCTTCGCCGCCGAGAGGCGGATGTCGAGACTGGTTTCCGATAGCGCCCGCAGATCGAAGGCTTGCCTGTTCCATTCGTGCGCCCCCGCGAGCAGGCGGATGGTCCCGAGATAGGGTGTGAGATCGAGCGTATCGGCGGCCAGCGTGCCTTGCAGGGTCTGCTGGCCGGTGCTGCCGTTGAAGGTCAGCACGCCTTCGGCGGCGTTGCCGTCGAGCGAGGTGGTGACATTGGTCAGCGCCACGGAATTGCCGACCACGTTGGCGCGGGCTTTCAGTGAGAACGGACCAAATCCGTTGCTGCCCGGCAGTTCATGTCCGGCCCAGCGCGTCAGGCCGCGCAGCGAAGCGGTGCTGGCGGTCAGCGTGCCGTCGAGCAGCAGGCTCGAGCGGTTGGTCATGGTGCCATCGAACGACAGTTTCAGCGGCGTGCCGGAGAGTTTGACCTTCAGGCCGGATTTCTCGCCGCCCACGGCTGCGATAAAATCGGCGATCGTGAAGCTGCCGTCGAGTTGCTCGTTATGCCAGGTCGCCTGGCCTTGCAGGGAGAAGCTGCGCGAGCCGGACGGCAGCGAGATCGTAAGGTCGATGCCGCCCACCGTTTCATTCGCCTGGTTCTTAGCGTTGCGATAGGCGAGGGTGCCGTCGGAAATCTTGACGTCGGAAAACCACACGTCGCGCGTGGCGGCGGGCTTCACCGCGCGGGCGAAGGTCTGCACGATCGGTGCCCAGTTGGAATGGCCGTCCTTGTCGACGGTCACGCGGATACGCGGCGCATGCAGCGCTACGTCGGTGACGCGGGTGTGTCCGGCGATCAGCCCGAACAGGCTGAGCCGCGCCTGAAGCTGGTCGGTGCTGAGCGGCGCGTCGTGATCCGCGTTGCCCTTCAGGGCGACGCCGTGGAGAACAACCCGCGCGGAAGGAAATAACGAAACGTCGGTCTTGCCGGTGACGACAAGCTCAAGTCCGGTGGCATCGCGAATCTGCGTTTCGACGGCCTGCCGCACGGCATTGCGATCGATAAACCACGAGCTTGCGAGAAGTCCCGCCAGCACGGCGCCGAGGACGATCGCCACGGACAAAGCAAGGCGTCTGATCGCGTGCGGTGTCAAATAGAACGATCCGGTTCGATGTCATGATTGCGGGCGATCCACAAGGCCGCCCCGGCCGCGCGCAACTTGATCCGTTTTCTTGACGCTTTCAAGGCTTGAAGGGCTTTTGCCACACCCCGCCGCAGGCCCATGCCCTCGAAAGGGGACATCACCTGGTCATGAAAGCGGCCGATCTTGAGAGGGTCCCTGATACGCTCTCTGATACGGTCCTGGGCCGTCATCGGGGAGCCTGCCTATTTTTGCTCAATTGACGGCTTTTCCGGATTGCGCCTAAGAACGTCGTCAGCCCGGCGGGTTGCCGTCGTGTCCATTGGAATGGGTTGCACATGAACAAGGTATATCCCGACGCCAAATCGGCGCTGGAAGGCACGCTCCGCGATGGCATGATGATCATGTCCGGCGGTTTCGGTCTGTGCGGTATCGCCGAAACGCTGGCGAACGCGATCTGCGACAGCGGGGTGAAGAACCTCACGGTGGTGTCGAACAATGCCGCCGTCGACGGCATCGGCTTAGGCAAGATGCTGGAAAAGAAGCAGATCAGAAAAATGATCTCCTCCTATGTCGGCGAGAACAAGACGTTTGCGCAGATGTTCCTGGCGGGCGAACTCGAGCTTGAATTCAATCCGCAGGGCACGCTGGCCGAGCGCATCCGCGCGGGCGGCGCGGGCATCCCGGCCTTCTACACCAAGACCGGCGTCGGCACGCTGGCGGCGGAAGGCAAGGAGCTGAAGGACTTCGACGGCGAGACCTATGTGATGGAGCGCGCGCTGTTCGCGGATCTCTCCATCGTCCACGCCTGGAAGGGCGACACCGCCGGCAACCTGATCTATCGAAAGACCGCGCGCAACTTCAACCCGATGATGGCGACCGCCTCGCGCATGACGGTGGCGGAAGTCGAGCATCTGGTGCCCGCGGGCGAACTCGATCCCGACCAGATCCACACGCCCGGCATTTTCGTCAAGCGCATCGTCGCGGTCGACCCCAAGCTGAAACATATCGAGCAGCGCACCGTGCGCCAGCGCGCTTAATACTTCTCAGGAGAACCATCATGGCATGGACCCGCGAACAGATGGCCGCGCGCGCCGCAAAGGAATTGCGCGACGGCTTCTACGTCAATCTCGGCATCGGCATTCCGACGCTGGTGTCGAACTACATTCCCGAGGGCATCGACGTTGCGCTCCAGAGCGAGAACGGCATGCTCGGCACCGGCCCGTTCCCCTATGCGGGCGAGGAAGACCCCGACCTTATCAATGCCGGCAAGCAGACCGTCACCGAACTGCCGGACACCAGCTATTTCTCCAGCGCGGATTCGTTCGGCATGATCCGCGGCGGCCACATCGATCTGTCGATCCTCGGCGCGATGCAGGTCGCGGAGAACGGGGATCTCGCCAACTGGATGATCCCCGGCAAGATGGTGAAGGGTATGGGCGGCGCGATGGATCTCGTCGCGGGCGTCAAGCGCGTCGTCGTGGTGATGGAGCATTCCGCCAAGGACGGCCCGAAGCTCTTGCACAAGTGCACGCTGCCGCTGACCGGCCAGAAGGTGGTCGATCTCGTCGTCACCGATCTCGCGGTGTTCACCATCGACAAGCACGGCACGGGCGGCATGACGCTGATCGAACTGGCCGACGGCGTGACGCTCGATGACGTGAAGGCGAAGACCGAGGCCGACTACAAGGTGGCGCTCAAGGGCGGGTGAGAGCCCTTACGCCGTCGCGGCGGCCTGCGAGAACACCACCTCGATCAGCGTGCCGGTGTTCGGCGAGCTCCTGAGATGGAAGCGGCCGCGATTGGCCTCCACCAGCGCTTTCGCAAGCGACAGGTTGGCGCCGTTGCCTGCGGCCACTTCGTCCGTGGGCGAGGGCGTACGGAATGGTGCCATCGCCGCCGCGATTTCGTTGTCGTTCATGCCGTGGCCGGTGTCGCGGATGCGCAGCGCCACTTCACCAAGGTCGTTGAGCGCGGTCGAGACGATCACCTGTCCGCCCGCATTGGCAAGACGGATCGCGCAGCCGATCAGGGTGAGCGCGATCTGGCGCAGCGCCCGCGCGTCGGCCTGGATGTTCGGCAGGCCGTGCGTCAGTGAGGAGCGGATGATGATGCGCTCGCGGTTGGCCTGCGGCTGCATCACGCCGACGCATTGTTCGACCAGCGCGTTGAGATCCTGACTGGCGAATTCGAGATCGAGCTTGCCGGATTCGATCCGCGACAGGTCCAGCATGTCATCGATGATGGAAATCACGCGTTCGCCGGACGCGCGAATGTCCTTCATGTAATCGGCGTAGCGCTCGTTGCCGAGCGCGCCGAATCGTTCCTCGATCATGACGTCGGCGAAGCCGATAATGGCGTTGACCGGCGCGCGCACCTCGTGGCTGAGGCGGGCGAGCAGATCGGCCTTGGCGTTGGCGGCGCGTTCATCCGCACGTTTGTCCTGATCGGGAGCGCGGAGCGCGGGAGCGGCGGGTGGCTTGTCGCGGAACACCGCGAAGTAACGCGGGCGATCCGGGCGAGTGCGTCCCATTGTGACCGAAAGCGCCATCGCGCCGCCATCGGGCGCGCGGCCGAGCACGTCGCGGCCCTGTTCGAACAGGCCCTGCATGGCGCCGGACTTGATGCCTTCGAGATAGTCGAGAACCGCGCGCTGGCTTTCCGGCGCGAACAGTTCGATCAGATTGTGGCCCTCGAGTCCGTCGCGGCCGAACAACGCTTCGGCGCTGCGGTTGCAGGCGATGATGCCGCCGTCGCTGTCGAACATCATGACGCCTTCGGCGGTGGTCTCGAGAATGGTCGCGAGTTCGTCGGATTCGATCAGGTCGCCGGCGCGCGGCAGCGGTTCGGCGGCGACGGGGATGGCATAATCCGTCTGCGCTGGCGCAACCGGCGGCGACAGGATCAGCGCAAGCGCATTTTCACCTTCCCAGTCGACGGTGTGCAGCCTGGCGTCAAGCGCCTGATGCGCGCCCATCGACACGGTGGACACCTTGATCGGCGTGCCTTCGCCGGATGCGTCCGTGTCCGCGACCCCGGACCCGACATAGAGCGCACCGAGGCCGCCATCCTTGTTGAGGGCATTGAGCGTCGCGTAGCCGGTGGCGGCGAGGAAAGCGTTATTGGCGTAGAGCAGGCGGTCGGCGCGATACACCAGCACGCCCGATGGCAACTGATCGTAGAGCGAGGTGTTCTGCGGCGCACGCGCGACGGGCGAGAGTTGCGCGGGCGGCACTTCGATCTCGTCTTCCCCGGATTCGAAAATCATGTCGTCGTGCGGCTGCGCGGCGGAACTGTCGTTGGCCTGTTCTTCCTCATGCAGGGCGCTGAGCCGCCGCTCGGTTTCATGCTCGAGCCGTTCGGACAATTGCCGCGCCAGTTCCTGAAATGCGTTGTTCTCGCCGGGCGTCAGCACGGGCGGCCGCGCGTCGTCATTGGCGGCGCGGAACGGCACGACGTTGGGCGGCGTCTCGCTGCCTTCGGTCTCGGCCGGTTCACCGAACGCAGTCTCGGTCTGCGGCGCGGTGGCTTCCGGCGCGGGAGGCTCGGGGCTTGCCGCGGTGGGCGCCGGCGTCTCGAGCGGCGCGGGCGATGAGCCGAACAGCGTGTCGTGGCGGCGTTGCGCGGCGACGCGGGTGAGGCCGTCGAGATCGCGGCAGATGCCGAAGCCACGATAGCCCGCGAACGCATGGTCGCGGCCAAAGATCGGCAGGCCCGACATCTCGACCGGCAGCCGTCCGGCAAGGCCGTCCGCGGGCCATTGCAGCAGGATGTTGCTGAAGGTGTCGCGCGTTGCGATCGCGTGCGCTACGCGGTTCTCGGGATCGAGCGCCAGCGCCGCATTGACCTCGCTCCAGAGCCGGCCGAACGCGGCGGTGGTCTGCGCACCGATTAGATGCGTGAATTCGCCCGCGCCGAACGAGAAGCGGCCTTCGGCATCCATCGCCCAGGTGAAGCGCAGCGGATGCCGCCGCCGCTGTCCGGCGAGATCGTCCGGCAGCGGAATCAACTCCGGCGCGGCTGCGGGCGATGTCTCGGGAGGGCTATCGGGCCCCACGCTGTCATCCATGAACAACTCGTTCGGCAAAGAGGGCGCGGCCGGCTCAGACGCGGCCGGCGCGTGCATGGGGACAACCTCGCCCGCCGGGGCCGGTTCGACAACAGGAACCGGGGCTGCGTCAACGGGTTTGTCGGGGCGCGGTCGCGCGGCCAGCCCCTGCAGCAGCACGATGAGCGCGGTTTCCGGCTCCGCGCCTGCGCGATGAACGATCGCGCGGCCGAGTGGCGTCTCGATTGTGGAGCCCTGCTCGGGAAAATGCGTCGGGAGCGCGATCCCGGCAAGCTCACGAATGGTGTCGTCATGCGCGCGGGCTGCGGCGTTGGCGGCTTCGAGATGCCCGTTCACGAAGGCCACGGCGGGCCCTTCTAGGCCCTCGATCAGCGCCATCAGACGCTCCGGGAAAGGCGACACCCGTCCGCCCGGCTGCTCGGCGGCGATGAGAATGCCGCTCTCGCCGTTGAGCGAAATCCGCGCGCAGCCGCATGTCATCAGGCCGCCGAGATGCGCGCCAAATCCGCGCAGCCGCTCCAGCCGCAACGCGCCGGATGGCGCAAGGATGGAGGCCAGTTGTTTCACCTGACGGCGGTACGGGTCGGCGGGCCCGAATGCGTGCGCGAGCAGCGTGTCGTCGCTCGGCGCGCGGAAGAACGCGCGGCCCGCAGCGTTGGCCCAGAGCAGGCGATTGCCTGCTTCGGACCAGACCCAGGCGGGCGCGGCGCTCAGACAAAATGTCGAGAGCCGGCTGTTGCGGATGGCCTGCAAGGAAAACTCGGCTCTGGGCAACGCTTGAAATCCTGCTCCGGAAAGAAATTCGGCTGATCGATGTGGGCCTTACAGGCTGATTATCAATGGGACGGCGGATGAGTCCACCGGGGGCAGGGAGGCAGCGGCCCAAACCGGCGATAACCTTAACTCCCGCGACGATGCCGCAGGGCGATTGCAAAAAATACTGCGTCGGTCACGATGAGCATTGGATGGCTGTCACGCCGCGCTGTCATGATGCAGGAACCGCCCGGCCCTGCCGTCCGTTGGTCTTCACGAGGCTGGCAAGTAGCCGGTACGAACAGGAGCGAGACGCCATGGCTGACAACAATCGTTTCGAGATTCCCCAGGAAATGCGCTCGATGGCGGAAGCCAGCTTTGACCAGGCTCGCAAGGCGTTCGAGAGCTTCCTCGGACAGGCCCATCAGACCGCCAGCACGCTGACGGGAACGGGCGAGACGGCGCGCGCCAACGCCAAGGACATTACCGCCAAGGCGATTTCGTTTGCGGAAAAGAACGTCCAGTCGTCGCTCACCTATGCCCAGCAGCTCGTGCACGCCTCGGACCTGACCGAGATCATGCGGCTGCACTCCGAATACGTGCAGGCGCAGATGAAGGCGCTCGCCGAACAGGCCTCCGAAATGGGCCAGGCCGTCACCAAGGCGGCGATGGATACCGCAAAGCCACGCTAAGTCAGTGGCTTAAGATAAAATTAGCGCAATGCAATAAAAATATTGCATTGCACAAAATATGACTTATATTGGTTTGGTCAGAGGCTGGTGGCCGGTCTTATTGCCGGGCTGCGCGTGGCCTCCTTTCCCAGGCTGAGGACATGCCAATATGAGCAACCAAGCGTTTTTCACCACGACTCCTTTCCAGATTCCCGAGCAGTTCCGTGCGTTTGCCGAAAACGGCGTCAATCAGGCCCGCGACGGCTACCAGAAGCTGAAGGCCGCCGCCGAGAGCAACAACGAGGCCCTGGAAGCCGTTTATGCTTCGGCCACCAAGGGCGCGAGCGGCTTCGCCGCCAAGCTCGTCGAAATTGCCCAGGCTAACGTCACTTCGTCGTTCGATTTCGCCCAGTCGTTCGTCGGCGTCGGCTCGCTGCCGGAGGCTGCGGAACTGGTGAGCGCCCATACGCGCAAGCAGTTCGAGGCGCTGACGGCCCAGTCGAAGGAACTGGCCGAGTTCGGTCAGAAAGTTGCGACCGAAACCGTTGAGCCGCTCAAGGCCAGCGTGACCAAGGCGTTCCAGAACGTCGCCTAAGCGATTTCAGGATTGATCCATGAACGGCCGGGCTTGCCCGGCCGTTTTTGCGTCCGGGCCCCTGGCGAGCCTGGAATTTCTCCCGCTCGCTCAGCCCGCGATCTGATAGAATCTCTTGTTACAGAATGGCTTGTCCGGTCTTGCCAAAGCCGGGCGCTGCCCCTAGTTTCCGCGCGTTCGCAGCCCTCAGGGCGCGACGAAGGATGCAGTTGTAGCTCAGCTGGTTAGAGCGCCGGATTGTGGATCCGGAGGTCGGTGGTTCGATCCCACCCAACTGTACCATCGCCAGAGCGAAGACATCTGCCGCTCCTGCCTAGATTGAACTCCATCCTATCCAGCCGGTGTACAGGCCGACCATCAGGATCAGGGCGACCGACGCATAGGGCGCATTGCGTGCGAACCGGCTGAACCCAGACCAGCGCTTTTCGATGTGCTGGATGCTCAGCGCCGCGATCACGCCTGCCGACACCATCGTCAGCGCAAGGCCAAAGCCGAAACACAGCACGAGGACGAAGCCCAGACTCAACTGCTTGAGCTGGATGCAGAGAAGCAGAATCGTAATGGCCGCCGGGCAGGGGATCAGACCGCCGGAAAGGCCAAAGAGTACGATCTGCCATGTCGTGACGGTGCGTCCGGCGAACCGCTTCCGGATGTCGGCGGCATGAGCGCGCGCGTGTGCATCGTCCTCCTCCCCGAGGTCCATGTGGGAATGGTCATGCTCTTCAAACGCCAGTTCGAATGTGGGATGTCCCGGCAACGAAAGGCGCACTTGAAAAGCGTGTGGCTCGGGAATTTCCTCAACGCTTTCGAGAACGTCACCGCTTCGAACAAAATTGAAGAATTGCCGGCTGCCGTCCGATCGCAGCGTTTCCAGTCTCACACTTCCTGCGTCGGGGAGGGGCCCGCGCTCAGCCCCGATACGCCAGCGCGGCGGTACGCCGTCCTCGAACACCTCAAGAGTTAAAAGGGACTGACCTGCTTCGACGGACTGAGGTTCGTCGTGATGGTGATGATCGTGTTCAGCGTGATTGTCCCGCCATATCCGCCAAGCCATCCAAATGGCGACGCCAACGATGATGATGGCCGAGCCGAGCTGAAAGTATGCTTCGCTCTGCTCACCCCATTCGCGCCCGAAATACAGTCCGGCAGCGGCGACGATCCAGACGATTGCGGTGTGAGAGAGCGCGGCGGAAAGGCCCAGCAGCGTGGCCTGAAAGACGGTCCCTCTGATCGCCACAATGAATGCGGCCATCATTGTTTTCGAGTGGCCCGGTTCGAGTCCATGGAGCGCGCCCAACAGGATGGCGCTCGGCACGAACAGCCAGGCGTGAGCCGTGCCTTGCTGCAAGAGTTGCGCGAAATCGGTCATCGGATCACTTCAGATAGGTTCGAACGACGTCGATGAGATCGGCCGCGCCTTTGGCCTTCTCCGGGTCCTTCTCATGGGCGGGATCGACGACGTGGTGGCGGATGTGGTCTTCGAGCAGCTCTGCCGTAAGGCCCGTGACAGCGCCGCGAACCGAGGCCACCAGCATCAATACATCGGCGCAGCCGATTTCGGCCTCCAGCGCCCGTTCCACGGCTTCAAGTTGTCCCTTGATGCGTTTCACGCGGCCCAAAAGCTTGGACTTGTTCTTGATGGTGTGTGACATAAAAAATAAGATAGGGGGATACCCTATATTGATCAATCCCATTCTTCCGGTGCTGCAGGACTGCTTGCTAGGGCGGCGCGGCTTGAGCGGATCGGGATAAGCGCATGGAGTGCCGGGTTGCCGGCAGCATCACTTGCGATGCCAGCCTCGCTGGTCATCCCGCTTTCGCCTCAACACGGCGTCGGCTTCGGGCCCCGCTTCAAGGAGACGTCGACTATTCCTGCGCGACGTCCTGGGCTATCCCATCTCGCGTTCAAGGCCCACTTATTCAAGTCAGCGTGGGCATCATCAATGGCGCGGGTTACCCAGTCCGATAAAAAGACTTGAACTAGTCTGCTGTCAGTGCTGTCGCGTGCGGAACCAACAATTCCCGACATCTTCAATACTTTCAGCTTGTCAAAAAAGCTGCCTCGGGAAATTTGTGCGAGCGATAGCAGCGACGAGGTGCGCGCGCCATCATTGCGATAGAGGCCAAGAACGAGTTGGTACCTCTGTCCAAATATTCTTATGCCCAATCGTCTCTGCAGGTTGCTCACGAGCCTTGATATTGCGGTGGCGGCGTCGGATTGATGGAACGGCCAATCAGAGAAAAAGGCGAGTTCTTCATCCAGAACCTTTCTGGCTTCGCCAGTCAGCGTAAATTTTCGGCGACGCCTATCGGCGGTTTCACGCACGGACTCGATGAGCCCCTTATAGCAAAGCGTGCCCAGCCGTCTCTCTAGCGTGGCGGAGGAGGGGCGCAGCAAACATGAGAGGTCTTTGTAAGAAGCCTCTCCCGCTTCATGCAGCAACGTGAGAATTTCATATTCGTGCGAGAAAATATCGATGCGATCAAGTCATTCAATTTGTCGCGCAAAGTATGCGAAATCAAGCGCGGTCGGATTGGCTTATTGCGCGTCATGGTGGTGAGGAGTTCGCCATGATCATGCCGCGAACAAGCCTGCGAGATGCCTTCGAGGCGGCGGTTGGCCTGAGTACGACCATGCAAAGAAAGTCTCTGATACGCCGATCGACCGGTGAGAATCTTGGACTTGTCACTGTGTCGGTCGGAGTGGCGATCTATCGAGTCGATGGAGGCACCGAGGATTTGTTTGAGCGCGCTGATGCGAAGCTATATGAGGCCAAGCGACAAGGGCGCAATCGGGTGTGTTGCGAAGACGCAGTAATCGGAACGCCTGTGAGCGACTCGCGGCGCTGATAACGACAGGAATACCATGCCCGTTAATTCGTAAATGCGGCCTGCGCAGCCTCTGTAGCAAATGGACATGCGCCAGGCTTGCTATACCGCTTTCGCGGTCAACATGGCCTCGGCTTCGGGTACCGCTTCATTATGGGTGAAGTGGCGGAAATTCTCGATCGCCGCCGGGCGCCCGATCAGGTAGCCCTGAATCTCGTCGCAGTTCTGCTCGCGCAGGAATTTCATCTCGCCTGCGGTCTCGACGCCTTCGGCGAGCACCGGCAGACCGAGCCCGCGCCCGAGCCCCAGCACCGTGCGCACGATGGTCGCCGCCTGCTCGTTGCTGTCGACCGACTTGATGAAGGAGCCGTCGATCTTGATCTTGTCGAACGGGAAGGCGCGCAGGTTCGACAGCGACGAATAGCCGGTGCCGAAATCGTCCATCGCGATGTGAACGCCCAGCGCCTTGATCTGGCGCAGCGTCAGCAATGCACGGTTGAGGTCGCGCACCAGCGCGGTTTCGGTGATCTCGAGTTCGAGCCGGTTCGGTGAAAGCCCGGTTTCAATCAGGATGCGGTGCACGAGATGCGCGAAGTTCGGGTCGTAGATCTGCAAGGTCGAGACGTTGACCGCGATGGTCAAGGGTTGCGGCCATGACGCGGCTTCGCGGCAGGCGGTGCGCAGGACCCATTCGCCGATGCCGAGAATAGCTCCGGCTTCTTCCGCGATCGGAATGAACGTCGCAGGCGAGACATCGCCGCGCGTCGGATGCTTCCAGCGCAGCAGCGCCTCGAAGCCAGTGACGATATTGTTCTGGATGTCGTGCTGGGGCTGGTAGACCAGCCGCAATTCGTTGCGGGCCACCGCATGGCGCAGATCGTGCTCGATCATCCGCCGTTCGCGGACCTCGGCGCCCATCTTCGCCTCGAAAAAGCGATAGGTGTTACGGCCTTCGGTCTTGGCGCGATACAGCGCGGTATCGGCATGGCTGAGAAGCATTTGACGGTCGTTCGCGTCGTCCGGATAGAGCGCGATGCCGAGGCTGCTGGAGATGCCGTCGGTCTCCGGCGTATCGCCCTTGAGGCGCAGCGCGGCGAGGACGTTTTCGGCAAAGCGGCGGGCGGCGTCGGCGCGGGCGATGTTCGGCAGCAGGATCGCGAATTCGTCGCCGCCGAGACGCGACATGATCTGCCCGCTGCCGAGCAGGCCGCCGATACGATTGGCGACCGTCTGCAGCACCCTGTCGCCTGCGGCATGGCCGAACAGGTCGTTGACCTCCTTGAAGCGGTCGAGGTCGAGGCAGAGCACGGCGAGTTTGTTGTCTTTCGGGAGGGCCGCAAGCGCTTCGTCGATCGCTGCATTGAATGAGGTGCGATTGGGCAGCGAGGTCAGCGCATCGTGATGGGCGAGATAGCGGATGTGCTGCTCGTTCTTCTTGCGCGCGCGCAGATCGCGCACGGCGACGACATGATGAGGGCGTCCCGCGTAGTCGATCGGCCGCAGGATGACTTCAGCCGGAATCATCGATCCGTCGTGGTGGCGCAGGGTCACTTCCATCGGCTGGTTCGACGAGGTCAGCAGCCGCTCGCGCGCGGTGTCGTCCGGAAGGCAGAGGTCGAGCTTGTTGCCGACCGGCATGGCCGATGACAGGCCGACCAGTTGCGCGAAACTTTCATTGACGGTCACGATGGTGTCGCCGTCGCAGACCACGAGGCCTTCCACGGCGGCGTTGGCGAGGCCACGCATCCGGTCGGTCTCAAGCTCGGCGCGGCGTCTGTCGCGGACATCGAGCGCGACTGCGGTCAGCGAGAGCAGGATGATGGTGAGGCTTGCCGCACAGACGAGGATCGCGAGCAGGGCCGGCGGCAGCGCGGTGGCGGGAACGGCGATGTTCGGATCGGGAAGAATGGTCACGGCGGCCATGCCGGTAAAATGATGGCTGCAGATCGCCAGCGTCAGCAGCGCAGCGCCTGCGGCTTTCCACTTCTCGGACTGGTCATGCAGGCCGACCGGCAGCGCGATGGCGCCAAGCGTTGCGCCCAGCACGATGGACCATGCGACCATGCCGAAATCCCAGACCACGATACCCGCGATCTCGAATGCG
Source organism: Afipia sp. 1NLS2 (assembly GCF_000178995.1). Lineage (GTDB taxonomy): Bacteria > Pseudomonadota > Alphaproteobacteria > Rhizobiales > Xanthobacteraceae > Afipia. The sequence goes on along the minus strand of NZ_ADVZ01000001.1, from coordinate 354,742 downwards.
GCCATGCCGGTGTAATGCATCGCGGCGATGCCGCCCGCGACGATGGCGCCGCCCAGGGCGGGACCCGCGCTCCAGCCCGGGATCATCGCTACCACCAGGCCGCCGCCGGTCAGCAGCATGGCCACCACCAGCGATATCGCGGTGAGAGCGATGTTGTAACCGCTCGGAATGCCGGGCGAGAAGGCAAGCATCGCGATGAAGTGCGTCGACCAGATGCCGAAGCCGATGGCAACGGCGGACACCGCGAGCCAGATGTGGCGCATCTGCCCCTGCACGGTTCGCGCATGATGTAGCAGGCGGAAGGCGGCGAAGGATGACAAGCCGCAGACAATGGCTGCGAGAACGACCAGCCTCAGATCGTGGGCGGTCGCGATACAATTATAGATTTTGAACATGGAAACCGGTTGCAGCAGCAGGGGTACGGGATTGCATGCAACCTAGGCCGGCGTTCTGTAAGAAGTTGTAAACCCGGCGACCGCGATGCCGCCGACCCTTCGTTAAGTTTACGAATTGGTTGATTGGTTCGTTCAAACGCGAACGAAGCGTGCCGGAGCGGGGAATCGGCTACCGGCTACCGGTCGGCGCGGCTCACCACGTCCATCAGTTCGGCAATTTTCTTACGCTGATCGGCCTTGTCGCCCGAGCGGATCGCATGCTCGACGCAATGCGCCACATGATCGCGCAGGATTTCCTCCTCGACGCGGCGCAAGGCGGCGCGCGCGGCGGCGATCTGCGTCACGACGTCGATGCAGTAGCGGTCCGCCTCGATCATGTCGCTGAGGCCGCGAATCTGGCCCTCGATGCGTTTCAGCCGTTTTCGACAGGATGACTTGATCTCGTCTCTCATATCGTCCATATACCCCCTAGGGGTATAAAGATCAAGGTGGATGCCATGGCTCACGATGCGAACGGGGAATCAGGCTGCTGCGGCTCCCATGGTACGAAAGCGCCTGTGGCTGCCGCGCATTCTCACGAGACACATGGCTCCTGCTGCCACGGGGCGGCCACGGACGCAGCGCCGGTGGCGATCGACCCGGTCTGCGGCATGAAGGTCGACCCCCGTGCCCCGAAAGGCGGACGCTTTACTTACAAGGGCACCGAGTACGTGTTCTGCGGCCAGCGCTGCCATGATCGTTTTGCAGCAGAGCCGGAAAAATTCCTTGCGCCAAAACAACCTGAACCCGAGGCCGCGCCCGGCACGATCTACACCTGCCCGATGCACCCCGAGGTGCGCCAGATCGGTCCCGGCTCCTGCCCGAAATGCGGCATGGCGCTGGAGCCGGAAACCGTTTCGCTCGACGACAAGCCCGATCCCGAACTGATCGACATGCGCCGCCGTTTCTGGATCGCGCTGGTGCTCACCGTGCCGGTGTTCGTAATTGAAATGGGCGGGCATCTGTTCGATCAGCATCTGGTGTCGCCGGTCATGTCGAACTGGCTGTCGCTCGCGCTCGCAACTCCGGTGGTGCTGTGGGCGGGTGCGCCGTTCTTCGTGCGCGGCTGGCGTTCGGTCGCGACGTGGAATCTCAACATGTTCACGTTGATCGCGATGGGCACCGGCATCGCGTATCTTTACAGCGTCGCGGCGGTGCTTGCGCCGCAGGCGTTTCCCGAAGCGTTCCGCGACATGCATGGCGGGGTCGCGGTGTATTTCGAATCCGCGATGGTGATCGTGACGCTGGTGCTGCTCGGGCAGGTGCTGGAGTTGCGCGCGCGCGAAAAAACATCGGGCGCCATCCGCGCCCTGTTGTCGCTTGCCCCGAAGACGGCGCGCCGCATCAAGAACGGCACTGACGAAGACATCGCGCTCGATGCGGTCGTGGTCGGCGACCTGTTGCGGGTGCGGCCCGGCGAGACGGTGCCGGTCGACGGCACGGTGAAAGAGGGCCGCTCTGCCGTCGATGAATCGATGGTCACCGGCGAATCGATGCCGGTGACCAAGGAAGCGGGCGCGCAACTGATCGGCGGCACGCTGAACCAGAGTGGCGGGCTTGTCATGGTCGCCGACAAAGTCGGTCGCGACACGGTGCTGTCGCGCATCGTCGATCTGGTCGCCAAGGCACAGCGTTCGCGCGCGCCGGTGCAGCGATTGGCGGATTATGTCGCGGGCTGGTTCGTGCCCGCCGTGGTGGCGGCGGCGGCGATTGCTTTTGCTGCGTGGGCGATGTTCGGCCCCGAGCCGCGCTATTCCTTCGCGCTTCTCGCAGCGGTGACGGTGCTGATCATCGCCTGTCCGTGCGCGCTCGGCCTCGCCACGCCGATGTCGATCATGGTGGGCATCGGGCGCGGCGCGCGCTCCGGCATTCTGGTGCGCGATGCGGATGCGCTGGAGCGGATGGAGAAGATCGACACTTTCGTGATCGACAAGACCGGCACGCTGACGGAAGGCAGGCCCGATGTCGTTGCGATCGAGACTACGGAGAATTTCAGCCAGAACGAATTGCTGCGTCTCGCCGCGAGTGTCGAACAGGCGAGCGAGCACCCGCTGGCGGCGGCCATCGTCGCGGCGGCAAAACGCCGCCAGCTTGTCTGCAGCAAGGTCGAGGACTTCGATTCACCGTCCGGCAAGGGCGCCAGCGGGCGCGTGGAGGGCAAGGCCATTGCGCTCGGCAATGCGGCGCTGATGCGGGATCTGAAGATCGATACCTCAATGCTCGATGACACGGCGCAAGAGCAGCGCGGGCAGGGCGCGACGGTGATCTATGCGGCTGTCGATGGCGTCGTGCGCGGCATCATCGCCATCGCCGATCCGATCAAGGACAGCGCGCGGTCCGCGCTTGAGCGCCTGCGTGCGGCAAAGCTGCACGTCGTCATGCTGACGGGCGACAACATCGCCACCGCACGCGCGGTCGCTGAACGGCTCGGCATCACCGAGGTCGAGGCCGATGTGCTGCCCGAACACAAAAGCGAAGCTGTGCAGCGTTTGCAAAAACAGGGCCGCCGTGTCGCGATGGTCGGCGACGGCGTCAACGACGCACCCGCGCTCGCGGCCGCTGATGTCGGCATCGCCATGGGCGGCGGCACCGATGCGGCGATCGAGAGCGCAGGCATCACGCTGTTGCGCGGCGACTTGATGGGTCTCGTGCAGGCGCGGGCCTTGTCGGTCGCGACGATGCGCAACATCCGCCAGAATCTGGTGTTCGCCTTCCTCTACAACGCGGCCGGCGTGCCGATCGCGGCTGGTATTTTGTATCCGGCCTTCGGCCTGCTGTTGTCGCCTGCGATTGGTGCTGCGGCCATGGCGTTGTCGTCGGTCAGCGTGATCGGTAACGCCTTGCGGCTGGCGCGGCTGCGGCTGTCCGCATGATGCAGCTCACGCCATAGTGAAGGCAGGACGAACGGAATGCCTGAAACGAAAAAAGCCGGGCAAAAAGCCCGGCTTGTTAGTCGACAGCCTTGAGAGGCCGATACGATCATCCTTCCTTCCGTTTTCACAGTTGGAAAGATTCCGATGCAGGGGTCCGCAGGAGGAGGGGACAGGATGCAAACCGGTGCATCGGACGAAAAGAGTATCGTATCGAGCGGCGATGTATCGCAACAGCGGGTTTGGAATGTCAGTCATGCGCAAGATGCGTGCGACATTCTTACCTACGACATTTTGCATACATCTCTGGCTATGACGGCCAGCGCTGCGCCTTGCTGACGATGAAATCGCGGAACACCTGGACGCGTGCCACCGACTTCAATTCTTCGGGATAGACGAAATATGCATCGAGTTGAATCGAATCGTCCTCACCGAACAGTTGCAGCAGGCGATTGGCTTCGTCGATGAGGTAATCCGGCAGCGCGGCGATGCCGATGCCTTGCTGGCAGGCACGGACCAGGCCGAGCACGTTGTTGACCTTGAAGAACGGCTCGCGCGGCCCCGCGCCGTTACGTCCGGCCTCGATCAGCCAGTTTCTGTTCTGCAGATGTGGCGGCAGGTTCTGCGCGTTGAGCACGATCAACCGGTGATTGTCCAGTTCCTCCAGCGTGCGCGGCGTGCCGAATTTCTTGGCGTAGTCCGGCGAGCAGTAGGCGTGGAAGCCGATTGAAAAAAGTTTCCGCTGGATGAGATCGGGTTGCGTCGGCTTGCGGGTGCGCAACGCGACGTCGGCCTCGCGCATCGAGAGGTCGAGTTCCTCGTCGGTCAGAGTCAGCGCCAACCGGATTTCCGGATAGAGCGAGGTGAATTCGGTGAGCCGCGGCACCAGCCAGTTGATGCCGAGACCGGGGGAGGTCGTCACCTTCAGCTCCCCGCTCGGCCGCTCGCGGCTGTCGGTCAGCTTGGCGCGTGCCGCCTGCAACTGCATGAAGACGTCATGCGCGGTGCGGAACAAAAGGTCGCCCTGTTCGGTGAGGATCAAGCCGCGGGCATGGCGGTGAAACAGCGACACCGACAATTCCTGCTCCAGCGCGCTGACCTGGCGCGACACCGCCGATTGCGACAGCCCGAGCTGCTCGCCCGCATGGGTAAAGCTGCCAGCCTCGGCTGCGGCGTGGAACACCTTCAGCTTGTCCCAGTCCATATCGGTCAGTCCGTCGTGAGATCGGGCCATGATTACTCCGCTGCGGCGCGTTCGCTCGCACGGGCGGCAAGGAAACGCTCGGCTTCGAGCGCGGCCATGCAGCCCATGCCGGCGGCCGTCACGGCCTGCCGGTAATGTTCATCGGCAACGTCTCCGGCGGCGAACACGCCGGGTACGGAGGTTGCGGTGGAGTGCGGGGCGATCTCGATATAGCCCGAGGGTTTCAGCTTGAGCTGGCCCTGCACCAGTTCGGTCGCGGGCGCGTGGCCGATCGCGATGAAGACGCCATCGGCGGCCTGCTCGCTGATCGCGCCGGTCTTGAGATTGCGCAGGCGCACATGCGTGACCTTGGAGGGGTTCTGCTCGCCGGCGATTTCCGCGATCTCGCTGTCCCACACCACCTTGATCTTGGGATGCTTGAACAGGCGGTCCTGCAGGATGCGCTCGGCGCGCAGGCTGTCGCGGCGGTGGACCAGCGTCACCGAGGAGGCGAAGTTCGTGAGGAACAGCGCTTCCTCGACCGCGGTGTTGCCGCCGCCGACCACGATGACTTCCTTGTTGCGGTAGAAGAAGCCGTCGCAGGTGGCGCAGGCCGAAACGCCGAAGCCCTTGAAGGTTTCTTCGGAGGGAATGCTGAGCCAGCGCGCCTGTGCGCCGGTCGCGAGGATCACGGCCTCCGCGAGATAGACGTCGCCGGAATCGCAGGTGATGCGGAACGGCGACTGCCCAAGCTCGAGTTTGTTGACGTGGTCGGTGACGATCTTCGCACCGACATGGGTCGCCTGCTTTTCCATCTCCGTCATCAGCCAGGGGCCCTGGATGACGTCGGAAAAGCCCGGATAGTTTTCCACGTCGGTGGTGATGGTGAGCTGGCCGCCCGGCTGGATGCCCTGGATCAGGACAGGCTCAAGCATCGCACGCGCAGCATAAATTGCTGCGGTGTAACCTGCTGGGCCGGACCCGATGATAACGACTTTGGCGTGAATAGGAGCGGCCATGGACAACTCTTCGATTTGACCTTGAGGACGAAGCGCCCTTTGGCAAACCGGTGGCAAATCGGTGAAAATCAGAGAGAAATTGCCACCACCGCGGCGCTCATAGTCTGGTTGGGACAATGTAGGCTTTCCTACGAGCTATGCAAGATTTGCAACCCCCCATCGGCAATTTTCCCCAAGCCAGCAGGCCTCAAGACCCGCGCAATAAAATTGCGCAACGGCGGAGAGCCCGCTACAAGCTCGAATTGTTGCGCCGCGAACAGGAGCCGGGGAGCCCGTGACCAAACAACTCGACGCCATCGACCTCAAGATCCTGCACGAGCTGCAGGAGGACGGCCGCATCACCAATGTGGAACTGGCCAAACGGGTCGGCATTTCGCCGCCGCCCTGCCTGCGGCGTGTCCGGGCGCTGGAGGACGAAGGTTACATCCACGGCTATCGCGGGCTGCTCGATCCCAAGGCGCTCGGCTTCGATGTCACGGTGTTCGCGTCCGTCCATCTGTCGAGCCAGGCCGATGCCGACCTGCGTGCCTTCGAGGCGTTCGTGAATGCCCAGCCGATCGTGCGCGAATGCTGGATGCTGTCGGGTGAGGTCGATTTCATCCTGAAATGCGTCGCCTCCGACATGGCGGCCTTTCAGGACTTCGTGACGCATCTCACCGCCGCGCCGCATGTACAGAACGTGCGCACCTCGCTGGTGCTGCACAATTCCAAATACGCGCCCGCCGTGCCGCTGGAATTGAAAGTCTGAACGCGCACATGAGCGTTACAGATTTTCTGCTGCTGGCTGGAGGAGGCTTCCTCGCAGGCATCGTCAACTCCGTCGCCGGTGGCGGCACCTTCCTGTCCTTCGCGGCGATGATCGCCTGCGGGCTGAATGCGCTGGAAGCCAACGCCACCAGCGCGGTCGCGATCACGCCGTCCAATCTCGCGACCGTCGCGGCCTACCGTAACGAAGTGAAATCGCACTGGCGCGAATTCATTCCGTTCGCGGTGATCGGGGTGATCGGCGGTGCGATCGGTGCGGGGCTTTTGATCTGGCTTGGTAATGCGGGCTTCAAGCCGCTGGTGCCGTGGCTGCTGCTGTTCGCGACACTCTTGTTCGCGTTCAGCGGCCCGATCCGGAAATTCGTCGAGCCGTGGTCGGTGCGCGCGGAGACTGGCGTCCGCATCGCGGCCTATGGGCTGATGGTGGTGGTGTCGATCTATGGCGGTTTTTTTGGCGCAGGCATCGGCTTCGTCATCCTCGCCGCGCTGCTCATTCTTGAAGGCGGCGACTATCACAAGGCCAATGCGATCCGCATCACCATCGCCTTCCTGATTCAGGCGGTGGCGGCGGTGCTCTTGATTTTCGGCGGGCTGGTACACTGGCCGCATGCGATCGTGACGATGATCTCCGCCTCCGTGGGCGGCTATTGCGGCGTCGGCTGGGCGCGAATGCTGCCGGATAAAATAGTCCGCGCCGTGGTGGTGGCCATCGGCGCGGCTTTGACTGTGATTTTCTTCGTCAGGCCGTAAGGCAGATCAGGATCTGCCGCGCGCGGCGTCGATGCTCCACGGCCCGGGGCCTGCGGCGAAGATGTACAGGAACACGAAACAGTACAGCACCGCGAGTTCGCCGCCGTTCAGGACCGGGAAGAAGCTCTTGGAGGCGTGGACCATGAAATAGGCCACCGCCGTGAAGCCGCAGAGGATGAACGCGGTCGGTCGTGTGAACAGGCCGAGCACCATCAGCGCGCCGCCGATCAGTTCGATCAGGCCCCCGATGCCCATCAGCGATCCGATCTGCACGTTGGCGAATTGCGGCACGGCCGGAAAATGCAAAATCTTCGCCGTGCCGTGCTGAAGGATTTCAAGTCCGGCGATGAAGCGTAGGACGCTGAGAACTTGCGGCTGCCAGGGCGCCAGGGTTCGTTCGATGCTCATCGGTCCTCTCTTTGTGAAGATGGCGATGATTCATCGTATCGCATGGCGCGATTCGGAACCAAGCCATCGCCGAACAAAAATATGTGCGAAGCATGCGAGGGCCGCGGCATATTGGCGGGCCTACGGGGTTTTGCCGTCAGTTTTGCCGGGCGAAGGTTCGCCCTGAATGCAACGGATCTCCGCAGGCTGGCAGGCGGGGCCGATGTTGGAGCAGACCGGTTTGTCCGCGATGTCGTTGCGCGTGTAACTGATGCATCCGTCGGTCCAGTGCAGGCATTGCGGCGGGCCGGTATGAACGGACGTTTCTGTCGGCGCGGCTGATTGCGTTTGTGCCGGCCCGTCCGGCGGCACGGGCAGTAATTCGTCGGCGCGCGCGGGGCTTGCCGTGAGTATGACGGCCAGTGCCAGCATCTTGATTGATGCCATCAATGCCAGTTGAGAACGCCGCATTTTATCCCAGTCGTTCCCGCGCAGGCGGGGACCCAGCTCTCTTCAAACAAGTTGATCAGATAAATCCCGCCATTCCGGATTGTCCCGTTCGATCAATCGTATCTTCCAGGCACGATTCCATTTCTTCATTTGCTTTTCTCGTTGGATGGCCTCTGTCGCTCTGGAATAAGTTTCAATGTACACAAGGCGGTGCACGGAATATCGATCTACGAATTCCGACCCTTGGCCGGACCGATGTAACGCGAGCCGTGCTGTGACGTTATTGGTGACGCCAATATACAGTGTTCCGTTGCGGGCGCTGGCGAGGATGTAGACGCAAAACATGGCTGCCTCTTGGGCAGGAAATCTACCTTTTTAAGATAGCTCTGGGTCCCCGCCTGCGCGGGGACGACGCCGAGATACTTGCGTGTTTTGTACTGACGTTCAATTGCCTCAAAAAAAGGCCGGGCAGATGCCCGACCTTTTTCAGAACCATTGAAGCTCGCGGAAGGCTACTTCCAGTCGACCTTCGCGACCTCGTAGGCTTTGGCGCCGCCGGGCGCGACAACCTCGACGGAGGTGCCCTTCTTCTTGCCGATCAGCGCGCGCGCGAGCGGCGAGGTGATCGAGATGCGGCCCTTCTTGGCGTCGGCCTCGGTCTCGCCGACGATCTGGTAGACGACCTTTTTCTCGGTGTCCTCGTCGATCAGCGTGACGGTCGCGCCGAACTTGATGGTATCGCCCGACAGTTTCGAGACGTCGATGATGTCGGCGCGCGCGAGCTTGTCCTCGAGCTCGGCGATGCGGCCCTCGTTATGCGACTGCGCTTCCTTCGCCGCGTGATATTCGGCGTTCTCGGACAGGTCGCCATGCGAGCGTGCTTCCGCAATCGCCTCGATGATGCGCGGGCGCTCCACCGATTGGCGCTGCTTCAATTCGTCTTCGAGAGCCACAAGTCCGGCGGCGGTGATTGGAAGCTTCTCAACCATGTCGTCTATTCCTCGATTTCATGTCCGGCCAAACGCCGGGCCTGAAAAACTGTCTGTCAGGCCATTGGCGGCCAAACCGAAAAGAACATGCACAGGACAGGCTGGTTCCCGCACAGTTCTGGCGATCCGCCCCGGAGGCGGCGTCAGACCTCAAAGATCGGAAAAATAACCCTGCAAGGTGCGAACCTCGAGGTCTCCGCCCAAGTAGGCGCGGATGCCCTGCGTGGCCGCCACGGCACCTGAAAGTGTGGTGTAGTAGGGCACTTTATGCAAGAGGGCAGCGCGACGCAGAGAACGGCTGTCCGCCAGCGCCTGCGGGCCTTCGGTGGTGTTGAACACGAGCTGGACCTCGCCATTGGTGATGGCGTCCACGATGTGGGGACGGCCTTCCAGCACCTTGTTGATCTTGTCGGCGGCGACGCCGTGATCGGCGAGATAGCGCTGGGTGCCGGAGGTCGCGATCACCTTGAAGCCGAGCTTGGTCAGGATGCGGGCGGGCTCCAGGATGCGCTCCTTGTCGCTTTCGCGCACCGAGATGAACACCGTGCCGGTGCGCGGCACGCGGGTGCCGCCGCCGAGCTGGCTCTTGGCGAACGCGACCGGGAACGAGCGGTCGATGCCCATCACCTCGCCGGTCGATTTCATCTCCGGGCCGAGCACGGTGTCGACACCGGGGAAGCGCGCGAACGGGAAGACCGATTCCTTGACGCCGACATGGCCGAGCTTCTTCGGCTTCAGCTTGAAGGAGGCCAGCTTTTCGCCCGCCATGATGCGCGCGGCGATCTTGGCGACCGGCAGGCCCACGACCTTGGCGACGAACGGCACCGTGCGCGAGGCGCGCGGATTGACCTCCAGCACGTAGATCTCGCCGTCCTTGATCGCGTACTGCACGTTCATCAGGCCGACCACGTCGAGGCCGAGCGCCAATTCGCGCGTCTGGCGTTCGAGCTCGGCGATAGTCGCGGCATCGAGCGAGTGCGGCGGCAGCGAGCAGGCCGAGTCGCCCGAGTGAATGCCGGCTTCCTCGATGTGCTCCATAATGCCGACGACGAAGGTGTCCTTGCCGTCGCACAGACAATCGACGTCCACTTCGGTGGCATCCGACAGATAACGGTCGAACAGCAGCGGGTTCTTGCCGAGGACGGTGTTGATCTGGCCGGTCTTGTCGTTCGGGTAACGCGCCTTGACGTCGGCGGGCACCAGCTCCGGCAGCGTGCCGAGCAGATAGTCGCCGAGCTGGTTGTCCTCGCGGATGATCTGCATCGCGCGGCCGCCGAGGACGTAAGAGGGACGGACCACCAGTGGCAAACCGAGTTCTGCCGCCACAAGCCGGGCCTGCTCGACCGAATAGGCGATGCCGTTCTTCGGCTGCTTGAGATGCAGTTTGTCGAGCACGCGCTTGAAGCGGTCGCGGTCTTCGGCGAGGTCGATCGCATCCGGCGAGGTGCCGAGGATCGGCACGTCGGCATCTTCGAGCGCGCGTGCGAGCTTGAGCGGAGTCTGGCCGCCGAACTGCACGATGACGCCGTGCAGCTTGCCGTTGGAGCGCTCGGTGTCGATGATCTCGAGCACGTCTTCGGCGGTGAGCGGCTCGAAATAGAGCCGGTCGGCGGTGTCGTAGTCGGTCGAGACCGTCTCCGGGTTGCAGTTGACCATGATGGTCTCGTAGCCCGCGTCATGCAGCGCGAAGCAGGCGTGACAGCAGCAATAGTCGAATTCGATGCCCTGGCCGATGCGGTTCGGGCCGCCGCCGAGGATGACGACCTTGTTTTTGTCGGATGGGTCGCTCTCGTCTGCGACCTTGCCCGCGAACGGGGCCTCATAGGTCGAATACATGTAGGCGGTGGGCGAGGCAAACTCGGCCGCGCAGGTGTCGATGCGCTTGAACGCAGGGCGCACGCCGAGCGCGCGCCGTGCGGCCTTTACCTCGGCGTCGGTGGTGTTGGCGAGTACCGCGAGGCGGGCGTCGGAGAAGCCCATGCTCTTGAGCGAGCGCATCGCGAACGCGTTGTCCGGCAGGCCGTGCTCGCGCACCTTCTGCTCGGTCTCGATAATGCCGCGCATCTGCGCGAGGAACCACGGGTCGATCTTGCAGGAGTTGAAAATCTCCTCGTCCGACCAGCCCAGCCGCATCGCCTGCGCCACCTGCAAAATGCGGTTTGGCGTCGGCGTGCCAAGGGCGGCGCGGATCGCGTTCTTGTCATCGCCTTGGCCGAGGCCATCGATTTCGATCTCGTCGAGGCCGGTCAATCCGGTCTCAAGCCCGCGCAGCGCCTTCTGCAGGGACTCCTGGAAGGTGCGGCCGATGGCCATCACTTCGCCGACCGACTTCATCGAGGTGGTCAGCGTGGAGGATGCGCCGGGGAATTTCTCGAACGCGAAGCGCGGAATTTTGGTGATGACGTAATCGATGGTCGGCTCGAACGACGCGGGCGTTGCGCCGCCGGTGATGTCGTTGGCGATTTCATCGAGCGTGTAGCCGACCGCGAGTTTCGCCGCGACCTTGGCGATCGGGAAGCCGGTGGCTTTCGACGCCAATGCAGAGGAGCGCGACACGCGCGGGTTCATCTCGATGACAACCATGCGGCCGTCCGCCGGGTTGACGCCGAACTGCACGTTGGAGCCACCGGTCTCGACGCCGATCTCGCGCAGCACCGCCAGCGAGGCGTCGCGCATGATCTGGTATTCCTTGTCGGTCAGCGTCAGTGCCGGTGCCACGGTGATCGAGTCGCCGGTGTGCACGCCCATCGGATCGAGGTTCTCGATCGAGCAGACGATGATGCAGTTGTCCTTCTTGTCGCGGACAACCTCCATCTCGAATTCTTTCCAGCCGAGCACCGACTCTTCGATCAGCACTTCGTTGGTGGGCGAGGCGTCGATGCCGCGCTCGACGATCTCGATGAATTCGGCCTTGGTGTAGGCGATGCCGCCGCCGGTGCCGCCCATGGTGAAGGAGGGGCGGATGATCGCGGGCAGGCCGATTTCCTCCAGCGCGCGCAGCGCGTCGGGCAGGGTCTTGGTCTGGATCGAGCGCGGGGATTCGAGGCCGATCTTGTCCATCGCCTCGCGGAAGCGGCCACGGTCCTCGGCCTTGTCGATGGCGTCGGCGGTGGCGCCGATCATCTCGACATCGAATTTATCCAGCGTGCCCTGCTTGCGGAGCGACAGCGCGCAGTTCAGCGCGGTCTGGCCGCCCATGGTCGGCAGCAGCGCGAAGCCGCCGGGGATGACGTGGCGTTCCTTCTCGATGATCTTGGCGACGATTTCCGGGGTGATCGGCTCGATGTAGGTCGCGTCGGCCAGATCCGGGTCGGTCATGATGGTGGCCGGATTGGAGTTGACCAGGACCACCCGGTACCCCTCTTCCTTCAGCGCCTTCACGGCCTGGGTGCCGGAGTAGTCGAATTCGCAGGCCTGGCCGATCACGATGGGGCCAGCGCCGATGATGAGGATCGTCGAGATATCTGTACGTTTGGGCATTAAGTCTCGCAGGCAGGAAGGCCAGCCGGAATTTCGGCACAAAAAAAGGGCGCGCAGCCGCGCGTCCCTTGAGCCAAGAGCGCGATTTTCGCGCGCGAGGTGTCTTTAGACCAGAATCCCGTGTGGTGGAAGGGTTTAAACACCCCCATCAACCGGCAATTTGGGGCATTTCGGGCTGCTTTCGCCTGCTTTTTGACACCGCGGCGTTGAGCCATGGGACAGGCTGCCGGGCAGGATGGATGCCGTCAGGGCCAAGCGAGGATGGCCCTCGTCTTGTAATCCTGATCGGTTATCCCCACATCATCTTGATCAGTCGGCAAAATCAGGTGCCGATGACGGAGAGACGCTGCTGTGCTCCCGCCTCGAAGAGGGAAACAGCCATGAGCGCCGTTATTTACCCGCTTCACTTTGAAAGACGATTTGCCCGTAAATGGGCACGATCTGCGCGCGATGCATCTCCTGCGCCAATGAGGAGATCGCGGCCTGAGAGCACTGATACCTGCGCTTGCGGTCAGGTTCTCGTGGCGCCCTATAATTCGACTTACTCTGCGAAGGCCGTCATCAACAAATGGCATTGCATGAACTGCAACGCCAAATGGTCGACGATTGCTGACATCTGGCGCGCATAAGCGCGGAATGTGAATGACTGAACCGATCAATTCCAGGGATGTATTGGGTTGATCCAAAGAGTCCTGCCGGAAATGGCGGGGCTTTCATGCAGGTGACTTAGAGAGGGTATTTGACTCATCAATTTCCCATAAGCGGCAAAGTCCGTCATTCCCCGCAAGGACCAAGCCGTGGCAGCAAAGGACAACGGCCTACCTATATGGTCGTATCGCATTTGCCGATCGAGATGGATGGCAGATTTCGTTACCGCATCAGGAATTGCCTTGATGGCAGTGAGCGCATCGTGACCGAAGAACAGCTTTCGACAGCAACTTCGGAGACCGACGATGTATCGTGTGCCTGATGTTTTCGCCTGCGCTCAGGGCTGAAAATCAAGGCCGTTATTAAATTATCTTTTAGAGCCAATTCCTCTCGATGCTTAGGAACGTGAGCGGATTTGATCCATTGGCCTTCTGCGTAACAGAGGGAATTGAAACATGTCAGACCAAAATCAGAACAACGATCAGAGGCAGCAGAGCCAGCAGGGTAACAAGCCAGGGCAGCAGCAGGGCGGCGGCGATCACAAGCCGGGCCAGCAGCAACAGCAGCCCGGTCAGGGCGGCCAGCAGGGCGGCGGGCAACAGAAGCCGGATCAGCGTTAAGCTTCATTTGCGATGATGAAGGTGAACCTCCGGTCTCATGACTGGAGGTTTTTCTTTGCCGTAGCGCAGGAAGCCGTGTCCGCGTGATTGCCGTACGGAGAATTGTGAGAGCAACCGGCCAATTGACTTCATACAGCAAGGATTCAGGGAATGTCCCTCAGATCAAAAACAGAAATGCAGGTCTACACGCACGCGATCAATAATAACTCGCGGTTCGCGAGAGGCTTTTTAATGGGCGTCTGTACGGGCGCCATCGTTTTCTTTGCTGCTCTAAGTCTGGCCTATGTGTTCGATGTCGGAGGCATCCAGCCCTTCGTCGACAGCATCATCCATTGGCTACGAATGCGGGTCCCGACGATCTGACTCGGCGACATTGAACTCGCGGAGTTTAGCCTTGATGTATTCAGCGGGGTCGCCGATCTCCTGAACGATGTCATCGGACGACAGACCGAGCTGATTGGCGGCTTCCAGAAGTCGGCGCGCCAATTCATCTGCGCTTTGGGAGCTGCCGATCTCGCCAAGCTCTAATTTCGCGTGGACGCTGTTAGCGACCCAAAAGTCGATAAATTCTTTCGCGTTTGTCACCATGACAGGACAATAGCAGAAAAGGCTTGCCGGCGGGCGGTTCTGGAGCCGTTCAAGCCGAAGCTGAAATGGTGTCGATATTGAATGAGAAAAATTGGAGGCCCGGCCTGGATTTGAACCAGGATAAAAAGCTTTGCACAGCTCCCGCGTAAGACGTTTCCGCCACCGGGCCAAAAACACTCTAGCCGCGACAGAATGACCCGTCACAGCGAGATGGAAGATAGGGTTAACAGCGGGGAAGAGATTTAGGTCGTGAAACGACCGATTGGTGCTATTTGCGCTTTGCGATGAAGGTCTTGCGGGCGGGATTGGTGCCGACATTCTGCGCCGCCAGCGCCGCGATGAAGCCTGAGTCCCCGAGTTTGTGAAGCATCTCCTCGGTGCGATAGCAACGCAGGCCGAGCTTGCTTCGGAGCGAGCGGTAATCGGATAGCGCCATGCGGGTAATGCCGGTGACGGCGTCGATCAGGAATCCGTTTTTCGCGGCGAACCGCAAAAGCGCGACGGCATCGGTGACGGCACCGACGTCGGGATCGAGGATGTCGCCGAGCACGAAGCGTCCCTCCGGCTTCAGGAGACGATGGATCTGCGCGAAGGCGGCGTCGAGTTCGTCCGGCGTCATGTATTGCGCGACCGAAATCATCACGACGAGATCGAGCGATGTGTCCGGCAGCGCAGCCAGATCGTCTAGCGACAGCGCCTCGATATTGGGGACGGTGGCAAACCGCTCCGCGAGACGCCCGCGCACGCTCGGCGCGGGTTCGGCGAGGATCAGGCGTTTGCACTTCGCTGCGACGCGCGCAGCCGATAGCGCCTCGCCACAGGAATAATCCAGCACCGTTGCCTCGGGCGAGGAGATGTAACCCGCGATGTCATTGGCGATGAGAGCGAAATGAGCCTGCCGGTGGGCATCGCTCACATAAATCGAAGGTGCGGAATCATAGAAATCGATCCAGGCCATGAACTTCCGGTAATGGTTTCGGACAGCGGTTCCGGCGCCGGAACAGGCGCCTATGTCGTGAGTTGATAATCGTCGGGCCGGATTTCCCCGGCAGCATAAACTCACCCCTACTAGCAGGAAGGTCCGTCGTGAGCAAAACCAAGAACTCCGTGGCATCTGAACTGGATACGCCAACCGATCTGCAACAGGCAGCAGTCGACAAGATTGCGGCAGCGGTGAATGCGCTGCTGGCCGACGTCTTCGCGCTCTATCTGAAGACCAAGAATTTCCACTGGCACATGAGCGGGCGGCATTTCCGCGATTATCATCTGATGCTGGACGAGCATTCCGATCAGATTTTCGCGACCACCGATCAGTTGGCCGAGCGTATCCGCAAGCTCGGCGGCAACACGCTACGCTCGATCGGGCAGATCGCCAAGCTGCAGACCATCGAGGACAACGATGAGGACTATGTGCCGCCGCGCGAGATGTTGCGCGAGCTGATGCGCGACAACAAGCACCTGGCGGCCGAGATGCGCAAGGCACACGAGGTCGCCGATAAGGGTGGCGACGTGGCGACCACGAGCATCCTCGAGACCTTCATTGACGAAGCCGAGCGCCGGACCTGGTTCCTGTTCGAGGCAAGCCGCCAGGAAGGCGGCAACGAGGCGTGAGCATTCTTCGATGAATTGGCTGAGCACCCGCTTTTTGCGGGTGTTTCGTTTTTCCTTGGCGAAAGCAAACAGCGATTCCTGTCGTCGTCCCCGCGCAGACGGGGACAACACGTAAAGAATGCGGGTGCGAACGTTCTCAGGGCAGGAGATGGATCGGCTCCCTTTGCCTTCGACATAGCCTTCCGCTAAGGCATGGCCCGGTAGGATCAACCTGCGGGTTCTTGCATGAGTTCGACGGTGTCACGCGCCGATGATGTTCGCCCGATCGCCGTTCTGGTCGATCGCGAGGGACTGGGCGATACGCTTCTCAAACTGCCTTTTCTGCGCGCGATTGCACGCGCCTATCCCGACCGGCCGATCTGGTGGATTGCGACCCACACCACCTCGATGGCGCGGGAGATGAGGCCGTTCGTCGGCGATCTGATCGCCCATGTGGTTGAAAATGCGAACATCACGACGCCGATGGGCACCGTGATCCGGCAATTGCGCACATTTCCGCCGTTCGATCTCGTGTTCGACATGCGCACGCGGCTGGTGACGGTGGCTCTCGCGCGCACGATCCTGAAACATCGTGGCTTCTATTGCTGTCTGCCGGGTTATGCGCTGTCCGACAAACGTCCGCCGGGCCGTTGGTCGCGCCCGGAAGGCATTGCCGCGCGGGCGCTGTCGATGGCGGAAGCGGCGTTGCAGCGCGCGCCCGAATGGCAGGGCCGCTTTCAATTGAGTGACCGTATTCGTGCGCGTGCCGCGCAGACGCTGCCGGATGGCCCGAAATATGTCGGCATTGCCATCGGCAGCCGCGAGGCGCGCAAGAACTGGCCGTTGCCGAACTATGTGGCGCTGGCGAAGCGTCTTGCGGCGCAAGGCCTGACGCCGGTGGTTTTCACCGGTCCGCAGGAGCGGGCCATCGCGAATGAATTACGCGCATCGATCCCCTCGGCTTTGTTTCCGCAAGCCGACGCAGATGATGCCGATGCGGCCTCGCTGGAATATGCCATCGCGCTGGGCGAACGCCTGAAGGTTGCCGTGGCCAATGACAGTGGCATGGGCCATCTGTTCGGCGCGATTGGTGCGCCGCTCGTCAGCCTGTTCGGGCCGACCAACCCTGCGCGCTGGGCACCATTGACCGCGCGCGGTGTCGTGATCCGTGCGCAGGATCATGGCGGCGAGACGATGGAGGCGATCCCTGTCGATGCGGTGGTGACCGCCGTCGAGGGTTTACTGCGTGACGTTTGAGGTTGGCGGCAGCGCCAGCACCGAGCGATAGATCGGCTCGAGGTCCGACAGAAGGAAACTCTCCAGCCGCCCGGCGTGTTCCGACCAGGTGATGCCTTGCTGATAACGCAACGCCGCCTCGTGCTGGCTGCGCCAGAGCGCGTCGTCGGTCAGAAGCCGCACGGCGTCCGCGCCGAATTTGGCATCGTCGTCGTGAACGAAGCCCGTCAGCCCGTCGATCACGCGTTCGGGCATCACGGTGATGTTGGAGACGATGGCGGGCAGGCCGAGTGCCTGCGCTTCGGCGACGGCGAGGCAAAACGCTTCCGTCTTGTGGCCGGGATAGAGCATCACCCGCGCGCTGCGCATCGCGGCGATCAGCGTCTCGCGGCTCTGTGGCGGATGCACCCGCACCGAGGCTTTGACCTGCGGGGACATTCCCGATGGCAGAAAGCGGCCTTCCCACGCCGCCCACGCATCATCGCCTTCCTTGAGCGCGTTGATGCCATAGACATCGAGCACGGCATTGGGCACGCGCGGCAGCACGTGTTTCGCCCAGATCTCGACGACACGGTGCAGATTGCGTGTGGGGTGCGAAGCGAAGATCGCGCGCGGCGGCGGCGCTTCGGTGAGCGGGCTCCGGCCGCGAATATCATCGGGCAAGCCGTGCGGCAGCACGAACTGCGGCTCATGCTGCGGCAGCACCGGCGAATATTTCTTCGCCTGAAACAGACTCATCAGCACCGGCACCGGGCGATGCAGCCACAGCCGCCAGAACTTCTTGTAGTGCTTGAGCTGGTTCACCGGCCACAGCACCCAGATCGCGTTGCGGCGCGGCTTGCGCACGAAGCCCAGCAATTCCGGTTGATGGCAGGCGATATAGAGGTCGCAGGTGTCGGGCCGCTCGCCGTCGAGCGGCCGCCACATCACGCCGCGATCCATCACCGGCGCGTCGCAGTTCGAATACACCGTAACCTGATGCCCGCGCTTGGCGAGTTCGCGCGCGCACTGGATCACGCTGGATTCGGTGCCGCCGAGCGGGCGTTTCTCGAAATCGCGGCCGTCATAGCGCAGCGTCTTGTCGGCGAAGATGATGGTCGCCATCGGCTGTGCTCAGGCCCGCTTCTTCGCGCGCATCAGATCGACGAAGCGCGTGAACAGATAGTGCGAGTCGCGCGGGCCGGGAGACGCTTCCGGGTGGTACTGCACCGAGAAAACAGGCTTGTCCTTCAGCGCGATGCCGCAGTTGGAATTGTCGAACAATGAATAATGCGTCTGCTCGACGTTCGATGGCAGCGTGGTCTTGTCCACCGCGAAGCCATGATTCATCGAGGTGATCTCGACCTTGCCGGTGGTGAGGTCCATCACCGGATGGTTCGCGCCATGGTGGCCCTGATGCATCTTCATGGTCTTGCCGCCGACGGCGAGGCCGAGCATCTGGTGCCCCAGACAAATGCCGAAGGTCGGTACGCCGCTGTCGATGATCTTCTTAATGACCGGCACGGCATATTCGCCGGTCGCCGCCGGATCGCCGGGGCCGTTTGATAGGAAGATGCCGTCGGGCTTCATGGCGAGAATATCTTCCGCCGAGGTCTTGGCGGTGACGACCGTGACCTTGCAGCCTTCACCCGCGAGCAGGCGCAAGATGTTGCGCTTGATGCCGTAGTCGACAGCGACGACATGGAATTCCGGTTTGTCCTGACGGCCAAAGCCCTTGCCCCAGTGCCAGTCGGTCTCGTCCCAGTCGTAGCGCTGCGCGCTCGTCACCATCGGCACGAGGTCCATGCCCTCGAGCCCCGGCCACGCGGCAGCTTCCTTCTTCAGCGCGGCGAGATCGAATGTGCCGCTCTTGCTGTGGGCGATCACCGCGTTCGGCATGCCCTTCTGACGGATCAAGGCGGTCAGCGCGCGGGTATCGATGCCCGCGAGGCCGATGATGCCGCGCGCACTCAGCCAGTTGTCGAGGTGGCGGGTGGCGCGATAGTTCGACGGATCGGTAATGGACGCACGCAGGATCGCGCCGCGCGCGCCTGTCGTCGCCGCCATGTTCACCGTCTCAATGTCTTCGTCGTTGGCGCCGACATTGCCGATATGCGGGAAAGTGAAGGTGATGAGCTGTCCGGCATAGGAGGGATCGGTGAGGATCTCCTCGTAGCCGGTCATCGCGGTGTTGAAGCAGACCTCGCCGACAGCGGAGCCTTCTGCGCCGAGGCCGAAGCCTTCCAGCACGGTCCCATCGGCAAGCACGAGCAGCGCGGTCGGTTTTTTGTCCGGCCAGGCGGGGGAATTGTCATTTGTTGTCATAAGCCCATGACATAACGCGGGTGCCGCAGCGCGTCAAAGGGCAAAGGGCGGCATTCCATGCGCTTTCCTCATGTTTGCCGTCCGCGCCCCGCGCCCAAGGCAGGGGATGGTTGTCCAAGGGCGAAAAACCCCGTAAATCCAACGCGGATTTGATGGCGCCTGTGCGCCCGGGGAGATTGACCATGCTGCGCGACGACATCAGCACCGCCGTAAAAGAGGCGATGAAGGCCAAGGAGGAGCGCAAGCTCTCCACGCTGCGGATGGTGAACTCGGCGATCAAGAACGCCGATATCGAGGCGCGCGGGCAGGGCAAGCCGCCTTTGTCCGACGATGACATCCTCGGCCTGTTGCAGAAGATGATCAAGCAGCGCCAGGAATCGGTGGAGCTCTACGACAAGGGTGGCCGCGCGGAACTCGCCGCCCAGGAGCGCGAGGAGATCGCGGTGATCTCCGCCTATCTGCCGAAGCAGATGTCTGAGGACGAGGTGAAGGCCGCCATCGCCGCCACCATCAAGGACACCGGCGCGGCCGGCATGAAGGACATGGGCAAGGTGATCGGCGCGCTGAAGGCCAAGTACGCCGGCCAGATGGATTTCGGCAAGGCCAGCGGCCTCGTGAAGGCCGCGCTGACGGGTTAGTCAGCCACCGGTCATTCCCGCGGAAGCGGGAATCCAGTTTTCTTTCAATACGGTCACTGGGTCCCCGCTTTCGCGGGGACGACAATTTTTTCATCGCCTCATTGAGCGACGCATGATCGACGTGCGCCGCCTCACGCGTGCTCGAAGGCGAGCGGCTGTCCGGTTTCGAGAATGCTCTTGAGGCTTGAAAGCACGAGTGGCCAGCCGGTCGAGATGCTCGGCAACGTCTTGCTGTCTGGTGCGAAGCCTTCGTGCGTCACGGTCAGCTTGACGCCGTCGTAGGACGGCTCGATGACATAGGTGACGCGCGAGGGTTTCTCTTTCCGCATCTCCTCGTCGAACACCGACTGCCAGCTATAGGACAGCCTGCGCGGCGGATCGGATTCGAGAATGACGCATTCGTTCTTCACCTCGCCGCCGCGGTCCATGTGCATGCGCGAGCCGACCTTCCAGTCGGACGTCAGGCTGCAGCAGTACCAGTACTTCTCGGTGAAGGCCTTGTCGGTGAGCGCATGCCAGAGCTTTTCCGGCGTGGTCTTGATGTAGGTAACATAGACGAATTCCGGCTTACTCATCACGCTTCTCCAGTTTTCGTTTCAACTCGCTGAGGGTTTCGAGTTTTCCGCGCTCGAACTTCTTGATCCATCGTTCGCCGATCTGATGGATCGGCACGGGGTTGAGGTAGTGCAGCTTCTCGCGGCCATGCTTGATGGTGGCGACGAGATTGGCGTTTTCCAGAATCGCAAGATGCTTGGTGACGGCCTGCCGCGTCATGTCGAGGCCGTTGCAAAGCTCCAGCAGTGTCTGGCCGTTGCGGGCATGAAGCCTGTCGAGCAGCAAGCGCCGCGATGCGTCCGCCAGTGCCTTGAAGACCTCATCCATGGTTCGGATAATAGGCAACCAAATGGTTGCATGTCAAGAAGCAATAATTCGCGATGGGAAATTCCTGAAAATTTAGGTCAGCGTTTCACCAGCCCCTGCGCCAGCAGGCGGCCTTCGATCTCGTGAACGATGCGCGCAAGCCGCTCGGCCCATTCGATCTGGCCGGCTTCGTCAGTGATCAGATCCTGCCGGATTTCGATGCCGGAATTGGCGATGCCACGGCGCTCGCCATGCACGGGGATGGTGTAGTCGGTCGCGTCGCTTACCGAGTAAGGCTCGTTGTCGCCGACCAGGAAATGGCCTTCGGCGCGCAACAGCTTGAGCAGCAAGGGCGGCAGGCCGTTGCCGTTCTGATAGAGCGTGCCGACATGCCACGGCCGGGCCACGCCGGCATAGACCGGCGTGAACGAATGCAGCGACAGAAGAATGGTCGGCAGGTTCTTTGCGGCGCGGCGGTCGATCGCTTGCGCGATGCGCGCGTGATAGGGCGTGAAAATCTCGCGCCGGCGCGCGGCGATGTCCTCGAAGTTCAGGCCGTCATTGCCGGGAATGTGAGTGGCTTCGCTCATCAGCGGGATCGAGCCCGGACTTTCGAACGGCCGGTTGCAGTCGATCACGAGCCGAGAATATCGCTGTGCGATCAAATGCGCGCCGGTGGCCTCCGCAAGCCGCCGCGCGACACCGGCGATGCCGACATCCGATGCGATGTGCCGTTCCAGATCGCTCTCAGTGAGGCCGAGCCGGCCGAGGCGTTCCGGGATGCGTTTGCCGTAATGATCGCAGGTGAGCAGAAAAGGAGACGTGCTGTCTGCGTTGTCTTCGCGCACGGGCGCGACTTCATCGGTATCGAGCAGGAGGGGTGAAACAGGTGAATGCATGGGTCCCTCGTCAATCGCGCCGGGATAGCTCCCCCAGAAAGAGTATAAGCGTGATTGCGGGAAAGCATAGGCCGATCATTGCGACCTTGGCATGGCCGCCATGACTCACGGCCCAACCGCTGAGCGCCGAGCCGATCGCGCCGCCGAGAAAGAACAGCGCAATATAAAGGGCGTTCACGCGGCTGCGGATGTCTGCGCCGAGTGCATAAATGGTGCGCTGCCCAACGAGCATGTTCATCTGCACGCCCGCATCGAGAATGATGCCTGCGAGAACCCATAGCGTCAGGGAGTGGCCGCTGACCCAGACCAGCGCGAAGCCAATCGCGACCATGACGATGGCGGCGATGGTCAATGCATCGCCATGCCCCTTGTCGGCAAGGCGGCCCGCAATGGGGGCGACGAAGGCGCCCGCGGCACCGCTCAGCAGGAAAAGCGACAGCACGGTATGGCTCAATGAGAACGGCGGCTGCAGCAGGATCAGTGGCGCGGCTGTCCAGAACAGCGAGAACGCGCCGTACATCATGCCCTGATAGGCGGTGCGGCGCTGCAACGCCGGAGTGGTGCGCAGCAGCGACCACATCGAACCAAGTAGTTTCCCGTAATTGAGCGTGTGGTCCGGCTGCCGTCGCGGCAATGTGAACGCCAGCATCACCAGCACGGCGAGCATGGCGACCGCCGAGGCGGCATAGACGCCACGCCAGCCGATAACGCCCGCCACCAACGTCGAGACCGGCCGCGCCAGCAGGATGCCGAACAGCAGGCCGCTCATCACGGTACCGACGATCTGGCCGCGTTTGTGATCGGGCGCGAGGTGGGCCGCGACCGGCAGCACCATCTGCGTTGCGGTCGCCGTGATGCCGAGCAACAGCGAGGCCGCGATGAAGACCGAAGCGGTCGGCGCGAAAGAGGAGATGGCGAGGCTTGCGATCACCGCGCAAAGTGCGGTGAGGATCAGCGTCTTGTTTTCGACGAGGTCGCCTAGCGGGGCGAGAAAGATCAGCCCGATGACGTAGCCGAGCT
Source organism: Afipia sp. 1NLS2 (assembly GCF_000178995.1). Lineage (GTDB taxonomy): Bacteria > Pseudomonadota > Alphaproteobacteria > Rhizobiales > Xanthobacteraceae > Afipia. Next base: position 332,011 of record NZ_ADVZ01000001.1, on the reverse strand, counting down.
GGATCATCGTCACGATCAGGCCGGACGCCGAGATGTCGAGGTGGAAGGCTTCGCTGATCGGCCCGATCAGCGGCTGCGCGTAATAAAGGTTGGCGACCGTGACGCCGCAGGCGATCGCAAATGACAGGATGATCCAGAATCCGGGATCATCGGACTTGGCAGGAGTTGTGGTCATTCGGGAAATTGTCCGGGAAAGAAGGCAGGTGCTTAAGGAGAGGGGCACTTAGGAATCGATCCGCAGGTTTTCAATTCATCGTCCGTTGGTTGTCCAGCGCGTGCCCGGCATGGAGCCATTCATGCCTTGCAGGCGGATGACGCAGACGTGATGCGATCTCGCCGTGTCGTCCCCGCGAAGGCGGGGACCCATGAAATCTGTCACCGGCGCACGATGCATCGATTGAAAGGCACGTCATTGCCGCTCCGACGGTGTGCATTATGAAGTTTTAGAACTGGGTCCCCGCCTACGCGGGGACGACGTGGGAATCGCTTCGCGGGTGCGTGGTCCCGCAGGAACCCTGTGAATAGCGGCGACAAATGCCGGTATTTCCGCACATCGGCGGCGGATTATGGGTTTGGCGCTGCCGGTCCTATATTGATGGTCGGCTGACTAGGATTCCATTCGACCCTATGCGTTTCACGCCCCAATTTCTCGACGATCTGCGCGCGCGGCTCCCGGTGTCGGAAGTCGTGGGCAAGCGCGTGAAGTTGAAGCGGGCGGGCAAGGAGTGGAAAGGGCTGTCGCCTTTTCATCAGGAGAAAACGCCGTCCTTCACGGTCAATGACCAGAAGGGTTTTTATCACGACTTCTCTTCCGGCAAGCATGGCAACATTTTCGACTTCGTGATGGAGACCGAAGGCGTCGGTTTCGTCGAGGCGGTGGAGCGGCTCGCCTCATTGGCGGGCATGGCGCTGCCTGCGGTGACGCCGGACGCCGCGCGTCACGAGCAGCGCCGCCGTACGCTGTATGACGTGATGGAGTTGGCCTCGAAGTTCTTCGCGGAGACTTTGGCTTCGCGCACCGGCGCGAAAGCGCGCGGCTATCTTGCCGACCGTTCGATTTCGCCCGCCACACAGTTGCAGTTTCGCATGGGCTACGCGCCGGGCGAGCGCTTCGCGCTGAAAGAGCATCTTGGTTCGCACGGCGTGTCGGTCGATGACATGGTGGAAGCGGGCTTGCTGATCGCGGGCGACGACATTCCGGTGCCTTACGATCGCTTCCGCGATCGCGTGATGTTTCCGATCACCGATGCACGCAACCGCATCATCGCGTTCGGTGGCCGTGCGCTCGAAAAGGATGTGCCTGCGAAGTATCTCAATTCGCCGGAAACGACGCTCTTTCACAAGGGCGACAATCTCTACAATCAGGCAACGGCGCGGCAGGCGGCGCATGACGGCGCGCCGGTGATCGTCGCCGAAGGTTATGTCGATGTCATCGCGCTGGTCGGCGCGGGCTTTCCCGCTGCGGTCGCACCGCTCGGCACGGCGCTGACCGAAAGCCAGCTTTCGTTACTCTGGAAGATGGCCGACGAGCCGCTGCTATGCTTCGACGGCGATGGCGCTGGCCAGCGTGCGGCGTTTCGTGCCGCCGACCTCGCGCTGCCGCATCTGATGCCCGGCAAGAGTTTGCGTTTCGCGATGATGCCGGAAGGGCAGGACCCCGATGATCTCGCGCGCACCGGCGGCCGTGCCGCGCTTGATGAGGTGTTCGCCGCCGCGCGTCCGCTCGCAGACATGATCTGGGCGCGCGCGACCGAGGGCGGCGAGTTTGCGACACCGGAGCGCCGCGCCGCACTGGAAGCAAAACTCCACGAACTCACCAACGGCATCCGCGACGAGACCGTGCGGCGCTACTACCGGCAGGATTTTGCCGAGCGATTGCGCCGGATGTTCGCGCCCGAGGGGGCCGCGCCGGGCGGCGGCTATGGCGGGGCGCGGGGCGGTTTCCGGAGCGAATCACCGCGGCGTTTTCCGGGCCGGGGCGGTTTCGGAGCCGGTTCCGGCGGTCGGCCGGGCAGCCGGGCCAATCTATCCACAGCCGCGCTGGGGCGTGGACCGTACCAGGCCGCGAGCCCTCAACTGGCGAACTCCCCCCTGATGCGGGGCCAGCGCAGCGCGCTGTCGCGGCGCGAGGCGCTGATCCTGCAGTCGCTCATCAATCACCCCTGGCTCTTGCACGACCACCTCGAGGAGATCGCGGGCCTTGAGCTCGCCCACCCCGATGCGGTGAAATTGCGCGCCGGCATTATCGCGGCGTTTGCCAATTATGGCGCGGCCGACGATCCGGAGGCGGAACGTGACCGGATCGCCTCATGGTTGCAAAAGAACAATTATTCCGAGCAAATTCAACGAGTTGAGAAGGCCCTCACCACCAAGGACGTGTGGGGTACGCAGGCGGGCGCGGCGCGCGAGGATGTTTTGTCGACCTGGCAGCAACTCGTTGCCTTGCATCGGCAATCCCACGCCCTACTTAGGGAGTTGAAGGATGCCGAACAGGCGCTCGGACATGACGGCAGCGAGGCGAACAACGTCTGGCTGAACGATGTCAAAGCGAGGCTTGCGGCGGCGGACGGGACCGAAGCGCTCATTGAAGGCTTCGGGGAGTCCTCGGGGCGGTTCCGCGCCTGACGGGGCAGGAATTTCGGCGGCGGCGGGCTTTCGTTTTTTGCGAAAAAGACTCGCCAAAACGAGGATTTACCCGCAAATACAGGGTTAATCGAAGATTAACGGCCTCTGGGCCAAAACGGCGGCTGAATCGTGGGGACAGGTCAAAGGGTGGCGTAGGGTGCGCGCCGCCTTTTCCGTGTCAGACCGTTGACCTGATCGGCGCGGACCTTTGGCCCGGCGCGATCACCAAATTCGAATTCCGCGCAAGGCGAAAGCCTCGCGCGCGACGTGCGTTTCAGGAGCGACAAGTATGGCCACCAAGGCGAAGACGGTAGCGGTCAAGGACAAGGAAAAAGAAGCCAAGGCCGCCGAGACTCCCGAAAAGGATTCCGCCGACGCGCCGTCGCCCTTGCTCGATCTCTCGGATGCTGCCGTCAAGAAGATGATCAAGCAGGCGAAGAAGCGCGGCTTCGTCACCTTCGATCAGCTCAACGAAGTGCTGCCCTCCGACCAGACCTCGCCGGAGCAGATCGAGGACATCATGGCGATGCTCTCGGACATGGGCATCAACGTCTCCGAAGCCGACGATGCCAACGACGAGGACGAGGAGAAGGACGAGGCCGACGACGACACCGATAACGAGCTTGTCGAGGTCACCTCCAAGGCCGTCACCGAAACCAAGAAGTCGGAGCCCGGCGAGCGCACCGACGATCCCGTGCGCATGTATCTGCGCGAGATGGGCACCGTCGAGCTTCTGTCGCGCGAGGGCGAAATCGCCATCGCCAAGCGCATCGAGGCCGGCCGCGAGGCGATGATCGCGGGCCTGTGCGAAAGCCCGCTGACCTTCCAGGCCATCATCATCTGGCGCGACGAACTCAACGAAGGAAAGATTTTCCTTCGCGACATCATCGACCTTGAAGCGACCTATGCCGGCCCCGAGGGCAAGAACGGCGTGAACCCGGCGATGATCGCGGGTCCCGTCGGCCCCGATGGCCAGCCGACCGCCGCCGTCGTCAACGGCGACGGCACCGTGCAGGTGATCGCGGCCCAGCAGGCCGCGCCCGCGCAGACCGCGCCGCAGACCGCGACCCCGTTCCGTCCCGCGCCCGCCGCGGGCGATGACGCCGCAGCACCCGAAGGCGATGGCGACGAGGACGATGAGTTCGAGAACCAGATGTCGCTCGCCGCGATCGAGGCGGAGCTCAAGCCGCGCGTGGTCGAGACCTTCGACAAGATCGCGTCCGAATACAAGAAACTGCGCCGCCTGCAGGAGCAGGACATCGCCAACCAGTTGCAGAGCGAGTCGCTGTCGCCGTCGCAGGAGCGCAAATACAAGAAGCTGAAGGACGAAATCATCGTCGAGGTGAAGTCGCTGCGCCTCAATCAGGCGCGCATCGACTCACTCGTCGAGCAGCTTTACGACATCAACAAGCGCCTCGTGTCGTACGAAGGCCGCCTGTTCCGCCTCGGCGATAGCCACGGCGTCGGCCGCGAGGACTTCCTGAAGAACTATGTCGGCTCGGAGCTCGATCCGCGCTGGCTCAACCGTGTGTCGAAACTCGCCGCCAAGGGCTGGAAGAATTTCGTCGCGCACGAGAAGGACAAGATCAAGGACCTGCGCCACGAGATCCAGCAGCTCGCCGCATTGACCGGCCTCGAGATCGGCGAATTCCGCAAGATCGTGCTCGGCGTGCAGAAGGGCGAGCGCGAGGCGCGGCAGGCGAAGAAGGAAATGGTGGAGGCGAACCTCCGCCTCGTCATCTCCATCGCCAAGAAATACACCAACCGCGGCCTGCAATTCCTCGACCTCATTCAGGAAGGCAACATCGGCCTGATGAAGGCGGTCGATAAATTCGAATATCGCCGCGGCTACAAGTTCTCGACCTATGCGACGTGGTGGATCCGTCAGGCCATCACCCGCTCGATCGCCGACCAGGCGCGCACCATTCGTATCCCGGTGCACATGATCGAGACGATCAACAAGATCGTGCGCACCTCGCGCCAGATGCTCAACGAAATCGGCCGCGAGCCTACGCCGGAAGAACTGGCCGAGAAGCTCGGCATGCCGCTGGAGAAGGTGCGCAAGGTTCTCAAGATCGCCAAGGAGCCGCTGTCGCTCGAGACCCCGGTGGGCGACGAGGAAGATTCGCACCTCGGCGATTTCATCGAGGACAAGAACGCGATCCTCCCCATCGACGCGGCGATCCAGTCGAACCTGCGCGAGACCACGACGCGCGTGCTGGCCTCGCTCACGCCGCGTGAGGAGCGCGTGCTGCGCATGCGCTTCGGCATCGGCATGAACACCGACCACACGCTGGAAGAAGTCGGCCAGCAGTTCTCGGTGACGCGCGAACGCATCCGCCAGATCGAGGCGAAGGCGCTGCGCAAGCTCAAGCATCCGTCGCGCTCCAGAAAGCTGAGAAGCTTCCTGGACAACTAAAAAGCGGGAAGCTGCGCGGCTTCCTCGACAACTGATCCTCGCGGCAACGCGACAAACAAAAACGGCGGCCCGCAAAGGCCGCCGTTTTTGCTGGAAAGTCGCAGGCAGGCCCGCGCCGGAATATCGTCAGGCGACGTCGTCCTCGCCGGTCGGGTCGCGATGGCCATCCTTGCCGCGGCCGAACACGCCATAGCTGCTCGACTTCATGTTCGGTCCGCCGTCGGTCGCGAAGGCGGCAAGGCCGAGCTTCAAAAGCTCGCGCACGGCCGCAGCGCGCGTCGGCATGCGGTGGCGGAAGCGAAAATCGTCAATCGCAGAAAGCTCTTCGGGGGAGAGCATGATCTGGAGGCGTTCGCCGCGTAAGTCTGAGTTCATGGCCTTTTCCCATGTTCTGGAGGCGTCACTTACTCAACTTACTCATCGTGGGTAAGTTCCCGAACAGGCGTGAAATGAGTAAAAAACTATAGTAAAATCAATAAGTTAGATGTTGCGGAGATGACGGGGCCAGCATAGGGTGGCGTTTTCAGCAGCCAAGAAGGAATCCCGCACATGAGCAAAGCGCCGAAGACGACGGAGCGGGAATGGCCTGAACGCAATTCGGCCTCGCAGGAGCGGCGGCCTCGCGAGAGCGAGCAGCAGAGCGCATACGAGCATCGCGACGAATGGGCCAACAGCCCGGGCCTTCAGCCGCCGAAGTAGGGGCGGGTGAGAGTAACCGCTATTGATGTGCGGTGACCCCTCAATCTTTACGCGATGCGTCTTACGCATCGGCCTCCCAAACAGCGATCACAGCGAACGGGTCTTTTCTTCCTGTCTTTGTAAGCTGCTGTGGATTCGGTCATGCGCCCCTCTCGACGATACTACGGCGAGAGGACAGATTGGCTAAATGAAAAAACTCGACCCCGGTCTGAGTGCGATCGGCCTCCTCGTCCTTTTTGCTGCCCTTGCCTGCATGCTGGCGGTATCGCTGCCACTTGTGAAGTCTGACCCATCTGTCCACACGTCTGACTGGCTTGGCTTTTCGGGCAGCATCATTGGCGCTCTAATCGCACTTACGGCAGCAATGATCGCGATCAAGCCTGTCAAAAGTCAGTTGGCAGAAATGACCCGCCAAAATGACCATGTTTCCCACGAACGCCTTTGCGATCGTGCAGCCAAACTGACGAACGAGCTTTCGTTGATTACAACTGTTGCTGCAAAGATCGATGTTGTCCAAATCGCAATGGCTGATGTAAATGTTGATGCGGTCGACAAGACAGTTGCATTCGCCGCTTATGAGCAGGCATGCGATGAGTTGAATGATTGCGTCAAAGATTTGCAGGTTGCGCGAGGCTTTGTTTGGGGCACGTCGCAGCAGCAGGCGAACCGGGACCATTTTATCGATACGTGTTTGACCGTATCTTCTGCGTCGATGCGTTATGCGACGAAAGTTCGCATGCAGACCCGCTTAGCTTCGATCATAGCCAAGAATGAAGTCGCAGATTTCGAAAAATGTCGAGGACGGGTTTGGCAAGGCATCCCGAAGATTCATTCAGATTTGCAAATCGCGCTCGCTAGAACGCGCAGTTTCATAAGTCGGCTCGAAGAGCGGCTGTTCGACGAGTAGCTTCGCACTGCATTTTCGAACAGATTACTATGAGCGCGGATTCCGCAACATCCCTGCTTAGCAACGTCCCACCAAATGTCGGCATCGCGTGAGAGTCTGCTCTTCTACGTTCCGGTAAATCCAGCATTTCCTTTGATTTAAACTGTTTGGTTTGTGGGGCATTTTTCATCGAAATTATTTTGTCGTTGACAAAATAGAGATTGTGACTATTTTCCTATTCATCCCGTTCCACTCCCGAGGGGCGGCTCGCGATCGTCACTTGTCGCGGGGCGGGATGCGGTGGACGCGGCAGCGTCAGGCGCGGATGACGCGCGGGAGGGCTTCGCCTTGTTTTCAAGGGGCGTCGTGACCCGCGCAGATGAGGCGCTGACGACGATGTTGCCGCGGACGGCCCAAAGCGTGTGGTCCTGGCGCCCCGGACGTGGCGTCAAGTTGCCCCGGAGAGCCGCTTCCAACCGGAGGCGGACACATCCTCAGTCGCAACGACGGTGACAACCAAACGTGCGGTCACCGGGGAGAGCACGAAGCAAGCCGGAAGCCCATCGCGCGCGGAACGCCGGACGTGTCCGGTGCTTTCGTGGTGACGAACTCGTGCGCTTGTTTTCATCGCGCATGAGGCTGCGGACGCATCGCGCGTCCGGCGTTCCGTGCGCCCTCGGTCTTGAGGGCGGCGCGAATGGGGCAAGCCCCAAGCGCGCGGGAAACGGTCAGAACTTCGGGCGCGCCCGCGCCGTCACAAGAACAGGGCTGATGGCGCGTGTCCTGTCGCGATGTCGCCGCCGCCCGGGTCCGATCGCCAGCCTTCAGCGGAATCTGGAGCAGGCTCTATGCGAGATCGAGATGGACCGTGATCGCGGCGACCGCGATGATCGAAATGTCATCCGGTCCGGTGTTGGCGGCGTTGAGGCCGCCCTTGACGACCTCGACCGTGATCTGCCCGTGAGGCAGCACCGCCTTCACGGCGGCGGGGTCCACCTTCTCCGGCTGCTGCACGCCGATTTTGACATCGACCAGCATCTTGCTCGGATCGAGATCGAGCGTTTTCAGCAGCACCAGCGAACTGTGATGGATCGCATCCTCCACCGCGCGCACGGCAGCCTTGGTGTAGCTGCCTCCATGCCAGTCGTTGCCCGTTCCGACTTCGAGAAGGATGCGCTTTGTCGCCATGGATGGACTCCTGAATGATGGGATGGCTTTTTCTACCGGCTTTGCCGGCCTCGAAATTTGACATGGCACAACGACATCGCGGTATCGCGCGTGAGCCGTGCAAACCGGGGCAGGCGGGTGATGACGCTTGCGGGTGTGTTTACGTCATCCTCCCGCCCCGATTCGCCGTGCTATAAAGGCAGCCTGAATTTCCCGCCCGCCGGTCCCGGCAGCCAAAGAGGTTTTCATGCGCAATTTCTCCAGTGCCTTTTCACGCAAATTGTCTCTTTTGGCGCTCTCGCTCGGCTTCCTCGGCGCGGGGGGCTTGATGTCATCGGCTTCCGCCGCGCAATGCGGCGGCGACTTCAACGCCTTCGTCTCGACCTTCTCGCGTGAGGCGGTGGCCGCAGGCATTTCGCCAAGCGTCGTCAGCCAGTCGTTCGCGGGCGTGACGGAGGATCCCGAAGTGCTGCGGTTCGACCGCCGCCAGCGCTACACCTTCAACAAGACCTTCGAGCAGTATGTCTCCACCCGCGTCGGTGCCCAGCGCATCAAGAGCGGCCGCTTCATGATGCAGAAGAATGCTTCGCTCTTGTCGCGCATCGAGCAGCGCTTCGGCGTGCCGCCGCAGATCATCGTTGCGATCTGGGGGCTGGAGTCGGATTTCGGCAAGGGCGACATGGGCAAGCGGCCTGTGATCAAGACGCTCGCGACGCTCGCGCATGATTGCCGCCGCACCGAGCTGTTTCAGGGCGAACTTTTAGCGGCGTTGAAGATCGTGCAGCGCGGCGACCTGCGGCTCGACGATCTGGTCGGCGCCTTCGCAGGCGAGATCGGCCAGACGCAATTCCTCCCCTCAAGCTACATCAAGTACGGCGTCGATTTCGATGGCAACGGCCATGTCGATCTGCGTCACAGCGTGCCGGACGTGCTCGCCTCCACCGCGAACCTTTTGCACACCTCAGGCTTCAAGGCCGGCGCCGACTATCACGAGGGCAGCGCCAATTTCGATGCGATGCGCGAATGGAACAGGGCGGTGATCTATCGCAAGACCATCGCCTATTTCGCCGACAAGCTGGCCACGCCGTAAGGCGTGGTGGGGCGAGGCCACAGGGTTAATGGTGTGCGAATGACGCGCCGTTTCTTGCGCGGGATGCCTGTTGGCGTGGTTCGGGCAATTGCGATCCCGTTTCATCTTCATTGATTTAAAACCAAGCCAAATGGTCCTTGCTTCCGGTGAAGGTCCGTTAAGTTCCCAAGGTGCATGTTCCCCGGACGAAACCGGCGGTGACCGGTATTGAGGCGGGGACATGGGTCAAACGACCAGCAGCCGACATGATAAGTCGCGCGGTCATGCGCGGACGGGCCGCAACCGGGGAGGTTGCGCGTGCTGAACGTCGTCACCCTCTGGCTTGTGTTCGTCGTCAATTTTGTCGCGCTCGGCGTGGTGTGGGCTTACGTCGCGCGCTCCTATCCGAATTTCGAGGCGGCACGGTTCTGGGCTGCGGGCGCGTTCATCGCATCCGCGGGTGCGGCGTTGTCCGTGCTGCGGATGTACGTTGATCCCATCTTACCGCTGTTTCTCGGCGCCGTGATGATGATTTCCTCGACGAGCCTCGTCGCGATGGGCGTCGAGCGGTTCTACGGCCTGCCGGTCTCGTGGCGGACGCATGCCGCGCTCATCGGCTTCAGCGCGCTCAGCATCGCCTTCTTCGCCTGGCACGCCAGTCCGCCGATGCGGATCGTGATCTATTCGTTCAGCCAGTCTCTCTCCATCGGTCTGGCGACAGTGCTGGTTTGGCGGTACGGCGCGCGCCATCCGGGCGCACGGTTTGCCGGCGTGGTCGGAGCCATCCTCGCGACCGTGGTGGCCGTACGATGTATCCTGCGATTATCCCAGCCGCCGGACAATATCTACATGATCCACTTCACGCCGCTCCAGTCGGTGATCGTGCTGGTGCTGGTGTTCCTGTCGATCGTGTGGAATTTCGGCTTTCTGCTGATGGCGATCGATCGCCTCCGTGCCGAGGTCGCTGATCTGGCGTTGTTCGACGATCTGACGGGAGTGGCCAATCGCCGACGTTTGCTGACGTGCCTCGCGGAAGAGTGCGCGCGGTCGGATCGTTCGATGCAGCCGTTTTCTGTCCTGCTGATGGATATCGATGAGTTCAAGGCCATCAACGACAATTATGGCCATGCGGCGGGAGACGAATGTCTGCGGCAGTTTACCCGCACCGTCCAGCAAAGGCTCCGCACCGGCGATCTGCTGGCGCGCATGGGCGGCGACGAATTCTGCGTCGTGCTGCCCGCGACCACTTTGCACGAAGCGGGGCTTATCGCGCGCGACATGCTTGGTCTGTGCGTGGCGGCGCAGGTTCATTGGAGTGCGGCAGCGATCAAGCTGTCGACGTCGATCGGTGTTGCTCAATGGCGCCCGGAAATCGGGCATGACTTCGATCGGTTGATCGTTACGGCGGACGAGGCGCTTTATGCCTCCAAGCGCGACGGAAAGAGCCGCTACTCCGTTTATGCGGCAACGCCGTTGTCTGAAGCTGAACCGCCGCTGCGCAAGAGCGCGTAAGCTTTCCCGTCATGAAAATCATTTCATGCATGCGGCTGAAGGGCCGCGTGAACATAACGGCCGCTTGTGCGTTAGTTCCGGGATAAAAAACCCGTGAGGATTTGACGATGAGCGACCCGCGTATCAAGGAACACATGGAAGTGATCGGCGCCGACGGCGTGCATGTCGGCACAGTCGACCGCGTCGAGGGTGGCCGCATCAAGCTGACCAAAGCCGACAGCGGAATGGGCGGCCACAAGGGCCACCACCACTTCATCGACCTTGGCCTGGTGGCGGATGTCGAAGGCAAGAAGGTCCGGTTATCGGCCAATGCCGCCGTTGCCTTGACGTTCGAGGAAGAAGGCGGCCGTAAGGCAGTCTGAAGCCATTCACTTTCGCGACATCGATCGCATCCCGCGTCCCTTCGGCGCGGGGCGATTATTGTTGTGGGCGGCTCCCCGCCATAATTTGTGCCTGCCGGTATGGAAGGTGTGCTGGCCAAAGCAAATACGGGATCAAGGTTGTGACAGCGAAGTCGGACACTTTTTTCACCCATCCCCAAAGCGCCCCGCGCCGCCGTCAGCCGCCGCCGGTCATCGATCAGGATGGCAATGAGGTCGGTGGCGGGCGTTTCGGAGGCGCCGGGCAACGCCTGTACGGTACGGCCTTCAGCGGCACGGCTTTTAATGGCACGGTGTTTGGCAATATCGGGTTCGGTCCGCTGACCCGCCAGCAACGCTTCGCGCGTCTTGAGGCGTTGGCGCGGCTGATGGATGTCGCGTTCGTGGTGCCGGGCACCAACGTACGCTACGGCATCGACGGGTTGATCGGCCTCATTCCCATTGTCGGCGACCTGCTGACGACTGCGATGTCATTGTGGCTGGTGCGCGAGGCGCGTGCGCTTGGTGCGCCGGCTCACATTGTCGCGCGGATGCTCGGTAACGTGGCGCTCGATGGCGTCGTCGGCATCGTTCCATTCGTCGGCGATGCGTTCGACGTCATGTTCCGTGCCAACATGCGCAACATCCGTATCCTGCGGCGCTGGATGGACAAGCAGCCGCGGATGGATTGATTGTGAAGGGCTGAAGAGGCGGAAAGCCTTAGGCCGCGTCGGTGGCTTCCGCTTCGGCCTTCTCTTCTTCTTCTTCCTGATCGCGGCGGCGCGGCAGCGGGAAGGCGCTGCTCTCATAGAGCGACCGGATGCCGTTCTGGTCGAAGCGGGCTTCATCCACCTGCAGATAGGCTCCGTTCAGCGAATCCGCCGGGAGCTGTTCGATTGCGAATTGCACGGCCTCGGCCGCAGTGCCGAAACGGCGATATGCGAAGCCTGCACGCTTCTTCTTCCGGATTGCTGCGGGAAAAAGTTCGGCCTCGGTATTGTAGTTGAATGCCGCCATCGTTTTCGGCCTCTCATTCTTCAAGTTGGGTTGCTAACCATTGCCGCGGCTGCCACGTTGAAACGATACGCGCCGCGCTTCTTCATTGATCTTCAATATAGGCGCTTTCTGCCCAGAATGCGACCTCCGATTCGCAGCATGATGAACGAAGGCCTCTGCGCGGTTTGAGTGCGCAGAGGCCTTTGAATCAATCACTTAGAGGGTACGGAACCCGCGATATGGCCGGATTTGCGGGGTCTCTTACTTCGGCTCGAGTTTCAGCGCCGCCGAATTGATACAGTAGCGCAGTCCCGTTGGCCCCGGACCGTCGTCAAAAACGTGCCCGAGATGGCCTTGGCAGCGGGAACAGAGCACTTCGGTGCGGACCATCCCGTGGCTCGCATCATGCTCCTCATCGAGCTTTTCGGCGTCAACGGGTGCGCTGAATGCGGGCCAGCCGCATCCGGAATCGAACTTGTCGTCAGACGAAAACAGCGGTTGGCCGCAACCTGCGCAGACATAGGTGCCGGGATCGAACGAATGGTCATATTCGCCCGTGAAGGGACGTTCGGTCGCCTTCTCGCGCAGCACGGCGTACTGCATCGGCGTGAGTTCTGCGCGCCACTCCTGTTCGGATTTTTCGACGTGTCCGTTCTGAGTTTTGGTCGTCATGCGCTCCTCGTTCAATTGGTCGCCTTCGCATCGCGTACCAGCACAGGCTTGTCGCGATAGTCGGCGGCGAACAGCTTTTTCAGATTGTCGACCTTCGGGATGTCGTTGAATGCAATATAGGGCTGGTAGGGGTGCAGCGTCAGATAGTCCTGATGATAATTTTCGGCCGGATAGAAGCCGTTCATCGGCTCGATTTTAGTGACGATAGGCCTCTTGTAGATCTTCGCAGCGTTGAGTTCAGCGATGTAGTCCTTCGCGATCTTCTGCTCCTCAGGCTGCGAGGTGAAGATCGCTGAGCGATACTGCGTGCCGCTGTCCGGGCCCTGACGGTTCAACTGGGTCGGATCATGGACCACGGAGAAATAAATCTGCAGGATCTTGCCGAGGTTGATCTGCTTGGGGTCGTAGGTGATCTTCACGGACTCGGCATGCCCGGTCGATCCAGTCGAGACGGTGTCGTAACGGGCACTGTCCGCCGAGCCACCGGCATAACCGGAGACAGCCTGAAGCACGCCCTTGGTGTGCTGGTAGACGCCCTGCACACCCCAGAAGCAGCCGCCGGCAAGAACAATGGATCTGGGCTCGCTGGAAGTTGCGGTGTTTGTTGCAACGTCGGTTTTCGGCGGCGGAATAATGAAGGGTTCGGCCGACGCGCGGGATGAAACGCCGGCGAGGGTGGCGAGCGCCAAGGCGCCAAATGCGGCAAAAGCGATGCGGTTTGGTTTGAGGATCGTCATGAGAAAGCGTCCTTCGATTGCGGCGACAGGGCCGCTCCGATAAGTCTACGCTATTCCGGGACGATTGTTACTGGCCGGTCGCCGGGAGATCGCCGCGCGGAACGCTCAGACCACCACGCTCAACCGCTTTGCGGCGCGGGTGATACCGGTATAGAGCCAGCGGGCGCGGCTGTCCTGAAAAGCGAAACTCTCGTCGAAAAGCACCACGTCGTTCCATTGCGAGCCTTGCGATTTATGAACGGTCAGCACGTAACCGTAATCGAACTCGTCGTAGGGTTTGCGCTGGTCCCATGGCAGATTCTCGATGCCGCCGTTGAAGCAATCAGCGCGGACAGAGACTTTCGTCACCTTGGCGCCGAAATCCTCCTCGGGTGACAGGCGCATGGTGATGATCTTCGATTTCGACTGCGCCCGTGCCTTCACCCGCCACAGGCCGCCGTTGAACAGCGCCTTCTTGCGGTTGTTGCGCAGGCAGACCAGCTTGTCGCCCGCCACCGGCAATGCATCTTCGATTCCGTTTTTCTGTCGCACCCGCATGTTGTAGGCGCGGCGCGTGTTGTTGCGCCCGACCAGAATCTGGTCTGCCGCCATCACGCGGTCTGGATCGAGGCCGTTGCGGCTCACCACTTCGCTGTCACCGAACTGGCCGTTCTCCAATGCACGGCCCTCGCGCACCGCCATTGACATGCGCACGATCGGATCGTTCTGCGCCTGGCGATGTACCTCGGTCAGCATAGCGTCGGGTTCCGCTTCGGTGAAGAAGCCGCCCCCCGCGATCGGTGGCAACTGTGCGGGATCGCCGAGCACCAGCAGAGGGCAGTCGAACGACATCAGGTCGCGCCCAAGATCGGCATCGACCATCGAACATTCGTCGATCACGATCAGCTTCGCTTTTGATGCGGGGGCATCGTCCCACAGCTCAAAACTCGGCTGTTCGTCGCCAGTTTCGCGGGTCCGGTAGATCAGCGAGTGGATGGTGGAAGCGCCATCGCACCCTTTGTTGCGCATTACCAGCGCGGCCTTGCCGGTGAAAGCAGCGAACTTCACCTCGCCATTGACGGCATCGGCGATATGACGGGCGAGGGTGGTCTTGCCGGTCCCGGCATAGCCGAACAGGCGGAACACCGGCGGTGTATTGCCACGGCCGGGCTTCGCCTTGAGCCAGGCACTGACGGCGGACAGCGCACGGTCCTGATGGGGGGTGAAGGTGGGCATGGGGCACCGATATAGAGAGAGTTGGCCGCGCGGTACAGCAGCGAGGGAAACATGATACCGAATGGCGCATTTTGAGGCGGGATATCACGACAAACTGTGATCCGCCGGGGGTGCGAAGCACATATAATCTGCGTCGAACTATGGATGCGGGACAATGGAACGAATCGTTTTGCAGGCCGCGATTGCCTTCGCTGCCATCGTGCTGATCGGCGCGGGTACGGCCGGCGCGCTGCTTGGGGTCGATTTGATTCATGGCCGCAACGGCGGACTGGTCGACAGCTATTTCCGCTATCTCTCCGCGATGACGGCCGCGATGGGTGTGATGTTCGCGATGACGATTCCCCATATCGAAACCCATCATGAGCGGATCGGTACGCTGTCATTTCTGATTTTCATCGGCGGCCTTGCACACCTTTATACGTTCAGCGTCCGGCCGACGCCGACGGTGGGCACCTTGTTCATGCTGTTCATGGAGTTGGTGTTCGTTCCGCTGTTATGGCTTGGCCAGCGGCATATTGCGCGTAAGGCAGCGAGTCTGTCATGAGGTTCGCGCTGTCGCGATTCTTGTTCAGGAAATGACGCTGCCGATGGTGAAGCGAATCGTGCTCGGTCTTGCGGCGATTGTGATCGCCACCATCATTATTGTTTTTGCGCTGCAGTTTTACCGCCATCTGACTGGCGAGGGCGATAACCAGCCGGGGATCATCTTCGAGCGAACCGATCGGCCGTCACGAGCCTGATGCCGCTTAAGCTCTGCGGGCTCCGATGGCGAGAAGGGGCCTCGCTGAATCTTTGGGCGAGAGAATGAGATCGGCGAGGGTGTAGCCGTCGAGTGTTTCAAGGAAGGCAGCGAGCGCTTCGTTGAGCGCGCCTCGCAGGCGGCAGCGTGGCGAGATCATGCAGCGGTTATCGGCTGTCATGCACTCGACCAGCGCGAAATCCGGCTCGGTGGCGCGGAGGACATCGCTAAGACGGATACGGTCGGGGCGTTTGGCGAGCGTTAGCCCGCCGGACCGGCCGCGGACGGCTTTCATGTAACCCGCCCGGGTCAACTGGTTGGCAACCTTCATCAGATGGGCTCTGGAGATGCCATAGGCCTCTGCGGTTTCCTCGATGGTAATGAGGCGGCCGTCCGGGACGACTGCCGCATACATCAGAATACGCAACGCATAGTCTGAGAAATTTGTCAGGCGCATGAATGGGATCCCCGGCTGATAATTATCCTATCACATCTGGTCTAAAGATACATCCTAAGTATTTTTATATCCTGAAAAATCCGGCCAGGAGGTTGAATAAAACAGGTATTTTGTATATATCTTAATGGGCATGGCCGCCGACCCGCCACTCGGTACCGCGCTCTATGCAAGGTGTTTTTGCTCAGAAAGGGTGTCACCGATGCCTAAAGCTGCAATTGGAACCTACAAGAAACTCGCGACCCTCGCCGCCGACCGGGGGCTTGATTCTCAGGCCAGCAGTTCGCTCATTCCGATGCTGGTCAGTGGCCTGATCATGATAGTCATTGGGATGCTGGTTGTTGCGGCGATTTCCTGAAGCCTGATTGGAGCAAGACGCCATGCCCATTCCCGATGAGTTACCGGACGGGTTCGAGGCGTATGCACGATCGCCGGAATTCAACTCCAAAAGCCTGCCGGCGAAGCTGCAGGCGGGCCATGCCACGAAGGCAGGGACATGGGGCCTGCTTCACGTGCTGGAAGGCGCGCTGGTTTATCGGTTGGAGCCGCCGCGCCAGGACGAACGGCTGGTGAAGGCCGGGGAAACGGTTGTGATCGAGAGCGAGGTCGCCCATCACGTCCAGTTCATCGAACCAGGCCGGATGTTCGTCGAGTTCTACCGTCACGCAGGCGCACCCAAATCCTGATCTGGTCTGCAAGACCGAATCCGGGCCGCTGGCTAGCCCTGCGCGCTCGTTGAATTTGAGCGTCAACCTATCGCGTTTCCCCGAAGCGGGCCGCGATTCCATTGGACACGCCGAACTGAGTCGGAAATACCTATTCCATCGTGTCCTCCGGGTTGATGGCCGTCTCATCTTCTGAAACGCAATCGATCCTGACAAACGGCCCGCAGTCTGCGGCACGGCGATCGGCCTGCCGAGGCTGTCATTTGATGAGTGTGCTCGGATGTCGCTGAGAGCTTGGCTGCGAGCGAGGGTGCGGACGAACGAGTTTTTCCTCGTCTTTCTTGCGGTTGCTCTTGGTGTCGGAACCGGATTTGTCGTGACGCTCATGAGCGAGCTTGCCCAGCTTGCCCATGTACTGATCTATGGAATTCGCATCGATGTCCGGCTCAGCGCCAATGACGTGATCAATCCGTGGGTTGCGGGCGCCTCGCTTGTCGTTGGCGGATTCATACTGGGCCTTATGGAATGGTATCGGCGGCGGAAAAAAATATCGGCCGCCGTCGATCCGGTGGAAGCCAATGCATTGCGCGGCGGCCGATTGTCCCTGCGCGACAGTGTCATTGTCAGCCTTCAGACCCTGATCTCAAACGGGTCGGGTGCTTCCGTGGGACTGGAGGCGGGCTACACCCAGATCGGCGCGGGATTGTCGTCTCTCGGAGGCCGTTTCCTGAACCTTCGCCGCAGCGACCTGCGCATTATCGTCGGAGCGGGCGCCGCCGCCGCCATTGCAGCGGCGTTCGATGCTCCGTTGACCGGTGCTTTCTATGCCTGCGAGCTGATTGTGGGAACGTACACGGTCGCGAGCGCGGCGCCAATTCTGGCGGCGGCGATCTCGGGGACGCTGGTGGTGCGGTGGCTTGGGACGAACACTTATTCCTTGAATGTCCCCGATCTGGTGATGAGCGACCTGCGCCAATATGGCCTGATGCTCGTCCTGGCCGTTCTCGTCAGCGTGATCGGCATTTTGGTCATGCGGGCCGCGCCGCTGGTGGAACGTGTCTTCGGGCACAAGGTCGTGCCGATCTGGCTGCGCCCGGTGATCGGCGGCATCTGCATTGCAGCTATGGCAGGGATAACCCCCCAGGTGCTTGGTGCAGGGCATGGCGCGATGGTTCTGGACCTGTCGCGCGACATGCTTCCCAGCCATATCGCCTTGTTGATCGTTCTCAAACTTGGGGCATGTCTGATTTCTCTCGCATCGGGATTCCGGGGCGGGCTGTTTTTTGCGTCGCTGTTCATCGGCTCCCTGATCGGAAAATTGTTTGCGACAGTCCTTCATCTGTACGTTCCAGCACTGGCGTTTCACGTCGACCCGAACGTCAGCGCGCTGACGGCGATGGCGTGTCTCGGCGTCGCGATCGTCGGCGGTCCGCTGACGATGTCTTTCCTTGTGCTCGAGATGACGCGCAGCCTCGAGATCACGGCGGGCGTGCTCGCCTCTTGCCTCGTCACGAGCATGATGGTGCGCCAGTTTTTTGGACATTCGTTCTCGACATGGCGATTGCATCTGCGCGGCGAAACTATCCGGGGTGCGCATGATGTCGGCTGGTTGCGAAGCCTCACGGTGTCCCGGCTGATGCGCACCGATGTAAAGACCGAGCCACGCCGGGCGACGATCGAGGTGTGCCGCCATCTCCATCCGCTCGGCTCGACCCACGCGATCTTTCTGCTCGACGAAGAAGGGCATTATGCGGGGACCGTGCTGCTGGCGGATCTGTTCTCCAGCGACTTCGATGTCGGCGCGGACACGCGCGAGGTTTCCGAACTGGCGAAATATCGCGACATGACGTTGACGCCATCGATGAACATCAAGGTTGCGATGGCTTGCTTCGACAAGGCGGAATCCGAGATCCTTGCCGTCAGTGACGAGACCACGCATGAAGTCCTCGGCTTTCTCACCGAGGCATTTGCCCGCAAGAGATACGTCGACGAAATCAATCGCGCGACCGAGGAAGTCTTTCAATAAATGCCCTCGCGCACGCATCGCGTGCGTCGTCATCATCGAACAAAGATCGCCGGTGGCCGTTTGAAAGCCGCCGGCATTTTTCTTTCCGCGATGCACACCAATCGTCACAGGCGATTGGATCGTTCGTAAAAATCAATCGATAAGTATTTGATTTCGCGTTGAAATTATCTCTTCGACTCGTTCTAATCGGAAACGCGGATTGACCGATGGGCGATCCCAATGAGGAAGGTCGGACCAGGATGAGTTTGATCGGAGACGCACTGGGTCATGCGGGCCGCATGCTCCATCGTGATGTTGGTGCCGAGCAGCATGATGCGGCTACGGGCGAGGGGCGCGATCTGCTGGAGATGCTGGCGGGTCCCGCCGAGGTCGTCGAGACCTCACCCGTCGTCGGCGACGAGGTGAAGTACACCACATGCTACATGTGCGCCTGCCGTTGCGGCATCAAAGTCCACATCAAGGACGGCCGCATCCGATATATCGAAGGCAACAAGGATCATCCGGTCAATCGCGGCGTGCTATGCGGCAAGGGCTCCGCCGGCATCATGCAGCAATATTCCCCGGCAAAGCTGCGCAAGCCGCTGTTGCGCACCGGCGAGCGCGGAAGCGGCGAGTTCAAGGAGATCGAGTGGGAGGAAGCGCTCGATCTCGCTACGAAGTGGCTCGGCGATATCCGCCATACCGATCCCAAGAAGCTCGCCTTCTTCACCGGGCGTGATCAGAGCCAGTCTCTCACTGGCTGGTGGGGGATGCAGTTCGGGACCCCGAACTTTGCCGCGCATGGCGGCTTCTGCTCGGTCAACATGGCAGCCGGCGGCCTCTATTCGGTCGGCGGCGCATTCTGGGAATTCGGCGAGCCAGACTGGGAGCACACCAAGTATTTCATGCTGTTTGGTGTTGCGGAAGACCACGACTCCAACCCGATCAAAATCGGTCTTGCCGAGCTCAAGAAGCGCGGCGCCAAGTTCATGTCGATCAACCCGGTCAAGACCGGCTATTCCGCGATCGCGGATGAGTGGGTTGGCATTCGCCCGGGTACCGATGGGCTTTTTGTTTTCGCACTGATCCATTGCCTGCTGCAGGCGGATATCGTCGATCTCGATTTCCTCGCGCGCTACACCAACGCGACATGGCTGGTCGTGCAAAATCCGGGCGGCGCCGATCATGGCCTGTTCGCGCGCGACACCAATGGTGCGCCGCTCGCGTGGGACAGCAAAGCAGGG
Source organism: Afipia sp. 1NLS2 (assembly GCF_000178995.1). Lineage (GTDB taxonomy): Bacteria > Pseudomonadota > Alphaproteobacteria > Rhizobiales > Xanthobacteraceae > Afipia. The sequence continues at coordinate 312,548 of NZ_ADVZ01000001.1, read as the reverse complement.
AAGGCGGTTGCCGCGAGCGGCACGGATTTCTCGCCCGCGATCGTGGGTCATTTCCAGCTTGAAGACGGTCGCCGTGTGACCCCGTCGTTCCAGCTTCTTGCTGACCGCTATATGAGCGATGAATTTTCGCCCGAGGCGGTTGCGGAGCGTTGCGGTGTGCCGGCAGAGCGCATCCGCCGCATTGCCGATGAAATCGCCGAAGTTTTCAACGAGCCCGTTGTACTCGATCAGCCGTGGACCGACTGGGCCGGCCGGCGTCATAACAAGATGGTTGGCCGTCCGATCTCGATGCACGCGATGCGCGGGATATCCGCACATTCCAACGGCTTCCACACCTGCCGCGCGCTGCATGTGTTGCAGATGCTGCTCGGCGCGGTCGATACGCCCGGTTCATGGCGCTACAAGGCGCCGTATCCGAAGCCGCTGCCCGGCGGCCCCAAGCCCGCCGGCAAGACGTGGGCGCCGGACAAGCCGCTCGACGGCATGCCGCTTGGCTTCACCATGGGTCCCGAGGACCTGCTTGTCGATGAGAACGGCGGGCCGCTCCGCCTTGACAAGGCTTATTCGTGGGAAGCGCCGCTGTCGTCGCACGGGCTGATGCACATGGCGATCCACAATGCGTGGGCGGCCGATCCTTATCCGGTCGATGTGCTGTTCATGTACATGGCCAACATGGCGTGGAATTCGTCCATGAACACGGCCGGTACCATGAAGATGCTGACCGACAAGAATGAAGACGGCAGCTACAAGATTCCGAAGATCATCTATTCGGATGCCTATGCGTCCGAGATGGTGTCCTATTCCGACCTCGTGCTGCCGGACACGACATATCTCGAGCGCTGGGATTGCATTTCGTTGCTCGATCGTCCGATCGGCAGCGCGCATGGTCCTGCGGACGCGATCCGCCGCCCGGTGCTGAAGCCCGACCGCGACGTGCGGCCGTTCCAGGATGTGCTGATTGAACTCGGCGCACGTCTCAAGCTGCCGGGTTTCGTCAACGACGACGGTACGCCGAAATATCCCGGCGGCTATCCTGATTACATCGTCAACCACCAGCGCAAGCCGGGTATCGGCCCACTCGCCGGTTTTCGTGGTGAGGATGGCGAGGCGTCCGGTAAGGGCGCGCCGAACAAGAACCAGCTCGATCGCTACATCGAGAACAAGAGCTTCTGGCGGCTCGAACTGCCGCATGACGAGGTCTACTTCAAGCACGGCAATAAGAACTATCTCGAGCATGCCGTGAAACTCGGCATGATCGACAAGGCCGATCAGATTGTGCTGCATCTCTACAGCGAGCCGTTGCAGAAGTTTAAGCTGGCGGCGGAAGGCCACGGCCCGATCCAGCCGCCGGAGCGCGATCGCGAGCGGGTGAAGACCTATTTCGATCCGTTGCCGATCTGGTATCAGCCGCTGGAAGAGCAGGCGGTGTCGGCAACCGAATTTCCGCTTTCCGCTATCACCCAGCGCCCGATGGCGATGTACCATTCGTGGCACTCGCAGAATGCCTGGCTGCGCCAGATATTCTCGAAAAACTTCCTCTATATGAATCGCGAGACGGCGGAGAAACTTGGCCTTGCTGACGACGATTACGTCTGGGTGACGAGCTATCACGGACGCATTCGTGTGCCGGTACGCACCATGGAGGGTGTGAATCCAGACACGGTGTGGACGTGGAATGCGATCGGCAAGCGCAAGGGCGCATGGAATCTGCCGTCCGACGCGCCGGAGGGCACCGAGGGTTTCCTGTTGAACCACGTCATTTCAGAGCAACTGCCCGAGAAGGACGGCTATCGTTATTCCAATTCCGATCCGGTGACCGGACAGGCGGCCTGGTACGACGTTCGCGTGCGTATCGAGAAGGCGGCGATGAACGAACGTACGCCATTGCCGGAATTCCCGGTGCTCAAGCGTCCACCGCACATGCCGCAGCGTCCCGACGTGCTGCGCTTCGACGCCGAAGGCCGCAAGAATCCGTGGGATCCGCTTCCGGCCCGCAAATCAACAGGAGCCGCAAAGTGACGTCGCTTCCCACACCCGTGCCCGGCCAGAAGAAGCTCGGCCTTGTCATCGATCTCGACACCTGTGTCGGCTGCCATGCTTGCGCGGTGAACTGCAAGGAGTGGAACGCGAGCGGTCATTCCGGGCCGCTGAGCGATTTCCAGAAGAAGTCCGACGGCGTCTGGTTCAATCGCGTGCACACCTACGAAGCAGGGCAAGGTGAGGCGTCGCGAACTGTCAACTTCCCGCGTTCCTGCCTGCATTGCGAGGAGCCGGCTTGTGTCACCGTGTGCCCGACCGGCGCGTCCTACAAGCGCACCGAAGACGGCATTGTTCTGGTTAATGCCGACACCTGCATCGGCTGCAAGCTCTGCTCATGGGCGTGCCCTTACGGCGCGCGCGAATTCGATGAAGACGACGGCGTGATGAAGAAGTGCACGTTGTGCGTTGACAAAATCTACAACGAGAATCTGCCTGAGGCGGATCGTGTTCCGGCTTGCGTCGCGACCTGTCCTGCGAGCGCCCGCCATTTCGGCGATCTCGGCGATCCGGACTCCGATGTCTCGCGCCTTGTCGCGGAGCGTGGCGGTTATGAGTTGATGCCGGAACTCGGCTACAAGCCGGTCAACCGCTATCTGCCGCCGCGGCCGCGCAAGAACGGCTCGTGCAGTTCGCAGAACGACATTTCGCTGGTCGATATCGTGGCGAAGAAATCGGCCTCGGAGGGCAAGGGCGCTGCCTTGCTCCGCTGGGCCGATCGCGTCCTGTCGCGCTGAGGTGAAACGATGCATCCCGCACTCTCGGTTATCATTTTCACCACGGCATCGGGCGCAGGCTACGGCCTGCTCGTCTGGTATGGCCTGATGTCGGCATTCTCCGGTGCGCCGGGAGATCGAATGGTCGCGCTCGTCGTGTTGCCACTTGCGCTTACGCTGGTGACAGTTGGACTGTTGTCCTCGACATTCCATCTCGGCCGACCTGAGCGCGCGTGGCGCGCGTTCTCGCAATGGCGCACCTCATGGTTATCGCGTGAAGGCATCTGCTCGTTCGTGACGTATGTTCCGGCCGGACTCTTGCTGTTGGCCTGGATCGTCTCGCCTGCGCCGGGCGCCGCCGCGGTGGCGCTTGGGCTCATCACGGCGGTCGCCTCGCTTGTGACGATCTATTGCACCGCGATGATCTATGCGTCGCTGAAAACGATCCACCAGTGGCACAACGCCTATGTTGTGCCGAACTATCTGGCGCTCGGTCTTTACAGCGGCGCGCTGTTGCTAGCCACGATCCTGCACCTGTTCGGTCAGGGTTCGCAGGGCGTCGATATTGTCGTGCTGGTGGCGGGTGTTGCCGCGCTGATCGCCAAGCTGAGCTATTGGCGCTTCATCGCAACGACCCGGCATCCGAGCAGCCCTGAAAGCGCGACCGGCCTCGGCAACATCGGCAAGGTGCGCCTGTTCGAGGCGCCTCACACCGAAGAAAACTATCTGATGCGCGAGATGGGCTTCACCATTGCCCGTAAGCACGCCGATAAGCTGCGTAGGATGTCGCTGCTTGCGCTGTTCGCGGCGCCGTTTGTTCTGGTGTTGATCGCCATTCTGGTGAGTGGCGTTGCGGCCACGATCCCGTTGATGATCGCGGTTCTGCTTGCCGCGGTGGGTGTACTGGTTGAGCGCTGGCTGTTTTTCGCGGAAGCGCGCCATGTCGTGACGCTGTTCTACGGCGCACGCGCGGCATGATGGATTTCATGGATCGATCGTTCTGAGACGATCGATCAAAAGCCAAAACGTCGCATGCTGCGATTGCATATTCGCGGTGCGGCAGCGCTTTCTTTATTGATATTTGATGATGTCGATACGCGCCGAGCGGGTAATTCTATTTATATCGTAAGTATTAGAAATTTATTCTGTGCTACTCAGCGATTTCTTCGTTAGGATCATCGAATAAGAATTCTGGCGACTTCTGCACGGAGTGGCGGAGCTAACAATCCGCATGAATCGTGCAAAAGAAAAGCTCAGAACGTGGCGCAGATTCCGCAAAGAACTGTGTCGAAACCTGGGGAGGGTGCAGTGACATGGTGCTGCTCGTCATGCAGGACGTGGTCCTGCGACATCTTCTCTTTTCCAAACCCTCCCGAAAATGGTTGCAGCTTCGCGAAGCGGAGGCTGCGATTTTGGCTGCTGGATAAGGATTTTCAGTCACGCGCAATCCGAACAGTTTGATCGAGAACCAATCATCAAAAGTGAGGTCGAGATATCATGAAATGGATCCGTCAGGTATTTGCTGCAGGTCTTGTCTCTCTCATGGCGGCGCCTGCCTTTGCTGCGCCCGTTAACGTGCGCATCGCCAAGCAGCCGGGCGTTGGCTATCTGCCGCTGATGGTGATGGAGCACGAGAAGCTGTTTGAGAAATATGCGAAAAAGGCTGGCGTCGACATCACGACAGAATGGCTGAAATTCACCGGCGGTGCGGCGATGAACGAGGCGCTTCTTTCCGGCAATCTCGATATCGCGACGGGCGGCATTCCGCCGCTGCTAACCATCTGGTCGAAGACCCAGAACAATTACAAAGTGAAGGGGATTGCCTCGATCTCTTCGCATCCGCAGTTTCTTGTGACGACAAATCCCAAGGTGAAAACGCTGGCCGATTTCTCCTCGGTTGACAAGATCGCGCTGCCTGCCGTCAAGATTTCAAACCAGGCGGTCATGATCCAGATGGCAGCCATAAAGCAGATGGGCGAAGCCAAGGCGTTTTCCGTCGATCCTTATACGATCTCCATGGGGCACGGCGATGCAATGGCGGCTATGCTCGGCGGCAGCATCGACGCACACTTTGGCCAGTCGCCATTCCAGGATATCGAGCTGAAGGACCCACGGGTTCATGTGGTGCTGAACAGCTACGATGCCGTCGGCGGGCCTTATCCGATCGCGGTGGCCTATGCGACCGATCGCTTCATTCAGCAAAATCCCAAACTGCTGAAGGCTTTCGTCGATGCGCTGAAGGAAGCGCAGGGCATGATCCGTTCGGACATCAACTATGCTGCGAAAGTCTGGATCGAGATGGACGTCAAGAAATTCAGCATGGACGACGCCCTCGCGATCCTGAAGAATCCGAAAATGATTTGGGATGCGGCACCCCAAAATACGCTCACCTTTCTGAAGCACATGAACAAGGTGGGATTGGTCGAGCGAACGACGACCAACTGGAAGGACGTTTATTTCCCCGCAATCTACGATCTTAACGGATCCTGATTTCCGGAGCGCCGCATCGCCAGGGCGATGCGGCGCCTAGTCCTTGAAGTTGCAGAAACGTCGGATTTGGCTGGATGTCCTATACCCATTGCGTCATCGGCGGCGGCATTGTCGGGCTTGCCACTGCAACCGAAATCATGCGCAGGGATTCCAAGGCGCGGGTCGTGCTGGTCGAAAAGGAAAACGGCTTCGCGTTTCACCAGACGGGTCACAATAGCGGCGTCATCCACGCAGGTATTTATTATGCACCCGGGTCGATGAAGGCTCAGCTTTGCCGCGAAGGGGAGATGGCGACCAAGGAATTTTGCACCGCGCGTAACATTCCTTTCGAGACGTGCGGCAAGCTGATCGTCGCGACAGATGCTGCCGAAATGGAGAGGATGCAGGCCTTGATCGGCCGTGCTGAGCAGAACAACATTTCGATCGAGGAAATCTCAGCCACGCGCCTCCGGCAGCTTGAGCCGAACATTACCGGCGACGGCGCCATTCTTGTGCATGCGACTGGTATTGTCGATTATCGCCAGATCTGCGCGGCGATGGCGGAAGAACTCCGTCAAAATGGTGCGCGAGTTGTGACCGGAACTGCCGTCACGCAAATCGAGGAGAGCGAGCGAGGCGTATCCGTCATGCTCGACAGCGGAGAGCGATTGACGGCAGATCGGCTGATCGCCTGTGCTGGCTTGCAATCGGATCGCATCGCCCGGATGGGTGGCCTCAAGCCAACGCATCGGATCGTGCCGTTCCGAGGGGAGTATTTCACGCTTCCGCCGTCGCGCTCGTCGATCGTCAAGCATTTGATCTATCCCGTTCCGGATCCCGATCTGCAATTTCTCGGAATTCATCTGACCCGGATGATCGATGGCCGCATTACCATCGGACCGAATGCAGTGCTGGGATTTCATCGCGAGGGTTATGACAAGGGAAGCATGAACCTACCCGACATCATCAGCATGGCAAGCTTCGGCGGGTTCTGGAAGTTGATCTTGCAGCACTCTCGTGCGGCGCTGAGCGAGTTCGGAAATTCCATTTCGCGACGACGCTATTTGGACCTGTGCAGAAAGTACTGTCCAGGGCTGACGCTCGCGGACATGGGGCAGCCCGGGGCAGGAATTCGGGCGCAGGCCGTCATGGCTGATGGCTCGTTGCTGCAGGATTTCCTGTTTCTGAACACCAGCCGTCAAGTGCATGTCTGCAACGCTCCGTCGCCAGCGGCGACATCGGCTATTCCTATTGCGAGAAAGATCGTTGATCAGCTTGATCACGCGATCGGTGCCTCCGCATAGCAATCACAGGGCAGGGGTTGCAGTCCATAATCTGAACACTGTCAAGAACACGATCGAGTTCTCGGCTCGTACAAGAAAAATCATGAAAGGGACTTTGTGATGCGCGGCGCGGATCTTCTTGCACAAACGCTCAAAGCGGCCGGGACGAGCCGGATTTTTTCCCTGTCGGGAAATCAGATCATGCCGGTCTACGATGCCTGCTTCGAACTTGGCATCGAGATCGTCCACACGCGGCACGAAGCCGCTGCTGTCTTCATGGCGGAAGCTCACGCGCAACTGACCGGAGAGGTCGGTGTGGCGCTGGTGACCGCGGGTGGTGGATTGGGGAATGCGGTTGGGCCGCTGTTCTCGGTCGGTGAATCCGAAACGCCTGTCCTGTTGTTGAGTGGTGACTCGCCTGTCGCGCAGGATGGACGCGGAGCATTTCAGGAGATGAGTCAATGTGCAGTGACGGCACCATTGACCAAGCTGTCGGTGCGCCCGACGAAGGCTTCCGATCTTGGGCATGAGACGGCGCGTGCGATACGCACCGCGCGCTCGGGCCGCCCCGGCCCGGTTCATGTCGCTTTGGCTTTCGATGTGCTCGAAGCGGATGCGGGAGCGACAGCGGCGCCGTCTGCTTTCGAGCGCGTGCCGCAATGGCTCGGCAATGAAGATACGAAGCGTATCGCGCAAGCTATCGCCACCGCGCAACGGCCGGTTCTGGTTTGTGGCCCGGCGCTGAACCGTACGCGCAATGGGAATTTGACCGAACGTCTGGCGGCAGCGCTCGATGTGCCAGTGATCGTGATGGAAAGTCCACGGGGATTGAGGGATCCTTCCCTAGGCGAAATCGGCAAGGTACTGGCACAGGCCGACCTGATCGTCAGTCTCGGAAAGAGGGTCGACTTTACGCTGGCGTTCGGCGGCGCCAACTCATTCGACGCGAATGCGGGCTGGATCGTTGTCGATGCCGAGAATAGTGAATTCGATCGCGCTCATCTGAATCTCGGCTCTCGGCTGAAGATGACTGCCGCTGCCACCGCTGTTGATGCAGCCATGCAGTTGATCGAGCTTGGCAAGGCGTCACATGCGCAGGATCATGCCAAGTGGCGCTCGCAGGCCGCGGAGCGTTTGGCAACACGCAATTCCGTAGCCGGCGCGGGAGGAGAGACGATTACGTCCGCACAATTGTGCGAGGCCGTGCAACGTCAGATCAAGTTAGCTTCGAATTCCGTAGCCGTTTGCGATGGCGGAGAAATCGGGCAATGGGCGCAGGCTCTCACCGCAGCCGACCATCGGATTATCAACGGCGTTTCCGGCGTGATTGGTGGCGGGTTATGCTACGGGCTGGCGGCGGCGCTGGCGAAGCCCGGTCATAAGGTATTTGCCATGATGGGAGACGGAACAGTTGGTTTCCATTTCGCGGAGGTGGAAACCGCTGCACGCCATGGTGCCTCGTACGTGATCGTCATCGGCAATGACATGCGCTGGAATGCCGAGCATCAGATTCAATTGCGAGAATATGGCCCCAATCGATTGATCGGTTGCCAACTAAGCGGCGCGCGTTACGACCTGGCAACTGAGGCGATGGGTGGCCATGGTGAGTATGTCACTCGTCTGGACGAACTCGATGCGGCTTTGTCGCGCGCGGTGGCGAGTGGCAAGGTGGCCTGCGTCAATGTGATGATCGATGGCGCGCCGGCGCCCGCCGGGCATTGATCTCATCGAGTTGGACTAAGCCGGCAATGGCGGTGGCCGTCGCCATTGCCGGGATTATTTTGGCGTAATACGCACGGTCAAGCGCGTCTAGCTCGCCTTCACTTCCTTCACCATCAGGGTGTATCTGAAGTTGTCCGGATCGAGGCAGTCGAGCAGAAGCGACGCACGTTCTGCCTGCGGATACATCAGGAAGCTCAGTTTGGTATGCTTACTCCCCGGTAGCGTGAGGTCATGCGCGGTGTTGTAAGCAACCCAGTTGCCTTCCCATGCTCCGAACAGCGTCTTGCGTGCCGCGACGACCTTCGGATCGGTAAGTGCGAGATTTGTCGGCGGTTCTTCAAGCATCACCTTGCGGACATCGGCGGGATCGACCGGAACCCAGCCAAAGCCTTCGAGGAAAACCTCGGCACGGCAATGCTGTGCCTTGGTCACGTTGGCCGATCCGGCGCCGAGGCTCTTGTAGCCGAATTGTGAAGGGATGACGCGAACGCCGTAGACATCGCGCGCCGGCACCCCGGCTGCGCGTGCCAGCCCGACATAAAGTGCGTTGAGATCGGCGCATTTGCCGCCGAGATTGCCGCTCTTGAGCATTGCTGCGACATCGCCGACGCCGCAGCCACGCGTGGATGCGACGCGGACGGTGTTCTCGACGACCCACTCGTAGATCGCGCGGGCTTTCTCGAGATCGGTCTTGGCGTTGGCGGTCGTCACGATCTTGTCCGAAGTCTGCTTGACGATGCCGTCGATCGGAATGAGTTCGGTGCCTTCCAGGTTCAGCTTGCGTTCGGCATCGCTGAGCGACGCGGCGTTGCCGGGCTTGCTGAGATCGATTGCGCGGTCGCGCATCGCGACGCGGCTGGTGACCTCGATTGACGGTATGAATTCGTCGTCTTTCCAAATCGCATGCAGCATCTCGGCGCCGTATTTCGCATCACGCACGCGCGTGACGCTGGCAGCGTTGCTGCTCCATGTGGATTCGCCGGGCCGCATCCACGCGCTCTCGTTAACGGAGGGGAGGGGTATCCATGCCTGCATTTTGCCTGTCGGTCTGTCGATCTCGATCTTGGTGACAAGATCGACGCTCCGCCATGCGCCTGGCTGCGGTGCGAATACGACCTCTGAGCGGGCTGTGTCAGGCAGTATGGTTGCAAATGACAGTGCTGCCGTAGCCTTCAGGAATTCTCGCCGTTGCATATTCTCCTCCTCTTGGAATGCTTGGGTTATTTGCGGTTGGCTGTTGCGCGTTGCGGTCGATCCGCAGCGGGATAGAGAGATTCAAGCGCGGTCAGAACATCGGAGCGCGACCAGTCAAGATCGCCTTCGATGAAGAACCGTGGTGTGAGATTGGAGTCGAGCACGAACGTGGTCGGCAGCGCAGTGACGTCCCAGGATTTGCTGACGGCGCGATCGCGGTCGAGCAGGACGGCGAAGTCGACAGGACGTTTTTCGAAGAACGCCCGAACACGAAGATCAACTTCGGCGACGTCGACGGCGGTGATGACGAGCGGCTTTCCGCGAGTCGCCGTGGCCAGCCGCTGCAGCGACGTCATTTCGCTCACACATGGCTCACACCATGTTGCGAAGAAGTGCACTAGGACGACTTTTCCAGCGAAGGCGCGCAGATCGCGCGGATTGCCATGCAGATCGTCCAGTAAAAACAGTGGTTTTTCTGGTCCGGACCAATTTCTTAGCGTGGCTGGAGGAGAGCTTTGCGGTGTCTCTGAGGGGCCGGCCACGGCGGACGTGGCAAGGCAGACCAGCACATAGGTGGCGCCAAGGGATACGGCCAAGAATCTGCTGAGGGATTGGAAGATGCGATGTATCGGATATATCGTAGAATAACTTGAATATATCGCATACTTGCGGAATGCGGCTCCGCGATTCGCGAATATATCGCGTCTGTACCATCCGATTCGAAAGCCCCGACCCGCGGGAGCAGCCTGTGTCGCCACGCATTTCTTTTGCGACTCGTTGAGTCTGTCGTCAAGCGTTGTGCTGCGACGAAATGACTTCACGCGAGTTTGTTGTCACTGAGCGCGCTTTAAATGTGCATTTCATCTGCATGGATAAATGAACAGGCGCAAAGAGATGCCGCTTTGCAGCAAGGCAGGAAAGCCAGTGATGCGCGCAAGTGTCAGATGAACTGCGACAAAAACGTAGCTTTGACAGTAACTTGAACTGAGCATAGCTTTTATTTTGACTAACTCTAAAGTCGGCTGTCCCCCGGCGGGGGCCAACTCGGAGGAAACGTTCCATGAACATGGAACTCTCGCGGCGCTCGTTTATGCTCGGGGCCGGCGCGGGTTTGGTCGGAACAAGTCTTGGCGCTCTTGGATTTGGTGAAATCGAAGCGGCCCATGCACTCTCAATCCGGCCTTTCAAGCTTGCGCAGACCAAGGAAGTTCGCAGCCAGTGTCCGTACTGTGCGGTTTGCTGCGGAATGCTGATCTTCTCTGCTGAGAGCAAGGAAGAAAAAGGCAAAATGGAAGTCACCCACATCGAGGGTGACGTGGATCATCCGGTCAATCGCGGTACGCTCTGCCCCAAGGGTGCAGGCGCACTTGATTACATCAAATCAAAGACGCGGGTGAAGTACCCGATGTACCGCAAGCCCGGCAGCAATGGCTTCGAGCGGGTGAGCTGGGATTTCGCGATGGAGCGCATCGCGAAATTGATGAAGGAAGATCGCGACGCCAACTGGGTCGAGAAGAATCGCGACGGCATCACCGTCAATCGGTGGATGACGACCGCGTTCCTTGCCGGCAGTTCGGTGGCCAACGAAGGCGGATGGGCGACGTTCAAGGTCTCGCGTGGCCTTGGTCTGTTGCAGATCGAAAACCAGGCGAGAATTTGACACGGACCGACGGTGGCCAGTTTGGGCCCCACATTTGGTCGCGGTGCAATGACGAATTCCTGGACGGACATCAAGAACGCTGATCTCGTCTGGATTATGGGTGGTAACGCAGCGGAAGCACATCCCTGCGGATTCAAGTGGGTCACCGAGGCGAAAGCCGAGCGTGGCGCCAAGCTGATGGTGGTTGACCCCCGGTTCAACCGGTCGGCAGCCATGGCGGATCACTATGCTCCGATCCGTTCCGGATCGGACATCACGTTCCTGTCGGGTGTGATCAACTACCTGCTCACCAACGACAAGATCCATAAAGAGTACGTGCGCAACTACACGAACGCGGCGTTCATCGTTCGCGACGATTTCGAGTTCAACGAAGGCCTGTTCTCCGGTTACGACGAGGGCAAGCGTTCGTATGATCGCAGCACGTGGGAATACAAGTTCGGTCCTGACGGCTTCGCGATACGCGATATGACGTTGCAGGATCCGCGCTGCGTGTTCCAACTCATGAAGAAGCACTTCGCGCAGTATACGCCGGAGCTGGTGGAACGTGTCTCGGGCACGCCAAAGGACAAGTTCCTGAAGGTGGCCGAGTGGGTTTCGTCAACCGCCAATGGCGAACGCGCGATGACGATCATGTATGCGCTCGGATGGACGCAGCACAGCCATGGTGCTCAGAACATCCGCTGTGCGGCGATGATTCAGCTTCTGTGCGGCAACATCGGTATTCCCGGCGGCGGCGTGAACGCATTGCGCGGTCACTCCAACGTGCAGGGCATCACCGATGTCGGCACCCTGACGGCGGCAATTCCGGGCTATCTGGCATTGCCAACCGAGCAGGAGCCGACACTGGAGTCGCATCTTGCGAAGCGCACCTTCAAGCCGCTGACGCCGAACCAGACCAGCTACTGGCAGAACTATCGCAAGTTCTATGTCAGCTTCCTGAAATCGCAGTTCGGCGCCAATGCCACCAAGGAGAACGAATTCGGCTACAACTACCTGCCGAAGCTCGACGGCATCTATGACTGCATCAAGATGTTTGATGTGATGCACCAGGGTAAGACCAACGGTCTTCTCTGTCAGGGCTTCAATCCGCTGATGGCAATTCCCAACTCGAACAAGAGCCGGGAAGCGCTGTCGAAGCTGAAGTTCCTGGTCAGCATGGATCCAATCGAGACGGATACCGTCCGGTTCTGGGAAAATCATGGCGAGTTCAATAATATCGACCCCGCCAAGGTCCAGACCGAGGTGTTCATGTTGCCCGTCACTTCCTTCGCGGAAGAGGAGGGCAGCGTCACCAACTCGAGTCGCGTGATCCAGTGGAAGTGGAAGGCCGCCGATCCGTACTTCGAGTCGCGGACTGATATCGAAATCCTGTCGGATCTCTTTGTGCGCATGCGCAAGATGTACGAGAAGGATGGCGGCAAGGGTAAGGATGCGATCCTCGCGGTTGATTGGAGCTACAAGGATCCGCTCCATCCGACGGTCGAGGAGCTTCTAACCGAGCTCAACGGTAAGGCTCTTGTCGATCTCAAGGATGCAGACGGCAAGGTGGTTCGTGCCGCCGGCCAGCGCCTCGCTTCGTTCGGCGAGATGCGGGACGATGGTTCGACTGACGGCTGCATGTGGATCTACACCGGCGTCTACGGTCCGACCGGCAACAATGCCCAGCGCCGCGACAACAGCGACCCCTCGGGGCTCGGTGTGTACGGTAGCTGGGGCTTCGCGTGGCCGGCCAACCGCCGCATTCAGTACAACCGTGCTTCTGCTGACGTTGACGGCAAGCCGTGGAGCGAAGCCAAGAAGTACATGTACTGGAACGGCGAACGCTGGACCGGACCGGATGTGCCGGACTATGTGCCGACCATTCCGCCGAGCCGGGCAGTCGGACCCTTCATCATGAATGCGGAAGGCGTGTCACGCCTCTGGGTTCGTGGCTTGATGGCCGATGGTCCGTTCCCGGTGCATATGGAGCCGTTCGAATCGCCGGTGGGCAACCTTGTGTTCCCGAAACTCAAGGGCAATCCGGTGGCGCGGGCGTTCAAGAACGATCTGGAGGCGCTTGGCACGTCCAAGGACTTCCCGATCGTCGGTACGACCTATCGCCTCACTGAGCATTTCCATTATTGGACAAAGAGCGTGCATGCCAACGCGGTGATGCAGCCCGAGTTCTTCGTGGAAATCTCCGAGCAACTCGCGAAGGAGAAGGGGATCAAGCACGGACAGATGGTCCGGGTTCGATCCAAGCGCGGCGAGGTTAAGGGCAAGGCGGTCGTCACCAAACGCCTCAAGCCGTTCATGATCGACGGCAAGCCGGTGCACGAAGTGGGGCTTCCGCTCAACTTCGGCTTCATCGGCGAGACCAAGAAGGCTTCTCCGATCAACGGGCTCACGTCCGCGATCGGCGACGCGAATTCGCAGACGCCGGAATACAAGGCGTTCCTTGTCAATATCGAACCCATCACGGGTCCGGTGGCTTAAAGGGAGGGCAAAGACATGTTTACACCTGTTCCTAACCCGACCACCAATCCGGCTCCCGCGAAGTTCGGTGACCAGGATCTGATCCGCCGTTCGGCTTCCACCGTCACTCCGCCTGCCAAGCGGCAGACGGAGGTGGCGAAGCTGATCGACGTATCGAAGTGCATCGGCTGCAAGGCCTGCCAGGTGGCGTGCCTCGAGTGGAATAACCTCACCGAGGAAGTCGGTATCAACACGGGTGTCTATGACAACCCGCACGATCTGACGGAAAACACCTGGACGTTGATGCGCTACACCGAGTACGAGAATGCCGAAACCGGCAATCTCGAGTGGCTGATCCGCAAGGACGGCTGCATGCATTGCGAGGATCCGGGCTGCCTCAAGGCTTGCCCGGCGCCTGGCGCCATCGTGCAGTACTCCAACGGCATCGTGGATTTCGTCCACGACAAGTGCATCGGCTGCGGCTACTGCATCAAGGGATGCCCGTTCAACATCCCGCGTCTGTCGAAGGCGGACTCCAAGGTCTACAAGTGCACACTCTGTGTCGACCGCGTCGCGGTTGGGCAGGGACCTGCGTGCCAGAAGGCCTGCCCGACACAGGCGATCGTATTCGGCACCAAGGACGAGATGAAGCAGTGGGCCGACCACCGCATCAAGGATCTCAAGTCGCGCGGCTTTACCAATGCCGGCCTCTACGATCCTCCGGGCGTGGGTGGCACGCACGTCATGTACGTGTTGCAGCATCTCGATAAGCCGCAGATCTATGCCAACCTGCCGAACAACCCATCGATCAGTCCGATCGTTGAAGTCTGGAAGGGCGTGACCAAATACGCCGGTCTCGCCGCCATCGGTGCCTTTGCCGCCATCGGCTTCCTGCATCATGCCATCGCCGGCCCCAACAGGGTGTCGGAGGAGGATGAGAAGAACGCCGAGCGATTGACGGAGGGACGGTCATGAGCGAGTTGGAAGTCGATACGGGCGACAGCGTTCATCCCGGTAAACCGGTCATCGTCGACCGCTACACCGTCGGTGCGCGCATCAACCACTGGATCACGGCGGTCAGCCTCGTGCTGCTCGCCTTGTCCGGCCTCGCGTTGTACAGCCCGAGTCTGTATTTCCTGACAGGCCTGTTCGGTGGTGGGCAGTTGACGCGGGCGATCCACCCGTGGATCGGCGTGGTGCTGTTCTTCAGCTTCATGGGGTTGTTCTTCCGTTTCTTCCGGCTCAATCTCTGGAAGAAAAACGACAGCGTCTGGCTGGGCCGGTTGCGTGATGTGCTGGCTGGCGACGAGAACAAGTTGCCCGAAGTCGGCAAGTACAATGCCGGACAGAAGGTGGTGTTCTGGTCGATGTCGCTCCTGATCCTCGTTCTGATCGTCTCCGGACTTATCAGTTGGGATGAGTATTTCGCGAGCTACTTCACGATCGAACAGCGGCGGATTGCTGTGCTGGTGCATTCGGGGGCTGCGATTGTGGCGATCTGTGTCTGGATCGTTCACGTTTATGCGGGCATTTGGGTGCGCGGCACGATCGGAGCGATGACGCGTGGTCAGGTGACGGGTGGCTGGGCCTGGCGGCACCATCGCAAGTGGCTGAAAGATCTGGTCACGACAACAAAGCACTGAGAGTGCAAACGACGCCGGCATGATGAGCATGCCGGCGTCGTTAAGGAGGTTGTGTTGAAGTGCTCAGCCAGGCGGGGTATATATCTCGCGCCACGTTTTGGTGAAACCACGTGACCCGTGAGGTTCGTGAGGATAAATGATGTCCAGCGTCGATTCGACTGCGCCTGATCCATCCGTTGTCAGCAATATTCCGACGCCGCCGTTTGTGCGGCTCCCCGACCCAAACCAGTTGTTTTCGGTTCGCGCGGCGCGTTTTAGCTCACTCGCCGAAGGCCATGAACTTGCGCCCTATTTGAGGTTCCTGTCCGGTTTGTGCCGGGTGCAGGCGGCCATTCAGGAGGGACTGCCGGAGCCGGACGCCATTGCATTGGAAACACTGGAGCGCGCGCGCCAGCACACCATGCCGCCGCTCGATCGGGGACATTTCACGGCCGACGCCGCCTTTACTGCGACGCTGGACCGGCTGCTTGTTGCGGCGGCCGACCTCGATATGCCGGCACAGGCACGTATCGCGCTTGAGAAGGTTACGAAAGCGGATGCCGACGGGCGTACGCGCATGGTCGAGAATGTGCTGGCAGAAGCCATTCCGGTCGAAGCACTCGCCGAGCACATCTTTCTCGCTGCGGCCCTCCAGGTGCATTTTGCTCGTCTCGCCGCGCGGCTCGATCCCAAGAGCCTGCAATCGGTCGGTGACGGTGCATGCCCGTCCTGCGGCGGTGCTCCGACAGCGACGGTGCTGATCAATTCGCCGCATACGCCGGGTGCGCGTTATTGTTCTTGCTCGCTCTGCGGAACGCTTTGGAACTACGTTCGCTCCAAATGCACGCTCTGCGGTTCGACCCGCAAAATTTTGTTTCAGGAAATCGAAGGGGCCGGCAACATCAAGGCTGAAACCTGCGATGATTGTCACGGTTATATGAAAGTGCTTAATCACCAGAAGGATGATCGCCTCGATCCGGTCGCCGACGATGTCGCGACGCTTGGGCTTGATCTTCTGGTGCGCGAGCTCGGCTTCCGCCGCGGTGGCGTCAATCCGTTTCTGATCGGCTACTAAGGAGGCCGATATGGATACAGGAATTTCCACCCCCAGCCGAATTCCGTCCGTCGATGAAATTCTGAAAACGCCGCCGGCGCAGCAGGCGGTTGCCCGCTTTGGGCGAACGCGCGCCGTGGAAGCGATACGTCAGGCGACCGCTGCCGTGCGGCGCGGAATTGGCGCGGGCGAGGCGCCTGCGGCCAGTGCCGAAGCCATCGCCGCCGATGCTGTTTTATGGCTTGAGACGGATGCGCGCCCGAATGCACGGCCGGTGTTCAACCTCACCGGTACCGTGCTGCATACCAATCTCGGACGCGCCATTCTTGCGGAAGCGGCGATTGACGCGGCGACGGTCGCGATGCGCGAAGCTCTGGCGTTGGAATTCGATCTTGCGCAGGGCAAGCGCGGCGAGCGCGACAGCCTGGTTCGTGGCCTGTTGTGCGAATTGACCGGCGCCGAAGATGCAACGGTTGTGAACAACAATGCCGCCGCCGTTCTGCTCGCGCTCAATACACTGGCCAAGGGTAAAGAGGCGATCGTTTCGCGCGGTGAGTTGATCGAGATCGGCGGCGCCTTCCGCATGCCGGAGATCATGGCGCGCGCTGGCGCCAAGCTGCTTGAAGTCGGTACCACCAATCGCACGCATGAAAAGGATTATGCGGCGGCGATCAGTCCGAAGACCGGGCTGATCCTCAAGGTGCACACGTCAAACTACCGCATCGAGGGCTTCACCAAATCGGTATCCGGCAAGGCCATCTCGGCATTGGCGCACGCGAGTCACGTACCGCTCCTGAACGATCTTGGGTCCGGCACACTGGTCGATCTGGCGCGCTATGGGCTGACGCACGAGCAGACCGTAGTGGAGGCCGTGGCTGAGGGCGCGGACCTCGTGACATTTTCTGGCGATAAGCTCCTTGGCGGCCCGCAGGCCGGGTTCATCGTCGGTAAGCGGGAATTGATTGCGCGGCTGAACCGCAATCCAATGAAGCGTGCGCTGCGTATCGACAAGATTCGCCTTGCGGCGATCGAGGCGACGTTGCGGCTCTATCGCGACCCGGATCGTCTGGCCGAACGGTTGCCGACATTGCGCATGATGGCGCGCCCACTTGCCGATATCGAAGCCGCGGCAGCGCGCCTCAGGCCTGTCGTCGCAGCCGCCGCCGGTTCGCACTTCACCGCTGTCGTGATTGCCTGCGCAAGCCAAATCGGTTCGGGATCATTGCCGTCCGAGGTGATTCCAAGCGCGGGAATTGCGCTAAGCGCGACAGCAACACGTGGAAAAGGTCGCGCGCTGACGGCGCTGGCGGCTGCGCTCCGCACGCTGGACCAGCCGGTCATCGGCCGCGTCGAGAATGATGCTCTCGTGCTGGATCTCCGCTGCCTCGAAGATGAGGCAGCGTTCGTGCGTAATCTTGCGACGTTACATGTAGAGGAGCGGCGCTGATGGGCCTGCGCAAATTCTTTGAGGATTTGCGTCAACAGCGCGGGGCGGATGCGCCGGGCGAAGCTGCGGGCGAAGCGCTGGTCGCCGAACGGATGGCGCTGGCCTATGAAGCCGCTGAGGCAAATGATTACGAATCCGCACTGGCGATTTGGGGGCCGTTGGCGCATCAAGGTGTTGCGCGCGCCCAGAACAATATCGGCAAGTGTTTCAGCGACGGGCTTGGGGTCGATCGCGACAGCGCGCTCGCCTTGCGATGGCTGACGCTTGCGGCCGAAGGCGGCGATCCGGTCGGCCAACGCAACCTTGCCGAAATCTACTTTAAGGGTGAAGGCGTCCAGGCCAATGCGGTCCGGGCCGCCGAACTCTACCGGATGGCAGCGGAAGCAGGTGACGGGCCGGCGCAAGACATGCTGTCGTGGATGCTGGTCGAGGGCGAGATGATCCCCGGCGACATTTCGGATGCGAAGCGCTGGGCGGAAGCTGCAGCCGCGCAGGGCATCGTGCCCGCAATGACGCGGCTCGGCATGATGTATCACAACGCGCTTGGCGTCGAACGTGATGCTGCCGCAGCCGCGCGCTGGTGGGACAAGGCGGCGGCGCTCGGCGATGCCGATGCGCAGGCGATGCTCGGCGCGGCCTATCAACTCGGCGCGGGGGTGCCGCGTGACGGCGTCGCGGCGTTGATGTGGCTGCTGCGGGCGCAGGCCGGTGCGAGCCCGCTTGCGGAATCGTTCATTCATCCGACATTCGCGGCATTGTCGGTTGCGGAGATCGAACGCGCCAAAAAGCTTGCGAATCTCCCATTGCCGGAGCCTGCATAATGATTGTCGGCACCGCAGGACATATCGACCATGGCAAGACCTCGCTGGTGCGAGCGCTGACCGGCGTCGATACCGATCGCCTGAAGGAGGAGAAGGCGCGCGGCATCTCTGTCGACCTAGGCTTTGCCTATCTGGCGATGCCGGAGGGCGGCATTCTCGGTTTCGTCGACGTGCCGGGGCATGAGCGTTTTGTTCACAACATGCTCGCAGGCGCGACCGGAATCGATTTCGTTCTCCTGGTGATCGCTGCCGACGACGGCGTCATGCCGCAGACCATCGAGCATCTTGCGATAGTCAATCTACTCGGCATCCATGCTGGTGCGGTCGCGATTACGAAGTCGGATATGGTGGACGCCGAGCGCCTCGCGGAGGCTCGGGTTGAGATTTCGAATTTTCTGGCGCCAACGGCGCTGCACGATGCGCCGATGTTTGCGGTATCCAGCGCGACGGGGGCAGGTGTCGCGGAATTGCGCGCGCACCTTTTCGCGGCGGCGACAGCGTGGTCCGGCCGCTCGGCGCAGGGACGTTTCCGTCTCGCAGTTGACCGTTCGTTCACATTGTCCGGCACGGGCACCGTGGTGACGGGGACCGTGCTCTCTGGCAGCGTTACGGTAGGTGATCAGGTCGTCATCAGCCCGTCGGGGCGAATGGCACGTGTGCGTGCCATTCATGTGCAAAATCGTACTGCGGAGCATGGGCAGGCGGGGGATCGCTGTGCGCTCAATCTTGCGGGCGATCAGATCAGTAAGGATGCGATCAGTCGCGGCGACGTCGTGCTCGATCCCGTACTGCATGCGCCGGCCAATCGGATCGATGCAAAATTGCAGGTGCTTTCCTCGGAAACGCGGTCTGTCACCCAATGGATGCCGGTACGGCTGCATCACGCAGCGTCTGAGATTGGTGCGCGGGTGGTGCTGCTGGGCGACGATCCGGTGCCGCCGGGCGGTGAAGCTTTTGTCCAACTCGTGATGGATCGGCCGATTGCTGCTGTGGCGGGAGACCGGTTCGTGCTTCGCGACACCACGGCACAACGCACAATCGGCGGTGGCGTTCTCGTGGATTTACGCGCCCCCGCGCGCAAGCGGCGGACACCGGAGCGGATCGCCCAGCTCGAAGCGGGAGCGATTGCCGACGCCGATAAAAGTCTGTGGGCGATGCTCGCGGTCACCGGCTATATCGATTTCACCGCTTTCGTGCGCGACCATGCGCTGTCGGCAAGCGAGCGCGAGGCGATGATCCAGCGCCTCAGCCTGCTGCGGCTGCCAACTCCGAAAGCAGAGTATGTGATCGCGCCGGCGGCATGGCTTCGCCTGAAGAATGCGATCAACGCGACGCTCACGGCTTTTCACGCGGACCATCCCAACCTCCCCGGCATGGGGCTTGAACGGTTGCGGCTGCAACTCGAGCCACGGCTCGCGACGCCAGTCGTCGTCGCATTATTGCAGGGACTCGCGCGCAATAAGGAGGTGGCACTCGATGGCGCATGGGTTCGCCTGCCGGGTCATGAGGTGCGATTGTCGTCGGCCGATGAGGCGGTGTGGGCCAAGGTAGCCCATTATATTGGCGGCGAAGCACGCTTCCGGCCGCCGCGCGTGCGCGATATCGCGGGTTTTACGGGCATCTCCGAGCCCGAGGTGAGGCGGGTTTTCAAGTTGATTGGCCGCATGGGCAAGGTCGACGAGGTCGCTCACGATCATTTTTTCCTGCGCGGGACTGTCGCCGAGATTGTCCAGATCATGACGTCCGTGGCCGCCGTAGCGCCAGATGGCTATTTCACCGCGGCACAGCTACGCGATCGCCTCGACAATGGCCGCAAGGTTGCAATACAGATTCTCGAATTCTTCGACCGGCACGGTGTCACCATTCGTCATGGCGATTTACGCCGCGTCAATAAGTACCGGCTTGACCTTTTCGGCAGATCGTTTGATGAATTGCCAGCGTCAGCGAAGGTTGCGAAGATAGACCTTAACGGAAGAGCATCGTTCCCGGTGGGGCGTCCGGACTTCAAATCCGGGAAGGGCCGCGAGACGGTTCTTGGTGGGTTCGACTCCCATTCTCTTCCGCCAAATCCTCTCTCACCGAAATTGGGTGTGCGATGACGACGCAGCAGCTTTCCGCATTTCTCGATGATTTCGAGCGCTCCGCGCACGAGGCGAGCGTGAACGAGGAAAATTATCGCCGCGAAATTGCTGTTCGCCTCAAGGAGCTTGCAAACGAACGCGCTTTCGGTTTTCGCAGGCTAAATCTCATGCGGACGGTCGTCGCGGCGATTCAGGATTGCGAGACCGAGGATGATGCTGTCGTCAGAGGCTCGGCGGCCTTCCTGCGGGAGGTCGGCTGGTCGGCGGAAAACGAATCCCAACAGGAATCGCTGGAGAAATTCCAGCCGGTCATTCGTGCCTGCTGGCAAATGAAACAGGCCGGGACCGGAGATGAAGCGAGCGACGATGCGAAGCCGGAAGAGAAGCCGGCCGACATCGGAAAGCAGTTGAGCGAGTTCGAGAATTGGTTCGGCAATGCACGCAATGGCCCCTTCCTCAGCGTGCTTGAGCGAGAAATCGTGGAGCTGCCGCTTGTCGAAATCTGCTAGGGGGCACCGGGAGAAGCTCGACGATGCCTTGTTCGACGACTGGATCGTCAAGGAATATCGGCGCAGGAATGGCTTCACCGCACTGATCCTGCTGGTTTCGACGGCAAATCTCAGCGTGTTGCCGTTGCGCTCGACATTTACGCATATGATCGGGGATGAACTTGACTGGCATCAGTTCAGCATGCTGATGCGAGGCGCTGGTGTCGCGTGGGACGGCGTTCTGATCATGCCGGTCAGTGACGAAGATGGAGGCCCAATCGAGGATCGCCGCGCGGCAGAGGAGCTGCGCGCGCTGGAGGATCGCGTCAATGAGGACCGCATGGTGGTCAATGAAGGGCACTTCTTCGATAATTGGGGCCGCCGCATGAAGGTCGAGCCTGCGACGGCGAATTGACGGATGGATCGATCCGTCATTGCCGGGCTTGACCCGGCAATCCATTTGTTTTTGCAAGACGACTGCGTGGATCGGCCCGGAGATGCCGCGATTTACGCTATGACGCGCACCTCGGCGGGGCCCGCTTCGGTGTGGCCGACGATCCGCGCGGCATCATATCCCGCACGCTGAATCGTTGTGAGGATTTCTTGCGCCCGATCGGCGGCGCAAGAGATCAGCAGTCCACCCGACGTCTGCGGATCGACCAGCAGGTTGCGCTGCCAGTCGGGCAGACCTTCGGGCAAGCGGATTGCATCGCCATAGCTTGCCCAGTTTCGCGTGGATGCGCCGGTGACGTAACCCTGCTGCGCAAGATGTGCGGCTTGCGTGAACAGCGGCACGTCGCCGGCCTTCAGCGTGACGGTGAGTTTCGAGCCGCGTGCAAGCTCCAGCGCGTGGCCGAGCAGGCCGAAACCTGTGACGTCGGTGATGGCATGAACGGTCTTGTCGTCGGCAAGCTCGCCGCCAATGCGATTAAGCTGTGTGGTTGAAGCAACCATTTCGGCATAACCCTGACCGGAGAGTTCGGCCTTCTTAATAGCGGCGGAATAAATACCGACACCAATGGCCTTGGTCAGGATCAGCGCATCACCAGGTTTGGCGTCGGCGTTGCGGCGTACCTGATCGGGGCGGCAGAGACCGATGACGGCAAGACCGTAGATCGGCTCCGGCGCGTCGATCGAGTGGCCGCCCGCGACGGGAATTCCAGCTGTCGCACAGACGGCGTTGCCGCCCGCGATGATCTTGCGTACGTCATCGACCGTGATCTTGTTGAGTGGCATGCCGAGGATCGCGAGCGCCATGATCGGCTTCGCGCCCATGGCGTAAATGTCGGAGATCGCGTTGGTCGCGGCAATCCGGCCAAAGTCAAAGGGATCATCCACGACCGGCATGAAGAAATCCGTGGTGGCAACCACACAGGTGGAGTCGTCGACTTTCCATACCGCGGCGTCGTCGCCGGTTTCGACACCGACCAGCAGTTGACGGAACGGTGCAGCGGCGGGCTGGTTAGCGAGCAATTCCTGCAGCATGGCGGGTGCGAGCTTGCAGCCGCATCCGCCACCATGAGCAAGACTCGTCAGACGCACGATGGGGGCATTCATTGTCATAGGTCTCCTGGGATTGCGCCGCACAGCGGCAGCCTCACCTGCATTCCGCGCACTACGCGGAGCGGAGAGTGACAAAACGTCTGAAGATCATATGCCCGGTCGACCGCCGGATGCAAATGCGCGCGGGGCGGCACTTTCGGCACGGTAATGCCAATTTCCAGACCGCATGTTCGCAGCGGCGCGGACGACGACGTGTGCAGTGCGTGTGTGAAGTTGCACAATATGGAAAAGCGCGTGAGGTTCGCCGCGAACGTAAGGTTCGTCGCGAAGGAGCTGAATGCTGGAAAATTGTCACGAGAAGGTGGTAGCGAGAGAGGGACTCGAACCCCCGACCCCAGGATTATGATTCCCGTGCTCTAACCAGCTGAGCTACCTCGCCAAAATCCGCATGGCCGATGTGACCGGCCACCCGCGAATGGCGCATATAAAGAGGGAGGCAAATGGCTGTCAAGCAAGAGAAAGCTCCGAAAACGCATCATTTCGGCCGCACGTTCGGATTGCCGCCCGGACTGCCGGGCGGAGGGATCACCGGCATGGAACTGCTGGGTGGGTTTGGAGTCGGCGCGTGCATCTCGGGGTCGACGCCAGCAGGAGGGCACAGCACCCCGTCTGATTGGGCGAGCGTGTCGCCGAGCGGTCTGCCAGTTTCGCTCTTCGGATTCGACGGCTGGACACGGCCTTCTTTCGGCGAAATCTGAGTAGGTGCGCAGCCGGTCGTTGCACGATTAGGATGGGGCGGTGCCGTCTGCGCCGGCGGTGTCGCGGGTGCAGGTGCGGCCTGGGCAAACATGCGTGCAGGCATGGCCGCCAGCACACAGATCATCGCAGCAAAAGTCATGGATATCCGCATGACGGCTGAACGATTCCGGCCCGCGGATGTTCCGGCGCGAAGTCAGAGCTTGCGGTAACGGATCAGGGAAAAATGCCCCATCGGCGGCATTGGTCGCCGCTCGATCAGATCGATGCCGCCGTGGCGGGCTGCCCAGTTGACGAGGCGTGCCCAGGGGAACTCGGGCCGCCAGCCCAGCCGCCGCGCCAGCGGCGCGAAGGCCAACTCGAAAAGTTTGCGAGGGCCGCCTTCCGCGCCGATGTGGTTGACGAGAATGAGCTCGCCGCCAGGCTTCAGCACGCGCACGAAATCATCGAGCGTGGCTTCGGGCTCGGGCACGGCGGTGACGACATATTGCGCGACCACGGCGTCGAAGGTGCCGTCCGCGAATGCCAGATGCTTGGCGTCCATCACCGACAGGGCTTCCACGTTGGTCAGGTTGAGCGTCCGGGCGCGTTCGCGAGCTTTGCGGAGCATAGGCTCCGAAATGTCGACGCCGCAGATTTTCGTGGTGCGCGAATAGTCGGTCAGCGACAGGCCGGTGCCGATACCGACATCGAGGATACGTCCGCCGATCTGGTCGGCCAGTGCGATCGTGGCTTTGCGTCCGGCATCGAAGACTTGCCCGAAGACGAGATCGTAGATCGGGGCCCAAGCGGCATAAGCCTTCGCCACTCCGGCGCGATCGATGTCGTTACCCACGATGGTTCGAAACCTCTAGATCGCGGCGGAGGCCGCAAGGTGCTGGAAATCCGTTTTGTCGCCGTGATTGAAAGCGTGCGTGATGAACCCGCCGCCGAGCACGCGCGCCTGCCCTGCCGGTGCATCGTAGAACACGCAAGCCTGTCCGGGCGAGATGCCTTCCTCTCCGGCGAGAAGTTCGACTTCGCAATGATCGCCATTCATCCGCAGATGGGCCGCCTGAGGCGGACGGGTCGAGCGCACCTTGATGTAGAGATCGCGACCTTCGGTTGCCGCGCGCTCGAATGAGCCGTCGCCGATCCAGTTGATATCGCGCAGGGTGATGACGCTTTTGCGCAGCGCGGCGCGCGGGCCGACGATGACTCTGCGCGCTGCGGCGTCGAGCGCAACGACGTAAAGTGGCTCGGCGGCTGCAATGCCAATGCCGCGGCGCTGGCCGATCGTGAAGTTCACGATGCCCTGATGATGGCCGAGAACGCGGCCGCGCAGATCGACGATGTCGCCCGGCTGCAGCGCATTTGGCTTCATGCGCTCGATCACGTCGGTATAGCGGCCGGTCGGCACGAAGCAGATGTCCTGACTGTCGTGTTTCTCGGCGACCGGCAGATCGAAACGGCGCGCCAATTCGCGGGTCTGGGTCTTGGTCATGTCGCCGAGCGGGAAACGCAGATCGTTGAGCTGGTCCTGCGTCGTCGCAAACAGGAAATAACTCTGGTCGCGGTCGGCATCGGCGGCGCAGACCATGGCGCGCGAGCCGTCAGCCTGACGCCGCGAGGCGACGTAATGGCCGGTGGCCAGCGCCTTGGCGCCGAGTTCTCGCGCGGTGGTGAGCAGATCGCGGAATTTGACGGAACGGTTGCACTCGATGCACGGCACTGGCGTTTCGCCGAGGACGTAGCTCTCCGCGAAGCGGTCGATCACCGATTCACGGAAGCGGCTCTCATAGTCGAGCACATAATGTGGAATGCCAATGCGTTCGGCGACATCGCGCGCGTCGTGAATGTCCTGTCCCGCGCAGCAGGCGCCTTTGCGGTGGGTCGCGGCGCCATGATCGTAAAGTTGCAGCGTGATGCCGATGACGTCATAGCCCTCGGCCTTCAGCAAGGCAGCCGTGGTCGAGGAGTCGACGCCACCGGACATGGCGACGACCACGCGCGTGCCGGACGGCGGTCCTTCGAGGTCGAGACTGTTGAGCATCGCATTGATCCAAGGGCGCGAAGGCCGCGTCCTATCTAGTTACTTTATTATAGTTGGGGACGATGGGTGGCAATTAGAACGGTTTCGTCCGGCAAAACTTGCCGGAAGGCAGAAAAAGCAGCCTGCAAAGGCTCCGACGGGAGACTGTCATTCCATTTAAGATATTGTTTTTATTACATATATCAAGAAATCAAGGCTGGCCCGGTCCTTGCTGAGAAAGCTGTAGGTACCTTTGCGAGAACCAGTCCCGTGTTGAACGTTGCGCACGATCCAGCCGTCAATTCCCAAGTTTACAGCCACCGTACCCCGCCCAGGCAGGATCAGGGCGGGTCCGCGGACGATTTCGGTTCCCTGGTCGATAGCAATACATCGGCGGCCGATCGTGATCCTCCCGCGCCGTCTTCCCAGGACAATGCAGCTCAGCAGGCAAGTGGCAACGATCGCCCTGCCAAGCGCGATGACAGGAGCGATGCTGGCAATGCAGCGGATACGCAGCAGGCCACGCCGCGCACCGGCGTTTCCAATCAAAAAGGAAAGAAGCCGTCTACTCATGCCGGGTCGGCTACGGCGAAAACCGGTCTGATCGAGGGAAAATCCAAGCCCAAGCTGAAAGATGGTGCAGCTGACGAGACATCGGCGGACACAAGCAAGACCCAGGAGACGGCGGCCGATCTGACAAATCCGAATGCGGTTGCGGTCGCGATTCCCGCGACGACGCCGGAGGCGGCTATCAAGCCGGATGGCAAATCATCCGATGCGTCGGGTGAGACTGAGACACCTGCCACAGGTGTCTCGGCGGTCGCCGCCGCTGCAGCAACTTCGGCCAAAGACGCCGCTGCCGGTACGGATGCAAAGGCAGTCGCAACGACAACCGCAGCCAAGCCGGGCACCGAGCCCGTGGCCGGACATTCGTTTTCCGAGAAAGCGAAGACCGATCACGCGCAGGCATCTGCCGATGGTGCTGCGCCGGCAGCGACCGGTGATGGCGCGGATGCAACAGCGCTGTCCACCGGTATCGTCATGTCGCAGCAGGTTACGACAGCAGGTGCTACGCCAACTTCCACCGGTGTCGTGAAGACGGATGCCGTCGCGGGCATCGGGAATGGCAAGTCGGCGAAAGCACAGGCCAAAACAGCCGATGCGGATGAGGTCGGCACAAAAACCGGAGCCGAGGCCAAGCCTTCCGGCGATAAGCCTGCCGCTTCTTCCTCCGATGACACGAATGCGGATAATGGCAAGAGTAATGCCGCTTCGACGAAAGCGGACAATGGGACTGCGCCTGCCGCTACCGTGCATGATCGGCACGGCGCCGATATCCAGAGTTCGAAGCCGGATGTCAGCTTCCAGGCAGCCCTCGATCTGCAAGCGCCCGCCACACAACAGACTCAAACCCAACAGCAATTCACGGTGACGGCGGCGGGGCCAACGGCCTCCGCGCAGGCTGCCAGCGTTCCTGTGCCGGTCAATGGGCTCGCGGTCGACATCGCGACGCGCGCGGCAGCGGGCAATACTAGCTTCCAGATCCGTCTCGATCCCGCCGATCTTGGCCGCATCGATGTGCGGCTCGACGTCGACAAGCACGGCCGGGTGACATCGCACCTCACGGTGGATCAACCCGCGACGCTCGACATGCTGCGCAAGGATGCGCCGCAATTGCAGCGCGCGCTGGAGGATGCCGGCCTCAAGACGGGCGATGGCGGGTTGCAGTTCAGCCTGCGCGATCAATCGCCGCAAGGAGGTCAGGGCGACAACGGGCAGGGGCGCCATTCGCAACGCCTGATCGTCTCCGAAGAGGTTTCAACCACGCCGCAGGCTGCGGGCGCGAGCTACGGCCGGCCTTCCGGTTCGAGCTCCGGCGTCGATATCAGCATTTGAGGACAAGCCATGTCGGTTGACGCGACAACAGCAACACCGGTGACATCGGCCCCCGCGTCGACGACGAATACAAGTTCGTCGTCGAGCAGCAGCAGTTCGAGTTCAAGCTCCACGGGCATCGCGGATAACTTCCAGACGTTTCTGACGCTGCTGACCACGCAGTTGCAGAATCAAAATCCACTCGACCCGCTCGATACCAACCAGTTCACCGCGCAGCTTGTGCAGTTCGCCCAGGTCGAGCAGCAGTTGAAGGCCAACGATCAATTGAGTTCGCTGGTGGCGCTACAGAAGACGGCGCAATCGACGCAAGCGCTGAGCTTCGTCGGCCAGACCATCTCGGTTGATGGTTCGACCGCCGCCTTTAATGGGTCGGCGACTTGGAATTTCAATGCGGCGGCCAACTGCAACGCCGTCGTGACGATTTCAGCTCCGAATGGCGAAACCGCCTATACCGGCAGCTATTCGTTGACGGCGGGCAATGCGAGCTTTGTGTGGGACGGCAAGGGCAATGACGGGACGCAATGGCCGGCCGACAATTACAAGCTGACGGTGACCGGCAAGGACACTTCGGGCAAGGATGTTACGGTGACGACCGAAGTGCAGGGCGTGGTGGATTCCGTGGACATGACGGCGAGCCCGGCGCTGCTCTCGATGGGTGGCAACAATTACACGATCGACCAGATCAAGCGGGTGGTTCGCAGCGGCACGTCCGACACCGGAAGCGGCACGGGCGACAGCAGCACCTAAGTACCGTTATCTGATTGTTTAAGAATTCCTACCCCGTCTCTCAGGAGGCGGGGTTAGTCGTTGAGAGAGGCGGGTTTCAGGAGAACTGCATTCGACGCTTAGGCTTAGGCAAATTTTAAGCGGCGCGGGGTACCTTGTTCCCACGAGTGCAGTTTGAGTTTGTGAGTACGCCATGACAGAACCCCACCGCCCGAGGGTAAAGTATGTCATCGGGCCTGATGGTAGCCCGTTGACGATTGCTGATCTTCCGGCTCCTGGTACCAAACGGTGGGTTATCCGCCGCAAGGCCGAAGTTGTCGCAGCCGTCCGTGGCGGCCTTCTTTCCCTGGAAGAAGCCTGCAGCCGCTATACGCTGACGGTGGACGAATTCCTGTCCTGGCAGTTTTCGATCGACCAGCACGGTCTGGCCGGGCTGCGCACCACCCGAATCCAGCAATATCGCCAATAACACCAACGGCCCGCAGCCGGGATTTTCCGAAAATCCGCTTCATTCCATGAAGCGGAGCTTGAGGATGTCTCAATTTCTGCCAGGCTGTTAACCGGCGTTAACCATCTAGAAACCATCCCTAGGCAAATTCTGCCCAGTCGGTCCGATTTGGCCGAATCTTTGGGGTGGTCTTTGCAAGGGCTGGTTTCATTCCTTCGGGGTATGGGTGCAGGGCGGCTCGCGGCGATGTTGGCCGTGACCATGGCCTTGCTTGGCTTTTTTGGGTTCGTCATCCTGCGGGTGACGGCTCCGCAGATGGTCACCCTTTATACCGATCTGAGCTACGACGACGCGTCCGGCGTCATGAAGGAGCTCGACCGGCAGGGCATCCCTTACGAGCTGAAGAACGACGGCGCCATCATCATGGTGCCGAAAGACAAGGTCACCCGTCTGCGGATGAAGCTCGCCGAAGGCGGCCTGCCGAAGGGCGGCGGCGTCGGCTACGAGATCTTCGACAAGTCCGATACGCTGGGGTCGACCAGTTTCGTCCAGAACGTCAATCATCTGCGCGCGCTCGAAGGCGAGCTTGCCCGCACCATCAAGTCCATCGACCGCATCCAGGCGGTGCGGGTGCATCTGGTGCTGCCGGACCGGCCCCTGTTCTCGCGCGAGAAACCGGAGCCTTCAGCGGCGATCGTGGTTCGTGTCCGCGGGGCGCTCGAGCCGCAGCAGGTTCGCGCCATCCGCCATCTCGTCGCATCGTCCGTCAATGGCCTGAAGCCGCAGCGCGTCTCGATCGTCGACGAGAATGGCCAATTGCTCGCGGACGGGTCGGGTGATGCCAACGGGATGGGCGATGTCGGCGCGGACGAGCGGCGTATCGCCTATGAGAACCGGCTACGCAAGCAGATCGAAAGCATCGTTACCTCGGTGGTTGGCGCCGGCCGCGCGCGTGTCCAGCTCTCGGCTGATTTCGATTACAACAAGGTCACCGAGACATCCGACAAGTTCGACCCCGAAGGGCGCGTGCTGCGCTCCAGCCAGACGCGCGAGGAATCGTCCGCGACGTCGAACGGGCAGAACGGTCAGGTCACCGTCAATAACGAAATGCCCGGCAACCAGCAGCAGAATGCAGCCAATGCGGGCAAGGACCAGAGCAAGAAGAGCGAGGAAATCAACAATTACGAGATTTCCCGCACCACCAAGACGGAAGTGACCGAAGCAGGGCGCGTGCAGCGCGTGTCGGTCGCCGTGCTGGTGGACGGCACTTATTCCAAGAACGAAAAAGGCGACATGGTCTATGCGCCGCGCAGCAAGGAAGACCTCGAGCGCATCGCTACACTGGTGCGCTCGGCGATCGGCTTTGAAAAGAATCGCGGCGATCAGGTCGATGTCGTCAATCTGCGCTTCGCCGAGGCGCCTGCGGCCGTGCCGCTGCCGGAGCCGACCGGCTGGCTGAGCGTATTCCAGTTCACCAAGGACGATGTGATGTATTTCATCGAGCTCGGCGTGATGTCGCTGCTCGCCATCGTGGTCGTGTTCATGGTTGTTCGCCCGCTCGTCAAGCGCGTGTTGGCCGAAGACCCGCCACCCGCTTCGGTGCCGGCGCTGCCCGAAGCCGAGCCCGCCGCCGTCGCAGGGCCCGTTCATACCGCCGCCACCGCGCAGATGATCGATGTCGCGCAAGTGCAGGGACAGGTCCACGCGCAATCCGTTCATCGTGTTGGCGAACTGGCTGACCGCAATCCAAACGAGACTGTTTCCATCATCCGTCAATGGCTGACAGAGCAACCGGCATAAAACATGGCATCCCTTCCGGCTCAACAGAAACCAGAAGATATCGCCAGTGTCGTCGCGACGCTTGCGAGCCGTCAGAGCGGGCGTACGGGGCCGGCAGCGGCGCCGTTGAGCGGTCCCAAGCGCGCGGCGATCATGATGCTGGCGCTGGGCGAGCAATATGGCAGCAAGGTCTGGTCGCTGCTGGACGATGATGAAGTGCGTGAACTCTCCGCGGTGATGTCTTCGCTCGGGACCATCGAGGCCAATGTGGTCGAGGATTTGCTGCTCGAATTCGTCTCGCGGATGTCCGCTTCGGGCGCGCTGATGGGCAATTTCGATGCGACAGAACGCCTGTTGCAGCAATACCTGCCGTCCGAACGCGTCACCGGCATCATGGATGAAATCCGCGGCCCGGCCGGCCGTAACATGTGGGAGAAACTCTCCAACGTGCAGGAAGAGGTTCTCGCCAACTATCTCAAGAACGAATATCCGCAGACGGTCGCGGTGGTGCTGTCGAAGCTTAAACCGGAACATGCCGCGCGCGTGCTGGCGATCCTGCCCGAAGACATGGCGCTCGATGTCGTTAACCGGATGCTGCGCATGGAAGCGGTGCAGAAGGAAGTTATCGAGCGTGTCGAAAGTACGCTGCGTACCGAATTCATGTCCAATCTGTCGCAGACTCGCCGCCGTGACGCCCATGAGGTGATGGCTGAAATCTTCAACAATTTCGACCGCCAGACCGAAACCCGCTTCCTCACCGCGTTGGAGGAGGAAAGCCGCGAGGCGGCCGAGCGTATCAAGTCGCTGATGTTCACGTTCGACGACCTCGTCAAGCTCGATGCGGGTTCTGCGCAAACACTGATGCGCCATGTCGACAAGGACAAGCTCGGCGTCGCGCTGAAGGGGGCCAACGATGCCGTGCGCGAATTCTTCATGGGCAACATGTCGAGCCGCGCGGCGAAGATGCTGCAGGACGACATGGCTGCTGCCGGCCCGGTACGGTTGCGTGACGTGGATGAAGCCCAGGCGCTTCTGGTGAATCTTGCCAAGGATCTCGCCGCCAAGGGTGAGATCATGCTGCAAAAGAATCGTGCCGACGATGAATTGGTGTACTGATGAGCGCGCCCGCGAAATTCCTGTTCGACATGGACTTTGCCGCTCCGGCGAATACCGAGCGGCAGGCCTCGCGCGCGGAAATTGCCCAACTGGTCGCCGATGCCGAGGCGCGCGCTTTCCGCGATGGATTTCAGGCCGCGCAGAAAGAGGCGAGCGTGGAGAGCGACCGCCGTTCGGCGTTGGCCATGGAGGAAATTGCCATCGCCATGCGTTCGCTTGCCGGGAATTTCAAGAGAGTCGAAGGGCGGGTCGAGACCGAGGCCGTGGATGTGGCGGTGGCGGTGGCGCGTAAACTGTGCAGCGAGCTTGTCGCAGCCGAACCGCTTGCGGAGATGACGGCGCTGATTACTGATTGCCTGCGGCACCTGACGTCGACGCCTCATATCGCGATCCGGGTGAACGACGCGCTGTACGATCGCGCGCGTACACGGATCGAGGATCTGGCGCGCCGCAGCGGGTTCGAGGGGCGGCTGGTGATTCTGGCGGAGCCGGACATCGATATTTCGGACTGCAAGATCGAATGGGCGGACGGTGGTTGCACGCTCGATCGTGCCGCGACGGATACCAGGATCGGTGAATTGGTGGAGCGCTACATGGCGGCTCGCAATCAGGCCGAAGATACGGCCGGGAGAAACTCATGAGTGATACTGATGGACAGGGGCAGGTGCCGTTGCCGGACCTGAACGAGACCGAAGCTCCGCCGCTCGATCAGGCGGCCTATTCGGAGGAGGAAGAGCGCAGCGCACGCATCGCCTCCGATCTGGAAGCGGTATTTGATGTTCCGGTGCAGGTGTCGGCGGTGCTTGGCCGCTCGAAAATGGATGTCAGCGATCTTCTGAAGCTCGGTCCGGGCACGGTGCTCGAATTGGATCGCCGCGTCGGCGAGGCGATCGATATTTACGTCAACAACCGTCTGGTGGCGCGTGGCGAAGTGGTTCTCGTGGAAGACAAGCTCGGCGTAACCATGACGGAAATCATCAAGGCGGAACGCGCGTAGACCGCGCGGAAAATCAAACCGAACGCCGCAAATGGCGCGATACTGACAGGAGCAAATCATGCGGCTTCTCATCGTCGGAACCCTGAAGGGGCAACTGACAACCGCAACCAAGATCGCGATGGACAACGGCGCGACCGTGACGCACGCCGAGGATATCGAACTGGCGATGCGGGTGGTGCGCGGCGGCAAGGGCGCTGACCTGCTGCTGGTGGATGTGGCCATTGACATCCGGGATTTGGTGATGCGGCTCGAGGCCGAACACATCCATGTGCCGATCGTCGCTTGCGGCATCACCAATGATGCCCGCGCCGCGGTTGCCGCGATCCATGCCGGTGCGAAGGAATACATCCCGCTGCCGCCGGAGCCGGAGCTCATTGCGGCGGTGCTGGCCGCGGTGGCCAACGACTCGCGCGATCTGATCTATCGCGACGATGCGATGGTGAGAGTGGTCAAGCTCGCGCAGCAGATCGCGGGCTCCGATGCCTCGGTGATGATTACCGGCGAGTCCGGCACCGGCAAGGAGGTGCTGGCGCGGTATGTCCACAGCCGTTCGGCACGGGCGAAGAAGCCGTTCATCTCGATCAACTGCGCGGCCATTCCGGAGCATCTTCTGGAATCCGAATTGTTCGGGCACGAAAAGGGGTCGTTCACCGGCGCCATCGCACGCCGCATCGGCAAGTTCGAGGAAGCGACCGGCGGCACGCTGCTGCTCGATGAAATCTCGGAAATGGACGTGCGGCTGCAATCGAAGCTGCTGCGCGCGATCCAGGAGCGCGTGATCGATCGCGTCGGCGGCACCAAGCCGGTGCCGGTCGATATCCGCATCATCGCCACCTCGAACCGCAACCTCGCGGATGCGGTGAAGGAGGGTACGTTCCGCGAAGACCTGCTGTTCCGGCTCAACGTCGTGAACCTGAAAATCCCGGCGCTGCGCGAGCGACCGGCGGATATTCTGGAACTGTCGCAGCATTTCGCGCAGAAATACGCCAATGCCAACGGCGTGCCGGTGCGCCCGCTGTCGGCCGAGGCGAAGAACGTGCTTACGGCGAACCGCTGGCAAGGTAACGTGCGCGAGCTTGAGAACACCATCCATCGTTCGGTGTTGATGGCGCAGGGCGACGAGATCGGCGCCGAGGCGATCCTGTCGCCGGATGGAGACCGGCTCGATCTTGCCAAGACCGCGCCCGTGGTCGCGCATGCGACGTTCGCCGCCGAGCAGGTGACGCGTGCGCTAGTCGGGCGCACCGTGGCCGATGTCGAACGCGACCTTATTCTTGAGACGCTCAAGCATTGCCTTGGCAACCGCACCCATGCGGCGAACATTCTTGGCATCTCGATCCGCACGTTGCGCAACAAGCTCAACGAATATGCCGACGAGGGGCAGCCGATCCCGCCACCGGGGAATGGCGAAATGCGCGGCGTGGCTGCGGCCTGAACGCCGCTCCCGATATTCTCAACCGGTTCAAAATGGCGGCCGTGGGCCGCCATTTTTCTTATGGACATGACAGGAAATGGGCCGCGTCCCATGGGAGCAGGCCTACCGCCGTGTTGCGGAGGCTTGCGGATTTGGCGCATAATTGCCGCGATCTTGGGTGGTCTTTCCGGCGGTCATGATGCCGCGCCGGCCTGCCGGAGATAGCTGATCCGACCATTATATAAGCCATGGTCAGGATCGGGTGCGGCGGAAACCACAATGGCAGTTTTGCCTCGGCGGCGATGAAAACCCTCATCATCGATAACTACGACTCTTTCACCTATAACCTCGCCGACCTGATTGCGGACATAAATCAGTCCGCGCCGGTGGTGGTGAAGAATGACGCCACGACGTGGGACGAAATTTCGAGAGAGCCGTTCGGCAATATCGTGATCTCGCCGGGTCCCGGCCGTCCGGATCGCGCCTCTGATTTTGGCCTGTCGCGCGATGCGTTACTGAAGGCGAATGTTCCGGTGCTCGGCGTGTGTCTCGGCTTTCAGGGATTGGCGATGGAGGCAGGCGGAAGACTCGCGTATGCGCCGTCGCTGGTGCATGGTGAGGCGTCGCTGGTGCGCCATGATGGCGATCCGATATTTGCGGGCGTGCCATCACCTTTCGCGGCGGGACGCTATCATTCCTTCATGATCGAGCGACCGTTGCCGTCGCATCTGAAAGAGATCGCATGGACCGAGGACGGTCTGCTGATGGCAATCGCGCATCGCGAGAAGCCGCAATGGGGTGTGCAGTTTCATCCCGAATCGATTCTGACCGAGCATGGGCGGCGCTTGCTGAAAAATTTCCGGGATTTGTCCGGCAGTGCGGGTGTTGTGCGGCGTTCGGCGAGACGACCTCGCGACGTGCCACAGCCTTCCAGCACGTGGAAGGCCTTCTGGCGCGAACTGCCGCGCGCGCTCGATACGGAGGCGGCGTTCTGCTCGTTGTTCGCCACGTCGCCCCATGCTTTCTGGCTCGACAGCAGCCTTGTTGAGCCCGGCCTGTCGCGATGGTCGTATCTTGGCGACGCATCGGGGCCGAACGCGGAAATCGTCAGCTATGATTGCGCGGATGGGTTTGTTGAGGTGGAGCGTGGCGGCGAACGCTTCCGTCATGGCGGCAACATTTTCGATTATCTGAAAATGCAGCCACAGGCGTTGCCGCAAACGCCGCCGCCGTGCCCGTTCACGGGCGGGTATGTAGGCTGGTTCGGTTATGAATTACAGCAGGATTGCGGATCTCGGGTTCGTCGCCATGCGCCGACGCCCGACAGCCTGCTGATCCGCGCCGATCGCTTCATTGCAGTCGATCACGTTGACGGCAAAAGTTATCTGATTGCTATCGATGCGCCGGAGCACGAACTTCGCGCGCGGCAATGGCTGGATGAGATGGAATCCGTCATCGCGCGTTTGCAAGCGCCGCCTTCCGTCGTCCCTCATGGCACGAGGCCGCTCGATGTCGTCATGGCGAAAGGCGAGCGAGACTATCGCGCCAGCGTCGAGGAATGCCTGCATGCGATCCGGGAAGGCGAGAGCTATCAGGTCTGCCTGACCAACGAACTGTCATGCGAGGCCGACCTTGATCCGCTTGATGTCTATCGCGTGATGCGCAGGATCAACCCGGCGCCATTCGCAGCGTTTGTACGCTGGCCGGGTGGCGCGGTGCTAAGTGCCTCGCCGGAACGGTTTTTGTCGGCCGATACAAAAGGCGAGGTCGAAACCAAGCCGATCAAGGGCACGGCGCGGCGCGATCCTGATCCGCGCCGCGATCATGAATTGCGCGAGGGCCTGCGCCAGAGCCGCAAGGACCGCGCCGAGAATGCGATGATCGTCGACCTCCTGCGCAATGATTTGTCGCGCTGTTGTGAGCCCGGCACCGTGCACGTCAGTGAATTGTTCGGTGTGGAAAGCTATGAAACCGTTCATCAGCTTGTCAGTACGGTGCGCGGTACGTTGCGGCCCGATTGCGCAGTGGTCGATCTGTTGCAGGCGGCTTTCCCCGGTGGATCGATGACGGGTGCACCGAAACTGCGGACACTGGAGATCATCGACCGGCTGGAAAGGCGCGCGCGCGGAATTTATTCGGGCGCGCTGGGATGGATTGGTGACGATGGTGCAGCCGACTTGTCCATCGTCATCCGAACCATCGTTGTGGAGCAAGGCCGCTTCACCATCGGTGTTGGCGGCGGTGTCGTGGCGGCATCAATACCGCAGGCGGAATACGCCGAAATGCTGCTGAAAGCGCAGGCATCGATCAAGGCACTGGTCGTGGCCGCGTTCGGCCGGTTTGATGAAGGCCTGTATCGGCTCTCGGATCGCGCACAGGCCCGGATCGAGGAGCACGCCTCGTGACGCAGGTCTGGCTCAACGGAGCATTTCTCGACGAGAAGGATGCGTGGCTGTCGATTGCGGATCGTGGTTTCACGCTGGCGGATGGCATTTTCGAGACGCTGCTCGGGGTCGGTGAAAAACCTGTCTGGCTTCCTGAGCATCTACGTCGTCTGCGCGAAGGTGCGTCCGTGCTTGCTCTCTCTGTGGACTTTGATGATCGGGCGCTTGAATCAGCCGTCACCGGGCTGTTGCGCGAAAACAGATTTCCACGAAGTGCAGTTCGCATCACTCTGACCCGGGGCCCGGCGATAAAGCGCGGGCTCTGGGTTGCAGAGAAGGTGATGCCGACGCTGCTGATGACCTGCGCCCCCACAGCTACGCTCGGAGTGCCGCAACGGGTAGTGATTGCGCGATCGACCAAGCGTAACGAATACTCACCGCTATCACAGATCAAGTCACTTAATTACGGGGACAATATTCTGGCGCGGCGTGAGGCTTTGGTGCGCGGTGCAACCGATGCGTTGATGCTAAACACGCGTAGCCACGCCGTTTGCGCCACGGTCGGAAACCTGTTTGCGCGGGTTGCAGGCGAGTGGGTCACGCCGCCTGTGAACGATGGAATTCTTCCCGGTATCGCGCGCGCAAAAATTCTCGGGCAGATAAGCGCAAGGGAGGCCTCGCTTACAGAGGCCGATCTGCGTTCTGTCGATGCTGCGTTCATCAGCAACAGTCTTGGATGTTACGACATCATCGAGATCGAAGGCAGAAAGCTTCCGCCATGCATCGATGAAGAGCCCGTCGCTGCACTTTATGAGACACCATAATTAATCGGGAGATGAGGAATGGCACGGAGTGAGAAGTTCGAACGCGGGCTAAAGGTCCGGCGCGAGGTGCTGGGCGCCGATTATGTCGATGGCAGCCTCGCGCGTGCCGACGATTTCATGATGGCCTTCCAGACCATTACGACTGAATGGTGCTGGGGTCATGCCTGGGCCCGCCCTGGCCTGTCGCGCAAAACGCGCAGTATGATCAACATCGCGATGCTGACGGCGTTGAACAAGCCGGCCGAGTTGCGGCTGCATGTCAAAGGCGCGCTCAACAATGGCGTAACGGTGGATGAGATCAAGGAAATCCTGATCCACGCCACCACCTATTGCGGCGTGCCGGCGGGCCTTGAGGCCTTCAAGACGGCGCACGAGGTGCTGAAAGAAACAGGTGCGCTGCCGTCAGGCGAGGGGAAATAACAACGAGCAAAATAAAGCCGGCCCGAAGGCCGGCTTTATCGTCAGGTTGATCGCGCGATCAGAGGTTGCGCTTGGCCGCGGCGGCGGCCTTGTCCACGGCCTCCTTGGCAGCGTCCTTCGCATCGCCGACCGCTTTCTGGACGTGGCCCTTGGCTTCCTGCATCGCGCCTTCGCCCTGCAGGCGATCCGAGCCGGTGGCTTCGCCGATTCCCTGCTTGGCCTTGCCGATGGCTTCGTTGGCGTTGCCCTTGATCTTGTCGGTGGTGCTACCCATTGCAAACTCCTTGCTTGAGGTTCGCGGGGGAAACACCGGGGCGCCGTGCACGTTCCTGCCTAACAATCTGAAATAAATGAAAAATCGGGGGAACATGAAAAGCAATGGCCGAATTTTGCATGCACGGTATAGGACGGGTGGGCCGGCAGAAAACGTACCTCTACTGCAGGTGGGGAAGATCACCTGAAAGCATCTCCGACTTCGTATAATCTCATTCACGATGTTGAGATTCGATGCCGCGCGGGGATCAATTCAGGATCGATGGTGAGAATTTGTAAGGAGAGTGCAGTCCAGGCTCATATTGTTGATATTTCAAAGTCCCGCCTTCTTGTCCGCCGATGGGCTATTCTGCCCGTACCGAAAAGGACGCCTCCATGAGCTTCTCCTTCCGCCGCGATGTTCTGACGCGTCCGATCTTTGCGTGGGCTCACAAAGTTCTTCCGGCGATGTCCGACACCGAGCGCGAGGCTCTGGAAGCGGGCGATGTATGGTGGGATGCGGACCTGTTCACCGGCAACCCGGACTGGTCGAAGCTCCTGGCCAATGCACCGGCGAAATTGACGGATGAGGAGCAGGCGTTTCTCGCGGGTCCGGTCGAAGAACTCTGCGCCATGGTGGACGACTGGAAGGTCAACGGGGAATGGCGCGATCTGCCGCCCGAAGTCTGGGCCTTCATCAAGGCCAACAAGTTTCTCGGCATGATCATCCCGAAGGAATTCGGAGGGTTGGGCTTCTCGCCCTTCGCGCATTCGGAAGTGATCCGGAAAATCTCCTCGCGTTCCATTGCCGCCGCCGTCACCGTGATGGTGCCGAATTCGCTCGGGCCGGGCGAATTGCTGATGAAATTCGGCACCCGCGCGCAGCAGGATAAATGGTTGCCGGGCTTGGCGGCTGGCCGCGAAATTCCCTGCTTCGGCCTCACCAGCCCGGAGGCGGGTTCGGATGCCGCGTCGATGACCGACACCGGCGTCGTGTGCAAGGGCACGTTCGAGGGACAGGAGGTGATCGGCCTTCGGCTCAACTGGCACAAGCGCTACATTACGCTGGGCCCCGTCTCGACGCTGCTCGGTCTTGCTTTCAAAGCGCGCGATCCCGACCACCTTCTGGGCGGAGCGGAGGACCTTGGCATCACCGTCGCGCTGATCCCGACGAATTTGCCCGGCGTCACCATCGGCCATCGTCATCTGCCTGCGATGCAGGTGTTTCAGAATGGCCCGAACTGGGGCAAGGACGTTTTCATTCCGATGGACTACGTCATCGGCGGGCAGGCGCGGATCGGCCAGGGCTGGAAGATGCTGATGAGCGCGCTGGCGGCGGGGCGCGGCATTTCGTTGCCATCGCAGTCGGCTTCGGGGGCGGCTTACTGCGCACGCAATGCGGGCGCCTACGCGCGCGTCCGCGAACAGTTCAAGGTGCCGATCGGCAAGTTCGAGGGCATCGAGGAGCCGCTCGCGCGTATCGCGGGCACGGCCTATCAGCTTGATGCCGCGCGGCGGCTGACCTGCGCGGCGCTCAATCAGGGTAAGCATCCCGCCGTCATTTCCGGCATCATGAAGCTGCATGCGACCGAGCGGCTGCGGATCGTCGTCGATGACGCGATGGACATTCATGGCGGCAAGGCGATCATTGAAGGCCCGCAGAACTACATGGGCAACCTTTACCGTTCGGTGCCGGTGGCGATTACGGTGGAGGGTGCGAATATTCTCACGCGGAATCTGATCGTGTTTGGGCAGGGCGCGACGCGCGCGCATCCCTATCTGTTGGCCGAGATCAATGCGATCGGCAACCCGGATAAAGATGCGGGACTGGACGCGTTCGATCAATCGTTCTGGAAGCATGTCGGCCACGCCTTCACCAACCTGTTCCGGGCCTGGGGCCGAAGCTGGACCGGCGGCCTGTTCGCGCCGGCACCCGATGCAGGAGCCGCGACCGGTTATTATCGCCAGCTCTCGCGCTATTCCTCCGCGTTCGCGCTGTGCGCTGATATGGCTCTTCTCACGCTCGGCGGCGCGCTGAAGCGCAAGGAAATGCTGTCGGCGCGGTTCGGCGACATTCTCTCCGAGCTTTATCTGTTGTCGGCCGCCCTGAAGCGCTGGGAAGACGAAGGGCGTCAGGACGCCGATCTGCCCGCGCTGCGCTGGGTAATGGCGAACGGCATCCGCACCATGGAGCTGCGTTTCGCCGAAGTGCTGGCGAACCTGCCGAACCGGCCCGTGGCGTGGCTCTTGAAATTTGTTGTGCAGCCGCTCGGATCGAACGCGTTGGGCCCGTCCGACAAGGTCGTGCATCAGTGCGCGCAGATGATCCTGTCGCCCTCGCCGGAGCGCGATCGCCTCACGGCGGGCCTTTATCATGCTGGCGCGAACGACGACGGGCCGCTGGCACGGCTGGAGCGCGCTTTCCTGCTCGTCACCGCCAATGAGCCAATTGAAAAGAAAATGCGTGCCGCTCATATTCGCGACTGGCAGGAGGCCGCTTCGCGCGGCATCATCACGGCGGCGGATGTGGAAGCAATCAAGACAGCGCAAGAAGCAGTGGCGAAGGTGATCGAGGTCGATGACTTCGCGCCGGAAGCCCTGTCTCCGATCTACCGTCAGAACCATCCTGCCACCGCAACGGCGGAAAGGGCCGCAAGCTGATGTCCCGTCCTGTCTATATTATCGATGGCAGCCGTACGCCGTTCTTGAAGGCGCAGGGCGGTCCGGGTCCGTTCACGCCGGTCGATCTGGCGGTTCAGGCCGGGCGCCCGCTGCTCGCGCGGCAGCCGTTCAAGTCCTCCGAGTTCGATCAGGTCATTGTCGGCTGCGTCAGCCCCATCGCCGACGAGGTCAATCCGGCGCGTGTCGCGGCGTTGCGGCTCGGCATGGGCGAAGACATGGTCGCCTTCGGCGTGCAGATCAATTGCGGCTCCGGCATGCAGTCGATCGACACCGCCTACCGCTATATTCAGGCCGGGCAGGCCGACATGATTCTTACGGGTGGCACGGAAGCGTTGAGCTATTCGCCGCTGGTGTTTCCGCAGTCAGGCGTGCGCTGGTTCGCAGGCATGGCTTCGGCGCGCACGACGCTTGCGAAGCTCGCGGCGTTCTTCAAATTGCGGCCGTCTTACTTCAGGCCGATCATTGGCCTTGAGCGCGGGCTGACCGATCCGGTAACCGACCTCAACATGGGGCAGACTGCGGAAGTGATCGCGCATCTGATGGGCATCACCCGCCAGCAGGCCGATGCCTATGCGGTGGAAAGCCATAAGCGGCTCGCCAACGCGCAGGCGCAGGGTTATCTCAAGGGCGAAGTCGAAACCGCCTTTGACCGCAAGGGCAAGTTCTACGATCACGACGATGGCGTGCGGCCCGATTCCTCGGTGGAGAAGCTCGCCAAGCTGAAGCCTGCATTCGAGCGGCCGTGGGGACAGGTGACGGCGGGTAACTCCTCGCAGATCACCGACGGCGCTTGCTGGACCATTCTGGCTTCGGAAGATGCGGTCAATAAATACGGGCTGAAGCCGAAAGCGCGCATCGTCGACAGCGCATGGTCGGGGCTCGATCCAACCGTGATGGGCTTCGGCCCGGTGCTGTCGTCAAACCGGCTGCTCA
The DNA here is from genome assembly GCF_000178995.1 of Afipia sp. 1NLS2. Taxonomy (GTDB): domain Bacteria; phylum Pseudomonadota; class Alphaproteobacteria; order Rhizobiales; family Xanthobacteraceae; genus Afipia. Next base: position 271,359 of record NZ_ADVZ01000001.1, on the reverse strand, counting down.
AGCGTAACAACATGACGATTCAGGACGTCGAGACTTGGGAGATCAACGAGGCGTTCGCTTCGCAGGTGCTCGCCTGTCTCGCGGCCTGGAAGGACGACAAATTCTGCCGCGACATCCTCGGCCTCGACGGTGCCGCGGGCGAAATCGATCAGGCAAAGCTCAATGTGGATGGGGGCGCAATCAGCCTCGGCCATCCGGTCGGCACCAGCGGCAATCGCATCGTGCTGCATCTGGTCAATGCGATGCATCGTCTTGGTACCAAACGGGGCGTTGCGACGGAATGCATCGGTGGCGGCCTCGGCGGCGCCATGTTGATCGAGACGGTTTAGGAAACGGCGATGGACAGCAAAATCCTCAATGTGATGAAGGACCACGTCCTCGAACTCGGCCCTCAGCCGTCATCCGGGCCCTATCGTCATTTCAAGCTGACACGCGACGAAGACGGCATTGCGTGGCTGTTGTTCGACCGCGAAGGAGCGAGCGCGAATACGCTGTCGACCGAAGTGCTGGAGGAATTCTCGCAAATTCTCACCGCGCTGGAGAGCGAGCGTCCCGCCGGACTCGTCATCCGCTCGGCGAAGCGTTCCGGCTTCATCGCGGGTGCGGATATCACTGAATTTCGCGGTCTGTCCGATCCGGCTCTCGTCGAACAGCAACTCGGGCGGGGCCACGACATCCTGAACCGGCTTGAAAACATCAAGCTGCCGACGGTCGCGGTCATCCACGGTTTCTGTCTCGGCGGCGGTCTGGAAGTCGTCCTCGCCTGCAACATGCGAATCGCGATCGACGGCGCGCGCTTCGGTTTCCCCGAAGTGTTGCTTGGTCTGCATCCAGGGTTCGGCGGTACGGCACGTTCGACGCACCTGTTCAATCCGCTTGAAGCGATGACCATGATGCTAACGGGCAAGACAGTCGAGGCGCGCAAGGCGAAATCGCTCGGTCTTGTCGATGCAGTGACGCAAGAGCGCCATGTGCGTGGTGCGGTGAAGGATGCGATCTTCGGCCGCCTGAAGCGCAACCGTTCGATGCTGCCCAAGGTGATGAACTTCGGCCCGGTTCGTGGCCTGCTGGCGTCGCGGATGCGTTCCGAGACCCGCAAGAAAGCGCCGCAGGAGAATTATCCCGCGCCCTATGCGCTGATCGATCTGTGGGAAAAGCACGGTGGCAGCCGCGCAGGCATGCTGGAGGCCGAAAAGCCGTCTTTTGCGAAATTGATGGTAACGCCGACCGCGCAGAACCTCATCCGCGTGTTCTTCCTGCGCGACGAGATGAAGAAGCTTGCGGGCGGCAAGAGCGAGATCAAGCATGTCCATGTGATCGGCGCCGGCGCGATGGGTGGTGACATCGCGTCGTGGTGCGCACATCAGGGACTGCGCGTTACGCTGGCCGACATGGAGTCGGCGGCAATCGCTGGCGCGATGAAGCGCGCGTCCGATCTGTTCTCAAAAATCACCCGCAGCCGTATCGGCCAACGTGACGAACTGGATCGCCTGATCCCGGATATGACAGGTGAGGGTGCCAAACACGCCGATCTCATTATCGAGGCGGTGCCGGAAAAGCTGCAGCTCAAGCAGTCGATCTACGCCGGACTCGAGAAGGTGATGAAGCCGGAGGCCATTCTGGCGACCAACACCTCCAGCATTCCACTGGAAGAATTGCGTACGTCGTTGCAGCGGCCCGAACGGCTGCTCGGCATTCACTTCTTCAATCCGGTCTCGCGGCTGCAACTTGTCGAGGTGATCAGCCACGATCAGGTGGACCGTGAAGCGCTTGCGAACGCGATGAAGTTTGTCGGTGGCATCGATCGTCTGCCGCTGCCGGTGAAAAGCTCGCCCGGCTTCCTCGTCAACCGGGCGCTGATGCCATACCTGATGGAAGCGCTGCTGATGCTCGACGAGAAGATCGACAAGCTCACCATCGACGAGGCGGCAGAAAAGTTCGGCATGCCGATGGGACCTATCGAGCTCGCCGATCAGGTCGGTCTCGACATCTGCCTTGCGGTCGGCGACGAGTTGCGCGCCAAGCTCGGCGATTCCATTCCGTCCGCCCCGGAATGGCTGCGTGAAAAGGTCGCCAAGGGCGAGCTTGGCCGCAAGACCGGCCGTGGCTTCTATGAGTGGAAGGATGGCCGCGTGCAGAAGGGCCATGCCCATGTGCATGCGACGCCGGACATGATCGACCGTCTGGTGCTGCCGATGTCGAATGTCTGCGTTGCGTGCCTGCGCGAAGGCATCGTCGATAATCCAGACACCGTGGACGGCGCGATGATCTTCGGCACCGGCTATGCGCCGTTCCGCGGCGGACCGCTGAATTATGCGCGTGAGCGGGGTCCGGAGAATGTCGCCAATGCGCTTTCGGCATTGGCGGCGAAATATGGAGAACGCTTCAAGCCGGATGCCGGCTGGGCAACATTCCGCTGATCTTCAAGGAACAGAGTATCACATGACAGAAACCCCTGTGACGGGTCATGAAACCAGATCGATCGTATTGGACGACTCGGCGCCACAAGGTGAACTGTGTGTCCGCACCATCGCGATGCCGGCCGACACCAACCAGAACGGTGATATTTTCGGTGGCTGGCTGTTGAGCCAGATGGACCTTGCAGGCAGCGTGTTCGCCTACAAGACGACGCTGGCGCGCAATGTCACGGTCGCCATTGAGGCGATGACGTTCCGCAAGCCGGTGTTTGTGGGAGATCTGGTGTCGGTGTACGGCACGCAGGTCCGCGTAGGGCGCACTTCGATCACCGTGCACATCGAAGCATGGGTGCAGCGGCGCAACGAGATGGGCATCATTCTGGTGACCGATGGCAATTTCACCTACGTCGCCATTGACGAAAAGGGACAGCCGCAGCCGATCGCGCGGCATAAGCCTGTTTGAAACAGTCCGGTTATGCTGACCGGCTGTTGTCGGTCAGCGATGGTGACGGTGATGGCGATGACGCCGGTGATCAACGTACCGCACCGGCGTAGCGTATTGCGGCGGTGTAATGTCCAGCGCAGGCGCAAGCCCGGAATTCGGTAGCATGGCTGCGTTCGCTTCCATCAAGCGCTGACGCTTGGCGGCATAATAATATCCGCCGGCATAGTAGGCGACGGCGCGGTTGTGGTTGCCATGCGCGGCGCGATAGGCGCCGGCGAGATATTTCACCGCATAAGTGAGGTTTGTTTCAGGATCGAGCAGGCCTTGCGCCGTTCCGGTGTAGCCGAGGCCGCGTGCAGTCTGCAGCTTGATCTGCATCATGCCGTAATTTCCCGCATGAACGGCGCGGGGATTGTATCGGCTCTCGCGCATAATGACCCGATGAACGAGTTCTGCCGGAACACCCTCGGCGGCGGCATGGCTTTCCACCATGGCGCGATAGGATTCGCCTTCGGCATGAGCAAACGGAATCGCCGACAACGCCGCAACCGCGGCGAGCGCAAATCTTTTCATGTCAAAAATCCTTGGGTTCGATGAATTTGGTTCGGCAGGCCCATGGCCAGATGCGCGAACGATTGCGTCCCTCAGGGGCGACGCGCGGATGCGGCCTGATTGCTCCGATAATGTGGAGATATCATGTCATCGAAAGATGGCTGCGGAACCAGTCATTTGGCCCATCCATCACAATGGAACCCGCACAGGAAGGCGCTTACAGCGAGGGTAATTGGGTCACGGTGACGTTGAGCGTTCCTGTCGCCTCGGCGATCACGCGCAGCGTCGAGGAGTCGAACGAGACTGCACCGAGTCTCACACTGGTCACGCTGGCGTTGACCCTGGCGCCGTTCTGCTCGGTCTTGAGGCCGTCGATGATACCGGCGAGCTTTTGCTGTGCGCCGGATGATATCTGTTTTAGATCGATCGTCGCATGCTCCTGCAATGCCTGCTGCAGATAAGGCGCGGCGCGTTGCGCGAGCGCACCGAACAGGCCGAAGGCGGCATCGGATGTGACGGCGACCGACAAATCGGTCAGGCGAAGAACTTGAGCGTCGGCATCGAGCACGGGACGGCACCAGATTCGTACGGTGGCGTCGGCGCCAAGCCCGAACCAGCTTGCCTTTTCCTTCGCATGAACCAGCAGCGACACCAGAAGGCGGTTGCCGCTGGCATCGATGTCGACGCTCTTGATGCGGGCAGCGATTGCGCCGCTGCCATCTTCCGGAAAGGTGCGGCCCTTGAGTCCGGCCTCGGCGATCTTGCCGAGTTGGACGAATGGGATATCGATTGGAACGCCGATGTTGACGTGCCCCTCATTGAGCGCTGGCTGGATGTCGAGTGTTTGCGGGAAGGGGCATTGCGGGGTTGTCGGCTTGTCGACGATCCGTGTTTCGGCCTGCAGGCCGACCGCGAGTTTGACTGCGGCGCTATCGATCTGCGGTTGCGCCGCCATGGCCTTGATCGGCCGCATTTCCAGGAACAGCGGCGGCGCGCCCGGCGCGGGCGAAGGCAGCGCGATCGATTTGCAGGCGCGTGCCCATTGCTGCTGCATTGCGCGGCGGAAACCCTCGTCGTTGCGTAGCCGCTGTTGCAGGCGCACCACTTGTTCGTTCACGGTCTTGTCGATGACCGGCTTGATCTGGGCGGGGACGGCGACCTTTGCGCCGGCAACAGAGAGGCTGTTGTTGGCCAGGGCCACCTGCGCGGTCAGTTGCGGATCGACATGCCAATCGGGTGTGAGGCGGGGGCGCGCGGTCGCGGTCGCGGTGCCGTTGATCGCGGCGCTTGCGTTCAGCGACTTGATGGAAATGTTGCCGAGCTTCTGCGCGGTTTTCGCGCCGAACAGATTGCCGAGCGTGTTGTTGAGTGGCGAGCCTGCGGCGGTGGAGAGTGATCCGGTTACGGTGAGCTTTCCATTGAGCGGGGTGGATACGGTCAGCGCGTTCTGTTCGCCGCTTGCGGTGATGCTGCCGCGCGTGATGTGCCAGTTGAGGTCGGCATCGGTCAGAATCTGGCTGGCCGGATTGTCGGCCTTGCCGCTGAAGTCGCGCGGCGCGGCACGATCGAGCGCCGAAGCGATCACACCAAGCGGAATGGTGATCGGCGCCACGAATTCGGATTTGCGAGTTGCAGATGGCAGCGGCGGCAGCTTGACGAGCGCAGGCTTCGACGCGCGCGGCGGCCATATCCAGTCCATCACCTCGAGGCTGATGAAGAAAGAACCGGCCAGGATCAGGATCGCAGCCGCGAGGGGTTTGAAGCGCATAATGTCCGTTGTTGATTGAGATGATTTGCCCGCAACGGGGCCCGAACGCGCCCATCGTGGTTAAAAGAATCTGAAAAGCAAGTCGTTGATAAGTCTTTAAGTTTATTCGCGGACTCTCCCGCGCATGGCGCGTGGAGTGAGTTTGTATCTCGTCGGCTCCCTTGCCCTTGTCTCCCTGGCGGGTTGCGGTCGCGGTTTTTTCCAAACCGCAGAGCGCGAACCCTGGCGAGCCGAGGCGGAACAGGCATGCCTGAAGACCGGAGAGGTCAAGGAAAGCGCCGAGGTTGTGCGCATCAGTCCGATTTCCGGGCCGGGGGTTTGCGGCGCGGAATTTCCGCTGAAGGTCAGCGCGCTCGGTGAAAGCAACAGTTCGCTGGGTTATGCCGATGATCTGCGGCCGCCGGGCTCGATCGCGGGCCAGCCGCGCTGGCCGGTTGCCCAGCCTTCACCGTCGTATCAGCAGCCGTCTTCGTATCAGCGCCCGGCCTATTCATCCGCGCCTACTGGTTATGTGCCGTCCGGCGAGCCGGTGCCATTGAATATTCAGGCAACATCACCGGCCGATGGTGAAGACGACATGGCGCATGAAGAAGCCGTGCAAAGCCGACCGGGTGGTTCGCCCGCACCTTATCAAAGCGCGCCTTATCGAAATGCGCCGTACCAGCAGGGGGCGCAGCAACCGCCGCCGTATTCGCAGCAACGGCTTGGCCCTGTTGGCAATCCGGTGTCGTCTTTCGGATCTGTCACTTTGAAGCCGACTGCGACGCTCGCATGTCCCATTGTCTCCGCGCTCGATCGCTGGATAACGGAAGCCATCCAGCCTGCGGCGATGCGCTGGTTCGGCGCGCGTGTCGTGGAGATCAAGCAGATCTCGGCCTATTCATGCCGCGGCATGAACGGGAATCCCAACGCGCACATTTCGGAACATGCGTTCGGCAACGCGCTCGATGTCGCGGGATTCACGCTGGCTGATGGACGCTATATCTCGGTGCAGCATGGCTGGAAGGGATTGCCGGAGGAGCAGGGCTTTCTGCGCGACGTTGAGGGCGCCGCCTGTCAGCGGTTCAACACCGTGCTCGCGCCGGGCGCCAACGTCTATCACTACAATCACATTCACGTCGATCTGATGCGCCGCGCGAGCGGGCGCATCATCTGCAAGCCGGCGGCCGTGTCGGGCGAGGAGGTTGCTGCGCGCGCGGGGGGGCGCAGCTATGCCAATCGCGATCCTGGAATTACGGGATCCATTGGACAGAAGGTGCGCCGCGCGTTCGCCCATGGGCCGCTGTCGAAAGAAGATCGCGACTCGATCGAGGACGAAAGCCGCATTCGGTAGCGGCTCTCAGGGGCCGAGCTGTGTGGTCTTGTCGAGCATGATGGGCGCAAACAGTGGCTCGTTATGCGCCATTCGCGCCTGTGAGTAGCTTCCCCACAGCAGGTTGAGCGAGACGGCGGTGACGAACGCAGCCACGAAGATCGCCAGGAATTCGGACCATGTCAGCGGTTTCATCCCCGATCTCCTTGCGAAGGTCTGTGAGCCGCACACAAGACTAATCCAATTTCACAGCCGTTTGCAGGCGGTCGCGCGCGAGAATTTTTGAAAATTTCTGGAACCAGATCAGAAATAGACGAGCGGAGCAGGGCGGCTCAGGATTGCCGGCGGTAGGCGGCGAGGAACATCCGGGTCCCGCTGGCCACCACCTCGGCGATCCGCTCGCTGCTCGGCGCGGGCGTCACCTGAAAGATGAATGGCAGAAACAGGCTGGCCTGGCAGGACAGCATGAATTGCGCGGCCGCCAGATCGCAATCCTCGATGACGAGCGTCCCATTCGCCACCCGCGTCTTCAGGTATTCCGCCAGCTTGCCGAGCCACGACGCGGGGACATGCTCATAATAGCGCCGGCCAAGCTCAGGCATACGTTCGGCGATCGCCATCATGGTGCGGATGGTGGAGCCGCCGGTCGGGCGGCACAGCATTTCCATGTAGCTCTGGCCGAACTTTCTGAGGGTCGTTTCAACGTCCTCGGTCGGATCAATGACGAGTTTGTTGATGCCCTGATCGCGCAGCTCGCAGGTGACGATGGCGCCGAACAGCGCGAGCTTGTCCGCGAAATAGACGTAGAGCGTGCCCTTGGAGACGCCGGCCGCCTTGGCGATCTCGCCCATGCTGGCGGCGTCAAAACCGAGTTCCCGGAATACCTTGCGCGCACCCTCGACGATCTGGCGGCGCTTGGCGCTGTCCTCGTCATTGGCGGGAAGGGGCTGGGTAGGAATCATAGGTGCAGTTTGATCCATCAAGGGGGATTTCGCTCGCAAAAATTTGTTCCCCTGTGCCTTTCCTACTATTGACCGAACGGTTCGGTCAATAGTAAATAGCGTTGACCGAACCGTTTGGTCAATGAAAGGCTCCTCCGATGGCCCCGCGTGAGCAATCTGCCGTCCGCAAGGCTGATGTTGACGAAAATGGCGATGTTTCGTCGCCTTCCGGTTCTCCGCTGCGCCCCCGGCTGGAGGATGTGACCGCACGCCGCACAACGGAAAGCCCCGACACCGTAGCCGATGCCCCGGCTGCGGGGGGCTCCCGCTGGGCGCGGCTTGGCCGCCGCCAGAAAATTTTCGCCGGGCTCGGAGCGGTGGCCGCGATCGCGCTGGCCGTGTTCGGCATCCACTATTTTCTGGTCGGCCGCTACATGGTGTCGACCGACGACGCCTATGTCCGCGCCAACAACACAATGCTTGGCGCGCGCGCCTCCGGCTATCTCGCGAAGATCGCGGTCGGTGACAACACCGAGGTGAAGGCGGGCGATCTTTTGTTCCAGATCGACGATGGTGATTACAAGATCGCGGTCGACAACGCTCGCGCCAAGATCGCGACACAGGAAGCCACCATCCAACGCATTGGCCGTCAGGCGAAAGCGCAGGAAAGTGCGGTCGAGCAGGCGCAAGCGCAACTCGAGTCCGCGCAGGCTGCGGCCAAGCGCGCCGAAGCTGATTTCGTCCGCCAGAGCCAGTTAAGCGAGAAGGGTTTTGCCTCGAAGGCGACCTTCGACCAGTCGCAGGCGACCCGCGACCAGAGCAATGCCTCGGTGCAGGGGGCCCAGGCCAATCTCGACGCCGCGCAGGCGCAGATCGACGTCATCAAGGCGCAGCAGACTGAAGCCGAAGGACAGCTCGGCGAATTGAAGACTGCGCTTGCCAAGGCCGAGCGCGACCTGTCCTTCACCACCATTCGCGCGCCGATCGACGGCGTGTTCTCCAATCGCCTCGTCAACGAAGGCGACAATATTTCAGTGGGCCAGCGTCTCGCCAATGTCGTGCCGCTGGATGACGTGTTCATCGACGCCAATTTCAAGGAAACCCAGCTCGCACGCATTCGTCCCGGCCAGCCGGTTTACATCAGCGTTGACGCTGTGAAGGGCCGCGACATCGTCGGCACCGTCGAGAGCCTGTCGCCCGCGTCGGGTTCGGTGTTCACGCTGCTGCCGCCGGACAACGCCACCGGCAACTTCACCAAGATCGTGCAGCGCCTGCCGGTTCGCGTGCGCGTACCGAAAGCCGTCGCGCATGAGAATCTTCTCCGCGCGGGCATGTCGGTCGAGGTTGAAGTCGATACGCGGAAGTCCTCCAAACAAGCTCTTGCCAAAGCAGAGTAGCACTCGCGGAGTTCGCGCATGAGCGCAGCATCCGGCACCATAGGATCGATACCAGCCGCCACGCCTGCTTCGGAGAGCGTGGCGCCGCGCCGCATGATCGCGTTCCTGATCATGATCTTCGGCATGTTCATGTCGATCCTGGACATCCAGATCGTGTCGGCGTCACTGTCCGAAATTCAGGCCGGCCTGTCGGCGTCCGCGACCGAAGTATCGTGGGTGCAGACCGCGTATCTGATCGCGGAAGTGATCGCGATCCCGCTCTCGGGCTTCCTGTCGCGCGCATTCGGCACGAGGCTGTTGTTCGCGATCTCCGCGGCGGGCTTCACCATATCGAGCTTCATGTGCGGCCTGACCTCGACCATCGACGAGATGATCCTGTGGCGCGCGGTGCAGGGCTTTCTCGGCGCGGGCATGATCCCCACGGTGTTTGCTTCTGCCTACACCGTGTTTCCGCGCAGCAAGCTGTCGATCGTCACGCCCGCGATCGGCCTTGTCGCAACCCTTGCGCCGACGATCGGTCCTACGGTGGGCGGCTACATCACGGATGCCGCGTCGTGGCACTGGCTGTTCTTCATCAACGTGGTGCCGGGCATCCTTGTGACGCTCGGCGTGCTGGCGCTGGTCGATTTCGATCAGCCGAACTTCGCCTTGCTGGATCATTTCGACTGGTTCGGTTTCGCAGCGATGGCGGGCTTTCTCGGCTCGCTCGAATACGTCCTGGAAGAGGGGCCGCAATACCAGTGGTTCGAAGACGAGTCGGTCGCGATCATGGGCGTCGTCTGCGCCATCTCGACCGTGGCATTCTTCTATCGGGTGCTCACAGCGAAAGAGCCGATCGTCGACATCCGCGCCTTTACCGATCGTAATTTTGCGATCGGCAGCATCTTCTCTTTCTGCGTCGGTATCGGCCTTTATGGCATGACGTATATTTATCCGCGCTATCTTGCCGAGATACGCGGCTATAACCCGCTAATGATCGGCGAGACGATGTTCGTCTCCGGTCTTGCGATGTTCATGACGGCCCCGCTCGTCGGCCGCCTGATGAACAAGGTCGATCCGCGCTACATGATCGGCATCGGCCTGATCGTGTTCGCGATCAGTACGTGGCAGATGACGTGGATCACGTCGCAGTATGATTTCTATGAATTGTTGTGGCCGCAGATTTTCCGCGGGCTCGGCATCATGCTGGCGATGATCCCGGTCAACAACATCGCGCTCGGTACGCTGGCGCCGGAGCGGATGAAGAACGCCTCCGGACTGTTCAACCTGACCCGCAACATGGGTGGCGCAGTCGGGCTTGCGCTCATCAATACGGTTCTGAACGATCGCACCGATCTTCACATCTCCCGTCTTCATGACGTGGTGAATTGGGGTAACGCGAGCGCGGTCGAGATGCTGAATACGTTGACGCAGCGTTTTCAGGGGCAGGGCGATGCGCAGTTGATGGCATTGAAGGTGCTATGGCAGCGGGTGCATCAGCAGGCGGCTGTGATGGGATACGCGGACGCCTTCTATCTGCTGACAGTGTTTTATATCGGCCTCAGCCTGCTCGTTGTCGTGGTGAAGCGGCCGAAACCCGGGGCCGGAGCCGGCGCGGGGCATTGATGTGGTGAAGGGCCCGGTGCGGTTGCGCCGGACCCTTCATAGACCATCGCTTGTCGCGATGCGGATGTCAGCCAGCCTGTAAGCCGGGTTCTGTAGGGCCTGAATGGTTTGCACCACGCAGACGTGACGGCCATTCCTCTGGGACGTGGATTGCTCCGCGCCTCTAGCAACCTACCCGGATGGCGGGCTCGACATCGCCCCGCGGAGTTATCGCCCTGAGGCGAACTTTCCACTGTGCCATCCCTATTCGGTCTTGCTCCCGGTGGGGTTTGCCATGCCGTCGCCGTTGCCGGAAACGCGGTGCGCTCTTACCGCACCTTTTCACCCTTACCGCGCGCTCCTTGCGGAGGCGAGGCGGTTCGTTCTCTGTGGCACTTTCCCTGAAGTCGCCTTCGCCGGACGTTATCCGGCACCGTATGTCGATGGAGCCCGGACTTTCCTCCCTTGCGACCTTTCGATCCTGCAAGAGCGGCCGTCCGGCCGACTGACGCTGACCACATGGCGGTTTCGCTTCCCGGCGTCAAGCCGAGCGAGGGCTATCGCGATCCGACCGATGGGAGAGGTTAGGAGGTGCGAAGGCCAGATCAGGCGACTTTGGAGGCGTCTGGCAGGGTTTCGAGCAGGCTCGTGAGCGTCGTCAGCGTCGACTGGTCCGCGATGCCGTCGACCCGCTCGGGGCGGAAATGACGCTGGAATGCCGCCACCGCGTCCATCGTCACGCCGTCATACTGGCCGCTCGGCAGGACAGGGTAGCCGTAACGGACCAGTGCGCGCTGCAGCGCCATGATCTCGTCGCTGGTGGTTCCCAGAAACTTGCGGTCGCTATGCGTAAGCGGGGCAGGCTCGACCCAGTGCCCGACGCCGGAATCGGCCAGAAGCCGCCAGGGAAATTTCTCGCCCGGATCCTTCTTGCGCGCGGGGGCGACATCGGAGTGCGCCAGCACGCGATGCTTCGGCACTTTCCGCCGTAGCATGATGCCTTTGCACAGCGCGATCACCGCTGCGACCTGGCGTAAGGGAAAATCCGGATAGCCCAGATCGTGGCCGGGATTGACGATCTCAATGCCGATCGAGGCGGAATTGACGTCACTGTCGCCGTCCCATGACGATGTGCCGGCATGCCAGGCGCGGTGGGATTCCCGGACGCACTGGATGATGTTGCCGTCTTCCATCACGACATAATGCGCGGAGACTTCGGTGCCGGCGGTGCACAGGCGCTTCAGCGCGCTCGAAGCATCGGACATGCCCGTGTAATGCAGCACGATCATGTCGGGCTGGCGCCCGGCCTTGCGCTCATTGAAGTTCGGAGACGGTCGTACGTCGAAGACGACGGACGAATCCGGAGTAAAGCTCACCATGTCGTCTTGCGATCCGAGGGGGGATGCCAACCGTTCGCGGTGTGCGGCGAATCCAGCAGATGCGAACGACTCAAACGACATGTGACAACCAAACGAGGCAAGACCACGACGTACTCAACGGTACCGTCAGTATCGCGCTCCCGGAACGCGCGGCGCAATCAGCAGGTTCCCTTTATCCACATCCGGTCTGAATCGGTGGCCGGGCACTGATTGAGGGCCATCCCGGCGGTCATCAACCATTCCTTAACGATAATTACCGCTACTGAAGGGTGAAGAACCGCGCCCGATTTGTACCCAATCGCGGTTCCCCGGTGCGCTCGACCCATGGCAAGACTCTTGGCAGACCCTCGCCATACAGACGGAACTCCGCTCATGACGACAATTTGCCTGCGCGGGCTTCCGGCAGGCAAGCCATCGCGTGTGCGCATGGAAACGCGTGGTGGGCACGACTGTTATTATGGAGGAGCCAAAGGGTTCCGGGTGAGGAGTGCGGCATGAGCACAGCCTCTTCCCGCCATATCTCCGTTCTCGGCCGCGAGGCGGTGGAGTTTCTCGCACCGCACGCGGGCGGCATCTACGTCGACGCGACCTTCGGCGCGGGCGGCTACAGCAAACGTATTCTCGAAGTCGCCGGCACCCGCGTCATCGGCATCGACCGCGACCGCACCGCTGTGGCGGAGGCGTTCGATCTGGTCGAGCGCGCAGAGGGCCGCCTGACGGTGGTGCAGGACAGGTTTTCCAATCTCGCCGAGGTTTGCGCGGCGGAAGGGGCACCGCAGGTCGATGGCATCGTAATGGATATCGGCGTGTCGTCGATGCAGCTCGACCGGGCGGAGCGCGGCTTTTCGTTCCGCCATGACGGGGCACTCGACATGCGCATGGGGCAGGAGGGTGCGAGTGCCGCCGATGTGGTCGCGGTGGCCTCGGAGAAGGATCTCGCCAACATCATCTACATTTTCGGCGAGGAGCGGCACTCCCGCGCCGTGGCGCGCGCCATCGTCAAGGCGCGGCAGGACAATCCGATCGTCACCACCAAGGCGCTGGCCGACATCGTGTCGAGCGTCGTGCGGGCGCGCCCCAACGAGATTCATCCTGCGACCCGCACGTTTCAGGCGCTGCGGATTTTCATCAACGAAGAACTCGACGAATTGCAGACCGCGCTGCACGCCTCCGAGCGTGCGCTCAAGCCGGGCGGCAGGCTGGTGGTCGTGTCGTTCCACTCGCTGGAGGACCGCATCGTCAAGAATTTCCTCGCTAGCCGCGCGAAGCAGGGTGGCGGTTCGCGCCATCTGCCGGAGGTCGAGCAGATCGCGCCGAGCTTCGAGATCCTGACCAAGCGCCCCGTGGTGGCCAATGACAACGAGACGGCTGTCAATCCGCGCGCGCGTTCCGCCAAGCTGCGCGCGGCACAGCGCACCGCCAACCCCTCGCATCATGAAGACATGAGCTTTGACTGGCCGACCCTGCGTTCGGTGATGAAGGGGGGACGGTCTTGAGGATCATCCATTTCCTTGTCATCTGCGCGCTGGTGATCTCGGCGGCCTATGTCTATCGCATCAAGATGGACTCGACGGTGCGCACCGAGCGCGTGTTGCGGCTGCGTGCCGATATTCGCGAGGAGCGCAATAAGATTGCGGCGTTGCGTGCGGAATGGGCCAAGCTGTCCTCGCCCGCGCGGTTGCAGGGGCTGGTGGAGCGCCATCTCCAGCTTCGGCCGATCGATGCCAACCAGTTTGACTCCCTGAAGAACCTGCCGTCGCGACCGCCGAGCTACATCAAGCCGAACGACCCCGATCCGATCGGTGCGATGATCGATGTCGTCAGCCCGGATGAAGCGACTGGCTCGATTCCTGCGCCTGCACCGGCGCCATCTTCATCCGCAGTCACGGGAGGCGCGCAATGAGCGACGGCGTTTCCGTGACCCCGGCTGAGCCGCTGCGTCAGCGGCTGATCCGTAAGTTGCTGTATGGCAATGTCGACCGCGCCGCCAAGGCGCGCGCGCGCGTCGGGCTTGCGATGCTGGCGTTCTCGGCGGTCTTTGCGGTCATCGCGCTGCGGCTCGTGATGTACGGGGTGATGGGTGATACCCATAACGGGCGCCGTGGCGGTGCGCAGGACGCGGTCGCGACCGCGCGACCCGATATTCTGGATCGCAACGGCGAAATCCTCGCGACGGACATCAAAGCGGCCTCGCTTTATGCCGAACCGCGCAAGCTCATCGACAAGGATGAGGCGATCGAGCTTCTGACGGCGACGCTGCCCGATCTCGATCCCGGCGAAGTGCGCGACCGGCTGTCGTCTCGCAAGGGCTTCGTCTGGCTCAAGCGCGAACTGACGCCGAAGCAGCAGCGCGACGTGTTCAAGCTCGGCCTGCCGGGCGTGGGCTTCCTGCGCGAGAACAAGCGCGTCTACCCGACCGGCCGCGACGTCTCTCACCTGATCGGTCTCGTCAATATCGACAATCAGGGCATCGCCGGCATGGAGAAGTGGCTCGACGGCAACGGCCTCGCCGATCTGCATCGGGCGGGCTTCGCCACCGACCGCCAGCAGGAACCGATCGAGCTGGCCGTCGATCTGCGTGTCGAGCACGCGCTGCGCGACGAATTGGTGAAGGCCAAGGAGAAATTCCACGCCAAGGCGGCGTCCGGCATCGTCAGCAACGTCCATACCGGCGAAATCGTCGCGATGGTGTCGCTGCCCGATTTCGATCCGAACAACCCGAAGGAAGCCAACGATCCCGACCGCATCAACCGCCTGACCACCGGCGTCTATGAAATGGGTTCGACCTTCAAGGCGTTCACGCTGGCGATGGCGCTGGATTCCGGCAAGACCACGCTGAATTCGATGTGGGATGTGCGCACGCCGCTGCAATATGGCCGCTTCCGGATTCACGACGATCACCCGCTCGGCCGCGCGATCAACACCAAGGAGGTCTTTACCTATTCCTCCAACATCGGTGCGGCGCGCATTGCTCTGTCGCAGGGCATCGAGGCGCACAAGGCGTTTCTTGCCAAAATGGGGCAGTTGACGCGGCTGCGTACCGAACTGCCGGAAAGCGCCTCGCCGATCCTGCCGCGGCACTGGGGTGAACTGAACACCGTGACCATTGCCTTCGGACACGGCATCGCGGTGGCGCCCTTGCAGGCGGTGATGGGCATCGACGCGCTGGTGAATGGGGGCTACCTCATTCCGCCGACCTTCCTCAAGCGCAGCGAGGCGGATGCGATGAAACTCGCTAAGCGCGTCATCAAGCCGGAAACCAGCGACAAGATGCGTTTCCTGATGCGGCTGAATGCCGAGGTCGGAACCGCCCGCAAGGCAGACGTGCCGGGCTATTATATCGGCGGCAAGACCGGCACCGCCGAGAAGGTCATCAACGGCCGCTATGCCAAGAAGAAGGTGCTGAACGCCTTCACGGCGATCATGCCCGCCGATAATCCGCAATATCAGTTGCTTGTCATGCTGGATGAGCCGCAGGCGCTGCCGGAAACCCATGGGTTCATCACTTCGGGCTGGAACGCCGTGCCGACCGGTGGCAAGGTGATCGCGCGGATCGCGCCGCTTCTGGGGATCAAACCGCGCTTCGATTTGCCGCCGTCCGAGCGCCTTATTCTTGCGACATCGAGGGAGAATCGGTAAGCGCAACGGGTTGCCGCCCGCCTTCGGCTAGGGAAGTGGATTTGGACATCCGCGACCCTCGGACCACCAGGACCCCATGAATCTACGCGAACTTTTCAGCGGTGATGCCACTTTCGACCCGCAAACGAGTGAGCTTGCGGTGGCGGGACTTGCCGTGGACAGCCGTGCGGTGAAACCGGGCGACGTGTTCTTTGCGCTTGGCGGCAGCAAGACCGATGGCGCACGCTTCATCGGCGCGGCCATTGAGGCGGGCGCCGTGGCGGTCGTCGCGGATCACGCTCATTCCGTCTCTGTGCCTGTCATCGTCACGTCGAATCCGCGCCGGGCGCTGGCGCTTGCCGCCGCCGCCTTCTATCCGCGCCAGCCGCAGACCATCGCCGCCGTCACCGGCACCAGCGGCAAGACCTCGGTCGCGGCGTTCACGCGGCAATTGTGGGACAGTCTCGGTTATGACGCGGCGAGTCTGGGCACCATCGGCATCGTCTCGCGTCACCGTAACGTCTACGGCTCCCTGACGACGCCAGATCCCGTCGCGCTGCATCGTGCGCTCGATGAACTGGCGGGCGATGGCGTAACGCATCTCGCGCTGGAAGCATCCTCGCATGGCCTCGACCAGCACCGGCTCGATGGCGTGCGGATCGCGGCGGCGGCTTTCACCAATCTCTCGCGCGACCACATGGATTATCATCCGACCGTCGAACATTATCTCGCGGCCAAGCTGCGGCTGTTCACCGACCTTGCGCCCGAAGGCGCGCCCGCGGTGATCGCCGCCGATCATGAGCATTCCGCCGCGGTGATCGCCGCGGCCCGTGCGCGCAAGCTGGATGTCATCACGATTGGACGGAAGGGTGAGGGCATTCGGCTTGTCGATGCCACGATTGACGGGTTCGGGCAGAAGATGACGATCCAACATCGCGGGCAGACCCATCGGTTGCGCCTGCCGCTGGTCGGCGAATTCCAGATCGAGAACGCGCTGGTTGCAGCAGGTCTTGTGATCGCCACGGGGGGCGATGCGACGAAAACATTTTCAGCGCTGGAACAACTCGAAGGCGCCAAGGGGCGTCTCGAACTGATCGGCGATTGCCGCGGCGCGCCGGTGTTTGTCGATTACGCGCACAAGCCTGATGCGCTGATGAAGGCGCTCGAGGCGCTGCGGCCTTACGCGAAGGGGCGACTGGTCGTGGTGTTCGGCGCGGGCGGCGACCGCGATGCGGGCAAGCGGCCTCTGATGGGCGCCATCGCCATGCGGTACGCCGATGCGGTGATCGTTACCGACGACAACCCGCGCAGCGAAAGGCCTGCCACGATCCGCGCAGAAATTCTGGCGGCGGCAAAAGGGGCAAAAGAAATTGGCGACCGGGCGGAAGCGATCCGTTCCGCTGTGGCCTCCCTTCAACCCGGCGATGTGCTCCTGATCGCGGGCAAGGGTCATGAGACTGGGCAAATCGTCGGAGATAAAGTGTTGCCGTTCAGCGATCACGAGGCCGCATCGGCCGCGCTTGCGGAGCATGCCGCATGACCGGACAGCTCTGGACGATCGCCGCGATGGCGGAAGCGATGAGCGCGGAACGCGTCGGCGCGTTGCCCGAAGGCGTGACCGGCATCTCCATCGACAGCCGCACCATCGCGCCGGGCGAGGCGTATTTCGCGATCAAGGGTGACGTGCACGACGGCCACGCCTTTGTCGAGGCGGCGCTGAAGAACGGCGGCGGTGTCGCCGTGATCGCGCAGTCGCATCGCGCAGAATTCCCCGATGATCTGCCGCTGTTGGTGGTGCCGGACGTGCTCGCGGGTCTTGTCGATCTCGCAAAAGCCTCGCGCGCGCGCGCGCATGCGAAAATCATCGCGGTGACGGGATCGGTCGGCAAGACCTCGACCAAGGAGGCGCTGCGTACGGTGTTGCAGGCGCAGGGCAAGACCCATGCATCGGCGGCGTCCTTCAACAATCACTGGGGCGTGCCGCTGTCGCTCGCGCGCTGCCCTTCGAGTGCGCGGTTCGCGATCTTCGAGATCGGCATGAACCATGCGGGCGAGATCGAACCGCTGGTGAAACTGGTGCGTCCGCATCTGGCGATCATCACCACGGTGGAGCCGGTGCATCTCGAATTCTTCTCCGGCATCGAGGCGATTGCCGATGCCAAGGCGGAAATCTTCACCGGGCTCGAGCCGGATGGCGCGGCGATCCTCAATATCGACAATTCGCAGTTCGCGCGCCTGCGGGACAAAGCGAAGGCTAGTGGCGTCTCCCGTATCGTGACGTTCGGGGAGAATGCGAAGGCGGATGCGCGCCTGCTTGACGTCGCGCTGCATGGCGAATGCTCCGCCGTCCATGCCGACCTGCTCCATCATGATGTGACGTACAAGGTTGGTGTGCCGGGGCGGCACATGGCGATGAATTCGCTCGCGGTACTTGCGGCAACGACATTGGCGGGAGCCGACCTCGCGCTGTCGGCGCTGGCGCTCGCGGAATTTCGGCCCGCCGCGGGGCGGGGCGTCCGCCAGATGCTCGAACTTCCGGGCGGAGCGGTGACGCTGATCGACGAAAGCTATAATGCCAATCCGGCTTCCATGACGGCGGCCATGAACGTGCTGGGCCAGACCGCGATCGGCCCGCGGGGCCGCCGTATCGCGGTTCTGGGCGATATGCTCGAGCTTGGCCCGAAGGGGCGGGAGCTTCATGGCGGTCTGGCCGCCTCGGTTGCGGCCAATAAAATCGATCTGGTATTTTGTTGCGGTCCTTTAATGCGTGCGTTGTGGGATGCCCTTCCCTCGGCGAAGAAGGGGGGCTATGCCGAAGACTCGGCAAAGCTGGAATCACAGCTCGTCGCGGGAATTCGCGCGGGCGATGCGATCATGGTCAAGGGATCGCTCGGCTCGCGCATGAAATTGATTGTAACCGCGCTTGAGAAGAATTTTCCGAGCGGCGCGGATGCGGACGATCTCACGGTATAGGCGGTTTGCATGTTTTATTGGTTGACCGATCTCGCAGGTACGATTCCGGGCATCAACGTCTTTCGCTACATCACCTTCCGCACCGGCGGCGCGATGGTGACGGGTGCGTTGTTCGTGTTCATGTTTGGACCCTGGATCATCGACCATCTGCGACTCGCGCAAGGCAAGGGCCAGCCGATCCGCGCTGATGGGCCGCCGACGCATCTCGTCACCAAGAAGGGCACGCCCACCATGGGCGGGCTGATGATCCTGTCCGGCCTCGTGGTGGCGACGCTGTTGTGGGCCAACCTGCGCAACCCCTATGTGTGGGTCGTGCTGATGGTCACGCTCGGTTTCGGTTTCGTCGGCTTCTATGACGACTATCTGAAAGTCACCAAGCAGACCCATGCCGGATTCTCGGGAAAGTCGCGGCTCGCGGTCGAGGGGCTGATCGCGCTGCTTGCCTGTGCGGCGATTGTCTGGTCGGCGCGCGATTCTGCCGTGACTCAACTCGGCATTCCCTTCGTCAAGGATTTTGCCATCAACCTCGGCTGGTTCTACGTGATCTTCGGCGGCTTTATCATCGTCGGCGCGGGCAATGCGGTGAACCTGACCGACGGCCTCGACGGCTTGGCCATCGTCCCGGTGATGATCGCCGCCGCGAGCTTCGGCATGATCTCCTATCTCGTCGGCAACGCGGTGTTCTCCGAATATCTGCAGATCCGCTACGTCGCGGGCACCGGCGAACTTGCGGTGCTGTGCGGCGCAGTGCTCGGCGCTGGCCTTGGCTTTCTGTGGTTCAATGCGCCGCCCGCTTCGATCTTCATGGGCGACACCGGCTCGCTCGCGCTGGGCGGCATGATCGGCAGCATCGCGGTTGCGGTGAAGCACGAGATCGTGCTGGCGGTGATCGGCGGGCTGTTCGTGTTCGAGGCGCTGTCGGTGATCGTGCAGGTCGCGTCCTTCAAGCTGACCGGCAAGCGCATCTTCCGCATGGCGCCGATCCATCATCATTACGAACAGAAGGGCTGGACCGAACCGCAGATCGTGATCCGCTTCTGGATCATCGCGGTGATGCTGGCGCTCGCCGGTTTGTCGACACTGAAATTGCGGTGAGCCTATGATTCCCGTCACCTGTTTCGAAGGACAGACCGTCGCCGTATTCGGTCTCGGTGGCTCTGGTCTGGCCAGTTGCCATGCACTGAAAGCGGGCGGCGCGGAAGTCATCGCCGGCGATGACAGCGCCGAGCGGTTGGCGCAGGCCGCGAAGGCGGGTTTCATCACCGCCGACCTGCGTACCGTGTCGTGGGAGAATTTCGCGGCGCTTATTCTTACGCCGGGCGTGCCGCTGACCCATCCGGCGCCGCACTGGAGCGTCGAGATGGCGCACAAGGCTGGCATCGAAGTCATCGGCGATGTCGAGTTGTTCTGCCGCGAGCGGCGGCGGCATGCGCCGAGCGCGCCGTTCGTCGCCATCACCGGCACCAATGGCAAGTCCACCACCACCGCACTGACCGCGCATCTGATGCGTCAGGCAGGCTTCGATGTGCAGATGGGCGGCAATATCGGTACCGCCATCCTGTCGCTGGAGCCGCCTGCCGCGCGGCGCGTGCACGTCATCGAGATGTCGTCCTACCAGATCGATCTGACACCATCGCTCGATCCCAGCGTCGGCATTCTGCTCAATGTCACGGAAGATCACATCGATCGTCATGGCAGCATCGAGAATTATGCCGAGGTGAAGGAGCGCCTTGTGGTCGGCGTGCAGCGTGGCGGCACGGCGATCGTTGGCGTCGACGACGATTTCAGCGCCAAGGCGGCGCGCAATGCGGAACTGGCGGGCAAGCATGTCGTCACGGTTTCGGTGCAGCGCCGGCTGGACAATGGCGTGTTTCTCGAAGGCGAAACCATCGTGCGCGGCGCGGCTGGCGGCACTGCGAAGCTGGTTGATCTGCGCGGCATCGGTTCGCTACGCGGCCGTCACAACGCACAAAACGCGGCTTGTGCCGCGAGCGCGGCACTTGCGCTCGGTGTGCCGTTCGACGTGGTGCAGCGGGGCCTGCGCAGCTTTCCGGGGCTGGCGCATCGGATGGAGCAGGTCGGGCGCAAGGGTGAGGTGCTGTTCGTCAACGACTCCAAGGGCACCAATGCCGATGCGGCGGGCCGCGCGCTGTCGTCCTTCAGCGATATCTACTGGATCGCGGGCGGCAAGCCGAAAAGCGGCGGCATTGAATCGTTGCGTGAGTTCTTCCCGCGCATCCGCAAGGCTTATCTGATCGGCGAGGCGGCGGAGGAGTTCTCCAAGACCCTCGAAGGTGTGCCGCAGGAAATGTCCGGCACGCTCGACGTCGCCGTGCCGCATGCGGCGCGTGACGCGGAGGCGGCGGGCGGGCAGGCCGTGGTGCTGCTGTCGCCGGCTTGCGCCTCGTTCGACCAGTTCCCGAATTTCGAGGTGCGGGGCGATCATTTCCGCAAGCTGGTGATGGCGCTTCCGGGCGTCGC
The DNA here is from genome assembly GCF_000178995.1 of Afipia sp. 1NLS2. Taxonomy (GTDB): domain Bacteria; phylum Pseudomonadota; class Alphaproteobacteria; order Rhizobiales; family Xanthobacteraceae; genus Afipia. The sequence goes on along the minus strand of NZ_ADVZ01000001.1, from coordinate 250,492 downwards.
GCCGGTGAAGCCGTAAAAGTTTTTTACATCTCGTTAACTCTCCCGAAACCATGATCGGCGACCAATGGCGGATAGCCGCCTGAAGGACCGCCGCCATGATGTCACGCGAACAACGCACGCCGCTGAGCGAGTGGTGGTGGACCGTCGACAAGCTCCTGCTTGCGGCGATCATGGCGTTGATCCTGGCGGGCGTGATCCTGTCGCTGGCGGCGAGCCCGCCGGTCGCGACCCGCATCGGGCTCGATCCGTTTCATTTCTTCAATCGCCACGTGCTGTTTCTGGTGCCATCGATCATCGTGATGATCGGGACATCGTTTTTGTCGCCAAAGCATGTTCGCCGCAGCGCCCTGATTGTGCTGGCGATCAGCATGGCGCTGATTGTGGCGACGCTTCTGTTCGGCCCGGAGGTGAAGGGTGCAAGACGCTGGATCACCATCATCGGCGTCAACATTCAGGCCTCGGAAGCCGCCAAGCCCGCGTTCGTCGTGGTGGTGTCGTGGCTGTTCGCGGAATCGACGCGGCGTCCGGAAATGCCCGCGACCTCGATGGCGCTTGTTCTCCTCGGCATGCTGATCACGTTGCTGGTGCTTGAGCCGGATTTCGGCCAGACCATGTTGATGCTCACCGTCTGGGGTGCGCTGTTCTTCATCGCGGGCATGCGAATGGTGTGGGTGTTCGGCCTCGCGGGCGTATCGGCGGTCGGGCTGTTCACGGCCTATCTCACGGTGCCGCATGTGGCGGCGCGTATTCAGCGATTCATGAACCCAGCGTCTGGCGACACTTTCCAGGTCGATCTCGCCGCCGATTCTTTCATGCGGGGCGGATGGTTCGGGCAGGGGCCGGGCGAGGGCACCGTGAAACGGTTGCTGCCTGACAGCCACACCGATTTTGTGTTTGCGGTCGGTGCGGAAGAATTCGGCATCGTGCTGTGCCTCGCGCTGCTCGCGCTGTTCGCCTTCATCGTGCTGCGCTCGCTGTCACGCGCCTATGCGAGCGAGGACCTGTTCACGCGCTTTGCGGCCTCCGGCCTCGCCATCATGTTCGGCACTCAGGCCTGCATCAACATGGCGGTGAACCTGCACCTGATGCCCGCCAAGGGTATGACGTTGCCGTTCATCTCCTATGGCGGTTCGTCGATGGTATCGCTGGCCTACGGCATCGGCATGCTGCTGGCGCTGACGCGGCAGCGGCCGAGCGTCGAAATGGATTCAATGGGTGCTGCCAACGCGGCGCGCGCCTACGCCTGAGCGCACGATATGATATGATGGTGTGATGACGGACGCTCCCCTCGTATTGTTGGCGGCTGGCGGTACCGGCGGACACCTGTTTCCTGCCGAGGCGCTTGGCGCTGTGCTGATGAAGCGCGGCTATCGCGTGCGGCTCGTCACCGACGACCGCGCCGTGCGCTACAGTGGCCTGTTTTCCAACGACATGATCGACGTGGTGCCAAGCGAAACCGTGCGCGGCCGTAATCCGCTGTCGCTGGCGCGCACCGCGGCGATGCTGTCGTCAGGTGCCGCCAAGGCGGTGCTGTTGATTCGCAGGTTGAAACCTGCCGTGGTGGTCGGCTTCGGCGGCTACCCGACGCTGCCGCCGTTAATGGCGGCCAAGCTGCTCGGCGTGCCCTCCCTCATTCACGATTCCAACGCGGTGCTCGGCCGCGCCAATCGGCTGTTATCGTCGCGCGTCAATGCGATTGCGACCTCGCTGCCGGGCGTGCTGGATCGCGATCCTGCGCTCGCGTCCAAAGCGACGACTACCGGCACGCCGATGCGCTCGAATATTCTGGCCGCGGCTGCTGTTCCGTTCAAGGCACCGGAGGCGGCGGGGCCGTTCCGTCTGCTGGTGGTCGGTGGGAGCCAGGGTGCGCGCGTGATGTCGGATATCGTGCCCGGAGCCATCGAACAATTGGAGCCTGCGCTGTGGAACAGGCTGTCGCTGATCCAGCAGGTACGCGAGGAAGACATGCCGCGCGTTCGCGCGATTTATGAGCGCCTCAAGGTTCATGCTGAACTGGCGCCGTTCTTCAGCGATCTTCCGGCGCGGCTTGCTGCGAGCCATCTTGTCGTGTCGCGCTCGGGCGCGGGCACCGTGGCTGAACTCGCTGCCATCGGGCGGCCTTCGATCCTGGTGCCGCTGCCGGGCGCCATCGATCAGGACCAGTTCGCCAATGCGGGCGTGCTGGTGGATGCGGGCGGCGCGATCCGGATTCCGCAATCCGAATTCACGCCGCATCGGCTGGCATCTGAGATTTCCGCCTTGGCGGCCGAGCCGCAGCGGCTCGCGGACATGGCCGCGAATGCCCGCAAGGCGGGGAGGCTCGATGCCGCCGACCGGCTGGCCGATCTGGTCGTGAAAGTCGCCGGAATCTAACGTCTTGAGACTGATTTAGCCCTTGTCAGGGACCGCCGAAGCGAGGCATCCAATAGGGCATGACAAGGATATTTGCATGAGACTGCCGCGCGAAATCGGACCCATTCACTTCGTCGGTATCGGCGGTATCGGCATGAGTGGCATCGCCGAGGTGCTGTGCAATCTCGGTTACACCGTGCAGGGGTCGGACGTTGCCGAGAACGCCAATGTCGTGCGGTTGCGCGACAAGGGCATCAAGGTTTCGGTCGGCCACAAGGCGGAGAACGTCAGCGGTGCCGATGTGCTGGTCGTCTCCACCGCGATCAAGCGTGACAATCCGGAGCTGATGGCGGCGCGCGCGCAGCGTATTCCTGTCGTGCGCCGGGCGGAAATGCTCGCCGAACTGATGCGGCTGAAAAGCTGCATCGCCATCGCCGGAACCCACGGCAAGACCACCACGACCTCGATGGTTGCGACGCTGCTCGATGCGGGTGCCCTCGACCCGACCGTCATCAACGGCGGCATCATCAATGCTTACGGCACCAACGCGCGACTCGGCGCAGGCGACTGGATGGTGGTCGAGGCGGACGAGAGCGACGGCACCTTCCTGAAGCTGCCCGTCGATGTCGCCATTGTCACCAATGTCGACCCCGAGCATCTCGATCATTTCAAGACGTTCGAGGCGGTGCAGGAAGCGTTCCGGCATTTCGTGGAAGGCGTGCCATTCTACGGTTTCGCGGTGATGTGCATCGATCACGCCGTGGTGCAGGCGCTGGTCGGCAAGATCGAGGATCGCCGCATCATCACCTACGGCGAGAACCCGCAGGCCGATGCGCGGCTGGTCGATCTGCAGCCGTTCACGGGCGGCTCGAAGTTCAAGGTTGAGATTCGCCATCGTAAGGCGGGTGCGGCGCATGTCATTTCCGATCTCGTGTTGCCGATGCCGGGTCGCCACAATGCGCTCAATGCGACGGCCGCGATTGCGGTCGCGTATGAGGTCGGCATGTCGGATGAGGCCATCCGCAAGGCGCTGGCGGGCTTCGGCGGCGTCAAGCGGCGTTTCACGCGCACCGGCGAATGGAACGGCGTCACCGTCATCGACGATTACGGCCATCATCCGGTTGAGATCGCGGCGGTGCTGAAGGCAGCGCGTGATTCGACCAAGGGCAGGGTGATCGCGGTGGTGCAGCCGCATCGTTACACCCGGCTGCAATCGCTGTTCGAGGAATTCTGCACCTGCTTCAATGACGCCGATACCGTGGTGGTGGCCGACGTCTATCCCGCGGGCGAAGCGCCGATCCCCGGCATCGATCGCGATTCCTTCGTCCTCGGTCTGCGTGCGCACGGCCACCGCGAGGTGATCCCGCTGGAAGGCGCCTCGCAACTGGCCTCCATCGTCCGCCGCATCGCGCAGCCGGGCGATTTCGTCGTCTGTCTTGGTGCAGGCAGCATCTCGCAATGGGCCTATGCGCTGCCGGGCGAATTGAAGGCGCTCGACAAGTGAATTTTCCCGATATTAGCGCCGACCTGAAAGCCGCGATGCCGCAATTGCGCGGGCGGGTGCTTGCGAATGAGCTACTGGGGCCGCTGACATGGTTTCGCGTCGGCGGTCCGGCGCAGATTCTGTTCACGCCCGCCGACGAGGATGATCTCGCTTATTTCCTGAAGCATCTTCCGACAGACATTCCGGTCTACGTCATCGGTGTCGGCTCGAACCTGATCGTCCGTGACGGCGGCGTGGAGGGTGTCGTCATCCGTCTGTCACCGCGCGGCTTCGGTTCGGTGGTGGCAGAGGGCGATACGGTGCGCGCGGGCACGGCGGCGCTCGACAAGCGCGTGGCGGAGGCTGCTGCTGCCGCCAACATCGGTGGTCTTGAGTTTTATTTCGGCATTCCGGGTTCGATCGGTGGCGCGTTGCGCATGAACGCGGGCGCCAATGGCGGCGAGACCAAGGATGTCTTGGTTGAAGCCCGTGGCGTTACGCGCAATGGCGACAAGGTGACGTTCAGCAACGCGGAGATGAAGTTCGTCTATCGCAGCCATGGCGTCGATCCGTCGATCATCTTCACCTCGGCGCTGTATCGCGGCGTCGTGACGGAGACTGAGAAAATCCGCGCGCGTATGAACGAGGTGCAGCAGCATCGCGAAACCGCGCAGCCGATCCGCGAGAAGACCGGCGGCTCGACCTTCAAGAATCCGCCCGGCCACAGTTCATGGAAGCTGATCGATGCGGCGGGCCTGCGCGGCTTTCGGGTCGGCGGCGCGCAGGTGTCGGAGATGCACTGTAATTTCCTCATCAACACCGGCGATGCCACAGCTCATGACATCGAGACGCTGGGCGAGACGGTGCGCGAGCGCGTCAAGGCGCAGTCCGGCATCGAGCTGCACTGGGAAATCAAGCGGATCGGCGTTCCGTAGTTTTTCTCAGCCATTCAGCGCGCGGATCGCCTCGATCGGCGCGGGTGAGAGACGGAATGCGCCGTAGAACGGGTATTCCTGAAACGCCACCAGAGTGAGCGTGATAACGGCGGCGCTCGCGAAAACGATGAGGGCGGCCGTCATGGCGCGCAGCCGCTCGATATGAACCAGCGCGATCGAGATTTCCGTAATCAAGCCGAGCACGATCACCACGATCCAAGTCAGATCGTTGGTGTGGTCGGACGCTATCGCGAGTCGCTCGGTGCGCGCATTGCCCGCCCGCACCGCCGCATTCAGGAGTGCTGTGTGAACGGCGTTGCCGGAAGTGCGCGCGATACCGGGATCGCTGATCTTGCGCAGCAGTTCGTCATAGGCGGCGGTGGTTCGGGGCGAACTGTGGCCTTCCATCATTGTGGGCCATTCGTCGGCGACCACAGAGCCGACATAGGTTTTCAGCGCGTCGCGGATCGCCGCCATGTCGGCCACCGCCGCAACGCTCAGGGTGTGGACGTTGCGCAGTTCGCCCGCTTCGGCCTGTATCGCGCGATTGGCCTGGCGGCTGCGATCGGCGATGTCGTTGGCGAGGAAGCCTGCGAGCAGGGCGAACAGGATGGCGGAGGCATTGAAGAACGGGGCCACGATGCCGTTCAGCGATTGCATCGGGCGGCGGAACGGCGGGCAGAAGAACAAGGTGCGCAACACGACGACCATGCCGAAATACAGCGCGGTCAACGTCAGAAAAATGCCCATCGGCGGCAGTTCGAGCCAGGTTCTGATCATGACGAAAACCGGTATCCGGTCAGTTGTGTCGTGGCCTGCAAGGCGGAGTCGGATAACCCAAATCTACATGCAGAATGCGGGCGCGCGAACCCCTCGCGTCTGTTTCCGCCCCTTGGTCGCTTCGGCAAATCAGCGTAGTTAGGGCAGATCAAGGAGTGACAATGGCTGCATCCAAACACGTCGCCGTCCTGATGGGCGGATGGTCCTCTGAACGGGAAGTTTCGCTGCGATCCGGCGCGGCCTGTGCCGCGGCGCTTGAGAGCCGGGGATACCGCGTGACGCGCGTCGACGTGCAGCGTGACATCGCGACCGTGCTTGCTGCGCTGAAGCCGGATGTCGCCTTCATGGCGCTGCATGGGCGGCCCGGCGAAGACGGTACCATTCAGGGCGTGCTGGAGACGATCGGGATTCCCTACACCCATTCCGGCGTGCTGGCGTCGTCGCTTGCCATGCAGAAGGATCTCGCCAAGACGGTGATGGCGACGGCGGGCGTGCCGGTTGCGGCAGGATTGACGCTGTCGCGCACGGACATCGCCAAGGCGCATCCCATGGAGCCGCCTTACGTCATCAAACCGGTTGCGGACGGCTCCAGCGTCGGGGTGTTCATCGTCACCGAGGAGCATGCCCACCCGCCGCAGGAACTGTTTCGGGACGACTGGTCTCATGGCGAGCGCCTGCTGGTGGAAAAATACGTCGCCGGCCGTGAATTGACCTGCGCCGTCATCAAGGGGGAGGCCAGCGAGGTCACGGAAATTGTTCCTCTGCTAAAATTCTATGATTACGAGGCAAAGTATTCAAAAGGCGCATCAAAACACGTTCTGCCCGCACCTATTTTACCCTTTGTTTACCAGGAAGTCCGAAGGTTGACGCTGGCCGCGCATGTGTCGCTTGGCTGCCGGGGTGTGAGTAGGGCGGATTTCCGCTACGACGATCGCATCGAGGGGACGGGGGGACTCGTCTGTCTTGAGGTGAATACCCAACCCGGCATGACCGAGACGTCACTTGTTCCAGAGCTTGCAGGATATGCGGGCGTTGCATTTGACGAGTTGGTTCAATGGATGGTGGAGGACGCCTCTCTCGATCGGTGAGACAGACGCAATCGCGTTCTGCCCCGGCCCGGAAGGCTGCTGCCCCGTCCCGTGACGCCATGGTCTCGACGCGCCGCTATGTGTTCGAGCCGGAGCGCGAGGAAAATCCCAACGGCTTTTTTGCCAAGCTGGAACGCCGCCTGCCGCGCGGTCTCGGCGTCGCGGCCACCGTGGTTCTGCTGGTCGGCGCAGGTCTGTTCGGTGCCGTCAAAGGCGGTCATGCCGACAATGTCGTCACCGCTTTCCAGGATACCCGCAACGCGCTGGCCAATGCCGTCGGCTTCCGTATCACCTCAGTGGCCATTTCCGGCCGCAAGCAATTGACCCAGGACGAAATTCTCGCGGTCGGCGGCGTCAATGGCCGCTCATCGCTCTTGTTCCTCGATGCCGCGACGGTCCGCGACCGCCTGAAGGGTGATCCGTGGATCGCGGATGCGACCGTACAGAAGCTTTATCCCGGCCGTCTCCAGATCGACATCACCGAACGCAAGCCCTACGCGCTGTGGCAGCAGGAGGGTCGCCTCTCCGTGATCGCGGAAGACGGCACCGTGCTTGAGCCGTATGTTGCCAACCGCTTCAACCTCCTGCCGCTGGTGGTGGGCGAGGGTGCGCAGGAGCGCGCCCATGCGTTCCTCGACCTGCTGGCGAATTATCCGAACATCCGCAACCAGACCCGCGCCATCATCCTCGTCGGCGATCGGCGCTGGAATCTGCGCCTGACCAACGGTCTGGACGTGCGGCTGCCGGAGACCGGCACCGAGGCGGCGCTCGCCACGCTGGTCAAGCTCGACAGCGACGAGCAACTGCTGTCCCGCGACATCACCTCCATCGACCTGCGCCTGCCCGACCGGGTGACGGTGCGGCTGTCGGAAGATGCCGCCAAGGCCCGCGCGGACGCGATTGCGGCCAGCAAGCCGAAGCGCAAGGCAGGTGACGCATGAGCGGCTTCGATCATGGCCAGACTCCGAAGACGCGCCAGATGCCGCCGAACAAGACGGCGCTGGTGGCTGCCCTCGATATCGGATCGAGCAAGATCGCCTGCCTGATCGCGCGGCTGAAGCCCTGCCCGCCGAGCGAGACGCTGCGCGGCCGGACCCATGCGATCGAGCTGATCGGCATGAGCCACATCCAGTCGCGCGGCATCAAGGCCGGCGCGGTGTCTGACCTCAACGAATGCGAGCATGCGGTCCGTCATGCGGTCGCGCTCGCCGAACGGATGGCGCGGGTTCGCGTCGAATCAGTTCTGCTGTCGATGTCGTCCGGCCGCCTCAGCGGACAGTTGATGGAAGCGGCTGCGGAATTACGTCAGGGCGCGGTCACGCAATCGGATATCGACCGGATCGTCTGCGCCGGCATGCATCACGCAACCGGGGAGGGGCGGACCGTCCTCCATACCCTGCCGGTGGGCTATTCGCTCGACGGCGTGAGGGGCGTGCGCGATCCGCGCGGCATGGTCGCCCGTCATTTCGGCGTCGATATGAACGTCGTGACCGCCGACGTCTCGGCGGCGCGTAACCTGATGCTGGTCGTCGAGCGTTGCCACCTCAATGTTGAGGCCATGGCGGCGGCGCCTTACGTCGCGGGCCTGGCCGTGTTGACCGATGACGAGGCCGATCTTGGCGCCGCGGTGGTCGATATGGGTGCCGGTACGACAACCATTGCGACCTATTCCGGCGGGCAGTTCGTGCATGCGTCCGGCTTCGCGCTCGGTGGTCAGCACGTCACCATGGATCTGGCGCGCGGACTTGGGGTCTGCATTGCGGATGCCGAGCGAATCAAGACGTTATATGGCACGGTGCTGACCGGTGGCGTCGACGCGCGCGAGACGCTGAGTGTTCCGGCTGCGGACGACTACGAGCGCGATGCGCCGCAGATTGTCACCCGTGCGACGATCGCGAACATCGTCAAGCAGCGGGTCGAGGAGATTTTCGAGATGGTCCGCGATCGGCTGGCCCAGTCCCCGTTTGCAGGCGAACCGCGCGCCCAGATCGTGCTGACCGGCGGTGCGTCGCAACTCACCGGCCTTCCGGATCTCGCAAGCCGCATCCTTGGCCGCCCCGTGCGCATCGGCCGGCCTCTCGGTTTCGGCAAGGTGCCGGGCGAGGCGAAGAGCGCGTCGTTCGCGGTACCGGCGGGACTGCTGGTTTATCCGCAATTCGCACAACTCGAATACATCGAACCGCGGCACACGCGGCATCTTATGACAGGGACCAATGGTTATTTCGGAAAGGTCGGACGATGGCTTCGCGAGGGCTTCTGATGACACCGAACGACTTCCTTCCACCAACGTCTTCGGCGCTGCGCCGAAGTGACAGCGCGCACGCGTAACGAGAGGCATCCCATGACCATCAATCTTCAAAAACCCGACATTCGCGAGCTGAAGCCGCGAATCACCGTGTTCGGCGTCGGCGGCGCGGGTGGCAACGCCGTCAACAACATGATCACGGCAGGCCTTGAGGGCGTCGACTTCGTCGTCGCCAACACCGACGCTCAGGCGCTGACGATGTCGAAGGCTGAACGCCTCGTGCAGATGGGCACGCAGGTGACGCAGGGCCTCGGCGCAGGTTCGCAGCCGGATGTCGGCGCGGCTGCGGCGCAGGAAGTGATCGACGAGATCAAGGATCATCTCTCGGGCGCAAACATGGTGTTCGTCACCGCCGGCATGGGCGGCGGCACCGGCACCGGCGCTGCCCCCGTAATCGCTGCGACCGCGCGCGAGATGGGCATCCTCACCGTCGGCGTCGTCACCAAGCCGTTCCACTTCGAAGGCCAGCGCCGCATGCGCACGGCCGAGCAGGGCATCATCGAGCTGCAGAAGGTGGTGGATACGCTTCTCATCATCCCAAACCAGAATCTGTTCCGGGTGGCCAACGAAAAGACCACCTTCGCTGACGCCTTCGCGATGGCCGATCAGGTGCTGTATTCGGGCGTTGCCTGCATCACCGACCTGATGGTCAAGGAAGGCCTCATCAACCTCGACTTCGCCGACGTTCGCGCGGTGATGAAGGAGATGGGCAAGGCGATGATGGGCACCGGCGAATCGACCGGCGAGAAGCGCGCGCTGGCCGCCGCCGAAGCCGCGATTGCCAATCCGCTAATCGACGATTCTTCGATGAAGGGCGCGCGTGGCCTTCTCGTCTCGATCACCGGCGGCAAGGACCTTACGCTGTTCGAAGTCGATGAAGCCGCGACCCGCATCCGCGAGGAAGTGGATGCCGACGCCAACATCATCGTCGGCGCGACCTTCGACGAGCAGCTCGACGGCCTGATCCGCGTCTCGGTGGTCGCCACCGGCATCGACAAGGAAGTCGCGACCAAGGCGGTGCCTGCCGCAGCTCCCGCGGCTACGGCTTCGTCTAGCAGCCCGGAAAACCGCCTCGCCGAGCTCACCGCCCGCCTGCGTGCCGACAACCTGCGCGTCGCCGAGCGGATGCAGAAGATCGAAACTGCGGCTGCTCCGGTTGCTGCGCACGCCCCGGCCGCCCGCCCGACGGCCGAACAGATTGACCGCGCCGCGCTCGCCGCGATTGCCGAAGCCGTGTCGCCTGCGCCGCCCGCCGCTCCGGCGGCTGCGTCCTATGGCGACGTCAGCATCCGTCCGATCCCGCCGAGGCCCTCGCTGTTCCCCGAAAAGGAAGAGCCGATGGAATTGAACGAGCCGGCACCGGCGGCGGCGTTTATTCCGCCGTCGGCTGAACGGGTGCCGCTGCGTGCGCCGCGCATGCCGAATTTCGATGAGTTGCCGATGCCGGCCCAGAACGAGATTCGCAAGGCGCGCGGCGACATGAAGGAGGAGCATCCGCAGAAGACCCGGACTTCGCTGCTGCAGCGCCTCGCCAATGTCGGCCTTGGCCGCCGCGACGAGGAGCATGAGGCTCCGATCGCAGCCCGCGCCTCCGGTCCCGCCATGCCGCAGATGCCGCCGCTGCCCGAGCGCAAGCCGCAGCGCTCGAATCCGGCGAACATGGGCGAGCCGGTGTCCGAGTACGGACGCCGCCCGGCGCCCCAGGGTCTCGACCAGCATGGCCGTCCGGCTCAGGCTGCCCCCGCGGCTGTGGACGACCACCTGGATATCCCGGCGTTTCTGCGGCGTCAGGCCAACTGATCATTGTAACAATCTGTATCTGCGAATGCCCCGGCTCACCGCCGGGGCATTTTCTTTTGAGGAGTGGGGTAGGGCAATGGCCGCCTCACAACCTTTTGATTTACAATGAGAATAGTAAGTGATCGGGGCCGACTTTCATTTGGGTCCGCCAAATCAATTGTGGCAGGATCGCGCGTCATATGCGGCGCCTTTGGGGTAACAATCGGTAAACAACCGTGAGTGGCGCTGCCCGCTGCAATGGGTAAGGTCCTGACCACGTTGGGGGGACTTCGGGAATCACTGGCCAGTTTTCTGGCCTCCATGCCGCGAAATCGAAACCTGCGGGGATTTCGGTTTTGGGTTCGGATTTCCCAAGTCTGTTAAGTTAGGTGAAGGCGGGGATGAAATTCAGCCGGCAAAAGACGCTCCGTTCGCACGTCTCGTTGACGGGCGTCGGCGTTCACTCGGGCGCTCCCGTCAATCTGGTTCTTGGACCGGCAGACGTCGATGCCGGCTTCGTTTTTATCCGCACGGATGCTGATGGTACCGAGCGCGAGGTTCGCGCGCTGGCTGCATCCGTTTCGGCCACAGCTTTTGCGACCGTCCTTGGTGACAAGGCGGGCGCCGTGGTGTCCACCGCCGAGCATGTGCTTGCCGCCCTGCGCGGCATGGGCGTGGACAACGCCACCATCGAAGTCGATGGTCCTGAAATTCCGATCATGGATGGCAGCGCCGCGGCATTCGTCGCGGCGATTGACCGTGCGGGCATCGTCGAGCAGTCCGCTCCGTCCCGTTTCATTGAAGTTTTGAAGCCGATCCAGGTCACGCTTGGCGAATCCTTCGGCGAGCTGCGGCCCTACGCAAACGGCTTCCGCGCCGAGGTCGAGATCGATTTCGCCAATCCGCTGATCGGCCGTCAGGCCTACAATTTTGATCTGACGCCGGACGCCTTCCGCCGCGATATCGCGCGCGCCCGCACCTTCGGCTGCATGAAGGACGTGGCCAAGCTCTGGAAGGCCGGTTATGCCCGCGGGGCATCTTTCGACAATTCCGTGGTGTTCGACGAGGACCGTCTGCTCAATGCCGAGGGTCTGCGCTATGCCGACGAATGCGTCCGCCACAAGGTGCTGGACTTGATCGGCGATCTGGCGCTTTCGGGCCTGCCCCTGATCGGCCTGTATCGCTCGGTTCGTGGCGGCCACAAGCTCAACCATGCAGTTCTGACGGCTCTGATGGCCGATCGCCATGCCTGGCGGGTGGTCGAGGTCGAACCGGTGGCAGCACGCCGCCGTGCTTCGGTGTCGGATGCGGTTGGTGGCATGCTGGGCGGCGGCATGGTCGCGCCGGCCTTCGCGCCCGACGTTTCCTGACGTCCCTGCGACGCCTTCGGGCGCAGGGCTTTACCCAAGCCGCCTTTACAAACCGCTTGGGACCCAGTGAGAACCGCCTTAATGCGGGCGAAATGTCTCCCTATCCGGTTGGTCGGGAACGCGATTTCAGCTACATAAGCCGGCGGGAATGCGGGCAGGGGTTCCGGTCATGCCGGGCAGTCTTCCGTTCCGGTCGATTTACTCAGGTCTTGCGAAACACATGACGACGCCTTTGCGCCATTCGCCCAAGCGGCCCTTTTTCGACCGGCTGGGTCGCCAGCTTTGCTTTGCCATGGGCGTGATCGTCCTCGCTGCGCCGCTTGGCGGCTGCGGCACCGGCAACCTGTGGGACAAATTCTTCGCCAAGGACGAGACGTTCGTCGATCAGCCCGCCGACAAGCTCTACAACGAGGGCCTCTTCCTCCTGAACGAGAAGAACGACCGCAAGGGCGCGATCAAGAAATTCGAAGAGGTCGACCGCCAGCATCCATATTCGGACTGGGCGCGCAAGTCGCTCTTGATGTCGGCCTACGCATCCTATCAGAGCGGCGATTACGACGAGTGCATCGCCAACGCCAACCGCTACATCAGCCTGCATCCCGGCAGCCCGGATGCGGCCTACGCCCAATATCTCGTGGCGGTGTCGAACTACGACCAGATTCCCGACGTCAGCCGCGATCAGGGGCGCACCGAAAAAGCCATCGCCGCGCTGGAAGAGGTGATTCGCAAATATCCGAACTCGGAATATGCGACCACCGCCAAGAAGAAGATCGAAGGTGCGCGCGACCAGCTTGCCGGCCGCGAGATGACCATCGGCCGCTATTACATGGACAAGCGCGACTACACCGGCGCGATCAACCGCTTCAAGGTCGTGGTGACGCAGTACCAGACCACCCGCCACGTCGAGGAAGCGCTGGCGCGCCTGACGGAAGCCTATATGGCGATCGGCGTGGTCAGCGAGGCGCAGACCGCCGCCGCCGTGCTTGGCCACAACTTTCCGGACAGCCGCTGGTACAAAGACGCCTACAATCTTGTAAAGTCGGGCGGCGTCGAGCCTCAGGAAAACAAGGGCTCCTACATCAGCAAGGCCTTCAAGAAGTTCGGCCTCGGATAGGATTTCACCGCAATGCTGGCCCGCCTTTCGATCCGCGACATCGTCCTGATCGAGCGGCTCGATATCGACTTCGCCAAGGGGCTCGCCGTGCTGACCGGCGAGACCGGGGCTGGCAAATCCATTCTTCTCGATGCCTTCGCGCTGGCGCTCGGCGGGCGTGGTGATGCAAGCCTCGTGCGCCATGGCGTCGAGCAGGGCCAGGTGACGGCGGCCTTCGATCTGCCGAAAAAGCACCCGGCCTTTGCGATCCTGCGTGAGAACGGTTTCGATGATCCGGAATCAGGCGAGATGATCCTGCGCCGTGTGCAGCTTGCGGACGGCCGCACACGCGGCTTCCTCAACGATCAGCCCGTCAGCATCCAGACCCTGAAAGCCATTGGTGCGACGCTGGTCGAGATCCACGGTCAGCATGACGAGCGGGCGCTGGTCGATGTCGCGACGCATCGCCGCCTGCTTGATGCCTTCGCCGGGCTTGATGAGAGCGTCGTTGTCGTCGAATCCCTTTGGGGCGCGCGCCGGACCGCGCGCGATGCGCTCGAGGAGCATCGCGCCGGGATGGAGCGCGCCGCGCGCGATGCCGACTATCTGCGTCATGCCTCCGAGGAACTAATGAAGCTTGCGCCGGAGGGGGGCGAGGAAACCCGCCTAGCCGAGCGGCGCACCGCGATGATGCAGGGCGAGAAGATTTCCGAGGATCTGCGCGATGCGCTCGCGGCGGTCGCCGGGCCGCAATCGTCGGTCACCTCGCTGGCTGCGGCCGTGCGGCGGCTGGAGCGCCGCGTCGCCAGCGCGCCGAAATTGGTTGAAGATGCCGTGAAGGCGATGGACGCTGCACTCAATTCACTCGCCGAGGCCGAGCAGAATCTCAATGTCGCGATCCAGGCCGCCGACTACGACCCCGCCGAACTGGAGCGGATCGAGGAGCGGCTGTTCGCGCTGCGGGCGGCGTCACGCAAATATTCCACGCCGGTGGATGACCTCGCCGCGCTGGCGGAGAAGTTCAAGGCCGATGTCGGTTTGATCGACGCGGGCGCGGACAGGCTGAAAGTTCTGGAGAAAGCGGCAAGCGCGGCGGATGCCGCCTATCTCGAGGCTGCGAAGAAACTCTCGGAGGCGCGCATCAAGGCTGCGGAGAAATTGAACAAGGCTGTCAACGCAGAGCTGGCTCCGCTCAAGCTCGAACGCGCCAAGTTTTCGACCCAGATCGAAAGCGAACCGCAATCGCCGGGGCCGGAGGGCTTCGATCGTGTGGAGTTCTGGGTGCAGACCAATCCGGGCACCAAGCCGGGGCCGCTGATGAAGGTCGCCTCCGGCGGCGAACTGTCGCGCTTCCTGCTGGCATTGAAGGTGGTGCTGTCGGATCGCGGCTCCGCGCCGACTCTGGTGTTTGACGAAATCGACACCGGTGTTGGCGGCGCGGTGGCGGATGCGATCGGCGCACGGCTCGCGCGGCTGGCGGAAAAGGTGCAGGTGATGGCGGTGACGCACGCGCCGCAGGTGGCCGCGCGCGCGAATCAGCACCTGCTGATTTCCAAGGAGGCGCTCGACAAGGGCAAACGTGTCGCGACCCGTGTCGCACCGCTTGTGAAGGAACATCGCCGCGAGGAAATCGCCCGCATGCTGGCGGGCGCGGAGATCACGCGCGAGGCCCGCGCTGCGGCGGAGCAGCTGCTCAAGGCCGCAACGGCGTGACGGCTGCTGATGGCTGTTAAGGCAAAAAAGGCGGTGACGCCGGTCGAAAACCTCACCAAGGCACAGGCCAAGGTCGAGCTGACGCGTCTTGCGCTCGAAATCTCGATGCACGACGAGCGCTATTATCAGAAAGACGCGCCGACGGTTTCCGACGCGGACTACGACAAACTGCGTCAGCGTCTCTCCGCTATCGAGGAGCGTTTTCCCGAGCTGGTGGCGAAGGATTCGCCGTCGCAAAAAGTCGGCGCGCAGCCTTCACGCGCGTTCGCAAAAATCCGCCATGCCGTGCCGATGCTCTCGCTTGGCAACGCGTTCAGCGACGAGGATGTCGCGGAGTTTGCCACGCGCGTGCGGCGCTTTCTCAATCTCGGCGCCGACGAGCCGCTTGTGATCGTCGCCGAGCCGAAGATCGACGGGCTGTCGCTGTCGCTGCGTTATGAGAATGGCGAGCTTGTCAGCGCCGCGACTCGTGGCGACGGCTTCGAGGGCGAGGATGTCACCGCCAACGTCCGCACCATCAAGGACGTGCCGCACACGCTGAGGGGTAAAGGTGTTCCCGCCATCTGCGAGGTGCGCGGCGAGGTCTACATGATGCGCGAGGATTTCCTCGCACTGAACAAGAAGCAGGCGGAGGCGGACGACACCATCTTCGCCAATCCGCGCAATTCCGCCGCCGGATCGCTGCGGCAGAAGAACGTCGAAGTGACCGCCTCACGGCCGCTGAAGTTCTTCGCCTATGCCTGGGGCGAGATGAGCGAGATGCCTGCGCCGACGCAGTTCGAGATGGTGAAGTGGCTTCACAAGGCCGGTTTCGTCGTCAACCCGCGCATGACGCTGTGCCGCGATGTCGAGGCGTTGCTGACATATTATCGCGAGATCGAGACCGAGCGCGCCTCGTTGCCCTATGACATCGATGGCGTGGTCTACAAGGTCGATCGCCTCGACTGGCAGAACCGGCTCGGATTCATCTCGCGCAGCCCGCGCTGGGCGATCGCGCACAAGTTTGCCGCCGAGCAGGCGACGACTGTACTGGAGAAAATCGATATTCAGGTCGGCCGGACCGGCGCGCTGACACCTGTGGCGCGGTTGACGCCCGTCACGGTCGGCGGCGTGGTGGTGCAGAACGCCACGCTGCACAACGAGGACGAAATCGCCCGCAAGGATATTCGCGAAGGCGACACCGTGGTGATCCAGCGCGCGGGTGACGTGATCCCGCAGGTCGTCAGCGTGGTAACGGAGAAGCGGCGGAAGAACGCAAAGTCTTATTCGTTTCCGCACAAGTGTCCGATCTGCGGCAGTCATGCGGTGCGCGAGGAAGACGAGGCGGTGCGCCGTTGCACCGGCGCGCTGATCTGTCCGGCGCAGGCGGTGGAAAGGCTCAAGCATTTCGTCTCGCGGCTTGCCTTCGATATCGAAGGGCTCGGCGACAAGCAGATTCAGGAATTTTATGACGACGGGCTGATCATGCATCCCGTCGACATTTTTACGCTGCAAAAGCGTGACGCGCGCGCGGTTAAGAAGCTCAAGGACCGTGAGGGGTACGGCGATGTTTCGGTTAACAATTTGTTCGCCGCGATCGATGCGCGCCGCCGGATCGAGCTCAATCGCCTGATCTTCGCGCTCGGCATTCGTCATGTCGGCGAAGGCAATGCCAAGCTGCTGGCCCGCCATTATGGCAGCATCGAAAACCTGCGCGCAGCGATGGCGGAAGCCGCCGCGGCGCAGACGGAGGAAGGCAATACTTCCGAGGCCTATGCCGATCTGAACAATATCGGCGGCATCGGGGATATTGTGGCCGACGCGGTGGTCGAGTTCTTTGCGGAGAAGCGCAACGTCAAGGCGCTCGACGAACTGCTCGCGGAAATCGAAGTGCTGCCCGCCGAGCAGGTGCGTACCGATTCCGCCGTTGCGGGAAAAACCGTCGTCTTCACCGGCTCGCTGACGAAGTTCACCCGCGATGAAGCCAAGGCGCAGGCCGAGCGGCTGGGCGCGAAAGTCTCCGGCTCGGTGTCGAAGAAAACGGATTATGTCGTCGCGGGCGAAGAGGCGGGCTCCAAGCTCACCAAGGCGCGCGAGCTGGGCGTCGCCGTGCTCACCGAAGACGAGTGGCTGAAGCTCATTGAGGCTTAAGCCAGCGGCTTCGTCGCAGCATCGAGCCAGACCTTGGTGGCTTCGTCATCGACCAGCGGCTTGATCTCCCGCCGCACCCTTGCATGGTAATCGTCGATCCAGGTGCGTTCCTGCGCGCTTAATTGTGCGACATCGATCAGCCGCCGGTCGATCGGCGCGAGCGTCAGCGTCTCGAAGGCGTCCATCGGCTTTTCCGCGCCATCGACTTTTGCTTCCATGATCAGTTCGAGATTCTCGATGCGGATGCCGTAGGCGCCGGCTTTGTAATAGCCGGGTTCGTTGGAGAGGATCATGCCCCGGCGCAGCGGCACATGGCCGAGCTTCGAAATGCGGGCGGGGCCTTCGTGCACGGAGAGATAGCTGCCGACGCCGTGGCCGGTGCCGTGCTCGAAATCGAGGCCAGCCTGCCAGAGGAATTGCCGCGCCAGCGCATCGATCTGCACGCCGTGGGTGCCGTCGGGGAAGATCGCGCTGGCG
This sequence comes from Afipia sp. 1NLS2, assembly GCF_000178995.1. GTDB lineage: Bacteria > Pseudomonadota > Alphaproteobacteria > Rhizobiales > Xanthobacteraceae > Afipia. Next base: position 232,987 of record NZ_ADVZ01000001.1, on the reverse strand, counting down.
ACCGCGATATGGCCGCGCAGCACGCGGGTGAACCGGTCGCGCATTTCCGCCGTCGGCTCGCCGATGGCGATGGTGCGAGTGACGTCGGTGGTGCCGTCCTCATATTGCGCGCCGGAATCGATCAGCAGCAGGTCGCCCGGCTTGATGCGCCGGTTGCTCTTGCGGGTGACGCGGTAGTGGACGATGGCGCCGTTCGGTCCCGTACCCGAGATGGTCGGGAACGATACATCCTTCAATGCGCCGGTGTGGCGGCGGAAGGTTTCCAGCGCCTCGACAGCGTCGATCTCGGTCAGCGCGCCGCCGGGTGCTTCATGGTCGATCCAGGCGAGGAATCGTGCCAGTGCCGCACCGTCACGGCGGTGCGCCGTGCGCGCGCCGGAAATCTCGGTCGCGTTCTTGATCGCCTTGAGTTGGGTGACGGGATCGGCAATGCGCCGGGCGATGCCGCCTGCATCCTTGATCGTGCGGCTCAGCACGTCGGCGGCGGTGGCATTGTCGAGGCCGATGGCGGCGTTGTTCCGGGAAGCTGCGGTGAGCGCGGAAAGCAGCGCTTCCGGCCCGGCGATCTCCGCGTGGTTGGCGAGGTGCGCGCGCGTCTCGTTCGAGAGCTTGCGGGAATCGATGAAGATCGTGGGCGCGCGGTCTTTCGGCAGCAGCGCGTAGGACAGAGGTAGCGGCGTGTGCGCCACGTCCGCGCCACGAATGTTGAAGGTCCACGCCACCGCGTGCGAGTCGGACAGCACCAGCGCATCGAGACCGAGCCGTGCCATCTCGGCGCGGATGCGGGTGAGCTTGTCCGCCTCGCTCTCCCCGGCGAATTCGGATGCATGCACCGTCACCTGACCGAGAGGCGGGGCAGGACGCTCGCTCCAGATCGCATCCACCGGATTGTCGTCCACCGCGACAAGCTCTGCGCCTGCCTTCTCACAGGCAGCCGCAAGCCGTTCGGCTGCCGCCGTGGTGTGCAGCCATGGATCGAAACCGAAGCGCTCGCCGGTCTTGATGTGCTGCGTCAGCCATTGTTCCGGCGGCGGATCGGCCAGCGGCTCGATGCTCCACGCCGTGGTGTCCACTTGCTGGGCAGCCTGCAACGTATAGCGGCCGTCGACGAACAAAGCCGCATCGCGGATCGTCACCATCGCAAGCCCGGCCGAACCGGTGAAGCCGCTCAGCCAGGCGAGGCGCTCCTCGGAGGGCGCAACGTATTCGTTCTGCTGACTGTCGCCGCGTGGAACAATGAACCCGGCCAGACCTCGCTGCACGATTTCCTCGCGGAAAGCCGCCAGCCGCGCCGAAAGCGCGGTGCCTCCTTCCGGTTCGTCGAAATTCTGAAACTGGGCCTCGAACATCAGCAACCTTCCAAGCGGAGTTTGGCACGAACCATGCTTTGTAAATTAACACGGCTCAAGCGGAAGGCGAGCGCCGGAACCATTGATGGCATCTGCGCGTTTCATTCGCTGACCGGAGAAGTGTCGGCATGGAAGTATTCAACCGGGCAAGGAGGGTGAAAATGCGGTCTTTCGGATTTGAAAAGCCGTCGCCGGATAGGCTGCCCCCGGTTTCGAGCGAAGAGGGGGCACTGTTTGGCATGGTGGCTAAACGGCGCGGCCTGATCGTGGAATTGCTCGACCGGCTCACGGAAGCGCGCTTGCAGCGTGATGCCCGCAACATCGGCTATACCGAGGGCGATGTGACGCCAAAACGGACGCGCGAATCTTAAGCAATCCGCTGCATCAAGAGGCTGACCCAGCCGTCGAGTTCATAGCGGCGGATCAGCCGCAGGCCTTGGCCCCGGTAAGCCGCGATCACGCCGCGCGCGTGGGGCGGCAGCAGGCCGGACAGAATCACGAAAGCGGACGGCGCCAGATGCTGCGCCATCGGTGCTGCGAGCTGGCGCAACGGGTTGGCGAGGATGTTGGCCAGCACGAGGTCGAACGGCCCGGTTTCCGCAAAGCGTGGTGAGCCGAAGCCGATCGCGTGGATCGCTTCCACATCCCGTCCGACGCCGTTGAGAACGGCGTTCTCCTTCGCGACCACAACCGAGCGCGGGTCGATGTCGCTGGCGAGAATGCTCCGGTGCAGCGCCTTGGCGGCTGCGATCGCCAGCACGCCGGTGCCGGTGCCGAGGTCGAGCACGCGGCGGGGCGTGGATTGGCAAAGCACCCGGTCGAGCAGCATGAGGCAGCCACGCGTGGTGCCGTGATGGCCGGTTCCGAACGCGAGCGCGGCCTCGATCTCGATTCGCAGCTTGTTCGGCGGAATCCGGTCGCGGTCATGCTGGCCGTGAACGACGAAGCGCCCGGCGCGGACCGGCACGAGGTCGGCAAGGCTCGCTTTCACCCAGTCCTTGGCCTCCACCGTGTCGAACACGAGCGCGGCGGCGGTTTCATCGCCGACAGTCTGGGCGACCATGGCGCGGATGGCTGCCTGATCGGGCTGCGTCTCGAAATACAGCGACACGTCCCACTCGCTGCTGCCCGGCCGTTCGAAGGCCGAAACGACGACCTCGCCGCCGTCGAAGATTTCGGACAGCACATCGACGATCCGGTTGGCGCTGGCCTCGCTCCCGGCGCTGCAGGTGGCGTGATGGGTGGGGCTGGAGGGCGTCGCGGAGGGGGCCATGAAAGCTCGAATGCAAGGAATGGAGAAGCCTGCCGGGCTGTGGCGGTCTGGGGTCCAGCGTGGGCACGATGCCTACAGGATATCCTCATAAAGTGCGAGCCGGTCTATGAGCCGAAAATGTCTCGCGCAGGCAGGAGCCTGCATCCGGCAGGGGAGTTCCTCTCCGGTCGGAGGTCACATATCCGTCATCAGTTGATCTGTTTAAATTTGATACATTAGGAATAGATGTTAAAGGGATGCTGAGACAACCGAAGGGAGAGTGGCCATGAAAAATCTGACTCTGGGCCGGGTTCTGGTCGTTCTCGCTTTGGTCGCCCTGCTGATCGGCACCGGCGTATGGGCCGTTGAGGTCTGGAACGCCAGCGGCAACGTCGACATGGGCAAGCACGGCTGGATCGCGCTCGGCCTCGGCACGTTTTTCTCTCTTGTGATCGGCTGCGGATTGATGGCGTTGATGTTTTTCAGCAGCCGCAGCGGTCACGACGAGGCTGCCGACCCGCTCAGGCATAGGGACAATCCGCCGGGCGGTGGTGTCTAGGCCGAAATCTCCACAACCTGTTCACAGCCTATCCACGGGTTCCGCACAGCTTTCCCACAGGGCGGCTTACGCAAAGATCCCCTGATGGTCGCGCAGAATGGTCTGGGCGGCGTTGTAGCCCGGCGCGCCGGTGACGCCGCCGCCGGGATGCGCGCCCGAGCCGCAATGGTAGAGTCCCTTCAGCGGCCCGCGATAATCGGCATGGCCGAGCAGCGGACGCGCCGAGAATAACTGGTTCAGCGTCAGCTTGCCGTGGAAGATGTCGCCGCCAATCAGTCCGAACTGTCGCTCCAGGTCGAGCGGGGAGAGGATCTGGCGGGCGATGACGCTGCGTGCGAAGCCGGGCGCATAGCGGTCCACGGTTGCGATCATCAGGTTGGCGACCTCCTCGCGGTGATCGTCCCAGGATTTGCCATCCGGCAATTCCGGCGCGACGTGCTGGCAGAACAGGCTTGCGACATGCGTGTCCGGCGGGGCGAGGCTGTCGTCCAGCGTGGACGGGATCAGCATTTCCACCACCGGCTCGCGGCTCCAGCCATGCTCTCGCGCGTCATGGTAGGCGCGGTCCATGTAGGCAAGCGACGGCGCAAGGATGATGCCGCTGGTGAGATGGTCACCCATGCCCGGCAGCGCGGTGAAGGAGGGCAGCGCGGCGAGCGCGACGTTCATCCGGAACGTGCCGGAGCCGTTGCGATATTTTTTGATGCGCGCGGCAAACGGTGCGGGCAATGCGGCCTGCGGCACGAGGCGCGTGTAAAGCAGCGTCGGATTGACGTTGGAGACGACATAGCGCCCCCGCAGCGTTTCGCCGTTCTCCAGCGCGACGCCGATGGCGCGGCCGTTCTCGACCAGAACTTCGCGGACACCGGCTTCGGTTTCGATCTCGACGCCATGACTGCGGGCGGATGACGCCATCGCCTGCGTGATCGCGCCCATGCCGCCGATGGCGTGGCCCCACAATCCCTTGCGGCCGTTCACCTCGCCGAAGGCGTGATGCAGCATCACATAGGCGGAGCCTGCCGCGTAGGGGCTTGCATAGTGGCCAACGATGGCGTCGAAGCCGAACAGCGCCTTGACGAGGTCGCTCTCGAACCAGTCGTCCAGCATTTCGCCTGCCGACAGCGTGAACAAATCGAGCAGCAGCCGCTGATGCTCCAGCGAAAGCCTGCGCAGGATGTTGCCGCTCTCCAGTGCGTTGAAGGATTCGCGCAGCGTGTTGAGCGAAAATCCTTCCGTGATGTTGGGGGGCGCGCGCAGCAGGAATTGCCGCAGCACGTCGGCGACGATCTCAAGTTCACGGTTGAAAGCGTCGATGTGCAGCGCATCGTGCTCGTTCAGTTTTGCGATCGATTGATGGGTGCGCCCCTCGCCGGTGAGCAGATAGCGGCCATCGGGGGAGGGAAGAAAATTCTGCGCGCGCCGCTCGACGATGCGCAGGCCATGGCCCGCGAGATTCAACTCGGCGATCACGCGTGGGTGCAGCAGGCTCACGGTGTAGGCCGCGACCGAATTGCGGAAGCCGGGGTGAAACTCCTCCGTCACGGCTGCGCCGCCCACAACCTTACGCCGCTCGACGATTTTGACCGTGAGGCCGTTCATCGCGAGATAGGCCGCGCAGGTGAGGCCATTATGGCCGGCGCCGATGATGATCGCGTCGTACCGTGACATTTGGTCTTCTTAAATGCGGTCCCTTCCGCAGGCGAGTGATTTCTCGCGCTGGGGATGGTTATGGGCCCGTTATTGTCCGTTCATCTTCGCTATGATCCACTGGTGGAAACGGCGTTTCCGGACGTTTCCGGCCTTGCGGCCGCTTGCGGAGTTGTCATGACCTCCCCGTCACCGGCCGATGCGGCATCACCCGCCGCGCGCAACCGTGTTGTGCTTGCGGCCTACACCGCGACGATCTTCCTGAGCGCGCTGTTGCTGTTTTCCGTGCAGCCCCTGTTCACCAAGATGGTGTTGCCGCGGCTCGGCGGATCGCCCGCAGTGTGGTCGGTGGCGATGGTGTTCTTCCAGTCGCTGCTGCTCGGCGGCTATGCCTACGCGCATGTGCTGATGACGCTGAAAAGCCGGACGGCTCCGGTTGTGGTTCATCTTGTAGTGCTGGCAGTGGCCTTCACGTTTCTGCCGCTGTCGATCTCGAGCGGTTGGGCCGAGCCGCCCGCCAGTGGCTACCCCTTCTGGCTGCTTGGCCTGTTCGCGGCTTCGATCGGCCTGCCGTTCTTCGCGCTCGCCGCCAACAATCCGATGTTGCAGGCATGGTTCGTCCGCACCGGGCACCCGCAGGGGCCGGACCCGTACTTTCTCTATGCCTCATCGAACATCGGCAGCTTCCTTGCGTTGTTGTTCTATCCGGTGCTGCTGGAGCCGATGCTGACGTTGCATGCGCAGAACCTGCTGTGGACTGTCGGCTACGGGTTACTGATCCTGCTGATCGGAGTTTGCGGATTTTTGCTGCTGCGCGCGCCGCCAATGGTCCTTGCCCTGAACGATGGGGACGAGGCCGCGCCTGCGCCGCCATGGCTGCAATGGGGACGGTGGGTGTTTCTCGCCGCCGTTCCTTCCGGCCTGTTGATCGCCGTCACCGCCCATATCTCGACCGACGTCGCCGCCGCGCCGCTGTTGTGGGTATTGCCGCTGTCGCTCTATCTGCTGACATGGGTGCTGGTGTTCCAGTCGCGGCCGCTGCTGCCGCATGTCTGGATGCTGAAGCTGCAGCCGCTGGCGATCGCGGGCGTCGTGGTGCTGCTGGCGATCGGCGGCGAGCAGAACCTTTTGCTGACGCTTGGCGGCCATCAGCTTTGTTTCTTCATCATCGCGATGGCGTCCCATGGTGAACTGGCGCGGACCCGTCCACCCGCGCGCTACCTCACCGGCTTTTATGTGGCGCTGTCGTTCGGCGGCATGATCGGTGGGCTGTTCGCGGGGTTGGTTGCGCCGTTCACGTTCTCATGGATCGCGGAATATCCGATCCTGCTTGCGCTCGCGGCGCTGTGCCGGCCATGGCAGCCGTCGCGTCGCGGCGCGATGCTGCTCTGGCTCGCAGCCATGGCGGCCGCGCTGGTGCTGGTCGCGCTGGCGTATCGCGCGGATGCTGCGGAAGTGTTTCTTGAGAGCTGGCGTGTATGGGCGATCGGCGCGGTCGCGGCGATGGCTGCCGTGCTTGCGGTTGCGATGCGGCTGGAGCGGTTTCAACTCGCCGCGCTGGTGGCGCTGGGCCTCTTGCTGGTGCGCGTCTATCCGCTGGATGAGGGGCGGGTGGAGACGGTGCGCAGCTTCTTCGGCGTGCACAAGATCGTGGTGACGCCGGGCGGGTACTATCATGTGCTGATGCACGGCACGACGATTCACGGCGCGGAGAAATTCCTCAACGACGATGGCACGCGGGTCACGGGCCGGCCGGAGCCGATCAGCTATTATCACAGTGATGGCGGAATCGGCCGCGCGATCGCGGCGATTCGCGCCCGCAAGAGCGGGCCGTTGCGGGTTGCGGTGATCGGCCTTGGCGCGGGCACGCTTGCCTGTCAGGCGAAGCCCGGCGAGACGTGGAAGTTCTTCGAGATCGATCAGACCATGGTCGATACCGCGCGCAACCCGAAATATTTCACCTATCTGTCCGCCTGCATGCCGGACATCAAGCCGGTGATCGGCGATGCGCGGCTGACCTTCGCGCGCGAGCCGGATGCCGCCTACGATCTCATCGTTGTCGACGCCTATTCCTCGGACGCAATCCCGATCCATCTGGCGACGCAGGAGGCGATGGCGATCTACAAGGCCAAGCTCGCGCCGGGCGGCGCGGTGGTGATGCACGTTTCCAACCGGCATCTCGAGCTGGCGAGCGTCGTCGTCGGCATCGCCGACGCCAACGGCCTGACAAGCTGGGTCTACAACGAGGACAGCGGGAGAGACGCGGAATACATCTTCACCACGAATGTGGTGGTGTCCGCGCGCAAGCCGGAAGATGTCGGTAGTCTTGCATCGGACAGCTATTGGCAGAGCACACCGCCGACGCCCGGAGAATGGGTCTGGACCGACGATTATTCCAACGTGCTGGGTGCGGTGTATCGCCGCCTGCGCGACGGGGATAACTGACCCCGCGCTTTAGCGCTTAGGCGTCAATCGTCGTCGTCACCGAACAGCGGCCGGGTCTGATAGGTGCGGCGCTGGTAATAACGCTGCCCCCCGCTCCGGGCATAATCGTTGTTGTCGTAGCCGCGGCTGTAGCGCGGATCGATATAGATGCGCCGGGTCGGGTCGCGCGGATCGGGGGCTGATACGTCGCTGCCATATCGGCTGTTGTTGCCGTAATTGTAATAAGGCTGGCGCTGGACCTGCTGCTGGTAGGAATCGTCGCCGGGGCGATCATACATCGCGCCGGACGGCACGCGCTGCGGCGTCGTGTCCAAAGGCTGACCCGCGCTGGCGTCGGCATCGAGCGTGCCGCCACGGGTGGCGACGTTGCGCGGATTGCGCGCGAGCGCCACGCGCGACGAACCTGTGAGGTGCACCGTCGTCTTCAGCAGGCCTTCCCGCTTGACCAGATTCCACAGCGTCGTTGCGTTGGCGCGCGACAGCCTCACGCAGCCGTGCGAGACCGGCACACCAAGGCTCCTGACGGAATCGGTGCCATGGATGGCGTGGCCCTGCTTGGTGAAGAAGATCGAATGCGGCATCGGCGCATCGTCGAACTCCTTCGAGAAATGGTTTTCTTCCATGCGGAAGGTCTGGAATTTACCGTTCGGCGTCTCATGCGTGGGATTGCCGCTCGACACCGGCCAGCGATAGAGCACCTGTCCATCGACCGAGACAGTCATCTGCTGGATGTCCTTGTTGACCTCGATATCGACCGCGGCACGAGCCATCGACGCGCTGGCCGCCATGATCAGCGCCGCAACGGGAATGACCAATTTACGCATGTTACCGATCTCCAGCGGCCCGCCATGTGGCCGATACGACTTCGGGAGTTATGTGCTGAAGATGGCTTTTTCCAGCGGGGCTGACGTTTAGAACATCCCGTTCAGGCGAAATGATCCATTAACCGCTCTAACGTTTGCGTGAAACCTTTGGTCCGCCAGAGCGTTAGTCTCGCGTCGATGATTTGTCACTTTCAACATGAGAGTCTGAAATGAAAGCAATCGCCTCCGCCGTTCAGCCGGCAAATCGAACCTTTGCATGGGCCTCCGCCCTGGCGCTTCTGGTGCTGCTCGCCGCTCCTCTGGCCGGGCATGCACAGGGCATTATCGGCGGTGCGGAAGAAGGTGCCTATCGCGGCAACCGCGCCGCAGGCCCGGTCGGTGGTGTCGTGGGCGGTGCGATTGGTGCAGGTGTCGGCGGCGCGGTGGGCGCGGTCAACGGCGTGATTGGCCATCCGCGCCACTATCACCGTCACCGCCACTACCGCCGTCACCATCATCGCTACTGAGCGAATTCGGCTGATACAAAACGGCCCCGCAATCTTGCGGGGCCGTTTTCTTTTCGGGCGGGTCAGCGTTTAAGGCGATAGCCGGTTTTGAAGATCCACCAGATCACGCTCATGCTGAGAAGCAGGAAGACCAGGATCATTCCGACACTGAGATAGACGCTGACATCGGCGACCTCGGTGAAGCTCCAGCGAAAGCCGCTGATGAGATAGACTACCGGGTTGAATAGGGTGATGAAGCGCCAGACCGGCGGGAGCATGCCGATCGAGTAGAAGCTGCCGCCGAGGAATGTCAGCGGTGTCACCACCAGCAGCGGGATCGCCTGCAATTTCTCGAAGCCGTCCGCCCAGATGCCGATGATGAAGCCGAACAGGCTGAATGTCAGCGCGGTGAGCACGAGGAAAGCCAGCATCCACACCGGATGCGCGATCTTGATCGGCACGAACAGCGCTGCGGTCGCCAGAATGATGAGGCCGAGCGCGATGGATTTGGTCGCCGCCGCCCCGACATATCCAAGCACCGCCTCGAACGCCGACACCGGCGCCGATAGAAGCTCGTACACCGTGCCGGTGAATTTCGGGAAATAGATGCCGAACGAAGCATTGGCGATGCTCTGCGTCAGCACCGACAGCATGATGAGGCCCGGCACGATGAACGCGCCGTAGCTGACGCCGTGGATTTCCGGAATCCGCGAGCCGATCGCCGAGCCAAACACGACGAAATACAGCGACGTCGAGATCACCGGCGAGACGACGCTTTGCAGCAGCGTGCGGAAGGTGCGCGCCATCTCGAATTTGTAGATCGCGCGGACAGCATAGAGGTTCATGCGCTGTGCACCAGATTGACGAAAATCTCCTCAAGCGAAGATTGCGTCGTGTTGAGATCATTGAAGTTGAGGCCGGCGGCGCGCAAATCGTTCAGCAACGTTGTGATGCCGGTGCGCTCGCCCTTGGTGTCGTAGGTATAGGTCAGTTCCTTGCCGTCGTCCGACAGTTCAAGCTTGTACTCGCCAAGCGAGGCGGGCAGGGCGGCGACCGGTTCGTTGAAATGCAGCGTCAGTTGCTTGCGGCCGAGCTTTTGCATCAGCGTGGCCTTGTCCTCGACCAGCACGATCTCGCCCTTGTTGATGACGCCGACGCGGTCGGCCATCTCCTCGGCTTCCTCGATGTAATGCGTGGTGAGGATGATGGTGACGCCGGAATCGCGTAATTCGCGCACCACCTGCCACATCGATTTGCGCAGCTCGACATCGACGCCCGCGGTCGGCTCGTCGAGAAACAGAATCTGCGGCTCGTGCGCGAGCGCTTTGGCGATCATCACGCGGCGCTTCATGCCGCCGGAGAGCGTGATGATCTGGCTCTTGCGCTTGTCCCACAGCGACAAGTCTTTCAGGATTTTCTCGATCAGCGCGGAATTCTTCGGCTTGCCGAACAGGCCACGGCTGAAGGCGGCGGTCGCTGTCGGAGTTTCCCAAGCGTCGGTATGCAATTCCTGCGGCACGAGGCCGATCATTTCGCGCGCGGCGCGGTAGTCGGTGACGTTATCGTGGCCGCCGATGGTGACGGTGCCTTCGCTCGCCATCGCAAGACCGCAGATCGTGCTGATGAGCGTGGTCTTGCCCGCGCCGTTCGGTCCGAGCAGCGCGAAAATCTCGCCCTGGCGAATCTCGAGGTTGATGTTCTTCAGCGCGGTGAAGCCTGACGCATAGGTCTTGGTCAGGTTGGAGACGGTAATGATGGCTGGCATGCAGATGCGGGGGCTCGCGGAATGCGGGTCGCGGAGAGATAGAGGCTCGGATTGACCGAAACAAGGGGCGGGCGACGGGTTTTGGAACGCCTCAGGCCCGTGTCACGAAGCTGTCGATTACCTTCTTCTCGCCGGCCTTGTCGAAGGCGATGGTGAGCTTGTTGCCGTCCACGCGGGCGACGCGGCCGTAGCCGAATTTCTCATGAAAGACGCGCTCGCCGGTACCGAATTCGGATTCGCTGCCGGTCGATTTCGCAACCAGCTCGCCCTCGATGGTGAGCTGCTTGCGCCCGCGCCCGCCCGCATTGTATCGCGCGCCGGTTTCGTTGAAACCGCCGCCACGCCCGCGGTTCGATTGGGCGCGCTGCCAGCCTGGCGTCGCATAGCCTGAGCCGAACGATTCCACGCTGTCGAAGCGCGAGGAGCCGAAGCCGCCGGCGCCGCCCCATCCGGAACCACCCTTGGATTCGGCGATCTCGACGTGATCCGCCGGCAGTTCGTCGAGGAAGCGCGAGGGGATGGTGGTCGTCCACGAGCCATGGATGCGGCGGTTGGTGGCGAAATAGATCTTCGCCCGCCTGCGCGCGCGGGTGATGCCGACATGGGCGAGGCGGCGTTCTTCTTCCAACCCCGCGCGGCCCTGTTCGTCGAGCGCACGCTGGTGCGGAAACAGGCCTTCCTCCCAGCCCGGCAGGAACACGTTGTCAAATTCGAGGCCCTTGGCAGAATGCAGCGTCATGACAGACACAGCATCCTCGTCGGCGCCGCCTTCGCGGTCCATCACCAGCGAGATGTGTTCGAGGAAGCCGTGCAGGTTCTCGAATTCTTCCATCGAGCGCACGAGCTCTTTCAGGTTTTCGAGCCGACCCGCGGCGTCCGCCGAGCGGTCCTTCTGCCACATCTCGGTATAGCCGCTCTCGTCGAGCACGGTTTCGGCAAGCTCTGTATGAGAGATGATGTCGCGTTGCGTGGTCCAGCGGTCGAAGCTCGCGATGAGGTCGCGCAGGCTGCCACGTGCTTTCGGTTTCAGTTCGTCGGTCTCGATCACCTGCCGCGCGGCTTCGGTCAGCGGAATGCGGCGCTTGCGGGCGATGTCGTGCAACAGTTGGACGGTGGCGTCGCCAAGCCCACGCTTCGGCGTGTTAACGATGCGCTCAAAAGCCAAATCATCGGCTGGTGAATTGATAACGCGCAGGTACGCGAGCGCGTCGCGGATTTCGGCGCGCTCATAGAAACGCGGGCCGCCGATCACGCGATAGGGCAGGCCGAGCGTGACGAAGCGGTCTTCAAACTCGCGCATCTGGAACGAGGCGCGCACCAGAATGGCGATCTCGTTGAGCTTCTGCCCGGTACGCTGGAATTGCTCGATCTCTTCGCCGATCGAGCGGGCTTCCTCTTCCGAATCCCATGATCCAGTGACCGTGACTTTCTCGCCGTCGACATCCTCGGTGCGCAGCGTCTTGCCGAGGCGGCCTTCATTATGCGCGATGAGATGCGAGGCGGCGGCGAGGATATGGCCGGTGGAGCGGTAGTTGCGCTCCAGCCTCACGACCTTCGCGCCGGGGAAGTCGTGCTCGAAGCGCAGGATGTTATCCACTTCCGCGCCGCGCCAGCCATAGATCGACTGATCGTCGTCGCCAACGCAGCAGATGTTTTTGGGTTTGGTCATTCCGGGATGCGCCGCAGGCGCAGACCCGGAATCCAGAAGTTGTTGTCCTGCAGATTCTGGGCTCGCACCTTCGGTGCGCCCCGGAATGACGGGGGACTGCGACGGCGCCTGCGCCAACAGCCGCAGCCAGAGGTACTGCGCGACGTTGGTGTCTTGGTACTCGTCCACCAAAATGTATTTGAAGCGGTGCTGGTACTGCCGCAGCACATCCGGGTGCTCGCGGAAGATGCGGATGTTTTCCAGCAGCAGATCGCCGAAATCGGCGGCATTGAGAATCTTCAGCCGCTCCTGATAGGCAGTGTAGAGCTTGCCGCCCTTGCCGTTGCCGAAAATCGAGGCTTCGCCGGACGGGACCTGCGACGGTGTGAGGCCGCGGTTCTTCCAGCCGTCGATCAGGCCGGCCAGCATCCGCGCAGGCCAGCGCTTGTCGTCAATGCCTTCAGCCTGCAGCAATTGTTTCAACAGGCGGATCTGATCGTCGACATCGAGCACGGTGAAGTTCGACTTCAACTGCGCGAGTTCGGCATGCACGCGCAGGATGCGCCCGGCGATGGCATGGAAGGTGCCGAGCCACGGCATGCCTTCGACCGTCTGGCCGAGCATCTCGCCGAGCCGGTGCTTCATCTCGCGCGCGGCCTTGTTGGTGAACGTCACCGACAGGATTTCGAACGGTCGGGCGCGGCCCTGGCTGAGGATGTGGGCGATGCGCGAGGTGAGCACACGGGTCTTGCCGGTGCCTGCGCCCGCCAGCACCAGCACGGGGCCGTCGAGCGTTTCGACCGCCTCGCGCTGCTCCGGATTGAGCGCGCTCAGATATTGCGGAGCCGCCGCCGCGCGGGCACGCGCAGCGATGCCGCCAGCGGCGGGCTGGTGGGCGGGAGTATCGGCAAAAGGTCGGCGGACAGGTTCGGTCATGCGAATCGATTAAACCCACGATGGCACCGCGGGAGCGCGAAAGGGAGCCTTCTTTATCAGGGATATGTTCAGATATAGGCGTTCTGCGCGGCCGCGTACAGAAGGCCGCGGGATGCCGTGCCGAAATGGTTTTGTTCCCCAAAAAATCTCATTTTTTAGCTGTTTTCGAGGCGGTAGCCGCCCGGAACTTTCAAATCCCTCCCGGATTGGTTCTGCAAAGGAGCGATGACTCCTGACCGGAGATAGATACAGGAGATTGCCATGTTGAGTTGGGTTGTGACGTTTCTCATCATCGCGCTGGTGGCCGGCCTTCTCGGTTTCGGCGGCATTGCCGGCGCTTCGATCGAAATCGCCAAGATCGTGTTCTTTGTCGCGATCGTGCTGTTTGCGGTTTCGGCCCTGATAGGCTTGATGCGTGGCGGACGACCGACGGTGTAGCGTAAGCATCAAGGCATAATCCGAGAGAGTAGAGTGGTGAACCGGCCGGTCAGCTTGACCGGCCGGTTTTCGTTTGCGACGGTTGCGCACTCTCTTGCAGGACGCATGCCTTGAATACCACGACGGCACCGCGGCTTTCGCCGCAGACCCTGAGCAACGCGTTTGAAGCTCTCGCCACGCGCTTCAAGCGCGACTTCTTCACCTCGCAGGCCCAGCGCGAACAGCACACCCACACCACCACATGGATCGCGCCGCAACTGCCTGACGCGGTGGTGCTCGCGCGCAGCGTGGCCGATATTCAGGATCTGGTGCGGATTTGCGCGCGCTATCATGTGCCGATCATTCCATTCGGTGCGGGCACCTCGCTGGAAGGGCAGGTGAACGCGCCATTGGGCGGCATCTGCCTCGACCTGCGCGAGATGAACCGCGTGCTGGCGGTGCACGCCGAAGACCTCGACTGCGTGATCGAGCCCGGTATCACCCGCAAGACGCTCAACGAGAATCTGCGCGATCAGGGACTGTTCTTCCCGATCGATCCCGGCGCGGATGCGACCCTTGGCGGCATGGCCTCGACGCGTGCCTCCGGCACCAATGCGGTGCGTTACGGCACCATGCGCGACAACGTGCTGGCGCTGAAGGTGGTACGCGGCGACGGCGAGATCATCACCACTGGCACGCGGGCGAAGAAATCCTCGGCCGGATACGACCTCACTCACTTATTTATCGGCGCGGAAGGTACGCTGGGCATTATTTGCGAAATGACCATGCGGTTGCGCGGCATTCCGCAGAGCATCGCCGCCGCCTCCTGTTCGTTCGGCAGCGTCAAGGGCGCGTGCGACGCCACCATCCTCGCGATCCAGACCGGCATTCCGCTGGCGCGGATCGAACTCCTCAACGCCGCACAGGTCGCCGCCTGCAACGCCTACTCGAAACTGAATTTGCCGCTGACCCCGCTGTTGCTGCTGGAATTTCACGGCAGCGAGGCGGAGGTGGCCGAACAGTCGGCCGCGTTCGCCGAGATCGCGAAGGATTGCGGCGGCAGCGCGTTTGAATGGACGACGCGCGCGGAGGACCGCACCAAATTGTGGCAGGCGCGTCATGACGCCTATTGGGCCGCGGCGGCGATCCGTCCCGGCTCGCGGCCGATGTCCACCGATGTCTGCGTGCCGATCTCGCGTTTGGCCGATTGCGTGAGCGAAACCGAACAGGACATCGAGCGATTCAAGCTGATCGCGCCAATCGTCGGCCATGTCGGCGACGGTAATTTCCATTGCCTGATGCTGTGCGACGTCAACGATCCCGACGAAGTGCAGCGTGGGCACGAATTCGTGCATCAGTTGGCCGAGCGGGCACACCGCATGGGCGGCACCTGCACTGGCGAACACGGCATCGGGCAGGGCAAGCAGGCATACCTTGTTCCCGAACTGGGGCCTGAGGCCATCGAAGCAATGCGTGCGGTGAAGACCGCGCTCGATCCGCAGAACATCTTCAATCCCGGCAAGATCATTCTCCCAGCGTGAGCCTTTTTGCGGCGTTGTGAGTCCGCCATAATTTTCTTTATGATGGTGGCGGTTGAGGCGCGGCGGGATTGACCGCGCCGCTTTTCCGCGGGGTCCACGTTGCAGACGACGCTGCTCGGATTGGCGATCGCCGCCATCATGGCGCTGATTGCGGCGCTGGCGGCGCCGCTGTTCGTCAACTGGAATAAGTACAAGCCGCAATTCGAGGCGGAAGCCACCCGCGTGGTCGGCGCGCCGGTGCGCGTCGAGGGCGCGCTGGATGCGCGGCTGCTGCCTGCGCCGATCCTGCGGCTGCACAAGCTCTCGGTCGGCGCGCCGAAGGACCCGACGAAACTGCGCGCCGACAAGCTCGATGTCGAGTTCAGCCTCGGTTCGTTGCTGCGCGGCGAATGGCGGGCGACGCAACTGTCGCTGGATGGCCTCGCGCTCGATATCGGTCTTGATAGGCAGGGGCGCATCATCGCGCCATCGAAGGGCGAGTTCAATTTCGGCGCACTCGCGATCGACAAGTTCGATCTGTCCGGCCGTGTCGCATTGCATGACGAGGCGAGCGGCTCCGATGTCGATCTCGAAGGCCTCGATTTCAGCGGCGACGTCCGCTCGCTTGGCGGCAATCTGCGCGGGGAAGGACATGTCCTGCTGCACGGTGTACGGCAGCCGTTCCGGCTTGCGTTGTCGAAGGCTGGCGAAGGTGAGGCGACGCGCCTGCGGCTCGATCTTGATTCCGCGCAGGCCGGTGCGATGTCGTCGTCGCTGGATGGTGCGCTGACCTTCGATAAGCGTATTCCGCATTTCGATGGTGCGATGACGCTCGCGGCAGCCGGGGAGACGCCATGGCGGATCAGCGCTCACACCGCGCTCGATCCGTCCGGTGCGGCATTCACGCAAGGCGAGATTCTCTACGGCGCGGAGGCGACCGGGGTGAAGCTGTCGGGACATGGCGCGCTGTCGTTCCGCCCGGCGAAGCTGGAAATGAAGCTCTCGGCCACCCAACTCGATCTCGACCGCGCGTTCGGCGAGACCAAGGCCGCGCAGGGCAGGACGCCTGCGGATTCCTTGGCGAGCGCACTGACAGCGCTGCCGGCCTTGCCATGGCCGTCGCGGATCGAAGCGGTCGCGGATCGCCTCACGCTCGCCGGGCAGACGCTCAGTGCGTTGTCGGCCGATCTTGAAGGGACGAAGGATGCGTGGGTCATCACCAGGCTCGCCTTCAGCGGTCCCGGTGATGCGCATCTTGCGTTCAACGGTCGTGTCGAGCGCGGCAAGGGAGGCGAGGATTTTTCCGGCCCGCTCGATGTCAAAACCAGCGATGCGCAGGGTTTCGCCGACTGGGCGTTCGGGAAGTCCGATACGGCGCGTGGCGCGCGGATACCGCTTCATCTTGCGGCGACCATGGCGCTCGGCAAGGAGCGTCTTCGGCTCGACGCGATGCAACTCGATCTTGGCGACAACCGGTTTTATGGACGTGTTGCACGGACGGGGAAGAAGATCGACGCCACGCTGCGATCGCCGCAGGTGGATTTCGATGGTCTCGCAGATGTGACGCGCCGGATCATCACGTGGCGGGAGAAGGGCGGCTTCGAGACGCATGTCGATCTCGATCTCGCCAAGGCAAGAATTCTCGGCCACGAGATTGCGCCGCTACAAGCAAGCCTGTCGTCCGTCACGGATCAGCCGAAGAAGCGGATATTTGATCTCAATGTTCGCCATGCGGCGCTTGCGCCGTGGCTGAAGCCGCAGCAGGTGGTCAGTCATTTGTCCGCTCGTCTTGCCGTCAGCGACGATGCAGTCTCGCTGGAGAATTTCTCCGGCAAGCTTGGCGCGGCGCCGGTGAAGGGCAACCTGTCCCTGTCGCGTCAGGGGGAGCAAACTCTCACTGGCAACATCGAGACGGATGCGCTCGATGTGCAAGGGCTGATGGCCCTGATGCTCGGTGCCGACGACCGCGCGATGACGGACCCGCTTGCGCAAGGCCTGGTCGGCTGGCGAGGGGCGATGGCCGTGAAAGCCGACAAAGCGATTCTGCCCGGCGGCATGGAAGCTGCGACGATCAGTGGTACGGCGCAGGGAGATGGGACGTCGATCTCTTTTGACAATGTGAAAGGAACGATCGGCGGCGGCGCGGCGACGCTTTCTGCTGTGATCAAGCGCAGCCCGTCGGAGAGCGCCATCGATGCCAGCCTGAAGCTGGAGCAGGCTGATGCTTCCGCGCTGAAATATCGCGGGCTGCAATTGCCGCCCGGCAAGGCGTCGGTGCGGATGACGCTGGCGACGCGAGGGCGCAGCGCGGCGGCCTTGCGCAATGCGCTTTCGGGCAACGGTGTGTTGACGTTGACCGGTGTGCAGCTTCCCGCGCTCGATGCCGCTGCATTCGACGCTGCGGAAAAGGCATCGGACGATCCGGCCGCGAAGAACAAGATGGAATCGGTCGTCGCAACCGCACTCGACCGCGCGCCGCTTGCGGTCGCCTCTGTCGATGTGCCGTTCGCCATCAAGGACGCGCGCATGCATGCCGATCCGACGGTTTTCCAGTCCGATGCGGCGCGTGCCACGATCTCGGGCAGCTACGATATTCCGGAAGACCAGGGCGATCTGCGGATAGGGCTGAAGGCGATGTCCAGCGCGATGAAGGATGCACCGGACATCCAGATTTTCCTGCGTGGCAGCGCAGACCGCTTCGAGCGCGATGTCGATGTCGCGGCGCTGTCATCCTGGCTGTCGCTGCGCGCCATCGAGCGGGAGACGCAGCGCCTCGATGCATTGGAGAAGCTGGGCGCATTGCCGCCACCGAGGCCTGCACCGGTGGCCAATCCTCCGGCCAATTCCCTTGCGCAACCCGAGCAGGCGCTGCCGCCCGCCGAGGTGAAGATTCCGGGCGTCGATCCGCGTAAGCGCCAGGCGATGCCACATGTGCCCCGCGCGCATCCGTCATCGCCGGGCGCGCAACTTTCTCCGCTGCCGCCGCCAATCGATATCAAGCCCGTGCCGGGTGCTCCGCGGCCGCGCCGCTCTTCCACACCGGCCACGACGTTCTAGAATTGTTTGGGCTGAAAACGCTTCAATGCGCAGTTGTGAGTTTCGGCGAAGCCTGCCGTTCGCCGATGAACATCGTGCTGATCGCGCGCTCGCGGAAGTAATCGAGCACGAACAGGCGGATCGCCGATGACAGATTGCTGGTCCGGCGATGCTGGTCGATGGCGGCGATCTGCATCGATAGCGACAGGCCCCGGCGCGCGGCGATGTCCTTCAGGCTCGACCAGAACGCATCCTCGAGGCTGACGCTGGTCTTGTGTCCATCGACGACCACCGACCGCTTGATGACGGCGAATTCCTTCACGGGGTCGGTTACCGGGGCTCTCACGTCACGCTGGCTGATCATCGCCGTCACTCCTTCTGAGACGCGTGCGCGAGCATTCGCCGGGCAAAGCCATGCGGTTCTTCTCGCGGACTGCGAGGCGGATATTGTCAGGATGGTTCGACCCGCGCGCGAACAGCATGGCGCCCGGGACGATCGTCTTACCCCGGCGATCGCTCTGAATCGCCGAGACAGTTACATCGTACCCGATACCGGGGGGCGCCGATATTCGGTGAAAGCCTTAAGGGATGAGTCAGAATATTGCGGAGACGGTCCGTAGATTCCCGCAGCCGCTTACTCGGCGGCCTGAGTATCCATCACGGGCTCGCGCTTGGAATCATGTGCGCCGTTCGGTTCCAAAGGTCCCTGTGTCATCGAACGGTAATGATCGAGCACGAACAGCCGGATCGCCGAAGAGAGATTGCCCTGTTTGCGTTGGCCATCGATCTCGCCGACCAGCTCGGACAATGTCATGCCGCGCGCCGATGAGATTTCCTTCATGCCGTTCCAGAAGGCTTCTTCCAGGCTGACACTGGTCTTGTGGCCGGCAACAACGATGGAGCGTTTAACGACAGGGGACTTCATGAAGACTTTCCGTCATCGCGTAGGTGTTGGTTGAGAAATGCCTCGGTGCGCTGTTCGAGTGCACGTTGGTTGTTCTTTTCGGCTTTTGTGAGCCCATGCTTTGCGCGTTGACTGCTTGCTTCCACATTGGCGCGCTGGCGTTCCTGCCGCTTCTTGAACCTCTTTAAATTGATCAGATCGCCCACAGGAATCTCGTGATTGCAGAAAACGAACCTGCCACTCGCGGATTAAACAGCATCAATATCAAAATCGCCCAGACCACAAGTCCCACTGGCGAAGAGCTGCTCTGTCTTCGCTCCTAGCAAACACATCATAGGAGCGGTAGCCGCATAACGCTACGTCTTTAGACGAAAGAGTGATGAAACGCGCAGCAAAAGGTATTGTGTATGCCACGTACCACGCGCGTATTTCACTTCCCGGAATTTGTCATCTGCTCGGGCCGCACAATGGAATCAAATTCTTCTGCGGAGACAAATCCAAGATTCAACGCTTCTTCTTTCAGCGTCGTGCCGTTTGCGTGAGCTGTCTTGGCGATTTTCGCGGCATTGTCATATCCGATCTTCGGGGCAAGAGCGGTGACGAGCATCAGCGAGCGCTGCATCAGATCGCCGATCCGTTTCTCGTCGGCGCGAATTCCGATCACACAATTTTTATTAAATGAGCGTGACGCATCCGCCATCAGGCGGATGGATGTCAGCATGCCGTAGGCCATCACGGGCTTGTAGACGTTGAGTTCGAAATGCCCCTGGCTGCCTGCGGTGGTGAGCGTGGTGTGATTGCCGAAGATCTGGCAGCACACCATCGTCATGGCCTCGCACTGCGTCGGATTGACCTTGCCGGGCATGATCGAGGAGCCGGGCTCGTTCTCCGGCAGAATCAACTCGCCGAGGCCCGAACGTGGGCCTGATCCGAGCAGGCGGATGTCGTTGGCGATCTTGAACAGGCCGGTCGCGGTCGCGTTGATGGCGCCGTGGACGTAGACATAGGCGTCGTTGGAGGCGAGCGCCTCGAACTTGTTGGGCGCGGTGACGAATGGAAGCCCGGTGATCGATGCGACATGCCTGGCGAACGAGGCTGCGAATTCCGGCTTCGCATTCAGCCCGGTGCCGACGGCGGTACCACCCTGCGCCAGTGGAGAGAGACTCTTCGCACTCTCCTTGATGCGCGCGATGCCACTTTCCACCTGAGCGGCATAGCCTGAGAATTCCTGACCGAGCGTGAGCGGCGTCGCGTCCTGGGTGTGGGTGCGGCCGATCTTCACGATGGAGGCGAATTCCTTCTGCTTGGCGCGCAGCCCGCCGAGCAATTCCTCCAGCGCCGGGATCAGATCGTGGGCGATCTCCTGGGCCGCGGCGATATGCATCGCGGTCGGGAAGGAGTCGTTGGACGACTGACTCATGTTGACGTGATCGTTCGGATGAACCGGCTTCTTGGTGCCGCGCTCACCGCCGAGCATTTCGTTGGCACGGTTCGAGATGACCTCGTTCAGGTTCATGTTGGTTTGCGTGCCTGAGCCGGTCTGCCACACCACCAGCGGGAAATGCTCGTTGAGCTTGCCGTCGATGATCTCCTGCGCGGCGGCGATGATGGCGCCGGCGAGCTTCTTGTCGATGAGCTTGAGTTCGAGGTTGGTCTGCGCGGCGGCGAGCTTGACGATGGCGAGCGCGCGGATCAGCGGCAGCGGCATGTGCTCGGCGCCGATCTTGAAATTGTTGCGTGAGCGCTCGGTCTGCGCGCCCCAGTATCGGTCGGCGGCAACCTCGATCGGCCCGAAGGTGTCTGTTTCGGTGCGGGTGGTTTTGCTGTGTGCCATGTTCGCCTCGTGCCAGTCGCGACGGGCGCATGCTGTCATCTCAGACCCGTCTTTCGGGCGCGAGTATGCCGAAAGCGGCAGGGCGAAGCCATGCCGCACGGGCAGACGAGACTCTCGATTAGAGGCGTTTTATTTCTTGCGGAAGCGATCCAGCCGCACCACCTGCGCGCCTTCGCGCGGGTGGTCGCCGCCGCCGCCGCCGCCGTCGTCATCCGGATTGTCGGGCGAGTCTGGCGAAGCGGGAGGATCGGCCTTTTCGACCTCGGCCGCCGCAGGTTCGGCGTCGCCGATTGCGGCTTCCGCCGTCTCGAACTGCAACCCGAACTGCACGGAGGGATCGAAGAAGCGGGTGATGGCGCTGAACGGCACGACCAGCCGCTCGGGAATGCCACCGAACGACAGGCCAACCTCGAAATGATCCTCGGTCACGACCAGATCCCAGAACTGGTGCTGGAGGATCACCGTCATCTCCTGCGGATACTGCGACAACAGCCGCGGCGACAGCTTCACGCCTTCGGCGGTGGATAGAAAGGTGATGTAGAAGTGATGGTCTCCCGGCAATCCGCTTTCGGCGGCGTCGCTCAGCACGCGCCGCAGGACTCCGCGCAGCGCATCGCGGGTCAGAACATCATAGCGGATCAGATCGGTGGCCATCGGTCGGTCCTGTCAAAACGAAGGGTCGCGTGCCGGTAGGAGAGGAGCCGACTCGCACTTTTGTTCCATGCGGATGGTGGTTAGCAAGTCTGTCCGCGATGGAAGGCGGCGTTGGCCACTCTTTTCGTGAACAAACCCTTTCATGCCAGATTAACTGCTCCGGCGGCCTGCGTCAGCAGCCTTGTTGCATCGCAAGGACAGGAAGATGCCTAAATTGACACCCCAGCCCGCGGATCGCAGCACGCATACAAATGAATCAAATCGGAGAGATGAAGTGGAGGCTTCTGTTGCCAGGTGCCTCCGAACCCCGCCTGACGGGGCTTAATCCATCAGGACTTTAAGTCGGTATTTCAAACTGCGTTACGCAGCCTGAGCAACCGGAGCATAGTTGTCGTTTGCAACTATTGAGAAGCCCGATAACGGCGGAACAATACCGGGAAAAAACACGCCCTTTACGCCCTCGTCGATCCTGTTTCGCCCCCGCCGAAATCCCGCCTTGCGGAACTTTGGTGGAGGCGCCGGGTGCTGCCCCCGGGTCCGAATGGTTTATTGCGACGGCCATTTATTTCCATAGCCGGCGAACCGGCACGCTTAATATAGGCGGCAATGGTTGCCGAAAATAGCCCCTGCGACAGGCATTCTTAAAAGAGGCTTTCAGGAGGCGCGGGCCTTATCCCGGTCCGGGTAAGATCGTGCGCCCGCGAAAAGTTGAATGGAGAGAGCGTCACGTCGCCGGAAAAGATTTGGCCGGGCGATACGACACATCTAAACGATGTCCCGACGCCATCTTCTTCACGATCTGAACGAACCCATGGACCAGCCTACGCCGCCTTCCGATACGGCTGCCCGCGATCTCGCCTCCGAGCCGCCGGGATTGCTTGAACTGTTTTTCGCCTTCTCGAAAATGTCGCTGGCCGGTTTTGGCGGCGTGCTGGTGTGGGCCCGCCGCGCCATCGTCGAGCAGCACCGCTGGATGACGCCGGACGAGTTCAACGAAGCCTTCGCGCTGTGCCACCTGCTGCCGGGGGCGAACATCGTCAATCTGTCGATTGTCTTCGGCGGCCGGTTTCGCGGCGCAGCCGGAAGCATCGCGGCGTTTCTCGGCCTGCTGCTGCCGCCGACGCTTATCGTCACGACGCTCGGTATCCTTTATTCTCATTTCGGCGACCTGCCGGGATTGCAGCGGACGCTGACAGGAATCGCCTGTGCGGCTGTCGGCCTGTTTCTGGCCGTCATCATCCGCATGATGGGACCGCTCCTGACGCGGAAGAATCCGGTCGAAATCGGATTGATGATCGCCGTGTTCGCTGCGGTCGGGCTTGGGCGGCTGCCGCTTGCCGTCGTCCTGCTGATCGCGTTGCCGCTCAGTATTATCGTGACATATTTCTGGCGCAGGCGTGCGACCGCATGAATCCGGGGCTCGGCACATATCTCAATCTGTTGTGGACGTTCGGCCTGATGTCGCTGCTCGCGGTCGGCGGCGCGAACGCGACGATTCCCGAAATGCATCGTGTCGCCGTCGATGTGAACCATTGGCTGACGGATGCGCAGTTCGCCGACATGTTCGCCATCGCCCAGTTTTCGCCCGGACCGAATGTGCTGATCGTCACGCTGATCGGCTATCAGGTCGCGGGGCTTGCCGGGGCGGCCGTGACGACGTTCGCGATGTGCGGCCCGGCGGGCGTGCTGGCCTATTTCGTGGCGAATTTCTTCCACCGCTCGAGCCATTCGTTCTGGCCCTCTATCATTCAGGCGTCTTTCGTGCCGGTCTCGATCGGCTTGATGGCGGCGGGCGGCTATGTGCTGGCGGTCACGGTCGATACGTCGCTGGCTGCCACGCTTGTGACTTTCGCCACGGCGCTGGTCGCGGTGGGAACCCGGATCAATCCGCTCTGGCCGCTCGCGGTGGCGGGAATTCTGGGATTTGCCGGGTTTGTCTGATCCCGCAAGTGCTTTCGGGCGCGGGAGGCGGTGCCTACTTTTGATGGGACAACGCGGGAAAGCGGTTGTTGATTCGGCCCCGGATGTGGTCCGTTCCGCTTAAGCGACATAGATTACGGCCATGCATCAGTATCACGACCTGCTTGAGCGGATTTTGAGCGACGGCGCACAGAAGGGCGACCGCACCGGCACGGGTACGCTGTCGGTGTTCGGTCATCAGATGCGCTTCAACCTCGCCGCCGGTTTTCCGATGACGACGACCAAAAAGCTGCCGTTCAAGGCGATTGTCCACGAACTGCTGTGGTTTCTCGCCGGCGACACCAACGTGCGCTATCTGCAGAATAATGGTGTCACCATCTGGGACGAGTGGGCGGACGCCAACGGGGATCTTGGTCCGGTCTACGGCAAGCAGTGGCGCTCATGGCAGGCGCCGGATGGCCGCAGCATCGACCAGATCGCGAACCTCATCCGCATGATCCGCACCACGCCGGATTCGCGGCGGCTGATCGTCAGCGCATGGAATCCGGCCGATGTCGATCACATGGCGCTGCCGCCATGCCATTGCCTGTTCCAGTTCTACGTCGCGAACGGCAAACTCTCGTGCCAGCTCTATCAGCGTTCGGCCGACGTGTTTCTCGGCGTGCCGTTCAACATCGCGTCCTATGCGCTGCTGACGATGATGATCGCACAGGTGACGGATCTTGCGCCGGGCGATTTCATCCACACGCTCGGCGACGCGCATCTGTATTCCAACCATCTGGAGCAGGCGCGCCTGCAACTGACGCGGCGGCCGCGCGCGCTGCCGGCCGTGCACATCAATCCGGCGGTGAAGGATATCTTCGGGTTCCGTTACGAGGACTTCAAACTCGAGAACTACGATCCGCATCCGCACATCAAGGCCGAGGTCGCGGTGTGACCGCACTTGGAGCCGCTCCTGACATCGTTTTCATCGTCGCCGTTGCCGACAACGGCGTGATCGGCCGCGACAATGCGATGCCCTGGCACCTGCGCTCGGACCTGCAGCGGTTCAAGCAGCTGACGCTGAACAAGCCGGTCATCATGGGCCGCAAGACGTATCTCTCGATCGGCAAGCCGCTGCCGAAGCGCACCAACATCGTGGTCACGCGCGATCCCGGTTTTCGCGCGGCAGGCACGGTGGTCGTGCCGTCGCTCGATGCGGCCTATGAGGTTGCGCTTGGCGATATCCTGCGGCGCGGTGCCTCGGAAATCATGGTGATCGGCGGCGCGGAGATTTTCCAGCAATGGATGCCGCGCGCCACCCGTCTCGAGATCACGCATGTCCACGCCGAGCCGGACGGAGACACGTTCCTCCGGTTCGAGATGGCGGAATGGCAGGATGTGGCGCGCACCCGCCCTGCGCGCGGGCCTGAGGACAGTGCCGATTTTTCCTATGCGACATATGCTCGCGCGGCTGCTCATTAACCCCGCTTGTCAATGTTTGCATTGACAATTTCCGCACGCGGATTAGCTGCTAGAAACTGCGCAGGGCCGCGTTGTACCGCGGCCCTGCGTCTCTTATAAACCGGTCGCAGCCGCGAGACGGCGCGAAGGAGCTTGCTGATGGCCTGGAAGAATCAAGGCGGAAGTCCATGGGGTCCCGGTCCGAAGGGGCCCTGGGGCTCGGGTCCGCAATCACAAGGGCCCAAGCCGTCCGATCTTGAAGATCTCCTGCGCCGTGGTCAGGACCGGATTCAGCAATTGCTGCCGGGCGGCCATATGAGCGGCATGGGCATCGCACTCATTGTCATTGCAGGCATTGCGATCTGGCTGTTGTCCGGTTTCTTCCGCGTGCAGCCGGACGAACTCGGTGCGGTGCTGCGCTTCGGCAAGCATGTGCGCACGGTGCAGCCCGGCCTGAACTATCATCTGCCGTACCCGATTGAGACCGTGCTGCTGCCGAAGGCGCTGCGCGTTTCCACGCTCAATATCGGCATGACGGTCAGCGACGACAGTGGACGCCGAGGTCGCGTCGTGCGCGACGTACCGGAAGAAAGCCTGATGCTGACCGGCGACGAGAACATCGTCGACGTCGACTTCACGGTGCTGTGGCGCATCGCGCCGGACGGCGTCGGCAAATTCCTGTTCAATATCCAGAACCCGGAAGGCACGGTGAAGGCGGTGGCCGAGAGCGCGATGCGCGAAGTCATCGGCCGCTCCGATATCCAGCCGATCCTCACCGGCGCGCGCAACACCATTGAAAGCGCGGTCCATCAATTGATGCAGAAGACGCTCGACAGCTACGGCGCCGGCATTATGGTCCAGCAGGTCCAGATGCAGAAGGTCGATCCGCCGCAGCAGGTGATCGACTCGTTCCGCGACGTGCAGGCGGCGCGCGCCGACCTCGAGCGTCTGCAGAACGAAGCGCAGACCTACGCCAATCGCGTCGTCCCGGATGCGCGCGGCCGTGCCGCCCAGGTGCTGCAGCAGGCGCAGGGCTACAAGGAGCAGACGGTGGCCGAGGCCAAGGGTCAGGCCGCGCGATTCCTCAGCGTTTATGACGAATACAAGAAGGCGCCCGAAGTGACACGGCAACGCATCTATCTCGAAACCATGGAGCATGTGCTCGGACCGGCGGACAAGGTCATTCTCGATCCGGGTTCGTCCGGGCAGGGCGTGGTGCCGTATCTGCCGCTCAACGAATTGGGCCGTAAGACAACTGCCGCGCCCGCCGCACCGGCCTCGCAGAGCGGAGCAAGCCGATGAAAAGCGGGCTGTCAGGCGTCGTCGCCCTCGTCGTTCTGTTGTTGCTGATTATCGTCGGCTACAGCTCGATTTTCACCGTCCGGCAGACCGAACAGGCGCTGGTGGTTCGGCTCGGCGCCCCGGTGGGCGCCCCGATCACCGATCCGGGCCTGCACTTCAAAGCGCCGTTCATCGACACGGTCATCAGCATCGACAACCGGATTCTCGACCTGGAGAATCCGTCGCAGGAAATCATCGCCTCCGACCAGAAGCGTCTGGTGGTGGATGCTTTCGCACGCTACCGCATCAAGGATGCGCTGCGCTTCTATCAGAGCGTCGGCAGCATTTCGGCGGCGAACCTCCAGTTGACCGCGTTGCTGAACGCGGCCCTGCGCCGTGTGCTCGGCGAGGTCACGTTCATTCAGGTGGTGCGTGACGAGCGTGAGGTGCTGATGGGCCGCATCCGCGACCAGCTCGACAAGCAGGCGGGCGCCTACGGCATCGAAGTCGTCGACGTGCGCATCCGTCGCGCGGACCTGCCGGATCAGAACAGTCAGGCCGTGTACCAGCGCATGCAGACCGAGCGTCAGCGCGAGGCCGCCGAATTCCGCGCCCAGGGCGGACAGAAGGCGCAGGAGATCAAGTCCAAGGCCGACCGCGAGGCGACCGTGATCGTCGCCGATGCCAATTCGCAGGCGGACAAGATCCGCGGTGAGGGCGACGGTGAGCGCAACCGGATTTTCGCGGAAGCCTATTCCCAGGATCCGCAGTTCTTCGCGTTCTACCGGGCGATGGCCGCTTACGAGACCAGCCTGAAGAACAACGACACCCGTTTCGTGCTGAAGCCGGATTCGGAGTTCTTCCGGTTCTTCAACTCGGTCAATGGGACGCCCTTGAAGGCGGTGGCTCCGGCGGCGCCAAGATAAACGCAATTTATCTCGTCAACGGGATTTCCCTTTGCTCGGGTCTCTGGTGAAATCCTGTCATGAAAGAGCTGTTGATTGGTTTTGGTGTCCTCTGCGTCATCGAAGGCGTGACCTTCGCGGCGTTCCCTCAGGCGATGCGCCGCGCGATGGAGGCGGCCCTCGAGCATTCCGAGAACCTGCTGCGCATAACGGGACTTTCGGTCGCAGTGGCGGGACTGCTGTTGATCTGGTTCATACGCTACGGCATGTGAGCCGGGCGCCGGTATTTCCGCCTTATTCGCCGCGTTGATACGCTTGCGGATCAAGGAGGCCGGGCGCAGTCTCGGCTCTAACGACATTTTCCGTTCCGGGAGAAGTTTTCGATGTTCCACGCCCCTGTGCGATTGAGCCGCCTGCTTCCGCTTGCCGTCGCGGGTGGTTTTCTCATGATGGCGGCGAGCGCCCCTCAGCCTGCGTTCGCGCGGGGTCCTGACAGCATTGCGGACGTCGCGGAGAAGGTGATCGACGCCGTGGTGAATATCTCCACGTCGCAGACCGTCAACGGCCGGGACGAGAAGGGCGAGGAAGCGACACCCCAGAAGGAGGGCCGCAACAAGGCCAATCCGAAACTGCCGCCGGATTCTCCCTTCAACGAATTCTTCGACGATTTCTTCAAGAACCGTCGCGCCGACAGGGGCCAGCATAAGGTCAATTCGCTCGGCTCCGGCTTCATCATCGACGCCAGCGGCATTGTCGTGACCAACAACCATGTCATCGCGGATGCCGACGAGATCAATGTCATTCTCAATGACGGCACCAAGATCAAGGCGGAGCTTGTCGGTCGCGACAAGAAGAGCGACCTCGCCGTGCTGAAATTCCAGCCGCCGGAGAAGAAGCTGACGGCGGTGAAGTTCGGTAATTCCGATAAGCTGCGGCTCGGCGAATGGGTGATCGCCATCGGCAACCCGTTCAGCTTAGGGGGTACGGTGACGGCGGGTATCGTCTCGGCGCGCAACCGTGACATCAACTCTGGCCCTTACGACAACTACATCCAGACCGACGCCGCCATCAATCGCGGCAATTCGGGTGGTCCGCTGTTCAACCTCGATGGCGAAGTGATCGGCGTGAACACCGCGATCATCTCGCCGTCGGGCGGCTCGATCGGTATCGGCTTCGCGGTGCCCTCGAACACAGTGGTCGGCATCGTCAACCAGTTGCGGCAGTACAAGGAAGTGCGGCGCGGCTGGCTCGGCGTGCGCATCCAGCAGGTCACCGACGAGATCGCCGATAGCCTCGGCGTCAAGCCGCCGCGCGGCGCGCTGGTTGCGGGCGTCGACGACAAGGGGCCTGCCAAGCCTGCGGGCATCGAGGCCGGCGATGTCATCACATCCTTCGACGGAAAGACGATCCGCGAGATGAAGGATCTCCCGCGCGCGGTGGCCGATACGCCGGTCGGCAAGACCGTCGATGTCGTGCTGATCCGCAAGGGCAAGGAAGAAACACATAAGGTGACGCTTGGCCGTCTCGACGATGGCGACAAGCCGGTCGAGGCTTCGCTGAAGACGCCAGCGCCGGAGCCGGACAAGACGGTGACGCAGAAGGCGCTCGGGCTCGATCTTGCGGCGATCTCCAAGGACCTGCGCACGCGCTATAAGATCAAGGATAAGGTCAAGGGCGTGGTCATTGTCGGCGTCGACCGCAATTCGGATGCGGCCGAGCGGCGGCTTTCTGCGGGCGATGTGATTGTCGAGGTCGCGCAGGAAGCGGTGAATTCGCCCGCCGACGTCAAGAAGCGCATTGACCAGCTCAAGAAGGACGGCAAGAAGTCGATCCTGCTTCTAGTGTCGAACACCGAAGGCGAACTGCGCTTCGTGGCAATCGCGGTAAATTAAGGCGTTCAATATAAAAAGCGTCGTCCCCGCATAGGCGGGGACCCGTATTTTTGTGTCAGCTTTATTTGAAGGGCTGGGTTTCCGCCTTCGCGGGAACGACAACTATTCGGTTACAAACTCACTGCGCTTGTAACCCTGCGCGTAGAGCAGCGCGGTGAGATCGCCATGATCAATCCGCGCGGCCGCTGCTGCCGCGACCGCAGGCTTGGCGTGATAGGCGACGCCGAGGCCCGCTTTTTCGATCATCGCGAGATCGTTGGCGCCGTCGCCGATGACGAGCGTGTCGATATCGTCCTGTTCAAATGTTTCCAAGAGATCGACCAGCGTGGCGAGTTTCGCCGCGCGGCCGAGAATCGGCTCCTGTACGCGGCCCGCGAGCTTGCCATCTTCGACAATGAGGGTGTTGGCGCGGTTTTCCTGAAAGCCGATCGCAGCAGCGACGCGCTCGCTGAACAGCGTGAAGCCGCCCGAGACGAGACAGGTGTGTGCGCCGTTCGCGCGCATGGTTTTCACGAGCGCGGGGCCGCCCGGCGTCAGCGTGATGTGCTTGGTGAACACCTCGTCGACGATGCTCACCGGCAGACCCTTGAGCAGCGCGACGCGCTCGCGCAATGCGGGCTCGAATTCGATTTCGCCGCGCATCGCGCGTTCGGTGATCGCCGCAACGTGGTCTTTCAGGTTTGCGAATGCCGCGAGTTCGTCGATGCATTCCTGACCGATCATGGTGGAGTCCATGTCGGCGAGCAGCAGCTTCTTGCGGCGTGCGATGCGCGGCTGCACGACGATGTCGACCGGGATTCTCTGCAACGCGTCGCGCAGCCGGTCGGCGATGGCGTGCGGCGGCTCTTCGCTTGCGAACGGGATGTCGGCGGCGATCCCGGCATCGAGCCATTCGGCGAGCGAGGATGATGGCAATATCGCGCGCGCGGCCTCAAGGACCGTGCTATCGAGCGATGGCTGCGCGGGGTTGCAGATCAGAGTGGCGACGAGGGACATGAATTCGGGCCGGAATAGTGTGAAGGCGGTGCTTATCGCAGGGCCGACCGCCAGCGGCAAGTCGGCGTTGGCGCTCGATTTGGCCGAGGCCGCACACGGTACCGTCATCAATACGGATTCGATGCAGGTCTATCGCGACCTGCGGGTGCTCACGGCGCGGCCCACGGTGGACGAGGAGGCGCGTGTTCCGCACCGGCTCTATGGCCATGTCGATGCTGCGGTGAATTATTCGGCGGGCGCGTGGGTCAATGATGCGGCGGCGGTTTTGGCGGAGACACAGGCGAATGGAAGGCTACCGATTTTCATCGGCGGCACGGGCCTTTACTTCAAGGCGCTGACACGGGGGCTCTCCAACGTGCCGCCGGTGCCGGATGCCGTTCGTGAAGCGATCCGCCAACGGCTCGAACAGAATGGTCCCGAAGCCCTGTACGAGGAACTCGGAAAGCGTGATCCGGAGGCGGCGGGACGGCTGAAGCCGCGCGATCGTGTCCGCATCGCCCGCGCGCTGGAAGTGGTGGAGGCCACCGGTCGGCCGCTGGCGGAATGGCATGCGCATGGCCTGCCGCCGCTGTTGCCGCCACAGGGGGTGGTGGCGCTGTTTCTCGCGCCGGATCGCAAGGTGGTCTACGAACAAATCGACCGCCGCTTTGAATCGATGATGGATCGCGGCGCGCTGGAGGAGGCGCGGGCGCTCGGCAGCCGCGGACTCGATCCGCTGTTGCCCGCGATGAAGGCGCATGGCGTGCCGGCGCTGATCCGCCATCTCGCGGGCGAGCTGTCGCGGGAGGAGGCCATCGCCATCGGCCAGATCGACACCCGCCACTATGCCAAGCGCCAGTTCACCTGGTTCAGGCATCAGTTGCCGGAGTTCGAGTGGGTCGCGCCCGATGCCGCGCAGGCGTGGCTGGAGACCAGACTGGGACTTTCGATCAGCAGGACCGTTTCCGTTTGAAAGGCTCCCATGCGCTTTTCGGCATTCTGCCGCCGTCGGATTGGCGGCTATAGTGCGCTGCGAGGCAGCCTTGACATCTCTCCGAAGAGGTCTATAAGGCGCGCAACCTTTGGAAATAGAAATCGACTTATGCGCAATAAAATTACAAGTTTGCTTATTGTCGTAGTCGTACCTGGGCGCATCGCCGGGGGGAGCTGACGCGACCCAAGACAGGCGGTGTGCACAGGGTCCTCTCGGGGGCCTTTTTTATTACCTGCGTGATCCAAGACGGCGCCATGAGGCGCAGCGGAGCGAAAGATGAGCGAGACGAAGAAAACTGAATCCCGGCAGATGACCGGCGCGGCAATGGTCGTGCAGGCGCTGAAGGATCACAGCATTCAGCACATTTTCGGTTATCCGGGCGGTGCGGTGCTGCCGATCTATGACGAGATTTTCCAGCAGGACGCCGTCCAGCACATCCTCGTTCGCCACGAGCAAGGCGCGGGCCACGCGGCCGAAGGCTATGCGCGCTCCACCGGCAAGCCGGGCGTGGCGCTTGTCACGTCGGGGCCGGGCGCGACCAACATGGTGACGGCGCTGACCGACGCGCTGATGGATTCGATCCCGCTGGTCTGCATCACCGGGCAGGTGCCGACGCACCTGATCGGCAATGATGCGTTCCAGGAGTGCGACACGGTCGGCATCACGCGGCCCTGCACCAAGCACAATTGGCTGGTGCGCGACGTCAACGATCTCGCCAAAATCCTGCACGAGGCATTCTATGTCGCGACCACGGGCCGCCCCGGTCCGGTCGTCGTCGACATTCCGAAGGACGTGCAGTTCGCGACCGGCACCTATCATCCGCCGCGCAAGAACGATGTCCATGTGTCCTATACGCCGCGGGTGAAGGGCGATGCCGCACAGATCCGCAAGGCGGTGGCGCTGCTGGCCTCCGCCAAGCGGCCGGTGATCTATTCCGGCGGCGGTGTCATCAACTCCGGCCTTGAAGCGACGCGCCTGCTGCGCGAACTGGTCGGCACGACCAATTTCCCGATCACCTCGACGCTGATGGGTCTCGGCGCGTATCCCGCGTCGGGCAAGAACTGGCTCGGCATGCTCGGCATGCACGGCACCTACGAAGCCAACATGGCGATGCACGATTGCGACGTCATGCTGTGCGTCGGCGCGCGCTTCGACGACCGCGTCACCGGGCGGCCGGATGCGTTCTCGCCGAACTCGAAGAAGATTCACATCGACATCGACCCGTCGTCGATCAACAAGAACATCCGCGTCGATGTGCCGATCATCGGCGACGTCGCCAACGTGCTGGCGGACTTGCTGGAAGGCCTCAAGGCCGAGAGCAAGCGGCCTGATCTGAAGCCGTGGTGGGCGCAGATCGCAAAGTGGCGCGCGCGCAATTCACTGGCGTTCAAGAAGAGCGACGATGTGATCCTGCCGCAATACGCGATCCAGCGCCTGTTCGAGGCGACCAAGAACCGCGACACCTACATCACCACGGAGGTCGGCCAGCATCAGATGTGGGCCGCGCAGTTCTACGGCTTCGAGCAGCCCAACCGCTGGATGACGTCCGGCGGCCTCGGCACCATGGGTTACGGCTTCCCGTCCGCCATCGGCGTTCAGGTCGCGCATCCGAAGAGCCTCGTCATCGACATCGCGGGCGATGCTTCGATCCAGATGATGCTGCAGGAGTTGTCGACGGCGGTTCAGTTCGATCTGCCGGTGAAGATTTTCATCCTCAACAACCAGTACATGGGCATGGTGCGCCAGTGGCAGCAGTTGTTGCACGGCAACCGCCTGTCGCATTCCTATTCCGAAGCCTTGCCTGATTTCGTCAAGCTTGCGGAAGCCTATGGCGGTGTCGGCATGCAGGTGGTGAAGCCCGGCGATCTCGACGGCGCGATCGAGGAGATGATCAAGGTTCGGAAGCCGGTGATCTTCGATTGCCGCGTCGCGGCGCTGGAAAACTGCTTCCCGATGATTCCGTCGGGTAAGGCGCATAACGAAATGCTTCTGCCCGCGGAAGCCAACGATGAAACGACTGCGGCGGCCTTCGCCGGCGGCAAGGCTCTGGTTTAAACGGCACTGGTGTAATGGCGATGGACAAGCAGACGAACGAACAGCCCGCTTCCGCCTACTTCATGGAAGAGCGGCACGATCCCAACGAAACGCATACGCTCTCCGTGCTGGTGCAGAACGAGCCGGGCGTGCTGGCGCGCGTGATCGGCCTGTTCTCGGGACGCGGTTACAACATCGAAAGCCTGACGGTGTCGGAAACCGAGCAGCACAAGCACATGTCGCGCATCACCATCGTCACCACCGGCACGCCGATGGTGATCCAGCAGATCAAGCACCAGCTTGACCGGATGATTCCGGTCTTTCGCGTCGTGGACATGACGCTGACCGGCCGCTCCATCGAGCGCGAACTGGCGATGGTCAAGGTGAAGGGCACGGGCGATGCCCGCGTCGAGGCGCTGCGGCTCGCGGATGCGTTTCGGGCCCGCGTGATCGACGCCACCACCGAGAGTTTCGTGTTCGAAATTACCGGCGCCAGCGAAAAGATCAGCCAGTTCGTGGCGTTGATGGCGCCGCTCGGCCTCGTCGAGGTGGCGCGCACGGGCGTGGCCGCCATCGCCCGCGGTCCGGACGGCATGTGAGGGCCCGCTCCGCGCTAAAACCCGATTTTACTTCCCATCAAAATGCATTAGACAACCCGGGAATTTCGAGGGCCGTCCGGTCCTGAAGGGCCCGTTTCGGGCCTGAAAGCCCCACATCCACAAGGAAAGCACCATGCGAGTTTATTACGATCGCGACGCCGATTTGAACCTCATCAAGGGCAAGAAGGTCTGCATCATCGGCTACGGCAGCCAGGGCCATGCCCACGCGCTGAACCTGAAGGA
The DNA here is from genome assembly GCF_000178995.1 of Afipia sp. 1NLS2. Lineage (GTDB taxonomy): Bacteria > Pseudomonadota > Alphaproteobacteria > Rhizobiales > Xanthobacteraceae > Afipia. The sequence continues at coordinate 199,426 of NZ_ADVZ01000001.1, read as the reverse complement.
TTCCGGCGTCAAGGACGTCGCGATCGCGCTGCGCAAGGGCTCGGCCTCCGCGAAGAAGGCGGAAGGCGCCGGCTTCAAGGTGATGGACGTTGCCGAAGCCGCGAAGTGGGCCGACGTCATGATGATGCTGACGCCCGACGAACTGCAGGCCGACATCTACCGCGAGCATCTGCACGACAACATGAAGAAGGGCGCTGCGCTCCTGTTCGCCCACGGCCTCAACGTCCACTTCAACCTGATCGAGCCGCGCGAAGATCTCGATGTGCTGATGGTGGCGCCGAAGGGTCCCGGCCACACCGTGCGCGGCGAATATCAGCGTGGCGGCGGCGTGCCGTGCCTGATCGCGATCCACAAGGACTCCTCGGGCAACGCTCACGACCTCGGCCTGTCCTATGCCTCCGCCATCGGCGGCGGCCGTGCGGGCATCATCGAGACGTCGTTCCGCGAAGAAACCGAGACCGACTTGTTCGGTGAGCAGGCCGTGCTCTGCGGCGGTACCGTCGAACTGATCCGCGCCGGCTTCGAGACGCTGGTGGAAGCCGGCTACGCGCCGGAGATGGCGTATTTCGAATGCCTGCACGAGCTGAAGCTGATCGTCGACCTGATCTATGAAGGCGGCATCGCCAACATGAACTACTCGATCTCGAATACCGCCGAATATGGCGAGTACCGGTCGGGTCCGCGCGTCATCACTCCCGAGACCAAGAAGGAGATGAAGCGCATTCTCGATGACATTCAGTCCGGCCGCTTCGCGCGTGACTGGATGCTCGAGAACAAGGTCAACCAGCCTTCGTTCAAGGCGACCCGCGCGCACAACAACGCGCACCAGATCGAGGAAGTCGGCGCGCGCCTGCGCGACATGATGCCCTGGATCAAGAAGGGCGCTCTGGTCGACAAGGCCAAGAACTAAGAGCCTCAAGTTTATTCCATAAACTCAATGTGAGCGCGCGGTGGCTTGATCGGCTGCCGCGCGTTTCGCATTTTTCCTCCCGACATAAAAATAGGGGAGGTTGGACATGACTGGTTTCAGGTTCGCCGGATCTTGCGCGGTGGCGGGCGTGCTGCTTCTGGGCGCGACGGTCGCATCGTTTGCCGATCCTCTGGTTCTGACGTCGTCGAATTTCACGGATGGCGGAAAGCTGCCGGTGAAACATGCCGGTGCCCTCAAGACGAACCCGAATTGCGTCGGCGAAAACGTGTCGCCGGCTCTCGCGTGGACCGATCCACCGGAAGGCACAAAGAGTTTCGCTTTTGTGGTCTATGATCCCGACGGCGGCAGAGGACTTGGCGTCTATCATTGGGTCGCCTACGGCATCGCGCCTGATCGCCGCAGTTTCGCGGAAGGCGAGGTCGGCCAGCCATCGGACAAGTTTGTCGGCGGCAAGAATACGGCGGGGTTGAATTTCTATCTTGGCCCATGCCCGCCTGCGAACACCGGGCTGCATCATTACAATTTCAGCCTGATTGCGACCGACCTTGAGCCGAACGCTCTTGAGTCCGGACTCACGCGCGACGAACTGGTGGCGAAGCTCAAAGGCCATACCAAGGGTGTCGGCACCATCGTCGCGTTGTTTAGCCGCTAGCGCGCGCATATCCGGCGCTGCTCGCATGGCAGGAAAGCAGCGCTGGCGAACCCATCCGCGGTCCTGTAGCGTTGACCCGCGTGAAGGGAGAGTGCGATGGCTAAGAAGAACGGCAAAGCGTCCCGCGGCGAGGTCAATCTCTCACGTTATGTCGATCCGTTCAGGGTCGATGGTTCGCGAGAATTTCATTTAAAATTTCACAAGACTGACGAAAAGGGCGGACTCGACAAGGACACGGCCAAGGATCTGCTCGATGCGAGCCGCCTGAGGCTTCGCGCGTTGCAGGAGACGTTGTACGCACATGACCGCTGGTCTCTGCTTTTGATCTTTCAGGGCATGGATGCGGCCGGAAAAGACAGTGCCATCGAACATGTGATGTCGGGCGTCAATCCGCAGGGCTGTCAGGTGTTTTCCTTCAAGCAGCCGTCCACGAAGGAACTCGATCACGACTTCATGTGGCGAAGCATGATCGCGCTGCCGGAGCGCGGGCGCATCGGCATCTTCAACCGTTCCTACTATGAGGAAATGCTCGTCGTCCGCGTTCATCCCGAGATTCTGGCGCAGGAGAAAATTCCGCAACGTCTCGTCACCAAGAACGTCTGGCAGGAACGGTTCGAGGACGTGTCCAATATCGAGCGTTATCTCACGCGCAACGGCACGGTGGTCCTGAAGTTCTTCCTTCACGTCTCGAAGGAGGAACAGCGCAAGCGCTTTCTGGAACGTCTCGATGAGCCTTCAAAGAACTGGAAGTTCTCACTGGCTGACGTCAAGGAACGGGCCTTGTGGGACCGGTATTACGCCGCCTATCAGGAGGTCCTGCGTCACACCTCCTCATCCTATGCGCCGTGGTATGTGGTGCCGGCGGACCACAAATGGTTCTCGCGCCTCGTCATCAGTTCTACGATCGTCTCGACGCTCGAAAAGCTCGGCCTGTCTTATCCGACCAAGTCAGAAGCCTCGCCGTCGGAATTGAAGAAGGCGCAGGTTGCGCTGGAAAAGGAAGGGCCGCCACGCCGCAAGGCCGTTTCCACGAAGCGAACTGCCAAGGCCGTTTCAAAGGTTGTCCCGAGGCCGCCCTTGCCGAAGGAGATCGCCGACACCGTGGGTGGCGCCAAGCCAGCGGCATCAAATGGACAGCGTTCCTGACGTTTATTTGGCGTTGCGGTAGCGGTCAAATCGTCTAAAACAAACAGCGGATGGCGGTTTCAACCAAGCCTCAACGGTTTGGGCGGAGGATGTTGCCACCGGAAGCAATCAAGGCGATCGATGTCGAGCGGAATGACCTACGCAGCACAGGGAAGGGCGGTTTTGGCCGCCGGTTTCACCGTGCGCCCGGCTGCCGCTCTGAAGGTCCGCGCCTCGCTTCTTGGCGGGCTCCTGCTTCTTATCCGCCCCTGAGGGCCGTCTGGGCATGCAGCCTGGGCACTCAGGGGACCGTGAAGAAGCCTCGAACCCCCAATTGCGCCTGTCCGGTTTGACCAGAACGGCGCCCCTGACCAAAGGAATAATTTCATGACCAGCCCCACCACGTCCGGCAAGGACCGCGTCGTCATTTTCGACACCACCTTGCGCGACGGCGAGCAATGCCCCGGCGCCACCATGACCCATGAGGAGAAGCTGGAGGTCGCCGAAATGCTCGACGCCATGGGCGTCGACATCATCGAGGCCGGCTTCCCGATCGCCTCTGTCGGCGATTTCGAGGCGGTCGCCGACATCGCGCGGCAGACCAAGAACGCGGTGATCGCGGGTCTCGCTCGCGCCATCCCCGCCGATATCGCCCGCGCGGGTGAAGCCGTGCGCCATGCCAAGCGTGGCCGCATCCATACCTTCGTCTCGACCTCGCCGATCCATCTGGCGCACCAGATGCGCAAGAGTGAAGAAGACGTGCTCGACATCATCACCGCGACGGTGACGCAGGCGCGCAATCTGGTGGACGACGTCGAGTGGTCGGCGATGGATTCGACCCGCACGCCGATCGAGTATCTGTGCCGCTGCGTCGAAACCGCGATCAAGGCGGGCGCGACCACGATCAATCTGCCCGACACGGTGGGCTATGCGGTGCCGGAAGAATATCGCCGCATGTTCAAGACCATCCGCGAGCGGGTGCCGAACGCGGACAAGGCGGTGTTCTCGGTGCATTGCCATGACGATCTGGGGCTCGCGGTCGCGAACTCGCTGGCGGGCGTCGAAGGCGGCGCGCGGCAGATCGAGTGCACCATCAACGGTATCGGCGAGCGGGCGGGCAACGCCGCGCTGGAAGAAGTCGTGATGGCGATCAAGACCCGCGGCGACGTGATGCCGTATTGGTGCGATGTGGAATCCACCGCGTTGACTCGCGCCTCGAAGGTGGTGTCGGCGGCGACCTCGTTCCCGGTGCAGTACAACAAGGCCATCGTCGGCCGGAACGCCTTCGCGCATGAGAGCGGCATCCATCAGGATGGCGTTTTGAAGAATGCGCAGACCTACGAGATCATGACACCCGAGAGCGTCGGCGTGAAGCAGACCTCGCTGGTGATGGGCAAGCACTCCGGCCGCCATGCCTTCCAGCACAAGCTGAAGGAACTGGGCTACGAACTGGCGGACAATCAGTTGCAGGATGCCTTCGTGCGCTTCAAGGCGCTCGCCGATCGCAAGAAGGACATCTACGACGAGGACATCGAGGCGCTGGTCGATCAGGAACTGGCGCAGTCGCATGATCGGCTGCGTCTGGTGTCGCTGACGGTGATCGCGGGCACCAACGGCCCGCAACGCGCCACCATGAAGGTCGAGGTCGAAGGCAAGGTGCAGATCGACGAGGCCGAGGGCAATGGTCCGGTGGACGCGGTGTTCAATGCCGTCAAGGCGCTGGTGCCGCACGAGGCCAAGCTGGAACTGTATCAGGTCCACGCCGTGACGGCCGGTACCGATGCGCAGGCCGAGGTTTCGGTGCGGCTGTCCCAGGATGGCCGTTCGGTCACGGCGCGCAGTTCCGATCCTGATACGCTGGTTGCTTCGGCGAAGGCTTATCTCAGCGCGCTCAACAAAATTATATCGCGCCGGCAGCGTGAGGTACCGGCGGCTGCGGCAAGCTGACACACCTTTATTCGCGGATGCAAAAAAGCGGCGCCCTGCGCCGCTTTTTTATTTTCTAAATTGTGTCGTATTCCTGCGAAGGATCAATAGGCTTGACCGGCATTATCTGTAATGGTCGGTTGCGATCCGCTATCAAAAAAAGCTGTCAAGATTTCTATGGGCCTGGGAGGTAGTACGTCTATGAGGAAAATCGTTATCGCCGCAGCTTCGCTTGCCGCTGCTTTCATGGTCGGACCGGTCAATGCGCAGACGCCGCCGATCGTCATCAAGTTCAGCCATGTCGTTGCCCCGGAAACGCCGAAGGGCAAGGGCGCCGAGAAGTTCAAGGAACTCGCTGAAAAATACACCAACGGCAAGGTCAAGGTCGAAGTCTATCCGAACTCGCAGCTCTACAAGGACAAGGAAGAAGTCGAGGCGCTGCAGCTTGGCGCAGTGCAGATGCTTGCGCCTTCGCTGGCGAAGTTCGGCCCGCTCGGCGTCAAGGAATTCGAGGTTTTCGACATTCCCTACATCATGCCGGACAAGGCGGCGCTCAATCGCGTCACGCATGGCGAGGTCGGCAAGAAGCTGCTCGCGAAGCTCGAACCCAAGGGCATCAAGGGATTGGCCTTCTGGGACAACGGTTTCAAGATCATGAGCGCCAACAAGCCGCTGCATAAGCCGGAAGATTTCCGCGGCCTGAAGATGCGCATCCAGTCTTCGAAGGTGCTCGAAGCGCAGATGCGCGCGCTGGGTTCGATCCCGCAGGTGATGGCTTTCTCGGAAGTCTATCAGGCTCTGCAGACCGGCGTTGTCGACGGTACCGAAAATCCGCCGTCCAATATGTACACCCAGAAGATGAACGAGGTGCAGAAGCACGCCACGCTCTCGAACCACGGCTATCTCGGTTACGCCGTGATCGTGAACAAGAAGTTCTGGGACGGGCTGCCGGCGGATGTGCGTGGTCAGCTCGAAAAGGCGATGGCGGATGCCACCACCTATGCCAATGACATCGCCCAGAAGGAAAACGACGATGCGCTGGCGGCAATGCAGAAGGCCGGTACCACCACCTTCTACAAATTGACGCCGGAAGAAACGGCCGCCTGGCGCAAGGCGCTCGATCCGGTTGCGGACGAAGTTGGCAGCCGTGTCGGCAAGGAGCTGATCGCCGAGTTCCGCAAGGAAGCGGCCGCATCCGGCAAATGATGTGAAAAGCCTAACGGCCCGGCGGTAAGCCGGGCCGTTTACGGCTTGCCAGCAAGCGATAAATCATATCGTGCTATGGCTGACCGGCGAAAGGCCGGATCGATAACCGGTACCGGGGGGCTGCCGTGGGGTTGTTCTTGAGAGTCCTCGATCGACTCGAGGAAATTCTGATTACCTTCCTGATCGGGGCGGCCACCGTGATCATTTTTATCGCGGTCGTGCATCGCTACGGCTCGGGCGTCTCGTTTCTCTATCCGTATCTGCATCAAATCCACATGTCCTGGGCGCAGGAACTGTGCATCTTCATGTTCGTGTGGATGGCGAAGTTCGGTGCCGCCTACGGTGTGCGCACCGGCATTCACGTCGGCGTCGACGTGCTGGTTCTCAAACTGCCGCCGAAATCGCGCAAGGCCACGATCCTGTTCGGACTGCTGTGCGGCGCGTTATTCACGGGGGTTGTCGGCACCATGGGCGCGAAATTCGTCTATGGCCTCAGCCTGACCGACCAGACCACGCCGGATCTCGAATGGCCGAGCTGGATCGTCTATCTGTGCGTTCCGCTCGGCTCCTATCTGATGTGCTTCCGGTTTCTGCAGGTCGCCTTTGGCTACTGGCGGACCGATGAGTTGCCGCACCACGATCATTCGCATGTCGAGGGAATCGAAGTCGATAATGCAATTGGCCCAACGCCGGAGGGCCAGCGATGAGTACGCTTTTCATTTTCCTTCTTCTCATCGCCCTGATGCTGACCGGCATGCCGATTTCGATCGCGCTCGGCCTCACCGTGCTGACGTTCCTGTTCGTCATGACGACGGTGCCGATCGAGTCGGTGGCGCTGAAGCTGTTCACGGGTATCGAGAATTTCGAGATCATGGCGATCCCGTTCTTCATTCTCGCGGGTAATTTCCTCACACATGGCGGCGTCGCCAGACGCATGATCAAGTTCGCGACCTCGATGGTCGGCCATTGGTACGGTGGCCTCGGGCTTGCGGGCGTTATGGCGTGCGCGCTGTTCGCGGCGATCTCCGGCTCGTCGCCGGCGACCGTGATCGCGATCGGTTCGATCCTGCTGCCGGCGATGGTGGAGCAGGGCTACCCGAAGCGGTTCGGTGCAGGCGTCATCACGACCTCGGGCGCGCTCGGCATCCTGATCCCGCCTTCGATCGTGATGGTGATCTATTCGGTCGCCACCGGCGGTAGCGTCGCTCTCGGGCCGAACGGAGAACGCGTGCTGTCGGCGTCTGTCGGGCAATTGTTCATGGCGGGCGTCATTCCGGGCATCATGCTGGCAACCTTGCTCGGCGTGACGACATTCTATCGTGCCTGGAAGAACGACTACCCGCGGCTTCCCCGCGCGGATTGGGCCGAACGCATCAAGACCTTCCGCGAATGCATCTGGGGCCTCCTGCTGATCATCATCGTGCTGGGCGGCATCTATGCGGGCTGGTTCACGCCGACCGAAGCGGCGGCGATGAGCGCGGTCTATGCGTTCTTCATTGCGGTGTTCGTCTACAAGGACATGACGCTGAAGGATGTGCCGCGCGTACTGCTCGGCTCCGCCAATATGAGCGCGATGATCCTCTACATCATCACCAACGCGGTGCTGTTCTCATTCCTGATGACGAGCGAGCAGATTCCGCAGCAATTGACGTCATGGATCATCGGCAACGGCGTGAACTGGGTGACGTTCCTGATCTTCGTCAACGTGCTGTTGCTGGTTGCGGGCAACGTCATGGAGGCAAGCTCCATCGTGCTCATCACCGCGCCGCTGCTATTCCCGATTGCCGTGAAGCTCGGCATCCATCCGGTCCATCTCGGCATCCTGATGGTGGTGAACATGGAAGTGGGCATGTGCCACCCGCCGGTCGGCCTCAACCTCTACGTCGCTTCGGGCATCGCCAAGATGGGCATCACCGAACTGACCATCGCGGTCTGGCCGTGGCTGATGACGATGCTGATGTTCCTGCTGGCGGTGACGTTCATTCCGGAAATCTCGCTGTGGCTGCCACGCATGCTCGGGATGCTCTAGAGAGCGGACAGGGGCTGCCGAGGGTCCGAATCGTGAAAGCCGCCGGTTTCGGCGGTTTTTGCGTTCAGGGGGAAGGCCTGCCGTGGCGGTGGCAGGTCATCCACAGTCCACGCCGGAGGCCATGATTTTACGAACAAAATCATGCCCGCCTTTGCTGGACATCAGGGGATGCCTTTGCTAAACGACGGCCTCTTCCACGGACATTTAATCCGGTCGGAGCCGGGCGATTAGCTCAGTTGGTAGAGCAGCTGACTCTTAATCAGCGGGTCGTAGGTTCGAGCCCTACATCGCCCACCAAATCATCACTTCTTTCAAGTAGTTAGGATGAATCCGGCTGGCCGGAACAAGGCTTTTTGCCTGAAACTCGGCGTGCGCGGACGCATGCGAATAGGGCGTATTCGAACCCTCGCGGCATTTAATCCGCATTTAACTAAAACCCGCATTTAATGGGTCATCGGCACGTCGCGGGGGAATCCCGGTAAATACGGGGTTGCCGTCATGACAAATCCGCAATTGAATGGCCTATCGGCATGTGTGCACCACATGCACGAAGGGGGCCCGGGGGACGTAGTGCATACCACGAGGCAGATGAAGTCACGCCCACGCAGGCCGGTACCTCCGCGCGCGCCTGAGCGCGAGGTGCGTGCCCGTAAGGCGATCCGGCAGACTTTCGTTGGCGGCATCCTGCTGGCCGGCGGCGGTCTGTCCTGCCTCTGGATTCTGAACGCGAGTCTCGGCAAAGCGGCCCTCCCGGCCCAACCGATACCTCCGTTCGATCTCGCGACTACCGTTCCCGCCCCGACCGCCTTTCCAAAACAATACGCCGCCTTGCTGGATGCCACCTCGCCACTTGGTCCGGCGACGTCTTTCAACCGTCCGATCGCGTTTGAAGAGCGCTGGTCGGGAGTAGCTTTCGAGGACCGCTGGGCAGCGGTCACACCTGAACCCGCTCCGAAGCAGGCCAAGGTCGATGTGGCCGCCACCGCGTCTGTGACACCGCCTGACGATGTCGCACAGGAGACCGCGGAAGCCGTTCCGCTGCCGTTGCCGCGTCCGTCCGTCGAGGTCGCCAAGAACGGCCCCTCACGCCAGGATGCGGCGCAGGAAAACAAGGACGTTGCGCTCGCCGAGCCGGCCAAGCAGCCGTCGATCTTCGAGCGACTGTTCGGCAAGCTGCGCCCGGCCAACACCACGCTGGCCTATGCCTCCCCGGATGGCGGCATCTTCAGCAACGGCACGAGCCGCATCGGCGGCCGCTACGATCCCCATACCGCCGTCTATGACATTTCGGCGCGCACCGTTTACATGCCGGACGGCACCAAGCTTGAAGCGCATTCCGGTCTCGGCAGCCGCCTCGACGATCCGCGTTATGTCAACGAGCGCATGCGCGGCGCCACGCCACCCGCGACCTATGAACTGAAGTTGCGCGAATCCCTGTTCCACGGCGTCGAGGCGATCCGCCTGACTCCGGTGGACAGCACCGTCTACGGCCGCACCGGGCTTCTGGCGCACACTTACATGCTGGGGCCGAACGGCGACTCCAACGGATGCGTGTCGTTCAAGAACTACAACGCCTTCCTTCAGGCCTATAAGAAGCAGCAAGTGAAGAAGCTCGTCGTGGTTGCCCACCTCGACACCTAAGACGGCCGACCTCCCCCTTTTGTGATCTTATAATACGCGTTGCAGGCCACGCACGCGATGCGAGGTCTTGCCAATGCTGGCCGATCTGCGCCATGCACGGACGCGATATATTGCACCGGCCAGCACTCGCTGCTGCCTTACCGAAGGTATGACGGCTGAATGGAATTCGATTCTCCGCGCGATATTTTGCGCCATCGGCCATTTCAGTTTTTCTTCGTGACGCGGAGCTTTTCCCGCTTCGCAACCCAGATTTCGACCGTCGCGATCGGGTGGCAGATCTACGATCTGACCGGCAGCGCGCTTTACCTCGGCCTTGCCGGGCTCACGCAATTCCTGCCGACCGCGATTCTGGTGTTTTTGGCGGGCCATGTTGCCGACCGTTACGACCGCCGCCGGGTGCTCCAGGCCTGCCAGAGTGTGGAAGGGCTGACAGCCGTGGCGCTGGCGCTCGGCAACTTCCTCGGCATTCTCACCGTGCCATGGATCTTTGCGGCACTTGCGGTTCTCGGCACCGCGACGGCGTTCGAAAGCCCGGCGACGGCCGCGATCCTGCCTGCCGTGGCGCCGCCCGGCCGGTTGCAGCAGGCAACTGCATTGTCGACGGCGGGCAACCAGATGGCGACCATCGTCGGCCCGGCGCTCGGCGGCTTCGTCTACGCCATCTCGCCCGGTGTGCCTTATGCACTCATGACCGTGCTGTGGTTTGTCGCCTCGGTCATGACGCGGGCGATTCACTTCGAGCGACCGGCGGTGCCGAAGGAGATGCCGACGCTTGGTGCGCTGTTCGGTGGGGTACGGTTCGTGCGCGACAACCCGACCATCCTCGGCGTGATTTCACTCGATCTGTTCGCGGTGCTGTTTGGTGGTGCCACGGCGCTGCTGCCGATCTATGCGCGCGACATTCTGCAAACCGGGCCGTGGGGTCTCGGCCTGTTGCGGGCAGGGCCTGCGGTCGGTGCTCTGGCGATGACGGTCGTTCTCGCGCATCTGTCGCTCAATCGCCGCGTGGGTCTGCGAATGTTTCAGGCGGTGATCGCGTTCGGGGGTGCGACCATCATCTTCGCTCTGTCGACAAACATCTGGCTGTCGCTGCTGGCGCTGGCGGCGATGGGTGCGGTCGATACCGTCAGCGTGGTCATCCGTTTCTCGCTGGTGCAGTTGTCGACGCCCGACGACATGCGCGGTCGGGTCGGTGCGGTGAACTACCTATTTGTCAATGCCTCGAACCAGCTCGGCGAATTCGAGAGCGGCGTGGTGGCGGCCTGGCTCGGCGCGGTCCCCGCGGCGCTGCTCGGCGGTATCGCCACGATCCTGATCGCGCTGACGTGGATGCGGCTGTTTCCGGCCTTGCGCAAGGTCGAGCGATTGGAATGAAGTCGTCTTGACCCTTTGCGGCGGCGGCTGAACAATCCCCCGCAAATCGATCAGGAGCCGCGATGCCGGGTTTTACGTTTCAATCGACCAAATCGCTCTTGATGGAGCCGGGCGCGTCCGCGCGCATCGGTGAGCTTGTTAAGGCGCTTGGTTGTCGTTCGGTGCTGCTCGTCACCGACCCCGGCGTGATGAAAGCAGGATTGCTGCAGGCCGGATTAAAGGGGCTCGGACAAGCAGGCGTCGCCGTCACGGTCTTTTCCGAGGTCGAGGCCGATCCGCCGGTGCATGTCATCGCGCGCGCCGTCGCGATGGCGCGCGCGGCGAAGGCCGATGGCGTCGTCGCCATTGGCGGCGGCAGTTCGATGGACGTGGCGAAGCTCGTGGCGCTGCTCGCGCATGGCGACGAGAAGCTCGCGGATATCTACGGAGTCGGCATGGTGAAGGGCAAACGCCTGCCTCTGGTGCTGGCGCCGACCACGGCGGGCACCGGATCGGAAGTCACGCCGATCTCGATCGTCACCACGGGTGAGAACGAGAAGAAGGGCGTTGTCTCTCCGGTGCTGTTGCCGGACTGGGCGGTGCTCGATGCCGAACTGACGCTCGGTCTGCCCGCGCATGTCACCGCCGCGACCGGCATCGACGCGATGGTTCACGCCATCGAGGCTTATACCAGCAAGCGGCTGAAGAACCCGATGTCGGATGCCTTGGCGCGTGAAGCGCTGCGGCTGCTCGGCGGCAATATCCGCATCGTTTGCCGTGACGGCGCGAACATCGAGGCACGGCACAACATGCTGTTCGGCTCGATGCTTGCGGGCATGGCGTTTGCCAATGCGCCGGTCGCCGCCGTTCATGCGCTGGCCTATCCGGTTGGTGCGCGCTTCCATGTCGCGCATGGCCTGTCCAATTCGCTGGTGCTGCCGCAGGTGCTGCAATTCAATGCACCGGCCGCCGAGGGGCATTATGCCGAGATCGCCGACATTCTCATGCCGGGCAAAGGCAATGATGCGGCCTCATTGGTCGAATGGCTCGCGGAACTGCCTGTCGCGCTTGGTCTGCCGACACGGCTGCGCGATGTCGGCATTAGGGAAACCGATCTCGATGCGCTGGCCGAAGACGCGATGAAGCAGACGCGGCTCCTGATCAACAATCCGCGCGAGATGACGCAGGCCGCTGCGCTTGGCATCTATCGTGCGGCGTTGTGATGTGGCAAGGATTGCGCCGTTCCCGGCGTGAGACGTGATGGATACAGTTGTCCTGCAATTCGGCGATGACGAGACGCCCGCGCATGCGGCGGCGGGCGATGGGGTGCCGTCGCTTGAAGGTGTCGCCAACCTCGGGCTTGCGTTCTTCGATGTCGCCCGCGCGCGCGGCGATCATCCGGCCATCGTCACGGAGAAGGCCACCTTCACCTATGGCTGGCTGCTGCGCGCCGCCGAGAGCGTGCGCCGCTATTTGTGCAGCCGTCCCGATCATGCGCCCGGCGCGCGCGTCGCGCTGAAGCTTGCGAACTCGCCGGAGTACGTCGCGGCCTATTACGGTACGCTGCTTGCGGATGGCGTGGTGGTGCCGCTGCCGGTGGCGCTGGAGCCGATGAGGCTCAAGCAGATCGAGGACGCCTGCCGCCCCGACATTCTGATCGTCGCGAAGAATTTCGCGACTGAGACGGCTGACACGGTGACGCTGATCGCGGAATCCGCCGTGGATGTTCGACGCCCAACACCCACACGCGGCCGTGACGAGCTGGCGATGCTGCTGTTCACCTCGGGCTCCACAGGTCTGCCGAAAGGCGTGATGCTCAGTCACGGCAATCTTCTCTCCAACGCGCGTTCGATTTTGCACGACCTGCCGATCACGGCGGACGAGCGTGCGCTGGTGCTGCTGCCGTTCTGCCATGCGTTCGGCAATTCGATTTTGCAGACACACATGCTGGCAGGCGCGACCATGGTGTTCGCGGGTGCGCTGATGTTTCCGGCAACGATCCCGCAGGCCATCGCCAAGTTCGATGCCACGAGTTTTTCAGCGGTGCCGGAAGTCTATGGCATGCTGATGAAGTATGGCCGCCTCGGCGAACAGAAGATGCCGAGCCTGCGCTACATGTCGGTCGCGGGCGGTGGGTTGCGCCACGATCTGTCGATGCAAATGGCGGAGCTGATCGCGCCCGCCGCGTTCTACGTGATGTACGGCCAGTCGGAGGCAGCCGCCCGGCTCGCGGTGCTGCCGCCGGATCAGTTGAAAGTTCGCGAAGGCTCAATTGGCCGCGCGCTGTCGGGTGTCGAGCTTGCGGTTCTCGATGAATCGAACCGGGCCTTGCCGCAGGGCGAGGCCGGGATGCTCTGTGCGCGCGGGCCCAACGTCATGCTCGGCTACTGGCAGGATGAGGCCGCGAGCGCGGAGGCATTGAGCGGCGGCTGGTTGCGCACGGGCGATCTCGCTCGCGCCGATGCGGATGGCTATTTCTATATCGAGGGCCGCGCGAACCTCTTGGTGAAGGTGCAGGGCTATCGCGTTCATCCCGCTGAAATCGAGAGCGTGGTGGAGGTGGCGTTTCCGGGCGTCCGCGCCGTGGCGGTACCGATGCTTCATGCCGGGGAAACCCGTTTTGCGCTGTTCGTGGCGCCGCAGGGCGTGGCGGCGGTCGATCTCGCCAATCTCCGTGCAGCCTGCCAGCGTGAATTGCCGTCCTATAAAATTCCCGTGCATGTCGAGATTCTGGACGAGCTTCCTTTGACATCGGGTTACAAGGTGGACCGGGCGGCTCTCGCCGGGCGGCTGCCCGCTGGCTGAGACCGTACTTTTCCCTGAAATTGGGCTATGAGAGGCGTCGCGCAACCGCGCGGATGGTGAGTGGAGATCGAGTGAAGATGATGCCGGAGCGGACACAGGTCGAGGCCGATATTCTGAAGTTCGTGGCGTCGCGCTGCCCGAACCATCCCGGCCTCGCGCTCGATACCGACCTGCTGGAGGAGGGGCTTCTGGATTCGCTGCTCCTGATCGACGTGATTTTTCAAATCGAGGAGCGGTACGGCATCAAGCTCGGCGGTGAACATGTTGGCCCTGTGCATTTCCGTTCGCCCGCAGCGATCGTCGATCTGGTGATGAGCCAGAGCGCGGCGGCGCAGGCGTGAGGGTCGCACACCGATGAAATGGCCTCTCGTCAGCCGCCCGCTGCCGAACGCGGAAATCCCGCTCTACAACCGCTATTACCTCCACGCACCGAAGGCGAGCCATGTCGATCCGGTGATCGTGATGGGCACCGAATTCGAGGCGGATGCGCTGCTGGCGTTTCTTCAGGAGAAAAATCGCAAGGGTGGCATCATCCTCACCACCGCCCACGCGCTGATCCGTGCGACCGGCCTTGCACTCGCGCAATTCCCCGAGATGAATACCCGCGTCGTCGGACGCCGTGTCTACCGCTTTCGCGATATCGGCATTCGCATGGCGTTTTTCCATCGCAAGGCCAACGAAATCGATCTGCTGCTGGTGACATCGCCGGATAAAAAAAGCGTCGAGGACATCGCCGGGGAAGTCTGGCGGCGCTTGCTGGAGGCCGCGCGCGGCAACGGCGGCCGCGACCGCGATCTGGCGCGGATGCGCAAGGTGCCTGCGTTCTGGTTTCGGCAGATGATGCGCTTCTACGGTTTCCTCGACCGCCATTTCCACCTGCCTGCTGTCAGCCGTCTCGATGAGCTGCGCGGCGGCAGCGCCATGGTGAACGACCTCTCGCATGCGGGTTCGCCGCCGATGCGCAGCTACAAGCCGAGCCGTTTTGCCGATGGCAGCGACTCGATCAATCTGACATTGGGGCCGGCGGAAACGAAACTGGTGATGCGTGACGGCGCGCCGGTTGAAATCCGCGTGATGCCGCTGTTCATGCGTGCCGACCACCGGCTTGCGGACGCCTATCAGATCGGGCGCTTTCTCGCCGCCATGCGCGAGACGCTGCAAAATCCCGAACGGCTGGCGGTCACTTCCACCGGTCAGTAGATGCCCGGCACCACGCGCGCGGTACGCTGCATGTAGGCGCGGTATTCGTCGCCGAAGGTGTCGATCATCATCTGCTCCTCGCGGCCGACGCGCATGAAGAACAGGATGCCGAAGCCTATGAGGCCAGCCGGACCTGCGATCCAATTCGGCAGCAGGAACGCCTGCGCCAGCGCCCACAGCCAGAATGCCGCGTACATCGGGTGGCGAACGCGGTTGTAGACGCCCCCGGTGACGAGCCGGTGCTGTTCGCGGACTTCGAGCGTGACCGACCAGTTGCGGCCGAGATCCTTGTGGGTGCGGTAGAACATCCACAGCGCGGCTGCGAAAATGCTACCGCCGATCACGACCTGAAGCGGGTGCAGCGGGTAGTCGGCGAAGCGGAAGGCGTGGCCGAACACGTAGAGCGCGGGCAGGATGCCAAGCCCGGTGGTCGAGGCGCTGAGCAGCAGTTTTTCGCGCAACCCCGAAGCCTGGCGGGCTTTCGGCGTGCGCTTCGAGCGGCGATCATGCGGCAGGCGGATGATG
The DNA here is from genome assembly GCF_000178995.1 of Afipia sp. 1NLS2. GTDB lineage: Bacteria > Pseudomonadota > Alphaproteobacteria > Rhizobiales > Xanthobacteraceae > Afipia. Next base: position 184,033 of record NZ_ADVZ01000001.1, on the reverse strand, counting down.
AACCACCCGACCACGCCGATGGCCCAGATAATCTTGCTCGCCAGAAGAAGCACGGCCGTCCTGTTCTACCCAAAAGGTATCAAATGAAACGGGGGCTCTATCCCATACTCCGGCGCTGAAAGCCACCCGCAGGGCGTTACCGGATCGTCGCAAAGCCCAGTCGATTCGGTTCCCAAGTGAGAGAATTATGCAACACGCATGGCGATAAAGACGGCCATGCGGCGGAACGGCGGCAGGCGGCTTGATTTCACGCCGCCGGCTATTTTAAGTGACCCCCGTTAGGACAACTTCTTTTCATGACGGTGGAAGATGCGCACGTTCTGGTTGGCGATTGTTTTTGCAGTTGGATTGGTTTTCGCTCCGGTGGGCGCCCAGGCGGCGCCGGGCCATGTGTATTTGCTCAAGGGTCTTGCGAACGTGTTCTCGACCGGCCTGGATAATTACGCGGCCGAACTGTCTCGCCGCCATATTCCGGTGACTGTCGCCAATCACAGCGAAGCAGCGGGCCTCGCGATGGAGGCGGCGCGCCTTTACAAGGCGGGCAAGGGCCCGATCGTGATCGTCGGTCATTCGCTTGGCGGTCAGGCTTCGACCCAGATGGCTGAGATCATGCAGCAGCAGGGCGCCAAGGTGGCACTGATCGTCAATTATGGCCCGCCCGGCACGCAGGTGATCCCGGCCAATGTTGGCCGCGTGGTGAATTATTACGGTGTCGTGGGCGGCGTTGCGGTGCGCGGCCCCGGATCGCGCGCGGCGATCACCAACATCGATCTGGCCGGCGATCCGAACATCAACCATTTCAACATGGACAAGTCGCCGCGTCTGGAAGCGCGGACGATGGGTCAGATTCTGGCGGCGCTTCGCAGCGGTCATCGCGTGCCGAAGGTTGCTGCGGGGGCGCATCAGCATTCCGCGTCGGCAACGCCGGCCGTTCAATAAGTTCTGTTCAACGACCATGATCCGCGGCGCAATGCGCTCGTGCGGATTTTTTATGCCTCGCCGATCGAGTGGCGGCGATGGCGGTCGGTTTCCTCGGCATAGCGGCGCAGCGCATGCGCTTCCGTCAGGATGCCGATGACGCGGCGCGTATCGGCCTTGTCGATCACCGCGAGCGATTCCGCCTCGGCGCGATCGAACGCCGCCACCGCATCCTGTGCGTTCATGTCGGGCAACAGGCAGGCGTCCTGATAGCGGATGATGTCGCCGACCGTGTCGGCCGGCGTGTCGAGTGAGGCGTAGGCGTCTGCGACGAAGACGATGCCCGCATATTTCTGTTCCGAATCCACCGCGATCACCTGTGTTTTCGAGCCGAGCGGATAGCTCTGGCGAAAGGTGTCGATCGGCATCTCCACCGGCACGGTGGTGACGTCGCCGCGCATCATGCGGCCGACGGTGAGGTCGCGAATCCATCCGATGTCGGCCGCGCTGCGGATGGTTTCGCCGCGCAGGTGGAAGCGCCAGGTCGCGAAGGAGTAGCCAAACAGCTCGCGCGTGACCTGGGTCGAGACGATGACCGCGATCAGAACCGCTGTTGTGAGCCAGAGATTGCCGGTGGTCTCCAGCGCAATGAAGGTCATGGTCAGTGGCCCGCCGACCACGGCGGCCGACAGCGCGCTCATGCCGATGACGGCATAGACGCTGATGTCGAGATGCAGCGACGGCACCAGTGTATTCATGGCCGCCGCGAACAGGTGGCCGCCGAGCGCGCCGCTCAGCAGCGAGGAGAAGAACAGACCGCCGCGAAAGCCCGAGCCAAGAGAAATCACCGAAGCGAGAATTTTGAGCGCGAACAGGAACGCGACCATCAAAACCGGCAGCGTGACCACATTGGTCGTATGCAGCGCGCCATGGCCGGAGGACATCACCTGCGGGGCCTGCAACGCGAACAGTCCCATAACGAGGCCGCCGATGGTCGGGCGTAACGGCAGCCACAACCGCGAGCGCGACATGACCGTGTCCCATACCGCGACCGCGCGCATCACCGCGATGCCGGCCAGCGCGCAGAGAAAGCCGAGCGCCACGGCGATGACAATGTCCTGACTCGTGACCGTTCCGACCTGGCTGAGAATGATGCCGGGGACGGTCGGTGCGAGCTGGTGGGCCACGGCATAACCGGTGATCGAGGCGACGCCGATCGGGGCGAGGCTCGCGGGCGTATAGCCGCTGACGATCAGTTCGAAGGCGTAGAAGGCTCCCGCCAGCGGTGCGCCGAACGCGCCCGCGATGGCGGCGGCGGAGCCGCACCCCACGAGAATGCGCTGGTCCGAGCGGCGCAGGTGAAACGCCTGCCCGAGCACGGAGGCGGTGCCGCTCGATATCTGGGTATAGCCCGCCTCGGTGCCGACCGAGGCGCCGACGCCGCTCGACCAGATCGTTTGCAGGGCGACAATGATGCTGCCGCGGAAGGACATCTTGCCGCCGTGCAGAGCATTGGCTTCGATGGGGTCGACCTCCCGGCCGGGTCTCCAGCGATGCAAGGCGAGCAACGACAGGCCGAACAGGAGGCCGCCCAGGGTTGGCATGATCACCGCGCGCATCGGCTCCAGCACCGATTGGGACGACAGCCGTTCGCCGTGAGGGATGTTGAAAAGAACCTCGTGGAGCAGGCCGACGGCACGGCTCATCAGCACCACGAAAAGGCCGCCCAGAATACCGACGATCGCCGCGAGGACGATCAGGCTGGATTCCCGCGCGCGGACCAGCGCGCGCAAACGGCGCGGCGCTTCCAGATATAATTTCGAGGTGGGTGCCGTCATGTGTCAGTGCGTGCGCCCCAGCGCCGTGCCGGGGTTTTGCGTTCTCTACAGCAAGGAAAACGGCATGGGAAATCGAAATGACCCGCTGCAAGCGGGCCATTTCAGAAACGGGAATAAACGCGCATTTTCGTTCAATCACGCTTCCGGTGCAGTCCAATAGGCGTGACGGTGCGCGCTCCGCTTACCGCAGGTGGTCGCGCCAGTCGCGCAGTTCGATCCAGCGCGGACGCCTGCGCGGCGGCGGGCGATTGATGAGCAGAGCGAGTGCGAAGCCTGCCACACCGGCGGCAAGAAGCGCGCCCAGCGGCTGATGCCGGATGGTGGAGGCGAGCGCGCGGTTGCCCTGCCGGTAATACTGCCCGGCTGTCTCTACAGCCTGCGAGGCGAGATCGGACGCGGCATCGCCGAGATTGTCTGCAGCATCCGCCGCGGCATCCTTGGCCTGTCCGTAAATCCGCTGCACGGTGCCGGTGGCTTCGCGCGCACGGCCCTTCGCCTCTGCGGCCGCATCTCCGGTCAACCGTCCGTAGGCCGCTTCGGCCTTGCCCGCGACCGAATTGGCCGCGCCTTCCACACGCTTCTCGTCCATGATGATCTCGCTCCCTTGTTCGCAGCGCCAACCGGCGGACCTTGTGAAGGTTCCGGTGCTCCCGCCGGAACATCCTCTGCCGCCGCGCATTGGTCATCACGGACGATTTCGAACGTGAATGGAGAGGTTGCGATGGACGACAAATTCGATCCGGCCCCGCATGACAAGCACGCGGAAAATCCGCATGCGGCCGCGCGGGAAGATCGTCGTGCGAAAAAGGAGCTCGACAAGGGGCTGCGGGATACGTTTCCGGCCTCCGATCCGGTGAGCGTCACGCAGCCTTCGACCACGAAAAAGTCCGGCGAGGCCCGGAAGGAGCCGCGCAAGGGCTAAAAGGGCCAATCCCGTGGCAACGGCCGTGGGACATCTTTTCAAAAGATGAAACTATCTTGCGCTGCCCTGCAAAAATTGCGACGAAAGTCGAAAGCAGTTTTTGAAAGCGCATCCATCAATGGCGTCCGACGTTTCGGCTTTCGAGCGAAAGCCTCTTTCCAGTTCCAGCGAACCCTCCAGCCGGGAGGATGTCCTGTCGTCACAGGCCGACGCCCAATTACGCGCGGAAATACGGCTGTTGGGACGGATTCTGGGCGATACGGTTCGCGATCAGGAAGGCGATGACGTTTTCGATCTGGTGGAGAGCATCCGCCAGGCGTCGATCCGCTTCCATCGCGACGAGGACATCGGCGCCCGCCATGAACTGGAGGCGATGCTGGACGGCCGGTCCATCGCCGAGACGGTGCGCATCGTGCGCGCCTTCAGCTATTTCTCCCACCTCGCCAACATCGCCGAAGACCAGAACCACATCCGCCAGACCCGCAACCAGAGCGGTGCGGGGCTTGCGACCGCGGCGACGACGCTCGCCGGGACGGTCGAGCGCGCCCGCGAGGCAGGCTTCTCGGCAAAACAATTGCGTGATTTTTTCGATGGCGCATTGGTGAGCCCGGTCCTGACCGCGCATCCGACCGAAGTGCGCCGCAAGAGCACCATCGACCGTGAAATGGACATCGCGGCGCTGCTCGAGGAGCGCGACCGTACCCAGATGACGGCGGAGGAGCTTGCGGACAACGATGAACAGCTTCGCCGCTGCGTGCTGACGTTGTGGCAGACCAATCTGTTGCGCCGGACCAAGCTCACCGTGCTCGACGAAGTGCAGAACGGCCTATCGTTCTACGATTATACCTTCCTCAAACAGTTGCCGCGGCTGCTGAACCTGCTGGAAGATCGTCTCGGCGCCGACGAGGACGGAAAAGAACTGGCCTCGTTCCTGAAGATGGGAAGCTGGATCGGCGGCGACCGCGACGGCAACCCGTTCGTCACCGCCGACGTCTTGCGCGGCACGTTGCAGATGCAATGCGAGCGCGTGCTGAATTTCTACCTGCAGGAATTGCAGAAGCTCTATGGCGAATTGTCTCTCGCCGTGGATCTCGTGGATGTGACGGAGGAATTGCAGGCGCTGATCGAGCGTTCGCCGTCCGTCTCCGCGCACCGTGGCCGCGAGCCCTATCGCCGCGCCGTCCATGGCGTTTATTCGCGGCTGAAGGCGACGGCGGGTGTGTTCGGCGTACGCACTGGCGGCCGGGCGGGTGGTGAAGCGGCGCCTTACGAAAGCGTCGAAGCCCTTCGCGGCGATCTTGACATCATCAACCGCTCGCTGATCGAGAACGGCTCCCATGTCATCGCGCGCGGACGGCTGCGGCGGTTGCGGCGCGCGGTCGATTGCTTCGGATTCCATCTTGCCAGTCTCGACCTGCGGCAGAATTCGGCGGTGCACGAACGCACCATCGCGGAATTGTTCGAAGCCGTTGCGCCGGGCACCAATTATCTTGATCGGTCGGAAGATGAGCGCTGCGCGCTCTTGGTGCGCGAACTGCATACCGCGCGGTCCCTGATCTCCCCGTTCGCAAGCTATGGCGAGGAGACAAGCGGCGAACTCGCGGTGCTGCGGATGGCGGCCGAGGCTCACGCGCGGTTCGGGCGTCAATGTATTCCGCAGAGCATCGTGTCGATGTCGGAAGGTGTCTCCGACCTTCTTGAAATCGCGGTGCTGCTTAAGGAAGTCGGGTTGATCGATCCCAATGGCGTCAGCCACATCAATCTGGTGCCGCTGTTCGAGACCATCGAGGATTTGCGCAATTGCGCGGGCATCATGGATCGCGCGCTGTCGCTGCCGGAATATCGCCGTCTGGTCGACAGCCGCGGCGGCCTTCAGGAGGTGATGCTCGGCTATTCCGACAGCAACAAGGATGGTGGGTTCGTCACCTCGGGCTGGGAATTGTACAAGGCGGAAATCAGCCTCGTTGAGGTATTCGAGAAGCATAGGGTGCGGCTGCGGTTGTTCCATGGCCGTGGCGGTTCGGTCGGGCGTGGCGGCGGCCCGAGCTACGAGGCGGTGCTGGCGCAGCCGGGCGGGGCAGTACAGGGACAGATCCGCATCACCGAGCAGGGCGAGATCATCTCGTCGAAATACACCAACCCCGAGGTCGGGCGGCAGAATCTGGAAATCCTCGCTGCCGCGACGCTGGAAGCAAGTCTGTTACAGCCGCAGCACTCCGCGCCGCGCCAGGAGTATCTCGCGGCGATGGAGGAATTGTCGGCGCTCGCCTTCGCCTCCTATCGCGGTCTTGTCTATGAGACGGAAGGCTTCGAGGAGTATTTCTGGGCCTCCACCGTCATTAACGAAATCTCGACGCTCAACATCGGCAGCCGCCCGGCCTCGCGCAGCAAGGCGCGGCGGATCGAGAATCTGCGCGCGATCCCATGGGTGTTCTCATGGGCGCAGTGCCGTCTCATGCTGCCGGGCTGGTACGGCTTCGGCAGTGCGGTCAGCGAATGGGTCGGCAAGAACCCGGACAGGGGCCTGCCTTTCCTGCGCGAGCTCTATCGCGAGTGGCCGTTCTTCCGCATGCTTTTGTCGAACATGGACATGGTGCTGTCCAAGAGCAGCATCGCGGTCGCCTCGCGCTATGCCGAGCTGGTGCCGGACAAGACGTTGCGGGACACCATCTTCCTGCGCATCCGCACCGAGTGGCAGAATTCGATCGGCTGGCTGTTGAAGATCATGGAGCAGGATCGGCTGCTCGGGCACAACCCGCTGCTGGAACGCTCGATCCGTCACCGCTTTCCCTATCTCGATCCGCTCAACCATGTGCAGGTCGAGTTTCTCAAGGCCTATCGCGCCAAGAACGAGGACCCGCAGGTGCTGCGCGGCATCCAGATCACGATCAACGGCATTTCGGCGGGATTGCGGAACAGCGGCTAAATTTCAGCGCGGGTGAGTCCGGCGGAAATAGGCCTCAGTGTCGGTGAGGCGCTGATGGCTGCGGCGGACAAGAATATTGCCTGTGCGCAAGTTGCGGTTCGCCATGTGCAGGAGCCTGCGTCCTTCGCCGACCAGCGCGCGGGCCTGCCGCAACTGCTCCTCAAATGAAACGGTGGTCGCAACGGGTTCAGTCGCGGTCTGAGCGGAGGTCATGATGCGGCTCCACGGTTCCCTGGCTGCCTGTTCACCTCAACGCACAGGTTGCCAAATCGTTCTGCCGTTGTCCGCTAGCAATTGTGGATTAGCCGCGTCATCCACAGCCCTGTCGCCGCAAATCCCTTTACAGAGCCTCAGTGCGGGAGCGGATGGGTTTTCGTGAGTCGGGCGGTGATGGCCTGAATTAAAGGCTTCATGAAATAAGCGCCGTTGGCGGGAGAGATGTCGGTCTGCAGGCCGTAGGCTTTCAGTTCATTGGAGACGACGGGGCCGATGGAGGCCACCGGCGTCTGCGCGAGTCCCAGCCGCAACTGCTCTTCGCTGCCCTCCGCCCGCGCGGCCTCCACCAGCCGTCGCACCTGCCCGGAACTGGTGAGCGCGATGGCATCGACGCGCCCTGCGGCGATCTCGCCGATGGCGGCGGCGATGTTCGGCTGCGCTGCTCGCGCATCATAAACATAGGGCTCAACCGGAACGGGCGTCGCGCCGGCCTCGCGCACCGCGGCGAGCAGCGGGCTGTGATCCTTCTCCGGGTAAAGCTGCAGGCCGACGCGATGGCCTTTCAATTCAGCTTTGGACAGCGTGGCGATGATGCCTTCCGTTGTGGGTGGCTCCACGACCATTTCGGCGGTGAGGCCGATCTGGCGGAGCGCATTCACGGGCTTGGGGCCACGCGCGTATTTTCGTGGCCGAGCCAATGCGGCAATGAATTCATTTTCGAGGCCGATCCGTTTGGCCGCAGCCACCAGCCGCCGCACGCCCTCGCCGGTCATCAGCACCAGATCGTCGAGCGGCTCGTGGATCGTGTTTTTGATCCAGCCGCCGACCGCGTCCTGATCGGGCGTGTCCTCGATGGTAAACATCGGGCACTGGAGCACGTCCGCGCCCTGGTCCCGCAGCAGGCGGGAAAACTGGGCTTCCTCGCGGGTTTCCAGAATGAGGATGCGGTATCCGCTTAGTCTGCCGGCCATGGTGCCTCGCGAAGGGTGGGTCGGTTTGTCATACCATTTCATCATGTCGGGCGGGACAGGATTGGCGCAAGGGGAGGCGGGTGCTAGAGCAGACGCGCTTTCACTCATCTCGCCCATCCAAAAGATCAGATTTCCCATGCTTGCCCAGCAATTCGTTCTGACCCTGTCCTGCGACAACCGCCCCGGAATCGTCTCGGCGGTATCGACCTTCCTGTTCGCCAGCGGACAGAACATTCTCGACGCCCAGCAATTCGACGACACCGAAACCGGTAAGTTCTTCATGCGCGTGACGTTCAACACGGTGGATGGCTCCTCCGACCTAGCCACGCTGCGCGGCGGTTTCGGCGCCATCGCGGTGCCGTTCGGCATGACCTGGCAGTTGCGCAGCCGTAGCGAGCACCAGCGCGTCATGCTGATGGTGTCGAAATCGACCCATTGCCTCGCCGATCTGCTCTATCGCTGGCGTTACACCGACCTGCCGATGGTGCCGACCGCGATCGTCTCCAACCACCCGCGCGAGACCTATGAGGGCATCGAGTTCGGCGACATCCCGTTCCACTATCTGCCGGTGACACGCGACACCAAGGCGGAGCAGGAAGCCCAGATCTGGAAGCTGGTGCAGGAGACGCAGACCGATCTCGTCGTGCTGGCGCGCTACATGCAGGTGCTGTCCGACGACCTTGCCGCGAAACTGTCGGGCCGCTGCATCAACATCCATCACTCGTTCCTGCCGGGCTTCAAGGGCGCCAAGCCCTATCATCAGGCCCATGCGCGCGGCGTGAAACTGATCGGCGCGACCGCGCATTACGTCACCGGCGATCTCGATGAAGGTCCGATCATCGAGCAGGATGTCGAGCGCATCAGCCACCGCGATCCGCCCGAGATTCTGGTGCGCAAGGGCGCGGACATCGAACGGCAGGTGCTGGCGCGCGGCTTGCGTTATCATCTGGAGGATCGCGTCATCCTCAACGGCCGCAAGACGGTGGTGTTCAAGGATTGAGCGCGATGGCGTTTTCGCTGCGGCAGTTTCTCCTCGTCGCGACCGGCGCGCTGGGGATTGCCGTGGCGCAGCCTGCCGTTGCCGCCGAGCCTACCCTAAAGATCGGCCTCGTGCTGCCGCTGTCGGGTCCGCTCGCCGAGACCGGCAAGCAGATCGACGACGCGATGCGGCTCTATCTTGAGCAGAACGGCGACACCGTCGAGGGGACGCGGATCGAGGTGATTGTCCGCGATGACGAAGGCAATCCCGATCACACGCGCGAAGCGGTCAAGAGCCTCGTCGAGGAAGACAAGGTCGATGTGCTGGCGGGGTTCGGCACGTCGCCTGCCGCCGCCGTCGCGGCACCGTTCGCGACCAATGCGAAAATTCCGATGGTCGTGATGGGCGCGCAGACTTCGGTCATCACCACCCGTTCGCCCTTCATCGTCCGCAGCGGTGCGACGCTGGCGCAATCCGCCGCGACGCTCGGCAAATGGGCAGCGAAGAACGGCATTCGCAACGTCGCCGCGCTGATCTCCGACTATGCGCCGGGCAATGATGCGCTGAAGGAATTCTCCAGGGCGTTCGCTGGTGACGAGCGCACGGTGAGCGACGAATACAGGATTGCCTTGACCGAGCCCGATCTTGCCGCGCCGCTGATGCAGATCAAGCAGGCAAAGCCCGATGCGGTGTTTCTGTTTATCGCGCCGTGGCAGATACACCGGGTGCTCGAGGCCATCGCGGAACAAGGCTTCGGGCAAGATGGCATCAGGCTAATCGCGACGGGCGACCTCACCGACGATTCAATTCTGAAGACTCTCGGGCCGTCCGCACTCGGAATCGTGACCGCGCATTTCTATTCGGCCGCGCATCCCTCGCGCACGAACCGGCTGTTCGTCGAGGCTTACCGGACGGCCTATGGCGAGACGCCGGGCGCGATGGCGGTGAGCGGCTATGACGGCACGCGCCTGATCCGCGAGGCGCTGCGGGCAGCGAAAGGCGACACGAACGGCGAGGCGCTTCTGAAAGCAATGAAAGGGGCTGCATGGGAAAGCCCGCGCGGGCCGTTCGCCATTGACCGGCATAGCCGCGAGGTCGTGCAGAATATTGACATGCGCAGGGTCGAATCCGTGAACGGAGAGAATGTGAACGCTGAGTTCGCGACCTTCGAGGATGTCCGAGACCCCAACAACTCCGGCCGCGAGCACTGATCCGCGCAACAGCCCGCTGCCTAGTGCCGCAATTGAGACTTCGGCGGCGTGATCGCCAGCGCCTTCGCGACATGCTGAAGCTTGTCGGGATTGCGGGTGATGTAGACGGTCACGATCTTGCCGTCCTCGATTTCAAAAGCCGTGGTCTGGAAGACGTTATCGCGCTCATAGCTGACATAGCCCGGCAGGCCGTCGATCCGCACCGGCTTGTAGAATCCGCCGTCTGTAATGCCGAGTTTGCGCGTCAGGCCCTCATAGAGCCGCAGCACGGCATTGAGGCCGACAATCGGATTGAGGAAGGCATGGACCTTGCCGCCGCCATCGGACGTGACCACGACATTCTGAGCCAGCAGCGTGCGCAGGCCATCGATGTCGCCGCTGCGTGACGCCGTAAAGAAAGCCTCGGCGATGCGGCTGCCTTCATCCTGCGCGACCGTATAACGGGGGCGTGCGTCCTGAACGTGCTGGCGCGCCCGTGCCGCCAGTTGCCGGACGGCGGCGGGGTCGCGTTCGATGGTGGTCGCGACTTCGTTCAGCGCGACGCCGAACACGTCGTGAAGCAGGAAGGCCGCGCGCTCGAGCGGCGAAAGCCGTTCCAGCGCGAGCATCAGCGTGAGGGTGAGATTGTCTTCATCCGGACCGTCATCCTCTTCGATGACTGGCTCCGGCAGCCATGAACCGACATAGGATTCGCGGCGCATGCGCGCGGATTTCATCACGTCGAGGCAAAGCCGCGTGACGATGCGCGAGAGAAACGCGGGCGCGGATTCGACCTTGGCATGGTCGACATCCTGCCAGCGCAGCCATGCGTCCTGCACCACATCCTCGGCCTCGGCAAGCGAGCCGAGCATGCGGTAGGCGAGACGCACCAGCCGGGGCCGTTGCGTCTCGAAGACGTCCGTTGTGCCGTCAGGCTGCTGCAAGCTTGTCTCCCTTCGGGTGCTGCATGCGCAGCCCGATCGCAAACCTATTCCACGAGTTGATCGCGCCGATCAGCAGCGTGAGATTGACCTGTTCGGCCTCGTTGAAGTGCGCCTTCACCTCGTCCCAGTCCGCATCCGGCGCGCCGGTTTGCGCAATCAGGGTCAGCGCGTCGGTCCATCCCAGGGCGGCGCGTTCGCGCGGGGTGTAGAGAGAGGATTCGCGCCAGGCGTTGAGCAGATAGAGCCGCATCTCGGTCTCGCCGGCCTTGCGCGCGTCGGTCGAATGCATGTGCAGGCAGAAGGCGCAACCGTTGATCTGCGAGGCGCGCATCTTCACGAGTTCGATCAGGCTCTGCTCAAGCGTGCTGCCTTTGATGGCGGCTTCAAGCGCCAGCATGGCCTTGATGGCCTCGGGGGCGAGTTTGTAGGGGTCATTGAGGCGTGCTGTCATGGTTGTAGCTCCTTCGTTAATGGGCGGCGGCAGGCGAATTGAGCCATGCGTCGAATGTGGTGGTGCCGAGACGGGCGCCAGTATCCGGAGTCAGCGAGCGGTCGTCGAGTCTGATGCCGAAATAGCGGGCGTCAGGATCGGTGATGACTGTTTTGCCGTCCTTTTTCGCGCTCAGGTATTTTCGGACGAGTTGATCGAGCTGAAAGGATTCCGGCCCGCCGATCTCGATCATCCCGTTCACGGGCTCGGCAAGGGCCGCATCCGCGACGGCGGCGGCAACATCGTCGGCCGCCATCGGCTGGATCTTCGCAGGCGAGACGTGGACGCCATCGTCCCGCGTCGCTTCTTGCGCGATGCCGCCGACGAATTCGAAGAACTGGGTGGCACGTACAATCGTGTAAGGCTGGCGTGATGCTTCGATCAGAAGCTCCTGCGCGAGCTTGGCGTGGAAGTATCCGAATTCGAGCAGGCGTTCGGTGCCGACCACCGACAGAGCGACGTGGTGTTTAACGCCCGCGGCCTTTTCCGCCGTCAGCACGTTGCGGCCCGCGGCCTCGAAGAAGGCCATCGCGGCCTTGTGCTCGAACGAGGGGGAGTTCGCGACATCGACCACGACCTGCGCCCCGGCGAACGCCTTGGCGAGCCCTTCGCCGGTGACGGTGTTGACGCCGGTGGACGGCGAGGCCGGGAGAACCTCATGGCCACGCTGGCGCAGCCGGGCCACGACCCGGGAGCCGATGAGGCCGGAGCCTCCGATAACGACGATCTTCAATGGTGCCTCCTGTGTGTTGCCGCTGAAGCGGGGATCGGCAGTTCTGGGCGCTTGCTAGGAACGCCGTTCTTGCCCATTTGGCTTCAAGACGAGACAGGGGGACCCGGAAGTGACATGCCCCTTCAAAAAAATCGGGCCGATCCTCAAAATCCGGTTCCGTGCGCGCCGGCCATATGAAGACCGAAGCTGTTTTGGCTAAGGATTTCAGGCTATTGCCGCCGGGGGCGAGGTGTGCACGTCATCTGGTGGGCAGGACGGCCCGAAGGATTTTACCAAGCCAGGACCATCGCGCCTTCACCCGAACCGCAGTCCGGTACGAATTCCACCAGAGCTTCTTGGCTTTCGGTCGTGCAGATCGAAGACTTCGCGGGTTTAAGCAGATCGAATCCCGCCTGAACTTCTCCCATTCGGATGCGAATTTTTCCGCAGACCACAGGTACTGGAAGCCCCAGGCATTGGCGATGTCCACGCGACCAAGCCGGGCACCCTGGAATTTCTCGCGAGCCATTGTCCGCTCGAATCCCAGACGCTTGAAGTGCCACAGGAGCAGTTCATCGCATTCGGGCAGCACCAGTTTGCCGGCGGGCTGGGCGGCGTGCCGTCCCTTTGCAAAGTTTGTTTCCTTGAGGGCATTCGGATCGAAGATACTGAGCTTGCTGTATGGGACTGATGGTTGCCCCTGACGGATCTGGTCGATCAGCAGTCCTTCGTCTGGCGGCATGGTCTGGCTGATCATGTCGAAGCCGAGGGCCGGCATAAGAGTCACGCCTTGCTCCTGCTGCGCGGACAAATAGGACTCCATGGATTGTCCCGGAATCCAGAGATGTTCGTCGATCGCCGTGATGATGACCCAGTCAGCCTGGCCCCGGCTTTCTTTCCAGACCCCATCCTGCATGATGGTATGCGAAAGCACGAAAGAATCCGGATCGACGCGAGCGAACGAGCGCACTTCCACCTTTGGATGCGCGCGCAGGATATCCAGCGAGCCGTCGGTCGAGCCGTCGTCGTAGATCACGTAGCGATCGACCCAGGAATCGTAATGCCTGAAGAAAAATCCAAGCATGTCCGCTTCGTCCCAGCAGATCGTATACAGGTGAACGATTGGCTTGCTCATCAGCCATCCCTCAGGTGTCGAGCGGGCGCGCCGGGTTTCCGATCACAGTCATCCCTGCGGGCACATCGCGCGTGACGACGGCGCCGGCTCCGACCACGGCATTTTCTCCCACCGTGATCTTGGGCAGGACGGTTGCGCCTGCGCCGACAAGGGCGCCGCTTTCAATCGTCACGCTGCCTGCGATCACGGCTCCCGGTCCGATGGAGACAAAATCGCCCAGCCGGGCATGATGGCCGAGGGTGGCGCCGCGATTGATGAAGCTGAACATGCCGAGATGAACGCTGCTTCCGATCGTGCAGCCGGCATTGATGTAAGTGCCGGCAGCCGCGTCCAGCTCGCGCGGAACGATTGAAGTGGGGTCGAGCAGGGTGAAAGGTCGATGTAATCCGAGACGTTTCGCTTCCGTGGCGGCTGTTCGGCGATTGTTCGGCGAGAACAGAGGTATCAGGAAAGGAAGGGAAAGCTTGTCGGCGGGAATATCGTCGCTGGCGATAACCGGGATGTCTCGCGACAGTTGGGAAGGATCAGTGTGGTTGCGAATACCAGCTACAATCGGAATCTCAACCCGATCAAGGCTCTCTTCAATGTCGGCGATGATGGGAGAGCCTACGCCGAAAAGTAAAATGCCCCTCATTTGCTGATGAACTCCCGAATGGCTTGGGCGATGCGTTCTGCGGCGGCTCTTGCCACCTCAGGTTGGACAGGCAGGCTCAGGGCGATTTCGAGAGACGCTCTCGCGCCTCGGATCATTGAAATGACTTTCGCGAAATAGAGCGGGGGCCCCGACCAAATCACGGTGGGCCCCGACAGGTTATCATCGGCTTTGTCGCGCGTACCGATGTCATGGTTCGTCCGGCAGGGCGGTAAAACAGCGCGGCAAATCAAACAAAAACCCCTCTTTGGTCATTTGATTGTTGGGCATGGCGTGGTAGATAGCTCGCGCAATTTTATTCTGCCCACTCCATCTTCCCGCGCGGTCTCATGAAGAACGAAGCCCTTTTGGCTGAGATTTCAGACTATTGCCGCCAGGCGGGCCTGGCGGAATCAACGTTTGGCCGCCGCGCAGTGAACGACGGCAAGCTCGTGACCCGGCTGCGCGAGAACAAGCGCATTACCGTCGATACGCTGGAGCGAATCCGTGCCTTCATGGCCGATGGAACCCCGGCGCGGCGGCTCCCGGAGCCGCCCATCGAGAAGCGCGACCCGGCGGGCAACTTCCGTTTCTTCGAGAACCGGCAGAAATACCTGCTGTTTGTCCATACCTGTAGCGAGAAGCGCGTCATTGCCCAACGGGTCGCTTTGGAGCTTGGGAGCATCCACCCCAGCCCACCCGCATTGCGGGTGTTTGACGCCGGGGTGGGCGACGGCACCGTGCTGTCGCGGGTGATGCGCTCGATGCACGTCCGCTTTCCGCACATGCCGTTCTATGTCGCGGGCAAGGAGATCAGCTTCGAGGACGTCAAGCTCACGCTCGACAAGGTGCCGGACCGGCTGTTCGAGCACCCGGCGACCGTGTTCGTGCTGACCAACATGAACTACGCCGAGGCCCCGTGGCTGACGCCGAAATCGGCCGCCGCCGCCGCCGGGATGATCTGGAAAGAAGTGGTGCTGACCGGCTCCTCCTCAGGCGAGTTCGAGGCGCAGATCGCCGAGCTTGAGCCGTTCCTTGAGGAGAACTGGCGTGCGAACGTCTCGCCGCGCTCGGGCATGCCGGTCTATGAGCGCCCGGTCGCCATCGTGATCTATCGCAACGACCACCGCTTCATGCTGGATTCGGTGATCCCGCGCGCAGGCAAGGTCGAGGCCAATTTCGACCTCGTGATCGCCTCGCAGCCTTATCGTGCCAAGTCGTCGCTGAACTTCCGCGCCAAGCGCATCATCGGCCCGCTGGCGCGGGCGCTGCGTCCCGGCGGGCGGCTGATCGGCATTCATTCCCACGGGCAGGACCCCGGAATGGAGATCATCCAGTCGGTCTGGCCGGACGAGAACCCGTTCTCGGTTAACCGCCATGAGGTTTTGCGGGCGGTGAAATACGAGCTCGGCTCGGCGGGGCGCGATCTTAACTTTAACGCCTACGCCGATAACCGCTCGATCTTCCGGTATGATATGGAAGCCCTGCCCAACGAGGTCACCGGCGCGATCGGCTCCTCGACTGCTTTCGCGGCCTGGAACGCGGCGGTCTATGTCGCCCAGATCGAGGACGAGCGGCTCGCCGGCATCACCGAAAGCGGCCGCTATCTGGAAGCCACGCGCGAGGTGCTGCGGCGGCATAACGGACTGTGGTTTTACGATGAATCTTACGTCATTTCGCGACGGCGCGATTGACGCACCTGATGGAATTTCCCAAACAACCGCCAGCCAATATCGAAGGAAGACAAGATGCGTTCGTCCTATCTGTTCACCTCTGAATCCGTCTCCGAAGGTCATCCGGACAAGGTCTGCGACCGCATCTCGGACGAAATCGTCGATCTGTTCTTCCGCGAAGGCCCCAAGCAGGGTCTCGATCCGTGGCAGATCCGCGCCGCCTGCGAAACGCTCGCCACCACCAACAAGGTGGTGATCGCGGGGGAGACGCGCGGCCCGAGCGTGCCAAAGGAACAGCTTGAGCAGGTCATCCGCGACGCGATCAAGGACATCGGCTACGAGCAGGACGGCTTCCACTGGAAGACCGTCGACATCGAAGTGCTGTTGCACGAACAGTCCGCCGACATCGCGCAGGGCGTCGATGCCCAGCAGCCGACCAATCGTGAAGAGGGCGCGGGCGACCAGGGCATCATGTTCGGTTATGCCACCAATGAGACGCCGGAACTGATGCCGGCGCCGCTGCACTATGCGCACAAGATCCTGCGCCTGATTTCGGAAGCGCGCCACAATGGCACCGAGAAGGTGCTCGGCCCCGACTCCAAGAGCCAGGTCACCGTGCAGTACGAGAACGGCAAGCCGGTCGCGGTGCGCGAGATCGTTGTTTCGCATCAGCATCTGATCGAGGACATGACCTCTAGCCAAGTGCGCGAGCGCGTCGAGCCCTACATCCGCAAGGCGCTGCCGGAAGGCTGGATCAACGACAAGACCATCTGGCACATCAACCCGACCGGCAAGTTCTTCATCGGCGGCCCCGACGGCGACACCGGCCTCACCGGCCGCAAGATCATCGTCGACACCTACGGCGGCGCGGCTCCGCACGGCGGCGGCGCGTTCTCCGGCAAGGACTCCACCAAGGTGGACCGCTCGGCCGCTTACGCTGCGCGCTACCTTGCGAAGAACGTCGTCGCGGCGGGCCTCGCCGACAAGTGCACGCTGCAGCTCGCCTACGCCATCGGCGTCGCGCGTCCGCTGTCGATCTACATCGACACCCACGGCACCGGAAAGGTGTCGGAGGAGACGCTCGAGAAGGCGGTGGCCCAGTCGATGGATCTCACGCCGCGCGGCATCCGCAAGCATCTCGACCTCAACAAGCCGATCTACGCGCGCACCGCGGCCTACGGCCATTTCGGCCGCGCGCCGGACAAGGACGGCGGCTTCTCCTGGGAGAAGACCGATCTCGCCGAGGCGCTGAAGAAGGCGGTTTGATTTCACCAAGTCATTCCGGGATGCGCGCATCGAGCGCGCAGACCCGGAATCCCGAACTTCCAGATTCCGGGTTTGCTCGCTGCGCTCACGCCCCGGAATGACATGCCAGAGACAGGAACACTCAACATGACCACCGCCACCGACTACATCGTCGCCGACATCGGCCTTGCCGATTTCGGCCGCAAGGAATTGTCGCTCGCCGAAACCGAAATGCCGGGCCTGATGGCGACGCGCGAGGAATACGGCCCGAAGCAGCCGCTGAAGGGCGCGCGCATCGCGGGCTCGCTGCACATGACGATCCAGACCGGCGTTCTCATCGAGACGCTGAAGGCGCTCGGCGCTGATATCCGCTGGGTGTCGTGCAACATCTATTCGACGCAGGACCATGCCGCCGCCGCGATTGCCGCAGCCGGCATTCCGGTGTTCGCGGTGAAGGGCGAGACGCTGAAGGATTACTGGGACTACACCGCCAAGCTGTTCGACTGGCACGGCGGCGGCCACCCCAACATGATCCTCGATGACGGCGGCGACGCCACCATGTACGTCCATCTCGGCCTGCGCGCCGAGAACGGCGACACCGCGTTCCTCGACAAGCCCGGCTCCGAGGAAGAGGAAGTGTTCTTCGCGCTCCTGAAGAAGCAGCTCAAGGAGAAGCCGAAGGGCTACTTCAAGGCGATCGCCGACAGCATCAAGGGCGTGTCGGAAGAGACCACCACGGGCGTGCATCGCCTGTACGAGATGCAGAAGGCCGGCACGCTGCTGTGGCCCGCCATCAACGTCAACGACTCGGTCACCAAGTCGAAGTTCGACAACCTTTATGGTTGCCGTGAATCGCTGGTCGACGGCATCCGCCGCGGCACCGACGTGATGATGTCGGGCAAGGTCGCGATGGTCGCGGGCTTCGGCGACGTCGGCAAGGGGTCGGCTGCATCGTTGCGCCAGGCCGGCTGCCGCGTGCTGGTCTCCGAGATCGATCCGATCTGCGCGCTGCAGGCATCGATGGAAGGCTACGAAGTCGTGACGATGGAAGACGCCGCCCCGCGCGCCGACATCTTCGTGACCGCGACCGGCAACAAGGACATCATCACGCTCGACCATATGCGCGCGATGAAGGATCGCGCCATCGTCTGCAACATCGGCCACTTCGACAACGAGATTCAGGTCGCGACCCTGAAGAACCTGAAGTGGACCAACATCAAGCCGCAGGTGGACGAGATCACCTTCGCGGATGGTCATCGCATCATCCTGCTGTCGGAAGGCCGCCTCGTGAACCTCGGCAACGCGATGGGTCATCCGTCGTTCGTGATGTCGGCGTCGTTCACCAACCAGACGCTGGCGCAGATCGAGCTGTTCGCCAACAACAAGGACGGCAAGTACAAGAAGGAAGTCTACGTGCTGCCGAAGTCGCTCGACGAGAAGGTCGCGCGCCTGCATCTTGCCAAGATCGGCGTGAAGCTCACCGAGCTGCGCAAGGATCAGGCCGATTATATCGGCGTGAAGCAGGAAGGCCCGTACAAGGCCGCGCACTACCGGTACTGATGATTGGGTCATTCCGGGATGCGCGTTCTTCACGCGCAGACCCGGAATCCCGAGCTGCTGGATTCCGGGTTCGCTCGCTGCGCTCGCATCCCGGAATGCCATCGTAAGAAACATAAAGCCCCGGAGCGATCCGGGGCTTTGTCCATTCCCGGCTCATTTGCCGCACCATCTTCAGGAAACATCGGGTTTGCGGGGTGTTTTCGCTCCCGGAAGCGGTATATCGCCCCCCAATGAACACAATTGAGTCCTTTGGCTTTGGCAAAGGGCGTGCTACGTATCGCTATATTCGATTGCTGGCCCTTCTTTTGTTAACGCGCCGCCAGGCTCCTTTCCCAAAGACGATGCTGAAAATTGGATGCTTCGCGCAATGGTGCGCGAAATGCGCCCTGGCGCTTCTTTAGGAAAGACAGAGACAAATGGCTCAAGGTACAGTGAAGTGGTTTAACAGCCAGAAGGGTTTTGGATTCATCGCCCCGACCGACGGCGGCACCGATGTGTTCGTTCACATCAGCGCAGTCGAGCGTGCAGGCCTTTCCAACCTCGCCGAAGGGCAGAAGGTTGAGTTCGAAGCCAAGACGGACAAGATGCGCGGCAAGACCAGCGCGGAAAACCTCCAGCTTCTCTAAGCAAATCATCGGCCGCCTGCCGTCATTCGCAAAGAATGACGTGGGCGCCATGCAGGGATTCAAAAGCGCCGTCACCGCGGATGTACCGGGACGCGCTTAGAGTTTCACGCCTCGTTTCACGGATGTACTGAAACGCAGACGTTCAGGGGCCTCGTCAGAAATGACGGGGCTTTTTGCTGTGTGGGTAGTGGAGGTCGTGCCCGTCATTCCGGGGCGCTCGCGAAGCGAGCGAACCCGGAATCCCGCAGTTCGAGATTCCGGGTCTGCGCTTGAAGAACGCGTATCCCGGAATGATATCGCGAGAAACAAAAAGCCCCGGAGCGATCCGGGGCTTTTTGTTTGCGCGCCACCAGCGCGGAAGCAACACCACCGCGCCGGTGACATGGCCGATCCGTTATGGAATTGGCGAGACATGATGCCGGAGGGGAGAGGGGAGACGTGGTTTCCGAGGGTGGGGTATTGAGAAGTGAAGTGACGTGGCCAAGCTCGCGATAGCTATTATTAAAACCGATAGAGTGCCAAAATAACCATCACAATTAGAAAAGCTGCGGCTATTGCTGCGATCCCTTCCGCATTGATGCTGATACCCCAGATAGCGACTTCTAGCTTTGGTCGTTCGGACATAACGTAGCTCTCCATTGAAATTTGAGAGCTGCGGGGGGATTGAGAATCTATCTGCTTCTTTCGGAGGTCTTGCAACGCACCAACTTACTTATTCACATGACAGGTGCGGGTAATTAACCGCATCTCTTTCTGAATCAATGGCTTAATGCTGATGTAATCCACAGGTCTGTTTTGCTCCCGATGCTGAATCTGTCGGTAAAGATGAAAACGAATCTTTTTGTGTGCGATTCGTCGTCACCAGCGCGCATGTGAAATTGTATCTACGGTAAACCGGTTCAACTATTCGATTGAGTCCTCAATGGCATTGCACGCGCGACCAGCACATTGGCGTCATGACAGGGGTTATTTCTTCAAATATACCGACATCCGCGGAGCTCGAGCGATTTTGCAGAGCCGTAAGTTGAAGTGGTCGCCTGCATCTGCATTTAATGACCCATTCGATATGCAGTTCGATCTTCATTTGGAGTTTAATGAAGATGCCCTTGTCGAGGCGTGCAGGGCAGATTTCAAAAAGATACTGTTAGGGGAGCAAAAATTCGATCCCGGTATTGGTTTAGGAGCAGTTTTGTCGAGGTTGCGTGCGGCTGCTTCACGAATACCATCGACTGTTTTGGACAGTTTCATCGAGGATGGTCTGCGATTAACAATTCAGAATATTCCTAAAGATATCACTGTCATGCACAAGGACCTACGTGCGCACTTTGCGAAGTACAAAGTGCTTTGCCTTTCGTCGATAAACGACAGCATTCTCATGTGGTCGCATTATGCGGATCATCATCGGGGAGTGGTTTTGCGTTTAGCTTGCTTAGAAGAGACAGATAGCTCTTGGTCAGTTGCTCGGCCGGTTGTCTATGTTGATAAAATGCCGCGCTTTGTCGAAGAAAAAGAGCTGCGTGATTTGATAACGGGCAAAGCAAATCTTCAGAACGAAATAATTGTGGAAAGGACCATTTTCTATAAAGCGACTGCCTGGCAGTATGAAAATGAATGGCGAATTTACTTGCCGTCCGACAATGCTGAAGTTCAGTTTAATCCTTTTAATCCTCCGGAATTGACGGGCATTTATTTTGGTTGTCGCAGTTCGGAAGCTGACCGCGAGGAACTGGTGTCAGTTGCTAAAGCCATCAATCCAGCTTTGAGCGTATTTCAAGCTAGAAAGGCTGAGCGAGAATTTGCGTTAGAGTTTGATAAATTTATTTAGCCGCTTTCATCGTTCTTCTGGAAATATTCCCACTACCATTATCTTTCCTCTCCCTGTCGCGGCTTGCCGCCGTTGCTGCGCCTTGAACTCGGTGGCGGCGGGGTGACGTAAAAAATCCGAGCATCGTTATCCCCACCCTCCAAACCTCGCTTATGATGTGTCTGTCCCGTCCCTAGTTTGAGGGGCGTTTCGCGATCGTCACGATGCGCGGGGCGGGATGCGGTGGCTGCGCACGGTGTTCGATGCGCGGGCGATTGATCGGGCGCGGTGCTTTAAAAAGCTCCGGGCCTTTTTTATTGCCCGGGCTGACGGCCGCACCGTGAGCGGACGGCCCAAGTCGCGATATCCCGGCGCATCGCCTTGCGCCATGGGGCAGCGCCAACTCTCTCTCCTCGCAAGAGGAAGAGCGGCGCAGTCCCCTCCAGCGGTGATGGACCGAAGGGCCGGTCACCGGGGGTTTTCGCGGAGCAAGCCGTTAAAACCATTGCGTGCGGAACGCCGGATGATGCGGCGTGCCCGTGGTGACTCTACTCGTGCGCTTGTTTTTATCGCGCATGAGGCTGCGGATGCGTGCGCGCATCCGGCGTTCCGCGCGCCCTCGTTTGAGGGTGATCGCAGTTGAAGCGTTCAGACGCGCCCGCGTCTCAAAGAACAGGGCGGCTGGCGCACGCATGATGGCTCGACGGAGGGTGTTTTGGCGCAAACGGGACAGGGGGCGCGGCGTGCTGCGGTATCCGTTAACGGCTTTCGCCTAGACTGGCGCAAACCGGAGATTGCCGATGAAGCACATTGCATCGATTGCCGTTGTCGCCGCCGTGGCGTTTGCCGCGTCGCCGTGCAGTGCCGAAAGCCCGCGCGTCGAGACAACGGCGAAGCCTGTCGTCGTCCGCCCGGTGGCGTCGGCCACGGCGACATCGAGCGGCCAGCCGATCGTGCTGCCGCAAAAGGATGCGCAGGTCGTCGTCTCCAGTTACGAGATCGCGCCCGGTGCGGTGCTGCCGGTGCACAAGCATCCGTTTCCGCGTTACGCCTACGTGCAGGCGGGCCATCTTCGCGTCACCAACAACGACACCGGCAAGAGCGAGGATTTCAAGCCCGGCGATTTCATCGTCGAGGCGGTCGGCCAGTGGCACTTCGGCACCAACACCGGCAAGGATGTCGTGAAGCTGCTCGTCATCGACATGGTGGAGAAGGGCAAGGCCAACACCGTGTTGCGCGACGCCCATTAAGCCAGGGCGGTCCAAAAAACCCCTGTCAGCCTTGCATTTTGCTGCGGACGCACATGGAACTGCGGGTGTAGCATCGCATTGATTTACAGCCCCCTTAGGAGTGCTGAGCGATGCGGATCGAACCATTCCGAGACCCTCGCGAAAGCGACTCGGGCTGGCGTGCCAGACGCCTCATCGATATCGGCAGCATCGTCGTGCTGCTCGCCGTGATGCTGGCGGGCTATTACTATTTCACCCGCCCCGAGATCGCCCCGACGCAAACGTCCTTTATCGTGCCGAGCCAGCACGTTCACTGGTGAGCGGCGCGCGCTTGGCCTCAGGCGATATTGACCGACAACGGCTCCAGCCCTTCGACGCCGCATTCGATGCGGTCGCCCGGCGCGATCGCGGCCACGCCCTTCGGCGTGCCGGTCATGATGATGTCGCCCGCGCCAAGCGTCACCTGCAGCGACAGCCGCGCGATGATTTCCGGCACGTTCCAGATCATTTGGTTGAGGTCGCCGATCTGGCGTTCCTTGCCGTTGACGTTGAGCCAGATTTTGCCCTTCGCGGGATGGCCGATCTCGGAGGCCGCGCGCAAGGGTCCGCAGGGTGCGGAGTTGTCGAACGATTTGCCGATCTCCCAGGGCTGCTCCTTCTTGCGCGAGGCCATCTGCAAATCGCGGCGGGTGAGATCGATGGAGACGCCGTAGCCGTAGACGTGATCGAGCGCGGTCTCAGGCGAGATATTGGCGCCGCCGGATTTCAGCGCGACGATCATCTCGACCTCGTGCTGGCAGTCCTTGGTGAGGCCGGGGAAGGGAATGGTCGCGCCGCTCGGCACGATCATGTCGGCATGCTTGGCGAAGAAGAAGGGCGGGTTTCGCTCGTCATTGCCGAGTTCGCGGATGTGCTCGAGGAAATTGCGCCCGACGCACCAGATCCGCCGCACCGGGAATTTTTTCGCCGTGCCGGCGACCGGCAGCATCGGATAGTCAAGCGCGGGGATCACGGTCTCGGGCAGGCTCATGGGATGTCTCTCGAAAAATCTAGGCGTTGGCGGCAAGTGGCGTGACGTTGTCTTCTTCGCGTTGCTGAAGGCGGAAGAACGAGGCGTAGCGTCCTCCGGCGCGCAGCAGGTCGTCATGCTGGCCGGTCTCGACGATCTCGCCGCCCTCGATCACGAGGATGCGGTCGGCATGCATGATGGTGTGAAGGCGATGCGCGATGACGATGGTGGTGCGGCCCTGGCACAGATGCGCGATCGCCTCCTGCACGTATTTTTCCGATTCCGAATCCAGCGCGGCGGTGGCTTCGTCCAGCAGGATGATCGGCGCGTCCTTCACCAATGCGCGGGCGATGGCGATGCGCTGGCGCTGGCCGCCCGACAGTTGAGTGCCGTGCTCGCCGACCGGCGTGTCGTAGCCCTGCGGGAAGCTCATGATGAAATCGTGCGCGAATGCGGCCTTTGCGGCGGCGATGATCTCATCCTCGGTCACGCCGATACGGCCGAAGGCGATGTTCTCGCGGACGCTGCCACGGAACAGGTAGACGTCCTGGCCGACATAGGCGGTCTGCTGGCGCAGCGATGTGCGTGAGCAGTCGGAGATGATCTGGTTGTCGATCACGATGGCGCCGCGATCCACTTCGTAGAGCCGCAGCAGCAGCGCCAGCACCGTAGACTTGCCGCCGCCCGAAGGGCCGACCAGCGCCGTGGTCTGGCCGGGCTCCGCGACGAAACTCATTCGCTTCAGCACCGGTTCGTCGGGGCGATACGAGAAGGTCACGTCGCGCAGTTCGACGCGGCCTTGCGTGAGTTGCAGCGGCGGCTTGTTGTCGTCGCTCGGCTCCGAGGCGGGGCTGTCGATGATTTCGAGCAGTTTGCGTGCACCGATCAGGAGCCCGTTGAGGTCGATGTTGAGGCGCGCGAGCCGCTTGGCAGGCTCATAGGCCAGCAGGAAGGCGGTAATGAAGGAGACGAACTGACCGGGGGCAGCGTTGGTCGCGATCACGCGGTAGCCGCCATACATCAGCGCGCCCGCGATGGCGACGCCGCCCAGCATTTCCATCAGCGGACCAGAACGATTGGAGACGCGCGCCATCTTGTTGGAATAGCTTTCGACGTCGGCGATGCTCTTGTTGATGCGGGCCTGCATCGCTTCCTCGAGCGTGAAGGCCTTCACGGTGCGGATGCCCTGCAGCGATTCCTGCACCGTCTCCATGATGTCCGTGGTGCCGGTGAACTGGTCGTGCGCGAGATGGCGGATGCGCTTGACGAGCTTGCGGATGAACAGGAACGCAGGCGGCGCGACCACGAAGCTCAACAGCGACATGATCGGGTCCTGCACGATCATCACCACCAGGAGACCGATTAATGACAGGAAGTCGCGCCCGAGCGAGGTGACGAGCAGCGCCAGCACCTGCGTGACGGCGGATGCGCCGGCCGAGAGACGGGCGAGGAATTCGGAGGAGTGACGTTCCGAATAGAATGTCAGATTCTCGCGCATCAGCTTGGCGAACAGCCTGCGCTGGTTGTTGGCGAGAATGGCGTTGCTGATCCGCGACATGATCACGGCCTGCCCGTAGGTCGCGGCACCCTTGATCGTGAACAGCGCAATGATGATCGCGGACAAGGTGACGATGCCCGAGATGCTGCGGTTGACGTAGGCCTGGTTGATGACCTGTCCGAGCAGATAGGCCGAGCCCGCGGTCGCAGCCGCGGACAATCCCATCATGCCGAAGGCGACCGCGTAGCGCCGCCAATAGGCGAGGCCCTGTTCGGCCACCAGCCGCTTGATCAGCTCGGCTGCGCCATAGGGGTCATCGGTGATTTTGCGGGGAACCTTGCTCATTCCCATGCCGCGCTGCAATGAAACATGCGCCTCATTGCCCGCAATGGCGGGGGTTTTCAAGCCAAAACAAGGCTTGAAACTTAAGCCGGAACCGCTTCCTGCCGGTTGGCGAGGCGGTCCTGAAGCAGCTTTTCCTCCCAGGCGAGGGCATGGGCGGCAATGGTGTCGAGGTCGTCGTAGCGCGGCGTCCAGTCGAGCATCGCGTTGATCCGGGTGGTATCGGCGATCATGGTCATGATGTCGCCGGGGCGTCGCGGGCTCATCTGGACCGCGAAGTTGCGGCCGGATACGCGGCGGACGGCCTCGATGGTTTCCAGCACGGAATAGCCACGGCCATATCCGCAATTCAGCGTCACCGACTCACCGCCCTGGGCGAGGTAGGACAATGCGGCGAGATGCGCCTGCGCGAGATCGCTGACGTGGATGAAATCGCGGATGCAGCTTCCGTCCGGCGTCGGGTAGTCGGTGCCGAACACGTCGATCTTGGCGCGCTGGCCGGTGGCGGCCTCGACCGCGATCTTGAGCAGATGCGTCGCCCCGGCGGTCTGTAATCCGATGCGGGCCTGCGGGTCGGCGCCCGCGACGTTGAAGTAACGCAGCACGACATAATTCAGGTCGTGCGCGGTCGCCACGTCGTGCAGCATGATCTCGGTCATCAGCTTCGAGGAGCCGTAGGGAGACAGCGGCCGCGTCGGCGCGATCTCCGGCACCGGCATCTGCTCGGGATTGCCGTAGACGGCGGCGGTCGATGAGAAGATGAAATTCTTTACCTGACCCTTGATCGCGGCATTGAGCAGGTTGCGCGTGGTCATGGTGTTGTTGCGGTAGTAGGCGAGCGGATCGCGCATCGAGTCCGGCACCACCACCGAGCCGGCGAAATGGATGATGGATGTGATGCCGTGCGCGGCGATCACGCCTTCCACGAGGTTCTCGTCGGCCGCATCGCCGATGAACAGCGGCACGCCTTCCGGCAGCGCGGTCGAGAAGCCGGTGGAAAGGTTGTCGATCACCACCACGCTCGCGCCGGATTCGACCAGAGCGAGAACGGTGTGGCTGCCGATGTAACCGGCACCGCCGGTGACGAGAACGGTCATAAGCGCTTCCATCATTGGCCGCACGTCGCGACGGCCTTCTGTCGACACCTATGGTGTCGCGCAACCGGGGAATGGAAGTATTAAACCTGCGGCTTTGATGGCCGATTTCGTGGCTTTTCCTCCGGGAAACTGCTTTATGGTTTCCAAACCGTAAGGCCATTATTCGAAACCATGCCCGTTCGATGACAACTGTTCTTGTCGTGAAAACCTCCTCGCTTGGCGATGTCGTGCACCAGATGCCGGCGATGACGGATGCACGGAGGAACCGTCCCGATGTGAGACTTGTGTGGGTCGTCGAGGAATCCTTTGCGCCGCTCGCGCGGCTGCATCGCGGTGTGGCCGACGTCATTGCCGTCGCGACACGGCGCTGGCGCTCGCAACTGTTCTCGTCCGGGACGTGGGAGGAGATCGGCGATTTCAGGATGCGGTTGCGCGATGCCTCGCCGGAAATGGTGATCGACACGCAAGGCCTGATCCGCTCGGGCCTGATCGCGCGCGCTTCGCCCGGCAAGCGTCACGGCTACGACTGGTCCAGCATCCGCGAGCCGCTGGCGTCATTGTTCTATGATGTGAAGCACAGCGTCTCCCGCGCGCAGCATGCGGTGGTGCGCAATCGCACTCTCACGGGTCTCAGTCTTGGTTACGCGCCGGAAGGCGCGCCCGATTACGGGCTCAAGCGTCCGCCTGCGGGGAAAGACGGGCGTTACGCGGTGCTGCTTCACGGCACGTCGAAAGCCACCAAGGAATGGCGCGAGAGTGAGTGGATCGGCCTCGGCAAATGGCTGCGCGGGCAGGGGCTCGATGTGGTGCTGCCATGGGGCTCGGAGCGGGAGCGATTGCGCTGCCAGCGTCTGTCGGGCGGCATCCCGGGCAGCCGTATTCTTGACCGGCAGCCGCTGGACGAGACAGCGAAGGTGATCGCCAATGCCGCGCTGGTCGTCGGCGTGGACACGGGATTGCTGCATCTCGCCGCCGCCTATGGCGTGCCGCTGCTCGCGGTGTTTCTGGCCACAGATCCCGGTTTGACCGGGCCGGTCGGCAGCGGGCCGATCGTCATTCTGGGCGGCAAGGGCGCACAGCCTGCGTTCGGTGAGGCAATCGCGGCGGTGGAAAGTAACCGGCTGTTGTCCGTGCAGGCTTAAGCGCGCTGCGCGAGAACATCGGCGACGAACGCATCGAGATCGCCGGCCTTGAACAGATAACCCGCGATGTTCGCCGCCTGCGCGGCCTCCATGTCGGACGTCTTGTCGCCGATCACAAAACTTCGCTCGGCATCGACCGGCCAGTGCACCATCAGATCGAGGATCATGCCGGGCTTCGGCTTGCGCCAGGGATGGTCGCCGCAGAATTCGGGAACGGTGCCATCGACGTGATAGGGGCAGTAACGGATGTCGTCGATGCGTGCGCCGTCGCGCGACAATTCTTCGATCATCCATTGGTGAAGCGCGCGGACATCCTCTTCAGTGAACAGGCCGCGTGCCACGCCGGACTGGTTGCTGACGATGAAGACGAGATAGCCCGCCTCGTTGAGGCGATGGATCGCCGCAGCCACGTTCGGCATCCAGCGTAAGCGGTCGGTTGAGCCGATATAGCCGTCGTCGTGATTGAGAACGCCGTCGCGGTCGAGGAACACCGCCGGGCGAAGCTCGGGCGTCGTCTCGCTCATGCCTTGCCGGGCGTGTTCATCACGGCGCGCTCGACGTCGTCGCAGATCGCGTGCGCGGCGACCATGTGGATCTGCTGGATCACAGGCGTGTCGTCGCTCGGTGCGACCAGCAGATGATCGCAGAGCGGCCGCATGCTTTCGCCCTTGGTGCCGGTGAAGCCGACGGTGGTGACGCCGATCCCGCGCGCGACATGCAGCGCTGCGAGAATGTTCGGCGAGCGGCCCGAGGTGGTGAGTGCGATCAGCACGTCACCCGGACGCGCCAGCCCCTGCACCTGACGGGCGAAGATCTGCTCGATGCCGTAATCGTTGCCGATGGCGGTGAGCGCCGAGGTGTCGGTGGTGAGCGCGACGGCGGCCCAGGCCGGGCGCTCCAGCTTGTAGCGGCCGACGATCTCGGCGGCGATGTGCTGGGCGTCGGCGGCGCTGCCGCCATTGCCGATCAAGAGAAGCTTGTTGCCATTGCGCAAGGCCTGCGCGATGGCGTCGGCGATGGCTTTGACGGTCGCTTGCAGCGCCTCGCTTTGCACGGCGCGCGTCAGCCCCGCGAGCGAGTTCTGGAAGTGATCTGCAATCGGATTGTCGCTCACATGCCACCTGGTCGGTAAAGGATGGGGCAGTCGTAGCCAGCCTGCGAGGTCAGCGCAAGCCGGAGCGCGGCTACCCGGACACCGGCCGGTTTTGGGTTTTCTCGGCGATCACCCGCAGCGCGGTGTTCACCACCTCGGCGGCCGTGATGTCGCGCATGCAGGCGTGGTCGTTCGCGGTGCAGACCGGCTTGTGGCAGGGCTGGCAGGGCAGGTTGGTCGCCCGCTTCATGGTGGCGGCGAGCCCGTTCAGCGGTGCCCAGTGATAGGGGCTGGTCGGGCCGAAAATGCCGATCGACGGTGTGCCGATCGCGCCCGCGACATGCAGCAGGCCGGAATCGTTGGAGATGACCTCCGTCGCTGCCGCCAGCGCCAGGATGCCGTTGCGCAAATCGGTCCCGGTCAGGTCGCGCACGCGCGGCCCTCCTGCGGCAGCAATCTCGGTGGCCTGTTCTTTCTCGCCGGGGCCGCCGACGATCCAGATGTCGAAGCCGCGTTCGGCAAGCTGCCGCGCGGCTTCCGCGTAATAAGTCCAGCGCTTGGAAGGGCCGACCGCGCCGGGCGCGAGCGCAATGGCAGGCCCATCACCAAGACCGTTCTTCGCACGCCATGCCGCGATCTCGGCTTGCGGCACTTCAAGCTGCGGCATCGGCCAATCGCGCGCCTCGTGCACGGCATTGGGCGGCAGGGTGAGCGCCGCCATCTTGTCCACCATGCGCGGCAGAGCGCGTTCGCCCCGGCGCATATCGTTGACGACGCCAAACCGCGCTTCGCCGATAAAGCCGATGCGCTCCGGGATACCGGCAAGCGTCGGCGCCAGCGCCGACTTCCAGGTTCGCGGCATCATCAGCGCGGTCTGGTAGTTTTGCTGGCGCAGGATCGCGGCCAGCGCCTTTTGCTTGTCCAAGGCGATGCGGCCGCGCGGTAGGTCATAGACGATCGCCTGCCGGACCCCCGGCATGTAGTCCGCGAGCGGCGCGCATAATGTCGTGCTCAGAAGATCGACCGGCCGGTTCTGCCAGCGCTCTTTCAGCAGCCGGACGGCGGTATGCCCGCGGACGAAATCGCCGATCCACATATACGGCACAATCAGAATCGGGCCGGTCTGGCTCGGGTCCGGTTGGACATTCCCTATGGATGAATTATGATTCATTTCTCAAATTAAGGAGACTGCCAAAGGATGGGCAATCGGGGTATCGCTTTCCCGAAAGGCCGTCTAGAAGCGTTTTGTCTGAATGAGGCTATCCGGGGGACGGATCGGCCGGTCGGATATGACGGAGCGGACCGTGACCTGTTCCCGGCGAGGGACGCGGCGAGGCGGTCCCGGCCAAGACTGGCAAAAAGTGGGATGTTTCGATGTTTCTGGTGACCGGGGGCGCAGGGTTTATCGGCTCCAACATTGTCGCGGCCCTGAACGATGCGGGTCATGCGGATGTCGTTGTGTCCGACCATCTCGGCGACGAGGGCAAATGGCGCAACCTCGCCAAGCGGCAGATCGCCGACATCGTACCACCGGATGAGCTGATGGCCTGGCTGCGCGGGCGCAGGCTGTCTGGCGTCATCCACATGGGCGCGATTTCCGCGACCACTGCGACCGACGGCGACCATGTGTTCGAGACCAATTATCGGCTGTCGATGCGGCTGCTCGACTGGTGCACTGCCAACCCCACACCCTTCATCTATGCGTCCTCGGCCGCGACCTATGGCGACGGCGAGCAGGGCTTCCGCGACGACAACAGCCTCGATGCGCTGAAGGCGCTGCGGCCGATGAATCTCTACGGCTGGAGCAAGTATCTGTTCGACGTCGCGGTGGCGACGCGGGTGGCGAAAGGCGAGAAGCTGCCGCCGCAATGGGCGGGCTTGAAGTTTTTCAACGTGTTCGGCCCGAACGAGTATCACAAGGGCGCGATGATGAGCGTGCTCACGAAGACCTTCGACGACATCAAGGCGGGCAAGACCATCCGGCTGTTCAAGTCGCATCGCGACGGCATCGCCGACGGCGACCAGCGGCGTGATTTTATTTACATCGACGACGTACTGCGCGTCGTCATGTGGCTGGTGCAAAGCCCGAATGTGAGCGGCATCTTCAATGTCGGCACCAGCCATGCGCGCAGCTTCCGCGATCTGATCGTGTCAGCCTATGCGGCGCTCGGCACCAAAGAGAACATTGAATATGTCGACATGCCCGAGCAGATCCGCAACAGCTACCAGTATTTCACCGAGGCCGACGGCGAGCACCTGCGCCGCGCCGGGTATAATGGCGGCTTCACGCCGCTCGAGGATTCGGTTGCTTCTTACGTGACAAATTTTCTCGATCGTCCGGATCGCTATCGTTGAGTGACTCATGATTGATTTCGATACGCTGTCGGAGCGGATGTCGCGCCAGACCGTTTTGTGCATCGGCGATCTGATGCTGGACGAGTTCGTCTATGGCGAAGTCTCGCGCGTGTCTCCCGAAGCGCCGGCGCCGGTGATCGCGGCCCAGCGCAGCGAATTCAATATCGGTGGCGCGGGTAACGTCGCGCGCAACATCGCAGCGCTCGGCGGTCGCTGCATTTTCGTCGGCCTGATCGGCGAGGATGCCGCGGGCGCGACCCTGAAAAGCGAACTGGCGAAGGATGCCGCCATTGAGGCGCATCTCGTCGTTGATCCGTCGCGGCCGACCACGCGCAAGGTGCGCTTCGTCTCCGAGCATTACGCCACGCATATGCTGCGTGCGGACTGGGAAGTGGCGCAGGCCGCGTCGCCCCAGACCGAGGCGAAGCTGATCGCCGCGATCAAGGAAGCGTTGCCGCGCGCGGACATCGTGCTGCTGTCCGATTACGCCAAGGGCGTGCTCACCCATCGCGTGATCCGCGAGACCATCGACACCGCGCGCAAGATGAGCAAGCGCACCATCGTCGATCCGAAGAACCTGAATTTCGCGGTTTATCACGGCGCCTCGATCCTGACGCCGAACCGCAAGGAATTCACCGAGGCAACCCGCAGCCGCGCCCGTACGCCGGAGGAAATCGGGACTGCCGCGCGCGACGCCATCGAGATCGCGGGCTGCGATGCGATGCTCGTGACGCAGAGCGAGAACGGCATGACGCTGGTGGCGAAGAATGGCGACGTGCTGCATGTGCCGGCCTATCCGGTGAAGGTGCGCGATGTGTCCGGCGCAGGCGACACGGTAGCTGCGGCGCTGGCACTGGCGCTCGCGAGCGGTGCGGCGGAAGAAGATGCTGTGCGCACGGCTTCGGCGGCAGCGGCTGTTGCTGTCGGCAAGCGCGGCACCGCGAGCGTGACCCAGGCCGAACTGCGCAAGAAAATCCTGCCGCATGCGGTCCTCACGATGGAAGAGAAGATCGTATCGAACTGGAAGGACATCGATGCGCGCCTTGATGACTGGCGCCGGGAGGGCTTGCGGATCGGCTTCACCAATGGCTGCTTCGACATCCTGCACCCGGGCCATGTCCGGGTGCTGACGCAGGCGCGCGCAACGTGTGATCGACTTGTGGTCGGCCTCAACAGCGATGACTCGGTGCGTCGGCTGAAAGGCGAGAGCCGTCCGGTGCAGGCCGAGCTGGCCCGCGCCGAGGTGCTGGCGGCGCTGGAGGCGGTCGATCTCGTCGTGATCTTCGAAGAAGACACACCGCTCGAATTGATCCGTCAGGTCAAGCCGAGCGTGCTGGTGAAGGGTGGCGACTACACCCGCGAGCAGGTCGTCGGGCACGAGTTCGTCACTGCGCATGGCGGCGAGGTCGTGCTGATCGACATTCTTCCTGGCCACAGCACGACATCGCTGGTGAACCGGGCGCGAAGCAATCAAGGATAAGGATGTCCGGCTCTAATCGAGCCGGGGTATGACCGCTGTTGCCTTGTCGTGCTTTTCCGGGCTCGACACCCAAATCAGCCCGCCCATTGCGCCGACGATGAAATAAACGATTCCGAACAGGATCGACACCACGGTGCCTTCGCTGGTCATCAGGCCCGCATAGCCGAACGCCACCGTCATCGATGCCTCGCGCACGCCCCATCCCGCGATCGAGATCGGCAGCATGGTGATGAGCATGATCGGCGGGATCAGCAAAAACACCTGCCAGAACGACACGGACGCATGAATGGCCATCGCACAGCACCAGGCGATGACGACGGCGAGCACATGGATCGCCAGCGACAGCGCGGCTACCGTCAGGCCTGATTTGACATTGAACAGGACTTTGTTGGCGATCTCACCGCAGGCGTGGACGTGCCGCAGCGGCCACCAGCCTTTCAGCCATGGCCAGGAGAGTGCTCCGACGAGGAGAAAACCGAGGCTGGCCGTGAGTGCCGCCGAGCCAATGACGACGAGCGCCACTTGCCCCTCCCGGTTTGTTATCAGCGGATAACTCCACGGCAGGCTGCAGACGATGATGACCGCAAGCGCGATCAGGCCGATGGCGCGGTCCACCAGCACCGAATAGGTCGCTTCGCGCCAGCCCGCGATGCGGCCGAGCAGCCAGAGCCGCATGGCGTCGCCGCCGATCGAGGAGGGCAGGGTCTGGTTGAAGAACGTGCCGATCATGTTGAACTTGATCGCGCGGGCGTCATCCAGCGGCGCGTCGCAGCGCTTGGTCACTTCGCGCCAGCGGACGGCGCTGAGGACGATCTGGAAGAGGGTGACCAGAATGGCGAGCACAAACCAGCCGAAGCCGAAATGGTCCAGGCGTGCCCGGAGGGCGTCGAAATGAATGCCGCGGAGCGACAGGTACAATAACCCGGCCGACATCAGGATGCGGATGAGAAGGAAAACGGTGGGGCGCATCGGAGCCGGTCTGTGCCGTGTGAGGAAAACGTATCGTAAATTTGCGCGCGGGACGGATATATTTTCGCTGCGTGGTATGGTTTTACACCGCAACTAGCAATAGGAAAGCCGTGAAGAGGCCATCTTTTCCGTCAACCGTTTGAGATCATGTCCAAGCAATCGATTCTCGTAACCGGTGCGGCCGGGTTCATCGGCTTTCATGTGTCGCAACGTCTGTTGCAGGGCGGTCATCGTGTCGTCGGGCTCGACAGCATCAACGATTATTACGACCCGAGCCTGAAAGAGGCCCGGCTTGCCATCCTGCGCAATGACTCGAACTTCTCCTTTGAGAAGATCGATCTGGCGGATCGTGCTGCCACCCGAAGCATATTTGAGCGCCACCGCTTCCCGGTCGTGATCCACCTCGCCGCGCAGGCGGGGGTGCGCTACTCCATCGATCATCCGACCGTCTATATCGATGCCAACCTTCAAGGGTTCGCCAACGTGCTGGAAGGCTGCCGGCACAATGGCTGCGAGCACCTTCTGTTCGCATCCTCGTCCTCGGTCTATGGCGCGAACACCAAGCTGCCGTTTTCCGTGCACGACAATGTCGATCACCCGATCAGCCTCTATGCCGCGAGCAAGAAGGCTAACGAGTTGATGGCGCATTCCTACAGCCATCTTTACGGGCTGCCGACGACGGGCCTGCGTTTCTTCACGGTGTATGGCCCATGGGGTCGCCCGGACATGGCGATGTTCCTGTTCGCGAAGGCGATCACGGAAGGAAAGCCGATCCGCCTGTTCAACAACGGCGACATGATGCGGGACTTCACCTACATCGACGACGTGACGGAGGCGGTGGTGCGCCTTGCACAGCGCCCGGCGACGCCCAATGCATCCTGGGATGCGCAGCATCCCGATCCCGCGTCGAGCCGCGCGCCATGGCGAATCTACAACATCGGCAACAACCAGCCCGAAAAGCTGATGGATCTTGTCCAGGCGCTTGAGAAAGAGTTCGGCCGCACTGCGCGTAAGGAGTTGCTGCCGATGCAGGCGGGTGACGTCTATGCCACCTATGCCGATATTGACGACTTGCAGCGGGAGGTGGATTTCCATCCCTCCACGCCGCTGGCTGACGGCGTCGCGCGCTTTGTGGCATGGTATCGCGAGTATCACCGGGTCTGATCGCATAAAATTTCAGGAAAGCGGTTTTCGATGACGAAGCGTATCGTTCCGTTGATCATGTGCGGCGGCGCCGGAACGCGGCTCTGGCCCGCGTCGCGCGAGAACCGGCCGAAGCAATTCCTGTCGTTGTTCGGTGGCCGCTCGACGTTCCAGGACACGCTGACACGGGTCGGTGACGGCACGCTGTTCGACCGTCCGATCGTCATCACCAACGCAGCCTATCGCTTCATGGTGCGCGAGCAGCTCGCCGAGATTGAGCGCGACGCCGACATTCTGCTTGAGCCCTGCCGCAGGGATTCCGGCCCCGCGATTGCTGCGGGCGCAGCGTTTGCGGCAACCCGCGATCCTCAGGCGGTGGTGCTGGCGCTCGCCGCCGATCATGTGGTGGGCGACGAGGCGGCCTTTGTCGCGGCTTGCCGTCAGGCGGTCGAGGTTGCAGCCTCCGGGAAAATCGTGACCTTCGGCATCAAGCCTGAGCGTGCGGCGACGGAATATGGCTACATCCAGGTCGGCGACAAAATTGCGGGTGATGTGTCGTCGGTTGTGAAGTTCGTCGAGAAGCCGGACGAGGCGACAGCGGCGGCTTACGTGCGCGATGGCTTTCTCTGGAACAGCGGCAACTTCATGTTCAGCGCGCGAGCTTTGCTCGACGAGTATGATCAGACCGACGCCGCCAGCGTCGCAGCGGCGCGCGAGGCGGTGGCGAAAGCAGGCAGCGACCTCGGCTTTGTGACGTTGCAGGAAGACGCCTTCGCGCGGGCAACGCCCATGTCGATCGACTATGCGGTGATGGAGAAGACCTCGCGTGCGGCGGTCATTCCCGTCTCGTGCGGCTGGTCGGATGTCGGCTCATGGCATGCGGTGTGGGAATTGTCGCCGAAGGATGCGGACGGCAACGCGGCACAGGGCGCGGCGGTGTTTGAAGGCGCGACCAACTGCAACGTCTCCTCCGACAAGACGCTGGTGGCGCTGGAAGGCGTCGAGGATGTCGTGGTGGTGGCGACGCAGGATGCAGTGCTGGTGTCGCGCCAGAAGGACCCGGGCGCGCTCAAGCGTCTTGTCGCGAAGCTGAAGAAGGTACGCCCGCAGGTGACGGAGGATCACCTCAAGGTGCATCGTCCGTGGGGATCGTATCAGTCGCTCGATACCGGTGAGCGGCATCAGGTGAAGCGGATCATCGTCAAGGCGGGCGGGCGCCTGTCGTTGCAGAAGCATCACCACCGCTCCGAGCACTGGATTGTGGTGCGGGGTGCGGCAAAGGTGACGATCGATGATTTTGAGAAGGTCGTCCACGAGAATGAATCGGTCTACATTCCGATCGGGGCGACCCACCGGCTGGAGAATCCCGGAAAAATCCCGTTGGAACTGATCGAGGTCCAGACCGGCAGCTATCTTGGCGAGGATGACATCATCCGCATCGAGGATGACTACCGCCGTTAACGAATTTTGGAGGCTTTCCGGCCCCAAACGCGCCGCAAGGCTGACATTTTCTGCATCAAAACGTGTTCTGACACTCAACACAGAGGGTCGGCGGAGCGATTTTGCCGTGCTAGGAAAACGGCGCGGGGTTCCGCGATTCAGGGGTAAAAAGATCAATGACTTCCAAGAATTCGACGCGCGGCAACGGGGATTTGCGCGTGGGTGTTATCGGCGCGGGCGTGATGGGCAGCAACCATGCGCGTGTCTTGGCGCAATTGCCCGGCGTGAAACTCGCGGGCGTTGTCGATCCGCTGGCGGAAAGCCGTTCGCGCATCACCGGCTTCGTCGATTGCCCGACTTTCGCGACGGTCGATGAACTGCTCGCGGCCGGTGTCGATGCGGTGACCATCGCAGCACCAACCCACCTGCATCGCGACGTGTCGCTCGCCTGCATCGCTTACGGCGCTCACGTTCTCGTCGAGAAGCCGATCGCGACCACCGGCGCGGAGGGGCGCGAGATCATCGACGCCGCCCGCAAGAAGGGCGTGACGCTGATGGTCGGCCATGTTGAGCGATTCAATCCTGCTGTCGCCACGATCAAGGAAGCGATCCAGGGTGAGGAGATTCTGTCCGTCGCCATTACGCGCGTTGGCCCGTTCCCGCCGCGCATGTCCAATGTCGGCGTGGTGATCGATCTTGCCGTGCACGACATCGATCTTATCCGCTGGTTCACGGGGTCCGACATCGTTGAGGTGCAGCCGCAACTCACCAGCGCGGTGGCGGAGCGCGAGGATATCGCACTATTGCAATTCCGCACCGAGTCCGGCGTGCTCGCGCACATCAATACCAACTGGCTGACGCCGTTCAAGGCGCGCACCGCGACCATCGCGACCCGCAACAAATATATCCAGGGTGACCTGCTGACGCGGCAGGTGACGGAGTGCTTTGGCTTCCAGCGTGATGGCAGTTATTCGATGCGGCATCTGCCGGTCGGCCATGACGAGCCGCTGCGCGCCGAGCTGATGGCGTTCATCAACGCGATCAAGACGGGGAGCACGCCCGCGATTACCGGTGAGGCAGGTGTCGCCAGCCTTGAGATCGCGATCAAGTGCCTCGAGACTCGCCCCAAGCCCGTCGCGGCCCCCCAGCTGCATGTGGCGTCCAAGTAATACGCTTCCGTTTTTCTTTTCCCGATTGGTGACATTCAATGAATCCACGACCCGATCCTGTCGCGTTTATCGACCTTGGCGCGCAGCGCCGCCGGCTTGGCTCCGCGATCGATGAGGCTGTTGGCCGCGTGCTGACTCATTGCCAGTTCGTCAGCGGCCCCGAGGTTGCGAAACTCGAAGCCGATCTCGCGGCGTTTTGCGAGGCGAAGCACGTCGTCGCTTGCGCGAGCGGCACCGATGCGCTGTTGATGGTGCTGATGGCCAAGGAGATCGGTCCGGGCGATGCGGTGCTGGTGCCGTCGTTCACGTTCTGCGCCACCGGCGAGGTCGTGGCGCTGACCGGCGCGACGCCGGTGTTCGTCGATGTCGACGAGACGACCTTCAATATCGATGTCGCTTCGCTGAAGCGTGGCATCGCCACCGCCCGCAAGGCGGGATTGAAGCCGAAGGCGATCATCCCGGTCGATCTGTTTGGGCAGAGCGCCGATCACGATGCGGTGGCCAAGGTGGCTGCTGAAGAGGGATTGTTCGTCCTTGACGACGCCGCGCAGGGTTTTGGCGCGACCTACAAGGGCAAGCGGCTCGGCACTTTCGGCCTGGCGACCGCGACGAGCTTCTTCCCGGCCAAGCCGCTCGGCTGTTTCGGCGACGGCGGCGCGATCTTTACCGATGATGCCTCGCTTGCCGAGGCGCTGCGCAGCGTGCGCGTGCACGGGCAGGGCAGCGAGAAATACGACAACATCCGCCTCGGCCTCACCGGCCGTCTCGACACCATGCAGGCGGCGATCCTGATCGAGAAGCTGAAAATCTTCCCCGACGAGATCGAAGCGCGCAACCGTGTCGCCAGCTATTATGCCAAGGGCCTCGATGGCGTGGTGAACGTGCCGAAGGTGCCGGAAGGCAATGTCTCGGTCTGGGCGCAGTACACCATCCGCGTCAAGGACGGCACCCGCGAGGCGTTTGCCGAGGCCTTGAAAGCCAGGGGGGTCCCGACCGCGGTCTATTATCCGAAGTCGATGCACCAGCAGACGGCCTACCGGCATTTCCCGGTCGCGGAGGGTGGCTTGCCGGTCTGTGAAAAGCTGTCGCGGGAGTGCATCAGCCTGCCGATGCATCCCTATCTGGACACGGCGACGCAGGACCGCATCATTTCGGCTGTGCGCGACGCAGTCGCCGGCTGACATAGCCATTTTGCGGCGGCGGCCAATGCGCTAGAAGCGGGCGGATGCTCGGCCGGATCTTCACCGTTGGCGGTTATACGCTGCTGTCGCGCCTGACTGGGTTCGCGCGCGACATCATGCTGGCCGCGATTCTCGGCGCTGGGCCGCTGGCGGATGCTTTCTTCGTCGCGTTGCGGCTGCCGAATCACTTCCGAGCGATTTTCGCGGAGGGCGCGTTCAACGCCGCCTTCATTCCCGCCTATACTCATGTGCAGGACAAGGGCGGTGGCGTGGCGGCGCGGCTGTTCGCCGACCGCATCTTCACACTGTTGTTCGCGAGCCAGCTCGTGCTGCTGGTGGTGGCATGGTTGTTCATGCCGCAGGCGATCTCGCTGCTCGCGCCGGGTTTCTCGGACGATCCTGGCCGGCGCGAACTTGCGATTGAACTCACCCGGATCACCTTTCCGTACCTGCTGCTGATCACGCTCGTCACGCTCTATGGCGGCATCCTCAACGTCATGCAGCGGTTTGCCAGCGCGGCTGCGGCGTCGATCCTGCTCAACCTGTCGATGATGATGACGCTGGCGCTCGCGGCGTTCTTCCCGAGCGCCGGTCATGCGGCTGCGTGGGGCGTGCTGATTTCCGGCTTCCTGCAATATTTCCTGCTGGCGGGCGACGCGGCGCGCACCGGCGTGCTGCCGCGTTTCGCGAAGATCAAATTCGATGAGGACGTGACCGGGTTCTTCCGCGCGCTCGGGCCCGCGACAGTTGGTTCGATGGGCAC
Source organism: Afipia sp. 1NLS2 (assembly GCF_000178995.1). Classification (GTDB taxonomy): domain Bacteria; phylum Pseudomonadota; class Alphaproteobacteria; order Rhizobiales; family Xanthobacteraceae; genus Afipia. Next base: position 145,343 of record NZ_ADVZ01000001.1, on the reverse strand, counting down.
GCAGATCGCGCTGTTCGCCGACACAATCATTGCGACCTTCCTCGCCTCCGGTGCGCTGTCGGCGCTGTATTATGCGGACCGGCTCAATCAATTGCCGATCGGCGTGATCGGCATCGCCATCGGCACGGTGCTGCTACCGGACATGTCGCGGCGGATCAGCGCGAACGATCATGCGGGAGCGATGGCAGCGCAACGGCGCGCCTTCGATTTCACGCTGCTGTTTTCGGTGCCGTTCGTCGCGGCATTCCTGACGGTGCCTGATGTCATCATGCGTGCGATGTTCGCGCGCGGGGCCTTCACCAAGGCTGATGCTGCCGCTGCCGGGGCGACGCTCGCGGCCTATGCGGTCGGCCTCATTCCGTTCGTCCTGATCCGCAGCGCGGTTGCGACCTTCTACGCGCGCAAGGACACCGCGACGCCGGTGAAGTCGGCGCTGACGGGCATTGCCGTCAACCTCGCGCTGAAACTCGCGCTGGTCGGATCGCTGGCGCAAATCGGCCTCGCGCTGGCGACGGCGGTTGGGCAGTGGGTCAACCTGCTGCTGGTGACGGGTTTTGCGATCAGGCGGGGCTTTCTTGAGATGGACCGCGCCTTCGTGCAATCGCTGATGAAATTCGCTGCGGCCGGACTTGGGCTCGCCGCTGCCTTGTGGGGGGCGTCGCGCGCCTCGGCGCACTGGATCGCAACGTTGCCCACCGCGCGAGATGAGATCGCGCTCTTGATGCTGGTTGTGGTTGGGGCCGTTGTCTACGCCGCGCTCATCGGTGGACTGTTCGGCTTGCGCTGGCTGAAGGCGCTGGTGCGGCCGTAACGCGAGTTACAGCCGCACCGGATATGGCTGTTACTTCGTCACCTGCGCACGGATTTCGCCGCCCGGATGTGCCTTGGTATGAACATTGACGTACATCTTGCCGTCCATCAGGGCGGTGGCCTGTGCATCCGTCAGCGTGGCGCTGCCTTGTGCGCCGCTCGCGACATCCTTGAACGGCACCATGATGCCCGCGTTCTTGCCGGGCTCGGCCGGGCCATGGAAGTGGGCCATGGTGGCGGGGCCGGTCAGCCCTGAATAGGTCACCTTCCAGGTCAGCATTTTGGAGGTGGTGTCATAAGTGACATCGGCGGTGCCCTTGGCCGCGCTGTCGTTCGGCGGCACTTCGCTCGCGCCGGTGAGGTTGAGCTTCATGGTCATCTTTTCGGCGCTGGCCGGCGAGGCTATCGCAATTGCTGCGAGCATCACGGCCGCGGTACCAATGGTTTTGCCGTACATGGGATTCTCCCGGAACAAAGGGTGAGGAACGCTTCTACAACCCCGGCCACGGCCATTTAGTTCATTGCTGGCGAAGTCTTGATTGGGGCGCTAGTGTCGCTCCGACGGTTAGAGGGTTGTTTTGACGATGGCTTTTCCGGTTGCGCTGACGATTGCGGGCTCCGATACGATCGGCGGCGCGGGTATCCAGGCTGATTTGAAGACGTTTGCCGCGCTGGGCGTGTACGGCACGACCGCCATCACGGCACTGACGGCGCAGAATACCAAGGGCGTTTCCGCCATCAACGAAGCACCGGCTGATTTCGTCAAAAGACAGATCGATGCGGTGATGAGCGATCTGCCGGTTGCCGCGGTCAAGATTGGCATGACGGCTTCGCAGCCGATCATCGAAGTGATCGCGGAGCGGCTGGCGCACTGGCAGGCGAAAAACGTGGTGCTCGACCCGGTGATGATCGCAACGTCGGGCGACCGCCTGCTGGCGGATGGCGCGATCGAGGCAATGCGCACCACGCTGATGCCGCGCGCCACGCTGGTGACCCCGAACCTGCCGGAGGCCGCCGCGCTGCTTGATGAGCAGGTGGCGCGGACCGAAGACGATATCGCGGATCAAGGCCGCCGTATCCTGAAGTTCGGCGTGCCTGCGGTTCTCATCAAGGGTGGCCATGGCGAGGGACCTTCGAGCATCGACTATCTCATCACCGCGGACCGGGTGGCCCGCTTCGCTGCTGTCCGGGTGAACACGAAGAATGTGCACGGGACGGGCTGCACGCTGTCATCCGCGATTGCGGCAGGCCTCGCCAAAGGCGAAGGACTTGAGGCGGCGGTGAGGCAGGCGAAGGATTACGTCAGCGCCGCCATCGCCAATGCGGACCGGTTGCAACTCAGCAACGATCACGGCCCGATCCACCATTTCCACGCCTTCTATTAAGCGCGATACGGCGCTTGTCGTCGAACTGTCGCATGGCGCTGTTACCCCCGATCCATCGCAACGCTCCGATTCCCGGAGCCTGTCTGGATCGTCACGATGAACACGGACCTCGATCGATCAACCGTTGAAACGGCGTATGCCCGCTGGGCGCCGATCTATGACGCGGTATGCGGGCCTGTGATGGTCAAGGGACGGCGCGCCGCTGCCGCCGCTGCCTGCGCCATCGGTGGCAAAATTCTGGAGGTCGGCGTCGGCACCGGCTTGTCGTTCGACGATTACAACGCCGCGACAGAAATCACCGGCATCGACATGAGCGCGCCGATGCTCGCCAAGGCGCGGGCGAAAATGGCGAGCGGCCGGTATCCGCACGTCAGGGACGTGCTGCAGATGGATGCGCACAACATGTCGTTTCCCGATGCGACATTCGATTGCGTCGTGGCGCAATTCGTCATCACGCTGGTCGCCAATCCCGAGCAGGTCCTGTCCGAATGCCATCGGGTGGTGAAGCCGGGCGGCCGCATCATCCTCGTCAACCATCTGTATTCGGAAAAAGGTGTTGCGGCTGCGGTGGAGCGCTGGGCGGCGAAGCGTACCCGCGCGCTGGGCTTGCGTCCCGAATTTCCGTTCGCGCGGCTTGCCGCGTGGGCGCAGAACGACAATGCGACCCTCGTCGAGCGTCGGAAAGTGGCGGCCTTCTACACGCTGGTCTCTTTTGAACGGACGGGGCCGGTTGCGGCGTGAGGCCGGGCCTGTTTCGTCATTTGTCTGTCACACAAATCTGCTAGCTGCACGCCCATGGAAAAAGCCTTCATCTCCGATGGCGCTCCGGAACGGACCTTCCGCACTCTGTTCATTTCGGATGTCCATCTGGGAGCCAGGGGATCGCAGGCCGAGCGGCTTCTCGATTTCCTCCGCGTGCACGATGCCGAGACGATCTATCTGGTCGGCGACATCATCGATGGCTGGGCACTGAAATCGAACTGGCACTGGCCGCAATCGCATAACGACTTCGTGCAGAAAATGCTTCGCCGCGTCCGCAAGGGCGCGAAGGTGTTCTATATCCCCGGCAACCACGACGAATTCCTGCGCTCCTATTACGGCACGCATTTCGGCGGCATCGAGGTGGTGGAGCAGGCGATCCATCAGGGATTCGACGGCAAGCGTTATCTTGTCATTCATGGTGACCTGTTCGATCTCGTGGTGCAGAACGCGCGCTGGCTCGCGCATCTCGGCGACAAGGCCTACGATCTTGCGATTCAGGCCAACCGCCTTGTGAATGTATTCCGCCGCATGTTCGGTTCGCCTTACTGGTCGCTCTCGCAATGGGCGAAGCAGAAGGTGAAGAACGCGGTGAATTACATCGGCGCGTTCGAGCAGACGCTGGCGGCGGAAGCGCGCCGCAACAATGCGGACGGCGTGATCTGCGGCCACATTCATTACGCCACGATCCGCGATCATGACGGCATCCGCTACATGAATTGCGGCGACTGGGTGGAAAGCTGCACCGCACTGGTCGAGCATCACGACGGCCGGTTTGAAATCCTCACATGGACCGCGCCGCTGCGGCAGGCCGCGCCTTCGCCCGCCATCGCGGCACAGGCGGCCTGATGCGGATTCTGATCGCGACCGACGCCTGGCACCCGCAGGTCAATGGCGTCGTCCGCACGCTGACGATGATGGCGGATGCGGCGCGCGATCTCGGCGTCGATGTGTCGTTTCTCACGCCGCAATCCTTCGCCACTGTCGCGCTGCCAAGTTATCCGGATTTGCGTGTCGCCATTCCCGGCCCGGCGCGGATCGCGAAACTGATCGCGGATGCGCGCCCCGACAATATCCATGTCGCGACTGAAGGGCCGATTGGCTTGCTGGTGCGCCGCTATTGCCTGAAGCGGGGGCTGCCGTTCACCACGAGCTTTCACACCCGTTTTCCGGAATATGTGTCGGCGCGCTCGCCGATCCCGGAATCATGGGTATGGCGAGGTCTGCGGCGATTTCATGCGGCAAGTCAGGCAGTGATGGCGGCGACGCCCGCGCTGGCGGAAGAATTGCGCGAGCGCGGCTTTTCTCGCGTGGTGCTGTGGCCGCGCGGGGTGGACACGGAATTGTTTTGTCCGCGGCAATTCGATCTCGGGCTGCCGCGTCCGATCTTCCTGTCGGTCGGGCGTGTTGCAGTCGAGAAAAATCTGGAAGCGTTTCTCGACCTCGATCTTCCCGGCACCAGGATCATCGTGGGCGATGGCCCCGCTCGCCATGAACTTGCGCGCAAATATCCGGATGCGATTTTCCTCGGCGCTCTGCAGGGCGAGCAGCTCGCGCAAATCTATGCGACCGCAGATGTGTTCGTCTTTCCCAGCCGCACCGATACGTTCGGGCTGGTGCTGCTGGAAGCATTGGCGAGCGGCGTGCCGGTGGCGGCGTTCCCCGTCAGCGGCCCGAAGGATGTCATCGGCGATGCGCCGGTCGGAGTTCTCAGTGAAGACCTCGGCGCGGCCTGCCGTGCCGCTCTGGCGATTTCTCCCGAGCGATGCCGGGCCTTCGCGCTGAACCACACCTGGGAGAACTGCGCGCGCGCTTTCATCGACAATATCGTCCATCCGCGCCGGGACAGCCTGCATTCCACGCGCACGGCAGCGTGAAGGCTGCGCGCCTTGATCGGCCATGGCCCGGCGCGATAAGACGGGATCATGACTCATCTTCCCTTGCCCGTTTATGCCGACATCGAGGCTGCGGCCGCAGCACTTGCGCCGGTTGCTGTCAGAACCCGCCTGTTAAGCTCGCCCGCGCTCGACGCGCAGACCGGCGCGCGTGTATTCCTCAAGCCGGAAGTGCTGCAACGAACCGGCTCGTTCAAGTTTCGCGGGGCCTATAACCGCCTGTCGCTGATTCCCTTGGCGGAGCGGGGCAAGGGCGTGGTGGCGTTTTCGTCCGGCAATCACGCGCAGGGCGTCGCCGCCGCCGCGCAGTTGCTGGGCCTGCCCGCGACCATCGTGATGCCGGCGGACGCGCCCGCGTTCAAGCGCGAACGCACAAAGGGCTATGGCGCGCGGGTGGTTCTGTATGATCGTGAGCGCGAGAGCCGCGAGGAGATCGCGCAAAACATTGCTACGGAGAGCGGCGCGACGCTGGTGCCGCCATTCGACGATCCGCGCATCATCGCGGGGCAGGGCACCGTGGGCCTCGAGATAGTGGAGGACCTGCGGGCGCTCGGTGTTGCCCCTGACATCGTGTCCGCGCCGGCGTCCGGCGGCGGGCTGATGGCGGGCATTGCGCTGGCGGTCCACCACCACTTTCCGCAGGCGAAATTCCTCACCGCCGAGCCGGATGGTTATGACGACCATGCGCGCTCGTTTGCGAGCGGGCAGCGCCAGCGGCATCACGCGCAGAACCGCACCTTCTGCGACGCCCTGATGGCACCCGAGCCGGGCGAACTCACATTCGCAATCAATCATGGGCTTGGCGCCGGTGGCGTCACGGCGACGGATGCCGAGGTGGCGCAGGCGATGGCGTTTGCGTTTCGCGAGTTGAAGCTGGTGGCCGAGCCGGGCGGCAGCGTGGCGCTGGCGGCGCTGCTGGCGGGCCGGATGGACGCGCGCGGCAAGACCGTGGTGATCGTCCTGTCCGGCGGCAATGTCGACGCCGGGCTTTATGCCGACGCCATTCGTGAGGGCCAAGAATCTTGACGCGTTTTCTTCACGCGAACCGGTTCCCACTTCGCTTGAAAACGCTTTAGCTGAAAAACGCGATCCGCTCGGCGTGGCTCATGCGACGGATTGGCGCAAGCAGATCCGCCCGGCCGTTGGACGGCCGCGCCACGACACCCTGCGCGATCAGACTGGCTCCAAGAGATGCCTCATGCACCGGATCGAAAGGCGGCAGCGGAGCGATTTCGGCTTCGATGTCGGCCCAGAGATCTTCGGAGCCGCCGCCTTCCGCCTCGGCCGCCATGGTGGTTTCGGGCGCCGGTTCGGTGGCTGGAGCAACCTGTGGAAGGGTTGCGGCGGTGGCCACGACCGATGCCTCGACGGCCACGGGGTCGGCCATTGGCTGAGGGGCCGGTTGCGAGGCCGAAGCCGTCATGATCGAGCGCGGCGCTGCGGCCACGGGAGCGGGCTCGCTTTCCGCCGGGGCCGGTTCGGGTTGCGGCAGCTCTGCAACTGCTACGGCAGGCGCAGCTTCGACGGCGGCCTCAAGAAGGGCCTCGACTTCCGAAGCGACGACTTCAAGAGAGGCGGCTTCAGGCGCGGGGATTTCAGGCGCAGGGGCCTCGGGCGCGATGGTTTCCATCGCGGCCTCGATCTTCGCGGTCACGGCTTCCGCAACAGCCGTTTCCACAAGGGGAGGCTCCACAACGGCAGTTTCCGTAACGACCGACTCTGCAACGGCAGCTTCCGGCTGCGTTTCGAGGTTTGGGACCGGGGCAGGAGTCGCGTTCGTGGTGATTTCAGCGGCGGCGGGTTCGTCGCCTGCGCTCTCGGTTGTCGCCGGAGCGGCTTCACGGTCTTGCAAAACTGCGGTGTCGAGGGCCGCCAGCATCCGGTCGCGAATGGCCTCGAGAGGGAAGTCGTCGCAGGCCGCTTCGATGGCACGGACCTGACCGTCGAGGATATTGCAGATGCGGGGGTCGGCCCCGGATTCTCGCAAGCCCCAGATGATCTCGCGAATGATCCGGGCGCTTTTGCGCCACGGCAACAACGTATGGTCGAATCCGGTTTCGGTGAACTGCTCGCGGATCGCCGCCCGTGCCTTCTCGAGTGCTGCTTCCAGGAGGGCTTCAGAAGGGGCCGAGGCTCCAGCTTCGTGATGCGCCGCGCCAATGCTCTGCTCGATCCGCACGACCGCCTCCAGCACCATGGCGGTATCCGCGTTGCGGTTGCGCTTGGCGTATTCGGTCAGGAACCAGCGCCCCCGCGCGGTTTCCATGAAAGCTTCGCGGATAGCGTGATAATCGGCCTCGGTGGGGACCGCAGCGCTCGCCGAAATCGGCGACAATGCAAAGGCTTCTTCAGCCATGGACGTTACTCACACTCGCCCGCGCAAGTGATTCCACCCGCGGGGAAACGGTTCCAAATCGGACGGACCCATCGAATCTGATTTGAGTGTGGCGGGCAATTGGCCAGACTGAGTTATCGACCGACTTATTTTTGGGCTACCCCCAGAGTGCTGCGTCCGGCGGATCGACGGTCGAGCCCTCATAGCGCAGGGCGGGCTCGCGGTCCTTCGCCAGCAGCAGCGGGCCGTCGAGGTCGACGATAAAGGCCTGCTGCGCCACGATCAGAGCCGGGGCCATTGCAAGCGAGGTCGCCACCATGCAGCCGACCATAACACGCAGCCCAAGGCGCTCAGCCTCGCGGCTCATCGCCAGGGCCTCGGTGAGGCCGCCGGTCTTGTCGAGCTTGATATTGACCGCATCGTAGCGCCCAACCAACTCCTTGAGGGAAGCGGTGGCGTGCGCGCTCTCGTCCGCGCAGACCGGGATCGGGCGGATGATCCGTTCGAGTGCGGCATCCCGTCCCGCGGGAAGCGGCTGCTCGACCAGAGCGACGCCTGCTTCGGCGCAGGCATCGAGGTTGCGTTGCAGGTTGGTGTCGGACCACGCCTCGTTGGCATCAACGATCAAGGTCGCATCAGGTGCTGCGCGCCGTACGGCGGCGATGCGGCCCTTGTCACCTTCGCCGCCAAGCTTGATCTTGAGCAGCGGGCGGTGCGCGGCTGCCGATGTGGCCAGCGCCATCTCCTCCGGCGTGCCGAGCGAGATGGTGTAGGCGGTGGTGAGAGAGTGTGGCGCGAGAAGGCCCGCAAGCTCCCAGACGCGCCGCTTCGCTTCCTTCGCTTCCAGATCCCACAGCGCGCAGTCGAGCGCGTTGCGTGCGGCTCCCGGCGGCATCCGCTCCCGCAGCATCTCGCGCGTGAGACTCGTCCAGTGGCCGACCGAATGTATCGCATCGACGGCCGCTTCCGGCGTCTCGTTGTAGCGTGGATAGGGCACGCACTCGCCACGGCCGGTTATTCCATTGCGGCAGATTTCGGCGACGACGACGACCGCTTCGGTCTTGCTGCCGCGGCTGATGGAGAAGCGGCCTGCGATCGGCCAGCGCTCGATGTGGACTTGTAGCTGGAAAGGAACAGAGGTCATTGAAATGTGACGCTTGGTTGATGACGGGCTTGCCGTTGTGCCACAATTATGGCTCTTAGGAGGTTCTCCGTACAAGCCGGACCGGGAACCGATTGCTCGCGTTCTGTAGGCGTAAAAATGCGGGAGCCTTTCGTGAACGGGAATCCAACCCTCGAGCAGACGCCGCTTGGCGCCGGTGTGGCATTACGCGCGGGCGGGGAATGGACCGTGCACCATGCGCCGGCGCTTGAGAAGCTTGTGGAGCGCACCGAGCGCTCCCGTGATGGCAGTCGTGCGAGCCTTGTCATCGACGTCTCGCAGATCTCGCGGCTGGACACGTTCGGCGCCTGGCTGATCGAAAGGCTGCGCCGCGCTTTGACGCGCGGCGACACCGCGCCGATGATTGCGGGCCTGTCGGCGGATTACGCGAGTCTTGTTGAAGAAGTGAAGCGCGTGAAGGCTGTGCCGGAGCCGGCAAAGGTGCCGTTTGGTCCGGTCCGTGCCGTCGAGGCGGTTGGCCGCACCGTCGTCGGGGTCGCCGATACGCTGCTCGGCCTTCTCAACATGACAGGCTCCATCCTGAGTGCGTTCTGGCGCGTGATTCTGCATCCGAGCCACTTCCGCCTGACCTCGACTGTTCATCAACTGGAACAGGTGTGCTGGCGCGCAGTGCCGATCGTGGTGCTCATCACCTTCCTGATCGGTTGCATTATCGCCCAGCAGGGCATTTTCCAGTTCCGCAAGTTCGGCGCGGACGTGTTTGTGGTCGACATGCTCGGCGTGCTGGTGCTGCGCGAGATCGGCGTGCTGCTGGTCGCCATCATGGTCGCGGGCCGTTCGGGCAGCGCCTACACCGCCGAACTCGGCTCGATGCGGATGCGCGAGGAAGTCGATGCGCTGCGCACCATGGGCTTCGATCCGACCGAGGTGCTGATCCTGCCGCGCATCCTTGCGCTGGTGATCGCGATGCCGATCCTGGCTTTCCTCGGCGCGATGGCTGCGCTTTACGGCGGTGGTCTCACCGCTTGGCTCTATGGTGGCGTGCAGCCCGACGCCTTCCTGTCGCGGCTGCGTGAGGCGATCTCGATCAACCATTTCACCGTCGGCCTTGTGAAGGCGCCGTTCATGGCGCTCATCATCGGCATCATCGCCTGCGTCGAGGGCGCGGCGGTGCAGGGCAGCGCGGAATCGCTGGGCAAGCACACCACGGCATCCGTGGTGAAGTCGATCTTCTTCGTCATTGTCGTTGATGGTCTGTTCGCCATCTTCTTCGCCTCGATCGGAGTCTGAGCGATGGCGAATGCGGCGAATGACGCGATCATCCGGGTGCGCGACCTTACGGTCGGATTCGGCGACAGGCTGATCCTCGACAAGCTCAGTCTTGACGTGAAGCGCGGCGAGATCCTCGGCTTCGTCGGCCCGTCTGGCGCGGGCAAGTCGGTGCTGACCCGCACTATCCTCGGCCTGATGCCGAAGCGCTCTGGCACGATCGAAGTGTTCGGCATCAATATGAACGAGGCCGACGACAAGACCCGCAGCGCGGTCGAGCGCCGCTGGGGCGTGCTGTTCCAGCAGGGCGCGTTGTTCTCCTCGCTGACGGTGCGGCAGAACATCCAGTTTCCGGTCCGTGAGTTCATGAAAGTGTCGGAGCGATTGCTCGATGAAATCGTCGTCGCCAAGCTCACCATGGTGGGATTGCGACCCGAGACGGCCGATCTCTATCCGTCCGAATTGTCCGGCGGCATGATCAAGCGCGTGGCCTTGGCGCGCGCGCTCGCGCTCGATCCGGAGATCGTGTTCCTCGACGAGCCGACCTCGGGCCTCGATCCGATCAGCGCCGGTGATTTCGACGAACTCGTCATGACCTTGCAGCGCGCTTTGGGGCTGACCGTTTTCATGGTAACGCATGACCTCGACAGCCTGAAAACCGCATGCAACCGGATCGCCGTACTTGGCGACAAGAAAGTGCTGCTCGTCGGCACCATGGACGACATGCTGGCGTCCCAGCATCCGTGGTTGCGGGAATATTTTCATGGCAAACGTGCGCGTACTGTTATTGCGTAGACCGGAGTTTGAGTGATGGAAACGCGGGCGAACTATCTTCTGATCGGTGCCTTCACGCTGGCCGTGATCGCGGCGGCGTTCGGCTTCGTGTTCTGGTTTCAGAACCTCGGCTCGGTCGCGCAGCGTTCGCCGATCCGTATCGTCTTCGAGGGCGCGGCCTCGGGCCTGCGCACCGGCGGCAACGTCAACTTCAACGGGATCAAGATCGGCGAAGTGACCTCGATCAAGCTCGACGATCCGAAGCGTGTGGTGGTGATCGCCTCCGTCGACAAGAGCGCGCCGATCCGCGCCGACACTCTTGTCGGACTGGAGTTCGCGGGCCTCACCGGCGTGTCGGCGGTGTCGCTGAAGGGCGGCTCATTGGAGGCGGGCGGCATTCCGGTGGCCGATGACGGCGTGCCGACGCTGACGGCGGATCCGAACGCGATCATGGACATCGGTGAGGCGGTGCGGGCGACGCTGCAAAACGTCAACAAGCTCGTGACCGACAATCAGGCGGCGCTGCATGACAGCATGGAGAATTTGAAGACGTTCTCCAAGGCGTTGGCCGACAATTCCAGCCGCATCGACAGCATCATGGTCGGCGTGGATTCGCTGATGGGCGGCAAGGACGGCGAGGGCGGTGAGTTGCAGAAGGCCGCGCGCTCGTTCCGCGAACTGGCGGACAACCTCGACAAGCGGACAGCGGCGCTGACATCGGACGGACGGGCGCTGATTTCCGACAGCCGCCGTACGCTCGGCGACATCAGCCGCGCGGTGAACAATTTCGATCGCAACCCGACCCGTGTGCTGTTCGGCGCCAGTGCCACCGACAACCGCACGGCACCTCCGCAACCGCAGCCGGCCCCCGCACCGGCACGGCCGCACCGCCCGCCGGCGCGATGAACGTCACGGCAAGCGCAGGACTGGATGACCTGCGGGTCATCGGAGACATTGGCGGCACCCATGCACGCTTCGCGCTGGCGCAGCATGGCGCGTACAGCCATGAGCGGCGCAGCGATGTCGGCAAATACAATTCGCTGTTCGAGGCGATGCAGGATTACCTCGCTGCGCTGCCGCCGGATAAGAAGCCTTCGGTGGCTGTGATCGATGTCGCTGGACCGGTGCGCGGCGACAAGATCAAGATGACGAATCTTGCATGGTCGTTCTCCGCCGAGGACATGAGGCAGCGCCTTGGCCTGAAAGCGTTTCGTGTGCTCAACGATTTCGCCGCGGCGGCCTTATCCATCCCCTATCTGCCGAAGGCCGATTGCTTTGCCATCGGGCCGGATCATGCCGGTGCGAAAGGGCCGATCGGCGTGATCGGTCCCGGCACCGGCCTTGGTGTCGGTGCGCTGGTGCCGAACGGCGACCGCTGGACGCTCATTCCGGGAGAGGGCGGTCATGTCAGCCTCCCGCCGTCCAATGAGATGGAAGACCGGATTCTCGTCATTCTCCGCAAGCGGTTCGGTCATGTGTCCGCCGAGCGCGTATTGTCGGGTGTCGGTCTCGTCAATCTTTATCAAGCCCTGTGCGAGATCGAGGGCGCGATGGCTGCGCCGCTGACGCCTGCCGATGTCACCGACCACGCCATGCGCGGCACCGATCCGACCTGTGTGAAGGCGTTCGGACATTTCTGCGAGATACTGGGCACGGTCGCGGGCGATCTTGCGCTGACGTTGGGAGCAACGGGCGGCATCTACATCGCGGGCGGCATTCTGCTGCGCTTCAAGGAAGCTTTTGCAGCCTCCGGTTTCCGTGCGCAGTTCGAGAGCAAGGGCCGCTTCCGCGAATGGTTGCAAACCGTTCCCACGCCCTTGATCCTCGAAGAATCCCCGGCGCTGCTCGGGCTCGCCAATGTGCCGATCGAGGTGGATGCCTGAAACCAAATAAAAAAGCGGAAGCCTGAGCTTCCGCTTTTTTTATTTCATTCGTTCGCGTGGCTGTCAGCCGAGGCGGCCTGCGGCGTGGGCGAGCAAGGTGTAGACCAGACCCGTTTCCGACGTCAGGTGGCCACGCAGCGCGGCCGGGCCACGCTCGTCGCGCGAGACTTCGTCCAGCAGCCGTTCGAACTCGTTGATGTAACGGTCCACGGTCTGCTTGAAGGCGCGGTCGGCGCGATACTTGCGGGCGACTTCATCGAATGCCTTCTGGCCCGACGGCGTGTAGAGGCGCTTGTTGAAGGCCTTGCGTTCGCCGCGCTGATAGCGGTCCCACATCTCGGCGGCGAGATCGCGATCCACCAGACGCGAGATGTCGAGTGACAGGGCATCCAGCGGATTGCCACTCGGAGCGCGGGCCGTCTGAGAGGAGCGGCCACGTTCGTTGACGGTCGCGTCGGTGCGATTGAGCAGGTCGGACAGCCAGCCGTCGCGCGCCTGATCGGAGCCGGCGGGGCTGACGGACGGTGCTTCGGTGCGGCGGCCGTTCGGCGCGCCGAGGTCCGGCGGCGGCAGGTTCGAGGCGCTGCCATAGTCGCGGCTGCGCGGCGCAGGGGCTGCGTTGCGGCTGTTCGCTACGGCCATCGCGGGCTCTTCCTGACGCGTCGTCGCGGCAACGTCGAGGCCGCGGCCATGGCGGGCGACAATGCGGTTGAGCTCGGCCAGGGCTTCGATCTGATCGACGATGACCTTGCGCATCTGCGCGGTGCTTTCGGATGCTTCCTGCGGCAATTCCAGCACGCCGCGGCGCAGATCGGCGCGGGTGGCGTCAAGTTCCTGATGCAGTTCGGCAGCCATCTGCTTCATCGAGTGGACGATGTTGCTGAACTTGTCGGATGCTTCCGCGAACATGCTGGCTGCATCCTGAGTGCCGCGATCGTAAATCTCGCCCATCGCCTCGAGCGTCTGGCGGCGCTCGTCCTCGACAGCCATGCGAACGGCTTCGAACTGACGGCCAACCGCGGAGGAGCTTGCCCCGGCGCTTTCGGCAACGACACGCGCGATATCGCGCGCGCGCAGCTCGGCGGCGTTGAGCGATTCCTCAAGCAGGCTGACGAAGCGGTTGAGGCGCTCGTCGAGATCGAGGGTGCGGGTGTCGATCGTGGTGGTGAGCTGTTCCAGCAGGCTCTGGCGCTCGGCGACGGACTGCGAGGTGCGCTCGTTGCTCTCTTCGACGGTGCGAACCGCATCGGACAGCAGGCGGCCATGGCTCTCGAACTGGGCCGAGAGGCTGCTGAGGCCTTCCAGCGCGCCGGAGGTGGATTCGTTGAAGGTGCGCAGCTGTTCTTCCAGCGCGCTCGTCGAGGCGCTGTTGCGGCTGGTGACATCGTTGAGCGCGGTGACGAAATCGGCGACGCGCGTGACCAGTGCCCGCTCCAGCGAGTTGAGGTTTTCGTGGGCGCCGGTGAGCACTTCCTGCAGCAGGATGTTGCCTTCACGCAGCCGCTCGAACAGCGCGACCGTATCCGTGCGCAGGATCTTGCTGGTCTCCTGCATTTCGGTGACGGCGGCGGTCGCAACCTGGCGCGACTGGTCGATCGCAGCGCGGGTGCTGGTCTCGACGTCCTTCAGCGCCCTGCCGACGGAGCCGGTGGCCAACTCGCTCGCGGCGGTGATCTGGCGCGAAATGTCCGAGCTCTGGTTCATCAACTGCACGGTGAAGTCGCTGCTCTGGGTCTCGATCGCCTTGAGCGCGCTGGTGGTCGCGCCGCTGATGGTATGGGCAAACTCGTGTGTCTTAGTGCTGAGCGCCTCGACAAGCTGCGCGCTCTTGCCATCGATCATCAGGCTGAGCTGGCCGCTTCTGTCGCCGAGGATCGCCGCAAGCTGTTCGGTCTTGGCGGTGATGGCCTCGGTGAGCGGTGCACGCTTCTCGTCGAGGATGGCCGCGATGCGGTCAGTCTGTTCGCGAACGCCGCCGGTGATCTCCTCGACCTTGTTGCTAAGGGTCTGGCCGAAGCTTTCGGTGCCGGTGGCGATGGTGCGCTCGATCTCGGCGGAAGCCGACTTGATCTGGGCACTGGCGTTGTTGGAGGCGAGGAAGAGGGTGCTCTCGGTCTCGCGCGCACTGGTCTGGATGGTGCGCTCCATCTCGGTCGTGGTGGCGCGCAACTGCGAGCCGACTTCGCCGGACAAGGCCAGCAGCGACTGCTGGGCGTTGCGGGCGCCGCTCTGGATCGCTTCGCTGGTTTCCACGGCGAGGTTGGTCAATGAGCGCTCCGAATCCTCGACGCGGGCCTTGATGCTCTGCGTGATTTCTTCGGTGCGTGAAATCAGGGTCTCGCTGGCCTTCTGCCCGCTCGCCTCGACGCGGCTGGCAGCGGATTCGACGCGGATGTCGAGCAGGTTCTCGAAGCGGACAACGCGGGCCTCGATATCGGACGCAACCGAGCCTGCGTGGTTTTCGATGCCCTTCTGCATCTCGCCGAAGCGGGTAGAGAGAGTATCGGCGAGAGCGGTGCTCTGTGCGTCGATGGCCTGAGTGACTGTCTCGGCGCGCCTGTCGAAGGAGCTTTCGAGTGCGGACAGGCGCTGGTCGATGGTGTTGTCGAACGACTTGATCGTGGTGTCGAGCGACACTTCAAGCGTGGTGACGCGGGAATCGAGAGCGCTCTGGAAGACGCCAAGGCGTTCGTCGAGGGTGTCGCGGATCTGGGCGCCATGCGTAGTGACGCGCGTGTCGAAGGTGTCGACATAGGCTTTCAGGCTGTCGGAAATGCCCTGGGTGTGCTGGCCCATGCGCTCGACGATCTCGCCGCCATAGGTCTTCACCGTGCGGTCGAACTCCGCGACGTGACGCGTGATCAATGCGCCGAGCGTGCCGCTGTCGCGGGCGAATTTCTCGGCCAGCTCGCCACCCTGTTCACGCATCAGCGTCTCGAACGAGGCAATGCGGGAGGAGAGGGCTTCGTGCGTGCTTTCGGTCTGGCTCGCGACCTTGGCGACCAGCGTGTTGATGGTGACGTCGAGGGATTCGCTCACCTTGTCGCTGCTGGTGAGGATGTGGTCCGCAAGACGGGTGCTGGCCTCGTCCACCTTCGCGGCGAGGTCGATGGAGCGCAGCTCCATCTCGTTCAGCAGCGAGTCGCCGGAATTCTTGAGGGTGTCGTGAACCTGCTCGGTGCGCAGCGTGATGCCGTCGACGATCGAATTGGCACGCTGTTCGAAGTCGCCGGTGATGCGCTCGACGCGGTCGTTGAGCAACTCATGGATGTTGTCGGCGAGTTCGGCGAATTCGTCGTGGATGTGGCTGGTTTTGAAATTGAGGTTGGCGGTGAGCTGTTCGCTCGCCTCCAACACCGCGTTGGCGGTCTGGTTGCTGGCTTCCTCGAGGCGGTCGAGCAGGTCGCCGCCGCGCTCGCCGAGCGCGATGATCATGTTGTCGCCGGCAGCAGCGAACGCGCCGGTAATGTGGTCGCTGCGCTCTTCCAGCATGTGGGTGATGTTGTTCGTCACCTCGTCCACGCGCGCGGCGATGGCGTCGCTGATGATGGCGATGTCCTGACGCAGGTCGATCTGCACGCCCGAGATCGCGTTGCGAACCTGCTCGGCCTGGCCGACGAGGTTGTCGCGCTGGGTGGAGATGTCCTGAAGCAGGGCGCGAATGCGGACTTCGTTGTCGCTGTAGGCGCGTTCAAGCGCAGAAACTTCGTTGGTGACGAGGGCTTCCAGTTCGCCGGCACGCGCAATGGCGCGCTCGACGCCGTCGCCCATCGCCGCGACTTCACGGCGGATCGCCTGACCGACGGTGACCATGGCATCGCTCGCGACGTGCTCGGGCTCGGAGAAGCGCACGGCCATCTGCGCCATGGACTGGGCGATCATGCTCAGTTCCTGGCTGCGCCAGGAAACGCTCGCGATGAAGTAGAACAGGATGAGGGGCGTGACGAACACGCAGGCGAGGCCGACGAGAGCCAGCGCGCCGCCGTTCGAGCCGACCATGGCTTCGAGCGAGGGCAGGAAAGAGACGATCAGGAAGCCCGCGGCGGCAATCCACAGTCCCGAGAAAATGGCGGCGAAGGTATAGGCGCTGCGGCGGGGGCGGCCGCGCTGAAGCGACTGGAGGACCGCGCCGATGGCTTCGCGGTCGTCATTGGCGGCCTGACGGCCGAAACGGACATCGCCGAAATCGTTTTCGGGCGCGCGGAGAGGTTCGTTGGACAGGGACGATTGGTCATCGGCCGCTTGCGATGGATCGGAGATGTTCAGCGCTTCCTGAATCGCGGAGAGGGCGACTTCAGTTGGGTCTTTGACCTTCGAATTTTTCGCCATTTACTGGTACGCCCTTGTTTATTCACGCACTTAAAGAGGGGAGCCGCAACCATGTGCCGCCGCGCCAGCCCGTCCTTGCCACATCCCGCAGGCCATGACTGCTGCGGATGGTGGCTTGTCCCCCATTTCCGCCAACATCCTATTGGCTGATTGGATCGAATGAAATGGTTCGCGTTAAGAACATTTTAATCATCGTTAACACGGCCATGGCCACCCCCGCCAAAGCCGCTGTTTTAGCGGCCGTCTGAAATTGTGGCAAAATCGTGTTGGGGATGACGGGCCCGGTTTGGAAAGATTGCGTTAACCGAATCCGTGTTCGCTGGCGGTTAGGCCGTCCTGCGAGCAGGGTGCGATGCAGTTTTCAATCGAACAGGTTCCCTGGATGCCTTCGCCGCCGCTGGTCCCGATGCCAATGCCGCTCGACTTGTCCTATCTGCGCAGCATGACGCTCGGCGACATACGGCTCGAGCGCGAAGTGCTGGAGATGTTCAAGGCGCAGACCCGCGATCTGCTCGCGCAACTCGCTCCGCGACCTGAAAACGCCGCCGAGCTTGCGCATACGCTGAAGGGCTCCGCGCGCGCAATCGGTGCCTTCGAGGTCGGCGAGGCGGCCTATGCGCTGGAGAGCGGATTGCGTGAACACAGCGGCTTTGCGGCTGCGTTCAAGCAGCTTCGGGGCAGCGTGGATGAGGCTTTCGCGGCGATCGACGCACATCTCGCGGGCGGCAATTTATCCAGATAATCCGCGGCTTGACGCTGGTATGACGCTGTTGGAGCGGCTATAGACTGCTGCGAACTCACTGCCGCATCCAAGAGATCCATGGTCAAAATCAACTTCATCGATCACGCCGGCACCACCCGCACTGTTGACGTCGATGCCGGCGCGACGGCGATGGAAGCCGCTATCCGCAACGCTGTTCCCGGCATCGATGCCGAATGCGGAGGAGCCTGTGCCTGCGCCACCTGCCACGTCTATGTCGACGAAGCCTGGCAGGAGAAGGTCGGCCCGCCTTCGCCGATGGAAGAAGACATGCTCGATTTCGGCTACGACGTGCGCCCCAATTCGCGCCTGTCCTGCCAGATCAAAGTCACCGACGAACTGGACGGCCTCGTGCTGCGCACGCCTGAGCGGCAGGCCTGAGCGGCCGCTGCCTGCTTAGAATTCTTCTATCCTTACAATCTGTTAGATGTATGGCTGGGGGTGGTATTTTAGCCCTTTCCCCGGCGGCGATCCTTGGCTAGACAGACGCCGACAGCGGCCGCCGTTTTGGCCCGAGCCGCTTCCATTCCATTTACGGCGACGAAACACCATCATGAGCGAAGCGATCAAGACCGATGTGTTGATCATCGGCGCAGGCCCCTGCGGACTGTTTGCGGTTTTCGAACTCGGCCTTCTCGACATGAAGACTCATGTCGTAGACATCCTCGACAAGATCGGCGGCCAGTGCGCCGAGCTCTATCCTGAAAAGCCGATCTACGACATTCCCGGCATCCCAATGGTGACGGGACAGGGCCTCACCGAGGCGCTGATGGAGCAGATCAAGCCGTTCAATCCGACCTTCCATCTCAACGAGATGATCCAGAGCGTCGAGAAAATCGGCGATCCTTTGTTCCGCGTCACCACCGACGCGGGCAAGGTGTTCGAGACCAAGGTCGTGGTGATCGCCGCGGGCGGCGGTTCGTTCCAGCCCAAACGCCCTCCGGTGCCGGGCATCGAGGCCTATGAAGGCTCCTCGGTGTTCTATGCCGTGCGCAAGATGGAGCAGTTCCGCGACAAAGAGCTGCTGATCGTCGGCGGCGGCGACTCCGCGCTCGACTGGACGCTCAACCTTCATCCGATCGCCAAGCGCGTCACGCTGCTGCATCGCCGCGACGATTTCCGTGCGGCACCCCACAGCGTCGAGCAGATGCGCGCACTCGTGGCGGACGGAAAGATGGATCTGAAGATCGGTCAGGTCACCGCGCTCGAAGGCGAGAACGGCGTGCTGAAGGGCGCCCAGGTCAAGGGCAGCGATAATGCCGTCTCGACGGTCGTCTGCGATACGATCCTGCCGTTCTTCGGCCTCACCATGAAACTCGGCCCGGTCGCGGAGTGGGGCGTGAAGCTCGAAAACAATCTCTTGCCGGTCGACACCGAGGCGTTCGAAACCAACGTCCCCGGCATCTTCGCCATCGGCGACATCAACACCTATCCCGGCAAGCTGAAGCTCATCCTCTCCGGCTTCCACGAAGGCGCGCTGATGGCGCAGAAGGCCAGCCGTTACGTGTTTCCGGACAAGCGTGTCGTGTTCCAGTACACCACGTCGTCCTCGAGCCTGCAGAAGAAGCTCGGCGTCAACTGAGACGCGCATGATCGCGCGGCTGCGTTGCCGCGCGATTCATCGATTTGCCTTTATCGCTTCAATTGTTGAATCGGGTCGATTGGCTCGCGCGTGACGTCGGCCTCGACTGGCGGCAGGCCGAGGATTGCGGCGGCGGCAGGCCACGCGGCATCCGCCATCGCGGCATGGCCTTCGGCGGTCGGATGAATGGCGCCGCCATACACCGCCGACAGCACGCCCCATGTCGCGTCATGAATATCGGTGGGCTGGCTCGCCGTTTTCGCCGCGAGCGGATAGGTCATCGCGGTGAAGTAACTGTCGTCCGCGTCCCTGATCCAGCGCGCGCGCGGCAGATAAGCGCGAAACTTGCTTGCACCCTGGCCGCAGGTCAGCGGATTGGATGCCGCCGCCACGATATCGGTGTTGAAGCTCTTGCCCTCGGCGGAAAAGCACTGCTGATCGAATGCGGGATCGGTGGCGGCGCGGGCGCAGAAGCCGTGGTTCTGGAACGCGACCTGATGCTGATCGACGAACGTCATCGCATCGCGCGGCCCGTTGCAGATCGTGCCGCCGGTGCACAGTACGATGTTCTTAAGTTGCGGCAGGAATTCGCTCTCGACGAACTGCGATGTCTTCGCGAGGCGCTCGGGTGCTGCGTTGAAGGCGGGGTGAATGTCGAAACCGGCGAGGCCGCCGGGACAGGGCGCGCCGTTGAACAGCGTTGGATTCGCATAGGACACGAACACCACGCGCGACAGGTCGCCGCCGACGAGCGGCTTCAAGGCAGTGCGCAGCCGCTGGAAATTCTGCGGCAGCGTGCGCGTCAGCGTGCTGCGTGAATCCTCGACGCTTCCGATCATGCCGCTGCGCTTGAACAGCGTGCGTTCGGTGGTGCTGTCCACGATCACATCGGCGACGAGGCCGGAGAAGTTGATATCGTTAGCGCCAATCGACAGGAACAGCAGGTCGAGCTGGCGCTCGGGCTGACGGCGCTGCGCTGCTGCGAGAGCCTCCTTCAATTCGCCGACCTGCGAACCGACGGTCCCCGCGCAGTTCATTGCCGTCTTGGTGACGAGGCATTCGCGCGCGGGCAACGAGCCGAGCAATCCTTCGTCGATGGTGGCGCCCGAACAGGCGAGCGGCAGATAGGTCACCGCGATGTGGGTGTATTGGATGGCGAGCGCGAGCGCGGCGCGGGTCTGATAGCTGTAGAGCGAGCGGTGGCAGGCGGCGTTGAACCATTGCGCGCCGAATTTCTGCCAGGCGAACAGTTCATTCGAGCCCGCCGCGCTCTCACAGGCGCGCGCGCCTTTATAGCCCTTGCGGCTTGGCCGGTAGTATTGCCCGGTCGAGCCTTCCAGATACGAGCGGAAGCAGAACCCGTCGTCGGCCAGCGCCACCGGCCGGTCCGGATTGCCTTCGCCGGATGCGATGGAATCGCCAAGACCGGCAATCAGGATGTCGCGGACCGCGATCTGGGTGGAATCATGCAGCGGCGTGTCGCTGCCGCCGCTCGAAACATCGACGCTGGCGATCGTGGTGCGTCCATTGCGGACGCGGAAGTTGATCGGCTCGGAGCAGTCGAGCGTGGTCTGGATTGGCGGGCCTTCATTGTCGTTGAACGACCATGCGCATACCGAGCCGACCGGCACCGCGCCGGTCAGGCTGACCGTCACCGCATGATCGACCGGCGCGAGATAATCCTCCTTCACGCCGTCGCGCGTGCAGGGATTGCTGACGTGCCCGCTGGGATCGATGCAAAGTCTGCCGACCGTGTTGCGCGCCCAGCCGCGGCCGTCGCTCTGAATCTCAAGCGCGTCCTCGGCGGCGAGCACGCTGCGGCCGGAAGACATGGCTTCGACCTGAAGCTGGAAATCGCGCTCTTCGCGAAACAGCCGGAAGCGGTTGCGCACTTCCCATGAAATCTGGATGCCGCCCGCGGAAGGTGGGGATGCTGTGTCCTGGGCACGCGCGTCGCCGGCCCATGACAGGATGGCGAGGGCGAGTGCGAAGAGGGCGGTGGTTCGGCGGATCATGAGTTTGTTTTCACTGCATGTTGCGGTTGCAGGGATACAATGCCCGTCAGCCGTTTCTGTTCTGCGACGGCGGCGGCACTGTTGCCCGCGCCGGGCTCATGCAGGCCTTGCGCTTCTGCTGCCAGGGCAGGATGACGCTGAGCCAAAGCTCCCTTACTCCCATGATCGAGATCGCGATCGCGAACGGGATGAAGAAATAAAGCATGCGGAAAATCAGCAGCGAGGCCAGAAGCTGCTCATGGCCGAACTGGTTAAGTCCGACGAGCATCGCGGCGTCGAACACGCCGAGGCTTCCCGGCGCGTGGCTCGCGAAGCCGAGCAGGGTCGACAGGATGAAAACGACCGCCATCGACATGAAGTCGATCGGCGGATCGTTCGGCAGCAGCAGGTACATCGCGAGCGCGCAGAAGCCGAGATCGACGACGCCGATCAGGATCTGCACCAGCGTCAGCGGCGCCGAGGGCAGCACCACCTTCCAGCCATCCTTGCCGAGTTCGCGGCGGTTGCGGCCGACTGCGAGCCAGCACAGATAGCCGATGATGCCCGCGATCAGGCCGATGCCGATCAACTGATTGACCACCTGCGGCAGCAGGACGATGGATTCCGCGGCGGCGGGGTGCCAGATCAGACCGATGCCGAGCACAAAGGTGTTGCCGAGCCAGAAGGTCAGGCCCGAGATAAAGCAGATCTTGGCGACATCGATGGCCGTCAGATTCCAGTCCGAATAGATGCGGAAACGGATCGCGCCCCCGGTAAAGACTGTGGCGCCGATATTGTGACCGATGGTGTAGCTCGTGAAACTCGACAGCGCCGCGATGCGGTACGGCACATGGAATTTACCCAGCGTGCGGAGCGCGAACAGATCGTAGAAGGTCAGGGTGCAGAACGCGCAGAACACGCAGAGGGCGGCAAGTGCGATGTTGCTGGCGGATTTGTCTTCGAGAGCCGCCAGAACCGCCGAGGTATCGATCCCTTTCAGCGTCTTGACGAGGTGCAGGACGGCGATGACGACGATGGTCAGGCTGGCGAGAATGCCGAGCCGTTTCCAACCGATCCATCTGTCGAACACGCTTCGCGACGCGCTAAGCAAACCCTGCATTCATCCTCCGGCGACCGTTATGAGCCGATTGAGGGATACGAACGCAAACGGCCTAGCCGGGTATTCATATGGCAAATCATGGACCGGAAAAACAGGCCATTTTGGCTTTGCATAGCAAGCCTTAACGGACAACATGACGCAAGAGAACACAGGCGGGCTGCGGGCGGATTCGCTTTGGTCCATGTCATATCGACGACAAAAGCGGCTCAATTGCGCCAAAACCGCGATTTGGCGTGTCTGCATAAAAAAGCTCGTTTCCCAGAAACCTGCGGCGCCGGTCCTCGTTGAGCGGACAGTACACAATCCGGCGGTGGCGTTCAGGCGCCGCCGCCACACATCAAAGGGAGCCGCCGATGGGACTGTTCAGCAAGGATATCAAGACACTCAACGATCTGTTCGTGCATCAGCTCGAAGACATTTATTACGCCGAGAAACAACTGGTGAAGGCCATTCCGACGCTGGCCGACAAAGCGACCAATCCGCAGCTCAAACAGGGCTTCCTGTCGCACCTTGAAGAAACCAAGGGGCATGTGACGCGGCTGGAGCAGGTGTTCAAGATGCACGGCGTCGAGGCGAAGGCCGTCAAGTGCCCCGCGATCGACGGCATTATCAAGGAAGCCGACGAGGTATCGGGCGAGGTGGCCGACAAGGAGGTGCTCGACGCCGCGCTCATCAACGCAGCACAGGCGGCGGAGCATTATGAGATGACCCGCTACGGCACGCTGGTCGCATGGGCGAAGCAGCTTGGCCGCAACGATTGCGCGTCGGTTCTGCAGAAGACGCTGGATGAGGAGCGCGCGGTGGACAAGAAGCTCACCGCGCTTGCTGAATCCAAGATCAATCTGAAGGCCGCGAGCTGAGGCTTTCAAAAAAACGCCACGCAGGCATTGCGTGGCGTTTTTTTAATGCCGGGCCAGCGCGAAATGGGCGCCCGCGAACGCCATCGCTGCACCCAGCAGCAAGGCGATAATGCCGTTATAGAGTCCGTGCAACGTCGGCACCGCGCTCGGGCCGGAGGCAGCCTGACCGGCCGCGATCAGGAGAAGCAGCCCGCCCGCGATCAGCGCATGCTGCAATCGGCGCGGCAGATGGCCTGATACCGCGCTGAATAACAGCGACGCCGTGACGTATCCGCCGACGAAGGCCACCGCCGCGATCAGCCACCAGGCGATGGCGGCGGTTGCGGGAATGACGCCGTTGCTGGATGCGCCCCATAGATCGCCGAGATCGAGACCGAAGCGCTGGCCGAGAATGTGGACGCCGAGCGCCAGCAGCATGCCGAACATCGCGGCGGCGCCGAGGATGAGGCGGGGAGAGAAGTAGGGCGTGCCGGGCATGGCGTGGATCGTTCCGTTTGCGCGGTTGTAGGATGGCGCATGCAGACAGGCAAGCGCGCGGGATTGCCGCCTAGGGCGCGTCGCTCTCGGCCTTGAGCTGTTTGGGTGTCATGAACTCCCGCAGCGTGTTGGTCTGCAATCCGAGATTCGACCACGAGGAAACCGGGCAATCGAACACCACGGCGCCGCAGGTCGGCAGGTTGTGGGCGAGTGCGGTATGTTCGGCGGCCGGCGCTTCGCCAATCAGATTCCATGCGAGTTCGTGCAGGCCGGGATTGTGGCCGAGCACGAGCAGCGTGGTGATGGAATCCGGAGCGCGGCGGATCGCCTTGAAGATCTGCAACGGATTCGAAAGATAGAGCGCATCCTGAAATTCGGCGCGGCAGCCGGGGAGGTATGGTGCGATGATGTCCCATGTCTCGCGCGCGCGGACGGCGGCGGACACCAGCGCGAGCTCCGGCGTCACCGGCTGGCTGGAAAGCCAGGCGCCTGTCAGCGCGCTATCCAGTTGGCCGCGCTCATCGAGGCGGCGGTCGTAGTCCTCGCCACTCGCGGAATCGCGTTCGGTCTTGGCATGGCGCAGCAGGATTAAATGGCGCATTGGTCTCCCGGGGGTGGCAGATAATGGGTGGTGTCTGGTGAGGGCCCATCGTGACAAGCATGGCGTCCGCCGCTAAATAAATCCAATGACAATTCCTCCGTCCGAGACGCCTGTCCACGCCCTTTGGGGCGATTTGCCTGCGGCGGAGCCGCGCGCGGCATTGTCGCTCGACCTCGATGTCGATATTTGCGTCGTTGGCGGTGGTCTCGCGGGGCTGACGGCGGCGCGGGAAGCCGCGCGGCGTGGCATGAGCGTCGCGGTACTGGAAGGCCAGCAGGTCGGCTGGGCCGCCTCCGGCCACAATCTCGGCTCGGTGCTGCCGGGCTATGGCGTGCCGATCGATGATCTGATCGCGCGGGTCGGCATTGCGCATGCGCGCGACTTGTGGAAGCTGGCGGAAGAGGGCGGCGACTATATCCGCGACACCATCGCCACCTCCGTGCCGGATATCGCGATGACACCCGGCGCGCTCGAGGTCTCCACCACCGACGTGGGCGAGCGGCTGATCGGCTGGCTGCAGACCATCGGCGGCGAGTTCGGCACCGCGGTCGAAGGCTGGCAGATCGAACAAGTGCGCGATGCGCTGCGGACGCGCCGCTATTTTCATGCGCTGCATTTTCCCAGAGCGTTTCAGATCGACGGTGCGCGCTATCTGCGCGCGTTGGCGAAGCTTGCGGAAGAGGCGGGCGTGCGCATCTTCGAAAACACGCCGGTCATCAACATCGATTCAGCGGGCATCCGCAAGCGCATCGTCACGCCCTCGGCCAGGCTGCGCGCCGGGCAGATCGTGCTGGCGGGCAACGTCCATATCGGCACGCCGGCGCTGCGTCTTGCCTCCACCTTGATGCCGCTGTGGCGCTACGCGGCGGTGACCGAACCGCTCGGCGATCTTCTCAATGAGGTGATCGCCTATCGCGGTTCGGTACTCGACGATGACGGCATCGATCATTTCCGCATCGTCGATGGTGACCGCCTGCTGTGGTCGAGCCCGGAGACGACATGGCGCGGTAAGCCGGCGCGGTTCGGCCGCCTGATCCGCCGCCGGATCGCGACGGTCTTTCCGCAGCTTGCGCAAGCGAGGATCGAACGCGTGTTCTCGAGCGCGTTCGGCCAGACCGTGCACGGCATGCCGCAGATCGGAGAGTTGCGGCCGGGGCTGTGGGTTGCGAGCGGCTTCGGCCGGCAGGGACTGAACACCAGCGCGATGGCGGGACGCCTGATCGCAGCAGGCATTACAGAAGGCGACGACCGCTGGCGGCTGTTCTCGCCGTTCGAATTGGTCTGGGCCGGAGGCAAGGCGGGCCGCGTGGTCGGCCAGTTCGCCGATGGATTGTCGCGCGGACGTTCCGCGGCTGTCGGCGCGCTGGCGCGCTGGCGCGAACGGGCGGCGGCGCGCGAGAGGCTTCGCGAGGAGCGCCGCAGCGCACGGATCGCGGCGGTGCTGGCGCGCACCGAGCGGGTGTCGCAGGACTTCGGGTCGGACCGGCGCTAGTGCCCCGAATCCGAAGTTCGCTTGAGGAACTCGTGGAGAAAATGAAGCGAACTTCTGAACCACCACACTAGAGGCCGCACCATCCTTCCTTGGGGCAAGCCCTGAGGGCATGCTTCGCTTGGAAACGCTCCGGCCGGGGTAGAAAATTTGCCGCTGGAACGTAACGCCGGGGAGGCCGGTTCGTACCTTGGACAAACGGCACACTTACGGAGGTATCGCCATGATCGACCGGCGCGTTCTTTTGTCCACGGCAGCGGGGCTTGCGGCAGGCTGGTTTTCATTTTCGGGCAAGGCCCGGGCAGAAAAGGCGGCCGGTAAATTCGCGGTCGAAAAGACTCCGGAAGAGTGGAAGCGCCAGCTCACGCCCGCGCAGTACCACATCCTGCGCGAGGAAGGCACAGAACCCGCCTTTTCGAGCCCGCTCAACAATGAGCATCGCAAGGGGACGTTCGCCTGCGCGGGTTGCGATCAGGCGCTGTTCGCCTCCGAGACAAAATTCGAAAGCGGCACCGGCTGGCCGAGCTTCTACGATCATCTGCCGAACGCCGTTGGCACCACCACTGACCGCAGCTACTTCATGGTGCGCACGGCGGTGCATTGCAGCCGCTGCGGCGGGCATCTCGGTCACGTCTTCAATGACGGCCCGAAGCCGACCGGCCTGCGCTACTGCATGGATGGTCTCGCGCTGAACTTCAAACCGGCCACGCCATCGGCGTCCTAAGCGATCAAGCGCTTTTGGAAGTGCAGCACGATGCCTTTTGTTCTTCCAGCCATCGGTCGCGCGGTTTGCAGCTTGATGGGCGCGGCGAAAGCGGAACACGCACGATATTCCCATCCATGATGACCGTATCGGCCTTGTAAAGCTGCATCGGCCGAACTCCGTCACTGACCTCAAAGGTCAGTTTGGCGTCTCGGGGGAATGGGACGCTCTGAGCGACCTTGTTCATGATCGCCAGAAACTTGCCGACCGGCATGTGACCGCGATTGTCTTCCACGATGTCCCATAGCTGGATGAAGGTTTCCTGCCAGCTTTCAGGATTCGCGCCGCAATCGAGCGCATTGAAGGCACCCGTCTTCACTTCGGTCACATGGTAGCTCGGGCGCACGTCCCGCTCGTCATAGTGGAAGACCAGCGCCTTTTCCTTATGCGCCTCCAGCGTCCCCAGCAGCGAATCCAGCGGAATTTCGTCGGTGGGAAAAACAGGCTTGCCAGGCTCGGACATTTGCTGTACCTCGTTATTTTGATAATTGTTGAAATATAGGATCGTCAATGGATCAACGTCAAGCGATCTCCGCGTTCGGTGCGCTGGCGCAAGACACGCGCCTTGCGATCATCCGCATGTTGGTCAAGGCAGGGCCCCTGGGCATGGCGGCCGGCTCGATTGCCGAAAGCGCCGGCGTCGCCGCATCCAACGTGTCGTTTCACCTGAAGGACCTCGAACACGCAGGTCTTGTGAGTTCGCGGCGGGAAGCCCGCTCCATCATTTATTCCGCAAACTTCGAGACGCTTCGCGGCCTGATCGCCTTCCTGATGAAGGATTGCTGCAGCGGTCACCCCGAAATCTGCGATCCCCTGCTGGCCAGCGCGTGCTGTACGCCCGCCAGCAAAAAGACCCGGCGAAAAGAACGCGCGTGAGGCTCACATGACCGATCGAATATACAACGCCCTGTTTCTCTGCACCGGCAACAGTGCCCGCTCCATTCTCGCCGAATCGATCCTGAGGAAGGACGGGCAGGGACGGTTCCGTGCGTTCTCGGCTGGAAGCACGCCGAATGGCCACGTCAATCCGCTCGCCGTTCAGACGTTGGAGAATTTCGGCTACCCCACCGAGGGGCTTCGCTCGAAGACATGGCTGGAGTTCGCCCAGCCTGATGCTCCGGTGATGGATTTTGTCTTTACCGTTTGCGACAACGCCGCCGGTGAGGCTTGCCCCGTTTGGCCGGGCCACCCGGCGACGGCGCACTGGGGCATTGAAGACCCCGCCAAGGTCGTCGGGACCGAATTCGCAAGACGCACGGCTTTTGTTGTCGCGTTCGGCTTCATGAAGAAGCGGATCGAGGCGTTTATGAGCCTGCCTCTCGCAAGCATCGATAAATTATCGCTGAAGACGAAGCTCAACGAGATTGGAAAAATCGAGGGCAGCACGTCGCGTCAAAACGATGTGGCCTGAATCATGAGCGTGTTCGAGCGTTATCTTTCGCTGTGGGTCGCTCTGTGCATCGTGCTTGGGATTGCTCTTGGGCATTTCTTCCCCGGGCTGTTTGAAGCAATTGCTGGCGCGGAAGTCGCCAAGGTCAACCTGCCGGTGGCGGTGCTGATCTGGCTGATGATTATTCCAATGCTCCTCAAAATCGACTTCATGGCGATTGGGGAAGTGCGTCAGCACTGGCGCGGCATCGGTGTCACGCTGCTTGTGAACTGGGCGGTCAAACCGTTTTCGATGGCGCTGCTGGCTTCACTCTTTATCGGCCACTGGTTCGCGCCGCTGCTGCCGGCCTCGCAAATCTCATCCTATATCGCCGGGCTTATCCTGCTTGCGGCGGCACCCTGCACGGCGATGGTCTTCGTCTGGTCGAATCTTTGCAATGGCGAGCCGCACTACACGCTGAGCCAGGTGGCGCTGAACGATGTGATTATGATCTTTCTGTTCGCTCCGCTCGTCGGCCTCTTGCTGGGCGTTGCGTCCATTACGGTGCCATGGAGCACGCTCCTGTTGTCGGTCGGCCTTTATATCGTCATTCCGGTGGTGATCGCTCAGGGCTGGCGGCGATCCATCATCGGACGTCCGGGACGTCTGGAGCAGACGCTGCGGACGCTTCAACCCGTCTCGCTGGTCGCCTTGCTCGCGACGCTGGTTCTGCTGTTCGCGTTTCAGGGTCAGCAGATATTGTCTCAGCCGCTCGTGATCGCGCTACTGGCCGTGCCCATTCTGATTCAGGTCTACCTCAACGCGGGTATCGCCTATCTCCTGAGCCGGAGGCTGGGCGTTGCATGGTGCGTGGCCGCGCCAAGCGCGCTTATTGGAGCGAGTAACTTCTTCGAACTGGCGGTCGCTGCGGCGATCAGCCTGTTCGGGCTCAGTTCGGGCGCGGCGCTCGCCACTGTTGTCGGTGTGCTGGTGGAAGTGCCGGTGATGCTGTCGGTCGTTAAGATCGTGACGGCGTCGCGATCCTGGTACGATGCCGGAGCAGGACTGGCGCGAGAGTCCCGGTCATAAAAATTCGGACCATCGCGCGACATGGCCGTACGAAAATATTTCAGGCCGAACAATAGCGCCTGAAATGCCGGGCTACTCGGTTCAAGCAGATGTCACCTCGCTCAGAGGCCGCAGATAAGGTTGCAGGCAGGGCGCCCGGATATTCCCGATCGATCGGCATCTTTCGATTGATGCGTGCGGCAATTCTTGCCGGGGATAGGCAAGAGCGCCCCGGTATTCTGGCCGGGGCGTTTTCATAACTCATTACCAAGCCTCGCTTTTTTCTTTGGCACGAGGCTTGCGACTCCTTCTTCGAATGCGGCTTTTTTCGGCACCCGGCTGGCCGCCCGGATTTCGAAGCTGGAGACGATAGTAATGGGTATTTTCGGCGCTCTCACCACCTCCGTCGCAGGCCTGCGCTCTCAGTCCTATGCCCTGGAGAACATCTCCGGCAACATCGCTAACTCGCAGACCACCGCCTTCAAGCGCATCGACACGAGCTTCCTCGACCTGATCCCGGACACGGGTGCGAACGCGCAGCTCGCCGGCAGCGTCAGCTCGAGCTCGCGCGAAACCAACACGGTGCAGGGCGACGTGCAGGCCGCCTCGGTCGCGACCTACATGGCGATCAACGGCGACGGCTTCTTCGCCGTGCAGAAGCCCGGCAGCTTCACCGACAACAACCCGGTGTTCGACGGCGTTGATCGTTACACTCGCCGCGGTGACTTCACGCTCGACAAGAACGGCTACCTCGTCAACGGCGCGGGCTACTACCTCGAAGGCATCCCGATCGACCCGACCACCGGCAACGTCACCGGCAGCGTGCCGACGGTGCTGAAGTTCGGCAACGACTTCCTGCCCGCGCAGCCGACGACGACGGTGACCTACCGCGCCAACCTCGCGAGCTATCCGCTCACCACCAAGCACGATACATCGGTGCCGGGCTCCGAACTCCTCAACGTCGGCGACTTCACCGCGAACCCGCTGATCGTCGGCACGCCCGCGCAGCCTTACATCAATGGTTCGAAGAACGGCTCGGTGCAGAACAGCAAGCTGACGACGGCCACGCAGATCACTTCGGCCACCTTGCTTTCGGGTGCCACCAACACCGATTCGATCGCCACCGATTTCACTGCCGGTAATACCATCACCGTCAATGGCACAACCACGATCACGTTTACTGCTTCAGGCGGTCTCGACGATGCCACGCATATTCCAGTCGATGGGACCATTGCAGATTTGCTTGCCAAGATTGATGCGGCGAATGGAAACACGACCAATCCTTCGTCGGTCAGCGGCGGCGTGATCACTCTGAACACTGGCCTCGCCAATAACCTCACCGTCACCAGCAGCAATGCTGCGGCGTTTGCCGCGCTGGGTTTCTCCACCGCGACGGTGACAGCTTCACGTACTGGCGGCGGCACCGCGGGCACCGGCACGGTGATCGGATCGGATTCGCAGAATTTCATCGACGAATCGGTGTCGGGCGGCGCGACCACCGCTTACGACGTATCCGGCGCGCCGGTCAGTTTGCAGCTTCGCTGGGCGAAAACCGACAGCGCGAGCCTCGGCGCCGGACATAGCGACGTCTGGAACCTGTTTTACCAGACCAACCCAAATGCAACCGGTACAGATGTTGCCTGGCAGAACGTCGGCGTGAACTTCACCTTCGGCGCCAACGGCCAGATGAATCCGGCGGTGCCCTCGGTGACGCTGACCAACGCCACCATCGGCGGCATCGCGCTCGGCGACGTGACGATGAATTTCGGCGCGACCGGCCTGACGCAGTTCGCCGACGCCAACGGCAACGTGCAGGTCAACCAGATCCAGAACGACGGCTTCCCCGCCGGTCAGTTGCAGACGGTGTCGATCTCCAACAACGGCCGCGTCGTCGGCAACTACTCCAACGGCCGCAACATCGACCTCGCCGCGATCACGCTCGCGACCTTCAACGGCCCGAACTTCCTCAAGCGCGTCGACGGCGGCGCATTCGAGGTGACCGATGAATCCGGCCAGGCGTTGTTCGGCAAGGGCGGTACCATCGTCGGCTCCTCGCTGGAAGGCTCCAACACCGACATCGCCGACGAGTTCACCAAGCTGATCGTCACGCAGCAGGCTTACTCGGCGAACACCAAGGTCATCACCACGTCGAACCAGATGGTTCAGGATCTCCTGAACGTCCTGCGCTAGTGGAGAGGATTTGACATTCGCTCACCCTGGCAGCGAGTTCGTAAAGCGAATGTCAAATCCAAAACTCCACTAGAAACTTATAATTGCTGGTGGTCCATGGATTTCAACATTCGCAAGAGAGGCTGCTGAGAATGGATGCGAATGTTGGAATCGGACCACTAGCGCGCATATTCCGCGCGTTCGTAGCTGAGATGGGCAGTTAGTTATGGGTCTGACACAAGCTCTTGCTACCGCGATGTCCGGTCTGCGTGCGAACCAGGCTGCGCTCTCGCTCGTCTCCTCGAATGTCGCCAACATCGAGACGCCGGGCTATGTTCGCAAGACCGTCAATCAGGTCCAAACCACCACGGGAACGGGAAGCGCCGGTGTTTCCGTCACCGGCGTGAACCGTGAGCTGGACGTTTATGTCCAGAAGCAGGTTCTCACCGAAACCTCGGGCGCGTCTTATGCCAGCACGCTATCGGCCGCTTTGCAGCGGCTGCAGGGCATCTACGGCGATCCCAGTTCGGATACGACGCTGGAGGCGGCGTTCAACCAGTTGACGGCTGCGCTGCAGGCGCTGTCCACCAGTTCGGATTCGCCGGCGGCGCGCTCGACGGCGGTGAATGCCGCGCAGTCGCTCGCGCAGATGCTGAATTCGACCTCGGCGGGCATCCAGTCGCTGCGCGCCGATGCTGAGTCTTCGATCAAGAGTTCGGTCGATGCTGCAAACAACGCGATGCAGCAGATCGCGACCATCAACAATCAGTTGCTCGGGACCACCGGCGACGACGCTGCGGCCGCCTCGCTGCTCGATCAGCGCGACCAGTACATCACGCAGTTGT
This sequence comes from Afipia sp. 1NLS2, assembly GCF_000178995.1. GTDB lineage: Bacteria > Pseudomonadota > Alphaproteobacteria > Rhizobiales > Xanthobacteraceae > Afipia. The sequence goes on along the minus strand of NZ_ADVZ01000001.1, from coordinate 113,684 downwards.
CGCAGTTGATGGACATTCGCGTCCTCACCAATGACCGCAATCAGGTCACGGTGTTCACCAATTCCGGCGTGCAACTCGTCGGCAGTGAAGCGGCGAAGATCACGTTCGACGCGCAGGGCACGGTCACGCCCAATACAACGTGGAATTCCGATCCGTCGAAAAGCACGCTCGGCACGCTGACGCTGACTTTCCCGCATGGCGGCGATATCGATCTCATTGCGACCAATTCGATCCGCTCCGGCTCGATCGCGGCGAACCTTCAACTGCGCGACCAGACGCTGGTGCAGGCGCAGGCGCAGATCGACCAGTTGGCGGCCTCGATGGCGAGCGCGCTGTCGGACAAGGTCACGACCGACTCCACTGGGAATGGCGGCTCGCCCAACACGTTCTCGCTCGATCTGACCGGATTGCAGAACGGCAACAACGTCCAGTTCACCTATACGGATACGGCGAACAAGAGCCACACCATCACGCTGGTGCAGGTCAACGATCCTTCGGTGCTGCCGCTGAAGAACAGCGCCACCAACAATCCCAACGACGAGGTTTTCGGCGTCGACTTCTCTCAGGGCATGGGACCGGCGCTCACGCAGTTGACCGCGTTGCTCGGCGACAGGGGTTTGCAATTCTCCAGTTCGGGCGGACAGACGCTGCAGATCAGCGGTGATGCAGGCGGCACCGCGGTGGTCAATTCCGCGTCCTCGACGATCACCATGACGAATCTGACGAGCGGCAATCCGCAGTTGCCGCTGTTCGTCGATAATGGCGTGCCATATACGGGCGCAATCACCGCGACCGGCTCGCAGCAGACGGGCCTTGCGGGACGGATCAGCGTCAACAACCTTCTGCTCGCCGATCCGTCGCGGATGATTGTGTACGGCTCGGGGACGCAGTCCGGCGACACCACGCGGTCCGACTTCATTCTCTCGCAGTTGACGAACAGCTCTTACTACGTATCGCCGCAGACCGGGATCGGTTCGAATGCGACGCCCTTTAAGGGCACGATGCTGAGCTTCCTGCAACAGTTCACCACGATGCAGGGGCAGGCGGCTTCCTCCGCCCAGCAACTGGCCGACGGCCAGAATGTCGTGCTCTCGACGTTGCAGAATAAGCTGAACTCGTCTTCCGGCGTGAATATCGACGATGAAATGGCGCATCTGCTGGCATTGCAGAACGCCTATTCGGCGAATGCCCGCGTGATGTCCACGGTCAAGGACATGTTCGACTCGCTGCTGCAATCGGTGTGAGGCTGCAATGACTATTGAAGGCGTAAGCGGACGGACATCCTATCTCGGCAGCTCGCTGCTTAACATCAAGACGCAGCTCGATACGCTGACGCAGCAACTGGCGAGCGGCAAGAAATCCACGACCTATTCCGGTCTCGGCCTGGACAGCGCATTCGCGACCGGCCTGCGCTCGCAGATTTCGATGCTGTCCGGCTACCAGAACACGCAGACCAACGTGACGACGCGCATCAATGTCGCCAACCTGTCGCTGCAGGGTCTTGTCGATATGCGCACGCAGGTGCAATCGGCGGCCACCGGCGCGTCGCAGGTTCTCAACGCCAACGGCCAGACCTCGGGCCAGCAGATCGGCTATGCGTCCTTCACGCAGGCGATCTCGCTTCTCAACACGCAGTCGGGTGACCGTTATCTGTTCTCCGGCCGCGCGACCGACACGCCCTCCACGGCGGCGGCCGACGATATTCTCAACGGCGCCGACGGCAAGGACGGTTTGAAGGCGGTGATTGCCGATCGGCTGATCGCCGATCAGGGCACCGGCAACATGGGTCGCCTCACGACCGATGCCACCACCACGCCCGGCGTGGTGACGGTTGGCGAAGACGCCAATCCCTCGCCTTTCGGACTGAAACTTAGCCGCATCTCGACGTCGATCAATGGCGCTGTGGTGACGCAGCCTGCGACCGCGGGGCCTCCGACGCCATCCTCCGAAACGATCGATCTGAATGCCGCGACACCGAAGGAAGGCGACACCGTCACCTTCACGTTCACGCTGCCGGACCAGACCACGGAGACGGTGCAGCTCACCGCGACCACGGCGTCGCCCGCGCCGGACGGCAGCTTCACCATCGACGCCGACCCGACGGTCACGGCGACCAACATGAAAAGCGCGCTCGATTCCTCGATCCAGACACTGGTGAAGGGACCGATGGTGGCCGCCTCCGCGATGGCTGCCGGACAGAATTTCTTCGACAATCCACCGCAGCGCGTCGGCGGCGGTTCGCCGGTCTCGCCGACCGCCACCACACTGGTCGATGGTTCGGCCACGACCGTACAGTGGTACACCGGCGAACAATTGGGCAATCCCGATGCCGATGCACGTAATACCGCAGTCGCACAGGTGGATGGTTCGGTTTCCGTGAGCTACGGCGCGACGGCGAACGAAAGCGCTTTCCGTAACCTGCTGCAGAATATGGCCGTGTATGCGGCGGTGACGACGACGGTCGATCCGAATGATCCGAACGGCCAGAATCTCGCCAATGCGCAGATCTCGGCACTGAACGAGCGGGTCAACGCGAACCTTGCGGTGCAGCCCGGCACGACCTCGGTCGAGGACATCGAAGCCCAGTTCGCGGGCGCTCAGTCGGCGACGAAATCGGCCAGTACAAGGCAGACGCAGACGACGTCGATGGCGCAGACGATGCTGGATCAGATTCAGGGCGTCAACGACGACGAGGTGGCCGCGAAGATCCTCGCGTTGCAGACCAGCCTTCAGGCTTCGTACCAGACCACTGCATCGCTCTATCAGCTCAGCCTGGTGAAATACCTGCCTGTCGGTTGACGGCCATCAGCCATCACCCCGCAAATGAAAAAGGGCTTCCTTCTGGAAGCCCTTTTTTTCATGACCGTGTGCAGGTCGTCAGGCGGCGCCTTGAAGTGGTGAAGCCGAGGCGTTGTGGCGAGCCTTGGCGAGAAGTGCCGCCTCGTGCGCGATCAGCTTTCGCGATTCCTTGAGCGCCTTGTAATAGTCGCCGCTTAAAATGTGGTTATTGATCTCCTGGATGATCTCGACGGAGCTTGGCATCGCGCTGAGGAGATCGCGCATCAGGTCGAAATAGACCGGATGATGGTCCTGCGGATCGCGCGCCACATACATCAGTTGCACGGCCAGATAGAGCAGCTTCGCCGGGGTGTCGGCGGTTTCCGGAGTCAGAATGTCTTTTTCACGCAAGATCGGAACCCGTTCGCCTTCGATCAGCAGTTTGGCGCGCTGGTCGGTATTGGTGATGACGCAGGAGCCGATGATGATCTTTTCGTGCGGCTTCAATTCGACCTTTAGAGCCATGGTGTCCTCCGGCTACTCGATCCGCTTTCGATGTGAAGCCCTGTAACGGGGGGCGAAAGTGATGCAGGACTTCAAATCGGCGGTGCGAGGCATGAATGCCGCGGCTGCCGCGTTCGTACCAATCCTTTGCCGATCATGGTTAACGGGGCGTAAACGATACCGCATTGCGCGGAGCCAATTTGAGCAAAGGCGCCGGTTTCTGTTTGTGAAAGCAACGGGTCGCCAATGTTTAATGCCCATTTACCAATGACTTTTCGCGCAATTGGCCGCGCTTCATTCACGTTTTTTTAGACTGTTGGTTTCAGTCTGTCGGGAACGCCGCCCTTAGAAGGGGTGGCGTCACGCTCACACACGACGTGCTCTTACCAGAAAGGTTAGTACAATGTCAGATATCGTTCTCTCGGCGTCAGTCCGCCAGAACCTGCTGTCGCTTCAGTCGACCGCAGACCTGTTGTCCACGACGCAGAACCGCCTTGCCACCGGCAAGAAGGTCAACACTGCGCTCGACAACCCGACCAACTATTTCACCGCTGCTTCTCTCGACAACCGCGCGAGCGACATCAGCAACCTCCTCGACGGCATCGGCAACGGCGTGCAGGTCCTTCAGGCCGCCAACACCGGCATCACCTCGCTGCAGAAGCTGGTCGATTCCGCGAAGTCCGTCGCCAACCAGGCGCTGCAGGCGACCGTCGGCTACTCGACCAAGTCGAGCATCTCGGCGACGATCACCGGCGCGACTGCTGACGATCTGCGCGGCACGTCTTCCTACGTGAACGCCCAGGTGACCGGTTCGGTTGTGAACAACAACCTCGCCACGCCGGCTGCGATCACCACCGCGACCAAGCTGGTCAGCGCGGCGACCTCGGATACCCTGGCGACGACACCTGCCGACGGCAGCACGATCACCGTCAACGGCAAGACCATCACCTTCTCGACGGCGCAGACCACCAAGACCACGGATGGCAGCGGCAACGTGACGATCGGCGTCGGCGCCGGCAGCACGCTCACCGTCGGTGACGTTCTGTCCTCGATCGACACCATCACCGGAGCGGCCACCGCGTCCTCGATCGCGGGTGGCCAGTTGCAGGTCAGCACCGGCACGGACGCCGATCTCCAACTCGGCGGCACCGCACTGAGCGCGTTCGGTCTTAGCACCGCAACGACCCCTCGTGGAACGACGACCCCGGTCGGCGGCTTGACGTTGTCGTTCGGCGCCGTCGGCACCGGCACCGCGACCACCATCACCTTTGGTGACGGCACCGGCGGTACGGTCAAGTCCCTCAACGACTTGAACGCCAAGCTGTCGGCTGACAACCTGCTCGCCACGATCGACTCCAGCGGCAAGCTGACGATCACGACCACGAACGATGCGGCTTCGTCCGCCATCGGCACCGTGACCGGCACTGCGGCTGGCGCTGGCAAGGCGTTTGAGAACGCTTCCACCGGCGGCACCGCTGCTACCGGTGGCGCTCCGATCCAGGACGCTTCGGCCCTCGCGGTCCGTGCGAACCTGGTGTCGCAGTACAACAACATCCTGGATCAGATCACCTCGACCTCCCAGGACTCGTCGTTCAACGGCGTCAACCTGCTCAATGGCGATCAGCTCAAGTTGACCTTCAACGAGACGGGCAAGTCCACCCTGAAGATCCAGGGCGTGACCTTCAACGCCGCCGGCCTTGGCCTCTCGTCGCTGACCGCGGGCACGGACTTCCTCGACAACTCGTCGGCGAACTCCGTGATCTCGAGCCTCGACAAGGCCAGCTCCACGCTGCGCACCGAAGCTTCGGCTTTGGGTTCGAACCTCTCGATCGTGCAGATCCGTCAGGACTTCTCGAAGAACCTGATCAACGTGCTGCAGACCGGTTCGTCGAACCTCACTCTGGCCGACACCAACGAGGAAGCGGCGAACAGCCAGGCGCTGTCGACCCGCCAGTCGATCGCGGTGTCCGCGCTCGCTCTCGCCAACCAGTCGCAGCAGAGCGTGCTGCAGCTGCTCCGCTAAGCGAAGCGAACAGCCAAACAGAATCGAAGGCGGGGGAAACCCCGCCTTCTTTTTTTAACCCACCATTAACCATAAAGGCCGCAGTTTCGGTTTCGACAGCCCCTTGAGGATCGCGAGCGAAACCGCGCCGATGAACCGCCAGCAGCGCCGAGCCGCCGCCAAATCGAATACGTCGGGCGCTCTTCAACCCGCGGCCGCATTGCAACTCGGCATCGCAAGTCATCAGATCGGCCGTCTGGCCGAGGCCGAAGGTTATTATCGTCAGGCACTTGGCGGGCAGCGCCAGCAGCCCGATGCCCTGCATCTGATCGGTGTGGTTTTCATGCAGACCGGCCGGTTGGCGCAGGGGGTCGAGCTGATCCGCCGCGCCATCGCCCTCAATGGCACCAATGCCGAATATTTCGGGAATTTCGGCACAGGCTTGAGTCGCCTCGGGGATCTCGATGGCGCCGCCGATGCCTATCGCCGGGCGATTGCGCTCAATCCGGGTTTCGCGGCGGCCTTCCATGACTACGGTAATGTGCTGCTCGGGCAGGGAAAGCCTGATGAGGCGCTCACCTGTTACACACGCGCGATCGGGATCGACCCGTTCTATGCGAGCGCCCATCACCAGCGCGCGAAAGTCTTGCAGACATTCGAGCGCCACGCCGAGGCTCTTGCGGCTTTCAATGAGGCGCTTGCGATCAAGCCGGACAATGTCGAGGCGCTATGCCGCCGGAGCACGGTGTTGTTCGCGCTGAAGCGCTTCGACGAAGCGCTCGCAAGCGTCGAGCAGGCCAAGAGGGTGGACCCGACTTACGTCGAGGCGTTCAATATCTGCGGGAGCACGCTGCATCGTCTTGACCGCTTCGATGAAGCGCTTGCAAGTTTCGCGCATGCGCTGTCGCTCGATTCCGAGCGCCCCGAAGTGCTGCTCAATCGATCCGCGACGTTCGACGAGTTGCATCGTTTTGAGGAAGCGGCGCTCGATCTCGATGCCGCGCTGACGATCAACCCGCAGTATGCCGAAGCGCATTGGAACGAAGGCCTCCATCGGTTGCTGCTCGGCGATTATGCCTTGGGCTGGCAAAAGAACGAATGGCGCTGGAAATGCCCGGCGCTGAAGTTGCGTGATCCGGGATACAGCGAGCCGCTGTGGCTCGGTGAGGAACCAATCGCGGGCAAAACCATCCTGCTGCACAGTGATCAGGGACTCGGTGACGCGATTCACTTCTCGCGCTATGCGACGATGGTGGCGGCCAAGGGCGCGCGTGTGATCCTGTATGTCGAGCCGCTGCTCAAGGACGTGCTGAAGGATATCGAAGGAGTCGCGCAGTGCCTCGGAAAGGACGAACCGCTGCCTGCCTTCGACATGCATTGTCCGCTGTCGAGTCTGCCGCTCGCGTTCAGGACGACTGCCGACAACATTCCCTCCGATGTTCCATATCTCCGCCCCGAGCTTGACCATGAACGATGGCGGGAGCGGCTTGCCGGAACGCATACGCCGCGCGTCGGGCTGGTGTGGTCGGGTAATCCCAATCATGCCAACGATCACCGCCGTTCGATCGCATTCGCGCAGCTTGCTCCATTGCTTGGTCTGCCGATGACTTTTGTCAGCCTGCAAAAGGATATCCGCCCAGTAGACCGCCTTGCGATGGCGCAACATCCGCAGGTGCTCGATCTCGGCAGCGAAGTCGAAAATTTCACGGATACAGCAGCGTTGCTGTCGTGTCTTGATGTGGTGGTGAGCGTCGATACCAGCGTCGTGCATCTCGCCGGTGCACTCGGCTGTCCGGTATGGGTGTTGTTGCCCTATACGCCCGACTGGCGCTGGCTGCTCGATCGGCAGGACTCTCCCTGGTATCCAAGCGCGCGGTTATTCCGGCAGGATGCAGCGCGAGATTGGTCTGCTGTGATCGATAACGTACGTGTTGCCCTGCAGAGGATTCCTTCGTTTCCGAAGCCTTCATTTCAAGCGAAAACGGAAGAGTGTCAGAGCACCAGTAATCTTATTTTAAGCCATTAAGTTTACACATTTTAACAGAGATAACCAAGGTTGGGATCCTCGATGTCGAACGCCGCCAACGCTTACGCCCGTGTTGCTCAAACCACGTCTTCTCCGCGCGAAATCGAGGCTCAGGCGCTGCTCAAGGCCGCGCGCCAGCTTCAGGACGTGATGAGCAATTGGGGCAAGGCGGGCACGGACGTTTCCGGCGCATTGCTGTTCAACCGCAAGCTCTGGTCGATCCTGCTCAGCGCGGTCACCAGCGACGAGAGCCCGCAGAGCATCGAGATCCGTCAGAACATCGCCAATATCGGCACGTTCGTTCTGTCGCAGACGGCGGAAATGCAGATCGCACCGAAGCCGGAATTGCTCAAGCCGCTGATCGAGATCAACTGCAACCTCGCCGCCGGCCTGTCCGGCCGCGCCTGATCGCAGCGAGAGAGACGCCTGTGGCCGACATCTACAGCATCATCTCGTCAAACTACGTCACCGTCGGCAGCAACATCGCGGGTCTGGCGAATTCGAGCACGCCTTACGTTCCGGTCGATGCGAGCCTGTATCAAGGCTCATGGACTGGAGCCTATGCGGACAACACCAAATTCACGATCCAGATTTCGAACGTGGATGGTTTCCGCGCTAAGGTCCGCTACCAGAGCGGTGCAACGCTGAAATATCAGGACGTTTTGATCAAGGACAACTCGTTCAAGTTCGGGGATTCGAAGTTCACCCTGACTGACACGGGCAAGGCCCAGGTCAAGACCGTAATGACCAATGCCGCGACCGGCGCGCAGACGCTCGAGACGGCCTACGCCACGATGAGCTGAAGCCTTTATTGGGTTTGAAAGCAGAGACAAAAAACAGGCCGCAGGAAATCCTGCGGCCTGTTTTGTTTGGATGGATCTCCGCCTTTATGCCTGGCGGTCGGCGTGGCGTTGAGCTTTTTTTTCTTCCTTGGCTTCGTCCTGCGCGCGCAGATAAGCCCGCGCCCGCAACCGCGTCTCATCAGGGTACTGATTGACGACGACGTTGGTGCGGTTGTCCACCACCTGATAAACGACTTCGGCGGCCGCCCGATCGATCATGATCTGATGGCCGAGACTGGTGTTGGCGCGCGGGTCCGAACTGTTGGTCTGGACGTTCGACGCCGCGATCACGGCCTTGTCCGAATTGAGTTGCGTCGGAACGGCCGACTTCGCAGCGTCAGGCACCTGCTGCACGACAGCAGGCGTCACAACCGATGCTCCCACCGGCCTGATGCTGAAATCCGTGCTCATGGCAGCCTCCTGGCCTCCTGTGAGTCAAAGTGCTTTCCTTTGCGGAGCACTTTGGAACAGGAAGTCTGAAGGCAGCGCTAGGACGCGCGTCGCAATTTAAATCGAATTGTCTCGTTCGCGCGTAAAACGAGAGCGGCATTGCGGATTCCCGCTTGTGCGGGAATGACGGGGAGGGGATTAGAGCGAGCGGCTGACCGTGAGCGGCGCGGCGTAGCGATGGTTCGGCGCGGCGCGCTGACCGGCGGCGGTATAACCTTGCGGATTGCGGCGGCGCTGGATTTCGCCGTTCACGCCGCGAATGATGCCTTCCGAGACCGCGTGCGCGGTGGCGAGCACGGTGAGGTTGATCTGCAACATGGCGCGGAACGTATCGTGGTGGCGATGCAGCGCCGCCAGCAGGTCCGGCGTCGAGCGCTTGAGATAGGCGGCGCTGTGCTTGATCTCGGACACGGCGCGCATGTAATCGCGCGAGGCTTCGCCCTTCTTGGCCTCGAGCATTATCGCCTCGCGAACCTTGCCCGCGCGCACCAGTTCCGTTTCCCGCTCGACGATGTCGAGCAGGCTCGCCATGATGTTCATCAATCCGTCCGCGAGCCGCCGCGCGTCGGCCGGTGTCGATGCCGGGACGATCGGTGCGGGAGCGGGGGTTTGGGAAAGCTCGGCGTTCATCTGAAACTCCCGGCGCTAAGCCGCCTTGTTGGCCTGTTGCGTGATCAACATGCGGTAGACTTCATTGCCGATGCCGATGCCGCCGGCTTTTGCGAATGAGCGGGCGTACTGATCGACCATCATCGAGCGCCAGACCCCGGTGCTCTGCGTGTCGCCGAACGGGCCTTCGCCTTTCACGCCCGACATCATCTGCGAGAACATCGAGTTGAGGAACACCGCCTCGAAATCTTCCGCCTTGGTTTTGGCCTTGGCCTGATTTTCCGGCGAGACTTTTGCCAGCGCCTGGGCGAATACCGGATCGGGGCGGCCGTTGACGAGCGGGATGGAGGATGATGCGTTCATCACATCACCTCGATGTCGGCCTGGATCGCGCCTGCGGCCTTGATCGCCTGCAGGATGCTGATCATGTCGCGCGGCCCGATGCCCAATCCGTTGAGGCCATCGACGAGTTGCTGCAACGAGACGCCGTCCTTCACGAGCGCGAGCTTCTTGCCGTCTTCCCGAACACCGACACTGGTGTTGGGCGTGACCACGGTTCGCCCGTTGGCGAACGCATTGGGCTGGCTGACCTGCGGGCTTTCCGAAATCGTCACGGTGAGGTTGCCTTGCGCCACGGCGACGGTGTTCACCCGCACGTCGCGGCCCATGACGATGATGCCCGAGCGTTCGTCGATCACGATCTTGGCGCCCATGTCCGGCTCGACCTGCAACTGCTCGATCTCTGTCAGGAGTGCGACGACGTTGCCCTTGAACTCCGCGGGGATGCTGAGCTGCACCGTGGAGGGATCGACAGGCTCCGCGATCTTGTCGCCGAGATAGTCATTGACGGCGGCGGCGATGCGCTTGGCTGTGGTGAAATCGCTGTTGCGCAACGCAAGGCGGACGTTGGGAAGCTTGTTGAGCGCGAACTCGATCTCGCGCTCGACCAGCGCGCCATTGGCGATACGCCCGTTGGTGGGCACGCCCTTGGTGACGCTGGCCGCCTGGCCTTCCGCCTGGAAGCCGCCGATCGCAAGCGAGCCTTGCGCGACCGCGTAGACGTTGCCGTCGGCGCCGAGCAGGGGGGTGACGAGCAGGGTGCCGCCTTGCAGGCTCTTGGCGTCGCCCATCGCCGAGACGGTGACGTCCATCCGCGTGCCTTGCGTCGCGAAGGCGGGCAGGTTGCCGGTCACCATCACGGCGGCGACGTTGCCGGTGCGGATCGTGGCGCCGCGAATGTTGACGCCCATGCGTTCCAGCATCGCCTGCAGCGATTGCTTGGTGAAGGGGATGTTGTTGAGGGTGTCGCCGGTGCCGTTCAGGCCGACGACGAGGCCGTAACCGATCAACTGGTTCTGGCGCACGCCTTCGATATTGGCGAGATCCTTGATGCGCGATGTCGCATAGGCTGGCGCGATCGCGATCAAGACCGCGATGGCCGCTCCGCACAGCGCCTGAAATAGCCGAACCATCCTCGCTCCCCGCTGAGGTTCTGTCTCACTGGTCCGCCCGCTCCCACAGGAGAACCGGGAAGTGTCTTGCGAGAGCCGTGCCAGTTTCCGGCGAATATGGCGCTTTGAAATTGCTTGGTTTTTCCAGCCGGGTACGAGTTTCGGGCCCGGTGCGGGTGCTCCGAACTTGCCGGACCGGCAAATTCTGCCGGGTCGTTTAGGAATTCTTAACCATGAGGGCGCAACTCTGCCGCCATAGCTCGTGTGTCCCTTCGTCGGGCTGAGAAGTTGCACAGCAACTAGGCCACCGGCCGAGCGAGACGATCATGCGAATCAACGGACCCAACGGCACCACTTTCGGAGCGCCCGCCTCGGGCGCGCGGCGGACAAGCACGGGCGGCTTTACGCTCGACGAACTGACGACGGCGACCGAGACACGCGCCGCAACCGCGCCGCGCGCGGCCACCGGCATCGATGCGCTGCTGGCGCTTCAGGGCATCGAGGAAGACCCGACCCAGCGCCGTAGGCGCTCCGTCGCGCGCGGCAAGAGCGCGCTCGATCTGCTCGACGACCTCAAGATCGGGATGCTGTCGGGGACGCTGGACTCCGCCATGGTCAACCGGCTGCGCGGAGCGGCGACCGACTTGAAGATGAGCTCGGGAGATGCGGGGCTCGATCAGGTCCTGTCGGAGATCGAACTGCGCGTCGAGGTCGAGATCGCTAAAGCTGCGCGGTGAAATAGCGCGGCAGGCTCCAAAAGGCGGCGGAAACGCTCTGGCGGCACCCGGCGAGAGTTCCTGTTTTTTCGCCAAAATACCTGTTCTGCAGGCATTTTTGGCAATTCTATCCCCAGTTCCGCAGTTAACGGGGGCATAGCCCAGGCCGGGGCATTTCCCTGTATTGTCTGTCATGGATCGCCGCTATATAAGCACCGCCCGGCGACCCGGATCGCCCTGGCTGGGGATGAGAATCGGTGTTGGAAAAAGTGAAGGCCTATAAACCGTCGGAGAAGGAGCCGTTCATGAATGAACGGCAGCGCGAATACTTCCGCGCCAAACTTCTCGCCTGGAAGGAAGAAATCCTGCGCGAGGCAAAGACCACGCTTCAGCAGTTGCAGGAAGAAAACGTCAATCACCCCGATCTTGCCGATCGTGCATCGTCGGAAACCGATCGCGCCATCGAACTGCGTGCCCGCGATCGCCAGCGCAAGCTGATTTCCAAGATCGATGCCGCGATCCAGCGCATCGAGGACAATACCTACGGTTATTGCGAGGAGACCGGCGAGCCGATCTCCTTGAAGCGGCTCGAAGCGCGGCCGATCGCGACGCTGTCGGTCGAGGCGCAGGAACGCCACGAGAAGCGCGAAAAAGTCTATCGCGACGAATAGGGCTGAAAGCCCGATCCCGAAACAGGCGCGCGCGGCGGAATGCCGGGCGCGCCTTTTTGTTGATGTTCTTTGCTTAGGAACTCGCGCGCTACGGCGCGCCTTGCGTTCCGTGGCTGATGACGCTGGCGATGGGTTTATGTCGGGTCAGGCCTAACCGCTTTCGCCACCCGGAAGCTGGTGTATGAGGCCCTTCTCCTCGTTCAGAACATTATCCTTCCGCAGTTGTTCTTGCGTCTTGCTATCCAAATGATCTTTGCTTTCCTTCTGGCCTGACATTGGCGGAGGGTGTCCGGTACTCTGAGGGTGGGTTTCATGACCCCTGGGAGTCTGCCTGCCTTGGCTTTCTTGATTGTAGCCCGACATCACGCGCTCTCCTTCGGTTATCGCTAACCAAGGCGACAACGGCGATCACGTTCCATCCCGCCGTTGAATTATGTCTATGCCCCACGAAACGGTCGCGGCCTTCGCCAGGGGGGGCGATGCTAATTCAAGAAGCGCGTTTCTTTAGCTTGCTTCTTGGCTGCTGAGATTTTCGCTGTGTCGAATTTGTGTCAGCCATGATGCCAGTGATCGTGGCGTCTTCGGCTGCATGTCCGTATGTGTCAAAGACGTGCCCCCGAACGCTTTTCCAGCCGCCGCGCTTGGCTGTCGTAACCGGATCGACGCCCGCATGAAGCATCGCTGTTGTGAATCCGTGGCGACAGCTGGAAAGCCAAATAGGAAATGCCAGCTTTCTCGATCGCGGCTTTCCATGCGCGGAATACCAACCGACCGTTCGTGATAGAAAAACACAGGCCGGATCTTGGTGCGCTCAAGATTGCCCAAAGCAATAATCAGACGGCAGGTGGCCCCAGGCGCGCATCGCGATTGCCGGGGTGCTGTTGATGCTGGCCGCATTCGGCTTCATGCCGAATTGAACTTCCCGCCGTGCACCGGGTTACGTCCACACCTCCCGGACTCAGGCCCGCCCCGGATGCCTCCGGCGGCGGGCTTTTTTCTATGGCTCGGCGTGGCCGCACCTTCCGCGTCCATCATCTGGCGCGTTTCAATTATCTTTTGGATTTGTCGGTTTCGGCTCTTTTGCGAGTTCGTTGCGGATCAATTCGGCAACGGATTTGCGCTTGACCTCGTCGGTCGTCTCATCAAGCACCTTTCGGTAAAGCTTGAGATTCTCCGTATGGAGGAACTCTTCCATCGCAGCCTCCTGGGCGGGGGACGGTGGCGCCACGCTGCGCTCAATGAGAGCCGGAGTCCAGCATTAAGCCCGCCCTCAATGCTCGGAGCGGCGGGCTTTTTCTTATTACCAGTAGCGATAATGATGGTGATGATGGTGCCTGCGGTAATACGCTCGCGAGTGGCGATAGCGGCCCGACCGCAGCCCCTCATAATACGATCCCGTCGTAACGCCCGCTGGATCGCGCGACCGATCCATTGAGGATGCTGAACGGGGCGCGTTTGGAACGATTGAATAGTCCTGCGGCGCTGCTATGGACGGCACCGTCATCACTGAAATGAATCCTACGGCTAACAATAGCTTTTTCATGATTTCCTCCTCTGTGAGGACTGAAATCAGCGAGGACGCCGAAGGTTCCGCGTCTCCGGTCCATGAACTTGCAAGGCTGCAATCATAAAAGCCCATAACAACGCTGTTTCCTCGCATCAGTAAAACGGCCGCGGCCTTCGCCAGGGGAGCTAGCGAAGGCCGCGTCGTAGACGCCTTTCCATGCCTAGGTTCACGGATCGGCGTGGGAGCTCGGAAGATCGCGAAGGGAGAGTTCGCGATCAGAACGGAAGCAGGATGTCCATCACCTGTTGTCCGTAGCGTGCCTGCTGGACGTCGGTGATCTGGCCGCGCCCGCCATAGGCGATGCGGGCCTGCGCGATCTTGCTGGAGTCGATGGTGTTGTCGCTCTGGATGTCCTCGGGCCGCACGATGCCCGCGACCACCAGTTCGCGGATTTCATAATTGACGCGAATCTCCTGCTTGCCTTCGACCACGAGGTTGCCGTTCGGCAAAAGCTGCGTGACCACGGCGGCGACGTTGGTCTGCAACGCTTCCTGCCGCGTGATCGAACCCTTGCCGTCGGTGGAGGAGGTGGAATCCGTCGTCAGCATGTTGCCCGAGGTGTTGGTGCCGGGCACCTTCTTCACGCCGAAGAAGCTTGTGATGTTGGAATCTTCCGTACCGGACCTGCTGCGCTGGGTTTCGTTGGCGATGTTGGCCTTGTCGGTGATGTTGACGGTGATGGTGAGAATGTCGCCGACCTGATGGGCGCGCTGATCCTTGAAGAAGGCGCGCGAGCCGTTCCGCCACAGCGAGTTGGGGTTGTAGGATGCGGGCTGCGGCGTCGGCATCGGCATCGATACCGGCTTGTAGCCTGCCTTTGTCGTCGGGTTGTCGATCGACGACAGCTTCGGTTGCTCGCCGACATTGGCGAGGCGCTCGAGCGAGGAGCAGCCACCGGCGAGGCATCCGATCATCGCGAGTGCGGCAGCGGTGCAGAGAAGATGACGCTTTCGATGCCTGTACATTACTCGATCTTTCCGGTTGCGACGGAGTTGGCGGCGAGAGTCGCGGGCCGCATGACGCGCGGCTGGGCGGCGATGATGGCGACCTGACCCGGTCCGACCACAATGCCCTGCACGGTACGTTTCGATTGCAGATTGAGGACGTTGACAGTGTCGCCCTTGGTGCCGGCCTCGAGCGCCTTGCCGCGGCCGGTGAGATAGATGCCGGGTGCCTCGTAGATCAGCGTGATCCCCTGATCGCGCGTCACCAGATCGGCCTTGGCGAGATCGAGGGTCCGCAGCGCCTGTCCGGCGCGCATCGCGCGGCGCATCTGCATGCCGATCGCGCGGTCGAGCGAAACTCCATCGGAGCCCACTTCGGATTTGGGACGGCGCTCGATGCTGACGTCGGATGCCTTGATGATGTCGTTGCGCTCCATCGGCCGCATCAGCACGGCGGCCTGCACGGTCTCGACCGCGGTACCGGTGAAGCGCAGCTTCGCGGGCGAGGACGAGGTGTCGCTGGCGATGTCGAACAGCACGTCGAAGCGGCCGCTGCGCGGGTCGTAATAGGTGGCCACCGCGATCATTTCGCCGGTGAGCGCCGGATCGAGCTGGATGTCGCGCAGTTCGCGGTCGAAGGTGAGCGACAGGTTTTCGGGATCGCCAAGGCCACCGCGATGTGCGAGCGCCTTCGCCACCTGCTGCTCGATGTCCTTGGCGGGCAGCGGACGCGAGGCGCGGGTGATCGCGACTTCCTTGAGGCTATGGGTATCGACGCCGACCACCTGATTGGCACGCAGCGTCTCGATCAACTGCGCGGTGCGCACCATGCCGGTGGTGCCGAGGTCGGGCGCGCGATAGATCGCGATCTGCGCGGCGGTGCCTGCGTTGTCGACGAGATCGCCGATCCGCACCACGTCGCTCGAGATCACGACACTGGCGCGCAGCGAGGGGCCGTGGATCACGTCCTGCACGGGGTCCGCGAGAGCGGGCGAAGCGGCGAGCAGGAGTGCGGCGAAGGCGAGGCCGGTCTTCACGATGGTGTTTGTCATGATCGTGCTCATGGCTTAGCGCAGCATGCCGGTGGTGGATTGCATCATCTGGTCGGCGGCGCTGACGACCTTGGCGTTCATCTCGTAGGCGCGCTGGGCCGCGATCAGGTCGGAGATTTCGGACACCACCTCGACGTTGGCCTGTTCGAGGTTGCCTTGCTGGATGTCACCGAAGCCGTCGGCGTTGGCGAGGCCGTCCTGCGGCGGGCCGGAGGCCGGCGTATCGGTAAAGAGGTTGTCGCCGATCGACTGCAGGCCGGCCTTGTTGATGAAGCGGGTGAGGGTGATCTGGCCGAGCACCGAAGGCGTGGTCGATCCCGGCAGGATCACCGACACCTGGCCCTGCGCGTTGATCGTGAGCTGCGAGGCATTCTGCGGAATCGAGATGGTCGGCTGCACCAGATTGCCTTGCGCGTTGACGATGCGGCCCTGTCCGTCAGTCGTGAAAGAGCCGTCGCGCGTGTAGGCGTAGGTCGAGTCCGGCAACTGGATCTTGAAATAGCCTTCGCCGCGGACTGCGACGTTGAGATCGCCGCCGACCGGGGACAGCGTGCCCTGCGTCATCAGGCGCGGCGTGCCGACGGTCTTGACGCCGCCGCCGATGTCGATACCGACCGGCAGTACCGTGCCCTGATCGGAGGCTTGGGCGCCGACGCGCTGGACGTGCTCGTAGAGCAGGTCCTGAAAGCTCGCCATCTGCTTCTTGTAGCCGGTGGTGCGCAGGTTTGCGATGTTGTTGGAGATAACCTGGACGCTCAATTCCTGAGCGGCCATTCCCGTCGCGGCGGTGTAGAGAGCGCGCATTGTTCAATCTCCTTAGGCCGGGACGTCGGCGAGGGACTGGATCGCGTTCTTCCGCAGATCCGCCTGCTGTTGCATCAGGTTCGAGATGTTCTGGTAGGTGCGGGTGATTTCCAGCATCCGGCTCATCTCGGCGATCGCATTGACGTTCGACCGCTCGATGAAGCCTTCCTTGACGGTGGACACAGTGTCGGCCTGCCCGGTGACGTTCGCGGGCGCCGCGAATAGGTTCGAGCCTTCCTTCTGCAATTGCTGCCGGTTGGCGAAGGAGGTGAGCTTCAGCTTGCCGCGCAGGGAGTCGGTCTGGGTGATCGTGCCTTCCAGAACCGTGATGGTGCCGTCGTCCGTGATCTTGATGTCGTGGTCGGTCGGCTGGAAGGTGATGACGCCATTGGTGCCAAGGACCGGATAGCCGCTGGAGTTGACGAGCTGGCCCTGCGAATTGATCTGGAAGCGGCCGTCGCGGGTGTAGCGCTCGCCGCCCGGCGTCTGGACCGTGAAGAAGCCCTTGCCGCTGATGGCGACATCGAGCGGGCTCTTGGTGTTCTCGAGCGGGCCTTGCGAAAAGTCGCGGACCGTCGCGCGATCCTGCACGAAGCTGACGCGCCGGTCGCTGCCGGGAGCGAAATTGTCTTCATGAGCGCCGCTGCGCAGATATTCCTCGAACAGCGAGGAATCGGACTTGTAGCCATTGGTGCCGACGTTCGCCACGTTGTTGGCGACCACGTCGAGCTGCCGCTCAAGCGTCATTTGGCGCGATAGCGCGATGAGAGTCGTGTTCTCCATCGCAGTTCTCCCCTTGCAAAACCGCGATTGGCCTCTCCCAAAGCCGATGGCGGTTCGTTAAACCGTCTGCTCTCCCAAGCGGCCGGTTCGGGTTGAGTAATGCGAGGGTCGTGCCAGTTTCGAAAACTGTTTGATTTCAAATCGATAAGTGAAGGAGAGGGGCGCGGGGCGGGCGGCAATAAGGTCTTGTTGACCATGTTTGCCCGGCAAAATTTTCCCAGTTCGGGACCAAAAGAAAGAAACCGTTAACCATTGGCACCTAGCGTCGAGCGATCAAGGCGCTCATGCGCCGGCGGCCTTTGTCTCGCGTATTCAAGCCAGTTCGGCACATCGGGCTCATCCTGACGGGACGGGCGATGGCAGACGAGGATCAGGTCGTAGAAGGCACCGAGGAGGTCGCGGCTGAGGCTGCGCCGAGCGGCAAGCGCAAGATCTTCATGATTGCAGGCGCGGTGGTGCTGACTCTCGCGGTGAGCGCGCTGGGCTGGTACGTGTTCCTGCGCGGCGGCCATGACGGGCAGCATGCCAAGGAGGAAGCCAAGGCCGCGCCGCCGGTCTTCCTCGACGTTCCCGATGTGCTGGTGAACCTCGCCAGCAATCCGGGCGAGCGCATCCAATATCTTAAGGTGAAGGCCGTGCTGGAGCTGAAGGAGGCTCCGCTGGTCGAGAAGGTGAAGCCGGCGATGCCGCGCGTCACCGATCTGTTCCAGACCTATCTGCGCGAGCTGCGCGCCAATGATCTGAATGGCTCGATCGGTCTGTTCCGGATGAAGGAAGAACTGACCAAGCGCGTCAATGCCGCGATCGCGCCGGAGCATGTCAACGCCGTGCTGTTCAAGGAAGTGGTGATCCAATGACGCCGGGTGACGTCGACCAGGACGCCCTTGCCGCCCAATGGGAGGGCGCGCTCGACTCGGAGGATCCGGAGGAGGCGGCTGCCGAAGCCGCCGCCAATGAACTCACGGAGTCGATGGCGGAACAATGGGCCGCCATGGTCGATGGCGGCAGCCGCGGCATCAGCGGTGGCAAGTCCAGCGGCGAGCGGGTGCTGTCGCAGGAAGAAATCGACAACCTCCTCGGTTTCAGCGACGGCGAAGTCCATCTCGAAGACCATTCCGGCATTCGCGCCATCATCGACTCGGCGATGGTCTCCTACGAGCGCCTGCCGATGCTCGAAATCGTGTTCGACCGTCTGGTGCGGTTGATGACGACGAGCCTGCGCAATTTCACTTCCGACAACGTCGAAGTTTCTCTCGACCGCATCACCTCGGTGCGTTTCGCCGACTATCTGAATTCAATCCCGCTGCCTTGCGTTCTCACCGTGTTCAAGGCGGAGGAGTGGGAGAACTTCGGGCTGTTCACCGTCGATTCTAGTCTGATCTATTCGATGATCGACGTGCTGCTCGGCGGCCGGCGCGGCCAGACCTCGCTGCGCATCGAAGGCCGGCCCTACACCACCATCGAGACCAATCTCGTCAAGCGTCTCGTCGAAGTGGTGCTGGCCGATGCCGAGCAGGCATTCCGGCCGCTGTCGCCGGTGACCTTTACCATCGACCGCCTTGAGACCAACCCGCGCTTCGCCGCCATCAGCCGTCCCGCCAACGCCGCCATTCTGGTGCGGCTGCGCGTCGATATGGAAGATCGCGGCGGTAACGTCGAACTGCTGCTGCCTTACGCCACCATCGAACCGATCCGCAACGTGCTGTTGCAGATGTTCATGGGTGAAAAATTCGGCCGCGACCCGATCTGGGAAGGCCATCTCGCCACCGAGATCGCGAAGGCGGAAATGTATGTCGATGCGGTGCTCTATGAAGCCGACATGCCGCTGAAGCAATTGATGTCGCTGAAAGTGGGCGACACGCTGCCGCTCGATATCCGTCCCGATGCGATGGTGTCGGTGCGTTGCGGCGACGTGACATTGAGCGAGGGCCGGATGGGCCGGGTCGGCGACCGCGTCGCCATCCGTGTGTCGAAGCCGCTGCACAAGCCGCACACGACCTACGCGATGTTCGAAAAGCAGGACGAACAAACCAAACTGATGGAGGCACAATGAACCACATGATGGGAATGGCCATCGAGAGCCTCGTTGCTCTCCTGCTGATATGGACGATCGCCTATTGCCGTATCCTCAACAAGCGCCTCAAGATATTGAAGGCGGACGAGCAATCGCTGAAGGCGACGATCTCCGAATTGATCACCGCGACCGAAATCGCCGAGCGCGCGATCGGCGGCCTCAAGGTCACCGTGCGCGAATGCGATGAGAATCTCGGCGCGCAATTGTCCGAGGCCTCCGATCTGTCCGGCTCGCTCGGCAAGCAGATCGCGGTCGGCAGCGAAATCCTCAAGCGGCTCTGCGACATTGCGGTGGCGGCCCGTGCCTCGGCTGAGGGCGGCGCATCCGCACGCACCGATGCGAAGTCGGTGGTCGCTGCGGCACAGGCCTTCTCCGAACGCCGGCGTGGTCTTGCTGCATGAAGAGTCTGCTCCGCGAATTCCGGGTCGTCCCGCTGCTCTTGATCGCGGCCAGTTGTCTGGCCGTGCTCAAGATCTCGGGCCTGCTTCTGGATGGCGGATATATTTTCCGGGATGACCCGCAGCGGCCGAAGTCCTGGGCGGAGAGCGCCCTGAACTTCCCGACGGGCCGTACCCATACGCTCGATATGTCCGACATCACCGGATCGGTCGAGAAGGCTCCGGAGTCGAAGCCTGCCGAAACAAGCCCTGTTTCGACGACCCGGCCCGAAGACGTCGCGGCGCAGCCCGATCCGGCGACGGCGGTGTCGCCTTCGGAACGCGCGGTGCTGGAGCGGCTGCAGGCGCGACGACAGGAGATCGAAACCCGCGCCCGCGAGATCGATATTCGCGAAAATCTCGTCAAGACCGCCGAGCAGAAGCTTGAGGGCAAGCTGCAGGAATTGAAGGCGACCGAAGCCCGCATCACGGCGGCCGAGGGTCAGAAAGCCAAGGCCGAGGCGGCGAAGCTGAAAGACCTCGTGACGATGTACGAGAACATGAAGCCGAAGGATGCCGCCAAGGTGTTCGACCGCCTCGACATCGCCGTTCTCTACCAGATCGCCTCGCAGATCGCGCCGCGCAAGCTGTCCGATATCGTCGGCCAGATGCAGCCGGAAAACGCCGAGCGGCTGACGGTCGAGATTGCGCGCCGGGCGGGCGGCGAGAAGTCGGCATCGCTGTCCGATCTGCCGAAGATTGAGGGACGTCCGGTCAATTAAAGGCAATCGGAAGCGCCATGATTAACAGCGCGTTAAACGCAGGATTCTAGGGTGGTCCGGTTATCCGGACCCCGGCGTTCGGGAGAGCCAAAGAGACGGACCACATGGCCGGGCAGGCGGCGTTGGAATCCATAAGCAAGCGGGGAGCGTTCGGACGGCTGGTCCGGGCGCGCGCTGTCATGCGTGCGGCCTTCTCGGTTGCCCTGCTGGCTGTCGTGCTGGCGTGGCCGGGCCGGGCGGTTGCCGATCCGGTGAAGGGCGAGGCGACGCTCACTCAAGAGAACGGTTACGCGCGCCTGCTGCTGCGTTTCACGGAGGAAGTGCCGACCGAAGTGTCGATGGCGGGCGCGATCATGGTCATCCGCTTCGCCAAGCCGGTCGATATGCCGGTCGATGCGCTCAACGATGCGGTGCCTGCCTATGTCGGCACCGCGCGGCGCGATCCCGATGGCGCTGCGATCCGTCTCGCGCTCAACCAGAAGGTCCGCGTCAATCAGATGACGGCGGGCGAGCGGGTCTATATCGACCTGCTGCCGGCGAAATGGGTCGGCCTGCCGCCGCCGCTGCCTGCCGAGGTGGTGAAGGAATTGTCCGAACGCGCGCTCGCCGCCGAGCGCATTCTGCGGATGCAGAAGAAGGTCGAAGCCGCCGAGAAGCGCCCGCCGGTGCGGGTGCGTACGGCGGTGCAGCCGACATTCGTGCGTTTTGTTTTTGAACTGCCGGAAGGCGTCAGCGTCTCGTCGTCGCTCAATGCGGACAAGTACACGCTGTCATTCTCGGCGCCGCTGACGTTCGATCTTGCCGACGCCCAGGTCGCGGCGCCTTCGAACATCAAGAGCATGAAGCAGTCGATCTCGGGCGACAATTCCGCGGTGGAGATCGCGCTGATCGGCGAGGTCGATGTTCACGGCTTCCGCGAGGAGCGCAATTATATCGTCGATATCGGCTTCGACACCGGCAAGGCGGGCATGGCCTTGAACCCGGCGCTCTCGCGCCCGGCAGCGGTGCAACCGGCGGCGAAGCAGGAAGCTACCGCGCCGCCTGCGAAACCTGCTGCGCCTGCAACGCCCGCTGCAACGGCACCGGCGGCATCCGCCGCTCCCGCGGCTGCGCCCGCAGCTTCTACCGCGACCACGGCGCCGCCGCCGGCACCAGCCGCGCCAAAGGCAGCCGACGATCACTCCGACCTGCCACGCAAGCCCAAGGAGGCCGAGGCGTCCAAGCCCGCGGACCTTCCCAGAGTGTCCGACGCGGCGGCGGCCAAGGCCGTGCCGCAGGCACCTGCGCCGCAAGCACCCGCGCCCAAGGATGTGGCGGCGGACCATCCCCCGCAGGGTGTCGTCGCCAAGCGGACCAGCGCCAATTTCAAGGTGACGTTTCCGTTTGGGAGCAGCGTGCCGACGGCTTTATTCAAGCGCGCGGACTCGATCTGGATGATCGTAGCGGATAACGGCCCGCTCGATCTGCAGCCGATCAAGACCGAAGGCGGAGCGCTGATCGCGGCGGCGGAGAGCGTGCCAGTACAAGGCGGGCAGGCGATCCGCATCAAGCTCAACCGGCCGCAACTGGCGTCGCTTTCGGGCGACCAGCAAGGACTCGTGCTGACGCTCGCCGATCAGGACATCGCGGCTTCGCAGCCGCTGGTCGCGGAGCGCAATGTCGGCGACCCGACCCGCGCCAATATCAGCATCGCGATTTCACAGCCCGGTCCGTTGCTGCGTTTCCACGATCCGGAAGTCGGCGACACGCTGTCAGTGGTGACCATGCCGCTGCCTGTGCGCGGCTTCCTGCGTCCGCAGAATTTTGTGGAATTCTCGTTGCTGGAATCGGTGCAGGGCGTCGCCGTCTCGACGAATTCGGACGATGTCAGTGTCGAAGCCCGGCCGGACAAGATCGTCATCAGCAAGCCCGGTGGGTTGACGCTGTCTGCGGCGACGGCATCCCCTGATCGCACGGGCACGCCGGGCGGTGCGGTGTTCGATCCGGCCGAGTGGAGCAAGAACCAGAAGGCAAGCTTCCTGCCGCGCCTCGACGAACTGATCGACGCGGCTTCCAATGCGCCGGACGACAAGCGTCTTGCGGCCAATCTCGCTCTTGGAAAATTCTATCTGGCGCGTGGCTTCTATCAGGAGGCCAAGGGCGCATTCGATCTCGCGCTGTTGAAGCCGCAGGCGCAGGACAACATGCAGCCGGCGCTGATGGCGCGCGCGGTCGCAGAGATTCTGGTGGGCCGCATCGAGCCCGCCATGAAGGATCTCAACAATCCGGTGATCGCAGGCTCCTTCGATTCGGAATTGTGGAAGGGGCTGGCGGCGGCGCGTCAGGAGAAATGGGCCGACGCACGGGAGAAGTTCAAGAACGTCGGGTCCGCGATCATCTCTTTGCCGCTCGATCTGCAGCGCATCATCCTGATCGAGGCGATGCAGGCCTCGCTGGAGGTGCGCGACTATGATGGCGCCGCCGCGCGCAGCAACGATCTTCAGACGATCGGTCCGATGCCGGAACAGGCGATGCGCCTGCGGCTGCTGCGCGGCCGTCTCGCCGAGGCGCTCGGGCGCGACCGCGATGCGCTGGCCGATTATCGCGCGGTGCGCGCCTCAAGCGACCGGCCTTCGGCGGCGGAGGCGGCGCTGGACGAGATCGCGCTCTTGCAGCGAAACAACAAGATCGAGCCGGACGCGGCGCTGAACGATCTCGAAACGCTGTCCGTGCTGTGGCGCGGCGACGAGACCGAGATTAAGAATCTGCAGATGCTCGCGCATCTCTATGCCGAAAAGGATCGCTATGCCGAGGCGTTCGCGGCGGCGATGACCGCGACACGGCTGCGGCCCAATTCGGAAGTCTCCCGCCAGATGCAGGATGAGGCATCGGCGCTGTTCGCGCAATTGTTCCTGAGCGACAAGGGCGACAGCCTGCCGCCGATCAAGGCGCTCGGCCTGTTCTACCAGTATCGCGACCTCACGCCGATCGGCCGTCGGGGTGACGAGATGATCCGCAGGCTCGCGGATCGCCTCGTGGCGGTCGACTTGCTCGATCAGGCGGGCGAGCTTCTGCAATATCAGATCGATCATCGCCTCGAGGGCGCGGCGCGAGCGCAGGTCGCGGCACGCCTTTCGATGATCTATCTGATGAACCGCAAGCCGGCGCGCGCCATCGCCGCGTTGCGCTCCACGCGCATCGGCGATCTTGCGGGCGAGGTGCGCCAGCAGCGTCTGCTGCTCGAGAGCCGCGCGCAGAGCGATGTCGGGCGTTACGATCTCGCTTTGGAGTTGATCGCGAACGTGCAGGGCCGCGAAGCGATCCGGCTGCGTTCGGATATCTATTGGGCCGCGCGGCGGTGGCGGGAATCGGCCGAGCAGATCGAGGTTCTGTACGGCCAGCGCTGGCGCGATTTCCAGCCGCTGACCGATAGCGAAAAGAGCGACGTCATTCGTGCGGCGATCGGCTACGCGCTTGCCAACGACGCGCTCGGCCTGTCGCGCTGGCGTGAGAAGTACGGGCCGAAGATGACGACCGATGCCGATCGCCACGCCTTCGACATCGCGTCAAAGCCGGGTTCGGCCGATCCGGCGGCGCTGGAACGCATCGCGAAAATGGCGGCGACGGTCGATACGCTGGACGGATTCCTGCGCGAGATGCGCAAGCGCTTCCCCGATGCCGTGGCGCGCGCGAAGATCCCGCATATACCCAGCGATGCGGAAACCACGGGCGCATTGCCCGCGATCGTCGGAAAAGTCTCGTCTGCGAAGTAACGCTGCGCGTCAGCCGCCGCCGTAGCTCTGCACCAGACTGCCAGCGACCAGCGACCAGCCGTCCACCAGCACGAAGAAGATCAGCTTGAACGGCAGCGACACCACCACCGGCGGCAGCATCATCATGCCCATCGACATCAGCACCGACGACACCACGAGGTCGATGATGAGGAACGGCAGGAACAAGAGGAAGCCGATCTCGAACGCGCGCTTGAGTTCGGAGATCATGAAGGCGGGGATAAGAATCCGCAGCGACATCTCGTCGGGCGTGGCCGGTGGCGGCTCGCGGGACAGGTCCATGAACAGCTTGAGGTCTTTTTCGCGGACGTTCTTCTGCATGAAGCCGCGCAGCGGCGCGATCGCGAGCGGCAGGCCTTGCTCGACGGTCAGCTGGTTGGCGATCACCGGCTTGACGCCGTCGTCATAGGATTTTTGCAGCACCGGGCCCATCACGAAGCCAGTGAGGAACAGCGCCAGCGCGATCATCACCGAATTCGGCGGCGCGGTCGCGGTGCCCATCGCGGTGCGCAGCAATGACAGCACCACCACGATCCGGGTGAATGACGTCATCATCACGAGGATTGACGGCGCGACCGAAAGCACCGTCAAAAGCGCGATGAGCTGAATCGCGCGCGCGGTGACGCCGCCGCCATCCGCGCCCTGGCCGAAATTGATGCTGATATCCTGCGCGAACGCAGGTGTGGCCAGCGTTGCGGCGATCAGGACGGAAAGGAAAAGAACTCTACGCGGAAGTTTTGCCGACCTCACGTCGGGTTCTTTGGGCGGCCGAGCAGGCTCGCCATCTCGTCTTCGAGGTTCTCGAAGGCGGGGCGGGCCGGTTCGGCTTCATCGGGGGCATCGAGCGAAGCCGCGCGGGGCGCGGGTGCTTCCGGCGCGACCGGAGGCGCGCCGATCCGTTCCGATGAATTCACGCTGACGGTGCGCGTCTCGGTCGCTTCGATGCGCGTGCCTGGGCGGCGCAAGGCTGCCTCCAGCCGCTGCGCCATTTCGGCGAGGTTCTGGTCGGCGGCCGAAACCGGGTCGGACGCGCGCGGCGCGGGGCGTACGGGCGCAGCGGTGTCGAGGCGCGGTGACCGCGACAGGGAAGGCTCCAGCCGTTCGCTGCGCGGCAACGGACGTGACGCTGGGCGTTCGGCGCGCAACGCCGGTTCGGGGCGGACGACCGGCTCCGGTGCAGGCCCGGCAAGGGTGTCGTCGCGCGGGCGTTCGGGTGCGAGCGAAGGACCGCGACGCAGATCGTCGCTCAGCGACGGCCGCGCCGGGCGCGGTGCGGGCGGCGCCATGGTCGGCTCAGGGAAATCGAAAGATTCGGCGCGGTCGCTTGCAGGCTCCGGCCAGCTGGTATCCGGCAGAGGAACGCGCGGCGGCAGTTCGGTGCCTGCGGGGGTGCGCGGGGCGGCGGCATCCCGCGTTGCGCCGCTGCGCACGATGTTCGGCTCGACGACGATATCGCTCGGGCCGCCGATCATCAAAAGGTGTTCGACATTGTCCCGGCGCACCAGCACGAGGCGGCGGCGGCCATCGACGGCGGCGGCGTCGATCACGGCGAGGCGGGGCATCCGGCCACGGCTGTTGCTCGATCCGATTCCGCGTCCGGCGAAGCGGCGCACGAGGTAGGCGGCCGCGCCGATCAGCGCCAGTACGATCAGGATGGCGAAGAAAATCCATACTATCTGCGACATCCGGTGTGTCCTCGTTGGAATCCGATGGCTTCGAGTTTTGGGACCGGCATCGAAACAACCACCCGATCGGGGAGGAGTTTCGTGCCATCCGTTAATCTGTTCCGGCCGAAAAATACCGGAGACTGGCCCTCTTCATAAACCAGGAATCGGCCAAACCCAACCCTCAAGGCCGCGATATCAGGCACTTAGCGGGCCTTATCACGCAATCCTGTTGAAAATGAATGGGCTGGGCCGCCATCGCCACGTCACAACAGGTTAACGGCAGGGGTCATTTTAACTCTCCGTTAACCATACAGGCGGCAAATTCTGCCTAGCTGCGGCGTGAGGCCGAAGCGCATCCGGCGGAGGCCGTCATGGCGATCACCGATCTTCCGATGTTGTCGATGCTGCGGACCAAGATGCAATGGCATCAGGAGCGCCAGCGCGTTCTGGCCGAAAACGTCTCCAATTCCGATACCCCGAACTTCCGTCCGCGCGATCTGGTCGAGCCGACTTTCGACAAGACCGGCATCAACGGCATGCATGAAATCTCGATGGTTCGCACCAGCGCCAACCACATCCAGGCGGCGGGCGTCAGCGAGACATTCGGCTCCAACACCGGCGGCTACGAGACGCGGCCCGCGGGCAACGCCGTCAATATTGAGGACGAAATGCTGAAGGTGGCGTCCAACCAGATGGACTACGCCGCCGCCACCTCGCTCTACACCAAGAGCCTCGATCTCATCAAAACCGCCATCGGCAAGCGCTAGGGAGATGCGTCATGGCTGAAAGCATGGACTTCCTCAAATCGATGAGCATCGCCACCTCCGGCCTGCGCGCGCAGGCGGGGCGGATGCGGGTGATCTCCGAAAACATCGCCAACGCCGATTCGACCGCGAGCACCGCGGGCGGCGATCCGTACCGGCGCAAGGTGCCGACCTTCTCCTCGACACTCGACCGCACGCTCGACGCGCAGGTGGTGTCGCTCGGCCGGGTCAAGACTGACACCACGTCGAGCTTCCGCATCAAGCATGAGCCGGGCAACCCGGCGGCGGACGCCAACGGCAATGTCAAATATCCAAACGTCAATTCGCTGGTCGAAATGACCGACATGCGCGAGGCGCAGCGGTCCTACGAGGCCAACCTCAACATCATCAGCGCGACGCGCCGGATGATCCAGCGCACTCTCGACATCCTCAAGGCCTGATCGGAAGGGATTCAATCATGGCAACGCCTTCAGTCGCAGCCAACGCCTATGCAAGCCTGTCACGCATCATGGACTCCGCCACGAGCTCCGGCGGGGCAGGGAAGATCGCCGGTACCAGCGGTGGTCCCTCATTCAGTTCTCTGGTGAAGGAAGCGATGAACGGCGTACTCGACGCCGGGCGCAAATCCGATGCGCAGACGGTGGCGATGGCGTCCGGCAAGGCCAACGTGATGGACGTGGTCACGGCGGTCGCCGAAACCGATGTCGCGGTGTCCACGCTCGTTTCCGTGCGCGACAAGGTCATCCAGTCTTACGAAGACATCATGAAGATGCCGATCTGATCGATCGTTTCGCTCTTACCCAAGGAAGACAGACATGACCGGCCCTGAAGTTCTCGAAGTGGCGCGCGATTCGATCTGGACCATCGTATTGGTCTCGGCGCCGGTCCTGCTGGTCGGCCTCGTGGTCGGCGTCGCGATCTCGCTGGTGCAGGCGCTGACGCAGATCCAGGAACAGACACTGGTGTTCGTGCCGAAAATTCTGGCGGTGTTCATCACGCTCCTGGTCGCGCTGCCCTTCATGGCGGATGCGATGCACAGCCACATGATGCGGATTTCGTCGCGAATCATCGGCGGATAAGACAGATTATGCGGCAGCCATGCGCATCGACATCTCATTCCTGCCGGCACTGGCGGCGACCTTCATGCTGGTCTTCGCCCGTATCGGCGCGATGATGATGCTGTTGCCGGGATTTGGCGAAGCCAACGTCCCGGTCCGCCTGCGCCTTGGCATTGCGCTGATGCTCACGCTCATCATGCTGCCGCTGCATCGCGCGGCCTATCACGTCGATCTGTCGTCCATGACGTCCGTGATGGTGCTGATGGTCCATGAGATCATCGTCGGCGTGGTGCTTGGCGCGACCGCGCGCTTTACGCTCGCGGCCCTGTCGGTCGCGGGCTCCATCATCGCCCAGCAGGTGGGGCTCGGGTTCGTCACCGCGGTCGATCCCACGCAGGACCAGCAATCCGTGATCGTGGCGAATTTTCTCACCATCCTCGGCATTGCGCTGATCTTCGCCACCGACACGCACTATCTCGTTCTGGCGGCGCTGAGCGACAGCTACACGCTGTTCTCGCCCGGTGAACTGATGCCGAGCGGCGATGTCGCGGCGCTGGCAACGAAGGCGTTCACTGTCGCGTTCAAGATCGGCGTGCAGTTGTCGGCGCCGTTCATCATTTTCGGTCTCGTCTTCAACCTCGGCCTCGGCATGCTGGCGCGGATGATGCCGCAGATGCAGGTCTATTTCGTCGGCGTCCCGCTCTCGATTCTTGCGGGCTTCCTGCTGCTCGGCGTCGTTCTCGTCGCCGTGATGGGCACCTTCCTCACTTATTTCAGCGGCGTGATGCACCAGCTCGCGCCGGTGAGCGGCGGAGGGTAGGCCGTGGCAGAGGAAGGCGACGAGGACAAAACACAGGACCCCACAGCCAAACGGCTGGAAGATGCTCACAAACGCGGCGACGTCGCCAAGAGCATCGAGGTCAACACATGGTTCATGATCGCGGGCGCGACCTTCATCATGTCGTCGTTCTCCGGATCGATCGCCAACAAACTTACGGTGCCGTTGAAGAACCTGCTGGAACATGCGGGGCGGATGAAAACCGACGGGCCAAGCCTGCTGCTTCTGGTAGGGCGGCTCGAGACCGTGATGCTGACGGCGCTCGGCATTCCGTTCGCGCTGCTGATCGTCGCTGCGGTCGGCAGCCATCTCATCCAGCACCGGCCGGTCTGGTCGGTCGACCCGATCACTCCGAAATTCAGCAAACTGTCGCCAATGTCGGGCGCGAAGCGGCTGTTCGGCAAGCAGGCGGCGGCGAATTTCGCCAAGGGGCTGTTCAAGGTCATCGTCCTCGGCGTCGTGATGGCGATGGTGATGTGGCCCGAGCACGAACGCGCCGACGTGATGGTGCGGATCGATCCCAGCCTGATGCTCGACCTGACGCGCTCGATGGCGCTGAAGCTGATGGGCACGGTGGTGGCGATGCTCGCGATCGTCGCCACGCTGGACTATCTGTTCCAGTACCGGAGCTGGTTCGAGCGGCAGAAGATGTCGCTTCAGGAAGTGAAGGACGAATACAAGCAGTCCGAAGGCGACCCCCACATCAAGGGCCGCATTCGCGCCCTGCGCGTGGCGCGGATGCGCAAGCGCATGATGGCCGCGGTGCCGACCGCCTCTGTGGTCATCACCAACCCGACCCACTACGCGGTGGCGCTGAAATACGAGCGCGGCATGCCCGCGCCGATCTGCGTTGCCAAGGGCGTCGACCTGATCGCGTTCAAGATCCGCGAAGTTGCGGCGGCCCACGATATTCCGGTGGTGGAGAACGTGCCGCTGGCGCGTGCGCTCCATGCGTCCGTCGAGATCGACGACGAGATTCCGGTGGAGCATTACCATGCGGTCGCCGAAGTCATCGGCTATGTCATGAAGCTGAAGCGAAGCCTGCGGCGAAACTGAGGACCGGACTGACGTGGCGCTTGCATTGCAGACCCCGATTCAGGCACTGAGGGCCTATTCTGCGCTGGTTTTCCGGACCTCGCGGCATGGACTCAAGGACTTCGGACCAGGACTTTTCGTGTCGCAACCCGCTTCAACCCGCTTTGGCGGCACCCGATGAAGGCAGACCTGACCCCCGGCAAGCCGGATCATCTCGTCTCTGCCGAGCCCGCGAGGCGGGGCGGCAGCATCGCGCTCGTCCTCATCATCGCGGTCGCGGTGGTCGCGGCAGCGGTGGCCTTCATGGTGCTCGGGCGCAGCCATGCACAGCCGTTCATCCTCGGACTGATTTCCCTGCTGGCGATGGTCGGCCTGTTCACGCTGTTTGCCTTCGCCGCCGGGATCGTGCGGTTCGCTGACCGGGGCGCAGAAAACCCGCTCATGAAGCCGATGGCGGATAACGCCTTCGACGGGCTCGCGGTGACCGACGCGCGCGGTCACATCGTTTATTACAACAACGCCTATCTGGCCCTCACGGGCGCCGCGAACGTGCAGGAGGTGCGTCCGGTCGAGCGGGTGTTCATCGGCAACCCCGATGTTTCAGAGGCGGTGTTCCGGCTTTTGAAGGCGGCCAAGGAAGGCAAGCGCCAGCAGGAGGAGGTCCGCGTCACCGATGCCGAGCGCGGCGCGCGCTGGCTACGGATGCGGGTGCAGCCGCTCGGTCACAGCCGCCGTGAATCCCGCTACGCGGTGTGGTCGGTCGCCGACATCACCCGCGACCGCGAGCGGCAGGAGGACGTATTCCAGGAACTTCAGCACGCCATCGAATATCTCGACCATGCGCCGTGCGGGTTCTTCTCGGTGACGCCGGGCGGCGACCTTGCCTATGTCAACGCCACGCTGTCGAACTGGCTCGACTACGATCTGGCGGAAATCGGGTCCGGCGGGTTGAGGCTCACCGACATTCTGTCGGGCGACGGCGCGGCGCTGCTCACCTCGATCACGCCGGAGCCCGGCGAAGTCAAAACGGAAGTGTTCGATGTCGATCTGCGGATGCGCAGCGGCAAGACCATGCCCGCGCGGCTCTACCACAAGCTCGCCTTCGGCGCCGACGGCGTGCCGGGCGCCTCGCGCACGCTGGTCATCAACCGTGCCCGCGACGAGCATGCCGATCCGCAGCGCGCGGCCGAAGTGCGCTTCATGCGCTTCTTCGATCACACGCCGATGGCGATCGCCACGGTGGATCGCGACGGCCAGATCGTTCGCGCCAATGCACGCTTCGCCAAGCTGACGCAGGGCCTGTCGGCGCAGGCGAGCGCCAACAAATCGATCTTCGCTGTGGTGCACGAACGCGACCGTGGCGAGGTCACGGCCATCCTCGGCCGCGCCACCGAAGGGCAGGGCGATATTCCGCCGGTCGAGGCGATGCTCGACGGCGACAAGGACCGCTGGGGCCAGTTCTTCGTCACGTCGGTCGAGCATGACGAGCGCGATGCGGAAGTCGCGATCGTCTACCTGCTGGAGACGACAGAGAAGCGGCAACTGGAGAACCAGTTCGCCCAGTCGCAGAAGATGCAGGCGGTGGGCCAGCTCGCGGGCGGCATCGCCCACGACTTCAACAACGTGCTGTCCGCCATCATGATGGCGAACGATTTCCTGCTGAACGCGCACAAGCCGACCGATCCGTCGTTCCAGGACATCATGCAGATCAAGCAGAACGCCACGCGCGCGGCGACGCTGGTGCGGCAGTTGCTTGCGTTCTCTCGCCGCCAGACGTTGCGCCCGCAGGTGCTCGATCTTGGCGACGCGCTGTCCGATCTCACCATGCTGCTGAAGCGCCTGATCGGCGAGAAGGTGAAGCTCGATGTCGTCCACGGCCGCGATCTGTGGCCGGTGAAGGTGGACGTCTCGCAATTCGAGCAGGTGATCGTCAATCTCGCGGTCAATGCGCGCGACGCGATGCCCGAAGGCGGCAAGCTCGCGGTCAAGACCAGCAATGTTTCGGCGCAGGACGTGGCGCGGCTGCAGGCCAAGGGCATGCCGGCTGCGGATTACGTTCGCATCGAGGTCAGCGACACCGGCACCGGCATGACGGCGGAGATCGTGGACAAGATCTTCGAGCCGTTCTTCTCCACCAAGGAAGTCGGCAAGGGCACCGGCCTTGGCCTTTCGACCGTCTATGGCATCGTCAAGCAGACCGGCGGCTTCATCTATGTGGACTCGACGCCCGGACAGGGCACGATGTTCAGCATCTATCTGCCGCGCCACATCGTCGAGAAGGATGCGGAGCCGCAAGCGCCGGTGGCCGAGGCAGCAGCGGCGAAGGCCAAGCCTGCCGATCTCACCGGGCAGGGCACCATCCTCCTGGTCGAGGACGAGGATGGCCTGCGCTCGCTGAACGCGCGCGGCCTGCGTTCGCGCGGCTACACCGTGATCGAGGCGGAGAATGGGCTGGATGCGCTGGAAGCCCTCGAGGCCGAGGGCGGCACTGTCGATCTCGTCGTTTCCGACGTGGTGATGCCGGAAATGGACGGGCCGACCATGCTGGCGGCGATGCGCAAGACCAACCCGGCGCTGAAGATCATCTTCGTGTCCGGCTATGCCGAGGATGCCTTTGAAAAGAGCCTGCCGGACGGGGAGCAGTTCGCCTTCCTGCCCAAGCCTTTCACGCTGAGTCAGCTTGTCGGCGCGGTCAAAGAGACGATGAACGGCTGACGATTTGACGCTGCAAGGGCCCCCGCCGCGACCGACCGACGCAGGGAATGCACTCGTTCCCATCTTCCCTTTTGTCCCGAATTCACCATTTTGGTGCTACGTCCCCATGGCGGGGATGGAGGATTGTTCATGATCGTCTCGCAGCGCGCTCGCGCCTTGCTCAAGACCCTTGTTGTTATTCTGTCCGTGGCGATGCCGCTGACGTTGACCGTGACCGCCGCGGATGCGCGGGTGGGCGGCGGCTTCAGCTCGGGCTCGCGCGGCAGCCGGACGTTCGCGCCGCCGCCGACGACGCGGACCGCGCCGAACGCGGCTCAGCCGATGCAGCGGACCATCACCCCGAACACGACAGCGCCGGTCAACACGGCGAACCGTGGCGGCTTCTTCAACCGTGGCGGCCTGCTCGGCGGTCTCGCCGCCGGCTTCCTCGGCGCGGGCCTGTTCGGCATGCTGTTCGGCAATGGGTTGTTCGGTGGGCTCGGCGGGCTGTCGTCGATCCTCGGCCTCGTCATCCAGCTCGCGCTGATCTACTTCGTGGTGCGGCTCGCGATGTCGTGGTGGGCGAACCGCAACGCGCCGTCCTATGCCAATAACGCGCCGCCGCCGAATCCGAATGCGGGGCAGAGCTATGCCCGCACCGGCTTCGGTTTCGGGGCGGGCAGCGGCAGCGCGCCGCTTGAGATCACGCCCGCCGATTACGAAGTGTTCGAGCGCCGCCTGAACGAGGTGCAGGAGGCGTGGTCGAACGAGGACATGAACCGCCTGCATGCGATCGCGACCCCCGAGATGGTGTCGTACATGTCGCAGGATCTGGCGTCGAATTCCTCGCGTGGCGTGATCAACAAGGTCACGAACGTCAAGCTGTTGCAGGGCGATCTTGCGGAAGCCTGGCGCGAGGGCTCGACGGACTACGCCACGGTGGCGATGCACTTCTCGCTGGTCGACAAGACGATGGAGCGTTCCAGCGGCCGCATGATTGAGGGCAGCGACACGCCGCAGGAGGTCACCGAAATCTGGACCTTCGTGCGCCGCCCCGGTGCTGACTGGGAATTGTCGGCGATCCAGCAGACCAGCTAAGGATCGCAGCCTGACGAAACCGAAAGACGCCGCGTTCGCGCGGCGTCTTTTTTATTGGCGCGCGCTGGCGAAACAATCCCGGTTCCGTATCGTTGACTGCCAACGGAACGGAGCCCGCAATGAAATACGAACTGTTTTACTGGCCGACCATTCAGGGGCGGGGCGAATATGTGCGGCTCGCGCTGGAGGAGGCGGGCGCGGAATATGTCGATGCCGCCCGCCGCAAGGGTGGCGAAAAGCGGATGATGGCGATGATGAACAACCGGCGGCTCGATCCGCCGCCGTTCGCGCCGCCATTTCTGAAAGCGAACAAGCAGGTCATCGCGCAGGTCGCCAACATCCTGCTTTATCTCGGTACGCGTCACGGCCTTGCGCCGAAGTCCGAGGCGGGGCAGCTGCGCCTGCATCAGTTGCAACTCACGATCACCGATTTCGTGGTCGAGATTCACGACGCCCACCATCCGCTCGGGCCGACGCTCTATTATGAGGACCAGCGGCCACAGGCGGTGAAGCGTTCGGACGAATTCTGGAAATCGCGCGTGCCGAAATTTTTAGGCTACTTCGAGGACATCGCGGCGCGCGGCGGCGGGCCTTATCTCGACGGACGCCGGGTGACTTATGTTGATTTGTCCCTATTTCAGATCGTGGAGGGGCTGCGCTATGCTTTCCCGAAACGCATGAAGCGCTTCGAGCGGAATATTCCGTGCCTTGTCGCGTTGCATGAGCGCGTCGGCGCGCGGCCGAATATCGCCGCCTATCTGCGAAGTGAGCGGCGTATTCCGTTCAACACCGATGGTATTTTCCGTCACTATCCCGCGCTCGACCGATAGCCGGGCGGGAGTGGCTTTACCGGGCGAAGTTGTTTGCTAGGCTGACTTCGAGAGATGAGGAGAAGCGCATGAAGATCACGCATCCCGGAGACGTGCCCTCGCGGCGGCCGCCGGAGGAGTATTTCACCGGCACGGTCTGGATGGACCCGATGATCCAGGCGCCGGCTCCGGCGCGGCTGCAGGTGGCGAAGGTGAGCTTCGAGCCCGGCGCGCGGACGGCGTGGCACACCCATCCGCTTGGGCAGACGCTCTATGTGCTGTCCGGTTGCGGGCTGATCCAGTGCGAGGGCGATCGCATCCGCACCATCAAGCCCGGCGACGTGATCTGGATCCCGCCCGGCGAGAAGCACTGGCATGGCGCTTCGCCGACCAACAGCATGGTGCATCTGGCGATGCAGGAGTTGCAGAACGGGGTCGCCGCCGACTGGCTCGAGAAGGTCACCGACGAGGAATATGCGGGGCGCACCGCATAAACCGATCGTGAACCGGGCGGGGGCTCTGGAACTCTTGCCAAGCGCCCCAATCCTGACTCATTGTGAATGTCAGGTGAATGGATTCGCCCGACACCGCAATGCGTGTTCCAGCACGCGGCCCTCAGGACGGAGACACCATGCGCATCATTACCCCTGTGGTCTATGCCGGACTGCTCGCGGTTTCGATTTACGCCGCGCTGGCCCAGACTTCGCCGATCCAGTACACGCCCCCGGCGCCGGAGGCGCAGGCCCCCACCAAGCTCGCTTACGCCGCGCCGAACGACGGCGCGCAAAAATCCGCCAAGCCTGCGGTTCGCGTCAGCAAGCGAGATGCCTGCCGCCAGAAAATCGCCGCCAGGCATCTCAAGCACCGCGAGGCGCGCGACAAGATGCAATTGTGCGTGGCGGAGGCCCGCGTCGAATGCCTCAAGCAGGCGATCGACCGGCATGTGCATCCGAGCCAGCGCCGCCTGTTCGTGCGAAGCTGCGTGGCATCCTGAGCAAATACAAAGAGTTTGTGATAAGGCCGGGTGATGAGCCCGGCCTTTTTCTTGGCGGCGTGATGAGGTTGCGATGCAGAATCTGAATGTGCCGCTCAATGCGTTATGGGACCACGTCCATTTGCGCGTCAGCGATCCGGATGCCGTGGCTGCATGGTTCGAAGCCATGCTCGGGGCGGAGCCGGTGCGCGCGCCCGGCCGCGTCGATGTCGTTCTCGGCGGCCAGAAAATCTTTCTGCTGAAAGCACCCGGCACCGACATGCCGTCGCCGGCCCATCCGCACCGCGGGCTCGATCATTTCGGTCTCAGGGTGAAGGACGTCGATCAGGTCGCGGAGCATTTGAAGGCGAAGGGCGTTCGCTTCACGGCGGAGGCTCATACCCCGCGCCCCGGCATACGCATCGCATTCATCGAGGGGCCGGAGGGCATCTCGATCGAGATATTGGAACGGGACGAGAAGTATAAATAAAGGCGCTCAGTCGTCGTCGCGTTCCCGCGACACCGTGATGTTGGTGCCGGTCTTCGTACCGATGCAATGGACGTCGAGCTTGCGGTAGCGGGTCTTGATGTCCTTGCCGCGCAACAGGCCGATGCGGCCCAGGCACCGGTTGATGCCGCGCAAGGCGTCTTTTTTCGGAATGGTGAAAACCTGTGCCACGGCACTCGCGACGAATGAGGTGAATTCCGCCGATGGCTTCTTCTGGTTGGTCGCCGCGTAGAAATCGCCCTGCCGGTTGCGGCTAGGGCAACCAAGCGACGCCTGCGTGGCGGCGGGGTGCTGCAGATAGATGATGCCGCCGCGCGTTTTTCCGACCTTGAGGTTGTCGATCTGCTGGGAGAGCGAGCGGGCAAGCTCGTCGCAGGGGTCGGCCATGGCGGGAGACGCTACGCCGGACACGAAAAGGATCGTGGCGGCGGTAGCAAGGTGCAGGCGCGCGGGTACAAGGTCCATGGCGGTATTGAAGCGTGGGAACTGTTGTTCGGCAAGCCGTTCTTCGTCCCGCCCGGTACCGCGACTTTCGGGGTCTTTGCCGGGCAGGGGAAAGCGATTAGAACGCTTCGAAATTATCCTGCCGCCCTGAGAGGCTCCGATGAACGCACCTTTCGCTGCTCCCGCCGTGCCGCCTTACAAGCACACCCCGCTGTTTCCGCTCGGCAAGGACGAGACGCCCTACAGGAAGATTTCCGCCGATGGCGTGCGGGTCGAAACGGTGCTGGGCAGGGAGATGCTGGTGGTCTCGCGCGAGGCGCTCAAGGCGCTGGCGGAAGCTGCCTTCGTCGATATCAACCATTATCTGCGTCCCGGCCACCTCGCGCAGTTGCGGAAAATTCTCGCTGACCCCGAGGCGAGCGACAACGACAGGTTCGTGGCCTTCGACTTTCTGAAGAACGCTAACATCGCGGCCGGCGGCGTGCTGCCGATGTGCCAGGACACCGGCACCGCGATCATCATGGGCAAGAAGGGCAACCGCGTCCTCACCGAGGGCGACGATGAGGCCGCGCTCTCGGAAGGCGCGCGCGATGCGTATCTCAAGCGCAACCTGCGCTACTCGCAACTCGCGCCGATTTCGATGTTCGAGGAAAAGAACACGCGCAACAACATGCCCGCGCAGTGCGAGATTTATGCCGAGGGTGACGACGCCTACAAATTCATGTTCATGGCCAAGGGCGGCGGCTCGGCCAACAAGAGCTTCCTGTTTCAGGGCACGCCGTCGCTTCTGACGCGCGACCGCCTACTGGCGTTCCTGAAAGAAAAGATTCTCACGCTCGGCACCGCGGCGTGTCCGCCCTATCACCTCGCCATCGTCATCGGCGGCACCTCCGCAGAGTTGACGATGAAGACGGTGAAGCTCGCTTCCGCCCGTTATCTCGATGCGCTGCCGACCCAAGGCAGCGAGGATGCACATGCCTTCCGGGATCTCGAGATGGAGCAGGAAATCTGGAAGATGACGCAGTCGATGGGCGTCGGCGCGCAGTTCGGCGGCAAGTATTTCTGCCACGACGTGCGCGTGATCCGGCTGCCGCGCCACGGCGCATCACTTCCCATCGGGCTTGGCGTGTCGTGCGCGGCGGACCGTCAGGTGCTCGGCAAGATCACCAAGGACGGTGTTTATCTCGAGGAGCTTGAGCACAATCCGGCGCAGTATCTGCCGGAGGTCGAAGGTTCGCTCGGCGGCGAGCCGGTGAAGATCGACCTCAACAAGCCGATGAAGGACATTCTGGCGACGCTGTCGCAATATCCGGTGAAGACGCGCCTTGCGCTCACCGGCACCATCATCGTCGCGCGCGACCTCGCTCACGCCAAGCTACGCGAGCGGCTGGAGAAGGGCGAACCGTTGCCGGATTACTTCAAGAACCATCCGATCTATTACGCAGGCCCCGCCAAGACGCCGGAAGGCTATGCGTCGGGTTCGTTCGGTCCCACGACAGCAGGGCGCATGGATTCGTTCGTCGATCAGTTCCAGGCGGCGGGCGGTTCGATGGTGATGCTCGCCAAGGGCAACCGCGCGCCTGTGGTGCGCGATGCGTGCAAGAAATACGGCGGCTTCTATCTCGGTTCGGTCGGCGGTTCGGCTGCGAATCTCGCCGAGCATTGCATCAAGAAGGTCGAGGTCGTGGAATATCCCGAACTCGGCATGGAAGCGATCTGGCGCATCGAGGTTGTCGATTTCCCGGCCTTCATCATCATCGATGACAAGGGCAGCGACTTCTTCAAGGAATTGAATCTGGGCTAGGTGGTCCCGTTGTTAAACGCGAACTGGGCGTCGAAGGCCCGCTGGTAGGCGGGCCGCGCCTCGCCGCGCGCCACATAGGCGGCGAGAGTCCGGTGCTCGTCCAGAATGCCTGATGGTCTCAACCGGAGCAGCACCGACACCATCATCAGATCGCCGGCGCTGAATGCGCCGTCGAGCCAGTCGGCATCGCCCAAACGAGTGGATAGCTGTTTCAGCCGGGTGTGGATGCGGTCCACGACCAGAGTCATGCGCTCCTTGGCCCATGGCTTGTCACCCTCCAGAATTTTGGCGGTGACGAGTTCAAGGATTGGCGGCTCGACCGTGTTGATCGCGGCGAACATCCATGTGATCGCGCGTGCCCGCGCATTGGGATCGTTCGGCAGCAGCCCCGCATGGCGTTCGGCGATGTGGAAGACGATCGATCCTGTCTCGAACAGGGTGAGATCGCCGTCCTGATAGGTCGGAATCTGGCCGAACGGATGCAGCGCGAGATGCGCGGGCTCCTTCATCGCGCGGAACGAAACAGCGCGAACCTCATAAGGCTGTCCGACCTCCTCAAGCGCCCAGCGAACGCGGGTGTCGCGCGCCAGCCCCTTGCCGCCATCCGGCGATTTCTCGAAGGCGGTGATGATGACGGTCATGGTGAAGCTGCTCCCGGCAAAATGTTGGGTTGACGTCATGGCTCCTGTATCGTATTTAACTCATAAGTTAAATAAGAGAATACCCCAATGGACCGGCTTTCCAGCACGTTTGCAGCCCTTGCCGACCCGACGCGGCGCGCCATTCTGGCACGGCTCGCGCTCGGCGAAACCTCGGTCAACGAACTCGCGGAGCCGTTCGACATGAGCCTTCCCGCAGTCTCCAAGCATTTGAAGGTGCTGGAAGGGGCAGGGCTGATTACGCGCGGGCGCAACGCGCAATGGCGGCCGTGCAAGCTCGAAGCCGCGCCGTTGAAAGAGGCGGCGGGCTGGATCGATTTCTATCGCAAGTTCTGGGAGGCGAGCTTCGATCGCCTCGACGCCTATCTGCAGCGCCTGCAGGCGGGCGACGACGATGGCAAGGGATCAAAACCGAAAAAGCCGAAAGCGAAAGGAAAGAGCGATGGCCGCAAGTGAAACGACTGCTCAGGAATTCACCGTCACGCGCACATTCAATGCGCCGCGCGATGCGGTGTGGAAGGCATGGACGGAGCGCGAGGCGCTGGAAGAATGGTGGGGGCCGAAAGGCTGCGCCATCGAAGTCGAGCAACTCGATGTGTCTCCCGGCGGTATATTTCACTATTCGATGGGCATGCCGGACGGCAGCAAATGGTGGGGCATCTTCCATTACGTGGAGGTGGTGAAGCCTCAACGCATCGTGTTCGTCAATTCGTTCTCGAATGAATCGGGCGACATCGTCCGCGCGCCGTTCAGCGACAACTGGCCGAAGGAAATCCGCAACGTCGTAACCTTCCATGAGGAGGGCGGCAAGACGCGGCTCGAATTGC
Organism: Afipia sp. 1NLS2; assembly: GCF_000178995.1. Classification (GTDB taxonomy): domain Bacteria; phylum Pseudomonadota; class Alphaproteobacteria; order Rhizobiales; family Xanthobacteraceae; genus Afipia. Next base: position 74,304 of record NZ_ADVZ01000001.1, on the reverse strand, counting down.
GCGGCCGGCCGATCAATGTCTCCGCGGAAGAGCAGGCGATGTTCGAGAGCATGTTCGGCTCAATGCAGCAGGGCTTCGGCGGCACGTTCGACCAACTCGACGATTATCTTGCGACACAAAAGTGACGCATCGCGTCTGCACAGTGCAATCAATCACAATCGGAGGACACACCCATGAAGATCAATCCCTATTTGTTTTTCAACGGCCAGTGCGAAGAAGCAATCAAATTCTATGCAAAGGTGCTCGGCGGCAAGATCGAGATGATGATGCCCTACAAGGACATGCCGGGCGATGAAAAGGTTCCGGCGGAATTCGCCAATCACATCATGCATGCTCGCCTATCGGTCGGCGATCAGGCCATCATGGCCTCCGATGCCGGGCCGGGCCGCTACAACAAGCCGCAGGGTTTCGACGTCAGTCTGAATGTCGATACGGTGGAGGAGGCCGAGCGGATTTTCAAAGGGCTGTCGGAAGGCGCTCAATCCATCGGCATGCCGCTTGGCGAAACGTTCTGGGCGCAGCGGTTCGGTGCGTTCGTGGACAAGTTCGGCACCAACTGGATGATCAACTGCAGCAAGCCGATGTAATCGCCGCAGACAGAGCCTTTCATGTCCCGACACATGTCAGCATCCGCCAGCCCGTTGCCGCTCGCCGAGCAGGAGCTTGTCGTCTCGCGCATCTTCAAAGCGCCGCGCGAGCTTGTCTGGAAGGCGTGGACCGATCCGTATCACGCCAAGCACTGGTGGGGCCCGCCGATGTGCCCCGCCATCGAGATGTACATGGATCTGCGCGTCGGCGGGAAATGGCGTCACTGCCTTCAGTCGGCGGAGGACGGCTCGCATCTCTGGCAGCACGGCGTGTTCAAGGAGATCGTGCCGCCGGAACGGCTGGTGTTCACCTTCACCTGGGACAACAACAAATACGTTGAATTTCCAAATGCGGACATGATGGTAGCGATCACGTTCGAGGAGCGCAGCGAAGGCACGCTGGTGACATTGCGTCAGATCGGCTTTCATTCGATCGCCGATCGCGACGGCCATGGCGTCGGCTGGACTGGTACCTTCGATCGTTTCGAAGAATACGCCCGGCAGATGTCTGCAAGTGGCGCATAGCGGAGTTCAGTGATGTCGAATCTGTTTCCCTGTCTGTGGTTCAAGTCGGAAGCCGAAGAGGCGCTGCGGTATTACGTTTCCATCATCCGCAATTCGAGCATGGAAAATGTCCATCGCGCGGGTGAGGTAGGACCGTTCTCGAAAGGTGCGGTGATTTCCGTTACCGCCTTGCTCGACGGCCAGCGCGTGCTTGCGCTGAACGGCAATCCGCAATTCCAGTTCAGTCCGGCGACCTCGCTGGTGGCGTTGTGCGATACGCAGGCGGAGATCGACGACTATTGGGACAAGCTCGGCGCGGGCGGCCAGACCATGGCCTGCGGCTGGCTGACGGACAAATACGGTGTCGCGTGGCAAATCGCGCCGCGTATTTTCCCGAAGCTGTGGAGCGGCGATCAGGCCTCCACCGACCGCGTGATGACGGCGATGATGAAGATGGTCAAACTTGACATCGCCGGTCTGCAAAAAGCCTTTGACGGTCAATAAATCGTCATCGCCCTTGGGAATATTTGGGAATAGTGCCGATTTGAGGTAGATGCTGTGCATCGCCCCGCAGAAGCGGGGCCGGTCAGCATCCATCCTTTGTATCAAGCATGTCGTGATTTCCGCCCTGATGGAAACCACCAAGAAAGATTTGTCCGTGTCCGCGCGAAGCTACGCCAGAAACGCCATCGTCCTGGGCCTGTTGTCGGCTGTCGGTCCGTTCGCGATCGACATGTATCTGCCGGCGCTGCCCTCGATTGCGGCCGACCTGAAGGCCTCCACGGCCGCGACGCAGATGACGCTGATGGCGTTCTTCATGGCGTTCGGCGTGTGCCAGCTCATTTACGGGCCTCTGTCGGATGTGGTCGGCCGCAAGCCGCCGCTCTATGCCGGACTGACGCTGTTCATCGTGGGTTCGATCGGCTGCGCATTCGCGCCGAGTGTCGAGTGGCTGATCGCGGCGCGCGTGGTGCAGGGCATCGGCGCTGCGGCGGGGATGGTCATTCCGCGCGCCATCATTCGCGACCTGCACACCGGCAATGAGGCGACGCGGCTGATGTCGCTGGTGATGCTGGTGTTCAGCGTCTCGCCGATTCTGGCGCCGGTGACCGGCAGCGCGCTGATCGTGCCGTTCGGCTGGCGCGCGGTGTTCGTCGCCGTCACCATCGCGGCGGTGCTGGCGTTCGCGCTGATCCTTGTCTTTCTGCCGGAGACGCGGCTGCATCATCAGCGGCTCGAGGCGAACGTGCGTAGCGTGCTGCGCGGGTTCGGCCATTTGCTGGCCGATCCGCGTTTTCTCGGCCTGACCTTCATCGGCGGGTTCGGCATGGCGAGCTTCTTCGCCTTTCTCGCCAGTTCCTCGTTCATCTATATCGGCCATTACGGCCTGACGCCGACGCAATACAGTTTCGGCTTCTCCATCAACGCGTTCGGCTTCATCGGCGCTTCGCAGTTCGCCGCCACGCTCGGCAGGCGGTTCGGCCTGTCGCGGGTGGTGATGACCGCGGCCGCGATCTACACGTTTTTCGCGCTGTTGCTGCTCGGCGTGACGCTGGCCGGGGTGGACAGCCTCGCCGTGCTGATCGCGCTGCTGTTCATGAGCTTCGCCTTCCTCGGCCTCGTCATTCCGACCACCATGGTGCTGACCCTGGAGGAGCATGGTCCGATTGCGGGAATCGCCTCGTCGCTGGCCGGGACGCTGCAGATGGTGGCTGGTGGCGCGGTGATCGCGCTGGCGAGCCTGTTTTTCGATGGCCATCCGCTGCCGATGGTGGCGATCATCGCCGCTTGCGCCTGCTGCGCTTTGTGTCTCAGCTTGGTGACGCTGCGGCGTGACGCTCTTGCGCCGCAGCCTGCAGAATAGGCGCTTTCCCCGGAACCCGTGGACAGCCTCAATAGATTGGGGACGGTCATGCCAATGTCATATGTAATTTCCTGAAAGGCATGACATGCTGGCCGGAATCGCTCTACTAAGCGGCGTACTCTATCCTGTGGTCGGTCATGCCTGTTATCTCGTCGAATAAGCCCTATCGTATCGGACGCTCCAAGACCGGCCTCGGTCTGTTTGCCACCAAGCCGATCAAGAAAGGCACCAAGATCATCCGCTATTTCGGCCCCATGCTGGATTGCCGGAAGAAGGAGGATGACGCGGTCGAGAACAAGTACCTGTTCCAGATCAACAGCCGCTGGACCATCGACGGGTCGGTCCGCAAGAATACTGCCCGCTACATCAACCACGCCTGCCGGCCGAATGCGGAATCCGACGTCAATTCCCGCAAGCGCACGGTCTATATCCGCGCCATCAAGAACATCGCACCAGGCGAGGAGATCAACTACGATTACGGCACCGAGTATTTCAAGGAATACCTCAAGCCGATCGGGTGCAAGTGCGCGGCCTGCGAGAAGAAGCGGGCGAAGCAGCGCGCCGAGGCCCGCGCCGAAAAGGCGAAAGAGAAGCTGAAGGCGCAGAAGAAGGCGGCCAAATCCACGAAGGCCAAGCCAACCAAGACCAAGAACGCCAAGAGCAAGAGTGTGAAGGCCTCCACGACGGCTCGTGCCTCGAGCCGCAGGACGGCGGAATACGCGCGGGCGGCCAGCAGCGGCGCGCGTCCCGGCCCGCAGGCGGAAGGTGCCGTGCGCGCATCTCGCGGCACGGCGTTGCGCAGCGGCGGCGTCACCGCCTGAGGCTTGCTTATTCTCCTCTTGCGCTTATCTCGGGATCATTCCCGCGCGAGAGTTTGTCATGGCTTCTTCCCATCCGCTTCAGATCGATGTCGTCTCCGATGTCGTTTGCCCATGGTGCTACATCGGTAAGCACCGTTTCGAGCGCGCGTTGGCGCTCGTGCAGGATATTCCCGTCGAGGTGAACTGGCGGCCGTTCTTCCTCAATCCGTGGGTGCCCCGCGAAGGCATGTCGCGCGAGGATTATCTCGTCACCAAATTCGGATCAGTCGAGGCCTACAAAGGCATTGCCAGCCGCGTCAAGGAAGCGGCGGCGGAGGAGGGGTTGCAGTACAACTCCGAGCGCATGCAGCGCCAGCCCAATACCATCGACTGCCATCGGCTGATCCATTGGGCGGGCGCCTCTGGCGCGGCGGCGGCCATGAAGCAACGGCTGATGGAGCTTTATTTCCGCGACGGCGGGGATCTCACGAAACTGGATGTGCTGGTGCAGGCTGCGGCCGATATCGGCCTCGATGCCAACGAGATGCGTGAGCGCCTTGGCTCCGATGCCGATATCGATCTCGTCTCGGCACAGGCAACTGAAGCCTCAAACAAAGGCATCAGCGGCGTGCCGACCTATGTTTTCGCACAACAATACGCCGTCTCCGGCGCGCAGCCGCCCGAGCAACTGGCGGCGGCAATCCGTCAACTTGCGACGGAGACAAGCCGCCAAGCCTGAAGGATATCAGGCCTTCAGGTAATAATTTGCGTTCTTGCCCAGCGCGATGCGACGAAGCACACGGCGCATCGTCTCCGATTTGCGCAGCGGCTCGATGATGCTGCGGCTTGTGCGGAATACCGCGAGCTTCACGGCATCCCAGCCCGGATTTTGTCCGGGCGCAGCCTGCGGCAGGCCAAGGCCGCGCAGCATCGAATTGAAAGTGTGAAGGTCGTTCAGGCGGCGGACTTCGGGCGTCTTCCAGGTCACCGCCATCGAGATCGAGTAAGAGTCCGCCGTCCTGACCCAGTGCGGCCACTGGTAGGGCACGTAGCACCCATCGCCGCCGACCAGATGATATTCCACGCCGCGCGACTTGAAGCTGTCGTTATAGGGCACGTTGCGATGCTTGGTTGTACAGTATTCGACCTGTGCGTTGTCGGCGATAGCGCCGTCGCGGTTGTCGAAAATGGCGAAGGTCTTGTCGCCATGGATCTGGACGAAGAAATTATCCTCGCCATCGAGATGGAACGGCGTGGTGGAATTCGGCGAGGACACGAACAGGAAGCCCTCGATCTGCGAGAAGCCGGCCTCGGCGAGGCTGTTGAAGCCGCGGGCGCGGGCGACCGACAGCAGGGTGTCTTCGAGCAGCGCGCGGTATTCCGGCGACTTCTCGATGCGCTTGAGCACCATCCATGCGCCCGCCGTCTCGATGCGGTTGACGACCTCGACCGGATCGAGATTGACCGACTGCACCTTGTCGGGGTCCTGGCTGATATTGGCGGCGCCGGAATTGTATTCGATCAGGTCGCGCGGAAGATCCGAGGCGAGCTTGGCGATGCGCGGCAGCGTCAGCAGCGGATGCCCGGCCAGCATGTGACGGATCGCGAACGGCTTCAGCGGGAAGTCGCGGTTCAGTGAATCGTTCGATGCCATGATCACGGGAGCGACATGAGAGGCGGCGTTCATGAGCGTTTTTCCTTTATGCGTCGAATGAGATGCACGGCCTTGCGCGCAGGCACCATCGCGGCGCGGCGCAGCGCCAGTGCGCCGCGGATCAGCGGCACGAACGGATCGTTGCGGTGGAGCGGAATCAGGATGTCACCGACGGCGAGGCGTTCGCGCCAGATCGGATCGATCATGGAGTGGTTGGCGTCGGCGGTGGAGTCGACAGAAGCAATCGCGGGATCGGCGCACATCTGCCGGGTCAGTTCGAGCGTCATCTGCACGCCCGGTGAGTATTTGGCGAAGCGCTCATTGACGCCGAGCTTGAAATAGATCGCGCGGTCGAGGTGGCGCAGGACGACCGCCGCCGCCACCGGGGTGTTGCCGGCATACAGCGAGATGACCTGACCATGCCCGCGCGCCGCCATGTCGCGCACGGCACGGCGGATGAAGGCGAGGTGTCCTTCGTTCTGCAGCAGCGCGGTGCCGCGCTTGCCCTTCCAGCCGCTGGCTTCGAGCTTGAGGAAGACCTCCAGCGCGGGAATGACCTCGTCGGAGGTGGAGGCGATGCGATACGTCACCTCGCCGGATTCGCCGAGCCGGTTGCGCTGGCGTCGCAGCTCCTTCAGCTTCTTGGAGCCGAGCGCCTCGTGCAGCAATTCGTCGGCGTCGAGCGTCGCGTCGAGCAGCGCGCGCTTGTGGGCTTTCAGAACGATCGGGCGCAGGCCGCTCCAGCCGAGCACGCGGGTGAAGGCCTGCATCACCCCGCCCTCAATCGGTGTATCGCGCAGGATCAAGGCACGGGCACCGTTCTCGCGGGCCTGCTGCATCAATCCGCTGACGGCTTCATCGGCCTTGTCGCGGTCGATCAGGATGGTGCCGAGCGGCGGAAAGGCATCCGCTGTTACAAAAGCGGGCAGCGGCAACTGGTAGGCGCGCAGCGCGGAGACCGTAGGCATCAGGCCGATCAGTTCGCCATTGTCAGCATGGCAACTCAGCGCCCTGGCATTGGTGCGGCCTGGGGAAAAGGCGTTCACCGCCAATTCCCATTCGGGCAGGTAGCAGGCGTTCGGTTCGGCGGCGCGTTCGGCAAGAGACCGCCACGCGGGAAGGGAAATGCCGGTCAGGGAAATTGCGCGGACGCCATGACGTGGCTGCGCAGCGGCGTTCGCCGAATCCGGCGAGCGGGCCTGGCCTGCAACAGAGGCGGCATGCATGGTGTCGGTCACGTCCGAAGTCCCCAGCCGCCTCGCACGGCAATACGGTGCGCGGACGGTGGGTGGAACCTAGCGGGGAGATTTCAAGATAGGCTTGGAGCAATGCTCCAAATTCGAGCCCTCGGTTTAGCCGCTTTTTAACCACGAATAGGCGGATGGTGCGGGAAACCGTTATCCTGCAAGGGCTTGATGCAGGTCGAGATCGGCTTGGACCGCCGCTGCCGATTTTGCTATAAGCCGCTCCGGATTGGAGAGTTTGTCCATGAAAAGACAGGGTTATTTCGCGGCCTGTCTGGCCGCCGCACTGATCGCTTTGCCGGGCGGGGCCGCAATGGCGCAGGGAATGCCGATGCCGGGCTTCCAACTCGGCGGCGGCAACCAGATGTCGCCAGAGGAAAAGGCGCGGCAGGATAAGCTTGAGAAAGCGGCCCGCGATGCCCAGTCCAAGATTCCGGATCAAAAGGCGAGCAACGATCCCTGGGCGAACGTGCGTTCAGCCGAAACGTCCGCGCCAAAGAGCGGTCATAAAGCCAAGAGCTCAAGCAAGAGCGCCGCGAAGGCTGCGCACTAGCGCTCAGCTTTTTTAATTTTCATTCTGTTCGATGCGGCGTCAGCGTCCGATCGGAGGACGCAAGTCGGAAGCATTCAGCCAGCCTTCGATATGCGCCGACATTTCGAGCAGTTCTGCACGCTCCAGGATTTTGTCGCGGTCGCGCCCTTCGGGAGCGGCGTCCGCTTCCGCGCGTGCCTGCGCGACAAGAGTCTTCCAGTTTAATGGAGCGATGGAGATACGGTCGTTCATGCGAGCGTCTCCGTAAAACGTCTAACGACAGACGGGAGCTCAACGGTCTCTCAGTCACCGCGAATTGCCTGGAGGCTAAGCGGTGATGTCAAGAGTATGAGCGTCGTGCTTTCAAAACGCGAGTCCTAAAAACATCAGTCACGCAAAACATCTGGAATCCGTTCTCACGATTTCGGGATAATGGCTGGCATCCCAGCGTAAAGCGTGCGGCTGCGACAACAGCGCACAGATTCGGCGGAACCTTCAGCTTGATTCAACATTGATGTGTTTGCACATGATTATTTTTACGCGAGGCGTGAAGCCATGCGATACTTTTTCAAAATCGCCGTTGTGGCATTTGCTCTCCTAGCAGCCTTGTCCGGAACGACCGACGCGCGTCCGCGTGGCGGAGGCGGAGGACATGGCGGCGGCGTTCATATGGGCGGCGGCCGCGGTGGCGGCGCGCATTTTGGCGGCGGCCATATCGGTGGTGGACGAGCTTTCCACGGAGGCGGCGCCCGTTTCAGCGGCGGGGCCCGTCATTTCGGCGGAGCGCATGTTGGAGGCGCACGCCATTTTGGCGGTGTGCGCCAATTCCATGGAAACCGTCATGTCGGGGCTTCCCGTTCGTTCGCAAGGCCAAGCGGGACGCGCAATGCCGGCCGCGCCGTCAACCGCAGGCCCCGGAATGCGGCGCGCACGGCATCGCAGCGCACCGGGATCGCTGCGACGAACCGTGCGGCACGAGTGAATTCGCCCCGGGCGGCTGCGGTGCGTCAGGGATTGCGTTCGCGTTCGGTCAATGGCGCGCTGCGTAATCGCAACGCGCTGCGCAGTCCGGTCGCGCGCACGGCGCTGGTCGCAGCCGCGGCGACGGCCGGCTGGCAGGGGCATCGTCACGGCTGGTGGCGCCATGGCCATGGCGGCTATGGCTGGGTCGGACCGCTGTTCTGGCCGTTCGCTTATTACGACCTCTATGACTACGGTCTGTGGGGCTATGATTACGGTCCGGCCTTCTGGGATTACGGCTATGGCGACATCTATGCCGGGCTGTTCTCACCCTACGGCTACGATTCGCTGAGCGGTTATTTGCCGTCACGTCGAAGCGCACCTTCCGCTGGCTCCGGCAGTCAGGCCGCGCAGACGCCACCGTCCGACGAGGACCAGTTGGCCCAGATGTGCGGAGCCGACAGTGGCGACATCGCCGGTCTGCCGATCGACAAGATCCAGCAGGCAATCTCGCCGGATGACGCGCAGCGCGCGGCGCTCGATGAGCTTGGCAATGCGTCCGTGAAGGCGGCGCAGACCATCCGTGAGGCCTGTCCGACGACGCTTCCGCTCACCGCGCCCGCAAGGCTTGCGGCGATGGAGCGGCGGATCGAGGCGATGAAGTCGGCGATTGGTATCATCCAGCCAGCGATGGAGAAGTTCTACGGCCTGCTCAATGACGACCAGAAGGCGAGGCTTGTTGCGATGTCGCCGCGCGAGAAGCAGGGCGGCAAGGGGACGACTTCGTCCGATGGAAGCTGTGGCATCACCTCGCTCTCGGATGCGGTGGCCTGGCCGACCGATGAGATCAACAAGCGCCTGCAACCCAGTGACGCGCAGAAGGTGAAGCTGACCGCACTGCAGGATGCGACCTTCAAGGCCGCGGATTCGCTGAAAGCGACCTGCCGCCCGTCCACCGCGCTGACCCCGCCCGCTCGGCTTGCGGCGGCGAGCGAGCGCCTCGATGCGCTGCTCGGCGCGGTGAAATCGGTGCATGCAGCGCTGGACGACTTCTACGGCACGCTGAGCGACGAGCAGAAGGCACAGTTCGAAGCCATTGGCCCGGATCGCTCCGGCAGCCAGCAGGCCAGTAACGAGGATGCGGAGGATCAGCCCGCGCAGCGCAGGTCGCGCGGGCGGCGCCACCACCGCCATGGCATCCACGGGGTGGAAAGTGTGCTGAGGCACATCATCACCATCGTCCGTTAAAGGGAATGGTGATAAACTAGGGAGCGTTGCAAGACAGAAATCGTATCCAGTGGAGGCGGCTTATGCATCTTCACTTCAAGGGCGGTTTTGATGCAGTCGATCTGCAGCTTCTGGCCATCGTTGCGGTCATGGTTGCGCTCGGAGGCGCAATCTATCTGTTCGGTGACATCTACGAGATAGGAGCGCAGGCGGGGCGTGTGGCCCGCGCGGTTCCGCCATTTTAGCAAGGCCGGCCAGCCCTTCCGGGTGGCAGCTCATTATATCGCATCACAACATCAGGATGATTTGGGTTCGGGAAAGCTTGCCCCGGGGGCACTTTATTCGCGGAAACTGGTAAAATCGCCCGGTTTCATTTACGGGGCCTTGAGGGTTCGCCGGTACGGTGCCTCCCCATGAAAACCTTGAAACGCTTCTTCCTGGATCAGTCCGGCGCGACCTCGATCGAGTATGCCATCATCGCTGCGGGGCTTTCGATCGTTATCCTCGTGGCGGTCAATGGGATTGGCTCGGCGCTGAACGGCAAGTACGAGATGATCCGCGCCGCCGTACAGTAACGAAGCCGCCGCGCTTGCCTCGGCGGATTGCAGCCGCTAACCTTCTTGAACCATGATGGGGATGGAGTTCCCCCGATAACCGCCGCAAGGCTGATGACTCCTACCAGGCGCTTTCGCGTCGGTAGGAGCGATTTCTCCCAGCGATGCGCCCAGGAAAGGGTGCATGACAATGGCTGGGTCGCCTCGTGAGAGATCTTCTCGTTCAAGACTTCCTCATTCTCTTGCCATCGCACTTTGGATCACAGGCTCGATCTGGGCCGTGACGGTTGCTGCGTATCTGCTCGATGCGGATACGGAGTTGATCGTGCCGTTGATGATGCTCGGCCTGCTGACAGGCATGGCTGAATGGATGATGATAGGACGAGACAAGTGAACTGGATTTTTATTCTGGCAGTGGCGCTCGGTGGAGCATTGGGTTCGGTGACGCGCTATCTGGTCGGCATCGGCGCGGGCAGGCTGTTTGGCACGGATTTTCCTTGGGGGACGCTCATCATCAACATCACCGGCTCGTTCGTGATTGGGCTCTTTGCGAGCCTGTTCGCGATGCGATGGAATCTGCCGCAGGCGGTGCGGATCTTTCTCATCGTTGGCTTTTGCGGCGGCTACACTACGTTCTCGACCTTCTCGCTTGATTCTTTTTATCTGATCGAGCGCGGTGAATTCGCCGCGACCGCCGCCTACATGGTGGCTTCGGCGCTGCTGTCACTCGGCGCTCTGATCGGTGCGATGCATCTGGTGCGGACGATGGCGTGAGCAGAGGATGGAGGATTGGGGTGGTCTTAAGCAGGGTTGGCTCGCAACTCTGCTGACGATCGTCGCAGGACGATGAAGGCCCCCTGCAATGCAAGCATGGCCATGATCGACGCCACAATCACATCCGGCCAGCCCGTTCCGGTGCCGAACACACCGGCGGCGGCTGCAAGAACTGCAAGATTTCCTAGTACGTCATTTCGTGTGCATATCCACGCCGAGCGCATGTTGGCGTCGCCATCGCGATAGGCCCAGAGCAATGCGAACGAGGCTACGTTGGCGAGCAGCGCGGTGAAGCCAACCACGCCCATGGTGTAGGCGTTGGGAAGCGTTCCCTGAACAACATGCCAGATGAGGGTTGCGATCACCCATAGCCCGAATATGGCCATGGTCGCGCCCTTGGCCGTGGCGGCGAGCGCGCGATAGCGGAGAGCCATGCCGACGACGATCAGGCTGATCGCGTAGTTTGCCGTATCGCCGAGAAAGTCGAGGGCGTCTGCTTGGAGCGATGCAGAACCGGCAGCGAGTCCGGCGATGACCTCAACGGCGAACATCGCCCCATTGATTGCCAGAACAGCCCACAGGGCTTTGCGGTATCCCGGATTTCCTTGGTGAGGATCGGGAGCACAGCAATGATCTGAACTACAACATCCGCTCATGAGATAAGTATAAGGATCATCATTCGAAATTGAACCTCGGCTGCGGTTGTTGCGCCATCAGGTTTTGTAAAATTTGGGCCGCTCGCTGCAAGAACATATTGCGAACAAGGAACAAATAGGGTACATTTATTCAATCGGACGTTTTCAGCGATTCCGGTCCGCCGCTTCAGGGAAGCCCGTTTGTCCGGCCGGCGAATCCCGTACATAAGGAGTGACCCCTATGGCCCCAGCCGCCCTGCGTATCGTTGAAGGAACGTCGATGGACAAGACCAAGGCCCTCACGGCCGCCCTGTCGCAGATCGAACGCCAGTTCGGTAAAGGCTCGGTGATGCGGCTCGGCAAGGCCGACCGCTCCATGGACATCGAGGTGATCTCCTCGGGCTCCCTCGGGCTCGACATCGCGCTCGGCGTCGGCGGGCTGCCGAAGGGCCGGGTGGTCGAGATTTACGGTCCTGAATCCTCCGGCAAGACCACGCTGGCGCTGCATACGGTGGCCGAGGCCCAGAAGAAGGGCGGCACCTGTGCCTTCATCGACGCCGAACATGCACTGGACCCGGTCTATGCCCGCAAGCTCGGCGTCAATGTCGATGAACTGCTGATTTCCCAGCCCGACCATGGCGAACAGGCGCTTGAGATCGCCGATACGCTGGTGCGCTCCGGCGCGGTGGACGTGCTGATCGTCGATTCGGTCGCAGCTCTTGTGCCGCGCGCCGAACTCGAGGGTGAGATGGGCGACGCGCTGCCGGGTTTGCAGGCGCGCTTGATGAGCCAGGCGCTGCGCAAGCTGACGGCTTCGATCAACAAGTCCCACACCATGGTGATCTTCATCAACCAGATCCGCATGAAGATCGGGGTGATGTACGGCTCGCCGGAAACCACGACGGGCGGCAATGCCCTGAAATTCTATGCCTCCGTCCGCCTCGACATTCGCCGCATCGGCGCGATCAAGGAGCGCGACGAGGTGATCGGCAACTCCACCCGCGTCAAGGTGGTGAAGAACAAGCTTGCGCCGCCGTTCAAGCAGGTCGAATTCGACATCATGTACGGCGAGGGTGTCTCCAAGATGGGCGAGATCCTCGATCTTGGCGTCAAGGCCGGCATCGTCGAGAAGTCCGGCGCCTGGTTTTCCTATGACAGCCAGCGCCTCGGTCAGGGCCGCGAGAATTCCAAGGCGTTTCTGCGCGACAACCCGGACATGACCGCCAAGATCGAAGCCGCGATCCGGCAGAATTCCGGCCTGATCGCCGAGCAGATTCTAGCCGGCAAGCCGGAGAGCGATGACGACGAGGAAGCGGAGGACTGATCGTCCTTCTCGTGCGGGATCACGCTTGGCGCGCCTCGCATGAACAGACAAATTCCGGGGCTTGGGAACTGCTCAGGTCCGGGCGATGCGGGCAAGACGGGAATCCTTGCCCGGACACCATCGTCCTTTGGAAGGCAAAGCGGGCGCTGCGGATGTTGAGTTGCCGACATCCTCAGGGCCCGTTTTGTTTTGGAAACCGGTTACTCCGCCGCCTGCGCGTAATTGCTGATCGGCGGGCAGGAGCAGACAAGGTTACGATCGCCATAGACGTTATCGACGCGGCCGACCGGCGACCAGTATTTGTCCTGCTGCGGGCTGCCGTCGGGGAAGCAGCCTTGCACGCGTGAGTAAGGCCGCTGCCAGTTGTCGTCGGCGATGTCGTGAACGGTGTGCGGCGCGTAGCGCAGCGGCGAGGCATCGATCGGAAACTTGCCGTCTTCCACCTCGGCGATCTCGCGGCGGATCGCAATCATCGCCTCGCAGAATCGATCCAGCTCCGCCTTCGATTCGGATTCGGTCGGTTCGATCATCAGTGTGCCGGGGACCGGAAAGCTCATGGTCGGCGCATGGAAGCCGTAATCGATCAGCCGCTTGGCGATGTCATCGACGGTGACGCCGCACGCGGCTTTCAGCGGGCGAGGATCGATGATGCATTCGTGCGCGACGCGGTCGTTGTGGTTGCGATACAGCACCGGGAAATGCGCATCCAGGCGCTTTGCTATGTAGTTGGCGTTGAGGATCGCCACTTCGGTGGCTCGGCGCAGCCCGTCCGCACCCATCATCAGGATGTACAGATAGGAAATGGTGAGGATCGAGGCCGAGCCGTAGGGCGCGGCGCTGACCGCGCCTGTCTCAAGACTGACCGGCGGCAGGAACGGCGCGAGATGCTTCTTCACGCCGATGGGCCCCATGCCGGGGCCGCCGCCGCCATGCGGAATGCAGAAGGTCTTGTGCAGGTTGAGATGGCTCACGTCGGCGCCGTAATCGCCGGGGCGGGCGAGGCCGACCTGGGCGTTGAGGTTGGCGCCATCGAGATAGACCTGCCCGCCATGGGCATGGACGATATCGCAGATCTCGCGGATCGCTTCCTCGAACACGCCATGCGTCGAGGGATATGTGATCATGATCGCGGCGAGCGTGTCGGCATGCGCCTCCGCCTTCTTGCGCAAATCGGCGACATCAACATTGCCGTGCGTGTCGCAGGCCACAACCACCACCTTCATACCCGCCATGCTGGCCGACGCCGGGTTGGTGCCGTGCGCGGACGCGGGAATCAGGCAGACATCGCGCTGTGGCTCATTGCGCGAGACATGATAGGCGCGGATCGCGAGCAGGCCCGCATATTCGCCTTGGGCGCCGGAGTTCGGCTGTAGAGACACCGCGTCATAGCCGGTGATTTCCGCAAGCCACGTCTCCAGCCGTGCGAACAGTGCATGATAGCCGGCGGCCTGTTCTTTCGGGGCAAAGGGATGGACGTTGCCGAATTCGGACCACGTCAGCGGAATCATCTCTGTGGTCGCGTTCAGCTTCATGGTGCAGGAGCCGAGCGGGATCATCGCGCGGTCGAGCGCGAGGTCGCGGTCGGACAGCTTGCGCATGTAGCGCAGCAGTTCCGTTTCCGAGCGATAGGCATGGAACACCGGATGGGTGAGGAACGGGGCGGTGCGCAAGAGCGCGGAGGGAAGTGCGTCATGCGTCTCACGCTCGACCTGTGCGTAGTCGAGCGCGCCGCCGAACGCGCGCCACACCGCCTCGACGATCGCAGGCGTCGTGGTTTCATCCAGCGCGATGCCGATTTCGTTCTTTCCGATCCTCAGATTGAGCCGCTCGGCTTTTGCGAGGGATAGAATCTCGGCCCGCTGGGCGCCTTCCGCCTTTACCGTTACGGTGTCGAAGAAGGTGTCGCTGGCTAGCGTGAAGCCAAGCTGCCGCAGTCCGCCGGCGAGTGTCGCCGCGCGGCGATGCACGGTCCGCGCGATGTCGATAAGGCCTTCGGGGCCGTGATAGACCGCATACATCGAGGAGATGATCGCGAGCAGCACCTGCGCGGTGCAGATGTTGGAGGTCGCCTTCTCGCGGCGGATGTGCTGCTCGCGCGTCTGCAATGCGAGGCGATAGGCGGGCTGCCCGCGCGAATCCACCGACAGCCCGACGAGGCGGCCGGGCAGGGCGCGCTTGAGCGCATCCTTCGCCGCCATGTAGGCGGCATGCGGGCCGCCATAGCCCATCGGCACGCCGAAACGCTGGGTCGAGCCGATTGCAATATCGGCGCCGAGTTCGCCGGGCGAGGCGAGCAACGTCAGCGCCAGAATATCGGCGGCGACGATGGCGATGCCGCCCTTGGCATGCAGCGCCGCAATGGCGGGGCGGAGATCGCGGATTGCGCCGTCCATGCCGGGATACTGCAACAGCGCGCCAAACACGTCCGCGCCCTCGAGGTCATGCGCGGGATCGCCGACGATGAGCGTCCAGCCGAGCGGCTCGGCGCGCGTGCGCAGCACCGCGAGCGTTTGCGGGAGCACGTTGTGGTCAACGAAGAACGCGCGATTCTTTGTGGTGCTCGAGCGTTCGGCCAGCGCCATCGCTTCGGCTGCCGCGGTTGCCTCATCGAGCAGCGAAGCATTGGCGACATCAAGCCCCGTGAGGTCGCAGATCATGGTCTGGAAATTGAACAATGCCTCCAGCCGGCCCTGGCTGATTTCCGGCTGATACGGCGTGTAAGCAGTATACCAGGCCGGATTTTCCAGAATGTTGCGCAGGATCACCGTGGGCAGTTGCGTGCCGTAATAACCTTGTCCGATCAGCGAGGTGAAAACCCGGTTCTGCCCCGCGAGTTCGCGCATGTGCGCGAGCGCGTCGGCTTCGCTCAGGGCAGGCGGAAGATCGAGCGGACGGTTGAGCCGGATATTGGCTGGCAATGTCTCATCCATCAGTGCGTCGAGGCTCGATGCGCCAATCGTCTTCAGCATCGCATCGATGTCACGCGGCGAAGGGCCGATATGGCGCCGGGCGAAGGTGGTGGCGGGCTCGTTGGATGGGCGATGCATCGTCATGGGATATCCTCGAAGGAAATCTGTCTGGTCTCGTCATGCAGAGCGCGTCCCGACATGACGAAAAGGGTCACTCCGTCTGCGCCTTGTAGGCCGCTTCATCCATTAGCCCGTCCAGTTCGCTCTTGTCGGCGAGCTTAAGCTTGAAGAACCACGCCTTGCCCTGCGGGTCGGAATTGATGAGCGAGGGATCGGCGGCGAGCGCGTCGTTGGACTCGATGACTTCGCCGGACACCGGTGCGTAGACGTCCGATGCCGCCTTCACGCTCTCCACGGTCGCGGCGGTTTCGGCCTTCTTCAGGGTGCGGCCTGCCTTGGGCAGCTCGACGAATACCACGTCGCCGAGCTGGTTCTGTGCGAAGTCGGTGATGCCGATGGTTGCGGTATCGCCGTCGATCTGGAGCCATTCATGATCGGAAGTGAAAAGCGTGGTCATGGATTTCCTTAGCGTTGATAGGTGGGAGCGACGAAAGGCAGTTTGGCGGTCTGCATCGGCAGGCGGCTTCCGCGTAGTTCGGTGAACAGTCCGGTACCCGGCGTGGCGAGCGGAGTGGGCACATAGCCTATGGCGACGGGCCCGTTGACGCTCGGGCCGAAACCGCCGGATGTGACGCGGCCGATCTTGTTGGTGGAGGATGCGTCGGCGAATAAAGGCGCGCCTTCACGCACCGGGGCACGTCCTTCCACCTTCAGGCCGACGCGACGGCGCGGGGCGCCTTCTTCCAATTGGCGCAGGATGGTGGTTGCACCGGGAAATCTGCCCTCGCGCGCGCCGCCCTTGCGGCGGGCTTTCTGGATCGACCATTCAAGCGCCGCTTCAATCGGCGTCGTGGTTGTGTCGATGTCGTGGCCGTAAAGACAGAGACCAGCTTCGAGCCGCAGACTGTCGCGCGCGCCAAGACCCACGGGAAGCACCGCGGCGTCCGCGAGCAACGTCGTCACCAGCCGCTCCGCGTCCGCGGCGGGAACCGAAATCTCAAAACCGTCCTCGCCGGTGTAGCCCGAGCGCGAGACGAAGCAGGGGATGCCCATCAGGGTGCGCGGGCCGCTGTCCATGAAGCGCATCGATGCGATAGCGGCATCGAACTTCGCCAGCACGTCCACGGCCTTCGGGCCCTGCAGGGCGATCAGTGCGCGGTCGGGCAGGGGGATGATCTCGCAATCGCGGGCCAGATGGTCGCGCAGATGCGCCTCGTCGGCAGCCTTGCAGGCGGCGTTCACCACCAGAAACAACTCGTCGCCGAAATTAGCGACCATCAGGTCATCAAGGATACCGCCCTCATCATTGGTGAATAGCGCATAGCGCTGGCGCCCCGGTGCGATGCCAAGAATGTCCTGCGGAACGATACGCTCCAGCGCGGTTGCAGCATCCTCGATCCGGCCCGATTTCGGCCGGAGCCTGATCTGGCCCATGTGTGAGACGTCGAACAGGCCGGCGGAAGTGCGAGTATGGAGGTGTTCTTTCAATACCCCAGCCGCGTATTGCACCGGCATCTCATAGCCGGCGAATGGCACCATTTTGCCGCCGCAAGAGACGTGCAGCGCGTGCAGGGGTACGTTTTTCAGCTCGGAAGGGGTGTTGGGTTGCGCCAGCATGGGTTGCTCCTGTGGGTTTGCGGGAAAAGTCCCGAAACCCTGCCGAAGCCCCACCTGTCGCTGTGCCTGAGAGTATTATCCCGTCGGCGGATACCGCACCGTTTCCGGCCGTATCTCTTTCCAGATGTATCGTCCCTCACACGGTCCTTTTGCCTGAGAGTTTCCGGGGCGGTTGCTCCTTCGGCGCCGGCTGCTTTCCATTTCAAAAGCGGCCAGTCTCTCCCGGTGTGCGGGTCGTTATGCTGCAAAGCAAAACACGGGATTCTGGGACTGTCAACGCGGCTGTCTGCCGTCATCCCTCCGTTAAATGACAGTTTGCCTGGTTTCGCCCGTTTTGTGGACAAGGATGGCATCCCCCGTCTAAAAGCGGCTGGAAAATCTGCATTTTGCCCGGCATGGTCCGGCACGGATTCGCAAGGTCGATTGGACGGTTATGAGCGGCGTTAACGAGATCAGGTCTGGGTTTCTCAATTTTTTCGCGAAAAACGGGCACGAGATCGTCCCGTCCTCGCCGCTGGTTCCCCGCAACGATCCGACATTGATGTTCACCAATGCGGGCATGGTGCAGTTCAAGAACGTGTTCACGGGTCTGGAGAAGCGCCCTTACCAGCGCGCCACCACCTCGCAGAAATGCGTCCGCGCCGGCGGCAAGCACAACGACCTCGACAATGTCGGCTACACCGCTCGCCACCACACCTTTTTCGAGATGCTGGGCAACTTCTCGTTCGGCAACTATTTCAAGGATCGAGCGATCGAACTGGCGTGGACGCTGATTACCAAGGATTTTGCGCTTCCCAAGGATCGCCTTCTGGTGACGGTCTATGCCGAGGACGACGAGGCATTCGGGCTGTGGAAGAAGATCGCAGGGCTGCCCGAATCCAGGATTGTTCGCATCGGGACCTCCGACAATTTCTGGCAGATGGGCGACACCGGCCCCTGCGGACCGTGCTCGGAAATCTTCTTCGACCATGGCGACAAGGTGCCGGGCGGCCCTCCCGGATCGCCGGATGAAGATGGCGACCGCTTCATCGAGATCTGGAATCTCGTCTTCATGCAGTTCGATCAGATCGCGCCGGGGAATCGCAACCCGCTGCCGCACCCTTCGATCGATACCGGCATGGGCCTCGAGCGCATCGCTGCCGTGCTGCAGGGCAAGCACGACAATTACGACATCGACCTGTTCGTGGCGCTGATCCGCGCCATCTCCGATCTCACCGGTGCCGACCCGCATGGCGCGCAGAAGGCGTCGCTGCGTGTAATCGCCGATCATCTGCGCGCCTCGTCGTTCCTGATTGCGGACGGTGTGCTGCCCTCGAACGAAGGCCGCGGTTACGTGCTGCGCCGGATCATGCGCCGCGCGATGCGTCATGCGCAGTTGCTCGGCGCAAAGGATCCGCTGATGCATCGCCTCGTCTGGGCGCTAGTGCGCGAGATGGGGCAGGCGTATCCCGAACTGGTGCGTGCCGAAGCGCTGATCGAGGAAACGCTGAAGCTCGAAGAGACCCGCTTCCGCAAGACGCTGGATCGTGGTCTTGCTATTCTCGATGAAAAGAGCGCGGCCCTGCACAAGGGCGATATGTTCGATGGCGAGACGGCGTTCACGCTGTACGATACTTACGGCTTCCCGCTCGATCTGACGCAGGACGCGCTGCGCAATCGCGGCATCGGTGTCGATCTCGCATCCTTTACCGACGCGATGGAACGCCAGAAGGCGAAGGCGCGCGCGTCGTGGGCGGGCTCGGGCGACACCGCGGCGGAGAAGATCTGGTTCCCGCTGCGCGAGGAACTCGGCGCGACTGAATTCCTCGGCTACGACACCGAGATCGCCGAGGGCGTCGTGACGGCACTGGTGAAGGATGGCGCAAGCGTCGAGAGCCTGAAGGCGGGCGATGCAGCCTCCGTGGTACTGAACCAGACACCGTTCTACGGCGAATCCGGCGGTCAGGTTGGCGACACCGGCGTTCTCACCGGCGACGGCGGTGTGCGCTTCCGCGTGACCGACACGCAGAAGAAGGCTGGCGATCTGTTCGTTCACATCGGCCAGCTTGAGCAGGGCACCCTGAAGAAGGGCGCGCCGCTGCAGCTCGAAGTCGATCACGCGCGTCGCGGTGCGATCCGTGCCAACCACTCGGCAACGCATCTTCTGCACGAAGCGCTGCGTCAGGTGCTCGGCGACCATATCGCCCAGCGCGGCTCGCTGGTATCGCCGGAGCGATTGCGCTTCGACTTCGCGCACACCAAGCCGATCACGCCGGACGAATTGAGCCGCATTGAGGACATCGCCAACGATATCGTGCTCGAGAACGGCGAAGTGACGACGCGGCTGATGGGCATCGAGGATGCCCGCAGCTCGGGCGCGCGGGCGCTGTTCGGCGAGAAATACGGCGACGAAGTGCGCGTCGTGTCGATGGGGCAAGGGAGCGGCAACGCGCTCGGCTGGTCGGTCGAACTGTGCGGCGGCACGCATGTGAGGCGCACCGGCGACATCGGTCTTGTTTCGATCACCGGCGAAAGCGCGGTGGCCTCCGGGGTGCGCCGCATCGAGGCGCTGACCGGCCGAGCCGCGCGTCAGGCCGCCAACCACAGCATCCAGACCGCGAAGACAGCGGCCGCGGAATTGAAGACCACGCTCGAAGACATGCCGGTGCGTATCGCGGCGCTGATCGAGGAGCGCAAGAAGCTCGAACGCGATCTCTCTGAGGCGCGCAAGAAGCTCGCGATGGGCGGGGGAGGCAGCGCCGGCGGGGCGGCAGCTGCTTCGGACGTGCGCAGTGTCGGCGATGTCAAACTGCTTGCCCGCGCGGTGCAGGGTGTCGAGGTTAAGGATCTCAAGAGCCTCGCCGATCAGGGCAAGAAGCAGATCGGCTCCGGTGTCGTCGCGCTGGTGGCGACCAGTGAAGATGGCAAGGCCAGCGTCGTTGTCGGCGTGACGCCTGACTTGACGTCACGCTTCAGCGCCGTCGATCTCGTGCGCAAGGCCAGCGAAGTGCTGGGCGGCAAGGGCGGCGGCGGCAAGCCGGACATGGCGCAGGCGGGTGGGCCGGACGGCTCGAAGGCCGATGCGGCGCTGAAGGCGATCGAGGCCGCGATGGGCGCCTGACGTTTCAGGCGCGTTCGGAACTATCAATGGACAAAGAGGCATCCACCCATCAGGCCCGATTGGGCGGACTTCTTTTTCTCGCCTGTACGGCGATTGGCTGGGGACTGAATTGGCCGGCCATGAAGATTCTCCTGCGTGACTGGCCGCCTTTGTTTGCGCGCGGGATTTCCGGTGTTGTAGCGACGCTCATCTTATTCGCGATTGCGGCGGCGAACCGCGAACGCTCGGCTGTGCCGCGAAAGACGTGGGGGGCGCTGCTCCTTGCTTCATTCACCAATGTTTTTGCCTGGATGGGTTTTACCACCATCTCGATGACGACGCTGTCGATCAGCGAGGCTTCACTTCTCGTTTATACAATGCCGATCTGGGCGACGCTTCTTGCGTGGCCCGTTCTCGGTTCGCGCCCGAAACCGCGAGACGTGGCGGGACTCATTTTGGGATTCGCAGGACTCTTCGTTCTCTTTTCAGACCACCCACTTGGGTTTGCATCCGACAAGATCGTCGGCGTCGCTCTGGCACTCGGCGCCGCTATTCTGTTTGCACTCGGCAGCCTTCTGAATGCCCGGCCTGTGCCAGTGGCACCGATTTCCTTTGTAGCCTGGCAGATAGGATTGGGATCTCTCCCAATGGTCGTACTGGGCCTCGCATTCGAACATCCGGACATGGGAGCGCTCAGGATCGACAGCGGCCTTATGCTGGCCTACATGACACTTGTGCCGATGGGGACATGTTACCTGACGTGGTTCGCGACCATTCGCCGTCTTCCCGCAACGACCGCGGCGGTGGGGATGCTGTCCGTGCCTGTGATCGGCATTCTCGCGGGAGCTCTCTTTCTGGGTGATGGCATCGGCTGGCGCGAAATATGTGCAATTGTACTTACGCTGGCCGGGGTCGCACTGGCGCTTTCAAAGCCGAAGCCCGTAATCGAGCAGGGCGTTTGAGAGCGCCGGCGCCTATATGGCGCAGGCCGAAAGGCCTGATGGCTCGGAGGCCGCGCGTAGTGCTGATGGGTGGCCGGTCATTTCCCTCAGTGTGACATGAAGACGGGCGCCGTCATCGAAGTGAGAATGCTGCGCGTCGCGCCGCCGAGGACGAATTCGCGCAGGCGAGAATGTCCGTAGCCTCCCATGACGATGAGATCGCTGCCGTGTTCGCCGACGTAGGACAGGATCGTGTTGGCGACGCTGACATCGGGGGCGTGCTGCATCTTCAGCCGGGTGTTCAGGCCATGACGGGTGAGGTGATTCACGATGCCTTCGCCGCTCGCCTGGTGACGGGAATCCTCCGTTTTTTCGTTGGCGATAATCAGGATGTCGATATTTTTGGCCCGAGTCAGGAGCGGTAGGGCGTCGTTGACCGCTCGTGCGGCGGTGGAGCTGCCGTCCCAGCAACATACGACATGGTCGAGTTTCAGCCCCTCTTTCTGGATGTACGGCACAATCAGGACAGGCCGGCCAGAATCGAACAGTGCGGTCTCGATGATAATCTCGTTGTCGTCGTCGGCGTGTTCTGTCTGCTGAACGACGCTGAGATCGGAGCGGCGAGCCTTCACCGCGAATGCCTGTGCCAATTGAGGCAGGCGGTGGGTGATGATTTCGTGTTCGTAGGAAATGCCATGGCTCTTCGCGATTTCCTCGAAACGCGCGAGGGCTGCGCGTGCATCGCGTTCCTTCTCCGCTCTGATGTTCGAGAGCACCGAGTCGGGCATTGATGGAATGGGGTATTGTGAAAAGCTGATCGGATCGCAGGATGCCATCGCGATGATATGCGCGTTAAAAGCCTTGGCTATCGACACTGCATAATCGAGCGAACGGTCGCGGTCCGGGTTGGTTTCGAGCTTGAGGGTGATATCCTTGATCATGAATACCTCCAATCGGCTGGTAAAATGATGAGAGATCATCGCGCGGCGGGATGATAACGCGTTGAGGCATATCAACAGTATGCTTTGTAGGCCGGTTGACGTGTTGCTGTCACATGCTCATCCGGCCGAAACTGCGGCGATGAGTAGCCGGACAACGCTCTGGCCTCTCATTCGGGAATGCCGCAAAATGCCGCATGAATCATAACACTCCTCTGATCTCTACAATTGTCGTTGGCCTTGTACTGGCTTTTGTGTTCGGCGCGCTGGTCCAGCGCGTCCGCATCTCGCCGCTCGTGGGCTATCTGCTTGCGGGCGTGGTGATGGGGCCCTTCACACCTGGGTATGTTGCGGATCAGAACATCGCTAATGAGCTTGCCGAAATCGGCATCATTCTCCTGATGTTCGGCGTCGGGCTGCATTTCTCCCTGAAGGATTTGTGGTCGGTGCGTGCGATCGCGCTGCCTGGTGCGGTTGTCCAGATTTCGGCCGCCACGGTGATGGGCTGGGGCCTTGGCTGGCTTCTCGGCTGGAGCAGCGACAAGGGCATCATGTTCGGCATCGCGCTTTCGACGGCTTCGACCGTCGTGCTGTTGCGCGCGATGCAGGAGCGGCGGCTGATCGATACTGAGCGTGGCCGTATTGCGGTGGGCTGGCTGATCGTCGAGGATATCGCCTGCGTTCTGACGCTAGTGATGTTGCCGCCGCTGGCCGGATTCATGAAAGGCCATGCGGCAGGCGATATGGATATCGTCTCGCTGGCGTGGCCGCTCGCGCTGACGCTCGGCAAGGTCGCGGCGTTCGTGGCGCTGATGCTGGTGGTCGGCCGCCGCGTCATTCCGGCGCTTCTGCATTACGTCGCGCATACGGGTTCGCGCGAATTGTTCCGTCTTGCGGTGTTCGCGATCTCACTTGGCGTAGCCTTCGGCGCGGCGATCCTGTTCGATGTGTCGTTCGCGCTGGGGGCTTTCTTCGCGGGCATGATCCTGAGCGAATCCGAACTCAGCCAGCGCGCCGCCAGCGAAACGCTGCCGCTACGCGATGCGTTCGCGGTGCTATTCTTCGTCTCCGTCGGCATGCTGTTCGATCCCTCGATCATTGTGAAGGAGCCGCTGCCGCTTCTGGCGACGCTGTTCATCATTCTGTTCGGCAAGTCGTTCGCGGCTTACGGCATCGTGCGCGTGTTCGGATATTCCAAGTCCACGGCGCTGACGATCTCGGCGAGTCTCGCGCAGATCGGCGAATTCTCGTTCATCCTCGTCGGTCTCGGCGTCAGTCTGTCGCTGATGACCGAGCGCGGGCGCGACCTCGTGCTCGCCGGGTCGATCATCAGCATCATGCTTAATCCGTTCTGGTTCGCGGTGCTCGATCGCATCCTGGCGGAGAAGAAGGATACGCCACCATTGCCGCCGGACGAGAAACCCGCAGTGCCGCGTGTCGAATTGCCGGTTACCAGGCTCTCGAACCATGTCGTTCTGGTGGGGTACGGCCGGGTTGGCAGCGTGGTCGGCAAGGCGTTGCGTGCGGCGAATACGCCCTTCCTGGTGATCGAGGATAATCCCGGCGCGGTCGAGCGATTGCGGCAGGAGGGCGTCGAGGTCATTAGCGGCAACGCGGCTGCGCCAGGTATGCTGCAGGCGGCCAATCTGGATGTCGCCCACGGCCTGCTTGTCGCGATCCCGGATGCGTTCGAGGGAGGCCAGATCGTCGCCAAGGCGCGCACGATCAGCACGACATTGCCGATTATCGCGCGGGCGCATTCGGAAGAGGAGATCGCCCACCTCAAGCACCACGGTGCGAATTCGGTCATCATGGGCGAGCATGAGATCGCCAAGGCGATGATCGCACAAATCGGTGCGGCGGACGCGCCATCGCTGGCGTCCTGAATTGCCTCTGTTCAAAAAGGTAAAGCAGGGCGGGCTTGTTTAGGCCGGCCGCATGTGCCGTGCGTAAAATGCGAGTTCGATCGAAATAAAGCGTCCGTAGCTGTCGCGCAGATAGGTGGTTGCGCGTGGAGCTCCTGTCTCGTCGGTGGCGAAAAAGCCGAGGCGGCTGCCCTCGGCGATCATGTTCGATACTTGCGTCTTCGACAGCCCGAAACGTTTGGCGATCTGCGCCCGGCTCGGCAGCGGCGTGCCGTTAATATCGGACAGCATGACCGCTAGCACGACAGGGATGGCGCCCTCACGCTTTCCGAAGAAGCAGGTGAATTCGGGCATGCGGTCGATCAGCGGGATGCCTGTCGCATGTTCGTGTCCGGCGGCGGCGGCGAAACGCCGGATGAAATCCGGATCTTCCGCAAGCATCTGCGCGCGGCACATGTCCGGCTGTACGGCGTCGAGCGCGTTCACCGCATGGGGCATCCAGCTCTTGACGAAATCCACCATGCGCGGCGTCGGATGATAGGATTTCGAGCGGCGGTCGGATGGGTGTCGCAATGTTTTGATGAAGCCTGCCAGCTTCAGCAGGGTCAGCGTTGTCTTGAGGAGACGTGGGCTGAGCTCCTCCCGCTGCGCACATAGTTCGAGCAACTGGGTGTAGGTGACGCCGCCATGCGGGCCATGTCTTTCATAATAGGCAGCAAAACAGAACACATAAGCGGTCAGACGGAAGCGTGTTTCCGAAGCCATCAGCTTGTTGATCAGGCGCGGTGCCTCGCGAAACCGGGCGATTGCGACCGTGTATTCGCGCATGGCGGTGGCGAAGGTAGGCGAGGCGCGTAACTGGGCGGCTTCTGCCAGTAGCGAATCGTTCGGGTCAGCGTCGGCGGGGGCCAGTGAGATGTTGTCTTGCCGCAATGATCTCGCCCGGGGCCGGAGAATAGGGCGCGTTTGTGACCGCGCCAGATACCTATGGACCGTTTATGCCTTTCTATGAGTCGAGGAAACCGGAAATCAATGCGGCGCTGCGGCAGCGCGCGGTTACCGCCGGTCGGGCGGCGAGTTTCAGCAATTTCATTCACGAAACTTTTTCATGACGGAAAAGGCGCGGAGTGATCCGCGCCTTTTATTTTGTGAGCCTGCCTTGGGTACCTGAACCGCGTTAGGCGGTGGCCATCGCCTTGGTGAGGTTCTCTGCGACCTTGTCGAGGAAGCCCGTGGTGGAAAGCCACTTCTGGTCGGGGCCGACCAGCAGCGCCAGATCCTTGGTCATGAAACCGCTTTCGACGGTATCGACGCAAACCTTCTCCAGCGTCTTGGCGAACTTCGCCAGTTCGGCGTTGTTGTCGAGCTTGGCGCGGTGGGCCAACCCTTGCGTCCACGCAAAGATCGACGCGATCGAGTTGGTCGAGGTTTCCTTGCCCTTCTGGTGCTCGCGGTAGTGGCGAGTTACCGTGCCGTGAGCGGCTTCGGCTTCCACCACGCTGCCGTCTGGCGTCAGCAGCACCGAGGTCATCAGGCCGAGCGAACCGTAGCCCTGCGCCACGGTGTCGGACTGAACGTCGCCGTCGTAGTTCTTGCAGGCCCAGACATAGCCGCCGGACCATTTCAGCGCCGAGGCTACCATGTCATCGATCAGGCGGTGCTCGTAGGTCAGACCCTTGGCCTCGAACTTCGACTTGAACTCGGCGTCGTAGATCTCCTGGAAGATGTCCTTGAAGCGGCCGTCATACACCTTGAGGATGGTGTTCTTGGTCGACAGGTACACCGGATAGCCGCGTGACAGGCCATAATTCATCGAGGCGCGGGCGAAATCGCGGATAGAGTCGTCCAAATTGTACATGCTCATGGCGACGCCGGCGCCCGGGGCCTTGAAGACTTCGCGCTCGATCACGGAGCCGTCCTCGCCGACGAACTTCATCGTCAGAACGCCCTTGCCGGGGAATTTGATGTCGGTGGCGCGATACTGATCGCCGAAGGCATGGCGGCCGATGATGATCGGCTTGGTCCAGCCCGGCACGAGGCGCGGCACGTTCTTGCAGATGATCGGTTCACGGAAGATGACGCCGCCGAGGATGTTGCGGATGGTGCCGTTCGGCGACTTCCACATCTCCTTGAGG
This sequence comes from Afipia sp. 1NLS2, assembly GCF_000178995.1. Lineage (GTDB taxonomy): Bacteria > Pseudomonadota > Alphaproteobacteria > Rhizobiales > Xanthobacteraceae > Afipia. Next base: position 48,041 of record NZ_ADVZ01000001.1, on the reverse strand, counting down.
CCGAATTCCTTCACGCGGGCCTCGTCCGGGGTGATGGTCGCGCACTTGACGCCGACGCCGTGCTTCTTGATCGCGTTGGCCGCGTCGATGGTGACCTGATCGTTGGTCTTGTCGCGGTATTCCATCCCGAGGTCGTAATATTCGAGCTTCACATCGAGGAAGGGGTTGATGAGCTTGTCCTTGATGTACTGCCAGATGATCCGGGTCATCTCATCGCCGTCGAGTTCGACGACCGGGTTGGCTACCTTAATTTTGGCCATGAGGATGCGTGCCTTTTTTGAGGTTTTTGGAGTGTGGTACCGAGGAATGCGCGCCTCTTAGCACCCGCGGAACGGCGGCGGAAGGCAGCTCAAAGCAGCATGCCGGACGGGATTTTCGAGGCGGTATCAGGAGGCGATAGGTCGTGCCGGAGCGTGCCTTTGCCGGGGCGGAATCAGCGATTCAAAAGGGTTCCGTAACCCATTCCGATTACAATCGAATTTGAGGCCTAGCGGGCGCCGTTTTGCGGCGATTTTCCGCCGCCAGCGGGCGTTGAATCGCTTTCTTCAGAAGTTGATTCAACTTCTTAAGCGCTTGAATCATCGTCTTCAGACGTTGATTCCGATTGTTCGCCTTCTGAATCAAAATCTTATTGGGTTGATTCAATGCCTTCACGGCTTGATTCAGCACCTTGAGGGCTTGAATCACCACCTTCGATGGTTGATGCAGACGCTTCAGCCATTGAATCGGAAAGCGAAGACATGTCGGGGACCGACAAGACCAAGCCGCGCACCGATCTGCCGGGCCCCGTGGTGGTGCTGGTGGAGCCGCAGCTTGGCGAGAACATCGGCATGGCCGCGCGCGCCATGGGCAATTTCGGACTGACACGTTTACGTTTGGTGAAGCCGCGTGACGGCTGGCCGAATATGGCGGCCCAGCGGGCGGCGGCGGGCGCCGATCACATTCTGGAACGGGTGGAGTTGTTCGAGACGGTCGAGGCGGCGGTGGCGGATTGCGCGCTGCTGTTCGCCACTACCGCCCGCGCACATGATCAGGCTAAGCCAGTGGTCGCGCCGGACGCTGCTGCCCGAGAGATCGTCGAGGGGACCGCGCAGGACATAACAGCGGGCATCCTGTTCGGACGAGAGCGTTCAGGCTTGACCAACGAGGAGGTCGCGCTCGCCAACCGGATCGTGACCTTCCCGGTCAATCCCGGATTTGCCTCGCTCAATCTGGCCCAGGCCGTGCTTTTGATGGGATACGAGTGGTTCAAGCTCGCGTCCGGTGGCATGATACCATTTTCAATGCCAGAACGCTCCGAGCCGGCTTCCCAGCATCAGATGCAGGCGTTTTTCGACAATCTGGTCGCGGAACTCGACAAGGTGGAATTTCTGCGTCCGGCCGAGAAGCGCGATGTGATGCTGGTTAATTTACGTAATATTTTCAGTAGGATGGAGCCGAGTAAACAGGACATGCACACTCTGCATGGGGTGGTCATGGCGATTGCCGAGGGCCGCAAGGGTCCGGCCAAGGGTGGGGTGCTCGATGGAACTCAGGCCACGCAGCTACGGGCGCTGTTGGCGGAGCAGGGTTCCCCTGCAACGGAGGGTAGATCGAGTTCCGTGCGAGGACTGGCGCGGCTCCTACGCCGCAATCCGACCGATGCCGAGCGCATCCTGTGGCAGGCGCTGACCAAGGACCGCCGCTTCGCCGCGCAGTTCAAGCGGCAAACGCCGGTCGGCCGCCACATTCCCGATTTTGTCTCGTTTCCCCGGCGGATGGCGGTTGAGATTGTTCACCCGGAGGAAGGTGACGCTGTTGTCCGCGAGCGTGCTGCCCGGGGCGCATGGCTCGCCGAGCGGGGCTATCGCGTGGTCGCACTGCGGGCTGCCGATATAGAGCGCGATCTTGAGGCGGAGTTGAAACGTCTCGAAAGCGCCTGATGCGATCGCCTCCTGCGCGGCGTTCTCATTGCCCAATTTTGCGGCGGCAGGCGCAGGCGTTGAGCAAGGCGACCCGTTTGGCGCGTGAAATCGCATTCCCTGCCGCGAAAAGCGGCTGGCACGACTGTTGCTCTTAATGAGGCATCCACATTTTCAGGAGGCCTCATGAAGCGATCCGATCTCACCGAGAAACTGCTCGACATCAAGCGCGAGAATGGATGGAGCTGGAAGCACATCTGCTCCGAGATCGGCGGTCACTCGGACGTGCTGATTGTGGGCGCCATTCTCGGGCAGATGAAGCTGACCAAGCCGCAGGCGGCGGTCGCGGCGAAGCTGTTCGGTCTCTCGAAGGTCGAGCAGGCGCTGCTCAACGAAGTGCCGATGCGCGGCGAAGGCGTGCCGATGCCGCCGACCGATCCGCTGATCTATCGCTTCTATGAACTGGTAATGATCAACGGCCCCGCGTGGAAGGCGCTGATCGAGGAGGAGTTCGGCGACGGCATCATGTCGGCGATCGATTTCGACATGACGATGCAGCGCGTGGCCGATCCGAAGGGCGACCGAGTCAGCATCGGGATGTCTGGCAAGTTCCTGCCGTACAAGTATTACGGCGCGACCGGTAATAACGCGCCGCTCGGCTACAAGGAGGAATGAGCGGTGGCCGATTCGTCACCCTTCGAGGCTCGGGCTTTGCCCTCGCGCCTTCGCGCTCTCGAAGGATAACGAATCAATGAGCGGCGAAACTACGTCCCGGCCTTGATCTGGGCCACTGCGACGGCAGCCAGTTCATCCATTTTCATGCGAATCTGCTGTTCCGAAACGCCCTTGTCCGCAAGGTCCCGGGTGACCTTGCCCAACACGTCGCTGTCGCCGGAGACCTCGAAATCGGCGGCTACGACCTCCTTGGCATAGGAGGCGGCTGTGTCGCCGGTCAGGCCGAGCTTTTCGGCCGCCCACAGGCCAAGTAGCTTGTTTCGCCGCGCGATCGCCTTGAACTTTTGTTCCTCGTCGACGGCAAACTTCTTTTCAAAGCCTTCCTCGCGCTTATCGAAACTCGACATATATCTGACCTGCCAGTTGAATCCCGGAATTGGGAGCTCATTTGAATATTGTAGGCGGGGGTGGTTCCCGCAACGTCCCGAAAGGTCGCAGGACGCCGATAAGAAGCCGGTAAAACCCCCGAAAATAGCCGGGGTTGCGTTGTAACAGGGGGACCGATCGGTTAGGTTGCCCGTGAGTCTAGGTTCGCGGTTTGTTTTCGTGGATCAAGGGCTTCGCGGCAGCTCCGCCGCGTGTCGCGTAGAGTTTCGGAGCATCCCGATCCATGGATTTCAACAACACTCGGTACATCCCAATGAGCCGTCGGCGTCGCATCTACGAAGGCAAGGGCAAGGTTCTTTATGAAGGACCGGAGCCTGGCACCCTGATTCAGCATTTCAAGGATGACGCCACCGCGTTCAATGCCAAGAAACACCAGGTCATCGAGGGCAAGGGCGTCCTCAACAACCGGATCTCGGAATACGTTTTTCAGCATTTGAACGAGATCGGCGTGCCGACGCATTTCATCAAGCGGCTCAACATGCGCGAGCAGTTGATCCGGGAGGTCGAGATCGTGCCGCTTGAGGTTGTGGTCCGCAATGTCGCCGCAGGCTCGCTGTCGCAGCGCCTCGGCATCGAGGAGGGCACGCAGCTCCCGCGCTCGATCATCGAGTTCTATTACAAGAACGACCAGCTCGGCGATCCGATGGTGTCCGAAGAACATATCACCGCGTTCGGCTGGGCGACGCCGCAGGAGATCGACGACATCATGGCGCTCGCCATTCGCGTGAACGATTTCCTCTCGGGCGTATTCCTCGGCGTCGGCATCCGTCTCGTCGACTTCAAGATGGAATGCGGCCGCCTCTACGAAAACGAGATGATGCGCATCGTCGTCGCCGACGAGATCTCGCCGGATTCGTGCCGGCTGTGGGACATCAAGTCGAACGAGAAGATGGACAAGGATCGCTTCCGCCGCGATCTCGGCGGACTGCTTGAAGCCTATACCGAAGTCGCCAAGCGCCTCGGCATCCTGATCGAGAACGAGCGTCCGGCTGGTTCCGGCCCGGTGCTGGTGAAGAGCTGATTTCAGACACGTCATTCCGGAACGCGCGTGCTTCACGCGCGGACCCGGAATCCTGAAGTTATTGACGAGATTCCGGATCAACCCGCTGCGCGGCTCGTCCGGAATGACGAGGACAAAATGAAAGCGCGCGTCACGGTTACGCTGAAGAACGGAATTCTCGATCCGCAGGGCAAGGCTATTGAAGGCGCGCTGAAATCGCTTGGCGTCGATGGCATCGCCAGCGTGCGGCAGGGCAAGGTTTTCGACATCGAGGTCGAGGGTGGCGACAGGGTGAAGGCCGAGGCCGCGCTGAAGGCTGCCGCCGACAAGCTGCTCGCCAATACGGTGATCGAGAATTATCGCGTCGAGGTGTTGGGCTAGCCGACCGATGAAATCAGCCGTTCTCGTTTTTCCCGGCATCAATCGCGAGCGCGACATGGCGCGCACGCTGAAGCTCGTCTCGGGCCATGAGCCGAAAATGGTCTGGCACGCCGAGACTGAGTTGCCAGCCGGTACCGATCTCGTCGTCATTCCTGGCGGCTTCTCCTACGGCGATTATCTGCGTTGCGGCGCGATCGCGGCGCGCTCGCCGGTGATGGATGCGGTGCGCGTTTTCGCGGCCAAGGGCGGCCTCGTGCTCGGCGTCTGCAACGGTTTTCAAATTCTGTGCGAGAGCGGGCTTCTGCCAGGCATCCTGATGCGCAATGCGCGGCTGCAATTCGTCTGCCGCGACGTGCATCTGCGCGTCGAGCGCTCGGATACGCCGTTCACGCGCGGCTACAATGCAGGGCAGGTGATCCGCGTGCCGGTGGCGCACGGCGAGGGCAACTACGCCGCCGACACCGAAACGCTGAAGCGTCTCGAAGGCGATGGCCGCGTGCTCTATCGCTACTGCTCGGCCAGCGGCGATGTCGGAGATCTGCATAATTTCAACGGCGCGGCGGCGTCCATCGCGGGCATCGTCAGCGAGAAGGGCAACGTGCTCGGCATGATGCCGCACCCCGAGAACCATGTTGAAGATGTGATGGGCTGCACCGATGGCCGCGGGCTGTTCGCCGGCCTTGCCGCGCATCTGGAGAAAGCGGCGTGACCAAGCCTTTGCGTAACGAGCCTGCCATCACGCCTGAGCTGATTGCGTCTCACGGCCTCAAGCCGGATGAGCACGAGCGCATCCTGAAATTGCTGGGTCGTACGCCGACCTTCACCGAACTCGGCATTTTCTCGGCGATGTGGAACGAGCATTGCTCATACAAATCCTCGCGAATCCATCTGCGCGGCCTGCCGACAAAGGCGCCGTGGGTGATCCAGGGACCGGGCGAGAACGCCGGCGTGATCGATATCGGTGATGGCCTCGCCGTGGTCTTCAAGATGGAGAGCCACAACCACCCGAGCTACATCGAGCCGTATCAGGGCGCGACCACCGGCGTCGGCGGCATCCTGCGCGACGTGTTCACGATGGGCGCGCGGCCTATTGCCTGCCTCAATGCGTTGTCGTTTGGCGCACCGGAGCATCCCAAGACCCGGCATCTGGTGTCCGGAGTGGTTGCGGGTGTCGGCGGTTACGGCAACTCGTTTGGTGTGCCGACGGTCGGCGGGCAGGTGCGTTTCCATACCCGCTACGACGGCAATAACCTCGTCAACGCGATGGCGGTCGGCCTCGCGGAAGCCGACAAGATTTTCTATGCGGCGGCAAGCGGCGTGAACATGCCGATCGTTTATCTCGGCTCGAAGACGGGCCGCGACGGCATCCATGGCGCGACCATGGCGTCAGCCGAGTTCGACGATGCCAGCGACGAGAAGCGCCCGACCGTGCAGGTCGGAGATCCGTTCGCGGAAAAGCTGCTGCTGGAAGCCTGCCTTGAGATCATGGAAGCTGGCTGCGTCGTCGCGATCCAGGATATGGGTGCGGCGGGTCTGACATGCTCCGCCGTCGAGATGGGTGCCAAGGGCGACCTCGGCGTCGATCTCGATCTTGATACGGTGCCGACGCGCGAAACCGGCATGAGCGCCTACGAGATGATGCTCTCGGAGAGCCAAGAGCGCATGCTCATGGTGCTCAAGCCCGAGAAGGAGAAACAGGCCGAGGCGATCTTCAAAAAGTGGGGGCTGGACTTCGCCATCGTCGGCTACACCACGCCGAGCCAGCGTTTTGTCGTCAAGCACGGTGGCGACGTGATGGCCGATCTGCCGATCAAGGAGCTGGAATCCGAAGCGCCGCTCTACGATCGCCCGCACGTCGCGAGCGAGCCGCTGCCGATGATCCATGCGCGCGACGTGAAGGCGCCGATGCCTGTGACGGACGCGCTGGTGAAGCTGATCGCGACGCCGGAACTATGCTCGAAGCGTTGGGTGTGGGAACAATACGATCATGTCATCGGCGGCAACACCGTGCAGCGTCCAGGTGGCGATGCGGCGGTGGTGCGCGTGCTCGATGGCCCGAAGGCGCTTGCGCTCACCGTCGACGTGACGCCGCGTTATTGCGAGGCTGATCCCATTGAGGGCGGCAAGCAGGCGGTGGCGGAAGCCTGGCGCAATATCACGGCGGTCGGCGGCAAGCCGCTTGCCATCACCGACAACCTCAATTTCGGCAATCCGGAGCGGCCCGAGATCATGGGCCAGCTTGTCGGCTGCCTGAAGGGCATTGCGCAGGCCTGCGTGGCGCTCGATTTCCCGATCGTGTCCGGAAACGTCTCGCTTTACAATGAAACCAACGGGCGTGGCATCCTCCCGACGCCGTCCATTGGCGGTGTCGGCTTGCTCGACGATTTCCAGAAATCGGCGACGCTGGCCTTCAAGGCTAAGGGCGAGGCGATCCTTCTGATTGGCGACACCCAAGGCTGGCTCGGCCAGTCGGTCTATCTGCGCGACATCTGTGGCCGGGAAGAAGGCGCGCCGCCACCGGTCGATCTTGCCGCCGAGAAGCGCAACGGTGACGTAGTGCGCGGCATGATCAAGAGCGGCACCGCGACCGCCGTTCACGACGTGTCCGACGGCGGCCTGTTGGTCGCGCTTGCGGAAATGGCGATGGCCAGTGGCATCGGCGCGATGCTGGATGCGGCACCCGAGCAGACGCTACCGCATGCGTGGTGGTTCGGTGAGGATCAGGCGCGCTACATCGTGACCGTGCCGGTCGATCATCTGCTGACTGTGATGAGCAAGCTCAAGGCGGTCGGCGTGCCGTGTGCCGAGATCGGCAAGACCGGCGGCGATGCGCTCGTGATCGAAGGCGAAGCGCCGATTGAGATCTCAAAGCTCCAGGAAGGCTTTGAAAGCTGGCTGCCGAACTACATGGCAGGCCGCGACTAAGAGCTTGCCTACAGCACGCGCTTTGCGCCCGGCAGGCTGCGCAAGACCAGCGTTGCGAGCCAGCTCACGCCCAATCCGAACACGAGTGACAGTCCTGCCTTGCTGAAGGCTGAGAGGTCCTTGCCGAGCAGCCAGTGCTGCATCCACAGCACCGGAACGTAGTGGATCAGGAAAATGCCGTAGGCGGAGGGCTGCATGGCGTCGAGCAGCGGCGCGCGGGATTTTTTCGAACCCATGAACCACGCGAGCACCGCGAAGGTCATCGCCGCGCTGAATAGCGGAAATGCGAAGGCATAGGCGATCTCCCACCATTCCGGCAGCATGTCGGGATCGGGAAGGATACCGCGCCGGTAATACACCAGCGCCACGATTGCGCTGTAGGCCGCGAGCGCGGCCAACGCCCAGCGGCCCCATTGCCGCGACAAGGCATTGCCCTCACCAAGAAGCCCACGTTCGGAATGGCCATAACCAATACCCGCACCGAACATGAAGCAGGCCGCATAGAGCAGGACGCGGCTCGCCTGAACCGATAGCGGCCCGAACTCGAACCATTTGCTGGGGCCGAAGCAAAGCCGCATCGGCACATAAGCCAGCGTCGTCACTGCGGCAAAGGCGATGAAAAACACCACTGGCCGCGCATATCCTGAAAGCGACAGGCGATTGATAGGGGCGGGGCTATCGGGGGCGACCCGATAGATCATCGCCGCCAGCACGTCGAACATCAGCAGTACCCAGACGAACCAGACCGGCCCGCTCGGCCACGGCCCGACTGTCACTGTCTTCCACCAGAACGCGGCAAAGCCGAGGTGATCGGGGCGGCGCAGTTCGAGCGCGTAGTAGGCGAGCGGCATCAGCAACAGTGCCGCCACGGCGAACGGCAGCGCCAGCCGCAGCGCCCGGTCGGCCAGAAACTGGCTTGTCGATTTGCGGCGCAGGCTCGGCCAGACGAACAGGCCGGACAGGAAAAAGAATGCCGCCATGAAGAAGCTGTCGTTGGCGAGAACGATGCCGTCGAAACCGAGCCATGTCTGCGCGTCGGCATGCCCATAATAGGTGTAGGGGATGATCGCGTGATGAATGACGACGAGCACCGTCAGGGCGGTGCGGGCGCAGTCGAGGGCGATATTTCGTCCGGACATGGTCCCCGATAGCAGCGCGGCAAGTTCCGGGCAATTCTCAGGCGGGTAATTCCTCGATTTTCACCCGGTCGGGATAGAACGCCAAATGGCTGGCGATGGCTTTCACCGCATCATGCGGCGTCTCATAGGTCCAGACCGCGTTGTCGAGCGTCTCGCCGCCGGCATGGATGGTAAAATAGCCGGCGTCGCCCTTGTAAGGGCAATGGGTGTGGTGATGGGTGGCGGACAGAAGCGTCATGTCGGCATCGGCCCTTGGAATGTACTGGACCGCCGGATAGGAGGCTTCCTGAAGCACAAGGGCTCTCGCCGTCTCGGCGATCACCTTGCCGCCGGCGGTGATACGCACGCGCCGGGGGTTCAGCGCGATGGTGATGGGGTGATCCGGACCCGGGATTTTCATGGAGCACTCTCCTGTGGGTGCTGGCGATATAGGGACGGTTGCGGCGATTGCCCGCGTGACGCGGTGGCTTGATGGGGCTAGAATCACGCATATCTGATACGAACAGCTTGCAGGCTGAAGAGGAGACCCTGGAATGCCTATGGACGCGCGGGATATCGAAACCATGATCAAGGCGGCGATTCCCGATGCCACAGTCACGATCCGCGACCTCGCCGGAGACGGCGATCACTACGCTGCAACCGTGATTTCGGAATCGTTTCGCGGCAAGTCTCGCGTTCAGCAGCACCAGATCGTCTATCAGTCACTGAAGGGTCAGATGGGCGGCGTGCTGCATGCGCTGGCGCTGCAAACGGGCGTGCCGGAGTAACGCGCTGAGAACGGGCTCGCGGCCATGAGCGCGCCACGCTCTTTTCTGCGCCAGAAAAACCCGCACGGCCATCACCGCGTCACCTATGTCGAACTGTTCTTCGACCTCGTTTTCGTGTTCGCGATCACCCAAATCTCGCACACGCTGCTCGCGGATTTCACCCCGCTGGGCGTCCTGCAGGTTTTGATCCTGTTCTTTGCGGTGTGGTGGGTGTGGATTTACACCTCCTGGATCACCAACTGGCTTGACCCCGAACGCACGCCGACCCGGCTGATGCTGTTCGCAATGATGATCGCGGGCCTGTTGCTCTCGACCTCGATTCCGAAAGCATTCGAGAGCAGGGGACTTGCCTTCGCGCTGGCCTTCGTTGCCATGCAGCTTGGCCGCACGGTGTATTCCGCGTTCGCCGTGCCTGCGTCGGAAACCGCGATGCGGAGGAATCTGTGGCGCATCGCGATCTGGCTCGCCTGCAGCGGCATGTTCTGGATCGCGGGCGGCCTCTTTGAGGGTGCGCTACGTCCCATTTTTTGGTGTATCGCGCTGGCGATCGAATATGCGGGCCCCGCGATGCGTTTTCGCACGCCGGAGCTCGGTGCCTCGTCTTTTCAGGATTGGGATGTCGAAGGTGGCCACATGGCGGAGCGCTGCGCGTCCTTTATCATCATCGCGCTCGGCGAATCCATCGTGGTGACCGGCGCGACTTTCTCCGAGATTTCATGGTCGGGGGTGACGATTGCGGCCTTCATGGTCTGCCTGATCGGCAGTATCGCGATGTGGTGGGTTTATTTCCATCTCGGTGTCGAGGCTGGTGCGAAACAGATCAGCCATTCCGAAGAGAGTGGCCGGTTTGCGCGCATCGCCTACACCTATCTGCATCTGCCGATCGTGCTCGGCATCGTGGTGTCGGCGGTGGGAGACGAAGTGCTGCTGGCGCATCCGCAGGGGCACATGGATGCGAAGAGTTCGCTCAGCATCATTGGCGGGCCTCTGCTGTTTCTTCTCGGTACGCTTTTGTTCAAGCACGTCATTCGCGGCAGCTATCAACTGTCGCATTTGGTCGGAATAACGCTGCTGGTGCTTCTGTTCGCTGTCGCGCCATACCTCACGCCGCTCACGCTGGCGGCGCTAGTCGCCATCGTCCTGATCGTTGTGGGGGTATGGGAAGCGATTTCGCTTGGCGGGGCGGACCGCGCCGAAGCCTAACCCGCGCGCAACGCGTGGACCGAGAACATGTCCCGCGCGTCAGTCCACACTCTGTCCGGTATCCACCCGGCGCGGCGCGCCAGCTTCTGAAAGCGAGTGACGCTGTATTTATAACTCGACTCGGTGTGGATGCTTTCGTCAGCCCCGAACGAAAAAGTGCGTCCCAGCATGCGGACGGCGTGGGCTTTTCGACTGATCAGATGCATCTCGATGCGGTGCAGATGGTGATTGTAGAGTGCATGATGATCGAAAGTCGCCGGATCGAAATTTGCACCTAACTCGCGATTCATTCGCTCCAGCACGTTGAGATTGAATTCCGCAGTTACGCCGGTTGCGTCGTTATAAGCGGCGTGCAGCGTGTCCTCGTCTTTTTCAAGATCGACGCCGATGATCATCGCGGCGCCACGGCCAAGGATCGCCCGCGCGCTGCGCAGGAAGGCTTCGGCGTCTGTCGGATCGAAATTGCCGATGGTCGAGCCGGGGAAAAATCCGACCTTCGGCATATTCTGGATTTCGTGGGGAAGCGGGAAGGCCGTGGTGAAATCAGCAGCTACGGGATAGACCTTGAGTTGCGGATAATCCGAGCGGAGTATCCTGGCTTGCTCCGTGAGGAAATCGCCCGAAATGTCCACCGGGACGTAAGCGCCGAACTCGCAAGTTTCCAGCAGCAATCGCACCTTGGTGGTGGCGCCCGCCCCGAATTCCACAAGCGCCGCGTTTTCGGGAATCGAATCTGCGATATCCGTCCCGTGCTCGCGCAGAATGCGGAGCTCCGTGCGTGTCGGGTAGTATTCCGGCAGCAGAGTGATCCGCTCGAATAAATGCGATCCGATCTCGTCGTAGAAATATTTCGGTGAAATTTTCTTAGGGTATTGGCTCAGCCCGGAAATCGCATCCCGCGCGAACGCCGGATCGACAGAACTGGGTTCACGACGCTCAGTTCGCGCGGATACATGAATATTCATGCGTTACTCCCGTTTGCAGATCTGAATGTGAAGCGCGCTGCGCTCAGGTGGCATAATCCGCAAGCCGCAATCCGGTGAATTGCCAGCGATGATGCGGATAGAAAAAGTTGCGGTAGCTCACGCGTGCATGGCCCTCCGGGGTTGCGACCGAGGAGCCACGCAGCACGTACTGGTTGACCATGAACTTGCCGTTGTATTCGCCAAGGGCGCCTTCGATGGCGCGGTAGCCGGGATAGGGCGCGTAGGACGAGCGTGTCCACTGCCAGACGATGCCATAGGTGTCGTTGAGCTGGCTGGCCCGTGCCGCGACTTCCCATTCCATTTCGGTCGGCAGGTGCTTGCCGCTCCAGCGGGCGAACGCATCCGCCTCATAATAGCTGACGTGGCACACCGGGGCATCGGGATCGACCGGCTTCAATCCGGCGAGTGTCATGATGTGCCACTCGCCCCCGATCTTGCGCCAATGGCCCGGGGCATTCCATTCCTCTCGCTCGACAGTGGCAAAGCCATCCATCAACCACAGCGTGGCGGTGCGGTAGCCGCTGTCATTCATGAAGGCGAGCCATTCCTTGTTAGTGACGAGGCTGCGCGCGATCTTCACCGGACCGACCAGAACCCGGTGCGGCGGCTTTTCGTTGTCGAAATGGAAGCTGTCGCCCTGATGGCCGATCGTGTGAATGCCTTCGTTGAGCATGAACCATGGCTCACCGCCGCGATGGGGGGCGGGAAGCGACCAGTTCTCGTCATAGACGGGTGGAATCGGATTCTGCGCGAAGGCATGGAGGATGTCGGTGTGCATCAACTCCTGATGCTGCTGCTCGTGGTTGAAACCGACCTCCATCAGCGGCGCGATCGCGCGCAGCTTCTCCTCGCTGGCGCTTTCGAGAAAAGCGAGCATCTGCGCATCGACATATTGCCGATAGGCTGAGACGGCCTCGACGCCGGGCCGGGTCAGGTGGCCGCGCTGCGCGCGGGCGTGACGCGGGCCAGCGCTGACGTAGTAGGAGTTGAACAGGAAGGCGTAGTCGGGATGAAAGACCTTGTAGCCCGGCACATGCTGGCCGAGCACAAATTGCTCGAAGAACCATGTGGTGTGGGCGCGATGCCATTTCGCCGGGCTCGCGTCGGGCATCGACTGGATGAGTTGATCCTCGGCGGACAGGTGCGCCGCACGCCGCTCGGTTTCATCGCGAACCGTGCGATAGGCGTTTGAAAGCGTACGGGAGAGGGAGGTTTCGGGAAGTGCCGACGCAACGGACACGCCGGAGGCGGCAGAAGCTCGATTTGTCACGAAAATCTCCGGTTTGGGGAAAGAAACAGTGCTTTGGCAGTTAAGTTCCGGAATGAATTTATCTACGCCCGCGACGGGCGATTGTTATCCGGCGCGGCACACTTCGGCGTGATTTGGGGAAAATGCGCTGTTCTGACCGCAGAAAACCCGCTTTTTTGGTGCGATTTCGTTGGATGGACATGCGATTCTGGCTACATATATAGGCGAGGCGGCAGCCTGCCCGTGATCCTGACATCGGAGGCTGGACCCGCGCCAAGGGATATGACGATGAGCATCGAACAATTTATCGAAAGTGAAGTGAAGTCGAACGATGTCGTGCTGTTCATGAAGGGCACGCCGCAGTTTCCGCAGTGCGGATTTTCAGGACAGGTCGTCCAGATCCTCGATCACGTCGGTGTCCCCTACAAGGGCCTGAACGTTCTCGACTCGACTGATCTGCGCAACGGCATCAAGGAATATTCCAACTGGCCGACCATTCCCCAGCTTTATGTGAAGGGTGAATTCGTTGGCGGCTGCGATATCGTCCGCGAGATGTTCCAGAACGGCGAATTGCAGAAGATGTTTTCCGACAAGGGCGTCTCGGTACGCCAGGCGGCGGGCTAGTTTCTGCTCAACTCATGTTTCGCGCCGGCGATTGGCGCAAAGAAAAAGGCCGCCCGATGAGGCGGCCTTTTGATTTTGCAGTTCGTGCGGAAATTAGCGCGAATAGAATTCGATGATGAGGTGCGGCTCCATCTGAACCGGGAACGGAACTTCCGACAGGTTCGGAACGCGCGTGAACTTCGCGGTCTGCTTGCCGTGATCGACTTCGATGAAGTCCGGCACGTCACGCTCAGCGAGCTGATTGGCTTCCAGCACGGTGGCGAGCTGCTTGGAGGCGTCCTTCACCTCGATGACGTCGCCGACCTTGACCTTGTAGCTCGGGATGTTGACGCGCTTGCCGTTCACCTTGATGTGGCCGTGGTTGATGAACTGGCGCGCGGCGAACATCGTCGGCACGAACTTGGCGCGGTAGACGATGGCGTCGAGGCGGCGCTCGAGCAGGCCGATCAGGTTCTCGCCCGAGTCGCCCTTGAGGCGGGTCGCCTCGACGTAGACGGCGTAGAACTGACGCTCGGAAATGTTGGCGTAATAGCCCTTGAGCTTCTGCTTGGCGCGGAGCTGCGTGCCGAAGTCGGAGAGCTTGCCCTTGCGGCGCTGGCCGTGCTGGCCGGGACCGTATTCGCGCTTGTTGACGGGGCTCTTCGGGCGGCCCCAGATGTTCTGGCCCATACGGCGATCGATTTTATACTTCGCCTCACTGCGCTTAGTCATCGCGTCCTCTTTGCGTTGTTGCGCATGATCTGGTCCGAAAACCGGTATCCACTTTTCGGGATCATGCGCGGTTTGAGTTTTGAGGAAACGCGCCCTCCTGTGTAACCGGGAAATCCCGGATACCGACAGGTCGTCCCCATAAGCATGACAGGGAAAACCACGGGTCGCGAAACACAACGCGGGCCGAAACGGCCCGCGAGCAGGGGTGTTCTTAAGGAAAAAGTGCCGCCAAGTCAAACGTTTGAGGCCTTGGCGGCAGGGAAAATCCGGCCTGAATTTTTACTTCAGGGGAGCCGGGGAAGCGACCGGCTTGCCTTTCTCAACAATGTAAATCCCTAGCAATTTTAAGGGTTTGCCGGGCGCCACCTTGACGTCATGGGGTACATTGGGAGGCACCTGGATGACGATGCCGGGTTTCAACGCCTGATCCGGCTTGCCGTCGACGATGAGTGTGCCTTCTCCCTCCAGCACATAGCTGACGTCGTAACCGGGATGGGTGTGGCGGCCTGCACTCGCGGTTCCCGCGGCAATTTCCGCGATCGCCTCGACCACATGATAGTTGCCTTGCAGATCAACATCCCGCAACGGCGTGCGTTTGATGGCCGAGGCCGCCGGAGCCGGTGCCATAGCTGTCTGTGCATTGGCCGCGCTCATGCCGGCCAGCGCGATCGAAAAACAAAGTATCGTACCCTTCAACATGGACGTTCTCCCTCGTGCTGCCCTCTCCTGGGGCAGATGCATGAAGGCTAGCAGCGCGGTGAAAGGAAGAAAAAGAACTTAGGCGTGATCCAGGGCCTGTGCGCCGAAGAACGGTTGCAGCGCTCTCATCAGTGCAGGCGAGGGAGACTTTCCCGACGTGAATAAAAATTTGGCGGGGGCTGGAATATTTTCGTTCTCCGATTTGTCGAGCAGACTTTCGACGCGCCGCGCGATGGCGGGCGCGGGATCGATCCAGTCCACCGTCCAGGGCGCGATGCGCCGGATCTGCTCCAGCAGCAGCGGATAATGGGTGCAGGCCAGCACGACGGTATCGGTGCGAGGAGAGCCCTCGATGAAGCAGGGTGCGATCTCGGCGAGAATAGCGTCGTCGCTCACGCTCTCGCCGCGCAAGGCGGCTTCCGCCAGCGTGGCGAGGTTTCCCGCGCCGACGAGCGTCACCTCGCAATCGTGCGCGAAATCGGCAATCAGTTTCTTGGTGTACTCGCGCTTCACCGTGCCGCGCGTGCCGAGCACGGAGACCCGCTTCGTCTTCGAGGAGGCGCAGGCGGGCTTGATCGCGGGCACGGTGCCGACGAAGGGAACGGAATAGGCCTTGCGCAGGTGATCCATCACCAGCGTCGAGGCGGTGTTGCAGGCGATGACGACGAGATCGGGGGTGTGGCGCCCGATCAGGTCGCCGATCAGCGGCACGACGCGCGCGATGATCGCGCTTTCCTCATGCCGGCCGTAGGGGAAGAAGGCGTCGTCGGCCACATAGGTATAGGCGGCGTCTGGGCGGGCCGTGGTGATTTCGCGCAGCACCGTCAGGCCGCCGAGGCCGGAATCGAATACAAGGATGGCGGGCGACTTCGACACGAAAAGAATATAGCTGGTCGTTGGTTAGGAATGAGTTGCACAGGCAGATGGCGTCAGTCTGCGCAGGATAACGCTATACTCTTATTTAGAGTAATTCCAAGCCGTTACTCGGCAGCTCGCTTGTTCCTGCCTTTCTTCTATGGCTTCTCCTCGGTTTAACCGGCGGTGGACAAGATGCTGAACACGACACGATCCTGGGGCGCGGTGGCGCGGGTATTCCATTGGGTGCTCGGCGCCGCCATCATCGGCATGATCGCCTATGGCTGGTGGATGAACAATTTTCCGGCGCGGGCGGATCGTTTTTTCTATCGCTCGATCCATGCCGATATCGGTTATCTCGTGCTGCTGTTCACGGCGCTGCGGTTGGTCTGGAAGTTCTTCAATCCGACGCCTGCGTTGCCTGCCGGTGCGCCGGTCTGGGAGCGGGCGTTCGCTCGCCTCAACCAGTGGTCGCTCTATGTGCTGACCTTCGTTGTGGTGATGCTCGGCTGGGCGCATTCAGGCGCGCACAAGCCGGATTATGCGGATTTTTTCGGCCTATTCCGGGTGCCGCAGTTCACGGTCGAGAACCGGCAGAATGCGGGTGACTTCGAGCATTGGCACATCTATGCGGCTTATGTGCTGCTGGCGCTGATCGCACTGCATGTCCTCGGAGCGCTCTACCATCGCTTCATCAAGAAGGACGGTGTGCTGGAGCGGATGGTCGACGGCAGGGTGCAGTAGGCGCCATCAAACCCGGTTGAGCAGTCGTCCGAGTAGCACCAGCCCCTGCGGCCAAAGCCCCAGGCGCGATGCTCCGTTGATGTGGCCAAGTTCCCCGGCATCATGGAAAGCCGAGTGCCAGTCCGAGGCGAGCGCGCGGGCACGCTCCAACGTCACGAACGGATCGTTGCTGCTCGCAACCGTGATGGTCGGCACGGGAAGGGACTTGCGTGGCAGCGGTGCGAAATTCCGAACCGCGTCTGGCGTGTACTCGGGCGACCCCACATCGGAGGGCGCGACGAGGAATGCACCCTTCACGCGCCCCGGCGCGCGCGAGGTGAGCCAGTGCACCGCGAGCGCGACTCCGAGGCTGTGAGCGATCAGGACGGCGGGGCGCTTGCCTTGCGCGACGGCCTGATCGAGTCGCGCCAGCCAGTCGGCCAGTTGCGGAGTGTCCCAGTCGTCCTGCAGCACACGCGAAGCATTCGGGAATGCCATCGACCAATGCGACTGCCAGTGGTCGACCCCGGAATTGGTCAGGCCGGGAAGGATCAGGAAATCGAAGGCCTCGCAGGACGGGATCATGGCGCGCGCCGCGTCAGGCTTTTCCGAACACCCGGCTGAAGATCGTGTCGACGTGCTTAAAGTGATAGGCGAGATCAAATTGCTCTTCGATCTCCTTGTCGGACAAGTACTTTTTAACGTCCTCATCCTTTTTCAGAAGCGACTGGAAGTCGCCTTCGCCGCGCCAGACCGGCATCGCATTGCGCTGCACGAGCTTGTAAGCATCCTCGCGCGAGGCCCCCTTTTGGGTGAGCGCCAGCAGCAGCCGCTGCGAGTGGACGAGGCCGCCGAGGCGGTCGAGGTTCTTCTGCATGTTCTCAGGATAGACCAGCAGCTTCTCGATCACGCCGGCGAGGCGGTTGAGTCCGAAGTCCAGCGTCACGGTGGCGTCGGGGCCCATCATCCGCTCGGCGGAGGAGTGCGAGATGTCGCGTTCATGCCAGAGCACGACGTTCTCCAGCGCAGGCGTAACGTAGGCGCGGACCATGCGCGACAGGCCGGTGAGGTTTTCCGTCAGTACCGGGTTGCGCTTGTGCGGCATCGCGGAGGAGCCCTTCTGCCCCTGGGAGAAGAATTCCTCGGCCTCCAGCACTTCGGTGCGCTGCATGTGGCGGATTTCGATGGCGAGACGTTCCATCGATGCTGCCACGACGCCGAGGGTTGCGAAGAACATGGCGTGGCGGTCGCGTGGAATGACCTGAGTCGAGATCGGCTCCACGGTCAGTCCCATCGCCTTGGCGACGTGGGCCTCCACGCGCGGATCGATTTGAGCGAAGGTGCCGACCGCGCCGGAGATGGCGCAGGTTGCGATTTCCTTCCGCGCGGCGACGAGGCGAGCGCGGTTGCGATCGAATTCCGCATAAGCGTAAGCGAGCTTGAGGCCGAAAGTGACCGGCTCGGCGTGGATGCCGTGCGAGCGGCCAATCACCGGCGTGAGCTTGTGCTCGAACGCCCGCGTCTTGAGCGCCGCAAGCACGCGGTCGATATCGGCGATCAGCAAGTCGGCGGCGCGCGCGAGCTGGACGTTCAGGCAGGTGTCGAGAACGTCCGACGAGGTCATGCCCTGATGCACGAAGCGGGCTTCGGGGCCGACGATTTCCGCCAGATGGGTCAGGAAGGCGATGACGTCGTGCTTGGTCTCGCGCTCGATCTCGTCGATGCGATCCACATTGAAGGTTACGCCCTTGGCCTTTTCCCAGACCTTCTTCGCTGCCTCCTTCGGGATCGTGCCGATCTCGGCCAGCGCGTCGGCGGCATGGGCCTCGATCTCGAACCAGATCTGGAAGCGCGTCTGCGGGTCCCAGATGGAGGTCATTTCGGGGCGGGAATAGCGTGAAATCATCGAAACGTCCTATCGTCTTCAGTTGTCGCGCCTGCATCGCGCCGGATTGTCCCGGCTTCGATCAGATCGCTTCGCCCCGCGCAGTGGCAGCGGCTGTGCGGATCGCAGAAATGTTGGCCTTGTAATGGTCGAACGTGCCGCCCTTGAAAACCGAGGAGCCTGCGACGAACGCATTCGCGCCAGCAGCGGCGATCTGCGCGGCGTTGCCTGCCGTGACACCACCGTCCACCTCGATGTCGATCGGGCGTCCGGCGCACATCGCGCGAATGGTGGTGATCTTCTCCAGCACGGCGGGAATGAAGGACTGGCCCCCGAAGCCCGGATTGACTGACATCACCAGCACGATGTCGACGAGGTCGAGCACATATTCGATGGCATTTGCGGGCGTCGCCGGGTTGAGCGCGACGCCGGCCTTTTTGCCGAGTGCGCGGATCGCCTGCAGCGAGCGGTGCAGATGGGGGCCTGCTTCGGCGTGAACTGTGATGTGGTCGCAACCCGCCTTGGCGAAGGCCTCGAGATAGGGGTCGCAGGGCGCGATCATCAGATGCGCGTCGAAGATCTTGTTGCTGTGAGGGCGCATCGCCTTGATGACGTCCGGCCCGTAGGAAATGTTCGGCACGAAATGGCCGTCCATCACGTCCATGTGCAGCCAGTCGGCCCCGGCGGTATCGACGGCGCGGACTTCCTCACCCAGCCGGGCATAGTCGGAGGCGAG
This sequence comes from Afipia sp. 1NLS2, assembly GCF_000178995.1. Lineage (GTDB taxonomy): Bacteria > Pseudomonadota > Alphaproteobacteria > Rhizobiales > Xanthobacteraceae > Afipia. The sequence goes on along the minus strand of NZ_ADVZ01000001.1, from coordinate 29,135 downwards.
GACCGATGGTGCGATAATCAGCGGACGGTGTGCGGACGGCTGGGACATGGCACGAGGGCTTGCTTCGGAGGATGTGGCGGATGGCGTTTCGCTATCATGCCTCAGGCCTCGGCGCAAAACGGGAATGGCCTTTAAGGGCCGGTCTGCACGGCATTTTCTGCCCCTTGCGGCAGCTTTTGCCGGACTAAGGCGTGCCGTTTCACCCAAAAATATCGATTTTTCGGGCATTTTGGTCCGGCACGACAATTGCTGGAACTCCTGCAGGGCCGCGCATGCGCGGCGGAGGGAGTATGGCCATGTATCTGGCTTTGGCGGGTGCCGCGTCCACAGCGCTCGATCTGTTGTCGTCGCTGACGTCGTCGAAATCGTCGGCGTCGAAGCCGACGACCGGGGTCACCCAGAATTCGAATCCTTTCAGTCTGACGTCCAGCACGCCCGGTTCGACGGCGTCCTCGACCGCCGCGAATTGGGGGCAGAGCGGGGCGTTGTCGCCGGATACCTGGAGCGCGCTGCTGGCGGCACAATCTCCATCGGCGAGCACCACGTCCGCGTCGTCGTCCGACGCGATGAAGGACCTGTTCTCGCAGCTCGACGTCAATGGCGATGGTTCGATCTCCAAATCGGAATTCGAGCAGCAGCTCGGCGCAGGCGGTACCAATGTCGCGGCGGCCGATAACGTGTTCTCCAAACTTGATACGGACGGAGATGGCTCCGTCAGCATCAATGAGCTGACAAGCGCGCTGCAGACCAGAAAGAGCGGCGGCAGCCATCACGCTCACGGTGGACATGGTGGCGGTGGGGGCGGCGGCCTTGCCGATGCCCTGTCGCAATCGATCGACGGCGCCACGACCGCCACGACAACCAATTCAGATGGATCGGTGACAACGACACTGACCTATGCCGATGGCTCGAAGGTCACCTCGACCAGCGCGGCATCGAGCGCCGGCTCATCCAGCGCGGCATCGTCCTACAATCTGATCGAGAAACTGATCCAGTCGCAGTCTCAGGCGGTCTCCAATGCGGCGAGTTCGTCTGTCAAAGTCTAGCGCGTAGAATACGCGTCTAGCTCACCACCCCGTACGCACACACACGCGGTACCAGTGCGCCCGATGCTTACGTAGCAATACGTGACATCGGGCGATTTTCATGTCTCGCTAACGATGGCCACTGCGTAATCGCCATGAGGTTGGCGTGGCGGGGCAGCATGTTGCGGAATGCGTTGCTGTGCGGAAGTCTGATTGTGGCGGCAATCCATCCTGCGTCGGCGGAGGATGACTTCGCAGCCTCTTTGCGGCTGCGCGGTGGGTTCGATTCCAATCCTCAATTTTCCAACGGTAGTGGTATCGGTGGTTCTGCCTTCATCGGCACCGATGCCTCCATGGCGGCGGCCCATAAGGATGGCGATACGAGTCTTGGGATTGCGGCGGAGGCGAGCCAGACCCAATACGCCAATCCGCAGGCGACGTCTGGCTTAAGCGGCAAGGTCATCATGCGCGGCATGCTCGGGAGCGACGATCTGAACGTCAGTTCGGTCACGACGATTGCCGACGTCAGTACCTATAATCTGCGCTCGTCGGACCTTATCCAATCTATCAAAGGCGAAGCGAAAGTCGGCTCATTCAAGCTGTTCGCAACGGGTGAGGGCGCGCGCTCCAGCCTGAACCAGACCAACGCCATCTTTCAGGACTTCCTGCCCGAAGCGCAGCAATATCTGCGCGGGACACTCATTCCTGGCATGGCTTATGTTCGCGGCAAGTTCGAGGTGGGGGCTTCAATCAATCTGTCGATGCGCCGCTACGCGCAGGAGTTTGATGTGTTCGGTTATCGACGCGATAACGAACGGATCCAGCCGTTCGTATTCGCTAAATATGCCGACAAGGATTTCAGCGTTACCGGATCGTTGTCGCAGTTACGCGGCACCTGGCACGATCCCGATTTTAGCAATGTGAAGACGTTGCTTTATGAAAGCAATCTGCATTGGCGTCGCGATGCGTGGACGCTGGATCTGACGGCATGGAAGCGGGCCAATGAGACGACGTTCCCGATTTCGCCGATCACTATCGATGCAGCCTATACCGGCAAATTATCGTGGACGGTGACGCCTCAACTGACGCTGAGTGCGGCTGCCGGATATGCGACGACGCGCTATCTCGATTCGCCGTTCGATGCGCAGACCGCGACGGTGGCGTTCGGCGGTTCCTACGATCTGGGCAATGATTATGCGCTGGGGGTCGACCTGACCTATGCGCGCGGCATTCTGATTTCCGGGGACAAAGCCGATGCGTTGATCCTGTCATCGTCGATCACCAAGAAATTCTCGCCATTTGTTAGCGCGGCGGCAGATGACGGCAAGGGGAGCGTTGCTCGCAAAATATAGGTGCGGATGGGAAGCTCCCATCCGCGTTATCGTAGGCTCACGCTCAGTAACCGCAGCCGCAACCGCCGCCATGGCCGCCGCCGAGGATGCCGCCGCGGCCAAGCACGGCGCCGAGCACGCCACCCTTGCCGGTGGTCACCGCCGTGTTGACGACGAGGGTGCTGCGCCCGTTGAGCAGACCAAGCACGCCGCTTTTGCCGGTCAGCACGTTCGCGCCGATGCCGATACCGCCACCTTTCGCAAAGCTCGGGGTTACGGCGAGAGCCGTTGCGGCGATGGCGAGGATCAGGATTTTCTTCATGACGTTTGCTCCACTGTTGATGTGCGCAATGTGCACACGCAACTCACCGTGGAGAGGCGAGAGAGCTGCGCCAACTGAAACAGGAAGCTAACCTTAAACTCTACGGAAAGAAGCGTATGCCGTTCAGATTTGACGTCAGAACGCTACCGCCTGCCGTGCAGGGATCTGGAACCTGTTTTGTTAACTCGCCTGACGATGGGGAGTGAGGATTTCGCGACAGCCATAATGGTCGCGGATTTCACGGTTGAAAAATCCACCGCGTGACTCAGCGTGACTGAATGCAGAGAATTTCTCCGGCGGGACATCGAAATAAACGTACTGGCGGCCGGATACGAATGTGACCCACAATTCGCGATCGATCGGATCGTACATGATGCGGCGGATAGCGGTCGAAGACATTGGCGCTCTCCTCTCGGAGAGATAACGCGCCGAGTGTTGCGAAGTTCAAACGGAAAGTTCAAAAAAGAGGCCCGGCGGGAGGGTCGGAGATCTCGCCGGGCCATGATCCTTCCAGGGACGCAGTTACATTCTTGGAAGGATCTTGTCGCCGTGGCCCATCGAGGGATCGGCCTTGTTGCTAAACATGATCACCGCAATAGAGCCGGAGAGCGCGGCACGCATCGAGTGGTTCACGAGTGCATAAGCGCCTTCCTTCGGTGAGATGATGTCGAAGGTCGCGGCATCGCCGGGAGCAACGGTGTAGTTTTGCATCCCGACCAGCACGTTCTTTGGATTGCCGGACGGATAGACGCGATCCCAGATGCCCGCGATCGGGTGGAAGCCGGAGAATTCGTTCGGGCCAGCGTTGATCAGGTAGATGCGCACGCGCTCGCCGGGCTTGGCCTCGAGCGTTTGCGTGGCATTGACGTCATGGACCGGATCATACTGGAAGGGAACGGCGTTGAACGCGTCGTGCTGCCAGTTGTTGGCCATCATGCCCTTGACGTCTTCCGGATTATCGAAGGTCTGGTGCTCGACCAGGACGTATTCCCGATCTGCCTTCGGCATCTCGTTCGAATCTTTCGGGTCGATAATGATCGCGCCGATCATGCCGCGCGCGATGTGCTGGATCATCGGGTCGGCGCCGCAATGGTAGAAGAATGCGCCGGGATGGTCAGCGGTGAAGGTGAAGCTCTTGGTCTCGCCGGGCTTGATCGGAGCGAAGGCCGTCAACACGTCGGCGCGTGCTGCGTGAAAGTCGATCGAATGCGAGTTCTTGTTGCCCGGATCGTTGGTCAGCGTGAACTCGATGGTGTCGCCTTCGGTGGCGCGGACCACGGGGCCGGGAATCTGGCCGTCATAGGTCCAGCCAATCGCCTTGTGGCCCTCGTTGTCGATCGGCACCATGGTCTCCTTGGCCGTGAGATGGACCTTGACGGTCTTGGCCTCGGCGTCACTGGCAATGGCGCTCGCACAGGCTGCCATCGCCACCACGCCGCCTGCCATCAGCGTGGCCCGTAAAGTTCTGTTCATCGTATGCTCCTTTATGAAACTGATTTCGTTGTGTCGTTGCGCGCGGGATCACTTGCCGCAATGGCAAACCGTTCTGAGGTACTTCACCATTTCGGTGATCTGCTTATCCGAGAGGACCGCGCCCCAACTCGGCATCAACACGGACTTGTTGACCGCGAGGCCGCCTTCCTTGATCGCCTTGAACAGTTCGTCGTCAGGCGTATCGCCCATGCCTTTACTGTCGGTGTGGTCGCGCGGCCGAACCGAGAGGCCGGGAAGATTGACGCCAGTGCCGTTGCGCTTGAGACCGTGGCACTGTGCGCAATAGACGTTGTAGACCTGATCAATCGGCGGATCGGCGCGACTGATTTCCGGTGTGAGAAGCAGGGCGGCGCCCGCAAGCGCAGGAATAAGCGCGAGGCTTTTCCATGTCCGTGTAGCGGGAGCCGGATGGTTCGCGAAGGTGCTCATTTTTTGTCTCCCCGGCCTTGTACCGACAGGTATGCGGTGATCCGCTGGATGTCCTGATCCTTCAGGCTGAGAGTCGGCATCCAGATGTGCGGATCGAAGCGCTGCGGATCGATGGTGTAGGCGGCGATGAAGTCCGGCTGCAGCCGCGCGCCGGCATCGGTGAGTTCAGGCCCCGAGAAGCCGCCTTGCCCGTTCTCGCCCTGATGGCAGGTCACGCAGCCACGCAACTTGGTGAAGGCAAGTGCGCCCATGCGCGCACCGGCGGTATCACCCTTGAAGGTGCCTGCGGGTACGAGGTCGGGCGCTTTCAGCGCCATCAGCGCAGCAGCGGCACTTTCCGCTGCGGCCTTCGTGAGCTTGGGATGCGGAGTGATTTTGGATGGATCCGGCACATCGTGGTCAGGCCCTTCCTTGATCGTCTTGAAATAAGGATAGCCCGCCGGACGGATCGGCTTCGGATCCTGCAGCCAGGCCACTAGCCAGTCGGCATTGAATTTGTTGCCGGCGTACCAGAGGTCGGGTCCCTTGCGGGACATCAGCCGCTCGAGCGACGTATCGGTCGGCTTGGTGAGGGCGTGGCAGGAGGCGCAACTGGCGTCGAGCTTGTCGGCGGCATGAGCCCCGCTGAGCAGAGCCACGGTCAGCACCGCGGTTGCCCAAGGCAGTTTGTATTTCATCTTGATTTTCCTCGTTCGGCACTATGGTGCCGGTACTCCCTTGAACACGGAGCTCTCGTACATGCCGAGTGGCTTCTTCAGCGATTCCTCGTAGTAGAAGTCGGGCACGAATTGCTTGTTCTTCCAGGTGTAGAAGGACTGTTCCTTCACCGGGATCTCTTCGTATTCGATGGTGGTCATGATGCCGCCCATCGGCGACTTGCCGTTTACGGTGTGACGATCGATGTGATCGTGAACCATCCAGATGCCTGGATTGTCGGCGCGCAGAATCAGGTCGTAGCGTTCGCCGGGGCCGAACAGGATGGTGTCGGCAAGATAGGGGTTGGCGAGTGGCCGTCCGTCCTTGGCGTAGACTTCGAAGTCATGCCCGTGGATGTGAATGGAGTGCATTTCGTCGCCGGCGCCGATCAGGCGAATCCGGATGACGTCGCCTTTCTTGATGCGCAGTGGCTGGGTATCGGGAAATGCCTTGCCGTTGACGGTGAAGAAGTCTGGCTCGTCGCCGGGAATGCCGCCCTGGCCGGGCTTGTTCGCCCACTGGGAGACCCAGCTTGAGAACATCATGATGTAGTCTTTGGTGACTTCCTTCTCGATCGCGGGCGGATCTTTCGGATCGACGATCAGAGGTCCCCACATGCCGCGCATCGCGACATGTTCATTCACGTTGACGTGGCAGTGGTACCACATCGTGCCGGAAGGTTCGGCCTTGAAGCGATAGGTGAAAGTTTCGCCGGGCGCGATCGCGGGTTGTGTCGTATCCGGAACGCCGTCGTTCTTCCAGCTCCCGCGCTGAAACATGCCGTGCCAATGGATCGTATGCGGCAGCGTGGTCTGGTTCTCGACGTCGATGACGAGATCGTCGCCTTCTTTGACGTGAATCAACGGTCCCGGTGTTTGGCCGTTGAACGAGAATGTGTGGAAGGTCTGCTTATCCACCAGTGTGAGGACGGTGTCCTCGATCGTCATCGAGAAATGGCGGGTTTCTGCGATGGCGGGAGAGACGAACATCGTCAGTCCCGAGGCGATAACGGCAGAGAGGAAGGTAGCGATAGGCAAGCGTCGTCCGTAGGCAGTCATGGCGAGCCTTTAAGATATATTTATAATAGATGTTTTGTGGCGAGAGCGACAGGAAACGTCCGGCAGGGAGAGGAGGGTTGCCGGACGCTCCCTGTCAGGCCCCCGAAGATGTGGAAGGATGTTTCATGATCGATCCCCAAATCGAATTTGATGAGAGGCACCCTGTCACTGTTATTGTTTCAAAGCAATATTTAAAATACATCTTTTAACATTCCTCCCGATAAAATATTTCGGGCCACGATGTTTTTCGTTTCACATTCCTGCAACGCACAACGCTTCGAGAGCGAGTCGACTGACGCCAACCTGTTCGGCGGCTTCAGGCATGATTTGCCACAGCCGCGCGTACCATAATGGATCGTTTCCGACGGTACGCATCAGTCCGACGAACTTGACGAGTGCAGGTTTGGGTTTGCCATTCTGCAGCATCCAGTGCGCCATATAGAAACGGGCCACGAGATCGTTCGGGTTTGCCTGCAGGACGTCTTCAAACTCGATTCGTGCCCGTTCGCTGATTTTCCCATTATCGGAGAGTGCGAGAGCTTCGCCGAGGGCTGCGCGCAAAGACGTATTGGCCTGATCGTCGGCAACCGCCTGTTCGAGAGCCGGGACGGCGAGCGAAGGCAAGCCGCTTTCAAGCAGAGCGCCGCCAAGAATGGTCCATTTTTGAGGTGGTTTGGACGTCAGGAGCTTGGGTAGATCAGGCAGGCTTCCAATCGGGTCGGGTGCAATGGTCGCGGCACTGTTGAGTGGCGTGGTGATGCGGTGGGTTGTGAGCGGCGGCAGTCTCGTCAATGCGATAGCGGCGATAGCTCCGATGCCGATGCCTGCCACAGAGGCAGCGATATAAAGCTGCCGTCCGGCGCAAATGCTACGCAAGGTGAAAGCCATGTTCGACTCCGCAAAAAGGATTGTCTCTTACGGCTTCCGATTTAAGATGTAAATGAAATATATGTTTTAGAACAAATATTGCGAAGTGTTGTATCGATGATTCAAATATCAAGCGTGACGATCTCGCCATGCGGGAAGCGCGTCCGCAAAGGGCAGGGCGCGACCTTCGTAAACGCCACGGGCAATGGCGCGCGCAACTACGTTGGCTGCCTCCATCCCCAGCTGCGTCAGACCGTAAAGTGGATCAACCGGTTTGTCGCCGAGCGAGACGGCGAACACAATGTCGCCGTCGAGCGGAGCATGGGCCGGATAGGTCGCGCGCGCAAAGCCGGTCTGCGCGAGGATCGCAAGCCGGCGGGCCTGCGGTTTGGTCAGGGCCGCATCGGTTGCGACGACGACAAGCGTGGTGTTTTCGCCAGCGTTGGCACGATCGGCACCCTTCAGGCGAGCCGCAAGCATGTCAGGCGTGAAGATCTGCGGCAGACCGCGGCCGCCGAATTCGCCGTTCTGCTCGAAGGGCGCGGACCAGAACCAGGGGCCGTCGCCGACAGTGACAGTGCCGACCGCATTGACCACGGCCAGTGCTGCGACGCCGATGCCGCCGAGCGTAGTCGCCGACGCGGAGCCGAGGCCGCCTTTGAAATTCGCGGTAGTCGCGCCATATCCCGCACCCGCATTGCCCAGCGTGAAGGTGCCGTCCGTGGCGCTCATTGCCGCCTCGAAGCCGAGATCGCGGTACGGAGAGAAGCGGCCCCATTTCTTGTTGCCGCCATTCAAAAGGTCGAACACCACCGCACCCGGCACGATCGGCACGCGCGCGTCGCCGATGGCGAAGCCGCGCCCTTGTTCGGCAAGGCAGGCCTGTACGCCGCCGCCGGTCTCCAACCCGAAAGCCGAACCGCCAGACAGCGCCAGCCCATCGATCCGCTCCACCGTGTTGGCGAGATCGAGCAGCGCGCTGTCCCGCGTGCCGGGTCCGCCGCCGCGAATGTCGATTGCCGCGACCGCAGGCGTGTCGAACAGGATCGCGGTTGCGCCAGACGCCAGAATCTCGTTATGCGCGTGGCCGACTTTAATGCCTTCGATATCTGTGAGCAGATTTTTCATGGTGTCTCCCGGTACCAGATGAGCGCGTCCATCGCATGTGGTCAATCCGCCCGTGTTACGGGCGCGGAGACGATCACACGTAAAAGTGAGGCCTTGCGCTTCGATGAGCGATGGAGGCATTTACTGTGGCGGTTCGAGAGGTTCGCTGGTTTTCTCCGCGTGCTTCTCAAGTGAACCTCTCGAACCTAAACCACACTAGAATCATAAATTTGCTAGTGTCCTTTCGAATTCGAAGTTCGCGACGGAAGGTGCTGCACGATGAGGCGAACTTCGGATTCGGGACACTAGCCGCATGATTCAGAATATCTCCATCCCCACAGCCTTGTTCGCGGGCTTTGTCAGTTTCCTGTCACCCTGCGTATTGCCTCTGGTGCCGGCCTATCTCGTGTACCTGACGGGGGCCACGGTCGAACATGTCGCAAGCGAGGAGAAGCCTGCGGCGTCGCGCCGCGCGGTGCTGCTGTGCGCACTTCTGTTCGTGCTGGGTTTTTCCACGGTATTCGTCGGGCTCGGGGCCAGCGCGAGTGTGGTCGGCTCAGCCCTGCGGCGTTGGTCGGCTGAACTGTCGATCGTCGCCGGACTCGTCATCATCGTGATGGGTCTGCACTTCCTCGGCCTGACACGCATTCGCTTCCTGATGCGTGAGGGACGGATACCGATCCCGAAGCCGGTCGGGTTATGGGGCGCCTATGTGATGGGACTTGCCTTCGCGTTCGGCTGGACGCCCTGCATTGGGCCGGTGCTGGCCGCGATCCTGTCGATCGCAGCCTCGGAGAATACCGTTCAAAAGGGCGCGCTGCTGCTTGCGGTGTATTCGGCCGGATTGGGAATTCCGTTCATGCTCGCCGCAATTCTGATCGAACGCTCGTCGTCAGCACTCGCGCGGCTGAGGCGTTATCTTCCGACCGTCGAGCGTGTCATGGGCGGGCTAATGGTTCTCGTCGGCATCGCATTCCTGACTGGCGCGGTGTCGAATATCGGGGTCTGGTTGCTGGAAGCTTTCCCGGCGCTGCAAAGCATCGGGTGAGGCTCTCTCCCGAAGGAGAGAGCCTGCGCGCTTAGTTTGGCAGTTCGGCGTAGCCACCCTTGTCGTCCCACTTATAGACGACGTAACCGGTCTGCTTGATGTCGCCCTTGGCATCGAACGATAGCGGCCCGATCACCGTATTCCACTCACCGGCTTTGATGGCGGTAGCGACCTTCTGCGGGTCGGTGGTGTTGGCCTTGGCGGCCGCCTGCGACCAGACCTGGAAAGCAGCGTAGGTGTAGAGCGTGTAGCCTTCCGGATCGACGTTCTTGGCCTTGAACTTGTCGACGATAGCTTTCGCGTCCGGCCGGTTACGCGGATCGGGGCCGAAGGTAAACAGCGTGCCGGCTGCGAGCGGGCCGGTAATGGAGGCGAATTCCTTATCGTTCATGGCGTCGCCCGCCATCATCACGGTCTTCAGGCCTTGGTCGCGCATCTGGCGCAGGATCAATCCGGCTTCCTGATGGTAGCCGCCGACATAGACGAGATCGATGTTCTCGCGCTTCAGGCGAGAGACGATGGAGTTAAAGTCCTTGTCGCCCTTGTTGTAGGACTCGAACATTTTCTCCTGAATGCCGCCTGCATTGAGCGCTTTCTTGGTCTCATCCGCGAGGCCCTTGCCGTAGGTGGTCTTGTCGTTGAGGATGGCGATGTTCTTGCCTTTATAGTGCTTCAGCAGATACGCCGCCGCCGCGCTGCCCTGCTGGTCGTCGCGTCCGCAAACCCGGAACACATTCCACAATTTGCGCTCCGTCAGCACCGGATTGGTCGAAGCTGGGCTGATCTGGAGGACGTTGCCGTCGGCGTAAACTTCCGAGGCCGGGATCGACGAGGACGAGCAATAATGCCCGGCCACGAAAACCGAACCATTGTTGGCGATTTTTTCGGCGATCGAGCGGGCCTGTTTCGGGTCGCAGGCATCGTCTCCGACTTGCAGTGCCAGCTTCTTGCCCAGCACGCCGCCGGATGCGTTGATGTCGGCGACTGCCTGTTCGGCGCCGTTGCGCAATTGCCGTCCGAAGGCGGATTCGCCGCCTGTCATGGGGCCGGCGACGGCGACCGGAATGGTTTGTGCCATGGCCTGCGCGGAGAAGCCGAGCAAGGCAGCCGCACAGGTTACGGCAAGCAAGCGAATAGGGGTCATGCGTGTCATCCCTTGGTGAAGATCAGAACTGAAATGGGAGTGGATACTCGAACGAATTAGCCGCCGAGTCATCCATGAAAGTTGGCCGGAGGGACAGTTGCAGGCAGTTTTAATGCGACGAGCCATGCTGCGGTGCATCTTGTCGCAGCTTCCAGCCAAGCGGGCCACTGGCTTCATAAAGCCAGTAATATTGCTGCACCATCTGCCTGGCGCGGGTGTGCTGGAAAGCGAGGCAGATCACGGCGAGCATGACTGCCGTTTCCGCAATCCAGGGCAGGATTGCAAACAACGTTTCCTCGAACAATGCGAAGTGCACGAAGCGCACGGCCATTGCCATCGGGATGGCAGCGAGCACCGCGACATGGACGCCGCGCCAGGTCCGGGCGATGGCGCTTCCGGCGAGCCATGCGCCGCCGCCCCCGAGGATGAGGGTAAGAATGACCGACTGCCACCAGGCTTCATTGGCGTAAAGATCGTGCATCAGTGCCGCCCGCCTTCGAGATAGGCTGCGCGGATCTCCGGCCGCTCCAGCAATTCGCTCGCCACTCCTGACATGGTGATGAGGCCATTGACCATGACATAGCCGCGATGGGCGAGCTTCAGCGCATGGTTTGCGTTCTGCTCGACGATCAGCACGGTGAGACCATCCGTCTGGTTCAGCGTGCGGATGGCGTCGAAAATCTGGCGGGTAATCAGCGGCGCGAGGCCAAGCGAGGGCTCGTCCAGCATCAAGAGGCGTGGACGACTCATCAGCGCGCGGCCAATCGCGAGCATCTGCTGTTCACCGCCCGACAGCGTGCCGCCGCGCTGGGTCAGTCGTTCCTTGAGGCGCGGAAATAAAGTGAGGACACGCTCCAGATCGGCGGCGCATTCGCTTTCGCTGGCTTCCGCAGCATCCGCGCCCATTTGCAGGTTTTCGGCAACGCTCATGCGTGGAAAAATTCGCCGTCCCTCTGGCGATTGCGCGATGCGCAGCCGCGCGAGTTGGTGCGTCGGCGTATGGGTGATGTCATCACCGTCGAACAGGATTTCACCCGCGCGGGCGCGCGGGCGGCCGAAGATCGTCATCATCAAGGTGGATTTACCCGCACCGTTGGCGCCGATCAGCGCGACGATCTCGCCACGCTTCACGTCGATATCGATGCCCTTCAGTGCTTCGATATTTCCGTACGCGGCACGCAGACCGCGAATTTCGAGCAGGGAATCGCTCATGCGTCCTGCTCCATCACTTCGATGGCGGTTTTTTCGTCGGCGCCGAGATAGGCTGCGATAACCTTCGGATCGTCACGGATCTCGCGTGGCGTGCCTTCGGCAATCTTGACGCCGTAGTCCAGCACGACGATGTGGTCGGCAATCTCCATCACCACCGACATGTCGTGTTCGATCAGCAGGATCGATGTCCCGTGATCCTTGCGGATTGACAGCAGCAGGTCGCTCAATGCCTCGCCTTCGCGGGCGTTCAACCCGGCGGCGGGTTCGTCGAGGCAAAGGAGGGCTGGCTCCGCGCACATCGCACGTGCGATTTCCAGCCTGCGCTGGTCGCCATAGGGAAGATTTCCGGCGGCGTCGTCGGCGCGGGCGGTGAGGCCGATGCGATCAAGCCAATGGCGCGCGAGCTCGATGGCATGCCGTTCGGCCGTATGAAAAGTGGGCGCGCCGATGAGGCCGAGAAAGCTGAAACCGGATGCCCGCATCAGGCGGTTGTGTTGCGCGACCATCAAGTTCTCGAGCGCCGTCATGCCCGAGAACAGGCGGATGTTCTGGAAGGTGCGGGCGACCTTTGCGATCTTCGAGACTCGATAATCGAGCAGTCGCTCCAGCAGGAATGCGCGGCCATTCTCATGGGTTAAACGCAGCATGCCCGTGGTCGGCTTGTAAAATCCGGTGATGCAGTTGAACACCGTGGTCTTGCCTGCGCCGTTGGGACCGATCAGCGCGGTGATGTCTCCGCGTTGTGCCTCGAACGACAGATCGTTGACAGCCATGATGCCGCCGAAACGCATCGACAGATGCTGGACGTCGAGGATGGTGCCCGGCGCGTTCATCGGCCCTCCTTGACGAGGTCGGAGGAAACCTTGGTGCGCGTCGCGAGAAACAGGGACGGTTCGCGATGAGCGATCAGGCCGCGTGGCCGCCAGATCATCAAGAGCACCATCGCGCCGCCGAATGCCAGCATGCGGAATTGCTCGAAGCCGCGGAACAGTTCAAAGCCGCCGATTAGCGCGAGCGAGGAGAGCACGACGCCAAGCTGGGAGCCCATGCCGCCAAGCACGACGATGGCCAGCACCAGCGCTGATTCCTGAAACGAGAACGACTCGGGGCTAATAAAGCCCTGGCGCGTGGCGAAGAACGCGCCCGCAAATCCGCCGAACATCGCGCCAGTGGCGAAAGCGGTGAGTTTGGTGGTGGTGGTGTTGATGCCGAGCGAGCGGCAGGCAATCTCGTCTTCGCGCAAGGCTTCCCATGCGCGGCCGATCGGCAGCCGGCGCAGGCGCAACGTGACCCAGTTGGTCAGCAGCGCCAGCGCAAGGATGATATAGAACAGTAACACGAGCCGGTGCGTCGGCGAGAACGGAATGCCGAGATGGGCGGCGAGGCCGTTCGGGCCTGCCGTCAGCGGAATGCCGAACAAGCTTGGGCGCGGAATTCCGGAAATGCCGTTGGGGCCGCCGGTGACGTGCTGCCAGTTCAACAGCACGAGGCGAATGATCTCACCGAACGCCAGCGTCACGATGGCGAGATAGTCACCGCGCAGCCGCAACACCGGGAAGCCCAGCAACATGCCCCAGAATGCGGCGAGGATTCCGGCGAGAGGCAGGCAGATCCAGAACGACAGGCCGAACGTCGTCGATAATAGTGCGTAAGAATAGGCGCCGACGGCATAGAAGGCGACGTAGCCGAGATCGAGCAGGCCCGCGAGGCCGACCACGATGTTCAATCCCCAGCCGAGCATCACATAGGTCATCACCAGAATGCCGAGATCGAGCATGTAGCGTTGTTTGTAGAAGATCACCGGCACGAGGAAGGCGAACACCAGCAGCAGTGGCACAACGAGACGACCGAGCGTGGACAATCCGCGTTTCGCGCTCTCCGGAAGAAGGGGTGCGTGCTGCCGCGCCGCGAACCGCTGCCGGAACAATTCGGTCAGAATGCTGCCAGCAAAGACAAGGACGACCATGATCGCGAGGTCGCCGAAGCGCGTCCAGTAGATCAGTTGTCCGGTCGGTCCCGCTTCTGTGCGGATGCCGATCATCAGCGAGAACAGCACCAGCGCGACGAACGCGCTGAGCAGCGACTTCTTCAGGATGAAGGCGGCGCCCATCTGTGGAGCGCGTTTCGGTTTTGGGGTGGAGGATGTCTGATCCGTCACGCCGGTACTCAGACTTTTTCGACTTCGGGACGGCCGAGAAGGCCGGTCGGCAGGAAGATGAGCACGACGATCAGGATCGAGAAGGCGGCGACGTCCTTATATTCGGAGGAGAAATAGGCGGACCAGAGCGTCTCGATGAGTCCGATGGCAAGCCCGCCGAGCATGGCGCCGGGGAGCGAGCCGATGCCGCCAAGCACGGCGGCGGTGAAGGCTTTGATGCCCGCCACAAACCCCATGTAGAAATCGACCACGCCGTAATAGAGCAGGTACATCATGCCCGCGACCGCGGCGAGCGACGCGCCGATTACGAAGGTCATGGAAATCGTGCGGTCGACATCGACGCCGAGCAGCGCCGCCATGGTCTGGTCCTGCTCGCAGGCGCGCATGTCGCGGCCGAGCCGCGTGCGTGTCACCATCCACGAGAAGATCGCGAGCAGCACTACGGTGGTCACAACGACGATGATCTGGATGTTGGACAGGCGGACGACAAAGCCGTCCTGCTCGAACAGCGTATAGCCGCCGGTAATGATCGGCGGCACGGGCTTTACGCGGGCGCCTTGCGCGACCTGCGAAAAGTTCGACAGCACGAACGACATACCGATCGCCGAAAGCATGGGGGCGAGGCGAAAGGAATGACGCAGCGGCCGGTAGGCGATGCGCTCGACCGTCCAGCCGTACAGTGCAGTGGTCGCCATCGCCACGAGAACGACCAGCAGCAGCACGACGGGAACGGCGGTGATGCCAAGCGACACCAGCACGAGGAATGAAATCAGGGCGATGAAGCCGCCGATCATGAAGATGTCGCCGTGGGCGAAATTGATCATGCCGACGATGCCGTAGACCATCGTGTAGCCGATCGCGATCAGCCCGTAGATCGAGCCGAGCACCAGTCCGTTGATGAGCTGTTGTGCGAAATAATCCATCGGCTGCCGCGGTTGGCGTTGTGGTTCGGCGTTCCCGGCTCCGGCAGCCAAGACGTTGGAATGGGAAATTTTTATCAGCGGGAACCGGGTGCGGCAACTGCGGCGGACAGTTGCGCGGCCTGATTGGGGAGGAACCGGCCGGATCACGGGATGCTGAAAAGGAACCGGAGATATAGCGGAACGTGGTTCGGGGGCGGCTGTTGGAAGGGGCGTTCAACAGGAGACATAAACCAATGTCGAACCAGAACCAGCAGTCGCAGCAGAACCAGAAACCCGGTCAGCAACAGCAGGGCGGCGGACAGAAGCCCGGCCAGCAGCAACAGCAGCAGGGCTCCAAGCAGGGCGGCCAGCAGCAGAGTGGCCAGAAGGGCGGCCACTAGCGGGCTGTGGACAAGTTCACTGAGAAACTTGAGGAAAACCCCGCTTTTGGCGGGGTTTTTTTCTTGGTATCGGCCATTGGCCTAGCCTGTTAACGTAAACAGACGGTTTAGATTGCCGCTCTTGAGTTCGCGTGGCACTGCGCGAGGGTGTGCCCTTTTTGGGTGCGGAAGGAGCGAGACGATGAAGGGATGGCGGCTCGGCATTTTCAACGGTGTGATGCTGGCTTGCTATTTCATTCCGAACTGGACGATCTCCGCCTTCAAGGTCGTGATGTCGCCGGTTCGCGGGATGTATGAGCCCGCCAATATCGCGCCCGCGATGTTCGTGAGTGATCATCTGTCGTGGTCGGCGCTTGGGCTCGTCCGTTTCGCCTGGCTGTTCGCGCTGTCGAAATTTCTGGTGGCGGCTTTTTTTCTCACATTCCTGTTTCTGGTGATTCGCGAGGCGCTGTGGCGCAGGCGCGGTGCAGAGGAGGCGCTTGCCTTCGCGCTGACGCTCGGCAGCCTCATCAGCTTCGGCAGTATGCTTGCGGCCTCTTATGTCGGTGAGGCCGCCGCAATTCGGCTCCATGCCACCGAGCTTTTGATGCTGCTTGCGGCAGGCATCGTGCTGCTGGTCGAGGGCGGCGTGCACGAGCGCACACGTGCCGACGTGCCGTATGTCGGTCGCCAGCCGTCGAGTGTGATCTCGTCCTCTAACGCTGCGTGAGAAAGCCGGTCAGCGCTTCGTTGAAGCCATAGGGGGCTTCGACGTTGGACAGGTGTGCGGCCTCGAGGATCGTAAGACTTGCACCCGGAATGCCCGCGCGGATCGTGGCCGCCATTTGCAATGGCGATGATGCGTCATAACGCCCGGCAATGATCAGCGTCTGCGCCTTGATGCGCGGCAGGGCTTCTCGCAAATCGAGCCCGATCAGCGCACCGCAACTTGCCGTGTAACCGGCGATCGAATTGGAGGTCAGCATGGTACGGATGCGGTTGACCGTTTGCGGTTCACGATCGCGAAATTCCTCGGTGAACCATCCGGCCATGACGCCATCGGCGATCGCGTCGAGGCCCTTTTCAGTCACGGTCTTGATGCGGGCCTGCCAGGGCGCCGGGTCGGAAACGTGGCAGGTGGTGTTGGCAAGCACCAGACGATCGATCCGCTCCGGTGCGTTCGCCGCGAGCCATTGTCCGACCGCGCCGCCGATCGAGAGGCCGCACCAATGCGTACGTGCGATGTTGAGGTCGTCGAGGATGGCCAGCGCATCCCGGCCGAAATCCGCGACGGTGTAGGGGCCGGGGGCGTGCCCGATTTGCCATGACCGCGCCGGTCGTACCGGATGACGCGAAAGAATCGGGTCAGGGCTGCCATCTGCGGCTCCCAGACCTGTAGCGTTGTCCCGAGCGGATTGGAGAGCATCAGTGTGGGGCCGCCGTCGCGGCCTTCGACGGAGACATTGAGCAGGCAGCCATCGGCGTCGATCATTGGCATAATAGAAATCCAGCCTTATTTCACAGGACGAAAGCGCGCAGGCCAAATGGGCGTAGAGTGAGGTGCCAAATCCGGCTTAAGGCATGTATAATCGGGCCTTTCGAATGCTCGAAATCCGGATCGGCCATCGCGGGATTTATACAGGAATATTCCGAAGTTTGTGCAGGACGGATCATGTTGGATCGAGATGAGGATCTGTTACAGGCAGCGGAGGGCTGGGTTGATGCCGGCCATGGCGCCGCACTGGCGACCGTGGTGCAGACCTGGGGGTCGGCGCCGCGTCCGGCGGGATCCAACCTTGTTATCAAGGACGATGGCGTGTTTCTTGGTTCGGTGTCGGGCGGATGTGTCGAAGGCGCGGTGATTACCGAGGCGCTCGACGTGATCGAGAGCGGCACGCCGAAGCTGCTTGAATTCGGCGTCGCTGACGAGACGGCATGGAAGGTCGGCTTGTCGTGCGGCGGGACCATTCGTGTGTTCGTCGAGAAGATCGAAGCGAAGGGCTGATCGTGAAGCAGGACACCCTGGCGCAACTGAATGCCGAGCGGCTGGCGCGCCGTCCTGTCGTCGTGATCACAAATATCGCGACTGGAGAACAGCGGCTCGTCAAGGCGGCCGATGTTGCGAAAGACCCGCTGCATGTCGAACTCGACAAGCATCTGCGCATGGGCCGAAGCGAGCTGATCCAGGTCGATGGCGAGAATCTGTTCCTGAACATCTATGCGCCGACGGCGCGCCTCGTCATCATCGGCGCTGTTCACATCAGCCAAACTCTTGCGCCGCTGGCGCAATCTCTCGGCTACGATGTTTGCGTCGTCGACCCGCGTACCGCGTTTGCTTCGCCCGAGCGCTTTCCCGATGTGCGCGTGATCGCGGATTGGCCTGAGACGGTGCTGCCGCCGATGAACATCGACCGGTACACCGCGGTGGCGGCCGTAACGCACGATCCCAAGATCGACGATTTCGCGCTGCTGCATGCGCTCGAGAGAGACTGTTTCTATATCGGCGCGCTTGGCTCCCGCAAAACCCACGGAAGGCGGCTCGACCGTCTGAAGGCGGCGGGGGAGACCGACAATTCACTGTCCCGCATCCGCTCGCCGATCGGCATGGATATCGGCGCGGTTTCGCCGGCCGAGATTGCCGTGGCGGTGATGGCGCAGATCACTGCCGCCTTGCGTTTGCCGACATCGAGTATCAATACCGCACGTGTGAGTGTTCCAGCATGAAATTCGGACCCGTTTCGCCCAAGGAAGCCATCGGTGGTGTCGCCGTTCATGCGATCCGGCAGAGCTCCTTTGTTCTGAAGAAAGGCACGCTGATTACGCCTGTCGAAGCCAAGGCGCTCGAACAGGCCGGGATCAAGCAAATCGTGGTGGCACGCCTTGAGGATGGTGACATATCGGAAGATATCGCTGCCGCAGGCATCGCGCGGGTAATCGCGGGCGAGGGTATTCACGTCGAGAAGGCATTTACCGGCCGTTGCAATCTGTTCGCCGCGCATCCTGGAATCCTTGTGATCGACCGTGATGCCGTCGATCAGCTCAACCGTGTCGATGAATCGATCACTTTCGCCACGCTGCCGGCGTTCAAGGCCGTGGCCGAAGGCGAGATGATCGCGACTGTGAAACTTATTCCCTTTGGAATCGAGCAGGGCATTTACGACAAGGCAGTGGAAGCCGCGCGGCAGCGCCAGATCAAGATCATGCCATTCGCGGTCAAGCGGGTTGGCGTGGTGTCGACGATGCTGCCCGGCCTCGCGCCCAAGGTAATCGACAAGACGGTGCAGGTGACAAGAGAACGGCTCGCCCGCGCCGGCGCCTCGATCATCGCCGAGCGGCGTGTCCAGCACAGCGAGCCCGCGCTCAAGGCGGTGGTTGAAGAGTTGCTGAGTCTTGGCTCGGAGCTTGTCCTGATTTTCGGCGCATCCGCCATTGCGGACCGTCGCGACATTATTCCATCGGCGGTCGAGAATGCCGGTGGCGAGGTCGAGCATTTCGGCATGCCGGTTGATCCGGGCAATCTGCTTCTGGTGGCGCGGATCGGCAATGTGCCGGTGCTTGGTGCGCCTGGCTGCGCGCGCTCGCCGAAGGAGAACGGCTTTGACTGGGTGCTGATGCGGCTTCTCGCCAACCTCAAGGTGACGCGCGAGGAGATCACGGCGATGGGTGTGGGAGGCCTGCTAATGGAAATCATTTCGCGGCCCCAGTCTCGCGAGCCGGAGAAGGCAGTGATCGAAACCGATGTGACTGCCGTTATTCTCGCTGCGGGCCGCTCGACCCGGATGGGTGGGCCCAACAAGCTGCTCGCCGAGATTGACGGCAAGCCGCTGGTGCGTATCGCGGTCGAACAGGCCTTGGCCTCGCGTGCGGAATCCGTTGTGGTGGTGACCGGCCATCAGCACGAGCGTGTCGAACAGGCCTTGCAGGGCCTCGATGTGAGGTTCGTGCACAATCCGGATTATGCCGACGGACTCGCAACGTCGCTGAAGACCGGCATTAACGCAGTCCCTGCCTCCAGCGGTGCGGCCATTGTCTGTCTTGGCGATATGCCGCTTGTTGGTAGCGGGTTGATTGACCGGTTGATCGAGGCTTACGCGCCCGAGCGCGACGGTCTGATAACAATTCCGGTGGCGGATGGCCGCCGTGGCAACCCCGTGTTGTGGTCGCGTAAATTATTCAAGGAGTTGCTGGCGCTCGAAGGCGACATCGGCGCGCGCCATGTCATTCAGAAGTATGCCGAAATGGTTGTTGAGATCCCGGCGACTGGCGTCAGCGCATTCCTCGATGTCGACACCCCCGATGTGTTGGCGAGATTGCTGACGAAACGGTGAGGCTTCATTCACCAAGTTGAAACCGGTTCCCGGTAACGTCGCTTCCGCTTGGGGGAAGCGATATGATTTGCACCTTGATCCGGCATCTTGCCGGATTGTTTTTTGCTGCAATCCTGATCTGCGGCGTATTTGCTGCGCCATCCTATGCTGCGGGCGCGCTTGCTGTCGGCAAGTGTGGCGCCTATGGACAGGCTTTCGGTTACAAACACCAGAACGCTGCGATCGCCGCCGCCCGTAAGCAGTGCAAGGGCGACTGCACCGTCATCACGATGCGGCGCGCCTGTGCGGCGCTCGCCATCGACATGAAAAATCCTTGCGGTGCGTTCGGCTATGCCGTGGAGCCGCGGATTTCGAGTGCGCTAAATGCGGCCAGCAAGAAGTGTTACGCCTATGGTGGCAAGGAATGCGTGATCCGCGCCTGGGCCTGCGACGCGCGCGGCTGAGGTTTATCGCCGCGTCAGAAGGCTGAAGCGGCCGTACATTCCCGAGCGTCTGTCGTTGTCGCGAACATAGCCCGCGCCGAAGACCCATTCGAAGCCGCCGAATTGCAGCGAGGTGACATGTGCGCCCGCGCGATATTGCCGGTAGGTACGGTCACCCGAGGTCTCGATCTCCGGGCCGAACCAGAGGCGCTCGAACATGCGCCATCCGGTGGCGGCGCGGACGCCGTAATTGTTGTCGATGGTCGAACCGGTCAGCGTGGTGGCGACCATCATCCGGGCCGGGAGAGGCTCCCACCACGTGTCGATATTGAAGCGTACACCTGCGTGCGTACCGCGCAGCTTGTTCGATGGATCGGAGGGCAGCGTCCAGTGATGCTGGATGTCGAGACCGGCGTACATCTTGATTTCGAGGTTGCCGCGCTTGAAGCGATAGCCTGGCAGAATGGAGGCCACCACATCAGCGCCCCGTATATCCGTTCCCGCAGACTGATAGAGGTAGTCTCCGCCCGCGAGGAGCGTCTTCAGCGTGAAGCCATCCCTGTCCAGTCCGGCGGGTGACCATACTGCGCCGCCATAAGCAGAGCTGCCTTGGTGCCACAGGTCGGCGCCAGTGAAATAAAGAATGGTCGCATCCCGGCTGCTGGGCGGCGAGGCAGCGAACCAGTCGTCGGGTAAAGAGCCAGCCATCACCGGCCCTGCAAGAACCGAGGTTACGCCAATCCACGCAACGGTGAGGCCGCGAACGCAACGCATGCCCTGAACTCTGGGGCTATTTTGAAACTGACTACGTGAAAATACGGAGACCAGTAAACCGGCAGGCGCCGCCGCCGTCTAGAGGCATGGCGAGAACGTCTACGGAACGGATGGAAGAATCTAAAGTTGCGGCGCAACCAGATTTTCCGTGGTGACGTGATCGCGCTTTTCAATGATCTCGGCGATGAAATGGCGGTGGCAGTTGGTGTGGTCGCGCTCGAAACAGAGCAGGCACACCGGGCCGGACGTTTTGACGAGATGAGCGAGTTCGTCCATTTCCCTTTCCGCCTGCAGCGTTTTCAGGTGTGCGTCGTATATTATCTTCATCGTCGCGGCGTCGCCCTTGCGTCTTGCCTCGCGGCCTTGCTTCGGCGTGCCCAATCCGCGCAAGTGGATGTAACCGATGCCGCGCTCATAGAGGCTCGCAGCCAACTGGTTTTTGGAAAAACCCGCCCGGCGTGACGATGTGATGGCGCGCACATCGACCAGCAGCTTGACGCCGGCCTGCTCAAGCTTGTCGAGAACCGCGCGGGAGCTGACCTGTTCATAGCCGATGGTGAAAATCTTTTTTGTCTTTGCCATGGCTTTGGTTTTCTTATTTGCCGCTCACATGGCTGATCAACTCCATCGCCCCGGCTGGCGCATGCACCTTTCCGCCGTGGATGATGTAGGCGAACACGTCGCGCGGCTCTTTCTTCGCGAGTTTCTTGCCAATGCGTGGCAGATCGTCAGGCTCGCCGCCGTCGGCCCATGTCTGGAGCCTTTGCGCCCATTGCGAGAGTTGCTTGGGCGGATATGCGGTTTTCACGCTGTCCTGCCCGGTTTGCAGGCGGGCATAGACGAAATCGCCGGTGATGTCGGCAATCGCCGGATAAGTCGCGTGATCTGCATAAACGACCGGGGTCGAGAATTTTCTGAGCAGCGCGACGAAGGCCTCGTTCTGGAAGCTCTCGTGGCGAACCTCGACCACATGGCGCAGCTTGCGGCCATCGATGTCGCGCGGCAGCAGTTCGAGGAATGCGCCGAAATCGGCCTCGTCGAATTGTTTGGTCGGCATGAATTGCCACAGCACCGGGCCGAGCTTATCGCCGAGTTCAAGCACGCCGGAATCATAGAACCGCTTGATGGAATCACCCGCTTCCGCGAGCACGCGGCGATTGGTGGCGAAGCGTGGCCCCTTGAGAGAGAAGACGAAACCGTTCGGCACTTCGGCGGCCCATTTGCGGAAGCTGGCCGGCTTCTGCGAACCGTAATAGGTGCCGTTGATTTCGATCGAGGTCAGTTTGGAGGCAGCGTAGCCGAGCTCCTTGGACTGGGCGAGCTTCTCCGGATAGAACACGCCGCGCCAGGGCGCGAAGGTCCAGCCGCCGATTCCGATGTAAATTCTGCCTTGTTTTGCCATGCGGTTCCTTGCAGCCGTTGGGCCTCTTGAATATCCGGTTTGAGTCCCCATCTCCATCATAACGGCGATGTCGCTGCTCCTCCCGCACCATCGCCGAGACGGCCACGAAAAACAGGCGGATCGCTGATCTGCCCCGGGCGAGCGCCGGATGTACGCGCAGCCTGGCCCATTCGTGGCCGTTACCATTTTCAATCCTGAATTTATTTTGAGCCAGGGCATCTCCAAACCGATGCGCCGCAGTTCTGCGTCGTGCGGAACTTTGCACAGGGTGGGGCTTTTCATGACGACGGACGGCATGGTTAGCTGGTCCGATGTCGGGCAGGGCACTCAACGTCGCAAGCTTTGGGAGAACGCCATGGGTTTCGGACTGGGATCTCGCCGTGTTGCCGGATGGACGGTTGCCTCGATGCTGATATGCGCGCCCTCGTGGGCTATGGCGCAACAGGGAACGGCGGCCGATCGTGAAGCTTGCACGCCCGATGTCTTCAGGCTGTGCGGGCGCTACATCCCGGATGCGGATCGCATTGCAAACTGCCTGCAGCAGGCGGGGCCACGGCTCAGTCCGGCCTGTTATGCGGTGTTCTATCCGCAAAGTTCGCGCGCGCACAATGCACGCACGGCGAAGCGGTATTATGACCCACCGTCGCCCCAGCGCGACGACGACGATGATGATGACGATTGAGTCTATGACCGTAACCCATGAAGAACGCCACGCGGAATGCGTGGCGTTCCTTTTTTGGGGCTGCGATCAGTAGCAGACGCGCTTGGTGGTGATGACGCGGCGGCCATACGGACCACGCCGTACAATCTTGCGCACGGTGCAGTGCGGACCGCGGCGGACGACACGGCGCTCGACATAAGCTTTCGTTACGGCAGGGTGCGCGATAGCGGAAAGGCCGGGGGCAGGTACGGCTACCGGTGCAGCGGATGCCGGAGCCGCGAGCGCGGCAAAGCCGAGGACAAGGGCGGCGGCAAATCCGGAAGCGATCGTCTTCATGAGTGAATCTCCTTGGGTGGATGAAAGGAAAGGTCGTGGCGCGATATGAATCATCACCATGGCCATTGTTTCTGATGTGCGATGACTGCTGCATGAACCAAGCATGGCGAGACGACGACGCAGGCTCCGTGAACAAAATTTCATGTTGGTCCCTTATCGTGCGGATGGCGCAAGCCGCATGATTTTTTTTTGCCGTGCGTGGCCTGCCGATGCGGCGGCACAGCGCGAGCAGCGGGCGCTCCAGCACGATGTTGAGTGCAAGGCCCGCTGCGATCACGAGCGCGCTCGCCGATGCAACGAGCGACAGCGGATGAATTTGCGGAAACAGTGCGGCCATGCCCTGCGCCGCGAACACCACCAGCGGCGCCTGTATCAGGTAAATCGAGAACGACGCATCGCCGAGCCGCTCGCAAACGCGCTCCGGCCATGATGCGTTGGTGCGCAGGCGGCTGATCCAGGCTGCCGCGGCCACCAGCGCAACGGACGGCAGGCCATAGACCAGCGCGCGGTTCGCCGGGTCCGTCACCAGCAGCACGGTTATGGCGCAGCCGGCAGCGAGCAGCATCGCGCCGGTGTGCCGCTCTCCGCTCATCCCGTTCATGAACAGGATGCCGGCAAGCACGCCGAAGATGAATTCCAGAATCAGCGGATCGGTGAAGAAGGTGTAATGGCCGAGTGCATCCGCGACGCCGGGAATCTGGCCGATCATCGCGAGGCCGCAGAACGCCACCACGACCGCGCGCCATGCATCCTGCGTCAGCATCATCAACAGCGCGAGCGTGAGATAGAAAAACATCTCGTATTCGAGCGACCAGCCGACAAACACCACAGGCATCTGGCCGTCGGTGAAGGAGATAAAGGCGAGCGACTTCAGCACATGGCTTGGGCTATACCAGCCCGGCGTGCCGAACGTGGCGGGGAGAAGAACCGCAAGCGCCGTCATCGCGAGGATGGCGAACGCATAGAGCGGCACGATGCGCTCGACGCGGCGGCGCAGGAAGGCGGAAGGCGAAAGCTCCTTGCCGCGCGCGATGGAGGTCTGCGTCGCGTAATAGATGATGAAGCCGGAGATGACGAAGAACAGATCGACGCCATGACCGAAATGCCAGAGGCCGAGCGAGGGCGTGTCCGCCGGTACATCAATGTGGTCCGGCGCGATGCCCCAGACATGAAACGCCACCACGGCGGCGGCGGCGAGAAATCTCAGGATCTGGATGTGAACGAGCATGCGCCTCCTTCGCGCCCGGAGGGGCACCTGACGCGAACGAATGAGGCATGATGTCGTTCCCTGCAAAAATTCATGGCTGCGTTGAGGTCCTTCGGACGTGCGTGATCGCCCCTGTTCTTGAAGGCGCGGGGGCGCCGTCACCGTTCAACCGTCACCCTCTTTCAAGAGGGCGCGCGGAACGCCGGATGCGCGAACGCATCCGCAGCCTCGCGTGCAAAAAGTGAAAGCACACGAGCGTAGTCACCACGGTTACGCCGCATCATCCGGCGTTCCGCACGCAATGGTTTTAACGGCTTGTTGCGTGATGACCCCCGGTGGCCGGTGCTGAGTACACCACCGATGCGGGGACTTATGGACTCTTTCGCCATCCTCTGTACGAGGCGTGGCAACGTTGTCCGGCCCCTGGCGCGAAGCCGATGCGCCGGGATGACACGCCTTGGGCCGTCCGCGCGCGATGCTGTCGTCAGTACGGGCAACAAAAAAGGCCCGGAACATTGCTGCTCCGCGCCCGATCAATCGCCCGCGCATCGAACACCGTGCGCAGCCACCGCATCCCGCCTCGCGTTTGTGACGATCGCGAAACGCCCCTCAAGTGAGGTGGGATGAATAGGAATATAAGCGCATTTATATACTTGACTTAGCATCCCGTTCCCTGCATATTCAGGGGATAGGAGCTAGCCATGGCCGACATTTACGCCCCAGAATTCACGAACGAAGCCGCCGCAATCGCCCATCTGGAGAAATCCCGCTGGGCCGACGCTGGCGCTCATTGCCCTCACTGCGGCTCGTTCGCCGTCCGAAAGATGGAAGGCGCTACCCAAGCCGGTTACTGGCTCTGCAACGACTGCCGCGACAAATTCACCTGCCGCACTGGCACGGTTATGGAGCGTTCGCATATCCCGGTTCATAAGTGGCTGCTCGCAATCCACCTCATGAGCGCCTCTAAGAAGGGCATGAGCGCCCATCAGCTTCACCGTATGCTGGGCATTACCTACAAGTCGGCT
Source organism: Afipia sp. 1NLS2 (assembly GCF_000178995.1). Classification (GTDB taxonomy): domain Bacteria; phylum Pseudomonadota; class Alphaproteobacteria; order Rhizobiales; family Xanthobacteraceae; genus Afipia. The sequence goes on along the minus strand of NZ_ADVZ01000001.1, from coordinate 3,807 downwards.
TGGTTCCTCGCCCATCGCATCCGCGAAGCCATGATCGACACGAAGGCCGGTCCGCTGGGTGGCGAAGGCAAGTCGGTCCAAGCTGACGAAACCTATATCGGCAACTCATCCAAGCGCGCGAAGGGCTACAAGAAGGGCCATTCGCACAAAGAGCAGATCGTCGCTTTGGTCGAACCCGGCGGAAAGGCCAAGGCCGTTCACGTCAAGTCCGCAACCAAGAAATCAGTCCGCGAAATTCTCGTTACTAACGCCTCACGCAAATCCGACCTGCACACCGATAATTCCCGCCTCTATGACGAGGTTGGCAAAGAGTTCGCGTCGCACAAAACCGTCAACCATTCTTGGAACGGTCGCGGCGAATGGGTTGGCAAGGACGGCCAGACTACGAACGCTGCCGAGAACTTCTTTGGCATCTTCAAACGCGGCATGGTTGGCACCTATCACAAGTGCGATGCACAACATTTGCAGCGTTACGTCACGGAGTTTGAATTCCGCTTCAATAACCGCATTGGCCTTGGCATCAACGACACGATGCGCGCTGAAACACTCTTGAAAGGCATCGAAGGCAAGCGTTTAACTTATCGACGGCCTAACTGAACTCAAAAACAGGAAGCAAGCGGTTAAACGCTTCCTAGCTTGGAGGAAGCGAAATGAGTGAGCCACAGCCAGCCGAGGACATCGTGCCTCCCAACATCTACGGCCTTTTCGCAGGCTTCATAGACCAGCAAGCCGTTATGCGATTTCATAACGCCATAAGCGTTGCCACAAATGCTGGCGTTAAACGGATACATCTGCTTTTCCAAACCACAGGGGGCGGTATTGGCGAGGGCATCAGCTTGTATAATTTGTTTCGGTCGTCGCCCGTCGAAATTCATCTTTATAACGTTGGGTCTGTGTCATCCATTGGCGTCATCGCATATCTTGGGGCTACCAGGCGAATAGCCAGCAAACATTCCGCCTTCATGATTCATCGCTCTTACTTAAGCCCCGTTGCGGCCAACGCCGATAGGATGGCAGCTAGCGCAGAATATTTAGCCATAGAGGATACGAGAACCGAGTCGATCCTCAAGGAGCATACGAAAATCCCACCAACTAAATGGGAGCAACATAAGTTCTCTGATGTCTGGATATCTTCTGAAGAAGCAAAGAGCTTTGGTATTGCCGAGGAAATTGGGGAATTCTCACCACAAGCCGGAGCCAAATTATTTAACGTTTGGCCACCACAGAACTAGGCTTTTTCTTTGCTGCTTTCTTTTTCCCAATCTTCATTTCAGATTGCGGCTTCGGCTTCGCGTTAAGTAGGTTCTTGAGTGTCTTTTGAAATACAGGGTCTTTCACAGGGTTCTTTGCCATGCCTAAAAGCCTACATTCTCCCCGATTGGAAAAAATCGCGCTGGAGCTTGGATATATAAGCATCTACTGGGCGTGGATTGAAGATGTCATTGATGAGCTAGTTACTACGTTAGCCCCCCTGCAGGAGGGGCACGTCGCCGATGCAATAACTGGCAATGCCGACATGAAACAGAAAATCCAGATGGTTAAGGCGCTGGCTTTCTTGAAACGAAAGGAGCACCCGGGTTGGTACGATTCCGTGGTAGGCAATCTAAACACCATCGATAACGATCTTCGCACTCGAAGGAATTCTTATATTCATTCCATGTGGAAGGTGCCGCGTGGCAGACTGACTAGACAGAAGAAAATTGTCAGAATTTCCAAGCCCCAGGCCTTTAAAGAGCCAGAGCTTGCAACTCGCGAATTGAAACCAATCAAAATCAAAGAAACGCGCCAGCTCTGCCAAGACCTGATCGCGGCGACTAAGCTTGCGGTTTGCCAATTAGCTTTTGCGATGGATTTTGAATGGTGGTCATCGCGAGATATACCATTCGAACAATCTCATCTTTGGACAAAACCGTTGGTTCGTCGGAAACGCAGCCCGACAAAACCCTCACCCCCGCATCAATCATTGCGGCTGTAGGCTCTGGAATGTATTCGCTCATAGAGCGTCCCCTTATTTAGCCGGGACGCATTTACAAACTTTGCTGGCCTGTCACGCAGTTAGGAATATATGTGCGCGATAGTGCTAAGTAAAGTATATAAATGCGAATATAAGCCTAATCCATTATCCTGTCAATACATGTTCCCTTGCCTTGGAAAAGACCGAATCGACTTCAAATTTTGGAATATTGGTGACGTTTCGACCTCGAAGCGACCTCACGAAGTTGATCTGTCCGGAGCAGAGCGTTGCGCGCGCCAGCGTGTCAACTGCAATGCGCACGGACGAAACGGTCGCGGATTTCCGCTTCCGTTGGAAAGCAAGGTCAATGGAGGCATCCATGCTCGCGGTACTTAAAATAAAGAGCCGAGCAGAGGATTATTGTGATGGAAGGCAGAGCGGGCCGGTACGATCCACCAAGACCTCTTCCCGAGACCTTGTTCACGTTTTGTTCTTTGTGGCGGCGTCTATTTTGGGGGGACTAAGCTTTGGCGAGAGTGGGGGCTTGCGTCCTCGAAGCGACCTCACCAAGGTGATCTGTCCGGAGCAGAGCGTTGCGCGCGCCAGCGTGTCACCTGCAATGCGCACGGACGAAACGGTCGCGGATTTCCGCTTCCGTTGAGCCAGTTCTGATGGGCTTCGGAGTACCGAATTGCTCGATCCTAAGCCCGGACGAACCGGTAGCCGTATAAGTCGGCCTACCAAAATACTTGGCAAACAAGCCTTGAAAACCGCTTGGCGGAATAGCCGTGATAGCAGCATTGATGCGGGGCGTGCCGGAATCGACAACGTTTCTGCGTTGCAGTTCGAAGCTAGCTTAGATCGCAATCTCGATATTATTGTCCGAACAATTAAAGACGGATCATTTGGGTTTTCTCGGCTTAAGCCTGTGTTCATTCCAAAGGATGGGTCTGACAAGAAGCGCATGATTTGCATTCCAATCGTGCGCGATCGGCTAGTGCAGCGCGCGATCGTTCAATATCTGACTAATAAGAAGTGCCTGCCCATTTACGACCCGTATTCTTTTGGGTTCATACAAGAGCGTGGCGTCAAGCGCGCGATTGAAAAAGCAGTAGAACTCCGAGGTCAATTTGACTGGTGTCTAAAGGCAGACATTATATCCTTTTTTGATAGGATTTCCCGGGAGCATCTTAAAAATCAGATTAAAACGGCGATGCGTGGGCATAGTTTAACGCACTTGCTCTGCAAGGCGGTGGACTGTGAGGTTTATGAGCGTGGCGACCAAAAAGAGGAATTAGCGAAACAAGGTTTGGAGAAAAAGCGTGGCTTGCGCCAAGGGATGCCACTTTCTCCAATTTTGTCCAATCTTGCACTTTCTAAATTTGATAACGCAATTAGAAAACGCAACATGGTAATGGTGCGTTACGTCGACGATTTAATTCTATTTTTTAAAAGCGAAGCGGAGATGAAAGAAGGCGAAAAGTTCATCAGAGACCAGCTTTCTAAGTATGATTTGTCCATACCAATTGATGGTAAAACGCAACGTATTGGGCCCAAGGGGTCTTTGGATTTTTTGGGAAGAGAAATCTTTCACTCAGAAACTAATGGCTATCGCGCGCGCGTCTCTTCACGTCAGATCAAGAAAATCCTAGATAGTTTGCGTGATGAATATTCCTTGAAAAAGCGAATTAGCGAGAAAAGCAATTTTCAAGAAACGGTAGTTAAGCTCGGTCGCTCTGTTTCTTCTTATCTCGGCATCTATCGAGACGCGTACAATTTCAATGATTTTGATAGACAAATTCGTACAGCGTTCAGGGGTATTCTAAGTCAGTTCTTCATTGAAATCTTTGGTG